>NZ_JPJA01000001.1:0-113171 GCF_000733315.1 Vibrio sp. ER1A
TTGGTTGAGGGGGCCGGATTTGAACCGACGACCTTCGGGTTATGAGCCCGACTAGCTACCAAGCTGCTCCACCCCGCGTCCGTATTGTGTCTCCGCTTAGTCACCTTCAGACGTTCATACGAGAGCGACACACGAGGTTCGAACTCGTGACCTCAACCTTGGCAAGGTTGCGCTCTACCAACTGAGCTAGTGTCGCATTGAACGTCTTTCGTCGTTCAGGGCTGCGAATTATAAGAGCATTTTTTTGTGATGCAAGTCCTTATCAGCAAAAAAACCAACTTTTTTTTCGTTTGATGAAAAAGCACACAAAAATACGTTATTTTTCCGCCAGCTACAGCCCTAAACTTATCTTTTTAACAAATATTCGAAGATCAGATAGTAAAAATAGTCTCACGATAATATTTGAGTTCAGCAATAGACTCACGAATGTCATCCAACGCTAGATGGGTTCCTTGTTTAGAAAAACCATCAAGGACTTCCGGTTTCCAACGACGAGTCAATTCTTTTAACGTACTGACATCCACGTATCGGTAATGGAAATACTCTTCAAGTTCCGGCATATGTTTGTAGAGAAAACGTCGGTCTTGACCAATACTATTGCCACAAATCGGTGATTTTCCTTTTGGTACCCATTGCTCTAAAAACGTGATGGTTTGTTTAATGGCTTCCGCTTCATCATACTCACTGTCTTTAACGCGAGCCACCAGCCCACTTGCAGTATGGGTATTAGTGCACCAATCATCCATTTTGGCCAACTCTTCATCCGATTGGTGAATGGCGATTACTGGGCCTTCAGCAAGAATGTTTAACTCGCTGTCCGTCACTATACTGGCGATTTCGATAATTTTGTGTTGCTCAGGATCCAGTCCTGTCATCTCCAAATCAACCCAGATCAAGTTGTCATCACTGAAAGACATAATGCCCTCGTCTATTTGTTTTCTGCTAAAAGAGGTACTATACCGAAATTAAATTCAGTAACCCAAATGGTTTGATGCAAATTGCATCATTGAAATATCGTGGCGAAAAAGAAAAAACTAACCAAAGGTCAGGTGCGTCGTGTACGCAGCAACCAAAAGAAAAAACTGGCAAAGGAAGAAACGGTCCAGTGGGATGAAACCATGCTTGGTGCAGTCAAGCAGGGGCTTGTTATCACGCGTTTTGGGCAACATGCCGACATTGAAGATCTCGAAACTAAAGAAATTCACCGCTGTAACTTAAGGCGCGGCATAGAATCTTTGGTGTCTGGCGATCGCGTTAAATGGCGAGTTGGCCTTGAATCTATGCATGGTATTTCTGGCGTTGTAGAAGCTGTAGAGCCACGAACCTCAATGCTAACTAGACCTGACTACTATGACGGTCTCAAGCCCGTAGCAGCAAACGTTGACCAAATGGTGATCGTCTCTGCTGTAGTGCCAGAGTTGTCTTTAAACATCATCGATCGCTATTTGATTGCCTCTGAAACATTAGAAATCGCGCCACTTGTGGTTCTAAATAAAATAGACCTACTTCCAGAGCAAGATCGCGAGACGTTTTACCAGCTTTTAGATGTATACAAGAACATCGGTTACAAAGTATTGCTGGTCAGTAAAGAGAGTGGCGAAGGCATAGAAGAGCTCGAGACTCACTTAAAAGACAAGATCAATATTTTTGTTGGTCAATCTGGTGTAGGCAAATCAAGCTTGGTTAACGCCCTGATGCCAGAACTCGATGTAGAGGAAGGTGAGGTTTCCACTAACTCTGGTTTAGGCCAACACACCACGACAGCAGCAAGATTGTACCATTTCCCATCAGGCGGCGATCTTATCGACTCTCCAGGGGTACGTGAGTTTGGCTTGTGGCACTTGGAACCAAATGAAGTCACCGAAGCCTTTGTTGAGTTCAAGCCCTATCTAGGTGGTTGTAAGTTTAGGGACTGTAAACACCTCGATGATCCTGGTTGCATTCTTCGTGAAGCGGTAGAAGAAGGTAAAATCGACCAGGTACGCTTTGATAACTACCATCGAATTATCGATAGCATGAGCGAAGGCAAAGCGAACCGACAATATTCAAGAAACAAAAAAGCCGATTTGTGATAACCCTAGAACATGGGCGAGATTAACACTCTGACCGTGTATCATTCACAAATTGCTGACATTTAGGGCGAATTACATTAGTATCTCGCGCCCTGAATTAATAACACTCAATTAATGTTGGAATAGTAAACAATGGATAAGATTAAAGTTGGACTGCAATACTGGATACCTCAGCACGGCTTGACCCGTTTGGTAGGTAAACTGGCATCAGCAAAAGCAGGCGGTCTAACAACAGCGATCATTCGTTGGTTTATCAAGCAATATAACGTCAATATGGACGAAGCTTTGCACGCAGATCCAGCTCACTTTAAAACCTTCAATGAGTTTTTTGTGCGTGAGCTGAAACCAGGAATGCGTCCAATTGCTGAAGGTGAAACGGTGATTTCCCATCCTGCAGACGCATGCGTGAGCCAATTTGGGCCAATCACAGATGGTAAGCTCATCCAAGCGAAGAACCACGACTATACCGCGCAGGAGCTACTTGGTGGCAATGCTGATTTAGCGGCTGAATTTGCTGAAGGCGAATTTGCGACTCTCTATCTATCGCCTAGAGACTACCATCGAGTGCACATGCCATGCGATGGCACCTTGCGTCAGATGATTTATGTTCCAGGCGATCTGTTCTCTGTAAACCCATTGACAGCCGAAAATGTACCAAACCTATTCGCCCGAAATGAGCGCGTTGTGTGTATTTTCGATACTGAGTTTGGACCAATGGCTCAAGTACTGGTTGGGGCAACAATCGTGGGCAGTATTGAGCTTATCTGGGCTGGCACAGTAACACCACCTCGCGGTAATACTGTTTACACCTGGGACTACCCTGCAGAAGGTGATAAGTCAGTCGTACTGAAGAAAGGCGAGGAGATGGGTCGCTTCAAACTGGGTTCAACGGTCATCAACTTATTTGCTAAAGACAGCATTCGCTTTGATGACAGCATGCAGAATAACGCGCCAACGGTTATGGGCACCCCATACGCTCATCAGCAAAACCAAACGGAAAGTGTGTTATAAGACGACGAATAACAAACTTAAACGGTGCCTAGGCACCGTTTTTTGTTTAGATGATAAACGACACTTCACTTTAAAATCCCGTGATAAATAGCCATTCAGATTTTGACGCAAAGCAAAACACCTTACGAATCTTCCCTCGACTTTTCAAAACTTTAATACCAGTCTAAGACCCCAAGTAGAATATCTTTTAACCTAGGTGCAGTTTAAATATCCACCATGGTGACCGCCCCTATGCCGAAGATACATACTGGGACACTCATAAAGCTATTCATCTGCTTTTTAGTGCCGTTAGGCGTCCTGATGATGCCTATTGATTGGATTCCGATTGATGACCTCACGCTGATTCAGCACCGATTATTAGCCATCTTTTTACTTGCCGCTTTGCTATGGGTACTCGAGCCAGTACCAGTCTTTGCCACCTCAATTTTGATCATTGCGCTTGAGTTGATCATGATTTCTGACAAAGGACTTCACTTATTCCGCACGCCACCAGCAGGTCATGAACTTGGTGAACTGATGGCTTACACCGATATTTTCAGTGCCTTCTCATCACCTATTATTATTCTGTTTATGGGCGGCTTCGCGCTTGCGATCGCCGCTTCAAAATACGAACTTGATAACAACCTAGCTCGCGTACTGCTTAAACCTTTTGGACAGCAGCCTAAGTTCATTATGCTGGGGTTAATGTTGATTACGGCTGTGTTCTCAATGTTCATGTCTAATACCGCAACAACAGTCATGATGTTAGCCCTCCTTGGTCCTATCGTAGCCTCAGCACCCAAAGGTGACTTGGGTATCAAAGCTTTAGTGCTTTGTATTCCGATAGCCGCCAACACCGGGGGCATTGCCACTCCGATCGGAACACCACCAAACGCTATCGCGCTGCAGTATCTTACTGGTGAAAACACGATTGATTTCTTGCAATGGATGATGATGGGACTACCGTTTGTCATCATTCAGCTCACATTAGCTTGGTTCCTTCTGCAGAAACTGTTTCCATCTTCTGAAGACAAAATGGTGCTCAAACTGGAAGGCGCGTTCCAGAGAAACTGGCGGGCTATGGTTGTCTATGTCACCTTTGCCACAACGATACTACTATGGATGACCACCAAGCTTCATGGCATGAATACCTATGTAGTTTCTATAATTCCACTTGCTGTATTTACGCTAACAGGCATCATGGGTAAAGATGAACTGAAGCTCATTAACTGGGACGTACTTTGGTTAGTCGCGGGTGGTATCGCCATTGGGATTGGTTTGGATAAAACCGGACTGGCCGCAGCATTAGCGCATGCCATTGATTACGAGTCCCTCTCTCCATTTGCTGTCGTGATTACGCTGTCGATTGTCTGTTGGTTAATGGCTAACTTTATGTCCAATACCGCAACCGCAAACCTGTTAATGCCTATCGCGGCGGCAATCGGTGCATCAATGGAAAGCTTAGCCAGCATTGGCGGTTTACAAGGGTTGCTCGTGGTGGTCGCATTCTCAGCATCCCTCGGTATGATTTTACCAGTGTCCACACCACCAAACTCCTTGGCGTACTCCACCGGGCTTATAGAAAGTAAAGACATGGCAAAAACCGGTCTTATCATTGGTGTAATCGGCCTGCTCATAGTCTATGCAGCAACGCTCATCCTCACCTGATCATAGGTGAATAAAGTCCTCTTGCTTATAAGTAAGAGGATTTCATTGCAGTTTTCACCGTGCCATAGTAAAACCTAATGAATTAAAAGGGATAATACACGTTAGGGATAACAATGGGATTTGAATGGCTGGCGCTGATCGCCGCTTTTTTATGGGCGGTATCTAGCATTATTTCCGTCACCCCGGCCAAGCATCTAGGATCCTTTTCCTATAGTCGCTGGCGCATGGGTTGTACCGCAATCATACTCTCCACGATGGCTGCCATTACTGGTGGCTGGTCAAGCGTAGAAGCCAGTCATATTACACCGATGATGCTCTCTGGGCTTATTGGTATCTTTATAGGTGATACCGCCCTGTTCGCCTGCCTAAACCGTATGGGACCGAGACAAGCAGGGCTACTATTTTCCTGCCACGCCGTGTTCTCGGCGGTATTAGGTTACTTCTTATTTGCAGAAACCATGACATCGTTAGAGTTGGTCGGCTCCGCTTTAGTTTTCTCCGGGGTTGCTACGGCTATTTTCTTTGGGCGACGTGGGAAGAGTAACCATAAAGCCAGCGAACTCGAAACCATCAAAGGTAATGTGTGGTTTGGTGTAGGACTTGGTATCACCGCAGCCTTGTGTCAGGCTCTTGGTGGAATTATTGCCAAGCCCGTGATGCAAACTTCAGTGGACCCTGTCGCTGCCTCTGCCATACGTATGATCACCGCTTTTATCGCCCATAGCTTGTTTCTATTTACCGGGGCTCGACACGCTAAGAGCATTAACCCTATTACTTGGTCGATATTTGGTATTACGGCACTTAACGGTTTCTTAGCGATGGCGGTAGGCATGACGCTGATTCTGTTTGCATTGCAAACCGGAAATGTGGGGATGGTCGCTTTGCTTTCTTCGACCACGCCGATTATGGTGCTGCCACTACTTTGGTTGTACACCAAGCAGCGCCCCAATAAATATGCTTGGTTAGGTGCCCTATTAGCTGTCGCGGGCACCAGCATATTGGTCAGTTAAGCGCGCGGGAACGAAAACGCAACCACTTCATCAATATGTTTTGCACCAAGTGCTAACATAATGAGGCGGTCAATACCTAAAGCAACGCCGGCACATGCAGGAAGGCCTGACTTTAGTGCATCTATTAAATGGTAATCAATTGGCTGCTGAGGAAGTCCCATTTGCTGACGCTTACGATTATCCTCTTCAAAGCGAGCTAATTGTTCGTTTGGGTTGTCTAGCTCATGAAAACCATTCGCTAGCTCTATGCCCTTAAAATAGACTTCAAATCTATCAGCAACACGCTCATCGTTTGGATTAACCTTAGCCAGAGCAGCTTGTGAGGCAGGAAAGTCATACACGAATGCCGGAACGTCTTGGCCGATCTTGGTTTCGACTCCCATGCTAAAAAGCAATTGCAATAGCGTATCTCGATCTTGTTCTTTATCCGCAATATCACTTAGCCCTAAGCTTCCAGCCGCCGTTCGGAGTTCTGGCATACTCGCTACTAGCGGACACACTCCTAAGTGGGTCATAAACGCCTGTTGATATGTCATGCGCTCAGCGCCATCACACGCCAACACCATCCTTAACAGTTCATCCATTTCATCCATTAACTGGTGGTGGTCAAAGCCTTCGCGATACCACTCAAGCATGGTGAACTCAGGGTTGTGGTAGCGACCGCTTTCTTCATTGCGGAATGCTTTATTGATTTGATAAATAGAGCCACTGCCCGCCGCCAACAAACGCTTCATATGAAACTCAGGACTAGTCATAAAATACAGCTTACGACCATCCGCATAACCCGGCCCAACAAACTCCGTTTGGAACGTATGTAAATGGATATCTGTCACGGTCGCATGACTCATAGCAGGCGTATCCACTTCCATTACATTCCTTGATAGGAAAAAGTCTCGTATTGAATGGATTATTTGCGCTCTTTTTTTCAGCAAAGCCACAGATGCTGTGGGCTGCCACTCATTGCAAATCATAATTAAACTCATTAGCTCTGTTTATTGATAATTATACGATTGTGGAGATTTCTACTCAATAACGCGTGATTTTAATCACACATCATATAAATACTATGCTTCTCTTTGCATTTCCGGAGCAAAAACCTAACTCAATCAATTTTTTTGCCATACAGCTTATCTAATATAAAACCTTACTCTATAAAAGCTTACTTAAGCATTTAATTATAACTCGCGAGCTAACTCGCTCTCACACACTGGAGGATAACTGTGAAAACAATTACCACAGATATCGCAGTCATCGGCGCAGGCGGCGCCGGTCTTCGTACTGCCATTGCAGCAGCAGAAGCAAACCCAGAAATGGAAGTTGCTCTGATTTCTAAAGTCTACCCAATGCGTTCACATACTGTGGCCGCGGAAGGTGGTTCTGCAGCTGTAATCAAGGATGAAGATAGCCTAGATAACCACTTCAACGATACTGTTGGTGGTGGTGACTGGCTTTGTGAACAGGATGTTGTCGAATATTTCGTAGAAAATGCCACACGTGAAATGATCCAAATGGAACAATGGGGTTGCCCATGGAGCCGTAAGGAAAATGGCGAAGTTAACGTTCGTCGTTTCGGTGGTATGAAGGTTGAACGTACATGGTTTGCCGCTGATAAAACCGGCTTCCATATGCTACACACTCTGTTCCAGACTTCGATGAAGTATGAGCAAATCAAACGATTTGATGAATACTTTGTGGTTGACCTACTTGTCGTTGAAGGCGAGGTTCAAGGTCTGATTGCTATTCATATGTCTGAAGGTGAACTGGTTACCATTAAAGCCAAGTCTGTTGTGCTTGCAACAGGTGGCGCTGGCCGCGTTTATCACTGTAATACCAATGGCGGTATCGTAACAGGTGACGGCATGGCGATGGCCTATCGTCATGGTGTACCACTACGTGACATGGAGTTTGTTCAATATCACCCAACCGGTCTTCCTGGTACAGGTATCCTGATGACAGAGGGCTGTCGTGGTGAAGGTGGTATCATCGTTAACAAGAATGGTTACCGCTACCTACAAGATTACGGCATGGGTCCTGAGACGCCAGTTGGCCAGCCGAAGAACAAATATATGGAACTGGGTCCTCGTGACAAAGTGTCACAAGCATTCTGGCACGAACAGCAAAAAGGCAACACGATCAAGCATCCACTTGGTGATGTTGTGCATCTCGATCTTCGCCACCTTGGTGAAGAGTATCTACAGGAGCGTCTACCGTTTATCTGTGAGCTTGCAAAAGCTTATGTGAACGTTGACCCAGCGAAAGAGCCAATTCCAATCCGTCCTACCGTTCACTACACCATGGGTGGTATCGAAACCAATGGTCAATGTGAAACACGTATTCAAGGCCTATTTGCTGTGGGCGAATGTGCTTCTGTTGGTCTGCACGGTGCTAACCGCCTAGGCTCTAACTCTCTAGCTGAATTCGTGGTATTTGGCCGTGTTGCAGGTGAACAAGCTGTAGAGCGTGCCAAAGCGTTTAAAGGCTGGGATGACGCTGCTATCGCACAACAAGTTGAAGCTGTTGAAGCTCGTATTGCTGCACTAATGAACCAAGAAGGCGATGAAAACTGGGCTGAAATCCGTACTGAAATGGGTCACACCATGGAAGCGGGTTGCGGTATTTACCGTCAAGAAGATCTAATGCAAGCCACGCTTGATAAGATTGCTGAGCTCAAACAGCGTTATAAGAAAATCAGCATCAAAGACAAAGGTAAGGTGTTCAACACTGACCTTCTTTATGCCATTGAAGTGGGTTATGGACTTGAAGTTGCAGAAGCTATGGTTCACTCCGCTATCCTGCGTAAAGAGTCACGTGGCGCACACCAACGTTTAGATGATGGTTGTACTGAGCGTGATGATGTGAACTTCCTTAAGCACTCTCTGGCGTTCTTCCAAGAGGATAACGCGCCAAGCATCGATTACAGCGATGTGAAGATCACTAAGTCTCAACCTAAAGCGCGCTTATACGGTGAAGCAGCAGAAAAAGCTGCCGCGGCAGAAGCGAAAGCATCTCAAGATAACAGTGCGGAGGAGCAAGCATAATGTCAGCTAATCGTATTCAGAAAGTTGAGATCCTGCGTTATGACCCAGAAAAGGACTCAGAACCTTACTTCCAAACATTTGAAGTTCCGTTTGATGAGACCATGTCTGTACTTGATGCGATTGGTTACATCAAAGATCACCTAGATAAAGATCTGTCTTACCGCTGGTCTTGCCGTATGGCGATTTGTGGTTCGTGCGGCATCATGGTGAACGGAGTGCCTAAGTTAGCTTGTAAAAGCTTCCTTCGTGACCATCAAAATGGCCTGAAGATTGAGCCTTTGGCTAACTTCCCTATCGAGAAAGACCTGATTGTCGATATGACGCCGTTCATCGAGCGCCTTGAAGCTATCAAGCCATACATCATCGGTAATGATCGCAAACCAGAAGATGGCACCAACATCCAAACACCTGAGCAAATGGCGAAGTACAAGCAGTTTGCTGGCTGCATTAACTGCGGCCTTTGCTACGCAGCCTGCCCTCAGTTTGGTCTAAACCCAGAGTTCATCGGTCCAGCAGCACTGACACTTGCTCATCGCTATAACCTTGACAGCCGTGACAATGGTGCCGCAGAGCGTATGAAGATGATCAACGGCGAAAACGGTGCTTGGGGCTGTACGTTTGTGGGCTACTGCTCTGAAGTCTGTCCGAAGAACGTTGACCCAGCAGCAGCGGTTAACCAAGGTAAAGTGGAGTCTTCTAAAGACTTCGTCATTGCAATGCTAAAACCACAGGAGGCGTAGAATGAGTAACAGAAAACCTTATGTTCGTGAAATCAAACGCACGTGGTGGAAAAACCATCCATTCTATCGCTTCTATATGTTGCGTGAAGCGACGGTACTGCCTCTTATTCTATTCACTATCTTCCTGACTTTTGGTTTGGGTGCATTAGTGAAAGGCCCTGAAGCTTGGCAAGGTTGGCTGGAGTTTATGGCAAACCCTATCGTCATCGCGATTAACATCGTGGCACTCGCAGGCAGTCTATTCCATGCTCAAACTTTCTTTAGCATGATGCCGCAAGTTATGCCGATCAAGCTGAAAGGCAAACTGGTCGAAAAGAAAACCATCGTTCTTACTCAGTGGGCAGCGGTAGCCGCTATCTCACTAGTCGTTCTCATCATTGTATAAGGAGTGAATCGTGATTAATCAAAACCCAAAACGCTCTGACGAACCAGTATGGTGGGGACTATTTGGTGCAGGTGGTACTTGGTTTGCCATGATTACACCAGTAACGGTACTTGTGCTTGGTATTCTAGTGCCAATGGGCATTATTAGCCCAGAAGCGATGAGTTATGAACGTGTCGCAGATTTTGCTACAAGCATCATTGGTGCCCTATTCATCATAGCCACATTAGCGCTTCCAATGTGGCATGCGATGCACCGCCTGCATCACGGTATGCACGATCTGAAAATCCACGCGGGCGTAGCAGGTAAAATCGCTTGCTACTTCTTTGCAGGCTTAATCAGCGCACTGTCTGTTATCTTCATCTTTATGATCTAAGCAACAGACACAAACCTCAAAGGCAGCGATATCGCTGCCTTTTTTATTGCCAGTTTTTTGTGACTCAGCATTTAAGAAGACAAATGCTTACACGCAGAACCCAACTCTCTCTATACAATCCGCGCCGCTTGATAATAAAAAAGAGATGTAACAATGAAGAAGTCTATTTGCGCACTGCTTATTTCTAGTGCACTTTTTGGGTGTGGTTCTACCGTTAATATGACCACATCAGATGCCGTGGCAGCTCAACCAAAACTGATGCTTAAAACGGATGGTACATTTTGGGGCTTTGGTCCTGAGGGCAGTTTTGATCTTGCCGGATTGTATCAAGGTAAATACTCGCGCAGTGCTTCCACTAGCTCTTGGTTCAATACCATTAATACCAAAGAAGGAGAGATGGTTGCAGAGGTGACTCGCAAGGATAACGGTAAAACTTGGACGCTCGTTTGCAGTGGTGGCGGTACCAGCGTCGACCTTGGCAGCTTCTCGTTCGGTGGTAACGGTCCCTATGTTTGTGAGATCAGCGAAAATGGTAAGTCGGTGGGTGAGTATCAAATGGCCAGAAAGTCGGAAGCTATTAGTTTGTCGACAGCTAAAAAAGAAACTGGCTTCATTCGCTTAGACAGTACCCATTTTAACGTGGAATCCATCCACGATGGTGAAGGCTTAATGATGAGTGTCGATAACCCACTTGGTTATAGTTTTAGCCGTGGTAGTATCGAGGTAGCCGCAGCACAAATCAACGGCGCTATTACCTTACAAACCTTAGCCAATCTGCCTAAAGCAGAAATGGACACCTTAGCGCTTGGCACCGTAGCCAGTGCTTTAAGCTGGCGACCACAAGAGTAATGCCTCTTCCATTAAAAAAGGTCGCCTAAGCGACCTTTCTTCATACAGCAAAGAGTAAGCTTACTTAACGCGGCCTACGTACTCACCTGTACGAGTATCAACTTTAATTACTTCACCGATTTGGATGAATAGCGGTACACGTACAACAGCACCTGTCGTTAGTGTTGCTGGTTTACCACCAGTGCCCTGCGTATCACCTTTTAGACCTGGATCGGTTTCAGTTACTTCTAACTCAACAAAGTTAGGCGGAGTCACGGTAATTGGGTTACCATTCCAAAGAGTAATCATACAAGTGTTGTTTTCTACCAACCATTTCGCGTTATCGCCAACAGCTTTAACTTCCGCAGCGATTTGTTCGAATGTTTCGCTGTTCATAAAGTGGTAGAATTCACCATCTGTGTATAGGTAATCTAGATCGATGTCCATCACGTCAGCAACTTCAACAGTTTCGCCAGACTTGAAGGTTTTCTCTAGAACTTTACCAGACAGTAGCTTACGAATTTTTACGCGGTTGAATGCCTGACCTTTACCTGGCTTCACGTATTCGTTTTCTAGAATTACGCAAGGCTCGTTATCCAGCATTAATTTAAGGCCGCCTTTAAATTCATTCGTGCTAACAGTAGCCATTGTATCCTCTTAGTGTTCTTCGAGTTAAAATTTAATGTCGCCTATCATAACCCGAAATCTTGTTTCTGTTGAGCAAAACTGGCTCAAACAGCTATCGAATGCGATCTCAGACCCTTATGAACTGCTTAAGCAGCTAGAAATTGATGCGACTCCGTGGGAAAACGGCTTAACCGCTCGACGTCTTTTCCCGATGCGTGTTCCACAAAGCTTTGTCGATCGTATGGAACAAGGCAACCCGTACGACCCACTATTAAGGCAAGTTTTGCCATTAAGCCAAGAGTTTGAAGTCCACAACGGTTACTCTGAAGATCCCTTAGAAGAGCAAGATGCAGCGGTGCCCGGCCTACTGCATAAGTATCACAATCGCGCGCTACTAATTGTCAAAGGTGGCTGTGCTGTGAATTGTCGCTACTGCTTCCGTCGTCATTTCCCCTACGAAGATAACAAAGGCGGTAAAGCTAACTGGCAAGTCGCACTCGACTATATTGCGGCTCATCCAGAGATCGACGAGATCATTTTGTCTGGCGGCGATCCACTGATGGCCAAAGATTCTGAGTTAGCATGGCTTGTTCAAAAAGCAGAATCTATTCATCATTTAAAAACACTTCGCATTCACTCCAGATTACCTGTGGTGATCCCAAAGCGCATTACAGAAGAGTTGTGTCAGCTTCTTAAACAGACTCGACTGAATACCATTTTGGTAACGCATATCAACCACGCTAATGAAGTGAATTCTGAATTCTCTGCGTCAATGGCACGTATTAAAGACACGGGCACAACATTGTTGAATCAAGGAGTACTGCTAAAAGGTGTCAATGATTCTGTTGATGCTCAGTTTGAGCTCAGTCATGCGCTGTTTTCTGTGGGCATATTGCCTTATTACCTTCACGTATTGGATAAGGTTCAAGGCGCGGCACACTTCTTTATTAGCGATGACGACGCCAAAGCCATCATTCATGGGCTGATCAAACGAGTGTCTGGGTATTTAGTCCCTAAACTGACGCGAGAAGAAGGCGGTAGAGCCAGCAAGACACCACTGGATTTACATCTCGAGTAACCTTTTTCGTCTCGACAAAATATTTTTGTTCGATCAGACGGTCTAATAGTCAGATACTGCGCTTTTTAGGAGGCAATGTGGAACTGACACAGTTATTCAATGCACAACTGCTCGACTTAGGGCCTTTTTCATGGCCTGCACTTGGGGCTTGTATGCTCAACGGTGCCTTAGTAGGCCTCGAGCGCCAAACACGCGGAAAACCTGTTGGTATTCGTACTGCGATTCTGATTGTGTCGGGTACGTACTTGTTTATGTCCATGGCCGTATCCCTTTCTCCGAACACGCTTGATCAAGCGCGAGTATTAGGGCAAATCATTACTGGCGTTGGCTTTTTAGGTGCGGGGGTGATGATGACTCAAGACGGGAAAATTCATGGCGTAACCTCAGCGGCCGTTATCTGGGTTTTGGCAGGGTTAGGAATGATGATTGGACTCGGCCATCATAAAGAATCGATCATTCTAACCGTTTTGGCATTAACGGTCCTATTAGGCGTAGATAAGATTGAAAGCAGCTTTAAAAGCTTACGTCGCGGCGTTCATCAAACCATGCAGAATCGCAATCGAATGAGAAAATAAAAAAGCCCTGATTATTCAGGGCTTTTTTGACGAATCAATTCAAATTACTTCGCGAAGTTGATGATTGGGAAGCACTTGAAGAAACCGTTATCTGCACAGTTGATCAGACCAATCTGAACACCGTCGATCGTGTTGGTTTTGTTGAAGAAACCAAACTGGAAGTTAGACTTGTTTGAGAAGCTAGCAAGACCGATATCAGCCATTGTATAGCCTTCAGAGTAGTTCACTGCACTCCAGTTCAGACCTTTCACATCGTTAGTTACGTTAACGGCACCAAGGTTAACACCCGTTGTTGAACCAGTATTCCAGTTGAAGATACCTAGAGAAGCACCTTTCATCTCTTGAGTTACTTTAGACGCACCGAAGAATAGACCGAAGTTCACACCTGTTGTACGTTGAGTTTCAGACATACCTAGTACAGAGAAGTCGACACCTTTTACTTCATTCACTTGACCATGAAGTACTGCTAGACGAACACCACCAACTGCGTTTGCATCTGGTGCGTTAAAGCCGTTTAGTGATGAGAACATAACTGGCGTGCTATCTGCTAACGCCATTGGTGAAGCTACCGCTGCTGCCACTGTTAGGGCTGAAATGACTTTTTTCATTATATTGTCTCCACTGACATTTTCTTGTTGTCGAATAATAAGTTTAGACGATGCTAAAAAGGACAACTATACGATTTGTCAGTGAAATGTCATATTCAGCAACATTCTCACAAATTACTTGGCTATTATTGAACCAGATACAAAAAAAGCCGAAGGTTTCCCTTCGGCTTGTCAGAACATTCTGATGCGGATTACATCATACCAGGCATGCCACCCATGCCGCCCATATCAGGCATTGCTGGAGCATCTTTCTGAGGAATATCTGTTACCATTGCTTCCGTTGTGATCATTAGACCAGCAACAGATGCAGCAAATTGAAGTGCAGAACGCGTTACTTTTGTTGGGTCTAGAATACCCATCTCTAGCATATCGCCGTACTCACCCGTTGCTGCATTGTAACCATAGCTACCTTCACCCGCTTTCACGTTGTTCGCTACTACAGACTCTTCATCACCTGCGTTTGCAGTGATTTGACGAATTGGTGCTTCCATTGCGCGAAGTGCAACGCGGATACCCACTGTTTGCTCTTCGTTGTCACCTTCGAGGCCAGCAACTTTAGATGCCGCACGGATAAGTGCAACACCACCACCAGCCACTACGCCTTCTTCAACAGCAGCGCGAGTAGCGTGAAGTGCGTCTTCTACTCGGTCTTTCTTCTCTTTCATTTCAACTTCAGTTGCAGCACCAACTTTGATAACAGCTACACCGCCAGCAAGTTTAGCAACACGCTCTTGAAGTTTCTCTTTATCGTAGTCAGACGTTGCTTCTTCGATTTGTTGACGAATTTGTGCAACACGACCTTGAATCATCGCTTCTTCGCCCGCGCCATCGATGATAGTTGAGTTTTCTTTAGTGATGGTTACACGCTTAGCCTGACCTAGATCTTCTAGCGTCACTTTCTCAAGGTCTAGACCGATTTCTTCAGAAATTACTGTACCACCAGTTAGGATAGCGATGTCTTGAAGCATAGACTTACGACGGTCACCGAAACCAGGTGCTTTAACCGCCGCTACTTTTACGATACCACGCATGTTGTTCACAACAAGTGTTGCTAGCGCTTCGCCTTCTACGTCTTCTGCAATGATAAGCAGCGGACGAGATGCTTTAGCTACTGCTTCAAGAGTTGGTAGAAGTTCACGGATGTTCGACACTTTCTTATCGATAAGAAGAATGAACGGGCTCTCTAGATCAACGCTACCAGCTTCTTGGTTGTTGATGAAATAAGGAGATAGGTAACCACGATCGAACTGCATACCTTCTACTACGTCTAGCTCATCTTGTAGAGCCTGACCTTCTTCAACAGTAATAACGCCATCACGACCTACTTTTTCCATTGCTTCGGCAATGATGTTACCAACCGTAGAGTCAGAGTTTGCAGAGATAGTACCAACCTGAGCAATCGCTTTGGTGTCTTTACACTCAACAGACAGAGCTTTTAGCTCTTCAACCGCAGCAGCAACTGCTTTATCGATACCACGCTTAAGGTCCATTGGGTTCATGCCAGCAGCAACCGCTTTTAGGCCTTCAGAAATGATAGATTGAGCCAGTACAGTAGCAGTTGTTGTACCGTCACCTGCAGCATCGTTAGCTTGAGAAGCAACTTCTTTCACCATTTGTGCACCCATGTTCTGGAACTTGTCTTCCAGTTCAATTTCACGCGCTACAGATACACCATCTTTAGTGATGGTTGGTGCACCAAAAGATTTATCTAGAACTACGTTACGACCTTTAGGGCCAAGCGTAACTTTTACTGCGTCAGCTAGAACGTTTACACCTTCTAGC
This sequence comes from Vibrio sp. ER1A, assembly GCF_000733315.1. NCBI lineage: Bacteria > Pseudomonadati > Pseudomonadota > Gammaproteobacteria > Vibrionales > Vibrionaceae > Vibrio > Vibrio sp. ER1A. The sequence continues at coordinate 15,775 of NZ_JPJA01000001.1, forward strand.
ATTTTGATTCGTGCGTCGTTGCCAAACTTAACGTCTTTAGCAGCCATTGTTATTTCCTTATCTAAATTCAGTGGATAGCTTGTTTAGAGTAAAAAATTACTCAACGTCTACTTAATTATTCAACGATAGCCATGATGTCATTTTCAGACATGATCAGAACTTCTTTACCGTCGATCTTTTCTGTTTTCGTGCCGTAGCCTTCAGCAAAGATAACCGTATCACCTACTTTCACGTCCAATGGCTGTACTGTACCGTTTTCTAGAATGCGGCCTTTGCCCACAGCCAAAACAGTACCACGTGTCGATTTTTCTGCAGCAGAACCAGTTAGAACGATGCCGCCAGCAGATTTAGATTCAACTTCTTGGCGCTCAACGATAACTCGGTCGTGTAGAGGACGGATATTCATCGGTCGATTCTCCTGATTATTTTCCATTTAGCTTATTAGATAGCCTTCAAGGCCTTGTGTTGAATATGTTGGGGGCGTTTTCTACGATCCCAAGGGCAGCATGACAAAAAATTGTGACAAAAATAACGAAAATGAGCTTTGGCTAGTGAATGACCTTCCTTACCAAACCCATTCTCGCACCAACTCATCAATTGCTGTATTCTAAGCGCCTGTTTCATCAGCACTGAATGCCATGCAAGATAAACACGGCCTACTTTCTGCTCCCATCTCTACTGTCCTTAGAAACATGACTGTTCCTATGGTATTTGGCATGGTTGCAATCTTGGCATTTAACCTCGTTGATACCTTCTTTATATCGCTGCTTGGCACACAAGCACTGGCCGCTATCAGCTTTACTTTTCCGGTTACGTTTGGAGTCAATTGCATCACCATGGGTATTGGTATGGGACTCTCTACCAATATTGGGCGATTACTGGGACAAGGAAATACTCAAAACGCGGCTCGTTTTGCCACGCACGGATTACTGCTCGCGGTGGTACTTGTGACCATTGCCTCAGCATTCGGGCTGCTGACCATAGAGCCACTATTTAAACTGCTTGGAGCTAGCGATGACATCATTCCATTAATCAGCGAGTACATGGTGATCTGGTATTTAACGGTACCATTGCTGGTTATTCCGATGGCGGGAAACAGTGCGATTCGAGCTACTGGTGATACCAAAACCCCCGCAAAGATCATGATGCTATCCGGTTTCATAAATGGCGTGCTCGACCCTCTGTTGATCTTCGGTATAGGCCCTTTCCCAGAGTTGGGCATTCAAGGTGCTGCCATTGCTAGCGGCATTGCTTGGTTTGGAGCGCTGTCTGGCTCGCTGTTTGTGCTCATCAAACGCGAAAAGTTATTGGGTAAGCTCAAACCTACGGAAATTTGGCAAGATTGGATCGCTATATTACGCATTGGAACACCATCAGGACTATCAACGGCCATGTCTCCGATCTCAGGTGCAATTTTAATGAAGATGCTGTCTTCTCATGGCACCGCTGCGGTCGCCGCTTATGGAGCTGCACAGCGTGTTGAGTCGATTCTAATTTTGGTTTTAATCTCGCTAAGCTCTGCACTAACGCCATTTATGTCACAGAACTTTGGCGCCAAACAGCCTGATCGAAGTTTTGCCGGCTTATTTTTGAGTATGCGGTTTTCGATCGTATTCCAGCTGTTTATCTTCGCAATGATGGTACCACTCAGCATTCCAATTTCTGCGCTGTTTTCCCAAGAACAAGCCGTAAGAGACATTCTTTGGCATTACTTACTCGTAGTACCATTCAGCTATGGATTCCAAGGGATCATCATGATGCTGGGTAGTGGTATGAATGCGTTACACGAACCGAACAAAGCCTTTATGTGGAGTGCGATGAGACTGTTTGTCTTCACCTTGCCAGCCGCGGCCCTAGGTAGCCATTATTATGATGTCGAAGGCATGTTTATTGGCGTTGCAGTCGGTAATGTTCTGGGCGGAGTATTGGCGTATCTTTATGCGCTTGGTGTGAGAAAAAAACATCTGTACCAAGCCAGTTAAAAATAAAGCCAAGGCTGATACCTTGGCTCTACGTTTTTGATTCATTTCTCAGGCTTGTTTAAATACCATCTCCGCCCATAAAGGTTTGTGACTTACCGTTAAATTGCTGATCCATATCTAGTGATGGTTTATCGGTTTTCGGTTTACCGACAATCTTTGCAGGAACACCAGCAGCAGTAGTATGCGGAGGTACTGGTTGAAGTACCACAGAGCAAGAACCAATTTTGGCTCCCTTACCGACTTCAATATTACCTAGAATCTTCGCCCCAGCGCCAATCATAACGCCTTCACGGATCTTAGGATGTCGATCACCGCACTCTTTACCGGTACCGCCTAGTGTGACGTTCTGCAAGATGGAAACATCATTTTCAACGACAGCGGTTTCACCAATAACAATGCCGGTGGCGTGGTCAAGCATGATTCCTTTACCAATGCGAGCCGCAGGGTGGATGTCTACCTGACACGCAACGGATATTTGGTTTTGTAAATAGGTCGCAAGAGCCATACGCCCTTGGTTCCACAGCCAATTGGCGACACGATAGCCTTGTAGTGCATGGTAGCCTTTCAGATAAAGTAGCGGCATTGAGTACATGGCAACCGCAGGATCTCGGTTCACTGTCGCACAAATGTCACAAGCAGCTGCATCAGTAATTGATGGATCAGCATTAAACGCTTGCTCAACCACTTCACGTACTGCCATTGCTGGCATTGACGCAGTCTTCAGCTTATTGGCTAAAATGTAGCTTAATGCTGCACCAAAGCTTTCGTGGTTGATTATGGTGGCATGATAGAAACTCGCAAGCATCGGCTCTTGCTCTGCTTGCTCGCGCGCTTCTCTTACAATGCACTCCCAGACATTCTTCTTTTCACAGTGTTTCATTTCTTGTCCTACGACTGGTACTCAATCACCAACAGAGCGTTATTGCTGCTCCGCTTTTTTATCCCTAGCAAGCAAATCTTGCGCTGCAAGTCTTGCGTCTTTACCTTGATACAGTACTTGATAGATTTGGTCAACAATTGGCATTTCCACACCCATGCGCTGAGATAGCAACCATACCTCTTTAGTATTGCGGTAGCCTTCAACAACCTGACCGATCTCTGTCTGAGCCGTATCCACATCTTTACCCTGACCAAGTGCCAAACCAAAACGGCGGTTACGAGACTGGTTATCAGTACACGTCAGTACTAGATCACCAAGACCTGCCATACCCATAAAGGTATCCGGCTTGGCACCCAAGGCAGCACCTAGACGTGTCATTTCAGCTAGGCCTCGGGTAATCAGCGCGGTACGTGCGTTTGCACCAAAACCGATGCCGTCCGACATACCCGCACCAATCGCAATCACGTTTTTCACCGCACCGCCCAATTGCATGCCAGTAAAGTCATCGTTGGCATAAACACGGAAGGTTTTACTACAGTGGATTTTTTCTTGAAGATCAGCCACAAACTCAGCATTTGGAGCGGCCACGGCAATCGCAGTTGGAAGTCCCGCTGCCAACTCTTTGGCAAAAGTAGGTCCAGAAAGCACTGCCAACGGATAGTCATCACCAATAATGTCATGAGCAACATCCTTCAACAATCGACCCGTTTCAGGCTCTAGACCCTTGGTTGCCCAGCAGATGCGGCTGTCTTGACGAAGATGAGGCTTGATGCTGTTAAGCACAATACCAAATACATGGCTCGGTACCACAACCAAAAGATCGCGACTGGCTTGAACGGCTTTGTTCAAGTCAGACTCGACAATCAACGTTTCTGGAAATTCAATCCCAGGCAAGAACTCATGATTGGCTCTGTCTGCTTCAAGCTTCGCCATGTGTTCAGGCTCGTGTCCCCAAATCACCACGTTTGCTCCGTTACGAGCAAGAGAGATCGCCAATGAGGTTCCATAAGAACCGGCACCGATAACGGTCATTGCGATTTCTTTTCCATATGCGTTATTCATAACACCACCAAATTTTCGTTATGGCTTAATGTAGTTAGTCTACTCCGTACGGAGCAAATAAAAAATGCACATCGCGATGCGCTGTGCATTTTTATTAGCTAAGTCTATTCACTTCGCTTACTCGTGCAGAAAATATGTTCTGCGAAAAAGGCTTAAGCTTCTGCTTGGCCTTCTTGTTGAGCTTGCTGTTGTAGGTAGTTCATGAACAGAGCGTCAAAGTTAACTGGCGCTAGGTTCAGTTGAGGGAACGTACCTTTCATCGTTAGGCTAGAAATAGTTTCACGAGCATATGGGAATAGGATGTTCGGGCAGAACGCGCCTAAGCAATGTGCAAGTTGACCTGCTTCCATCTGCTCAGCAGTGAAAATACCGCCTTGTTGAACTTCACATAGGAATGCTGTGTCTTCTGCGTTTTTCACAGTCACAGTTAGGCGAAGAACAACTTCATAGATGCCTTGGCCTAGTTCACGGCTTTGAGTGTCAAGATCTAGCTTAACATCTGGGTTCCAATCTTTCTGGAACATATCTGGCGAGTTTGGCGCTTCAAAAGATACGTCTTTTAGAAAGATGCGTTGGATTGCGAAGTTTTGTTGTGCTTCTTGTGGAGCTGCTTCAGCCATGATGTTTTTCCTTAAATACGTCTAAAATTGTCAAAAACGTTTATGAGTTGTCTTGCAGACTATCCGAGCCAATCTTCTATGACTAGGCGAGCCGTTAATTCCGTGGCACTTATCACATCCCTTAGTCATAACTGCCGCGAAATTACTCAAAATTCTCGATTACTTTTTGCCTTTGATCAGTGGCAGGTTCGCTTCGCTCCATGCCGTCAGACCATTTTTCAGCAAGTAAACTTTCTCAAACCCTGCTTTAGCTAGCAGATTCGCGCTCTCTTGCGCTGTTTGACCAGTCTTACATACAACAATGATTGGGTCTGATTTATGGTTTTCAAGGCTTGGGATTGAACCTGACTTAATATCAGACGGCAGCACATTTACCGAGTCAGTAATATGGCCACGCTTGAAGTCGTCTTTTGAACGAATATCAACCACTAAACCATTCTCACGGTTCATCATATGAGTCACTTGCGCAGCCGATACTTCTTTATATGCAGCATTTGCTGATTTGAAGATGTTGGCAATCAGAGCGACGAATAGTGCAACCCACACTAGTGCCATGATCATGTTTTGTTGAAAAAATTCTAAATACTCTTGCATAGCTTGCGCTCTTAATAGTTGAACATTAAATCAGTCGAGGAGTATAGCGGCTTAGTCGTGCTCTGGCGAGAGGGGAAAATGTTTCGAACAAAGAATTGAGATCCCTCTCCTCAACCCAGACGACATTACTATTGCAGAGATAGAGAAAACCAATTAGCCAAACCTGCTAGTAAAGGCGTATTAATAGAAACAAAGGCGAGGAATCATCCAAAAATAGCGTCTATGATTACCTCACGCGGAAAACTATTAGTGGTTTCAACTGTCCAAAACTGAAAACAAGTAACGGCAATCACAAACATTATTTGATCTGCCACTACAGTTTTGGTTAAAAAGTGTAGTAAAATTACGCTAATTTGTTTTCTGTAAAGTTACTATCGATTTGACGAGGTTATAACTATGTCAGCTAAGAAGCCAATGGCTCTAGTGATTCTTGACGGTTGGGGTTACCGTGAAGACAACGCAAGCAACGCAATCAACAACGCAAAAACTCCAGTTATGGACGGCTTGTGGGCAAACAATCCACGTACACTAATTTCGGCTTCTGGCATGGACGTAGGTCTACCGGATGGTCAAATGGGTAACTCAGAAGTGGGTCACACCAATATTGGTGCTGGTCGCGTGGTATACCAAGACCTTACTCGCATCACAAAATCTATTACTGACGGTGAATTCGGTCAAAACGAAATCCTTGTTGCGGCAATGGATAAAGCTATCGCAGCAGGTAAAGCGGTTCACCTAATGGGCCTTATGTCTCCAGGTGGCGTTCACTCTCACGAAGATCACATCTACGCTGCAGTGAAAATGGCAGCAGAGCGTGGCGCAGAGAAAATCTACCTACACTGCTTCCTAGACGGTCGTGACACACCACCACGTAGCGCGGAAGGTTCACTGCAACGCTTTGACGCTCTATTTGCAGAGCTAGGCAAAGGCCGTGTAGCGTCTCTTGTTGGTCGTTACTATGCAATGGATCGTGATAACAACTGGGATCGCGTAGAAAAAGCGTACGACCTACTGACTCAAGCAGAAGGCGCCTTCACATTTGATTCTGCAGTTGCAGGTCTAGAAGCGGCTTACTCTCGTGATGAAAACGATGAATTCGTTGCACCAACAGAAATTCGTGCAGAAGGCCAAGAGTCAGCTGCTATCGTTGATGGCGATGCCGTTATCTTCATGAACTACCGTGCTGACCGTGCTCGTGAAATTACTCGTGCATTCGTACCTGCATTTGATGGTTTCGAGCGTAAAGTCTTCCCAGCGGTTGACTTCGTTATGCTGACTCAATACGCAGCTGATATCCCACTTGCATGTGCATTCCCACCAGCCTCTCTTGAAAACACTTACGGTGAGTGGCTATCTAAAGCAGGCAAAACTCAGCTACGTATTTCTGAGACAGAAAAGTACGCACACGTCACTTTCTTCTTCAACGGTGGTGTTGAGAACGAATTTGACGGCGAAGAGCGTCAACTTGTTGCTTCTCCAAAAGTGGCTACTTATGACCTACAACCAGAGATGAGCTCTGAAGAGCTGACTGAAAAAATGGTTGCGGCTATCAAGTCAGGTAAATACGACACTATTATCTGTAACTATCCAAACGCAGATATGGTTGGCCATACAGGCGTATACGAAGCCGCTGAGCAAGCGATTGAAGCTCTAGACGCAAGTGTAGGTAAAGTGGTTGAAGCGATTAAAGAAGTTGGCGGTCAAATGCTGATCACTGCTGACCACGGTAACGCTGAAATGATGGTGGACCCTGAGACAGGTGGTACTCACACTGCTCACACTAACCTACCAGTACCGCTGATTTACGTAGGTGATAAAGCGGTTGAGTTCAAAGAAGGTGGTAAGCTGTCTGATCTAGCTCCAACTATGCTTTCTATGACTGGCATGGAAATTCCAGCAGAAATGTCTGGCGACGTACTGGTTAAGTAATCAGCTTCGCAAAGTAATGACATAAGCTTGATAAAACGCCGGTGCATACGCATCGGCGTTTTTGTATGCTTGCACCTCTGGCCCTAAGTGTGGATATAATGGTGGTTGCGCATCTGGGCACGAACAGACTTGGTCGGTATTTTTAACGGAAGTAGAATGAAACCCAATAATAAAACGCCTTTCATCCCCTCTATATCGGCATGGATTCTTAGCATCGGGCTTGTTACATACCCGACTCTCACTTTAGCCAACCAAAATGAACTGACTGGCGTAAAGAGCGAAATTACACGCCAACAGAAAGAACTGTCTGCGCAGCAAAAAGAGCTCGATAAATTACAAAAGTCTTTGCGTCAACAAGAAGTCGGCATTTCTAACATTGAGAAAGAGATAAAATCGACCACCGCTCAACTTGCTCAAGCTAATCGCAACCTCGATAGTTTTCATCAACAAGTCGAAGAGCTCACCGAGCAGAAAAAACAGCAGCAAAAGATTCTCGCCGAGTTGGTGCAAACCTATTACGTGACAAAGCAGAACAACTCAGCCTCGAGTGTGTTTAGTACAAATCCAGATGAAGACCGTATTAGCCAGTACTACCAATATCTTGCCAAAGCACGTGCAGAGACTTTGGAGAAATTAGCACAAACTGAACTGGAGCTGGCAGAGAGTGAACGTGCCCTTGAGCTTGAACGTAATCAAATTGCACAATTACTCGAGCAACAAAAAGACAAGCGAAACTCTCTTGCGAAAAACCAAGCCAGTCGCAAAAGTACGGTATCTAAAATCAGAAAGAGCATCTCAAGCGATAAGACCTACCTAGCTGAACTGCAACGTAATGAAACACGCTTGAAGGCGGAAATCGCCAAAGCTGCTAAGCGCAATCAAGTACCTATGGATGGTCTGGCTCGACAGAAAGGTAAGCTGCCTTGGCCGGTAAAAGGGAAAGTTCTACATAGCTTTGGGACCAAGCAAACTGGACAAGTGAACTGGAAAGGCATGGTTATTCAAGCTAATTACGGAGAATCTATAAAGTCTGTTTATTCTGGTACTGTCGTCTTCGCCGACTACCTACGCGGCTACGGACTGGTGGTACTATTGGACCATGGTAAAGGTGACATGACGCTTTATGGTTATAACCAGACATTGCTGAAAAAAGAAGGGGATAAAGTCTCCGCAGGAGAGACCATCGCACTTGCTGGTGACACGGGCGGTCAATCAAGCTCATCGCTGTATTTCGAAATCCGCCGCAACAGTAAAGTACAAAACCCAAAAAGCTGGCTAAAACGATAACGTAAAGCCAAGTGTGGGTACTTAGCGATAACACTCTTGAGCGACTTGAATCAGTCGCTCTACCTCATGCTCCGGCAACTCATTGATGCCCCCTGCCGCCTCTCGCCCACCACCTGTGGCAAACTGACTACAAATCTCAGCAGCGCCTTGCTTATTGTTCAGCGGAGCCCTGACTGAAACGGTATAACTAGCGCTTTTGCTCGAGCCGCTTCTCGGCACTAACGAAATATGAGCTTGGTCAGGCGCTTCATTCGCCAAGCGATTTATCCAAGTCCCCGACATTCTCCTCGCCGCTGGCGTTGCTGGCAGCTTTACCACTTTCAAGATGTCCGACTCAAAGACAGTTTCCGTTCCCTCTAACGCTATTTCATCACTCTCAAACGCCGATTTAAGAGTATAATACGGAGAAGAGGCGTCTTTCTGGCAATCAAACGGGTCAGGGTACGCCAATAACGCCTGATAAAGGATGACTGGGTCAAAATGCAGATCAGCTAAACTCTCTCCATAACCGTTGTAATTCACCAAGGTTCCTAATTGCTTGAGAAAGTGTCGTTGCTCGTGCGTGAGTTTAAGCTCATTCGCTAAATGCTCAGCACTACTCAACATATTATCTCCATAGGCCGCAGCAATCGCCCAAGTTCGATACTGACCTTGTAATAGCTTATCTACAATCAGTGCGGTGCACGTATTGGCATCAAGGTCGATATGCGCATCCAAAATGTCGCTGTGGGGAATAGTTGATGCTTTGTGGTGATCGATATAAGTAATAGGCACATTATGATCCAAAAGCTCATCTAAGGCGTTTTGGTTTTTATCCATGGAGATGTCGAGCACTGTAACAGAGCCTGCTTCTGCGACGGGGACTCGCTGTAACAGCGCAATATCACGCTTAATCCCTGAGATCAGCTGTGTTTCTTTCGGCTGAGCTAATCGCAATTGCAGCAATGACAAAATACCATCGGCATCACCATTAAATACATCATAGTGAGTTTTTGCTTTCATTTCGTTATCAGCCATCCCGTCGTCACTCTCCAATTAATCTGGTGTCTAAAACAACAAACCCTACTAAGATAGCAGGGTTTGTAACAAGATGAATTGGCTATATATCATGCCGTTAGAGCGAGCGACTGTCTGTCGACCCCATCATTTTTACACCATCTTCTAGTAGAGACAGCTGTTCACGACCTTTTGCCGTTGATAGTGGCTTCACGACATTAATCATGTGTAGCATACCCTGCTGAATTACCTCTTCAGTAATTTGAGTCTTCGGTGACATCGCCGATTGGTAGCTCAACCAACCAACCGCCATCATATGCAGAGTGGTCACCAATGACTTAAGTTCTTTCTCGTTAATCGTCAATAAATCGAGTTCAACAAAGGCTCTTAGGATATTAACTAAGTTACCCTGCAATCGCTCCTGAACCTCAATATACTCTTCGTGTAGCTTAGGATCACGTTGCAGAATCTCTGGCAGGTTGGCGTAGAAGAAACGATATTTCCACATTAGATTAAAGATAGAATCAAGATAGTGCTTGAGGAGCGCCAAACTTTCTTGCTGACCTTGGATAGGAGTAAAACGTTCAATGAGCTCTTGCGAATACAGCGCAAAGATCTCTCTCACTATCTCTTGTTTATTGCGAAAGTGGTAATAGAGGTTACCTGGGCTAATCTCGATATGAGCAGCAATATGGTTGGTCGTCACGTTGCGCTCGCCATCTAAATTAAATAAGTCGAGGGCGGCATACACTATTTTGTCACGTGTTTTCATTCTAACTTTTCCTTTCCCTAGTTGGGGTTAGTATACGTGCTCAAGTTGTGTACGAAAAGTCATGAGACGGTGAGTCGCACTGGTTAGACCAAATGATATAAAAAAAGCACTCAAATGAGTGCTTTCGAATACGTTTGACGAATGAATTACTCTACTTCGTCCATTTTACCAAGCAGGTTACGAATACGCTCTTGCCATTGGCCGTGCTCACGTTGCATTTGCTCAGTCTTTTGAACCAATTCTTCACGGCTATTACGTAGCTCTTCCGCTTGATTTGCTAGTTGCACTTTTTCTTCTTTCAGTTCTTCAACTTCCATTTGAAGAAGCGCGATTGTGTCAACTGCAGTTTGAATTTTTGCTTCTAGTTGTTCCAGTACTTCAAAAGACATCTCGGCCTACCCTTAATTTAATTCTGTGACATGAAAAGACTTCATACTCTATATTGTCCCATTCTACTCAGCATAGAGAAGATAGACACGCCCTATATTGCAGATTTTTCACCATTCGGTCAAAAAAGCATCGCAAAATGACATAAGCTTTACCTAAAACTTGTCAAACCTTCCCTGCTATCACTTTACTCTGACCTTTCTCCCTGCACTTTCTCAATGAGTAATCATAACTTAGCGACAAGATAGCGACCAAAACCACAAAAAAGCAAACGTTTCCTTTTGGATATGCTAGAATTCGCGCCATAAATCCTTTTGTCATTTTTCATTTAATTGGAGTCAGTATGAAGCGCGATTTAGCAATGGCTTTTTCACGAGTTACCGAAGGTGCCGCCCTAGCAGGTTATAAATGGCTTGGACGTGGCGACAAGAATGCTGCGGATGGTGCCGCAGTAGAAGTCATGCGCAGCCTACTGAACAAAACCGATATCGAAGGTGAAATCGTTATTGGTGAAGGTGAGATTGATGATGCACCTATGCTGTATATCGGTGAGCAAGTTGGTATTGGTGGTGACGCTGTTGATATCGCGGTTGACCCTATTGAAGGTACTCGCATGACAGCGATGGGTCAGTCGAATGCACTTGCTGTTCTAGCCGCTGGTGAAAAAGGCAGCTTCTTGAAAGCACCTGATATGTACATGGAAAAGTTGGTAGTGGGCCCAGGCGCTAAAGGGGTTATCGACCTAGACAAACCACTTTCTGAAAACTTAACCAACATTGCAGCGGCCTTAGGCAAATCTCTTGATACGCTTGTGGTTACGACACTGGCAAAGCCACGTCATGATGACATTATCGCTGAGATGCAAGCCATGGGCGTACGTGTTTTTGCTGTGCCAGATGGTGATGTAGCTGCGTCTATTCTGACTTGTATGCCGGATAGTGAAGTAGATGTTATGTATTGCATTGGTGGCGCACCAGAAGGCGTAGTTTCTGCCGCTGTTATTCGTGCTCTAGATGGTGACATGCATGGTCGCTTACTTCCACGTCATGAAGTGAAAGGCGATAACGAAGAAAACCGTAAAGCGGGTGAGCTTGAACTTGAGCGCTGCGCACATATGGGTGTCAAAGCCAACATTGTGCTTCGCATGGAAGACATGGCACGTAGTGACAATGTGGTGTTCTCGGCAACAGGCATTACTAAAGGTGACCTGCTTGAAGGCATCACACGTCAGGGCAATATCGCGACTAGTGAAACACTGCTTATTCGTGGCCGCTGCCGTACGATTCGCCGTATTAAATCAACGCACTATTTAGAGCGTAAAGACCCAGAGATTCGCGATATCATTTTATAATCGCCATTATTGAAATAAAGCGCTGGCTGTAGCCAGCGTTTTTTTCATCTATTATGAAGATAGTAAATAATTTGCTTTATTAACCTTATTCGCCATAATACCCCAACTATCGTTATCCATAGGCTGATTTAAGAGAAACGGACGCACTAATGAAAGCCACTGACCAGATTATTGACATCATAAAACGAGAAGGAGCAGTCACCGCTAAACAGATTGCTTCACGTTTAAACATCACCACGATGGGCGCTAGGCAACATTTGCAGGGCCTAGAAGAGGAAGGATTTCTACGTTTTGAAGATGTTAAAGTTAAAGTAGGTCGACCGAATCGACATTGGTCACTCACTGCCAAAGGGCATGCCCAGTTTTCCGATCGCCACAGTGATTTAACGGTTCAGTTTATTGATGCAATTGAACAAGTGTTTGGTACTGAAGGACTCAATAAAGTATCCAAAGAGCGCGAAGCAAACACCCTCGCGACTTATCGTCCTCATTTTGACAGCCTTCCCGACCTACAAAGTAAAGTAGAGAAACTCACTGAACTGCGCGATAAGGATGGGTACATGGCTGAATTTCAACAGGTTGAAGATGGTTTTGTCTTAATTGAAAATCACTGCCCAATCTGTAAAGCCGCACAACGCTGTGAAACTCTGTGTCAGTCTGAGCTGAATGTCTTTCAAGCCCTCGTTGGTAACGATATTTCGGTTCAACGAGACGAACATATTGTTCAAGGTGCTCGTCGCTGCGTATATATCTTTAGCAACAGAAGCTAACTTCAATAAACAGCTCATAGCAACGCTGCTGGCTCGTCTCACTCCTGAGACTATTTACAGTTTTATTTTGTCTTTTCTCATTAACTCCTACGCTGATTATATGCATGGAGATTCTTTTGGTGAGGAACGTACATGGTAACGCCTATTACTCTACCGTCATTCGATGAACTAGCCGCAATGGCCAAGGACAACCCCGAGAAGTTGAGTCGACTGCGTCACGACTTGTCCCAGCAGTTTATCGCTACCTGTTCTGATGAGATGCAGCCTCGACTGCACGCTCAACAATCTCACATTGAACGGGTTTTACAGCGCGCCAAAAACCCCATTCACGCCAATGTGTTATTACGTCAAGAATTGCATCGTCAAATCGTTAAATTCTCGCAAGCCTTAAATGGAGAAGCGTCAGAGAGCAACAAAAGCGCCGATATTTTGCCTTTCTCTAAACCTGAAGAATGGCGCTAAACCAACAAAAAAGGGAAGCTATGCTTCCCTTTTTGATTATTCGTCAATCTTATTGAGGCTCACGTCCATACTGGTTTTCGCCTTCTGTGCCTTTCATAAAGCCACATTCAACTCATATCCACAAACCACAAGCCAGCGCAGCAAAGGAGATAACACTTTGTACCATGGACGGCTGAGCTGCGGTTGCTGGATCCAATGTCGGCAGGCTCATTCGACCAAAGACCAATGGGATATTCAGCAATAGCCACCAACTCGATTTATTACGATCATGCCAACGCTTTGCCGTAATCGCCAAATCTGGAATCAAGATAATGAGCAAGAAGATTGGCAACAAAATATGTACCAATGCCGGGAACAGTACGTTCATACCTTGAGCAAAAATCATAATGGCAAGGTAATAACAGACATTCCACATCCAGAATGTTTTGCGTCCCACACGACCTTGAAACGAAAACAGTAACGATTTAAACGACATCACATAATCTCTTTTTAATTGGTAATTTTTTGAAAGCAGCTTTTATCCATATCACGGACATTGACCGTCAAGCTTTTGATATGTCCCGCCTGCTCTCGAAGTACTTCCATTAACTTTCTCGAAAGCTCTCTTTTCTGTTCCTCAGTGCGACCTGACAAAAGTTCAAAGCTAATATGAACAAAATCTTCACTGTCTCCATACTCACCAATCAACCAATTGTGGCTACGTAAAGAGCGTGATTTCACAGAATCTTTCTCGAATAATCCACAGTTTAGCGTGACTCTGTGTAAGTCTTCCAGCAACCCCTGAACATTCAGTCTTTCGTCCGCTGTATTTGAGTACTCTAGTACAAGGTTTGGCATGGTACATCCCTATTTTTAACCATCAAGCGACAAGGTATAACAAGCTATAAGGAAAATTCCGAGAAGTATTCTATTATTCTGTTTACTGGATCACTGAGGTGAGCTTCTGGGCTTGTTTACTAGGATAAAACGTCAAAGCGATAAAGAAATGACCCCAATCATGATCTACATGAATTAATCTGTTATATTCTTTCGTAATCACGTTTATTTTTTACATTCGTTTTTTACAAACACTGATTTTGGAGAAAATCTCATGCGTCAACCTGTAGTTATGGGTAACTGGAAACTCAACGGCAGCAAAGCAATGGTAACTGAGCTGCTAACTGGCCTAAACGCTGAACTTGAAGGCGTAACTGGTGTAGACGTGGCGGTAGCTCCACCTGCACTATACATCGACCTAGCAGAGCGCGTAATCGCTGAAGGCGGCAACAAGATCATTCTTGGTGCACAAAACACAGACCTAAACAACAGCGGTGCATTCACTGGCGACATGTCTCCAGAAATGCTTAAAGACTTTGGTGCTTCTCACATCATCATTGGTCACTCAGAGCGTCGTGAATACCACAACGAATCTGACGAGTTCATCGCTAAGAAATTTGCTTTCCTAAAAGAAAATGGCCTGAAGCCAGTTTTCTGTATCGGTGAATCTGAAGCTCAAAACGAAGCGGGCGAAACTGAAGCAGTTTGTGCACGTCAAATCAACGCAGTAATCGACGCATACGGTGTTGAAGCGCTAAACGACGCTATCATCGCATACGAGCCAATCTGGGCTATCGGTACTGGTAAAGCAGCAACAGCTGAAGATGCGCAACGCATCCACGCTTCTATCCGCGCTCTAATCGCAGAAAAAGACGCTGCAGTTGCTGAGCAAGTAATCATTCAATACGGTGGTTCTGTTAAGCCAGAGAACGCTGAAGCATACTTCTCACAACCAGACATCGACGGTGCTCTAGTTGGTGGTGCATCTCTAGATGCTAAGAGCTTCGCAGCAATCGCTAAAGCAGCGGCAGCAGCAAAAGCTAAGTAATCGCTTATCGCATTACTGAAAAACAGGCTCATTCGAGCCTGTTTTTTTATGCCTTCATTTTATTGAGGCAAATAAAAACCGCGACTTAAGCCGCGGTTTTTATCTTTAGAATAGCAGTAAGTTAGAACAACTCTTCTGCAACCTTGAATAGGTCATCGCGAACTGGACGCTTCATGTTCTCGATCGCATCAATGATGTCATGGTGTACCAATTGCTCTTTCTGGATACCCACACAACGACCACCATGACCTTCCATTAGAAGGTGTACTGCATAGTTACCCATGCGAGACGCTAGTACGCGGTCAAACGCAGTTGGACGACCACCACGTTGGATGTGACCTAGAACCGTTGCACGAGTTTCACGACCAGTTGCAGTCTCAATCTCTTTAGCCAGCTCGTTAGCATCCATCATAAGCTCAGTCAGCACGATGATAGCGTGCTTCTTACCTTTCGCAATACCGTCTTGGATATTGTTGATAAGCTGATCTTTGTTCAAGCCAGTTTCTGGTGTGATGATGTACTCACAACCACCAGCAATCGCAGACATAAGCGTTAAGTCACCGCAGTGGCGACCCATGATTTCGACGATTGAGATGCGTTGGTGAGATGAAGACGTGTCACGTAGACGGTCAATCGCATCGATAACAGTGTTCAGTGCTGTTAGGTAACCAATTGTGTAGTCAGTACCTGCGATATCGTTATCGATAGTGCCTGGTAGACCAATACATGGGTAACCCATTTCAGTCAACTTCTTCGCACCCATGTACGAACCGTCACCACCGATAACTACTAGAGCATCGATACCGTGCTTCTTAAGGTTTTCAATCGCTTTTTCGCGGACTTCCACTTCTTTAAACTCTGGGAAGCGTGCAGAACCTAAGAAAGTACCACCACGGTTGATAACGTCAGAAACGCTTGAACGATCCAGTTTTTGGATGCGGTCTTCATACAGACCTAGGTAACCGTCGTATACGCCGTATACTTCTAAATCCGCTGACAAAGCCGTACGAACTACGCCACGTACCGCAGCATTCATACCTGGTGCATCACCACCACTTGTCAAAACACCGATTTTCTTAATCATGCTCACCCTCGATTTGGCAATCTAATTTCAATTTTGAGTGTACCGCCTAGTAGCGACACACGGAATTTGTTGTTATTGCTACGATTTTTCGATGTGTTCCCCAAAACATCACCGACGTAACTTTATTACTTATGTAAGAGTATTACAGTTTATAAGAACTATTGTGTTGATTCACATCAGAATCGCACTTTTTTATCATGAGCCTTGATAATAGACAATCGATTTTGAAGTTGCCATTCTCAATGCTTTCACAGTCACTTTTGTTTACGTATTGGTTACCAGCCCTGCTCTTTTTGCTGTTTTTCTTCCGATAACACAACAGAGTATGGATCTTGATGGATAATGACATCCGCTTCAGGAAACTCCAGCATCAATCGCTCCTCTGCACAATCGGCAATTCTATGAGCGTCGATCAGACGCAAGTTATCATCTAACTCTAAATGCAGTTGAATAAAACGCACTGGCCCAGACATTCGTGTTCGCAGTTGGTGGACGCCGATGACACCTTCAACCTCATTACACACTTCTCGAATTCTGACGAGTTCTTCTTCAGGAAGCTGTCTATCAAGCAATGACTGTATTGCTTCATAAGCCATCTTAACGGCGCTTACCAGTATGAAGATACCAATGCCAATGGCAAATACTGAGTCTGCTTGACCTATACCATACCAACTCAAGGCGAGCGCGATCATAATAGCGGCGTTCATATACAAGTCAGTTTGATAGTGTAACGAGTCCGCTGCTATCGCCTGACTGCCTGTTTCGCGCACCACGTATTTCTGAAATGCAACTAAACCAGAGGTGACCACTAGCGCAAAAAAGCTGACATAAATACCTAGCTCAGGCGAGTTCAATTCATGAGGTCTAAAGAAACGATCAACGCCGTTTAAGATAAGAAAGCAAGCGGAACCAGAAATGAACATGGCTTGTGCTAGAGCAGCTAACGACTCCGCCTTACCGTGTCCAAAGGTATGTTCTTTGTCAGCAGGTTGCAGTGAGTAGCGCACCACCAGTAAATTAACCACTGATGCTGCAATATCTAGTAGTGAGTCGATCACTGACGCTAGCAAACTAACAGAACCTGTTATCCACCATGTAACCACTTTGGTAATAAGAAGGATAGTCGCGATCGTGGTAGCAGCCCATGCTGCGGTAGTCACCAACTTAGCGTAGTTGCCCTTTGTCATGCTTGCACTCGTTCCCTGTCTTGTTGCTAACACGGTATAAGTATACTGATAAATGATGACAAAAATAGAAAAAGCGTGCTGGATGTCACACAAAATAGTGACAAATATTCGGACGAGGCTCTGAGGACAAAATTCTTTGATGCGTCGTATAAACGAAAGCCCCTCTGACTAAAAAGCTCATAGGGGCTATATATTATCGAACCAAGAACTCGTTATGGTTACTGAGCAGCACGCTTCTCCGCACGAGACTCCATTTTAGAGAAACACTTTTCCATTCGCTCTTGCTGAAGCTCTTTGAACTTCACTTTTTGCTCTGGCGTTAGAATATTAAGCATTTCGTGTTGCTTCTCAAGCATTTGAACACGACGCTCTGTTTGTTGCTGTACCATTTCTGAAGCCAGAGCGTTCGCTGCATCCACATCAAAATTGTCAGCAAGTACTAGATCTTGCATCTTTTGTTGGCGAGCTTGCATTTCCGCTTTCTTAGCAGCAAAGTCACCAGAGAATTTCGCTTTCATTGCTTCTTTGTTTGCCTGACGAAGTTCTTTCATTTGCTCTTTCTGTGCATCCGTCAAGTCAAGTTCACGGAACATACGCTTACCATCGAAGCCACCGCACATCCCTTCGCCGCCTTTACCATGATGACCACCTTTGCCACCACCGTATGCCAATGCGCTTGCTGAACCTAGTGCTAGTGGAAGAACCGTTGCAGCGATAACCAGTTTTTTTGAAAATTTCATAATCTTTACCCTTATGTGATTCATACCATGGCTGCCTCTGCAGCGCTTGAGTATAGAATAGGGTCTGGTGAGTAAAGTAACGTACAGTGAGCGTAAAGAATCGTAAAGATCGCTTTTTCTGATATTTAACGCTTTATTATTACAGGGCACAGGACAAGATAGAGGTAGTTTATGGCACACATACTTATCATTGATGACGATACCGAGCTAACCAGCTTACTTAAAGACATCTTGAGCTTTGAAGGATTTGAGATCTCTGAGGCTAATGACGGAATCGCCGGATTAGAAGCAATGCATCAGGATATCGATCTGGTATTGATGGATGTCATGATGCCACGGCTCAATGGTATGGATACCCTAAAGAAACTACGCGAAAAGTGGGAAACCCCTGTTTTGATGCTGACGGCTAAAGGTGAGGAAATAGATCGTGTTATCGGTCTAGAGCTTGGCGCCGATGACTACTTACCGAAACCGTTTAGTGATCGAGAATTGCTCGCTCGCATTAAAGCGATTCTTCGTCGCACTCAATCTAAGCCAGAATCAGCCGCTACTGATTGCCTGTCATTCGACGACATTCAAGTTTTCCCAGGCAAACAAGAAGCTCACTGCCAAGGGCAGTTACTAGACTTAACGACTACAGAATTTGCACTGTTACACTATTTCGTACAAAAACCAGGGGAGACCTTAACCAAAGAGTCTCTCAGTCTTGATGTGCTAGGGAAAAGGTTGTCTGCTTTCGATCGCGCCGTCGATATGCATGTCTCGAATTTACGTAAAAAACTCCCAGAAAAAGCCGATGGCAAACCACGTATCAAGACACTGCGTGGACGCGGATATTTGTTGGTTAAGGAATAATGATGAAACTGCCCAAGATAACCAGCCTTTATGGCCGTATCTTTGCCATATTCTGGTTTACCATGTTATTGGTCCTCATTGCGGTGCTTGCTTTACCGCACCTTGATCCGCGCGTCACTAAAGAGATTTCCGGAGAGCCACTACAACAGTTATTGTCCTTAAGAGATAAAGTAGAAAAACGTTTTGAAGGACAAACCAACCTTGGGCGTATTATCTATCAGCTTGATAAACCTGAACCTAAACATATGGGTAACCGTAAGCCACGTAGCCCAAGTATGTTTATCGTTGATAAAGAAGGTAACATTCTCAGCACACAGAAACACCCGGATTTTAAGACCAAAATCCTCAAGAATTTTATCACCTCTGTTGACTCATTCGATACACCAATGCAGAAACTGTATGGCCGCTACATGCTCGCAGGTCCCGTTCCGATTAAACTAGCCAAACAAGATTTTTATCTGTATATCGGCTTACGTTGGACAGAGCCGCCACCGTTCTTGCTGCGAATGTTTGATAAGCCATTCCAACTGCTATTTGCCGTGATGGCGGTCAGTACCCCACTACTCTTATGGCTCGCATGGGCATTAAGCCAACCCGCGAGAAGATTAGAGCGTGCAGCGAAGCGAGTGGCAAATGGTGAGTTCAAGCAGGATCCTGAGTTGGAAAAAGGCACATCCGAGTTCAAGCAAGCAGGCAGCAGCTTTAACCAAATGGTAATGGCCGTGAATCAAATGATCTCTGGACAGCAGCGTTTATTGTCCGATATTTCTCATGAACTACGCTCGCCACTTACTCGCTTGAGAATGGCAACGGCACTCGCAACTCGTAAGCAAGGTGAAAGCCAAGAACTGTTGCGTATTGATACTGAAGCTCAACGATTAGAACAGATGATTGGCGAGCTTTTAGAACTGTCACGCATGAATACTGACAGCCATGTCACACGCGAGTCACAACCAGCTAGCAGCTTATGGGAGGAGATCTTCAGCGATGCTGAGTTTGAAGCAGAGCAAGTAGGCAAGACCTTACGCTTTACCACTATCCCAGATGTCACAGTCACTGGTAACCCGAAACTGCTCATGAGCGCTATTGAGAATATTGTAAGAAATGCCATTCGTTACGGTACAGCCACCATTGATATCACCCTGTCTACTCATAAAGAGACATTGCTGATTACTGTGGAGGATGACGGCCCAGGCGTACCAGATGACGAGCTACAAGATATTTTCCGTCCGTTCTACCGAGTATCAACGGCTCGCGATAGAGACTCCGGAGGCACGGGTTTGGGACTTGCTATAACACAGAGCGCAATCTTGCAGCATAGTGGTCAGATAACAGCATCGCGAAGCCATTTAGGTGGTTTAAAGATGCATGTCGAGCTCCCGCTATAAAGTCGGCACGAAACTGACATTGTATTTATACTCAAATAGGCGCGGTATGTGGTAGCCTCGACGTCTTGCTCAATACACAGAATAAAGAGAACTCAGCCGATGAAAATCTTCAGCAACTTTGAAAGTGGCAATATCCAAGTCGTCAAAGCCGATGACAAAGATGATATCCAACTTAAAATCGTCAACGACAATCAGTCAGAATTTTATCAGTGGTTTCACTTTCGCTTGGAGTCAACACCTGAGCTAGCACATACCATTAAGATCATAGACTTAGCTAAGTCAGCCTATCCAGAGGGCTGGAAGGGATACGATATTGTCGCGTCCTACGATCGTGAGGAGTGGTTCCGTATTCCTTGTGACTTTGACGGTGACACCTTGAGCTGTAGCTTCCTTCCAGAGAGAAGTTCAATGTACTTCGCTTACTTTGCTCCCTACAGCTACGATCGCCATCTCGACTTATTGCACATGGCTCAAAACGAGCACCACTGCACCCTTGAAACTCTAGGCCATACTCTTGATGGTAACGATATGTCGTTGCTAACGTTTGGTGAGCCAGAAGAAGGTAAGAAGAACATTTGGATCATTGCACGCCAGCATCCAGGTGAGTCTATGGCGGAATGGTTTATTGAAGGCCTAATTCAGCGTCTTGTTGATGACAGCGACACCGCCGCTCAAGCCTTACTTGAGCAAGCCGTTGTGTATGTGGTACCAAATATGAACCCAGATGGCAGCATTCGCGGCCACCTTAGAACCAACGCAGTAGGCGTGAACCTTAACCGTGAATGGCAAACGCCTTCTATGGAACAGAGTCCTGAAGTCTATCTAGTACGCGAACGTATGCTGCAAACCGGTGTGGATATGTTCCTTGATATTCACGGTGACGAAGCAATTCCATACAACTTTGCTGCTGGCTCTGAAGGGATCCCATCTTATGATGAGCGCTTAGCATCACTGGAATCGGCGTTCAAACAGGCACTACTGACTATCACACCTGAGTTCCAAGACGACTATGGCTATGATAAGGATGAACCGGGCAAGGCTAACCTAACGGTTGGCTCTAATTGGGTTGCTGAGCAATTTAAGTGCTTGTCTTACACTATTGAAATGCCATTTAAGGATAACAACAACTATCCCGATCCTTTCTACGGTTGGTCACCAGAGCGCAGTATTATGTTTGGTCATGACATGGTAGCGGCAACGCTAGCTGTGACGGATAAGCTTTAATCTCGCAGTTAGAGTATCTCGTCACTTCTGCCTGCGCAGAGGCGACGATAATTGGGGTTACGACATACTCTATAACATAGTCATTCCTGTATAGACAGGAATCTACTTGAGGCTTGATGCGCGCTATGGGTAGATCCCCGCCTTCGCGGGGATGACGACAATTTTAACTACGACGTACTCTACAACGTCGTCATTCCTGTGTAGACAGGAATCTACTTGAGGCTTGATGCGCGCTATGGGTAGCTCCCCGCCTTCGCGGGGATGACGACAATTTTAGCTACGACGTACTCTACAACGTCGTCATTCCTGTGTAGACAGGAATCTACATGAGGCTTGGTGTGCACTTTGGGTAGCTCCCCGCCTACACGGGGATGACGATAGTTTTCAGGATAACGATAGGCTTGAAGGATGCCGTTCTTTTTACTCTTCAGGTATACTCATCTCATTGTTTAGTATGAGTCTACAACCAATATGTTTGATATCGCCCTTTACGAGCCAGAAATTGCTCCGAATACCGGAAACATCATCCGACTTTGTGCCAACTGTGGCGCGAACCTACACCTAATCGAACCGCTTGGTTTTGATTTAGAAGAGAAGAAAGTGCGTCGCGCCGGTCTCGACTATCATGATCTAGCTCGCGTCAAACGTCATAAAGACTACGCCGCCTTTATCGCTTACCTTGAAGAGAACAATCCGAGCTACCGCTTATTTGCTTGCACCACAAAAACCACCGGCCATCACACGGATGCGAAGTACCAGCAAGGTGATGTATTGCTATTTGGACCAGAGACCCGCGGTCTGCCCGCAGAAGTGATTGAAAGTCTACTGATGGAGCAACGCATTCGCATTCCGATGATGCCAGATGCGCGCAGTCTAAACCTATCTAATGCGGTGGCGATTATTGCCTATGAAGCGTGGCGACAGTTTGGTTTTGAAGGGGCGGTTTAAGCCCTTTTTAGCGAGAGCGTTAACCGAGCCTGAAATTCAGGCAATAAAAAACCCAGCACTAAGCTGGGTTTTCAATACGTAACAAGAAGAAACTAATCAATTACTTGATTTTAGCTTCTTTGTACATAACGTGTTGGCGAACAACTGGATCAAACTTTTTGATCTCAAATTTGCCTGGCATGTTACGCTTGTTCTTGTCAGTTGTGTAGAAGTGACCAGTACCAGCAGATGATACTAGACGAATTTTCTCACGAATGCCTTTAGCCATTGCTTAATTCCTCTTATACGTTCTCGCCACGAGCACGGATATCAACAAGAACAGCATCGATGCCTTTCTTATCAATAATACGCATACCCTTAGCGGTCAGACGTAGTTTAACAAAGCGTTTTTCGCTTTCTACCCAGAAACGATGAGTTTGTAGGTTCGGCAGAAAACGACGCTTGGTAGCATTTCGTGCGTGTGAACGGTTGTTACCCGTTACAGGACGCTTACCAGTTACTTGGCATACTCGGGACATGAATGTCTTCTCCAAATCGTTTCAGCTCGATATCAACCTTGGTGGCCGAACCTCAATTATAAGAGGCCATAACCATTATGGAATACCCATACAAGGCTATCAAAGGTCGCGCATTATACTAACTTGACATGCATTGCTCAAGACCCGAACAGATCCTTTTTTAAGAATTTGCTGATCTTTTTCACTTTGAGCTGATGTTGGTTGATAATTTAGTGCGCGAATCATAGCAGAAAATCACCAAAACAAAAGCTCTGTATCACAGTTATTACAATAAAATGTACTTTCTTCTATTTAAGCAGTTAAATCCAGCCTCTTTCCGCAAAAGAGACCACTTCCCCATCCCCCACGACAAAATGGTCCAAGATTCGAATATCGACTAAGCCGAGCGCATCAGCTAAACGTCTAGTGATACGCCTATCGGCCTGACTAGGCTCTGCCACGCCCGAAGGATGATTGTGAGCAAGGATTAAAGCCGCCGCATTATGATGCAGAGCGCGCTTTACCACTTCCCTAGGATAAACAGACGCAGCATCTATCGTACCTTCAAACATTATTTCATCGGCAATGACACGATTCTGGTTGTCTAAGAACAGAACATAGAAAGCTTCTCTATGCCTATCTCGCAGCACACTCATTAAATAGTGTTTAGTCTGCTCTGGACTATTTAAACTATCTCCTCGCTGTATGGTCTCACATAAATAGCGCTGGCTCATTTCCAACACAGCTTGCAACTGAACGTATTTTGCCAGCCCCAACCCCTTACGTTGACAAAATGCCTCCTGACTAGCAGTAAACAGAGATCTTAAAGAACCGAAATCTGACAACAAAGCATCTGCCAGTTGCACGACATTCATGCCTTTTGTTCCAGTACGCAGAAAAATGGCAAGCAGCTCAGCATCACTCAGAGCATGACTGCCTCTATTTAGCAGCTTCTCTCGAGGTAATGATTCACTAGGGAGATGTTTTAGAACCATGATGGATAGTTAAAGTAGAACTTAGGTCTCTGCTTTATTACTTAGTTAGCAATAAATAGACAGGTGGCAACAAGTAAGCTGCGAATCAATACTCGTTAGTATGTAACTGCGCGGTTTATCAAACAGCAGTTTTGCAGGTAAGCCCCTTGAAAGTGGCGGGACATCAACGCATTTGCTATCTTAGCCGCAGAAAAATTTAAGGAGCTGGTTATGCAAACATTAGCTGGAAAGAAAATACTATTGGGCATTAGCGGTGGTATCGCAGCCTACAAATGTGCAGAGCTAACGCGTCGACTCATCGAGCGCGGCGCAGAAGTGCAAGTCGTCATGACGAAAGCGGCCAAAGAGTTCATTACCCCTCTCACCATGCAAGCCGTCTCCGGCAGACCAGTCTCCGATAGTTTACTCGACCCTGCTGCCGAAGCTTCCATGGGTCATATTGAATTAGCTAAGTGGGCTGACCTTGTTCTTCTAGCCCCAGCAACTGCCGACCTTATTGCTAGAATGTCAGCGGGTATGGGGAATGACTTACTGTCAACGCTGGTTCTGGCTACCGATGCTCCTGTTGCCGTATCACCGGCAATGAATCAACAAATGTACCTTAACGTAGCAACCCAAGAAAACATCGCCACACTCGCACGTCGAGAAATGATGATCTGGGGACCTGCCGCTGGTGAACAAGCCTGTGGTGACGTTGGCCCAGGACGCATGCTTGAACCAATGCAATTGGTCGAGAAATGTGAGCAGTTCTTTGGTCCTAAGACATTGTCAGGCAAGTCGGTTGTGATCACCGCAGGCCCAACTCGTGAGGCTATCGACCCTGTCCGTTATATTTCTAACCACAGCTCTGGAAAAATGGGCTTCGCTTTGGCTCAAGCAGCACAGCAGCTCGGTGCTGAGGTTACGTTGATTTCAGGTCCAGTTTCTCTCCAAACGCCAAATGGAGTAAAGCGCATTAACGTTGTCAGTGCCGAAGAGATGCATCAAGCGGCTATAGCCAATGCCACCCATCACGATATTTTCATTGGCTGCGCTGCTGTAGCCGACTATCGCCCTGTCGATATTGCCGCTCAAAAAATCAAGAAAACTGCAGATAACGATGATATGCATATCACTATGGTGAAGAATCCTGACATCATTGCCTCAGTGGCATCGTTATCGGCGTCACGTCCTTTTACTGTAGGCTTTGCCGCTGAGACACAAGATGTCGAGGCGTACGCCTTAGATAAGCTACAACGTAAGAATCTGGATATGATTTGTGCAAATGATGTATCTATCGCTGGTCAAGGCTTTAACAGTGACTCAAATGCGATTACCGTATATTGGCAAGGCGGTAGCAAGTCATTAGGCAGCGCAATGAAAACTGAGTTAAGTCACGCCATTTGGGAAGCTATCTCAGAGCAGCTAGCATAAATCTAATGAGACAAGGTGGCACACACTGTTTGTGTTACTCATAGGCAAACTGCTTATCACAGAGTGCCTTTCCGTTAATGTACTCTCCAAAACAGAGATTGTTACACAGTTCAACCATTTACCATGTTGAACTGTGTAGTTATAAGCCGCTTAGGTACACTAACAGATCTACTTATGGGCGATATCGTGCTGAAATTGGCATGCAGTAATCAAAAGGAAAAGGATTTATGTCCGCTACGAAAAAGTCGAATAGAAAAGAGGAAATCCTTCAAGCACTCGCTCAAATGCTTGAGTCTAATGAAGGAACATCTCGCATCACCACCGCAAAGCTTGCCAAGCAAGTTGGGGTGTCTGAAGCAGCCCTCTATCGTCATTTTCCCAGCAAAGCCCGTATGTTCGAAGGGCTTATCGAGTTTATTGAAGAATCTTTAATGTCTCGAATTAACCGCATTCTCGATGAAGAAAAAGACACACTGACACGTATTCGTCTGGTGCTTCAATTGATTCTCGTTTTCTCCGAGCGCAACCCAGGATTAAGTCGCATTCTTTCTGGTCATGCTCTAATGTTTGAGAATGAACGATTACGCGACCGAATTAATCAGCTTTATGAAAGAATTGAGACATCTTTACGTCAAATCCTTCGTGAGCGCAAAATTCGCGAAGGTAAAAGCTTCCCCGTTGATGATAAAATCCTAGCAGCACAACTGCTTGGTCAAGTTGAAGGTAGCTTAAACCGCTTTGTTCGCTCTGACTTTAAATACACGCCAACGTCCACGTTTGATGAATACTGGGCGTTACTCAAACTACAATTGCAGTAAACCGAATGAAAACAGATAAAAAGCCAGACTTTACCTTATCGTTACTTCATCCTAAATATTGGGGAGTATGGTTCGGGTTTGGTCTACTGGCGCTGATTGTAAATTTGCTTCCTTATTCTCTCCTCCTCAAACTAGGCCGAGGTTTGGGCAAATTTGGGATGCGCTATGGTAAGAAAAGAGCGAAAGTTGCTCGGCGAAATCTTGAGCTCGCTTTTCCTGAGATGAATGAGCAAGAGCTTGATACTTTTGTCGAAGAGAACTTTAAAAACTCTGGTATGGCTCTGATTGAAACGGGAATCACCTGGTTTTGGCCAACATGGCGCTTTAAGCGTATTTTGGTTGCAAAAGATATCAGTGCGCTTGAAAAGCATGAAGTTGAAGGTAAAGGTGTACTGCTGTGCTGTGTACATGCGTTAAATCTCGAAATTACCGCTCGAGCTTTCGCAGTGTTAGGGCTTCCTGGTTACGGAGCTTATCGTCCTCACAGTAACCCCGCGTATGAGTTCATTCAATACCGTGGAAGAACACGTAATGGTAATAAACTGATCTATCGAACTGACCTGAAATCGATGATCCGCGTTATGCGTCAAGGCCATCGTTTGTTCTATTTACCTGATCAGGATTATGGTCACAATAAGTCAGTGTTTGTTCCACTATTTGCGGTCAAAGAAGCCTGCACAACAACAGGAACCAGTATCCTAGCATACACCAGTAAGTGTGCCATTGTTCCTGGGTCAGGTTTTAGGACTAGCGAAGGCAAATATGAGATCATCGCTGCTGAATCCATAGAAGGCGACTACCCTAAGAAAGATGAGACTGCCGCAGCCGCTTACATGAATAAGTATGTTGAGCAAATTATCCTACGTGCGCCAGAGCAATGGTTGTGGATGCACAAACGGTTCAAATCGCTGCCAGATAAAACTCTTACAGACTCAAGGTATCAATAAGCTCAAAGGTAATGAATGAGTAATCAACAACACGTAGATAAGAACCTCTACAATCCTACATTCCAATGGGCATTCTTACACCCAAAACACTGGGGAACTTGGCTCGGTATTCTCTTTGCTGTTTTGCTGGCTTTTGTACCCGCTAAACCACGCGATAAATTTGCCCGCTACATCTCTGGTATTATCGTTGGCAAAAATGGTCGTGTAGTAAGGCGTACTCGCCTCAATCTACAAAAGTGTTTTCCCGAAAAGTCCGAGCAAGAGATCCAGCATATTGTCGAAGAGACGTTTGCTAAAGCGGGTCAATACTTGTTGGGGTATTCAGAGTTTTTGATTCGCTCAACTAAACACAACCAGAAGCGCGGCGTTATGATCGGTGAAGAAAATCTGATGCCTTTATTAGATGCTGGTGAGAATGTGATTATCTTAGCACCACACGCATGGGCTGTTGATTACCCGGCGGTGATGCTCGCTGCGCAAGGTTACAAAGTCGCAACGATCATGAAGCCACAAAACAACCCTATTGGTGATTGGCTGATGCATGTTCAGCGTATGCAATATGGTGGTCGTATCTTTGCTCGTAGTGCTGGAGTGAAACCATTCGTACGCTCTATTAAAGATGGGTATATCGGATATTGGCTGCCTGATGAGGATCATGGTCCACAAAACTCAGTATTTGTGCCTTTCTTTGCTACTGAAAAAGCCACATTAAAAGGCTTTGGCAAAATGTCTCGATTATCGCGAGCGAAAGTAGTACCCGTCCTGCCTGCCTATAACGACAAAACCAGCAAATACGAAGTGCATATTCTGCCTGCTATCGACAACTTCCCTACGGGTGATGAGGAGCAAGATGCACGGGCGATGAATAAAGCGATTGAAGATTTGCTACGAGATAAACCTGAGCAGTATATGTGGAACCTATACCTTCTCGAAACCCAACGTGACGGTATTCGTATCTACGACAATATCTAGTCGCCAAACATCAATCAAAAACAAAAGCGCTTGCCTCGGCAAGCGCTTTTGTTTGAATACAAGACACAATATTACTGCTGACAATGGGAACAAAAAAAGGTGTTTCTCTGCCCGATTTTCATTTGTTCTATTGGTTCTCCGCACTGATGGCAAGGTTCGTTAGCTCGTCCATAGACTTGCAACTCTTGAGCGAAGTACCCTGGCTTACCATCCGATTGAGAAAAATCTTTTAACGTCGTACCACCTTGAGTGATCGCTTGTGCTAAAACACGCTTTATTTCTGAAACGAGTAACTGCCACTGAGTCAAAGTCACTTTATAAGCGGGTGTTGTTGGGTGTATTCCAGCGCTAAACAAGGACTCACAAGCGTAGATATTGCCTACCCCCACAACATTGGCGTTGTTCATAATGAAGGTTTTTACCGCCACACGTTTGTTTCTTGCTTTCTCCAACATCCAATCGGCACAAAACTCTTCCGTCAATGGCTCAGGACCACAGTTCGCTAGGAGTTCATGAGATTCTCCAGGCGCACACCAAAGCCAAGCCCCAAAGCGACGTGGATCGTTGTAACGCATCACTTTACCGTTACTCAAAACCAAATCAACGTGATCGTGTTTCTCCGCTTCAGGTGGGTTCTCAAGAACACGTAAACTTCCCGACATACCAAGGTGAACAATTGCCGTTCCTTTATCAGTGTCTATCAGCAAATATTTAGCTCGACGACGAATCGACGTGATCGCTTGCCCATGTAACTGATGAATTTCTTGTGGGATCAACCAGCGCAATTGTCTTTGGCGTACCACAATTTCTTTAATGGTCTCATCCAATAAGTGTGGACTGATCCCAAGACGAGACACTTCTACTTCAGGTAACTCTGGCATAAGAGCCCTTTATTGATTGGATTCGGTAGGTATTAGACTACTGGCTTCAAAGCTGACTGCAACCCAATTTTCATCGTAGGTATTCAGCAGCCAGAATTTTTCAAGCTGATAGGCCGTAATACGTTGAGGCTCTTCTTTCTCTTGATACCACACCTCGACCGTCACTGGGTTTTCCAATACAGGTTTTAGTTTGGCGTAGGTCTTCTCATCTACAGGAGTCCCCTGAATGGCTCGCCAACGCTGAATGACACTAGCTGCGTCTGACGTCCATTTTTCAGGAATGGCATGCCAAGTCTCGTCATCAAGATAAAACTGTATGCCTGCGTAGTTGATTTCAATTGGACTGGCATTTGGATCTAGCACCAACCCAGTTAAAACCTGAGGCTCGACATCTTGCTCAATAAGATACTGCTTAATGAGATTTGGCGCCGCCATCAACAACATAAACGCCGAGATGGCGATAATTAATATGTTGTT
The DNA here is from genome assembly GCF_000733315.1 of Vibrio sp. ER1A. Lineage (NCBI taxonomy): Bacteria > Pseudomonadati > Pseudomonadota > Gammaproteobacteria > Vibrionales > Vibrionaceae > Vibrio > Vibrio sp. ER1A. The sequence goes on from NZ_JPJA01000001.1 coordinate 45,157, forward strand.
CCAACGACGCTTGGTGAGCTTGAAACGTTTGAATATCACGTTAGTTTAACTTATTACGATCATCGTCATCCTTACGCTCGTATTCACCTTCAAAAGTATTGCCATCTTGGTGCTTGTCGAAAGGATTTTGTTGGAAAGGATCATGACCTTGGAAGCCGCCTTGGTGAAACGCTCCGTTAGACATGGTTTTCACTACCATTTTACTCATCAAATATTTCGCTATCGCCGCACGCGGTGCCGGTAATAGGACTAACATGCCAAGTGCATCCGTCATAAAGCCAGGGGTAAGCAATAGGACACCCGATACCGCTAGCATGACACCTTCAACAATTTGTTGTGCAGGCATTTCACCTTGCTGAAGTCGCGTTTGCACCGACATTAGCGTTTGCAAACCTTGGCTTCTTACTAAAGACGCACCCACAAAAGCCGTTAGTAAAACTAACCCGATTGTTGGCCACAATCCTAGGAAACCACCGACTTGAATAAACAACCCAATTTCGATAATTGGTACAAAAATAAACAGTAATAATAATATCGGAAACACAACGTCCTCCTTGGTTTGATGTCAGTTTACGCTGACCTAGAACCAAACCACAAATAAAATGCTCAATTTCACCTGTATAAAGCACAGATTTAGTTTTACAAAGTATAAATTTGAACAATAAATTCATGAATTTTTTTGATGGTTATCGCATCTCCGACTCGTTACGCAACGTTGTGCAAACTTTCGGTGAAAAAGGTGATCTGGATACTATTTTTATGTGCTACTTTGAGTAATATGTACCCCATAAGTCAGGACGTAATAACTAGCCAATTATTCTGGCGAATGGATTCTTAAAACAGATTTGGCAAATATACTGTAATCAACGCAGAACAATAATCTAAGGATCCAAAATATGGCTACAACCACACACGCTAATCCTGTAGCAACTCAAGCCACTCGTATTGAAGAAGATCTATTAGGCCAACGTCATGTCCCGGCGGATGCTTATTATGGCATTCACACGCTGCGCGCTATCGAAAACTTTAATATCTCCAACGTTACCATTTCTGATGTACCCGACTTTGTTCGCGGTATGGTAATGACCAAGAAAGCAGCCGCATTAGCCAACAGAGAACTAGGCGTCATTCCAAAAGACATCGCGCAATTCATTATTCAAGCATGTGATGTTATTTTGGAAACTGGCAAGTGCATGGACCAATTCCCATCTGACGTGTTCCAAGGCGGCGCAGGCACTTCTGTCAACATGAACACCAACGAAGTCATTGCTAACGTTGCGCTAGAGCTGATGGGTAAAGAAAAAGGTCAATATGAGTTCATCAACCCTAATGACCATGTAAATAAGAGCCAGTCTACCAACTGTGCGTACCCAACAGGGTTCCGCATCGCGGTTTACAACAGTGTTCGTAAACTCATTGATGCTATCGAGTATCTAAAAGGTTCATTTGAAGACAAGAGCCAAGAGTTCTCTACGATTCTAAAAATGGGCCGTACCCAGCTACAAGATGCCGTTCCTATGACTGTGGGCCAAGAATTCCATGCTTGGGCCGTCACTTTGAACGAAGAAATTCGTAACCTAGACTACACCTCTAAGTTACTGCTTGAAGTCAACCTAGGCGCAACAGCCATCGGTACAGGCCTAAACGCTGCAGAAGGTTATCAAGAGTTAGCCGTTAAACACCTAACTGAAGTCACTGGACTAGAATGTGTTCCAGCTGAAGATTTGATTGAAGCAACGTCAGATTGTGGCGCTTATGTAATGACACACGGCGCTCTAAAACGCTTGGCGGTTAAGCTATCTAAGATCTGTAATGATCTTCGTTTGTTGTCTTCAGGCCCACGTACAGGCTTGAACGAGCTGAACCTACCTGAGCTTCAAGCTGGTTCATCCATTATGCCAGCTAAAGTAAACCCTGTAGTGCCTGAGGTGGTTAACCAAGTGTGCTTCAAAGTACTTGGTAATGACAACACTATCTCATTTGCAGCAGAAGGTGGACAGCTTCAGCTTAACGTGATGGAGCCAGTCATCGCACAAAGCATGTTTGAGTCTCTCGATATTCTAAAGAATGCCTGCATTAACCTTCGTGATAAATGTGTAGATGGCATCACCGTTAATAAAGAAGTCTGTGAGGGCTATGTCTTTAACTCTATTGGTATTGTGACTTACCTAAATCCTTATATTGGTCACCACGAAGGCGACATTGTGGGTAAGATTTGTGCTGAAACTGGTAAGAGTGTTCGTGAAGTAGTGCTTGAGAGAGGGCTACTTTCAGAAGAAGAGCTCGATGACATATTCTCAGTAGACAATCTGATGAAACCTCAGTATAAAGCGAAACGCTACGAGTAATACTGCTGTTAAGGCTCTCCTTTTGGGGAGCCTTTTTAGTTGTTACTTTGCCAAATTAAAGACTTTATAAAATTCAAATAACACGACATAAACAAATATCTTCCGTCATTTACACAAATGACCCAAAGATATAATGCGAGGAATTGCTATGGTTGCTATAGAACTGGCCGTCGTACTGCTATTTATCTATTTAGGTGCACGTATAGGCGGTATTGGAATTGGTTTAGCGGGTGGTGCGGGTGTTATTGCCCTATCTTTAGTCTTAGGCGTACCGACAAGCCAAGCTTACATCCCGGTGGATGTTATTCTAATTATCATGTCAGTCATTACTGCGATTGCCGCAATGCAAGTTGCTGGTGGCATGGACTGGTTAGTACAAGTTGCTGAAGATTTTCTTCGCAAACATCCAGAAAGGATTACCTTTTACGCTCCAATTGTAACTTTCTTGATGACACTCATGGCTGGTACAGGTCATACCGCGTTCTCTACACTACCTGTAATTGCCGAAGTGGCAAAAGGTCAGGGCGTTCGTCCATCTCGCCCGCTTTCAATCGCCGTTGTCGCTTCCCAAATCGCGATTACAGCGTCTCCAATCTCAGCCGCAGTTGTCGCTTTTGCAGCTATGCTAGCGCCAATGGGCGTTGATTACTTAACACTTCTTGCGGTTTGTATCCCAACCACCTTTATCGCTTGTATGGTCGGTGCGTTTGTTGCCAACTTTATGGGTAGTGAGCTTAAAGATGATCCGGTTTATCAAGAACGCTTGGCTCAAGGTCTTATCAAACTAAACACTGCTCAAAAACGTGAGATCCTACCGACAGCGAAGAAAGCAACCTACATCTTCCTAGGTGCGATTGCCTTCGTTGTTTGTTACGCAGCGGCTATCTCCGGCTCTATTGGTTTGATTGAAGACCCTGCACTTGGACGTAACGAAGCAATTATGACGGTGATGTTAGCAGCGGCAGCCATCATCACGCTAACCACGAAGATCGATGCGTCTAAAATTCCTTCAGCAGCCACCTTCCGCTCAGGCATGACAGCATGTGTGTGCGTACTAGGTGTTGCATGGTTAGGCTCAACATTCGTTAACGCACACGTAGACGGCATCAAAGAGTTTGCAGGCGCGCTACTTGCTGACTACCCATGGATGCTAGCCCTAGTACTGTTCTTTGCTTCTATGCTGCTTTATTCTCAAGGCGCAACGACAGTTGCACTTATGCCAGCAGCATTGGCGATTGGAGTTGCTCCTCTCACAGCTGTTGCCTCATTTGCAGCGGTTAGTGCACTATTCGTTCTTCCAACGTACCCAACCTTATTGGCGGCGGTAGAAATGGATGACACAGGTTCAACGAGAATTGGTAATCTAGTCTTTAACCACCCATTCTTCATTCCTGGTGTGGCAACTATCGCGACAGCAGTTGCACTAGGCTTTGCCTTTGGCGGCATTTTGATTGGCTAACCTTAGGCTATTCTAAAAAATGAGAGCTGCGTTGATACGCGGCTCTTTTTTTGTCTGAGTTGAAACAAAACAGCCTATCTTCCTGTCCTAAGTTAATATAACCTCAACTTATTCACGATCGCGTTTACTTGGCTTGTATGTACCGAATATTGTCTCCGTTCATCTTACTTTTCGCTATTGCCTTCTCTACCCCGAGCTGGGCGCTATTTGGCAACTCCAATAATGCACCAGCTTTCGCTCCAAATACCGCCAATACTTTTGTCCCTGTTGATGAAGCTTTCCCTATGAACTTCTACCAACAAGGTAATAAAGTGTTCATCGATTGGCAGGTCAAAGAGGACTATTACCTCTATCAAGAGCGCATTGCAATCAGTGGTGAAAATGTCGCTATTGGCAGCATCAAGATGGAAGACGGAACACCGTATAAAGATGAATTTTTTGGTGACGTCAATATCTACACAGAACCCCTTTTTGTCGAAGTACCAATGAGTCAATATCAGACTGGAGCCAAGCTCATTGTGCAGTACCAAGGCTGTGCAAAAGCAGGCTTCTGTTATCCACCAGAAACACGTGTCATAGACATCAGTCCATTCGACTTTGACAGTGCAACTCCTCTCGATAACGCGAATGACATTAAAGCAACAGCTGCGGATACTGCTAGCGCCACCCACTCGAAAACTCGAGATAGTGAGCTGACTGATAAACTGGCTCAAAACTGGTGGACGCCTGCATTATTCTTACTATTAGGCATAGGGCTCGCCTTCACGCCTTGTGTGCTACCTATGTACCCTATCCTAACCAGCATCGTGTTGGGCGGAGGTAAACGCAGCCATAAACAAGCACTGGTATTATCCCTCGTATATGTACAAGGTATGGCGTTAACTTACACACTGCTGGGACTAGTCGTCGCGTCTGCTGGTATGCAGTTTCAAGCCGCGATGCAGCATCCGTATGTGTTGATCGGCCTCAGTACTTTGTTTGTCGCGCTATCATTATCTATGTTTGGTTTGTATACCCTACAGCTCCCAAGCGGACTGCAAACTTGGCTCAATAATCTCAGCAATAAACAGCAAGGTGGCAACTTATTTGGTGTTTTCGCCATGGGAGCTATCTCAGGTTTAGTCTGTTCTCCTTGTACTACAGCTCCGTTATCAGGAGCGTTGTTGTATGTAGCACAAAGTGGAGATTTACTGACTGGCGGTATCGCGCTTTATGCTCTTGCCATAGGTATGGGTATCCCTCTTATGGCTGCCGCGGTATTTGGAAATAAACTGCTGCCTAAAGCGGGTAATTGGATGGAACGAGTTAAAATACTGTTTGGTTTTGTCTTACTCGCAGCGCCAATCTTTCTACTTGAAAGACTACTGCCTGAGTTTTGGAGTACCGTGCTTTGGTCAGTACTGGGCATCTCTGCCTTTGGTTGGCTTTATCATCAGAAAAACGCACTGCCCTTCGGCGGTTGGAAACAAAGCTGTGTTGGGATACTGGCCATCCTAGGTTTATTTGCTTCAGCACAACCTTTGCTGAACCATTGGTTTGGCTCCACCAGCAATAATGTGAGCAGCGAAGTCACTGTCAGTTTTATCCAGATTAGTAATGTACAAGAGCTCAATGCGGAACTCGCCAAAGCAAAACAAGCTGGAAAACCCGTTATGCTGGACTTCTATGCCGACTGGTGTGTGGCATGTAAAGAGTTCGAGAAGTACACCTTCCATGACGCCTCGGTTGAGCCCGTGTTGTCTCAGTTTGTGTTACTTCAAGCCGACGTCACTAAAAACCAACCTCAAGATATTGAGTTGCTTAAACAGATGGATGTGCTTGGACTCCCTACGATTGAATTTTGGGATGCAAAAGGCAATGCGGTGTCCAGCGCTCGTCTTACAGGCTTTGTTCCTGCTGAAGATTTTTTGCAACATCTTCGTAAAAACCAGCTGATTGATACTTTGAGCCCATGATAGACAATAAAAATTCGATTCTCATCAGAGTTTTGCATTGATTCATTTGTTCAAAGAGCCGTCTGAATTAATAATATAAATTAACACTTTCGTAAAAAGTTGAGATGTTATGGAACCCAGCTACACCATTATTATCGCTGATGATCACCCACTCTTTAGGAATGCACTTTTCCAATCAGTGCACATGGCGATAAGTGGTGCCAATCTACTAGAAGCTGATTCCTTGGATTCGCTACTTGGATTGCTTGCCAAGAATGATGAACCAGATTTGATCTTGCTTGATCTTAAAATGCCAGGAGCCAATGGCATGTCCGGACTGATTCACCTACGAGCTGACTATCCGGATATTCCGGTCGTCGTTATCTCTGCTAGTGAAGAGCCCAGTATCGTGTCTCAGGCTAAAACGCATGGCGCTTTTGGTTTTATTCCTAAATCCAGTGACATGCGTGAACTGATTAATGCTTTGAATCAGGTGTTGAACGGAGAACCTTATTTCCCTGCTGAGCTTTTGATTGATAGTGCTGAGAACAACGACCTTGCGGAAAAGCTGGCGACACTTACTCCACAACAATACAAAGTATTAGGCATGTTGTCTGATGGTTTACTGAACAAGCAAATTGCTTATGATTTGAATGTCTCTGAAGCTACAATCAAAGCACATATGACGGCGATATTTAGAAAACTTGGTGTAAAGAATCGTACTCAAGCGGTGATTCTATTGCAGCAAATGGAATCCGACAGCTAGCTCTTTCCGCTCCTCAACTCGCTTCACTACTCCCTTTAGAGCTAGTTACTATGCGCTCTGAAGGGGATTTCATGCAGTATTTGCAATAAATTCCTACCTCATTCAACTACTTTTATTTCCAATCTTATCGATAAACGTTAGACCTTTGGCTAATTTAACATCAAATTAACATCACACTTTTCATACCGAAGTTCAGCAAAGCTTTGTTTTGTATACGCTTAATCATTTTCTTCTGTCGACTAAAGTTGCACTGAGTTATCGCCTTTAGCCTGCTACCTTATAAAACGTAACAATACGTTAACACCACACAAAAGGAGAAGGCCATGGCGTTCGAATCATCAGAACAAGCTCAAGCCTATTGGAAGGAAAATCTAGGAATCATGGGATCCCTATTAGCCGTTTGGTTCATCGTATCTTACGGCGCAGGAATCCTGTTTGTTGACGCACTTAACGCTATTCAGTTTGGCGGATTTAAACTGGGCTTCTGGTTTGCACAACAAGGTTCAATCTACACCTTTGTTGCACTGATTTTTGTTTATGTCGCTCGTATGAACGCTCTCGACAAGAAATATAACGTACAGGAAGACTAAGAGGCACACTAATGGATATTCAAACTTGGACGTTTATTCTTGTTGGTATTACCTTCGCGCTCTATATCGGTATCGCGATTTGGGCACGCGCAGGTTCAACAAGTGAATTTTATGTCGCTGGCGGTGGTGTTCACCCTGTAGCGAACGGTATGGCTACGGCAGCTGACTGGATGTCGGCCGCATCATTTATCTCAATGGCAGGTATTATCTCATTCATCGGTTACGATGGTGCGGTGTATCTAATGGGTTGGACAGGTGGTTATGTTCTACTTGCTCTATGTCTAGCACCATACCTACGTAAGTTCGGCAAATTTACCGTGCCTGACTTTATCGGTGATCGTTACTACTCTAAAACGGCACGTATGGTAGCAGTATTCTGCGCAATTTTCGTTTCTTTCACTTACGTGGCTGGACAGATGCGTGGCGTTGGTGTTGTATTCTCTCGATTCCTAGAGGTAGATATTAACCTTGGTATCGTTATCGGTATGGCGATCGTCTTCTTCTACGCGGTAATGGGTGGGATGAAAGGCATCACGTATACTCAGGTGGCGCAATACTGTGTGTTAATCTTTGCATTCTTAGTACCAGCCGTGTTTACTTCACTCATGATGACAGGCTCAGTCTTCCCACAAGTGGGCTTTGGCTCAACTATCTCGGGCTCTGAAACCTACTTACTTGATAAACTTGATGGCTTGACTCAAGAGCTTGGCTTTACCGCTTATACTGATGGCTCGAAGAGTATGGTCGACGTCTTCTTTATCTGTGCAGCTCTAATGGTCGGTACTGCGGGTCTACCTCACGTTATTATTCGCTTTTTCACAGTACCTCGCGTAAAAGATGCACGTATCTCAGCAGGTTGGGCACTTGTCTTTATCTCGCTACTTTATACCACTGCGCCTGCAGTAGCAGCCTTCGCTCGCGTTAACATGATTGACACGATCAACGGTCCAGACATGAAAGGTGTCGCAGCAGCTGAAGCACCAAGCTGGTACAAAAACTGGGAAAGCACTGGTCTAGTAGGTTGGGAAGATAAGAACGGTGACGGCAGAATGTTCTACTCAGGCGACGAACGCAATGAGATGAAGATTAACCGTGATATCATCGTACTGGCTTCTCCAGAGCTTGCTCAATTACCAAACTGGGTAGTTGCATTGCTGGCTGCTGGTGGTCTTGCCGCCGCACTTTCTACCGCAGCAGGTCTACTGCTTGTTATCTCAACAGCCGTCTCGCACGACTTGCTCAAGAAAGGGTTTAAGCCCGACATGACCGATAAGCAAGAATTGATGTATGCCCGGATAGGCGCCGCACTCGCCGTAATAGGTGCAGGTTACCTAGGTATCAACCCACCAGGGTTCGTAGCTCAGGTAGTAGCATTCGCCTTCGGCTTAGCAGCGGCTTCCTTCTTCCCTGCGATTATCCTAGGTATCTTCTATAAGAAGATGAATAAAGAAGGTGCGATCGCAGGTATGCTTTCAGGTATCTTGTTCACTGCGGCTTACATCATCTACTTCAAGTTTGTAAACCCAGCAGCAAATACACCAGATAATTGGTTATTTGGAATCAGCCCAGAAGGTATCGGTACTCTAGGTATGTGTTTGAACTTCACGGTTTCTATCATCGTTAACAAGTTCACCGCTGAAGTGCCGAAAGAAGTACAAGATATGGTTGAGTCAATCCGCTATCCGAAAGGTGCGGGCGCAGCACACGACCACTAATATAGCGCTACAACGCTAAAACTAAAAAGCCACCGCAATTGCGGTGGCTTTTATTTCGTACTAGCGAAAATTAACATTAATCATAACGAGAGAAGCGATATTCTACGTCAACAAACCCCGTATACATTCCATCTTTTTCACGAGTTTTCACTTCTGTCTTTACGATTTTTAGACTGTTGTGCTTCAACTCTTTATGAGGAGTTCTAAGTACATAAACCAATTCATGTGAAGGCATGCCTTCTAAGCCTTGCTCAGCCTGTTCTGCAGCAGCCATAGCTTCTGCTTTGCTGGCAAATGGTGCAGTTTCAATGCCACCGTTACCATAAATATTGTCATATTGAGCAAATGACACCATAGGTACCGCTGCTAACACTGCAGCCAGAGATAGTAGTTTTTTCATAATGACACCTCATAACGCTGTACCCCACGGGTACATCAACAATCAGGTGAACGTACAACGACCTAACGCTCAACCAACACCTCCTCTACGAGGAGATAAAATAAAAATAAAAACAAAAATAACAATCATTACTAGTTTTCAGTAACGACAACCCATCATTTCTGTTTGCTAGTTGCTATCCATAAGACCTGACGTATGTCTCACTAATTTCAGAAAAATGACTTTTTTTTAGCCTTAAAAGATAAGCAATTGTTAATTAAGGCAATAAAACAAGCCATTGTTTTGATAAACATCTCATCAACTTGAAATTAAAGTGCAACAGCTCCCTTGCTTACTAATAAGGATAGCTTCAGCTACGTAAAGCGTCTGTCAAGAAAGGTAAATGAATGGTTATTTAACGTAAAGATATGGAAAACTCATAAACATAATTATGACAAATGAGTCTCCCATTTTGATATGGTAATCAAGCGCGATTGAGTATCGCTCTGAGTTTTAAAGGCTTAACAGGCTTCGCAATAAAACCAAAACCATTGGATTTGATCCCGTCTAACATCGACTCGGTTCTATCTGCACTGATGATGACACCATTAAATGAATCACCCATTCTTAACCTAAACTGTTGAAGCACTTCCAGCCCAGTACGTCCATTGTCTAACCGGTAATCCGATAGAATGACATCAGGCTCCCACCCCTCTTCTAAGTGCTTAAGACTCGCAACCAGATCCAACGCGGTACGAACATCACAACCCCACCGAGCTAGTAAGGTTTGCATCCCGACTAAGATGTCGGGTTCGTTATCCACGCATAGCACTTTGAGATGACTTAGCCCCGCGTCTGGCGCCAATTTAGCTTTGTCGGCAACAGGAGCCACTTCAGTCGCCACATCCAGAGTTATCGAGAAGACGCTTCCTCTATCCGGCCACGAGCGCATCGATATCTGGTGATTAAGCACTCTTGCAATACCACGTGATATCGCAAGCCCTAGCCCAAGGCCTTGATCCGCGCGTGCTTGATCTACCCGAGTAAACTCATTAAAGATCTCTTTTTGCTTGTCTTCAGGAATACCAATGCCATCATCCCAGACATCAATTCTTACTCGCCCGTTAACTCTTCTTGCACCTAACAGCACCTTACCTTCTGGGTTATAACGAAACGCATTAGTGAGGAAGTTTTGTAACACGCGGCGCAGCAATTTTGGATCAGACTTTACAATGAGCGATGAAGAGACAACCGAGAAATCAATCTGTTGACCGATAGAGATAGCACTAAATTCCGCTTTCAGGTTGTTAAAGACTTCCGACAATTGAAACCCGCGCACGTTAGTCTGCAACTTCCCAGACTCAAGCCGTGAAATATCCAGCAAATCGCCAATCAACTCCTCTGCGGCTCCCAATGCACTCTCGATATGAGAAGAGAGTTGGCGTGTTTCATCATCCTTGCTTGCCTCCGATAAAGAAGAGGCAAACAAACGAGCTGCATTTAATGGCTGCATTAAGTCATGGCTCACCGCAGCTAGAAAACGCATTTTTGATTGCGATTCCGATTCAGACTTTTTGGTGGCAAACACCAATCGTTTGTTGAGCTGTTCGAGCTCTTGCGTTCGTTCAATCACCCGCTCTTCAAGCCGCTCATTCGCATCACGTAATGCACTTTCCGCTTCTCTAAATACCGTAATATCAGTAAAGCTCATAACAAAACCGCCGCCGGGCATAGGGTTACCTTGAACTTCGATCACACTACCATCGGGACGCACTCGAGACGACGTATGAGGAGAGCCTTGTTCCAGATAATGAATACGTTTGCGAACGTGCTCATTAGGATCACCTGGCCCACATAGGCCTTGTTGTGCATTGTGACGAATGACATCAGCAATGGGTCTGCCGACCTAGATTAATCCAGCGGGAAAGCTGAATAGCTCGAGGTATCGACGGTTCCACGCTACCAACCGAAGCTGTTTGTCTACTACCGCAATGCCTTGTCCAATATGTTCAATTGCCCCTTGCAACAAGCCACGACTAAAGTGATAAAGCTCCGACGCTTCATCAACAATGGTTGCCACTTCCTCAAGCTGCATATTTCGTCCCTGCAAGGCCGACGTTAACACCAATTTGGCCGATGACGCACCAAACACCCCAGCTAAAACACGTTCGGTATGACGAATTAGCTCTGCTGAGGCTTGCTGATTGGGTAAAGGCTGCTTTTCCTGCTGCTTCCAAAACTGTCGAAATGCACTTCTGACTCTGGTTCTGCCAACAAACCGAGAAGCAAGCATCTCCAGTTCAGCCACTGTGACTCGGCTTTGATATAAGCTGAGATTCTCACTTTCAGGAAGTGGCGTACCAACAAACGAAGCCGATTGCAGTCTTTCTGTTAGGCTTGAACGAGTGGCCAGTGAAATCACTACAAAGCAAATAGCATTCAACACGACGCTAATCAGCATGCCCCAGTCAGAGCTTTCAATATGCAGAGATGAGAGAATATCGGGCGGCGTAATCACTCGTAAAAGTAAGTTATTGGTCGCATCGCCAGCTAAAAGCCCGGTTTCACTCATCAGGGTGATCAGCCAAATGGCGAATCCAACAAACAGTCCGACATACACCCCTTTTCGATTACCGAGACGCCAATACATCCCCCCTATCAAAGCAGGTGCAAACTGGGTAATAGCCGAAAATGACAAAAAACCAATCGCCGATAGCGAGTGTATTGTGTCCAGCGCCTGATAAAACGCCCAAGCGCCAAACAACAGCAAGCAAATGAGTGCTCTACGAATAATAAGCAGCAGACCGGATAAATGACGGTGTGAGCGGTGCGCCAGTTTAATTCGGCGCAGTAACAATGGCATCACCAGATCATTCGACACCATAATCGCCAATGCAATGGTAGACACAATCACCATACCACTGGCGGCTGATGTGCCTCCTAAAAACGCCAATAAGGCGATATTGTTCGCCTCTGCAAACTTAGGAATACTGATGACAAAGGTATCTGGAGATGTTCCCATCAATAACCCTTGTCCTACCCAAGCAATTGGCAGCACAAATATCCCCATCAGGACCAAATACGCGGGGAACAACCACCTTGCAGTATGTAAATCTTGGGCGCGCTCATTCTCCACTACAATCGTGTGGAACTGACGCGGCAGACACACGATCGCCATCATGGTCAGGCCGGTATGAATTAGCAAGGTAGGAATATTAGGGGATTGATAGGTATTCGATGCCAGTTCACCAAGATGGATATCTGGGCGTTGCCATGCCAAGTAAAGAATGAAAAAGCCAACAACGAGGAATGCTACCAATTTGATAATTGATTCAAAAGCAACAGCCATCATCATGCCGCGATGGTGCTCGGTATTATCGATATGGCGAGTGCCGAACAGCATGGTAAAAATTGCTAGCGCACCAACAACAAACCACGAAATATGATTATCTTGATAGCCCAGTTCATCCGCTAGATTCGGTGCGACGACATCCAATCCCATCGTAATACCGCGAAGCTGTAATGCTATGTAAGGCAAGATGCCGGCTACCGCAATCAGCGTCACCACTACCGCTAAGCCTTGAGACTTGCCATATCGTGCGGCAATAAAATCCGCGATTGAAGTAATGTGTTCGCGCTTTGCTATCAAAATAAGGCGAGCAATAACACGCCAGCCTAATGTGAAGACGATAATGGGGGCGATATAAATGGGTAGAAATGCCCAAGGATTGGAGCTGGCTTGACCAACGGTTCCGTAAAAGGTCCACGAAGTACAATACACAGCAATAGACAGGCTATACACCCAAGGTCGCCAGTTAGACAACCATTTCTTTTGTCTGTCTCCATACCACGCAATAAGAAACAAAATCCCCAAATACGCCAGTGAAACGGGGACGACTACCCATCCTTGCATGTTGTGATATCCCTTTAAATTCCTTAACTATTATTTAAAGGGCTATCACTAATTTTCACAAATGTTCAGCCTCAATTCTGTGGCTCAGGCTGAGAATTTTCGTTGATATCTCGCACACCTTTGTTTTTCGGCTCAACTTTAATAAACAGTGCGAAGAAGCCCATCGCCGCCATCCCCCAGAAAACGTTGGCTCCCCACAGTTCGTAGCCCCAGCCACTGACGGCCATCATCAACGCAATAAATGCACCTAATGGGATGGCGTTATACAGGGCCTGCAATGCCACCATCTTGTTAGCATCAGACTTTTGGATATATTGAATGGCAGCAATATGAGCGATTGCGAACGTCACACCATGCAGTAACTGGATAACGACAAGTGCCCCAACGGCGGTCGTTGAAGCCGTCAAACCCCAACGAACCATGACACCCACAGAAGAAATAACAAACAGAGTGCGTAGCGACCATCCTGCAAACCATTTCTTACTGAAAGCGAACAATAGCACTTCCGATACCACACCTAGGCTCCACAAATAGCCGATTAGGCTTTCTGGGTGCCCTGCTTCCTTCCAATAAATAGAGCTAAAGCTGTAATAAGCCGCATGGCTTCCCTGAATAAGCGCAATAAGCACCAAAAAGCGTATCACCGACCAATCTTTTAACAGTAATGTCAGCTTTGGCCTAACAGCATCATCTTCATGTTGAGAAACTGGCATAGTCGCTGGACTACGCATCACCAACAGCATCGAGAACACGAAACCCGCAATTGCGGTGTAAACAATCATATTCGCGCCAAACTGTGAGGCTAAATAACCCACCACAGAAGAACCCGCTATAAAGGCAATAGAGCCCCAAAGTCGGGTACGGCCATAATCCAACATACTGCGGTTCGCATAGTGGTTAGCCATCGCATCGGATAAAGGCACAACCGGGCCAAAGCTGAGGTTAAACAGAACTGTGACCAAGGCTAGCATCATAAAACTTGGGCCTGCTGCTAGGTGAGCAGCGACAAAAATGGTGCACGCTAACGTTGCCCAGCGTAGTGCTGGTAACAGACTTTCTGCTTTGTGAATTCGTGGGGTAATCAATAGGTTTGCAACGCAGCGAGTCGCAAAGCCTAATCCCATCAACATACCGACATCTGCTGCAGATACCCCTTGATCTTCAAACCATAACGCCCAGAAAGGCAGATAAACACCGTAGGCAAAAAAGAAACCAAATAAATATTGGGATACCCAAGCGAATGGGGATGGACTCAACATAGCAGCAACCTAAAACAACGACAGGAAAGAGAGCAAAGAGACGCTCTGAATAAGATCGCGCCCATTATGCAATGCGAAACGTTTGCAAAAAAGGGAATTGTTTATAGAAATGAATTTCCCCATATCAAAATGCCTTAAATATTACGTGGCCAATATTCGACTAAAGTCGTCTGGAGCTTGTCGTTAATTTTGCCAGACTATCAGCATAGCCACGGTTACGGAGCTCGTTTTTATGCCTGATAAATTCAATATGTCGTCACCTCCTTTCGACAGACTCACCGAACAACAACAAAATCAGCTAAGAACAGCCTTAGATGTCGCGTACTTTCGAGATAAGGACGTCATGCTGCGTGCCGGGTCACCCAGCGACAGTTTACATATTATTATTAAAGGCTCTGTCGAAGAGCGCGATGAACACAACCAAGAAGTATTTGCCCACTATACCTATGATGATCTCTTCGACGTCCGTGCATTACTGGGCGATAGCGTGAAACACAATTATGTCGCTTTAGAGGACACCTTAGTTTACTTGTTACCTAAAGAGGTATTCTTATCTCTTTATCATAGTAACGGGCAGTTTGCGGCCTACTTTGATACCAGTTTGGCTACCCGTCAGCAGTTGATAGAAGAAGCACAGAAGCAACAAAACCTTGCTGAGTTCATCTTGACCAAAGTCGACGAAGACATCTACCACCCTCCTTTAATTCTAGGGCCAGACTTAACCATTACTGACGTTACTAAGCGGCTGCTCAATCATGGTGTCGACGCCGCATTAATTGAACTGAATCTGGATACTGACACGCAGCAGCGCCACCCTAATACCCTGCCTTACGGCATAGTCACTCGCACCAATATGCTCCATGCCGTCGTGCTAGAAAACCTACCTAATACCACTCCAATCAGTGAGATTGCTACTTTTCCAGTCCACCAAGTCGACAAAGAAGAGTTCCTTTTCAATGCAATGGTGACTATGACTCGACAACGGGTAAAGCGACTAATGGTATGCGAAGGGAAGAAAGCGGTGGGCATGCTCGATATGACTCAAATCCTCAGTGCTTTCTCTACACACTCGCATGTGCTGTCACTCAGTATCGCCAGAGCCAACAATGTTGATGAGTTGGCGTTAGCATCTAATCGACAGCAGCAACTGGTAGATAGTCTCGTGACTAACGGAATCCGAACTCGATTTATGATGGAGCTGGTTTCTGCTATCAACGAGCAAATCATTGAGCGCGCGTTTGAGCTTATTCTGCCACCTGCGATGCACGGTCACTGCTGTCTTATCGTCATGGGCTCAGAAGGTCGTGGAGAACAGATTCTAAAAACTGACCAAGATAACGCGCTTATCTTAGAAGATGGTATTGATTGGCCTAATAAAGACAGCGCGCTCAAGGAGTTAAACCATACACTAGCCAGGCTAGGTTACCCACTTTGCCCTGGCAATGTGATGGTCAGCAATGCTCATTGGGTCAACACCACCAGCGAATGGAAACAGCGCATAGAACAACTCGTGAGTAGCGCTAGTAGTGAAAGTGTCATGGAAATCGCGATTCTGGCCGACGCCAGAGCTGTCGCAGGAAACGCTGAATTGTTAACACCAGTTAAGCAACATTTGCAACAGCAGATGGAAGGTCAAGAAGCAATCCTTACCGAATTCACTCGCCCAGCCCTCAACTTTGCAGTGCCTCTGACTTTGTTTGGTAATGTTAAATCATCAAAACAAGGTGTGGATCTTAAACAAGGCGGTATCTTCCCAATAGTTCATGGGGTGCGCGCCATCAGTCTTGAGTATGGTATCAACGAAACCAACACCTTTGATCGCATCGAACAACTGGTCAGTAAGCGAGTATTGGAAACCTCCACCGCAGAAAATTTGGCCGAAGCGCTCAAGCATTTCTTTAAACTCAGACTGCAGCAGCAGCTGTCTCATCACGATATTAGCAATGCCATTCAACTTAATGATTTAGAGAGACCAGAGCGAGACTTACTACGACATGGATTCCATGTCGTGAAAAAATTTAAACAGTGGCTGGGATATCACTACCAAATACGTCACTAATTTCAGCGGAGCAAGGCAGTACCATGAATATTATCTCAAGAGCCTATTGGCGCTATCATTTGCGCCACTCGCCACATCGGCACTTGTTTGCTCGCCCCAAACACAATGAGTATGTGTCCTTGGACTGTGAGACGACAAGCTTAGACCCAAGTGTGGCAGAGATTGTCACCATCGCCGCAACTAAAATTATTGATAACCGAATAATCACTAGTGACCCATTTGAAGTGCGTTTATCCGCCCCCAAATCTCTAGGAGAAGACTCGGTGAAGATTCACCATATTACTCACGATGAGCTCAAACACGGCATTAGCGAAAAGCAAGCGATGTCAGCACTGCTGAACTTTATCGGTAATCGACCTTTGGTAGGCTATCACATCCGTTATGATAAGAAGATTCTTGATCGCGCAGCTAAAAAACACCTTGGGTTCCCCCTACCCAATGAGCTCATTGAAGTTAGTCAGATCTACAATGATAAACTACTCAAGCTGCTTCCCAATGGTTACTTCGATCTAAGTTTGGAGGCAATCTGTCGACATTTGCAGATTCCTAATTATCACAAACATGATGCATTGGAAGACGCTAAAGCCGCCGCCATGGTCTATCTCAAGCTGACTCGAGGCTCACTTCCACCCTTTCGCCCACAGAGCTAATTATGCTAATCGGTCAGAATGCGACTTAGCTCTCATTAACGCAGGCTTGTAAGTCATTAATTTTGTTTGCCTTTCCTATACTAAGCCTAAAGTCTAATTGCTGAATACCGCAATCTAGCCGAGAGTTAATACACGATCTAGTTCAGCCCTAGTCAAAAAAGCTCAATTCACAAGGAGAGAAGCAATGAGTGAAGTTCATGTTTATCCGGTAAAAGAAAATATTAAAACAAACACTCACGCGGATGACGACACTTACCTATCCATGTACCAACAATCCGTCAGCGATCCTGAAGCCTTCTGGGGTGAGCATGGAAAAATCGTTGATTGGATTAAGCCATTTACCAAAGTAAAGCAAACCTCATTCGACACTGGACACGTTGATATTCGTTGGTTTGAAGATGGCACCCTGAACGTATCTGCCAACTGTATCGATCGTCACTTAGCGGATAAAGGTGATGAGGTTGCCATTATTTGGGAAGGCGACAACCCAGAAGATGACAAGACTCTAACTTTCAATGAGCTTCATAAAGAAGTGTGTAAGTTCTCTAATGCATTAAAAGCTCAAGGAGTTCACAAAGGCGATGTCGTCTGCCTCTATATGCCAATGGTGCCAGAAGCCGCCATCGCTATGTTAGCTTGTACTCGTATTGGTGCAGTTCATACGGTGGTATTTGGTGGTTTCTCGCCTGAAGCACTCTCTGGACGCATTATCGACTCCGATGCCAAGGTCGTTATTACGGCGGACGAAGGAGTACGTGGTGGACGTGCAGTTCCACTTAAGAAAAATGTCGATGAAGCACTGACCAATCCAGATGTAAAAACCATTAGCAAAGTGATGGTGCTAAAACGCACCGGAGGCGATGTCGAATGGCACGAGCACCGCGACGTTTGGTGGCATGAAGCGACAACACAAGCTTCTGACGTTTGTCCTCCAGAAGAGATGAAAGCGGAAGACCCGCTGTTTATTCTGTACACCTCTGGCTCTACTGGTAAGCCAAAAGGTGTACTTCATACTACTGGTGGTTATCTCGTGTACGCCACCATGACCTTTAAATACGTCTTCGATTATCAACCCGGTGAAACCTTCTGGTGTACCGCTGATGTAGGTTGGATCACTGGCCATACTTATTTGGTTTATGGACCACTGGCAAACGGGGCTAAAACGATTCTGTTTGAAGGTGTACCAAACTACCCTGACACAAGTCGTATGAGTGAAGTGGTTGATAAGCATCAGGTTAATATTCTTTATACCGCTCCAACAGCAATCCGCGCATTAATGGCTAAAGGTGATGAAGCTGTCAAAGGCACGACTCGCGATAGTCTGCGCATCATGGGCTCGGTTGGTGAACCTATTAACCCAGAAGCCTGGGAATGGTATTACAAGACCATCGGCAATGAGAAATCACCAATCGTCGACACATGGTGGCAAACTGAGACGGGTGGCATTCTTATTACCCCATTACCGGGGGCAACCGAACTTAAACCTGGCTCAGCGACACGTCCATTCTTTGGTGTTCAACCTGCTCTGGTAGACAACATGGGCAATGTTATTGACGGTGCCACCGAAGGTAACCTTGTCATTCTTGATTCATGGCCAGGTCAGATGCGTACAGTTTATGGTGACCATGACCGCTTTGAGCAAACTTATTTCTCTACATTTAAAGGCATGTACTTTACTGGTGATGGTGCTCGTCGCGACGAAGATGGCTATTACTGGATTACTGGTCGTGTTGATGATGTGCTGAACGTCTCAGGCCACCGTATGGGAACTGCCGAAATTGAATCCGCCTTGGTTGCCTTCGATAAAATTGCTGAAGCGGCCATTGTTGGTATCCCACACGATATTAAAGGTCAGGCAATTTACGCTTATATCACTCTTAATGACGGTGAATTCCCATCGGCAGAGCTGCATAAAGAAGTGAAAGATTGGGTGAGAAAAGAGATTGGCCCAATCGCTACACCAGATGTACTTCATTGGACTGACTCGTTGCCTAAGACTCGTTCAGGTAAAATCATGCGCCGTATCCTACGCAAAATTGCGACTGGTGATACTAGCAACCTTGGTGATACCTCGACCTTGGCAGATCCAAGCGTCGTAGATAAGCTGATTGCAGAAAAAGCCGAACTTGCTTAACTTATTTGACACTTAATCAACAAACCGCCCGCTTTTCGGGCGGTTTTTTTGTATCAGGATTTATCAAGGTGACGTCAAAATGTGCTCTGTGTTGCAATTTTTCTGACAGACAAGAGGTGATTAGACCAGTAAATTGCTGCTAAATGCTGTGAATTAGCTATAATCTTGGTCAATTTTTAAAAATATGATGGTTATGAGCTTTTCATACCCTCGTTTTTTTATGTAGACTTGAAATAAATCACGTTTATTTCACGTTAACCGAAGATGGCGACATTATGGCAGCAAAGTCACGAATTCTAGTTTTAAATGGACCAAATCTTAACCTCTTAGGTCTAAGAGAACCTGGTCATTATGGAAATGAAACACTAGCGCAAATCGTTGATAACTTAACTGTTCAAGCATCACTTGCGGATATTGAATTGTCCCATCTCCAGTCAAATCGTGAATATGAACTGATTGAAGCCATCCATGCTGCGCATGGTAATACTGATTTTATCATTATTAACCCTGCTGCTTTTACGCACACGAGTGTTGCACTACGTGATGCATTACTGGGTGTTTCAATCCCATTTATTGAAGTGCACTTATCTAACGTTCATGCCCGAGAAACATTCCGTCATCATTCTTATTTGTCTGATGTTGCCCAAGGTGTTATCTGCGGATTGGGTTCGCAAGGCTATGAATTTGCGCTTTCTGCTGCAATAAAAGCCCTGAAAGCAAAATAACCAAATACTCTACGGCTCAATATTTGAGGCCGTCTTACTCACAAGATAAAGAGAAAGAAACATGGATATTCGTAAAATTAAAAAGCTTATTGAACTTGTAGAAGAATCTGGCATTGCAGAGCTAGAAATTTCTGAAGGTGAAGAATCGGTACGTATCAGCCGCAACAGTCCGGTAAGTGCAGCACCAGCACCAGTTCAATATGCTGCTGCACCTGCTCCAGCAGCAGCGCCAGCACCTGTAGCAGCACCTGCAGCAGCGCCAGCGGCATCAGCAGACGAACCAGCAGCTCCAGCTGGTCACCAAGTTCTTTCTCCAATGGTTGGTACGTTCTACAGCGCTCCAAGCCCAGATGCGAAACCATTTGTAAAAGTAGGCCAACAAGTTAACGCTGGCGATACTCTATGTATCGTTGAAGCGATGAAAATGATGAACCAAATCGAAGCAGACAAGTCTGGTGTGATTGCAGCAATCCTTGTTGAAGATGGCCAACCTGTTGAGTTCGATCAAGCTCTAGTAATTATCGAATAATAGAGAGCGCTCATTATGTTAGATAAATTAGTAATCGCGAACCGTGGTGAAATTGCACTACGTATTCTGCGAGCATGTAAAGAGCTAGGTATCAAAACGGTTGCTGTTCACTCAACGGCTGACCGCGATCTTAAGCACGTGCTACTAGCAGACGAAACCATTTGTATTGGTCCTGCACGCGGCATCGATAGCTACCTAAATATCCCACGCATCATTAGTGCAGCGGAAGTGACTGGTGCCGTTGCTATCCACCCGGGTTATGGTTTCCTATCTGAGAACGCTGACTTTGCTGAACAAGTAGAGCGTAGTGGTTTCATTTTTGTTGGTCCAAAAGCAGAAACGATTCGCCTGATGGGTGACAAAGTTTCGGCAATCAACTCAATGAAGAAGGCGGGTGTTCCTTGCGTGCCTGGTTCTGATGGTCCTTTAGACGACGACGAAACAAAGAACAAAGCGCACGCTAAGCGCATTGGCTACCCAGTCATCATCAAAGCCTCTGGCGGCGGCGGTGGTCGTGGTATGCGTGTTGTTCGTAGCGAAGGTGAGCTTATTGAAGCTATCGCTATGACACGTGCAGAAGCAAAAGCCGCTTTCAACAACGATATGGTTTACATGGAGAAATTCCTAGAAAATCCACGTCACGTTGAAGTTCAAGTGATTGCTGATGGCCAAGGTGGCGCAATTCACCTAGGTGAGCGCGACTGTTCTATGCAGCGTCGTCACCAAAAAGTAGTGGAAGAAGCTCCAGCTCCAGGCATTACAGAAGAAATGCGTAAGTACATCGGTGAGCGTTGTACTCGTGCATGTATTGAAATTGGTTACCGTGGTGCAGGTACGTTCGAATTCCTATACGAAAACGGTGAGTTCTACTTCATCGAAATGAACACTCGTATTCAGGTAGAGCACCCAGTAACAGAGATGGTAACAGGTGTAGACCTAATCAAAGAGCAGCTTCGTGTTGCAGCAGGTCAGCCACTGTCTTTCACTCAAGATGACATCAAACTTCGTGGCCACGCTATCGAGTGTCGTATCAATGCGGAAGATCCTGAGCGTTTCTTACCATGTCCAGGTACTATCACGCGTTTCCACGCGCCAGGTGGTATGGGTGTACGTTGGGAATCTCATATCTACACTGGCTACACTGTGCCTCCTCACTACGACTCAATGATCGGTAAGCTAATCACTTTTGGTGAGAACCGCGATGTTGCCATTGCTCGTATGAAAAACGCACTGGGTGAGATGATTGTGGAAGGTATTAAAACTAATATCACACTTCAAGAATCGATTATGAATGATGAGAACTTCCAACACGGTGGTGCCAACATTCATTACCTAGAGAAAAAGCTTGGCATGAGTTAAGCCCTTTCTAAAAATACTAAAAACCCACTACGGTGGGTTTTTTTATGCTCACTTAACGCGAATCTGCTACACTCTGCGCAAAATTCGTCAAGCAAGGACCCAACTCATGCCTTGGATTCAAATCAAACTAAATGCAACCAACGAAAACGCTGAACAAATCGGCGATATGTTGATGGAAGAAACTGGCGCTCTATCTGTCACCTTCCTAGATGCACATGATACCCCTGTTTTTGAGCCGTTACCTGGCGAAACTCGTCTGTGGGGCGATACTGACATCGTAGCCCTGTACGATGCAGAAGCAGACACCAAGCTTATTTTGACCCAAATCACTGCGTCAAACATGCTCGCTGAGGGCTTTGCTCATAAAGTTGAACAGCTCGAAGACAAAGATTGGGAGCGTGAGTGGATGGAAAACTTCCACCCAATGAAGTTTGGCGAACGCTTGTGGATTTGCCCAAGCTGGCGCGATGTTCCAGAGCCAGATGCCGTAAATGTGATGCTAGACCCTGGTTTGGCTTTTGGCACAGGCACGCACCCTACTACAGCTCTGTGTCTTGAGTGGCTTGAATCTTTAGACCTTGCTGGTAAAACCGTTATCGACTTTGGTTGTGGCTCTGGGATCCTAGCAATCGCCGCGATCAAGCTTGGTGCAGCAAAAGTAATCGGGATCGACATCGATCCTCAAGCTCTAACCGCATCGAAAGATAACGCTGAGCGCAATGGCGTTGCTGACCAATTGGAGCTATTCCTACCACAAAACCAACCGGAAGGCTTAATTGCCGATGTGGTCGTTGCCAATATTCTTGCGGGTCCTCTTCGTGACCTATCTGGCATCATTAAAGGCTTAGTGAAAGAAGGTGGCCAACTTGCCATGTCTGGCGTGTTAGACACCCAAGCAGAAGATGTTGCGAACTATTACCGTGATGAGATGACTATCGACCCAATCGTTGAGCTCAATGAATGGTGCCGAATCTCGGGTAAAAAGTAACCATTATTATTTACAAAGCAGTGCGTTAGCTTGCTAACGCACTGCTTTTTTTTGTTGATACAGAATAGTTTTACCACTAAACGCCTGAAAATCAGGCAATTTGCAGAAACAAATTGTAAATGCTCAAATATTAGTCTTTTCACGCACCGAAAAAATGCGTAAAATGCGCGCCCTTGCTTGTGTAAACCTGTGGCAATGTTTTGAGAATCGGACAATACCAACTTAAGAACAATCTAATTGTGGCGCCTATGGCGGGTGTTACTGATAGACCGTTTCGAGAGTTGTGCCTTCGTTACGGTGCGGGAATGGCGGTCAGTGAAATGATGTCATCCAACCCGAAACTGTGGAAAACAGCTAAGTCACAGCAACGCATGGTGCACGAGGGTGAATCTGGTATTCGCTCGGTGCAAATAGCAGGTGCCGATCCCAAGCTTATGGCTGAGGCGGCACAATTCAGTGTTGAGAACGGTGCGCAAATCATCGACATCAACATGGGTTGCCCTGCTAAAAAAGTGAATAAAAAGCTCGCGGGCTCAGCTCTGCTTAAGTACCCAGACATTATCGAAGATATTCTGCGTACTGTGGTTGATGCCGTAGATGTCCCTGTGACATTGAAAACCCGTACGGGCTGGGATACAGACAATAAGAACTGTGTCCAAATTGCAAAACTAGCCGAAGACTGCGGCATACAAGCACTCGCCCTTCACGGTCGAACTAGAACTTGTATGTACAAAGGCGAGGCAGAATACGACAGCATCAAAGCGGTTAAAAACGCTATCTCTATACCGGTTATTGCTAACGGTGATATCGATAGCCCAGAGAAAGCGAAATTCGTACTGGATTATACCGGTGCAGACGCTTTGATGATTGGACGTCCGGCCCAAGGACGGCCATGGATTTTTGAGGAAATCCAACACTATTTGGAAAACGGTACACTGATGCCAGAGCGTCCCACCGAGGACGTACAAGGCATTTTGCTAGGTCATGTTCAGGCACTTCATCAGTTTTATGGTGAATATTTAGGTCCACGCATCGCTCGTAAGCATGTTGGCTGGTATTTAAAAGAGCATGAACAAGCCAGTGAGTTCCGCCGTGCCTTCAACGCGATTGAAGCGGCTAATGAGCAGCTAAACGCATTGCAAGGCTATTTTGAAAACGTTGCATCATAATTACGAGAAGAGCTAAACCGATTATGTTCGAACAAAATTTGACTTCAGAACCATTGACAGTTACTACAGTAACATCTCAAGACCAGATCACACAGAAGCCTCTACGCGACTCTGTAAAAGCGTCTCTAAAGAACTACCTTGCTCAATTAAATGGTCAAGACGTCACTGAATTGTATGAACTAGTTCTAGCGGAAGTAGAACAGCCGCTACTAGACACCATCATGCAGTACACTCGCGGTAACCAAACTCGCGCAGCAACTATGATGGGTATCAACCGCGGTACTCTTCGTAAGAAACTTAAGAAATACGGCATGAACTAATCCATTGTGATTGTTTTTGTGAAAAAGCCAGAGCCTAGCTCTGGCTTTTTTATTGTCTGTAGATCACAACTCTGCTGTTATCAGCCATATTGCATTCGATAAAACGGAACTTGGGTCAAATCTTAGACCATTAGGGAATAGCCGGATGTTTCACCATCACGTATCGTAGAACACACAATAACCACAAAACCTTGTCAGACTGGCCACACAATAACAAACAATGAAAGTCAGCATGCCAACAGCCCTGTTGGTAATGTGTTCACCTTTAAGAAAAAGGAGTTCTTAGGATGAATGCCACATTTTTGCGCCGTAGCACTATTCAAACTCGTCTCTATCTACTGATAGCGATTGTCTCCATCACGCTGATGGTCCCACTCGTTCTCGCCCTAGTTGATTATCAACAGTCCCTGATAGCGGCAAAGAAAACTAAAACTCGCCACTTAGTTGAGAGTGCCTACACGCTTGTCGACCATTACCACCAGCAACAATTGTCCGGTCAGTTGAGTCAACAGCAGGCTCAAGCAGCGGCCGCTAAAGCGATACAGAATCTTCGTTATGAAGGGAGCGATTATTTTTGGATTAACGATCTTACCCCTACCATGGTCATGCACCCTATCAAGCCCAAGCTAAACGGGCAAAACCTTAGTCAAATTGCCGATCCCAGTGGCAAAAAACTGTTTGTTGAGATGGTGCAAGTTGCAAAACAACAACAAGCGGGCTTTGTACCTTATCTCTGGCCTAAACCTGGTTCAGAAACACCCGTAGAAAAAGTCTCTTATATCAAGACTTTTAAGCCTTGGGGATGGATTATCGGCACTGGTGTCTATGTCGATGATGTTCAAGCGCAAGTCTGGCAAGCCATACAGAAAGTCTTAATAACCGTCTTGATTGCATTGGGCTTTATGTTGGCATGTGCCACCCTCATCAGCCGTAGTATTGCGAAACCTTGCCGTGAAACATTAGAGGCACTGACAGAGATTGCCAGCGGTGACGGCGATCTATCGAAGAAACTACCAGAGCAAGGCAATGATGAATTGAGCCATATTGCCGCTGCATTTAACCGCTTCACACATAAGTTGGAACATATCATTAGCGATATTAAGCCGGTAACCGACAACATCACCCAAGCTGCTATTTCCCTTAACGCTGTAGCACAAAACGGAGCTAGTCAATCACAGCAGCAACAACAAGCTGTGGATACCGTAGCGTCCGCTATGAACGAGTTGCATGCCAGTAACCAAGAAGTGGCCAACTCTGCTCAGCATGCCGCTCATGCTGCCACTTTAGCCAGTGAACAAGGACAGCAAGGTAGTGAAGTGATAGAACTTGCCGCGTCATACATGCAGTCCCTCTCAGAGCGTCTTACAGAAACGGATAACAACATCAAGCTACTGGCGAGTGACACCCAACAGGTAGGGGCTGTCTTAGAGGTGATTCGTGGCGTGGCTGAACAAACCAATTTGCTCGCGCTCAATGCTGCTATCGAAGCAGCTCGTGCGGGAGAGCAGGGTCGAGGCTTTGCGGTGGTTGCAGATGAAGTTCGCACATTGGCCACTCGCACTCAAAGCAGCACGGACGAAATCGAACTGATTATTCAGAAGTTGCAAAATCAAGCGGCGCAAGTAAGCCAATCGATGACCCAAACTCAGCAACAGTCACAACAAACATTAGAACAAGCGAGCAACGCCAAGCTCGCGCTGCAAGAGATTGACACCCAAGTGAACGCTATCGTTGCGCTGAATCAGCAAATCGCGGAAGCCAGTTCACAGCAAACCTTGGCGACTGACGAAATTAGCCAAAACCTAACACAAATTGCTGATCACGGTAATCAGTCAGCTCTAGAAGCTCAAAAACTAGCTCAAGCCAGTGAGCGGTTAATGGAAAACGGCCATCAACTCAGTTCTGGTATAAGCACCTTTAAAGTCTCTTAGCCTTAAGTACTAAGAATAAAAAAGGCGAACAGTCACGCTGTTCGCCTTTGATATTAAGCGGTCGTCAATCGGGGTAGCGGCCACTCTCTAGGATGAGTGCATCAAGATGGAGCATGCAAAACGACATCAGACGCCCTAATCAATCTATTTATTGGTCTTTCAATACTTTAACGGTATAGCAGCCATCTTTCTGACGATAAACACCGTGAATATCAGTCTCAAAGCCTGGGTAATGCGCGCCGATTTCACACAGCATTTCCAAGAAATCCAACACAGGACGTGAACTATCAGTCACCATTTCACCCGGTAACACAAGTGGCACACCTGGAGGATAAGGTAAGATCATATTAGCACTGACACGACCCACCATCTCTTTTAAGTTAATCTCCTCAATTTGACCACGTAGCTCTTGTTGCCAAGCCGCATGTGGTGTGACTTTCATTTCAGGCAGAACATCGAATGCTTTGTACATCAATTCTGGTAATTGGTATTTCATTGTTAGCTCATGAATACCCTGAGCCACCTCTTGGATGCGTTTGCCTTCATAGAAATGAGGGTCTTCTTGGTATAGTGACGGCAACATAGTACGTATGGTTAGGTTAAGGTCGAAACCGCGTTTAAACTCGGTTAAACCGCGCAGCAGTTGCATTGCTTTAGATTTATCGATACCAATGGAGAACAAGAACAACAAATTGTATGGGCCTGTTTTCTCCACCACGATACCGCGTTCGTCAAGGTATTTAGCAACTAGGGAAGCCGGAATACCGGTTGATTCCATCTCACCAGACTTACTCATACCCGGAGTCAATAGCGTGATTTTGATTGGGTCTAAGTACATGTGGTCATCGTCTAGATCTTTAAATCCATGCCATGTCTCTTTAGGATCTAATTTCCAGCATTCTGTTGTGTCGATGTTGTCAGGCTGCCATACATCGAAGAACCAGCCTTCACTTTCACCTCTAAGGCGTTTGATCTCTTTACGGAAACGAATCGCTCGGTCGATAGAGTCTTGCATCAACTTACGCCCTGTATTACCACGCATCATTGCCGCTGCCGTTTCTGTTGATGCCACAATGCCGTATTGTGGTGAGGTTGAGGTGTGCATCATAAATGCCTCATTGAAAGAAGCTTTATCGAACTCACCTTTAATATGAATCATAGAAGCTTGAGAGAAGGCAGCTAACAATTTGTGAGTCGATTGTGTCTCATAGAACACTTTACCCGGCATTGCTTCACCGCTCATGCCACACTTACCATCATAAATAGCGTTGAAATTAGTGTAAGGCACCCAAGCACTGTCAAAATGAATGTGCTTACAATCCAAAGACTCTTTGATGAACTGGGTATTGTAAAGTAGACCATCGTACGTTGAGTTGGTGACTACCGCATAGGTCGGTGCGCTAGCTCCTTCAGTATTTGCTACTTTGTTAGCAATAACCTCACGGCTAAACTCGCGTTGTGGAATCCCCCCAAGAATACCGTAAGCATTGCGAGTTGGACGGAAGTAAATCGGTGTCACATCGCTCATCATCATTAAATGAGTTAGTGACTTATGACAGTTACGATCCACAAGCACAGTACTGCCCGCTGGCGCTGAGTACATACCGACGATTTTGTTCGATGTCGATGTACCGTTAG
This sequence comes from Vibrio sp. ER1A, assembly GCF_000733315.1. Lineage (NCBI taxonomy): Bacteria > Pseudomonadati > Pseudomonadota > Gammaproteobacteria > Vibrionales > Vibrionaceae > Vibrio > Vibrio sp. ER1A. Next base: position 73,022 of record NZ_JPJA01000001.1, read on the forward strand.
TTACAATGTAAGAACTGTCCGCGTTAAATGTTCTCGCAATATACTCTTCCGCTTCTTTGTGTGGACCAGAATGATCAAGTAACGATCCTAGTTCAGGCATAGAGATTGAGACATCGGCCTTGAAGGTGTTTGGTCCATAGAAGTCGTAGAAAATACTTCCCGCTGGGCTTTTTTGGAATGCCGTGCCTCCCATATGTCCTGGAGTACAGAAAGTGTATTTTCCTTCTTCGACATATTTAAATAACGCTTTAGTGAATGGCGGCATGATAGCGTTTTTATACGCTTCCGTTGCTTGGTTCACTTTAATGACAATATCGTCCGCCATACCTAAAGCGTACTCAAAGAAGCTGACATTTAAACGCAGATCCGTCAGTGAAATATCCAATGTAGATTGGTCATTAGCAAATGCATGTACTGGCAGCTTCTCATTTACTGCGCTAATGCGCTCACAAAGATTGAGCGAGTATTTATCCCAGTCAAACAGCACACCACAGACGCGGGGATTCATTTCAATCAGTTTAATTAGGTCTTTGTCGTCAACTGGGTAAACTACGTCATAGCCTGCTTTTTCTAGCGCAGCGTGCAGTTGACGAACTGGCTCTTCTTTGAAGAACACACCCATGTGATTAAGGATTGCGAAAATATTCATTTGGACATCTCCAAGGTGAATGAGGGCGCTCCCTGCCAAAGACAGTGAGTAAATAGAGCGCCTAGGAATAAGTGGGCTGGTGCACTTCGCACCAGCGAAGAATTAGTGACTCGCTTGCTGCGAAGACAGTTCGTTGGGGTGTTGCTCCATGTACTGAGCTAAGCCCGCTTTTTTGCTATAGAACATCAAGATGATGAGTGACATGATGAAGGTAGCTGTTAATGTTGTTCCTTCTGCTCCTGCTAATGCCACCATGCAGAACAAGCACGCGATACCAGAGAAGAACATCACGAAACCATTGCGAGTCGTCATACCTTCAAAACGAATCAAGTTAATGCTGGAGTAGAAGTAAGGCAGCATAGTGAGCAATACGGCATCAGTAGTCAGTTGATTAAACAAGTCTGCTGCGTGAGCAGTTTTTGAACTGAACACCATTAATACGCACATTAATGCTGTCATTTTGATGGAAGCTAGAATGAGACCTTTTCTAGGAACACCGTTTTTATCGACTTCACCATAAATTTTCGGGAAGTTGCCATCATTGGCCGCACGTTTACCGGCTTCACCCACCAACATCATCCAAGAACCCAAAGAGGTAAAACAGGCCAGTGCAGTGAAAGCGGCAACGAAAGGCGCGGTCCAGTGACCAAAGATCTCTGTGGTGGCTAGTGCAAACGGTGCACCAGATGCAGCGACTTCAGAAGCAGGGAACATACCGCTGATCATTTGAGTCGACACAATGTAAATCACACCAGCAATAGCGGTCCCTAACATGGTTGCTAGTGGAACAGTACGTTTTGGGTTATCCACCATACCGGAAGACACCGCTGCCGATTCGACACCAACAAAAGACCATAGACAAATCAATACCGCCGCGATAACAGCGTGACTATCACTGCCTGCAGAGACATTCCAGTTTTGGCTATACAATGCAGGTTCAAAGTGCGTCCAACCAAATAACGCGGTACCGAACACAGGGATGAGGATAAGCACAAGCCCTAATGTACATAAGCGGCTAACCCAACTACCACCAAGCAAGTTCACCATAGTAAATACCCAGACCGAGGCAATCGTCGCAAGACCGGCAGGAATCGGGTTGTTTAAGACTGGGAAAAAGACCGAAAGATAAGAAACACCTGTAATTGCAATCGCTAAATTACCGATCCAGTTTGCGTGGTAATAGAGCACACCGGTTTGGAAGCCAAACACAGGAGAAATTTCACCGGCATACGCGATAGGTCCCCCCTCTTGAGGGTTCTTCGTTGCCAAACGTGCAAACACAAATGCAAGGCTCAACGCGCCAACAATACATATCACCCAGCTATAGAGTGAAATGGAACCCACAGCCGCTAGGCTCGATGGTAACAACGCAATACCACTGCCCATCATGTTACCTGCCACAACACCAGTACAGGCAATGAGGCCGATTTTCTTTGTATTCGATGACATAACATCTCCAAATTAGTTCTACTTGAACGTCATGCGTTCAAACTGAAGCCGATTCGAGATGTCACCGTAAGAAGGTTGAGCAACACCTCGTGAATTTTCGAGATGCAGGTTACGCCCAATTTCAAGCAAAGAAATCAATCTGAAGTTATCAATAAAACCATTAGCTAGAAACGTTCAATCTTGATATAAACCTTATTAAAAATAAAATTAAACCATTCAAAAACAATAAGATAAACAAAATAAACTACCAAGCTAAACCATTCTAAAAATATCAAGGTGAGCCTTTATCACCAAAAACGCACTTTCCTTATATCAACACAGCCCTATGCCAGATACAAAAACGCCCTCCAATAAGGAGGGCGAGTATTTGAGTATAAGTGCGCTACTGGTTCTCTACACATTCAGCAAAAATTAGATAAGTCGCACAACAGAAGGATGAACTGCACGATACATGGCGTGGTCAATCTGTTTTAGATTGCTATAAAAAATCAGATTTTCGCACAACAAGTAGGTTTCTACGGACGTATCAATATAGAAGGCTTCACTGTAGGCCTCACTTGCACTATCCACATCCCCTGATAACTCAGCGTGCTTACCTTTAATGATATAAGCCAACACGGAATCACGAAGTTGAAGCGCTTGGTTCAGGTAGGCGGCAGCCTGCTCTTGGTCTCCCACCATGGTTTCATGTAAAGACAATGCCTCGTAGATACGCGGTTGTATCGGTCCATTCGATGTCGCAAGGTATTGTTTTAGCGCACCACTGAGTTTGCCTAGCTTTTCTTGAGTTAAAGGCCTGCTCTCGTCTAAAGCACTTCTAACATAATAGGCGGCCAGCAATTCAGACTGTACATAGGCGTTATCCGGCTCTTGCTCTACCACCTTTTCCAACAAATCAATGCCATATTGAAACTGCCTAACATCAGACATATTCAAATAATGGTTAGCACGAATAAATAACCCTAGTGCTTCAGGGTCACTAGGTACTCCTGCCATCATGGTCACCGCACGTTGCTCAGCATTGGCTACATTAAGCACTCGCATTAAATCTAAGGAGCTTTGTTTGAGGACAGATTTCAAATGCTTGTCGGCTAAAGCATATTGACGGCTAAACAACACTTTTTCGGAGGAGTTATCTCGATATTCCAATTCAAGAAAGTCGCGGCCATCGTCTTCATCGACTCTTACCAGTACAGTTTTACCGGGGACAATCCCCGTTTTGAATGCCGTTTTATGCAGCATCACTCGATAGTCACTGACTTGAGTAATATCTGACATCAACTTTTGAGCAAAACCATCCGCCAGTTCATAACTGCGCCCTAAACTGCGAATGCCATCTTGAAACTCAAACTCGATAAGGTGCGTATCGATAACCTGAGTTATGCTCACCTCCGACTGCTGGTAGGTAAAAATGCCAATCGCGGCCACCAAAATACCAATCCAAATTGCGTTGATAACCCCTAAACGCCATGGACTTAACAGGCGTTTGGGCTTTTTACTTCGCGTTGCCTTCTGCTTCTGGTACAGAGCTCGAGTCAATGGCGCAGCCGGAAAAGCGATCGCTTCGTGAGCATCAGTATCACTCTCCACAACTATTGGAGCGGATTTGGAGTGTAACGTTGACGTCTCCGAATTTGCAGAGGTAACAGAGGACGTTCGATATTGAAGAAATTGCTCCGGCGTCATCGGTGTAACGGCAGCCACTAGTTTGTAGCCACGTTTGGGCACCGTTCCAACATAATGCAGATTCTCTTCACGACCATCTCGGAGGATTTTTCGCAGTTCAAACACAGACTGAGTCACAACCTGATCAGTGACGATGGCGCCGTCCCAAACGTAACGAATTAGTTCGTCGCGACAGTAGACTTGGCCAGAGTGTTCGGCTAAGAAATGTAATAGATTGATTAAGCGTGGTTCAACAGAGACTTCCCTATCTTGTCGATACAGCTTATTTTCATCAACACTGAGAACCCAGTCATTGATTTGAAAATAGACCTCTACCATATGAATTTTCGTCTCTCACATACACGTCCCCGCACTTTATAGCCCCACGCTACCAGCGGATGACGGTGGAAAGGCGCGATTATAGAGGTCTTGAGAGTTTTCACCTATACAATGCCGATGATCAAAGGTGCAAACTAAGGTTGGTAGCCTCGCGGATACCTATGAGGTGTGGTTATTCCAACGCAGCCAATATAGAACAATGACTGGCATCATGGCCATGCCCACAACACGCGTCATTGATTTTTTTCAACGCAGTCCGAATACGTGTTAGTTCCGCTATTTTCTCATCAATAATGCTAAGTTTGGCAGAGGTGATAGCTTTCACCTCTGCACAGCTATGCTCGGTAGCTTCAAGTTTAATACCTAGCAGTTCTTTGATTTCGTCTAGGCTCAAGCCGAGCTCTTTGGCTTTTAAAATAAAACTAACCTGCTTTTGGCTCTCTTCATTATAAAGACGATACCCAGATTCACTGCGCCCTGCGGGAGCGATAAGTTGGTTTTTCTCATAAAATCGCAACGTATCCGCTGTGACTTTGCAGCGTTTTGCTAACTCACCTATCTGAAACATAACCGTTTAAATTAACCTCTTTGTTACAAAACTGGCCTATAATCCTTTTTTTTGCACTTTTTTTTGCGATGCCAAACGATTGCGCGAGCTTTTTTGTAATAGATTGGTTAGAATACGCGCCATCGACACAAATGATGCTTTTTTGCTCAAGGATAATTGCCAAAGTATTAGTGACCTGTCCCTATGATGGTGCAAGCCACGCTATTTTGGCAACTATCTTTATGCCGTAGGTATAAACACCTACACACAGCAACGTTAACTCCGTGATTTTGAGGAAGACAGAAGCATGAATAACGCTCGTCCAATTCGCCGCGCTCTTATCAGCGTATCTGACAAAACTGGTATTGTTGAGTTTGCCGAAGCGCTAGCACAACGTGGTGTTGATATCCTATCAACAGGTGGTACAGCTCGCCTACTTGCAGAGAAAGGCATCGCAGTAACTGAAGTATCTGACTACACAGGCTTCCCTGAAATGATGGATGGTCGCGTCAAGACTCTGCACCCTAAAGTTCATGGTGGTGTGCTAGGTCGTCGCGGTCAAGACGACGCTGTTATGGAAACACACGGTATCAACCCTATCGATATGGTTGTCGTTAACCTTTATCCATTCGCAGAGACGGTTGCTAAAGAAGGCTGCACGCTAGAAGACGCCGTTGAGAACATCGATATCGGTGGTCCAACTATGGTTCGCTCTGCTGCGAAAAACCACAAAGATGTGACTATCGTTGTTAACGCACACGACTACGACCGCGTTATTGCTGAAATGGACGCAAACGAAAAGTCTCTGACTCTAGAGACACGTTTTGACCTAGCTATCGCTGCGTTCGAGCACACAGCTTCTTACGACGGCATGATTGCTAACTACTTCGGTACTATGGTTCCATCTTACGGTGAGAACAAAGAGGGTGATGAAGAGTCTAAATTCCCACGTACGTTCAACCAACAGTTCGTGAAGAAACAAGACATGCGCTACGGTGAAAACAGCCACCAAGACGCTGCATTCTACGTAGAAGCAAACCCAGAAGAAGCGTCTGTATCTACCGCTCACCAAATTCAAGGTAAAGCGCTGTCTTACAACAACATCGCTGACACTGACGCTGCACTTGAGTGTGTGAAAGAGTTTGATGAGCCAGCTTGCGTTATCGTTAAGCACGCAAACCCATGTGGTGTTGCTCTGGGTAAAGACATCCTTGAAGCGTATGACCGCGCTTACAAAACTGACCCAACATCAGCGTTTGGCGGCATCATCGCCTTCAACCAAGAGTTAGATGCAGACACAGCGAAAGCCATTGTTGAGCGTCAGTTCGTTGAAGTGATTATCGCACCTTCTGTTTCAGCTGAAGCAGTAGAAGTGGTTGCCGCTAAGAAAAACGTTCGCCTACTAGAGTGTGGCGAGTGGACAACTAAGACAACCGGTTTTGACGTTAAGCGCGTTAACGGTGGTCTTCTGGTTCAAGACCGTGACCAAGGCATGGTATCACTTGATGACCTTAAAGTAGTCTCTAAGCGTCAACCGACCGAAGAAGAGCTGAAAGATGCACTATTCTGCTGGAAAGTGGCTAAATACGTGAAATCCAATGCGATCGTTTACTCGAAAGGCGACATGACTATCGGCGTAGGTGCTGGTCAAATGAGCCGCGTGTACTCTGCGAAAATTGCTGGTATCAAAGCTGCTGACGAAGGTCTGCAGGTTGAAGGCTGCGTAATGGCATCAGATGCGTTCTTCCCGTTCCGTGATGGCATTGACGCTGCAGCAGAAGCTGGCATCAAGTGCGTTATCCAACCAGGTGGCTCTATGCGCGATGACGAAGTTATCGCAGCCGCTGATGAGCATGGCATGGCGATGATCTTCACAGGCATGCGCCACTTCCGTCACTAATTACTCGTCGCATTTGGTGCTGTAGCCACATTAGTGCTGCAACACCAACTGCTTAGAGTAATCCAAATTTTGAAAGGATTATTAAATGAACGTTCTAATTATTGGTGCTGGTGGTCGTGAGCACGCTCTGGGTTGGAAAGTGGCTCAGAATCCAAATGTTGAAACTGTTTTCGTAGCACCAGGCAATGCAGGTTCTGCGCTTGAGCCTAAGCTAGAGAACGTTGCGATTGACGTTGAAGACATTCAAGGTCTGGTTGCATTTGCAAAAGATAAAAACATCGAGCTAACGATTGTTGGTCCTGAAGCACCGCTTGTGATTGGTGTTGTTGATGCATTCCAAGAAGCGGGTCTAGCGATCTTTGGTCCTACTCAAGCTGCAGCTCAGCTAGAAGGCTCAAAAGCGTTCACCAAAGACTTTTTAGCTCGTCACGCTATCCCAACTGGCGCTTATGCTAACTTCACGGAAATTGAACCTGCACTGGCTTACGTTCGTGAGCAAGGCGCACCAATCGTTGTTAAGGCTGATGGTCTTGCTGCTGGTAAAGGTGTTATCGTTGCGATGACGCTTGAAGAAGCAGAAGATGCAATCAAAGACATGCTAGCTGGCAACGCATTTGGTGACGCTGGTAGCCGCGTGGTTATTGAAGAGTTCCTAGATGGCGAAGAAGCAAGCTTCATCGTGATGGTTGATGGCGAAAACGTATTGCCAATGGCAACCAGCCAAGACCACAAACGTGTCGGTGATAAGGACACAGGTCCTAACACTGGCGGTATGGGCGCATACTCACCTGCTCCAGTGGTTACTCAAGAAATCCACAACCGCATCATGGAAGAAGTTATCTATCCAACGGTTCGCGGTATGGCTTCAGAAGGTAACCCATACACTGGTTTCCTATACGCGGGTCTAATGATCGACAAAGACGGTACGCCTAAAGTTATCGAATACAACTGTCGTTTCGGCGACCCAGAAACACAACCTATTATGATGCGTATGCAATCAGACATGGTTGAGCTGTGCCAAGCTGCGATCGATAAGAAACTAGACCAAGTTGAATCTAAGTGGGATCCACGTGCTTCTATCGGTATCGTTCTAGCGGCAGGTGGCTACCCAGCATCTTACAACAAGGGCGATGTTATCTCTGGTCTACCAACAATAGAAGTGGAAGGCGAGAAAGTATTCCACGCAGGTACAGCAGACAAAGACGGCAATGTTGTGACTAACGGTGGTCGAGTGCTTTGTGCAACTGCACTGGGCAACACAGTATCTGAAGCTCAAGCACGCGCTTATGAGCTGACTAAGAAGATCAGCTGGGATGGCATGTTCCACCGCAACGACATCGGTTATCGTGCCATTGCACGCGAGCAAGGCGAGTAGCTTTCGCTCTATCGAACGGTAGCAAAAAGGCGCTCAATAGAGCGCCTTTTTTATTCTGTGGTCTAGTCACGTTGCACTGGTTATTCAGTGGCAAGCACGGGACGCTGAATACAATCGGTCGAACCATCAGAGAGCATTAGCAATTGTTCTACTTTTGCTCCAGTCAGTCGAGTACTGCCTAAAAACGCGACATAGCTTTCCACTTCCGCCAAACGCTGCACTACAAAGTCTGGCAAACTCTGTTCAAACTTAATATTGTTAAATTCAATACCGCTACAGGTTTCCAGCGATTTTCCATCCCAATGACCTTGGATAAGCTCTAAACCATCACTATCCTGCTCTTTTACTCTTTCCACAAGTAAGTCAGCTTCACGCTGGTAGTTTTCTAACTGAGCACGTTTGATGGGTAGGACTTTACCATTTCGACGGTATTGTTGATAAATAGCTTCGCCATCTTTATTAAAGCGCACGTGAATACGGTAATTGACTGAACCTGACTCAATCTCATTCTGCACCCCTTCTCGCACAAACTCACGTAGTGTGTCACCACTCCAACGATAATTGGACTTATACCAACCATAGTCATTCATATTGACATAGTCAGCAGCACTGAACGGTTTTGTCAGCCGCTCGGTATACCAATACAAACTCGTTGCATCCCCTAACGTTTGACCACCTGTGTATTCCGAATACTGATTCAGAGATGGTGACGGAGAAGAAGAGCAACCAGCGAGCGTTGCAACTAATAGTGATACCAACAGAGTTTTCTTCATTGATGTCTATAACCTCAAACAAAAGCAACGTAGGCAAACAACAGCTTCTACTAACTGTAGGACAGCGTTAATGACAAGGCGTTCACTTCAATTCAGAGTATTGGAGGAGAGATTGATGGATAAGCGCATTACATCGGCTAACACGTTTATCGATCAACCGCATAGGAAGGAAAACAGCACCGATGAAAACTCATCGGTGCTGTAGAAATTATTTAACTGCGTCTTTTAGCGCTTTACCAGCTACGAAAGCTGGAACGTTCGCTGCAGCGATTTGGATCTCTTCACCAGTTTTTGGATTACGACCAGTGCGAGCTGCACGGTGGTTTACTTTGAACGTACCAAAACCAATTAGTTGAACTTGGTCACCTTCAGTTAGCGCTTCAGAAACACCTGAAAGCGTCGCTTCAAGCGCTGCTTTAGCTTGTGCTTTAGATAGGTCTGCTTTCTCAGCGATAAAGTCGATTAATTGGGTCTTGTTCATTAGGTTTCCCTTCTTCATGTTATCGAGTTAGAGCCCACTCTAAATCATAAAGCCCCCATCTGGCAAAGGTTTGTAGCCGATCTTTCTCACTTATGACCGAGATTTAACCGTTTTATGAGCAATAACTCACAATTTGTTACGTGAAGATTGAGTTTGAAACCTTGTAATTTATTGCATAAAGTCCCATAAATGCACTGCCGCACAATTAATAAGCCTGATAAATCTATTATGCGGCTACTGTTTTTTAAGCACTCACCAACAATGCACAGGCTCATTTGCAGCAAAGTTAGGTTGATGTGTGCACATATTAGGAAATGAATGTTTCTTTTAACGGTTTACATAGCGATCGCTATCGGTGTTTCTTTTATCTGTTCTGTGCTTGAAGCGGTGTTACTTAGTATTACACCAAGCTACCTAGCTCAGCTTCGACAACAAGAGCACCCTGCAGCAGACAAGCTTAGCAAGCTTAAAGCTGAACTCGATCGACCATTGGCTTCTATTTTGACGCTTAACACCATCGCACACACCATCGGCGCGGCAACGGCAGGTGCGCAAGCTGCTAAAGTGTTTGGTAGTCAATGGCTAGGCGTTTTCTCAGCGGTACTGACATTAGGTATTTTAGTGTTGTCAGAAATCGTCCCGAAAACCATTGGTGCAACCTACTGGCGTCAACTTGCTCCTACCGCAGCTACAATTTTACGTTGGATGGTATGGGCACTAACTCCATTTGTTTGGTTTTCTGAGCAGATCACTAAGCGTCTGGCTCGTGGCCATGAAGCGCCAAAGATGCGTGATGAGCTGTCTGCGATGGCGATGTTGGCAAAAGAAAGTGGTGAGTTTGCTGAGGGTGAATCCAATATCTTGAACAATATTCTTAATATTCAAGATATTCCGGTAACGCAGGTTATGACACCGCGCCCGGTGGTTTTCCGTGTTGCAGCTGAAATGACCATCAATGAATTCTTGGACCAGCATAAAGAGACTCCGTTCTCTCGCCCGCTGGTCTATAGCCAACAAAAAGACAATATCCTAGGGTTTGTACACCGTCTGGAATTGTTCAAGTTGCAGCAACAAGGCAGTGGTGAAAAACAGTTAGGGTCTGTAATGCGCCCTATCCACGTGTTGTTTAACACGATTATGTTGCCTAAAGCCTTTGAGCAAATGATGGCTGCACGCCTACAGATTGCAATGATTGTGGATGAATATGGCACCATACAGGGCATCATTACGCTAGAAGATATTTTTGAGCACTTGCTAGGCCAAGAGATCGTCGACGAAGCAGACAAAACCACAGACATGCAAGAACTGGCTTACCAGCGTTGGGAACACTGGAAAGAGAAGCACAGTATGATCGATGGTTCTGATGATGAAGAATACGAAGAAGTCGATAGCAACTCAGATTCAGAAAAGAAACTCGATGCTGATAGCAAAAAAGATGAACAGCAATAATCTCTAGAAAATAAAACGGCAGCGCCTAGGCGCTGCCGTTTTTTATTGGCTCACGTTTGAGTTAGTGACTGCCAATATCATTTCCTAATAGGAAGTTCTCATCACTACTGACCACCACACCGTACTTAAGGAAGTTTTTCCCTAAAATCATACTGTAGTGGAAACGAGAGCGGTCTTGTAGGTTGACTCGAACCGTCTTCTCGACATCGCCAAGTTTCACTCGCATTTCAACCACTGGGCGTACATTAGCTTTTTCACCCGCCTTCGCTTTAATGCGCATTACATCCACCACTTCACGGGTGAATTCTTGCTTCATCCCCATATCATTGGCATAAGTGAAGGTCACCATGTCTTTACCGTCTTTCTTGAACTGTTTAATATCCAATGCATTCATTGAACTAACATCAGCGCCGGTATCAAGCTTCACAGGGAACTTCAAGCCTTCCACCGTTGCATTTTCTATGTGACCTGCGGTAAAGATAGGATAGGCGTCCAGCAGGTTTTCGCTTCGAGTATTCACCAAAACACCAGCTTTCGTCGCTTTCTTACCTATGATGAAGTAAGGCTCTTCACCTTCATCACTATCCAACGCTTCCAAAGCAAATTCAACCGTCACTTCTTTGTCGCCAACAATGAACTCACCGTCGACAACAGGACGCACCGTATCACCTACTTTGATTTTACGAAGAATGGTCTTGCGGATTTTTTCTTCATTACCTTGGTCGTTAGATAAGTAGTACTCCACTTTATCACGACCTTTAGCTTCAATCATTTCAAAGCTAGCGACTTTTAATAATGGCGTGCTAACCGCAAAAGAAGGCTCAGCGTTTAACTGGTAGCCATCAAGAATCAGACTTTCCACAGGTGAAACCACCAGCGGTTTATTCTTCATACGAGACTCAAAGCTCTGCTTCTTCTTGTCCAGCTTATCTTTGGCACCCGTATCGACAATAAAGTTTTTACTAAGTGTGTCTAGGCCCAATCGAAGCTGAGTACTGTATTTAGAGCGGTCTTTTAAATACACCTGAATCGTCTGTTCAAAGTCTTTACCACCTTTGAACGGTACAAAAACAACTGGGTATTCATTACCACTGACAGAGAGCATTTTCACCAATGGATACGTCACACGCTTTTTCGCGTTTTCTTTACCCGCTAAGTCAAAGCTTACGCTGTTATCTTTTTTATTTACTTCAACATTCTGCGCATTAAGAATGCTGTAGTTATTTTGCAAAGATAGGCTTACATCGACTGGCACACCATCAACTTCACCAGACTCACGACGACCAATAACTTGAGCGTCTTTCTGTTCTTGCAAATAGTCGTAACCAGCCATGACCCAAGCATTGTCAGCTAAGAACGTTTTACCAATTAAGATAGGAGCACTAAAACCACTTCGGTCAGTTAAGTTCACTTCGGTTTCTACCGTTTTACCTGCAATAGTCAGCGGCAGAGTAATCACAGGGCGATAGATAGGTGTCGCACTGGTTCGACTACGAATCACACTAGTACGGGTCGCTCCATGGTGATTTTCTCTCCGGTGTATGGGTGACGAAGCGTAAAAGTCACCATACCACCGAAGTTTCGTTCTTCATTATCAAATTCTTCTAGCCACCAGTCACTGGCAGAGCCGCCATACTCATCTACGATGGTCTGCAACAGCTTCTCATCAGTTAACCCTTGGTACTTTGGGTTGTCGCTGGTGACATGGATATCTTCAGCGTGCATCGATGTAGTGTCCGCACCGGTATCAATCTTGCCAACAAAAGGGATACCTTTAAGCGCGTCAATATCTTGATAGTACACACTCTCAACACGACCTAAGACGAGTTTATCTTCGATAGAAAGTACAGGTGCTTGAGTAGTAGAGAGATCTGGTGCAGCCATAGCCCACCCACTGGTCATTGAGGCGAGAATTAACGCCAACTTAGTTGCTGTTCTATTCATTTTAATACATCCATTCATTGACCGACTTTTAATACCCCGTTTGTCTTGAGACAACGGCCACTGTAATTCATTGCCAACTCTCTTTAACTTTACAGAAAATTAACGGAATATCCACGCGATTATCAATAAATTAGCAAATTACTGAAGTGTTTCACGGCTAAGTGATAGAGAAAAATAACCAAGCAATTGCAAAACTTAGCTCAAGCCCTTATATCCTATAGATATCGAAGAAAGGACCTTCCTTTCCCTAACACACAACAAGAGAATACACGGATGAGCCAAGCTATCTGTCAACTGATTGCTAAAGAGCTGAGCGTCAGCACTAAGCAAGTTGAAGCTGCTGTCACTTTGATTGATGACGGCAACACCGTACCCTTCATTGCACGTTACCGAAAAGAGGTAACAGGCGGGCTTGACGACACCCAATTACGTACTTTGGATTCTCGCCTTAGTTACCTAAGAGAATTGGACGAAAGACGTCAGACAATTCTGAAATCCATTGATGAGCAGGGCAAACTCAGTGCCGAATTACGCGCTGAAATCGAAAACGCCGATAACAAAACACGTCTTGAAGATCTGTATCTACCATATAAGCCAAAACGTCGCACCAAAGGGCAGATTGCCATTGAAGCAGGACTAGAGCCACTTGCAGATCTACTTTGGAATCAACCAAGTCATACTCCGGAAGACGCTGCCCAACAGTACGTTGATGAGTCAAAGGGTGTCGCAGATAGCAAAGCCGCTCTTGATGGTGCACGCGCTATCATCATGGAGCGCATCGCTGAAGATGCAGACCTATTAGAGAAAATTCGTCACTACCTAAACCGTAATGCGGAACTTAGTGCTCGAGTTATCCAAGGCAAGGAACACGAAGGCGAGAAGTTCAAGGACTATTTTGAACACGACGAAGCCATCAGCAAAGTTCCGTCGCACCGTGCACTGGCCATGCTTCGTGGTCGCAATGAAGGCTTCTTGCAATTATCCCTCAACGCCGATCCAGCTAATCAAGAAAACGCACGCGAGTCTCACTGTGAAACCATCATTGCAGAGCATTACGGTGTTCATCTAAGCCAAGCGCCAGCGGATGCTTGGCGCAAACAAGTCATCAGTTGGGCATGGCGTATCAAAGTATCCATGCATATGGAAACCGAACTGATGGGCGCGCTCAAAGAACGCTCTGAAGTCGATGCCATTACCGTATTCGCCACAAACTTGAAAGACCTTCTGATGGCCGCACCAGCTGGCCCAAGAGCAACACTAGGTCTAGACCCTGGTTTGAGAACAGGCTGTAAAGTGGCTATCGTCGACACTACAGGTAAAGTGTTAACAACAGAGACCATCTACCCTCATCCACCGCAAAAGCAATACGATAAGTCAGCACAGGTTATTGAGCAGTTAGTGCGTCAATACAATGTCGACCTAATCGCGATCGGTAACGGTACTGCCTCACGCGAGACAGACAGCTTTGCTGCCGATGTGATTAAACGTGGCAATCTTAAAGTTCAGAAAATTATCGTCAGCGAAGCTGGTGCTTCAGTGTACTCAGCCTCGGAACTTGCTGCCAAAGAGTTCCCAAACATGGACGTGTCACTACGTGGTGCCGTCTCTATTGCACGCCGACTGCAAGACCCACTGGCTGAACTGGTGAAAATCGACCCTAAGTCTATTGGTGTTGGTCAATATCAGCACGATGTAAGTCAAACCATGCTGGCTAAACGCCTAGATGCAGTCGTCGAAGATTGCGTAAACGCCGTGGGGGTTGATGTAAATACGGCCTCAGCTGCGCTACTCACTCGAGTGGCAGGACTTTCATCAACACTGGCGCAAAACATTGTCGACTATCGTGATGAAAATGGCCGCTTCGAGGCCCGTACAACCTTGAAGAAAGTCGCCCGTCTAGGTCCTAAAGCTTTTGAACAGTGCGCAGGTTTCCTTCGCATCATGAATGGCAAAAACCCTCTAGATGCCTCTTCGGTTCACCCTGAAGCGTATCCAGTAGTCAAAACAATTGCTGAGAAAACTGGCCGTAAAGTGCAAACGATTATCGGTGATAGCAGCTTTTTGAAGTCTATCAACGCCATTGATTACACCGACGAGACATTTGGTTTGCCAACCGTCACTGATATTATCCGCGAATTGGATAAGCCAGGCCGTGACCCTCGACCTGAGTTTAAGACCGCAACCTTTGCAGAAGGGGTCAACAAGATCTCCGACTTAGAACCCGGCATGGTGCTAGAAGGTGTGGTGTCTAACGTCGCTAACTTTGGTGCCTTTGTGGATATTGGTGTACATCAGGATGGATTGGTACATATTTCAGCTCTAACGGATAAGTTTGTCGCCGACCCTCGCGAAGTAGTTAAAGCAGGTGATATCGTTAAAGTTAAGGTAATGGAAGTGGATGCAGCCCGTAAACGCATCGGCCTGTCTATGCGTTTAAACGATGAGCCGGGACAGGATAACAGAACTAGCCGCAGCTCACCTCAAAAGCCGAGAGAGCCTCGAGGCGGACAGCGTCAACACAAACCTCGTCAGGAATCCGGCAATAGCGCCATGGGTGGCGCATTCGCAGCGGCGTTTGCCAAGGCGAAAAAGTAGTTTCTATCAATAACAAAAGAGCACCTTAAGGTGCTCTTTTTGATTCACGTTATATCGAACCGTTCAACTAAGTAACCGCAAGAATATCAGAAGGTGTATTAGGCGCTACTGCATGGCCATAATGATAACGAATCACGGTGCGACGTTTGGCCATCTTCCCTTCAAGTATCGCTGCATCGACTATTTTCTTCGGTAAACGAAAGCGCATGGCATAGCCTTTCCCTTGCGACTGACTATAGGTATTGAGCGACAATAACCGAAACCAATTTTCTACCGGATTATGCGGCTGAGAATCCTCTTCTTCCGTTTCATACTCAGGGTGCTCAGCAGGATCCCAGGCACTGCGCTTACGGCGTTTTTCATCTTCGTTGATGCGTCGTTCTGCATTGGTTCTCGCCAGTTCCACGGGAGCAATGATCGGCTCTCTCACTTTGTTATCACGAGCCACTTGCTCTGTCTGTGGATTCACGGACGGTGCAATAACCGGGGCACTTACACTGTTGGGTGACACGATCATGGTCACTCTCCTCTGCAATGAGTGATTCCAGCCAATACCTCTACACTTAGCCTTATCTTTAGCTGATTGAAATATCGTCAATCATCTCCATACAGTATCGGACAAAATGCATAAAACTTTACCGATTTTGTGTAAAAATCCTGCAAATATCAGCGAACTAGCGCCTGCACCTTGTCGATAAAACCGCTTTGCTCGGTAATAAACGGAGCATGCGAAGAATCCTTAAATACATGAGATTGATGACCGGATGTGAGCTCATCTAGTTGTTTTGCAACGCGCACTGGCACCAAACCATCTAATCGACCATACCAACGGTGAACTGGCATCGATAGTTCTCCCAACTGTTGACGCAGATCGAGGGAGTCCAACCAATTCAGTCCTAGCATCAAAGCTTCTTGAGAAGGCATAGGCCGCGATAACACCGCTTCTTTTAGTTGTTTCACATCTTGACGAGCACTTGGACTGCCCATGGCTTGCAGTGCCATAAATCGTTCGATGGTTAGCTTGAAGTTCTCAGTTAGCTGTTCAGTAAATGCAGCCAGTACATCCTTTTTAATCCCGCGCCACTGTTCACCTTCAGAGAACTTGGGCGAGCTTGCTAATGTCACCAGCTGCGAGATTCTTTGCGGATAATAATGAGCTATGTGAGTCGCCACTAACCCGCCTAAAGACCAACCCAACCAAATGGCTTGGTCGGGAGCATCCGCCAGTAATAACTCACAAAACTGCTCAAGGGACTGATACTCAACATCATGACTGAAACCATAACCGGGCAAATCAACGCTATGCACGGTGAAAGACTGAGCCAGTTCGGCACTGCACTTGGACCATACCGCCCCATTCATGCCCCAACCATGAAGCAAAACGATATCGGGTCCCTGACCTTCAGAATGCCAATGTACTTTTGATGCTGAGCTCACGTTATCTCCTACCGAATTCATACTACGTTGGGGTTGTTTTGCTTCATGCTAAACAGATATTCTCAAACGTCAAATTAGACCAATGAAACTGTCACTTCCAATACCCTCTCTGTGCCATTTATGCGGTTTACGTATCGACTCAACCAAGGAGCACCATTTATGGTGCTCGCATTGTCATCGACAAATGACGTTACACATTAAACGCTGCCGTTGCTGCGGTCTAAAGATAGAAACACAGGCCGATAAGTGTGGCCAGTGCCTTAAGTCACCGCCTCCATGGCATCAAATGTACTGTTTGGGTGACTACCAATACCCACTTTCAACGCTCATCCAGCAGATAAAGCGGCAGAAACGCTATTGGCTACTTCCTCCTCTAGCTCGTATGCTCAGCGGTTTAATTCTTCACCCCGCTCCCTTAGTGGTCACCGTACCAATGAACTGGCATCAATATCTATTAAGGGGATTTAATCTTAGTGAAGTGCTCGCTAACGAGATAGCTAAGTCCGCGCCTCAAACTCAACTCATGCCTAATGTATTTCTCAAACATGCTCGAGCCCCATTGCAAAAAACCTTAGATAAAACCGCACGGCTGCGTAATGTTCGCCAAGCGTTTTCATTACATCAGCGACCAAAAGCAAGTCATGTTGCGATAATTGATGATGTGGTCACAACTGGCGCAACTGTCAGACATTTAAGCGAATTATTGCTTGATGTAGGGGTAGAAAAAATCGATATTTACTGCTTGTGCCGCACGCCAAAATGAGTCGGTAATCCACTGGAACTTCAAGTTGCACACAATACAGACAAATAATTTTGGCATCTACTCACGACAGGAGTAGAATAGTGGTAATAACCTACAACTATACTCAGGTATTCGTCGTGTCAAATCCAATTACTATTACAGAAAGTGCACAAAGCCACTTTGCCAAACTACTGGCTCAACAGCCAGAGGGTACGAACATCCGTGTTTTTGTCGTTAACCCAGGCACTCAAAACGCTGAATGCGGTGTGTCTTATTGCCCACCAGAAGCGATTGAGTCAAACGACACAGAATTTAAATACGAAGCCCTATCTGCTTATGTTGATGAGTTATCTCTACCCTTCCTTGAAGATGCTGAGATCGACTTCGTCACCGACAAAATGGGTTCACAGCTTACGTTAAAAGCACCAAACGCGAAAATGCGTAAAGTCGCTGATGATGCGCCATTAATGGAACGTGTCGAGTATGCTATCCAAACTCAAGTAAACCCACAGCTTGCTGGTCACGGTGGCCACGTTAGTCTTATGGAAATTACTGAAGACGGTATTGCCATCGTTCAGTTTGGCGGTGGTTGTAACGGTTGCTCCATGGTTGATGTAACCCTGAAAGAAGGTATTGAGAAACAACTTCTTCAAGAGTTCTCTGGTGAACTTACAGCGGTTAGAGATATGACCGAGCACGATCGTGGCGAGCACTCATACTACTAAGTGACTTTTTCGCCCACGCGGCCATGAAGTTCGAGCAGAGCGCCAAGGGAAACCTTTGCGCTCTGTTTTTTTATGGTTCTATTTGGCGATGACTCAATTCCTATATATATTAAGCAGTACAATAATTTCTGTTCCGCACGCTCACATCATTAATCTATGTGGAACAACGCTAAGGAGATAAGCCATGCCGTCCAAAAAAGGACCTGAAATCTTAGCCCAAAAGACCGTTGCCGAATCTCGGCTATTTAAGATTGAGGCGTTAGACTTAGCGTTTTCTAATGGTACTAAGCGCACTTATGAGCGAATGAAGCCAAGTGGTCGTAACGCAGTCATGATGGTTCCTATTACAGAGCATGGTGATATTTTATTGGTACGCGAGTACGCTGCTGGCACAGAGCGATACGAACTGGGCTTTCCTAAAGGACTTATCGACCCTGGCGAGTCACCTGACCAAGCAGCGGTGCGAGAGTTGAAAGAAGAAATCGGCTTTGGGGCAAATAAGCTGACTCCGCTTAAAGAAGTGATCTTAGCACCGTCTTATTTTTCAAGTCGCATGACCTTGTTCGTTGCTCAAGATTTGTACCCTGAACAGCTTGAAGGCGATGAACCAGAGCCTTTAGAGATAGTGAAATGGCCACTGGCTCAGGCAGACGAACTCCTCTCTCATATGGATTTCTCCGAAGCGCGCAGTATTACCGCATTACTGCTGATGTTAAGAATGAAGTCAGAACTAGGACTATAACGTGACGGCACTGAATAAAGATCTCTCCCACCTCATTCCCGACGCCATCAGCATTGCTCGCCTTGCTGGGCAGCTCATATTAGACATCTATGAAAACAAGCAATATGAGGCTTTTACCAAAGAAGATGAGACTCCAGTCACCACCGCCGACCTCGCAGCTCACAAGCTGATTGTTGAAAAGCTCAGTCAGTTAACACCAGATATCCCTGTACTGTCTGAAGAAGCAGCAGATATCAGCCTTGAACAACGTTCACAATGGGATACCTACTGGCTTGTTGACCCGCTTGATGGTACTCAAGAGTTCATTGCTCGCAGTGGCGATTTTGCTACGATCATTGCTCTGGTTCGCAACCATAAGCCGATTATGGGCATCGTCTATGCGCCCGTGTCAGGCGTGACTTATTATGCCTACGAGAATAAAGGGGCTTGGAAAATCCCATCCATGGATGAAAGCTTGAGAATTAACGTCCTCAAACATGATGCTCAAGATCAATCCATCGCCATTGCGATTAGTCGTCGCCAAAATATCAACCGTGTCACAGCAAGAATGAGCTCTGCGTGGAACTACGATTTGGTTCCTCTTGGATCTGCGGCACTAAAAGCGTGTCTAGTGGCAGAAGGCGCGGTGGACTGTTACCTGCGCTTAGGCCCAACAGGTGAATGGGACACAGCAGCAACCCAATGCATTGTCGAAGAAGCTGGCGGTGCCATCTTAAGCACCGAGTTAGGTCCGCTGTCCTACAATCAAAGAGAGACATTGGAAAATCCAAACTTCATTGTGATTGGCGATCAATCGCTAGCTTGGGATAAGATTCTCATTCAAGAATAGACACTACAATAAAACTAAAAAGGAGGCTAAGCCTCCTTTTTAGTTGTTAACTCAGCAAACAACTTCGTCTCCATTTCCTAGAATCTTCCTTGATAATTAAAGGAATAACGACCTTGATTATCAGGGTTACCTAGCCAACTCAACTGCTGACGCATGGTCGCAGGGAAATCACCTTCCGGTTTAAACCACGCGCTGGATTGATATTGTCGGTTCGGCGTCAGCTGCCCTGAGAACTCACTAGAGACTTGCTTACTAGATTGACTGCCTTTCGCGGTTAATACACTGTCATTACACGCCAAATCAACAATAGTCGGCCCGAAGCTTAAGCTGCCGACAGGGGTTTCAATATAGCCAGCACTCCATGACAGACTGCCCTCTCCTGTTCCACACCAAGGAGATTGGTATTGCAACGATTTGATCGCCAATTCAAGCTGCCCCCCTGCCGAAACAGGCACGGGCATAGGAGAGTATTGCAGAACGGTATCTGCCGGTATCGAAGCTAACAAGGTCTCCACGTAAGGTCCTGAGAAGCTGATACCAACGTTCCCTTTGCCAGAGAGACCAATAGCACTGCCTCGGCCAAACCTAACGGCATATTCTGGGGACAGAGTTAGCAAACTCGACCATGAGAAGGACCAGTTAAGTTCTCCCAGTTGGTAGTTCTGAACTCGTACATTTTGAGCTCGCCCCTGCCAAACCGTTCCTTCTGCACCATCAATAAACACACCTTGAGGCAACGGTGAGAAGCTCAATGCCACGCTTGCAGGCAAGTGATAGATAGCACTAGCGGTAAATACACTGGTGCAAAGTAACGCGTACTTAATGACTCGTTTCACTTAGCTACCTCTTTTAAATTGCAGACGGTTCACTTCTATCACACCACTCAAATCCGCCTTATCAATATCCATATTTTCCACTGTCACCCCGTGGTTTTCTTGTAAATAGAATAACCAATTTACGAAGAACTCAAACGGGATCGGTTTGATCCAGACTTGCAGCTGGTCGTTACGAGGCTGCATTCGAATCAACTCGACATTAAATCGATTTGTTGATGACGTGATAACCTGATTTAAAGGCTGCTTGGAAACAACCACACCGCCAGCACGACGTTTTTCAACGATGGTATCGGCTTGTTCACTTACCCAAGACAGCAATTGACGCTCTGACTGAATACGCATTTGGGCATTCTCAGTTCGCTGAGCAAATGGGGCGAGTATCCCCCAATAGATGATCCCAATAATGGCAACGACAGAACATGCCAAAACCAGTCGCTGTTCCCTTTGACTGATGCTAAGCCACCAGCTTTGTGCGCTAAGAAGTAGACCTTTCATGATTGACCCTATTTTGCCTTCAACACAAAGTTACCCATCACCACTTCACCATTACGGTTAAGGGGACCTTGTGACACATCGAACTGCGTTTCCAGTTTTATTCTTGCCGCTTCAAAGCTTTCAAAATCCTTGCTGGTGACACTCATACGAACTTCATTGCGATTGCCATCAAAGGTAAAACTCTCAACTTGCATGCCATTCACTTGACCCACGGTGTCGGGCAATTTCGACAACCATTCCAACACAGACGCACTGGAGATATCGGAGCCACCTAATCGGCCTAGCTCATCTTGCATTTGTCTCTTCAGGTAGCTCACTGTAGGAATGCGTTTCTTATCTGGAAACACGCTTCGGAAAATACGTTCACTTTCCGCTCGGTAAGCTGCTGCTTGAGCTTCATACTGATTAACAAGCACTACTTGTTCCGCAATCAGAGCAACGATAAGTATTGAGGCCGCGATAGCTACTTTCTTCCAAACCTTCCAATGTTTTAAGAAAGAAGCTTTAGGTTTAAAGTCACCACTGAGTAAACTAAAGCCGCTATCCACCACTCCTTTTGAAAGTAGTGCCATGGCGGGTTCTGCTGGCAAAGTTTGCCATGAAACATGGTCAGAATACGAAGCAACAATCGTAGGTTCTTCTGAATAGCTCTCTACGACTACTACAGCAGACTCTTCTTGATCTTGCTGCTCCCGAGAGGATAAATAATCCGACTTAATAACCGCTTCAAGCCAGTTGTTATCAACCGTCATACCCGACCATTCAGAGGTACGAAACAGCCACTGCTCATCCATTTCAATCGCAGAAACATGTTGTGTCTTGGGCAAAGCTAAAACATCAGGAACGACCTTTTTAACTTCAATACCATGTTGCAAAAACGCCTCAAGCACATCAGATAAATAGCGCTTATCAACCGCACACACTGCCGCTTTGTCAGCGTGTTTATTGAGAATCGTAAAGTGAAGCTGCTCGACATCTTGAGCAATATCATCTTCTACAAGAAATGGCAGCATGGTTTCAAACTGCCTAGCTCCACCTGCTGGGATCTCAACTTGAGCGAAGTGAACATCCTGTGCACATAGCATAAGCATTGTGACACGCTGCTGCGCGTATTCCTTGATCTCTTCGAGCTGCGCTAAACTGTCTAGCACACCACTCGCTATCACTTCTTGCTGATTGGTCGACCAAACCGCCCAATGTACAGGGCTAGTCGGCTGACTATTCAGGCGAACGGTTAAAAACTCGCTCACGAAATCCTCCAAATCGACGGCGCACTACCGTCACATCTTGCCTATCTTGGCTAAAAAATAAGGTTCTTAATCGCAGTCTTGATTCGTCCACAACTACCTGCGCATCTAACTCAAAGTAAACACTGTCCACAGTCAGAAAAGGAGAACCTTGCTGCTTTGTATTGTCATCCACTGCACCCATTTGTGGCTCTGCTAAAAACTGATTCACACCAGACCACCCATCAAAGGGACGGTTTTCAATAAGCTGTTTGGCATTATCCACCGACAAGTTCGGTGCAAATAGCGCAGCGAGTAACGGTGCTTGCTCGACCGAAATCGTATTAACATTGAGCTGCCAACTGGATGTCGGTAACGCGCAGACTAGCGGAGCAATTTTCAACATAGCCTCACCAGACATCTGATTAATGGCTCTCAGCTCAGAGCTGTCAGCTATTAGGCCATTAGCGGCAACGTACGCTGGCGACAAAGACTCGTAGTAACTGTCTCCAACTCCAGACACGGAGCGAACAGTCGTTTCCTTATTGATAAACTCCCAAGTCGAATCAGCAATTTGTTCGGCTTGGTAATTCTCGACTTCACTTTCTTCCAGCAATCGCTGAAAGAAACGCACCAAAAATGGTTTAGTGGCGCTATTGGCATTCGGTGTCACATTCGCCAGAGCATTTACATTGAAGCATGACTGCATATCTCGAATGTAGCCAGTTGCCTGACCATAATCCAGTGGATAAGTGCGCTCCTCAAGAGCCCAAGGCTGATTCAGATTAATACTGTCTTTGTTATCTTTGTAGCTCTCTTTTATCGCAACAGAGGCCAATGCCTCAACACCAATGGCATACCAATAAGCCTGTTGGTAATTAACCTGATTCGAAGCTCGAGTGAACTGACTAAACAAGCGCTCAGACATCGTAGCGGCTATTGATACCATGATGGCTAAAAGCAGCAGAATAACAATCAAGGCAACCCCTTTTTGGGAGTTAGGCATCACTCTCTTCACGAGTTGCCTCCTTGGTTATTACCACCTTGATTCCCACTACCATCTTGATTCCCATCACCATTATTAGGTGCCGATGATGCGTTGATGGTGCCTGCCGGAGTCAGGTAAATCCTGGTTATCTCGCCATAATCTTCGAAGGTAAGCTTAATCTCCACAGCTAATGGCAGTGACAAGTCTGCTTGCCACTCTTTAAGCCACGCTTCTCCATTGTAAAAACGCATGTCAAAGTCTTCTACACCGCTAAAGATAGGGAGCACCACAGGAGGCTCGCCCACAGCCGTGTCAGGGTAGCGCCACCATACTCTTTCTAGTTTGTCCTGTTTTAGTCGATAGCCAATTTTCGCTACTTCACCTCGCGGAAATTGATTTTGCGGATTGAGCCAACCTAGACGAGTAAAAAGTAACCCTTTTCCTTCAGACTCCAATAAGTTTTGCTGCCACAAGATCAATCGATTTAACGGCGCCTCTCCCTCGTGTCTAAACTGCCTAAGTGCCATTTGCCTAAAGTCACTATCCAGATAGACAAATCCTCGCTGGATTTCTTGCAAACGAGCACTGCGTTCCTGCGAGAGTTCGTTACTTCGCTGAACTTGGTTAACCACTTGATAAGCAGCAACACTGAGACTTGCGAAGATGGCGATAGCCACTAATACTTCAATCAGTGTAAAGCCTTGAGAACGCTTACCTATCAACGTAGCTCCTCACCGTCACAATGGGACTGGCTTTTTTATCTAGTGCCACACTCACATCAACGGCTTTAAGTAAATTATCAGATGTTTTTACGGGAGTGACGCTCCAAAACCACTCGCGTCCCGCCAATTTCTCGCTCCCTTTTTGGGCTTTAAGCGCAGACGTATCCAGCATAACTTTGGCCATTTGATTATCCACCACCATTGCGGCAAAAGCTTTGTCTTCTAGATAGTTTAAGGTATTGATGTGCTGACTCACTGAACGAATGATCGCAATGGCCGCCGTTGCAAAGATAGCAAGGGCAATCAACACCTCAAGTAGGGTCATCCCTCTAGCGTTTGTTTTCATTCCAATCCTTGTCGTCCATTAGCTGCAACGAACCATTATCTTGGATTTGTACATACCAAGACTGCGCTTTAAGCGCTCGGTTTACAGGCGCTAAAACAAAGGTTCCCGGCGTAATCTCTCCACTGGAAAGAATAAAAACTTGCGGCGGTTTTTCTGCTTTTTTCTTTTTCTCGATGTCAGCAAACATATCTTCATCAAACAAAGTACCAGGTTCAAACAATCGATCATCATTGCCCCAGACACCATTGCTTAAATCGAGTTTGACAGTCATCTCTTCCGGCAACGTGGTTTCTTCAGGAATCTGATTCAATGACACTCTTTGCCAACCGTCAGCTTGGAGCTCCAGAAACACATACTGCTTTTTATCTTCATCAACTCGTATTCCAAAGTCCTTTCCAGCTAACATGGCCTCTTCATTGAAGAGCTGAAGCCTTTGGAATAAGCGCTGAGCTTGTTGTTTCACTTGCTCGTCTTGCGGCTGAGGTAGGGTCGAAATGACTGCGACGGCACTGATGGATAGCAGCACCAATACTAGGAGCACTTCCAGTAAAGTGAAACCTTGATGATGTTGTCGCATGAGAGAACGCATGACATACCACTGAAAAAGGTAGGGCGAATACTCGCCCTACTGATTACCGATTACTGAAAGTCTTGAATATTCCAGTTGCCAATATCGGCTGCTGCGCCTTCACCACCCTCTTGACCATCAGCACCTAACGTAAATATGTCGATAGTGCCTTTGTCACCAGGGCTCAAATATTGATAGTCATTGCCCCACGGGTCATTGGGTAAACGACGAATATAACCACCATCACGGTAGTTACGCGGCTCAGGGTTACCCGGCTTAGTCACTAGCGCTTCCAGACCTTGATCCGTAGTTGGATAAACGCTGTTGTCTAACTTGTACATATCAAGCGCATTTTCTAACGCGACAATATCGGTAATGGCTTTTTGCTGATCCGCTTTCTCTTTGTTGCCTAGTAGATTAGGAACAACAAAGCTTGCCAAAATACCTAAGATAACAACAACCACCATTACTTCGAGTAACGTAAAGCCAGCCTGTTTTCTGTTTGTTTTTCTCATTTCTCACTCCAAAGAAAACGCCTCTAGACAGAGGGTTGTGATTTCATTATCTGATTAGATTATCCAGACATTAAATTGTTCATTTCTAAAATTGGCATCAATGTCGCCATTACGATAAATAGTACCAAGCCAGCCATCAGTGCGATTAAAGCGGGAGTAAAAATTCCCAAAGCAATATTTATGGTCGATTCAAAGTTCTGATCTTGGTTATCAGCGGCACGCGTTAACATGCTTTCGAGCTCACCACTTTGCTCACCACTAGCAATCATATGCAGCATCATTGGAGGGAACAGTTTGGTTTGTTCCAGTGCTTTACGAAGACTTGCACCTTCGCGTACATTGTCGGCGGCATTAGAAACCTGCTTCTTAGCAAAATGATTGGTCATCACATCCACTGACACCTTCATGCCTTCAAGAATTGGAATTGCGCTCGAGGTACAGATTGCCAATGTTCTAGCAAAGCGAGAGGTATTAAGACCACGTGCTATTTTGCCAATCAACGGAAGATTAAGCACCTTGGTATCCCAACTCATTCGTATTGCTGGTCTTTTCAATGCAGCTTTGAATAGGTAAAACAACACCAGAAATACCGCGACAACGACAATGCCCCATTGCTGCACAAAGTCACTGGAAGAAAGCAAGAATTGAGTCGATTTAGGCAACTCTTGTCCCATTTGGACAAATTGACCGACGATTTTGGGTACCACGGCTGCTAGAAGGAACGCCACAATGGCAACGGCAAACACCACCAGCACCACTGGGTAGATCATTGCTTGTTGTAGTTTGGAACGAAGTTTTTGACGGTTCTCAGCGTAATCAGCTAAACGTTCAAGGATAGAGTCTAGATGGCCCGACTTTTCGCCAGCCGCAACCATGGAACGAAATAGCTCATCAAAGATATGCGGATACTCCGCCAAACTGTCTGACAAGGTATAACCTTCGGTGACTTTAGAGCGTATTGCAGCAAGCATACTGCGAATTCGTGGCTTCTCTGATTGCTCTGATACGGCTTTTAAACACTCTTCTAACGGCATGCCCGATTGAACTAGCGTCGATAACTGACGTGTAATAAGCGCTAAATCAGGCGTACTGATACCACGCTTAAAGGCTGGTTTTGACGTTTCACCATTGGCACTTTTGCTCGACTTACCTTTCGCTTCGACAATATCGATAGGAATCATGCCTTGCTCTTTCAGGCGTAAGCGAGCTTGGCGAGCATTATCTCCCTCAACTAACCCTTTTACTTGCTTTCCTTTGGCATTCAGAGCCTTATATTCAAACGCTGCCACTTACGCTTCCTTGGTCACACGCATGACTTCTTCAAGAGAGGTAATCCCATGCTTCACTTTATGGAAACCGTCATCTCGTATACTCGGAGTATGTGAGCGTACTGCTTTTTCAATCGCCTGCTCGCCCGCTTCATCATGAATAAGGGTCTGTACTGTTTCATCAACCATCAAGAGTTCGTGGATACCAGTACGTCCACGATAACCTTTGTGGTTACACTTCTCACAGCCGACAGCTTTATGTAGTACCAGCTCTTCATGCTCGGCCAGCCCGAATAGCTGCTTAGTAGCGCCATCCGCTGCATAAGGTGCTTTACAGTCATTACATAAGGTACGGACCAAGCGCTGCGCTAGAACGCCGAGTAGAGAAGAGGAAATCAGAAACGGTTCAATGCCCATATCACGCATTCGCGTAATCGCACCAACAGCCGTATTAGTGTGCAGTGTCGACATCACCAAGTGACCAGTTAATGAGGCTTGAACAGCAATTTGGGCCGTTTCAAGATCTCGAATCTCACCCACCATCACCACGTCGGGGTCTTGACGTAGAATGGCACGTAAACCTCGAGCAAAGGTCATGTCTACTTTGGGGTTAACCTGCGTCTGACCGATACCATCAATATCAAATTCAATAGGATCTTCAACGGTCAGTATGTTGCGCTCATTACTATTGATCTCTTGCAGACCTGCATACAGAGTCGTGGATTTACCAGAACCAGTTGGACCGGTCACCAAAATAATGCCATGTGGCCTCTTAATCAGGTGTCTAAAGTTTTCATGGTTGGCTGCTGTCATACCTAAACTATGCAAATCTAGCCGCGTCGCGTTTTTATCTAGTAGACGCATCACTACTCGCTCACCATGTGACGATGGCATCGTAGAGACACGAACGTCTACCGCTCTACCACCAATACGCAATGAAATACGGCCATCTTGGGGAACTCGCTTCTCCGCAATATCCAGCTTAGCCATAACTTTGACACGTGATACCAACAGCGGTGCCAACTTACGACTTGGCGCCAACACATCACGCAGTACCCCATCAATACGAAATCGAATCGACAGTACTTTTTCAAAGGTTTCAATATGAATATCCGAGGCGCCTTCTTTGATGGCCTCGCCAAGCATGGCGTTGATTAGCTTGATTATCGGCGCATCGTCATCCGACTCCAACAAATCTTCATCTTGTGGCAACTCCTCTGCTAAAGAGAAAAAGTCATCACTGTCAGCACCAATATCTTCCATTAATTGACGAGCCTCAGACGAGTCGCGCTGATAAGCTTGAGTAAGCTTTGAATCAAACTCCTCAGAAGAAAGAGCATGTAAGGAAAAAGGCTGACGAAACACTCGCTTAACTTCTTGCAATGCATTCAACGCCAGCGGCTCTACATAGTAGAGCACGGCGTCTGACTCTAGAGACTCGAACACTACCTTAAAGCGATTAGCAAAGCTAAACGGCAGGCGAGTCACCAAAGGGCGCTGTTGGATAGTGTCCATAATTACTTCGCTTCTACCTGATCAAAGAATGCTTGAATTTCAGATGGGTAGCGCGTGGTATTATTGAACTCAGGTAATACTGGAATGTAGCCGTCATCCATCAGCTTCAAGCCTTTATCCGCCTTGAATAACTGCTCTGCACGAATGTAGTTATATTTACGCTGAGTGATACCATCAGACGTCATGCCATCACGGATAATCGTCGGCTTAATGAAGACCATGAGGTTCTTTTTCTCAACCGTTGTACTGGTGGAAGTGAACAAACGACCCAGATATGGGATATCTCCGAGGAAAGGAACTTTCGACTCACTTTCAGCGGCACGTTCATCAATCAAACCACCCAATACCAGCATCTGACCATCTTGGATCATCACCGAAGTGTTAAGCTGACGCTTAGCAAAACGCACATCTACCGCACCATTAGCACCAAGAACATTGGAAACTTCTTGCTCAATATTAAGCTGAACCGAGTTACCTTCGTTGATCTGTGGGACGACTTTAAGCTTGATACCTACTTCTTTACGGTCAACCGTTTGGAATGGATTGCTGTTGTTTGAGCCAGCTGTCGAACCGGTCAATACTGGCACTTCTTCACCAACGATAAACGACGCTTCGCCGTTATCCATAACAGTAATGCTAGGAGAAGACAGAATGTTTGAGTTGGAGGTACTGGAAACTGCTGTAATAAGAGCAGTCCAATCGCCAAGAGCAATACCCACAGCAGCACCTTGGACACCGCTGAGTGCGCTAGCAAGCTTGGTATAGTCACCTGTGGTTTTGGTTTCAACGTTGTACGGCGTTCCATCCGCTCTATAACGAGTTTCTGTTGTGGTCTTGTCTTTGGCTTCTTCCATACCAACCATAACATTGCCGATAGAAGCTCCCGTATTGGAAAACTGAACCACACTACCCGCCGAGGCATTACCCCATTGCACGCCAAGGTTAGCGCCATCAACGTCGGCAAGCTCAACAATCAGCGCTTCAATTAGAACCTGCGCACGACGAATGTCTAGCTGCTTAATGATCTCAAGCAGGGCTTTCATAATGTCTGGCGGAGCAGTAATCACAAGCGCGTTGGTATCAGGGTGCGCACTGATCATCACTTCAGAGCGGTTTGCTCCACTGCCTGAGGTAGAGCCAGACTGCTTCTCTTTCTGAAGGTTATCAGACACCCCTTTTAGGACATCCACAAGTTCTTCAGCTTTGGCATATTTAAGATACTGAACTCGGTTGTTGCCTTTGGTTGCCATCTCAACATCAAGTTGATTAATCAAACGACGTAGACGCTCACGAACTTTAGGGTCACCAGAAATCAGGATAGAGTTAGTTCGTTCATCCGCCACCAGCTTAGGTTGTAAGAGTGCTGGGGTATTTTTAGCGTCCGTCGTCTTATTTAAAGCATCAACAATACGAACCATTTCAGCGGCCGAAGCGTTCTTTAATTCAACCACTTCAACTTCTTTATCGCCTGCTTGGTCTACACGGCGAATAATATCTGCTAGACGATTAACAACTGCGGCACGACCGGTAATAAGAATGATGTTCGCAGGGTCATAATGAACCACATTACCTGCACCAGCATTATCATTTAGTTGGCGCAACAAAGGAGAAAGCTCTCTTACCGAAACATTCTTCACCGCGACCACACGTGTCACGACACTGTCTCCAGTGATGTTATCGGAATCACCAACTACAGGAATCGCCGAGGTCTTGGCATCTTTTGCTTTGATAACCTTCAAAATGCCATTGTCCATCTCTACGACCGCGAAACCATAGACTTCTAAGACATTAAGAAAAAAGCTGTAATATTGCTCTTCATTTAAAACATCATAGCTACGCACATCGACTTTACCGCGCACTGACGGATCAACAATGATAGTTTTATCGAGGTTGCGTCCAACGATATTGATAAACTCATGTAGGTCAGTTCCTTTGAAACTGGCACTGAATTCATTGGCTGATACCGCTGGCGTAGCCATCAGGCTCCCCATCAATAACCAGGTACTTGTTTTAAGCCAACTTTTCACTTGTTGCTCCCTTGTAATGCCTTACGCATAACTAAAACTGAATGAATATGTCATGTTGTTGCCCGTCACGCTCTACCGTTAAATTGAGTTCGGTAAGCTCGGAAATAGACTGATAAATTTTCCCCATCGCAGCAGGGTCAGTGAGATCGGCACCATTAAGCGCTACGGCAATATCACCATTTTGAAGTCCTACGGCGTTAAACAACTCTGGATCTCGTCCAGGACTGACTCGGTAACCTTTTACCTGACCATCTCTTTTCACTTGGGAAAGTCGGACATACTGAAAAATCTGTTGTGGATCTTGAGTGATCGTTCTGCGAATTGCTGTCAGCTTTTCTTCTGAATTAATAGGATTATTTCCCGCAATATTGGAGGCAGCGACTTGTGGTGCCGTCTTCAACTCAAGTTTTTTGTATTCTAAGCCTTCTAACATCACCGTCTCATCACGTCCGGAGTTGGAAATAATGATTCGGTCAATCATCACGGCGCTCACCGTCGCTCGCGTGCCTTCAATCTGTTCTCCAATCCCATACGTACCTTGCTTGCCACGATTGGCAACCACCGCAAGACTCAAGTTAGGATTACTGCTTACTACCGAGCCTACTAAAACCACATTCAGCCGTGTTTTAGGTGCATCAGTCACCACTGGCGCCTGCACTACTTTTTGCTCGCGATTGTACTGTCCAAAGATATTGGCTTTGTTGATATCGGAAGAGTGTAAATTATTAGATTGAGTTTGCGCTTGGTTATTAACAGCAACGGGCGCAACCCATTGACTGACAGAATGAGTTTGAGGAAATAATTGCCACAGTAAAACGCCGGCAATCCATGCGGACACCGCTAACATGATTAGAGTAAGCGTTAGGCTAATTTGAGATTGATACTGCAGACAACGACGAAAAAATGAAGATATAGAAGCGGTGTTGATACTCGCAGCCGATATGGATATTCCTTTCACTCTCCTAACTTCCTGCCCTACTAAACATTTACTGACTGTGTAATTAATTGTTATTGCTAAATTATCAGCAATCGTTTTTTGTATGGTTAATCATCTGACTATAGCATATCTATTATGACTGTAGTGCAATCCGCAGAATGGGGTTGAAATAATTAGATCTAAACTCCATTTAGAGGAATATTAGCATGATAAACCTATCAGCAGCTCTCCTCAATTTGTCAGTAATTACTTAAAACTGTCAGGTTATTGAACACAAGAGCACTGGTATTGAGTTAGATAGCAGGATTCAGCATGAGTTCCGAAGAAAAAGCCGTTCGCCTCGACAAATGGCTGTGGGCCGCCCGCTTCTACAAGACAAGAAGCATTGCTCGCAACATGGTCGATGGTGGCAAAGTCCACTATAATGGACAACGTTCTAAACCAAGTAAAATTGTAGAATTAGGTGCTGTCATCGCCCTCAGACAAGGCAATGAAGAAAAGACAGTGACTATTGAGCGTATTTCAGATCAACGCAGAGGTGCACCGGAAGCCCAAACTCTCTACTCCGAAACATCAGAGAGTATTGCCAAACGAGAAGATAACGCGTTGCGCAGAAAACTGAATGCTCACAACCCAAGCCCTGAGCGTCGACCTGACAAAAAACAGCGTCGCGACATTATTAAGTTTAAACATCAATAAGCTGGAGTTTCCTAAATGGCTAACAACACATTAAATCGCTACCTCTTTGAAGAGCTATCAGTGCGCGGAGAGCTCGTGCAATTGGATAGCGCCTATCAGGAGATACTATCCAGCAAAGAATACCCAGCTCCACTGCAAACTCTTCTAGGTGAGTTGCTTGTTGCGACAAGTCTACTAACTGCTACGTTGAAGTTCGAAGGTTCAATTACCATGCAGTTGCAGGGTGATGGCCCAGTTTCCTTAGCGGTGATTAATGGAGACCACAACCAAAAACTACGTGGTGTTGCTCGCTGGGAAGGCGATATTGCTGATGATGCTTCAATCCACGACATGATAGGTAAAGGCTACCTAGTTATCACCATTACTCCAGATCAAGGTGAACGCTATCAAGGCGTTGTCGGATTGGAAGGTGACAATTTGTCAGAAGTGCTAGAGGGCTATTTCGAGCGTTCTGAACAGTTGAAGACTCGTTTATGGATCCGTACTGGTGAAGTAGATGGTCACAAACATGCGGCAGGTATGCTGCTTCAGGTTATGCCTGATGGTACCGGTTCTCCAGAAGATTTCGAGCATCTAGAGCAGCTAACGAATACTGTAAAAGATGAAGAGTTATTTGGTTTAGAAGCCAATGAGTTGCTCTACCGTCTATATAACCAAGATAAAGTACAGCTATTCGAACCAAAAGAAGTGGAATTTTTCTGCGGTTGTTCACGTGAGCGTAGTGGCGCAGCTATCGTCACTGTCGCTCAGGAAGAAATTTTTGACATTTTGGCTCAAGATGGCGAAGTTGCCCTGCACTGTGATTACTGCGGTTCAACCTACGCTTTTGACGAGCCAGAGATCAAAGCACTTTACGCAGATGCCCAATCGGATAACAAAACCGTACACTAATTTTTAGAGTGTAAAAATGAATAAAAGCCAGATCAGATGTGATCTGGCTTTTTTTGTTCGTTTTATTTAACAAATACGCAAATTATTAATGCAAATGCACTAACAAAAGACGTAAATCATGTGTTACATTTGATCTAACGCAAAGGTTTGCTTTGGGGAGAATTAGCCTAATTTCAATATGTGACAAAACACTTAAAACCATCAATAACTGATGAATAATTTTTGAACTATATCCCTGTTTTCTCGGGTCTCTGTTGCTAGCATGGAGTTCAAAATAAAAAACAAATAATAAATAACGAATTACAAAAAAATTTTAAAATCCCTACAAAAATCCAATAAGGAGCACCTATGACCGTTATGGACATTAATAAGGCTGCACAAATCGATCTTACCAAGTACGGAATCACTGGCGTAACTGATATTGTACGCAACCCAAGCTACGAACAGTTATTTGAAGAGGAAACTCGCGAAGGTCTAGAGGGCTACGAGAAAGGCGTAGTCACTGAACTTGGCGCCGTCGCTGTAGATACGGGTATCTTTACTGGTCGCTCACCAAAAGACAAATTTATCGTTAATGATGACACCACTCGCGACACCATGTGGTGGACATCCGATAAAGTTAAAAATGACAACAAACCTATGTCTAAAGAGGCATGGGATGACCTCAAACTACTCGTTACAGGTCAACTTTCTAACAAACGCTTATTCGTCATTGACGGATATTGCGGTGCGAACCCAGACACTCGACTCTGCATTCGTATTATCACCGAAGTGGCTTGGCAGGCTCACTTCGTTAAGAACATGTTCATCCGTCCAACAGAAGAAGAGCTCGCTACGTTTGAGCCAGACTTCGTTGTCATGAACGGTGCTAAGTGCACTAACCAAAAATGGGAAGAACAAGGACTCAACTCTGAAAACTTCACTGTATTCAACCTCACGGAAAGAATGCAGCTTATCGGCGGTACTTGGTACGGCGGTGAAATGAAGAAAGGTATGTTCGCTATGATGAACTACTTCCTTCCTCTAAAAGATATCGCATCCATGCACTGTTCTGCGAATATGGGCGAAGAAGGTGATGTGGCTGTCTTCTTTGGCCTATCAGGTACGGGAAAAACAACGCTATCAACCGATCCAAAACGCGCACTGATCGGTGACGATGAGCACGGTTGGGATGATGACGGTATATTCAACTACGAAGGTGGTTGTTATGCGAAAACAATCAACCTTTCGAAAGAAGCTGAGCCAGACATCTACAACGCGATTCGTCGAGATGCACTACTAGAGAATGTTACTGTTCGCAACGATGGTTCTATCGACTTTGATGATGGTTCGAAGACAGAGAACACTCGTGTCTCGTACCCACTTCACCATATCGAAAATATCGTGAAGCCAGTATCGAAAGGTGGTCATGCGAACAAAGTCATCTTCTTGTCAGCAGATGCGTTCGGTGTACTTCCACCAGTTTCTAAATTGACACCTGAGCAAACTAAGTACCATTTCCTTTCAGGCTTTACAGCGAAGTTAGCGGGTACTGAACGTGGCATTACAGAGCCAACACCAACATTCTCAGCATGTTTCGGGGCAGCATTCCTAACACTACACCCAACTAAGTACGCAGAGGTTCTAGTGAAGCGCATGGAAGCAGCAGGCGCGGAAGCTTACCTTGTGAATACTGGTTGGAATGGCAGTGGTAAACGTATCTCGATTCAAGATACACGCGGTATCATTGATGCGATTCTAGATGGCTCTATTGAACAAGCAGAAACGAAGAGTATTCCTGTGTTCAATCTAGAGGTACCGACTTCGCTTCCAGGCGTTGACCCAACCATCTTGGACCCAAGAGACACTTATGTAGATCCACTACAATGGGAGAGCAAAGCCGAAGATCTAGCGAAACGCTTTATCAATAACTTCGACAAGTATACTGATAATGCAGAAGGTAAATCATTGGTAGCCGCAGGCCCTCAATTGGACTAATTGTTAGATAAACGTTCAATTTTTTAACTCTAGCCCCTCTTTTTGAGGGGCTTTTTCGTGTTTTTCACGCTAAATTATTGTTTATGTTGGAAGGTAGGAAAATAACTTCGTGATAAGAAAGATAATTGCGCTTTGGATAGCATTGCTTGCACTTGGCTTACTTTCAGTTTTGATCGTTTTTGGTGTCTTGCATACACAGTATGCCAAACCAATTATCACTTATGCTCTGCAGCAAGCACTGAACATAAAAGTGGATAGTGAGGCGATAAGTTATCACTATCCTAATAGAATCGATTTTTCGAATGCCAACTTTTCAAAAGCTGAACACGATTCCATTAGTGTCAACAAGCTATCTGTGTGGTTTTCACTGCCAACGTCGACTTCTAAGTGGCTACACATTAACGAGTTGTATGTTAGTGGTGCCAATCTATCAAACCTTACGCTGGGCCTAGATGCATTAGCTGATTACCAGATCAACAACATCGCTCTCGATCATGTGGATTATTCTGGACACGACGTGATCATCAATGATCTGCAGCTCCAACTAAGAAACCTAGAGGTAGGTACATCAATCGAAAGTACTAGAGCAGACTTTCAAGTTCGTGCTTCCCAGGTCTACTATCAAGGTGAAGCTATTGATGAGCTTCTCCTTGATGGTTCCCTTGCTGGCGACAACACGAAAATCTACGGTGCCTCATTCACGTGGAAAGAGGCGCAAGTTACCACTCAAGCGCAGATTGAGAATGGTCATTGGTCTTTAGTCAACACCACTATCAATAAGCTAAAATTTGATTTGTCAGAACTCAGCCAAGGACCGTTAAGTTCACTCACTTCTGTGATTGGCCATATTAACAGTTTGGATCTTTTAAACTCTGATATTACCTACCAGGGAGCGCATGCAGAAAACGTTAGTGCGTCGTTAGAAAACATCGACCTCACTCGCTCGATATGGACACAAAGTCAAGCGTATCTCTCGCTCGATGCTGACAAGCTTCAATGGCAACAGTTTGATTTCATTGAGCCGACTCTAGAACTCAGCTTTTCACCAGATAAACTCGACATCAAAGATCTCGATACCAACCTTGAACAAGGTCGGATTCAAATAGCAGGTACGTTAACTCCAAATTCAATAGCATTGAACAAAGTCGATTTAGATGGCATCAAGTATTACCAAGAACAACAAAATAACTCTTTAACGGATCTGTTTACTCACTTGCATCTCAGCGATCTTAAACAGCTCTCTATCGACTCGCTGAATATCAACCGTAGTCAATGGATTCAACTTGCTCGAAAGCCTTATTGGCAAGTCACAGGTCTAAACCTACAAGCTGAAGATCTACTTATCAAAAAAGATTATCGTTGGGGCTTTTGGCAGGGAAGCGCTATTGCGTCAGCCAATAGCGCTAGTATCGATAAAACAATCGCCAACCAAGTGGCCATTGAAACCAAAAGCACTGATGGAAAGTGGCAACTCAACCGGCTGTTTATCCCTTATGACAAAGGATACATCAGCGCCTCAGCAGAACTTGACTTTGCTGCGCCAAGTCAGCCTTTACGAATTGATGCTGAAGCATATTCAGCCCCTGTCGAGCTACTCAATTACTTAACTGACAGTAAACAAATACAAATTTCCGGCTTAGCCGATGTGGCGCTGTCAGTAAATGCTCTTACGGCAGACAAGTTATCGTTACAGCACACTTTATCGGGCTCTCTTGAAGCCAATTTCTACAACACTCAAATGACAACTGAAGAAACTGATACTTATAATGTTTCTCTATCGCCATTTAAGTTAAGTGCAGATAGAGGGCAGCTGACCCTTGCAGCATTCGAGGTCTCGAGCCAAGAGTGGAATGGGAAAGCAAAAAGCACTATCGACCTAAGAAAGGATCCACTACGTTCACTTCGATTAACATTGCACTCCGAGTGCCGCTCTCAATATCATGTCGAGTTGTTGACTGGTCACATCGGGCTTGAAGAAGTGGAATGTGCAGATCAAAAAAAGCAGCAGGTTCAACCATAACCTGCTGCGATTAAGATTACTATGTGGAAAGTAGCGTGTCTTTATAGTTTGGTAGCAGCATATAAGTACCAACAAACTCGACGGCAGGCACATCTCCACTGTAGATCGTAACATTGATGATGATGCGTGCCTTTCTGCCAGTTGCCAATCGGTCTAAGTCGCCACTGATACCATCAAGAGAAGTCACCGATACTGGACTCATTTCTACGGGATGACGATAACGAATGCTACTGTCTGCCAACACGATATCAGCATGTAAACCTCGCTCACGCATCAAGAGCCATGTCATCCCCCATCCTGTTAATGTCGCAAGAGTAAAGGCAGAACCGGCAAACATTGTATTGTGTGGATTGAGGTTAGGATTTAGTTGGGCGCCACATTCAAAGCGGTAACCGGTATATTGGTTAATCTTAATACCCATTTTGTCACTGATTGGTATCTGTTGCTCCCAACGCTCTTGCAGCTCAGCACACCATTCAGGTCTTCTTAATACTT
Source organism: Vibrio sp. ER1A (assembly GCF_000733315.1). Lineage (NCBI taxonomy): Bacteria > Pseudomonadati > Pseudomonadota > Gammaproteobacteria > Vibrionales > Vibrionaceae > Vibrio > Vibrio sp. ER1A. Next base: position 110,188 of record NZ_JPJA01000001.1, read on the forward strand.
TAGCCAAAGGGTCAAGCTGTTTAACCATTTGTAGGTGACGAACAGGACCTTTCTGATCATTAAGTTCACCTTGGCTAGTGAATCCATTTTTCTCGTAGAATGAAATTGCATCTTCACGGGCATTACAAACTAGGCGCTTCACCCCTTCTTGACGTGCAAATGATTCCAATGCTACTAAAACAAGAGAGCCCATCCCTTTATCACGGCGATTGCTTTTTACCGCCATATAACGAATTTGGCCTTCGTTATCAGGCGTAATGTATAAACGTCCGATAGCCATAGGTCTTCCTCGACCATCCACTATCATACGGTGATGACTCATTTCATCGTATTCATCACGTTCAGAACCGACTGGTAGTCGCCACGGCTCTCTTAGCATCTGCCATCTAAATTGGTAGTATTTAGCTAACTGGTTGACAGTTTTAGGAGTAATAAGCTTAAACATAGATATCCTTTCGCATGCAAACTAATGCTCTACTCGATTATACTTGTAGCCAGAAGGTAACAGGCCCATCATTGACTAATGACACTTTCATATCAGCAGCAAAACGGCCACGTTCAGTCGGTAAAACTTCAGAACAATGATCTGAAAAGTAATCATACAGACGCTCTGCATCAGTGGGATGAGCCCCTCGCGAAAACCCAGCTCTTGTTCCCTTCTTAGTATCCGCAGGTAAGGTAAACTGCGATACGACTAAAACACTACCACCGACTTGTTTGACGTTGAGATTCATTTTTCCGTCTTCGTCTTCAAAAACACGGTATGTCGTGACTCGCTCGACCAAACGTTTTGCTTTCGCTTCATCGTCGTCTTTTTCTACACCAAGTAGCACTAATAAACCTTTACCGATCTCTCCGACGACTTCGCCTTCTACTTTTACCGCCGATTCACTCACTCTTTGAATTAGTGCTATCACTTATGGTTTCCTTGTTATCACGCATTTCAGTCACAGCTTCAGATTGTAACATGCCCGAATCGGGTAGCCAGTGTTCTTTCTCCCCCATCGCAGCCGTGAACTCCGCACCGATAAGTACAATAAACCAACACAAATAGATCCACAGGAATAAGATTGGTATCGCCGCTAAAGCACCATAGATAAGCTGATATGACGGAAACTGCGTGATGTAATAAGCAAACCCCTTTTTGCTTATTTCAAACAATAAGGTAGCGACTATTGAGCCAACGACAGCATGACTGAAGTGTACTTTTTTGTTTGGAACTAACATGTACAGCCCGATAAACGCAAAGAACGCCATTATTGCTGGTAACCATGCGATAAAGAGACTAAAAGCACCGCTGACCACATTATGTTCTAAAGCTTTCAAAGAGGTCACATAGGAAGTACCAACTATACTTGCGCCTATTAAAATTGGCCCAAGCGTCAATATCATCCAGTACATGGAAAATGAAAAAACCATGCGGCGTTTAACTCTAACACGCCAAATATAGTTGAGATTCTTATCAATATTAGAAATCAACATGAGTGCCGCGATAAATAAGAAAGCACTACCTATTGCCGTCATTTTACCGGTATTTGATACAAACTCGACTAACGCTGAGTACACAGCATCTCCGGCAGCAGGAACAAAGTGCTGAATAATGAAGTCTTGAAGCACTTCTCCCGTATTAGAAAAAACAGGAAATGAGGACAGTACGGAAAGCAGTACCGTCAAAAGAGGGACAATTGATAGTAAAGTGATATAGGCAAGATAACCTGCATTCACATTAATCCTATCGTGAGACATTCTTTGAGCTAAATAACGGGAGAAACTTAAGGTTTCTTGCCCAACAAATAACAGTCTCTTAATAACCACATCTGGGCTTTTGATTGGCATCTAATTAATCCTTGCTATGCTGTCTGGCCCAAATGAGCATAAGACTCGGCCAAAACAAACTCTACTCGTTGCTCTAGTTTTAAAAAAGGCACTGATATACAGCGGTATCCTAGAGACTGGTATTGTTCTATCAATTGTCGATGAATCTCTAATGCTTCTTCAAACGGATAAGGTCGAACGTCATCTTGAACGTATGTCGCAGTGTTAGGTTCGCAAGTAAAAGCTAGAGGCTGATATCCTAGCTTAGCTTGTTCCGTTACTCTTGGCGGAACCGGTTCGTTTCCAAAGGTTAAGTAGGCACATATATCCGGAATAGCACGATCCAAAAAGCTCAGTTGATCGCTTGTCGACGCTGCCTGCCTTTGATTCATCATATCCTTAAAGCATAGCTCAGCAAAAGCAGCTAATTGATTCCAAGGAAGTATTCCATTTTCTAGTTTCGACTGTTCTTCAATAAGCTTTCTCGGTACTTCTTCAAACGTCTTACAATCACGAGCGGCTAAAGCATCAAGCAGTGTTGTCTTACCAGACCCTGGCCCGCCTGTAATAATAAAGGGACTATGTCGTTCCATCGTAATCTTGCTAGTAGGTAAAGATAGTAACGAGTCTAACACTGTTTTGATGTGATAAAAGATGGCAGTTTGAAGAAGATGGAGGGAATTAAATAATAAATCCAAACATTACTACAACTGTAGCGAAAGGAAATAAGTAACAAAGCACTATAAGTAAATGCGGAAACGTGGAATTAAAGCTTGGCAATATCCTACGGTGCGACGATCTGCAAGCAACACATACGAAAACGCCCCAGCAAATGCTGAGGCGTGGAAATAAAGCTTGGCGATGTCCTACTCTCACATGGGGAAGCCCCACACTACCATTGGCGCTATTGCGTTTCACTTCTGAGTTCGGCATGGAATCAGGTGGGTCCACAATGCTATGGTCGCCAAACAAAATCTTGCTTGGGTTCACCTTGCTCTGCAAGATGACTCTAAATACTGGTGCTGATACCCAGACTCGAACTGGGGACCTCATCCTTACCAAGGATGCGCTCTACCACCTGAGCTATATCAGCATAGTGGTTGCCCTTCAGGACTAAAAAAGCCCGTCTTTTCAAACGGGCTCTTTCAAATTTAAAGCCTGGCGATGTC
>NZ_JPJA01000002.1:0-152557 GCF_000733315.1 Vibrio sp. ER1A
ATTATCGTTCCAACAGAACGACAATGAATTGACTGTGCCAAGTCTTTCGACTTGATTGGTCACTCAGTTCATTGAAAACCTAATTTGAAACCGAAGTTTCTAATTTGATTATCATCAACGAGTGCCCACACAGATTGATAGGTTTATATTGTTAAAGAGCTTGTTTTGAGCCTTACTCAAAACGGACGGTCATTTTAGCTATTTCAGTTATCGTGTCAACCACTTTCCTAACTAATTTTGCTTTACTTCTTTATAAGCAACTTGACCTGCTAACTCGTGAAGGCTTTTCGTTGCCTCATCCCGTGTCAGCGAGGTGGCATTATAGAGATGAACCAATTCTTGGCAAGCGCTAATTTGAAATAAAATCGTTTTTTACAGCCGTTCGAACACAAAAGAAACAAAGCGTCGAAAAAAGACACAAAAAAGGGGGCTAAGCCCCCTTTTATTACTCTATTTCCCTTGCTATTTACTGCCCAACAGCAATTTTGTCGTTGTTCACTATCAGACGAACTGGCTTAGTTGGGTCGACTTTGCCGGCAAGTATCTCTTTAGCCAACGGGTTTTCGATACTTTGTTGAATCGCTCTTTTAAGCGGTCTAGCTCCATATACTGGGTCATAACCTACTTTGGCGATGTAATCTAAAGCTGCATCGGCAACCACTAGGTGATAGCCATTGTCTTCCATGCGTTTGCCCAAGCGTTGCAATTGAATACCCGCAATAGATTTAATGTGCTCCGCCCCCAATGGATGGAAAACCACACTTTCATCTACACGATTTAAGAATTCCGGTTTGAAGTGAGAGGTCACAACATCTATTACTTCTCGCTTGATACCCTCATAATCAAGCACCTGGAAATTCTCTTGGATACGAGATGAACCAAGATTCGATGTCATAATGACTACCGTATTTCTAAAGTCGACTGTTCTACCTTGTCCATCGGTCAAGCGACCATCGTCTAGAACTTGCAGTAGAATATTGAAGACATCAGGATGCGCCTTCTCAACTTCATCCAGCAAAATAACCGAGTATGGTTTACGTCTAACGGCTTCCGTTAGGTATCCACCTTCCTCATAACCTACATAACCGGGAGGCGCACCTACTAAACGAGCGACTGAGTGTTTCTCCATGAACTCGGACATATCAATACGCACCATGGCGTCTTCACTATCAAACATAAAACTTGCAAGCGTTTTACACAGTTCCGTTTTACCCACACCTGTTGGGCCAAGGAATAAGAAAGAACCTATTGGACGATTAGGATCCGCGAGGCCAGCTCGACTACGGCGAATGGCATCAGATACGACTTCGACAGCTTCCGCTTGCCCTATGACGCGTTTGTGCAGAACATCTTCCATTTTTAGAAGCTTATCTTTTTCTGCCTCAAGCATTTTAGATACAGGAATCCCAGTTTGCTTTGATAATACTTCCGCGATTTCAGCATCTGTCACTTTGTTGCGAAGCAAGCTCATTTCTTGCATTTCAGCTTGAGTCGCTAAATCGAGTTGTTTCTCTAGCTCTGGAATACGGCCATATTGTAGCTCAGACATTCGGTTCAAATCGCCTGCACGTCTTGCCACATCCATATCGAGCCTTGCCTGTTCGAGTTCAGACTTAATATGTTGAGTACCCGATAGCGCTGCTTTTTCTGCATTCCAGACTTCTTCCAGCTCCGCATAGTCACGCTCTTTTGACTCTAACTCTTCATTGAGAGCGAGCAAGCGCTTCTCACTGGCATTATCCGACTCATTTTTGAGAGCTTGCTGCTCGATTTTTAGTTGAATGATTTTACGTTCTAACTTATCCAAAGATTCCGGCTTCGAATCTATCTGAAGTCGAATGCTCGACGCGGCTTCATCAATAAGGTCGATCGCCTTGTCGGGTAGTTGTCTATCAGTAATATATCTATGCGATAAACTCGCTGCAGCAACAATAGCAGGGTCAGTAATTTCAACATGATGATGGAGCTCATAACGCTCTTTCAAGCCACGTAATATCGCTACGGTGTCTTCGACGCTTGGTTCATCAACCAATACTTTTTGGAAGCGTCGTTCTAACGCCGCATCTTTTTCAATATACTGGCGATATTCATCCAATGTTGTCGCACCGACACAGTGCAGTTCACCACGAGCTAATGCAGGCTTTAACATATTGCCTGCATCCATCGAACCTTCACCTTTCCCTGCACCAACCATAGTGTGCAGCTCATCGATGAATAGAATGATGTTACCTTCTTCTTTAGCTAGTTCATTTAGGACTGATTTCAAACGCTCTTCAAATTCACCACGATATTTAGCACCAGCCACCAATGAGCCCATATCTAAAGAAAGAACACGACGCCCACGCAAGCCTTCAGGGACTTCATTATTAATGATACGTTGTGCTAGTCCTTCTACGATAGCTGTCTTACCTACACCGGGCTCACCTATAATGACGGGGTTATTTTTGGTACGACGTTGAAGTACTTGAATGGTGCGGCGAATCTCATCGTCACGACCAATGACCGGATCAAGCTTGCCTTGTTCCGCTCGCTCGGTAAGATCGATGGTAAATTTCTCCAAAGCTTGGCGCTTTTCTTCCGCATTGGGATCATCGACTTTCTGACCACCACGAATTTGCTCGATTGCTTGGTTTACTTTTGCTTCTGTTAATCCTTGCTGTTTCAAAAGCGCACCCAAAGGGCCTTTATCTTCTATTGCTGCAAGCAAAAAGATCTCAGAAGAGATATAGGCGTCTTGACGCTTTTGAGCAATTTTGTCACAGAGATTAAATATTTGCCCCATGGCACTAGACAGCTGAACATCGCCACCGACACCTGTGACTTTAGGAAGTTTGTCCATTAACTCAGACAGCTTGGAACGTAATTGAACCACATCGACGTTCAGCATGGTTAATAGTGGACGAATAGAACTGCCCTCTTGGTTAAGCAAAGCAACCATAAGGTGGACAGGTTCTATATATTGATGATCTCGACCCAATGCCAATGACTGAGCATCAGAAATAGCAATTTGGAATTTGCTAGTAAATCGATCTAGGCGCATAGCAACCCCCGTTTAAATTACATACAGCTTGTTATGCAATTAAGATGGTTGCTAGCAAAACGGATTTCAAGACAAAGGAGTGAAAATCAGTGATTGATCCAGATAAAGCTTGCCATACGACCTGTCTGTCCATCACGTCGATAGGAAAAGAAACGCTTTTCATCGCTAAACGTGCACAAGTTACTTAGCGTTACATCACTAATCGCTGAAGCTTGTAATTTCATCTGTGCAATGAGTGCCAGATCAGCAAGCCATTTCTCTGGATTCACGCTTTCTTTAAACGCGATTCCATATTCAGGATTCATCTGACAGAATGCGTGTTTCACATCCAGCCCAACTTCAAAAGACTCAAAGCCAATTGCTGGTCCAATCCAAGCCTGTGCTTCACTATCGAACAGGCCAGCGGCCTTTTCGACAATCCCGTCGGCCAATCCACGCCATCCTGCATGGACCGCAGCAACTGCTGTTCCATCCTTTGCAGATATTAGAATTGGTAAGCAATCTGCCGTCATGGCACTAAGGACGACACCGGGCGTTCGTGTAAAACTCGCATCCGCGTCCAATACCAGTTCAGTTGGAGCTTGAACGATAGCGACTCTAGTCGAATGAGTTTGATTAAGCCAAACAGGAGAAGACGGCATATTCGCACTGATTTCCAGTGCTCGACGGTTTGCCAATACATCGGAAGGTTCATCACCAACATGCATCCCTAAATTAAAACTGGAAAATGGAGCCTTTGAGACTCCATTCTCACGTGTTGAGCTTACCGCTTCAACATTATTAGGTTTGCTCCAGTTTGGCGTCAGAAGCGACATTAATAATCTTCTTCTTTGTTTAACTTAGCGTCTTCACGCAACGCTTCCGTCATGACCACCATGTCATCTGGAATAGGAGCATGGAAAGTCATCTCTTCTCCAGTAACTGGATGCGCAAACTTAAGCATTACCGCGTGCAGAGCTTGACGATCAAAGCTACGAATCATGTGAGTCAGTTCTTCGCTCGCTCCGCGTGGAATACGAGCGCGGCCGCCATAAGCGCTATCACCTAACAGTGGATGCTGAAGATAAGACATATGAACACGGATTTGGTGAGTTCGACCCGTTTCTAGACGTAAACGAATACGGGTGTGCTCTCGGAAATGTTCTGCAACTCGGTAATGAGTTACCGCAGGTTTACCAAGTTCGTTCACAGCCATCAGTGTACGTTTAGTCGAGTGACGACCGATCGCTTTATCTACCATACCACCAGCCGTCATTTTACCGATAGCAATAGCTTCGTATTCACGGGTGATGTTACGCTTTTGTAGAGCACGTACCAATCGAGTTTGAGCAGGAACCGTCTTAGCGACAACCATCAAACCTGTCGTATCTTTATCGAGGCGGTGAACAATACCTGCGCGTGGTACTTCTGCGATTGCTGGGAAATGATGTAACAACGCATTAAGAACCGTGCCATCTGGTGTCCCTGCTCCAGGATGAACAACGAAATCTCTTGGCTTATTGATCACAATAATGTCATCATCTTCGTAGACGATATTAAGAGGAATGTCTTGAGCTTCAAAGCGCTCTTCATCTTCTAGTTCAGCTTGAACGGTTATCAACTCACCGCCCATAACTTTGGTACGCGGTTTAGTGATTACCTCACCGTTAACGGCAATTTTTCCGTCCAGAAGCCACTCTTTCAGGCGCGAACGAGAAAAATCTGCGAACAATTCAGCTACAGCTTGGTCTAAACGTTGACCTAACTGGCTGTCTTTTACTGTATTTGTTAATTCAATCTGCTGAGCCATATCGAACTTTTTAAAAAACCTTGGGACTAATACCACGAGTGTGGATAATATAGCCCATCATTGTATCCGTTACTGAGAAGAAAAGTAATGGACACGGAAAAATATTTACGTCAAGGAAACTCGTTCTCGTATGAAACTACTTAAACTAACAAGCTTGCTTTCTCTAGCTTTGTTGTTTGGTTGTGCTGACAAAGAAGTCACCGTCCCAGATGTTCCGCCTTCCCAGCTCTACGCTGAAGCTCAAGAATCGTTACAAGGTGGTAACTGGACATCAGCCATTGAGCGCCTTGAAGCGCTGGATTCTCGCTACCCATTTGGTGCTTACACTGAACAAGTACAACTTGATTTGATTTACGCTTACTACAAGAACGATGACTTAGCGCTGGGTCTGGCTACGATAGAGCGTTTCTCTCGATTAAATCCAACTCACGAACGTTCTGACTGGGTGTTGTATATGCGAGGCTTAACGCATATGGCACAAGACAGAAACTTCATGCATGACATTCTCAGGATCGATCGCTCAGACCGCGACCCTGAGCCAGTAAAAGCTGCATTTGCTGATTTCGATCGCCTACTAAAACGTTACCCGAATAGTGCTTACGCCGAAGACGCGCAGAAACGTATGGTTGCGTTGAAAAACCGTTTGGCTAAATATGACCTTGCTACCGCTGACTTCTATATCCGACGTGAAGCTTGGATTGCCGCTATCAATAGAGCTCAAGAAATTCAAAAAACCTATCCTGATACAGAAGCAGCTCGCCAATCTTTAGTACTGCAAAAGAAAGCGTACGAAGAACTAGGAATGCAAGAGCAAGTTGAGCGTACTGAGAAATTAATGGAACTAAACCCACTTTAGGGTTATAGACAAATCTGCCTTCCAAAAGCGCTGCCAATGCAGCGCTTTTTTGTGCCCATAAGTTGGCAAAATTCCTTTTTTATTTATATATTTATCTTTAGCTAAGTAGCAAAAAGGGATAGTTGTGAAGGCGATTTTATTATGTTTTGTCATAGGGATCATGACACTTCCAGTAAGGGCTTTAGAGTTAACTCCTCTAAGTAATGAACCATATACTGGCGATTTGGATAGTTTAGTAGAGAAGCGTGTTATTCGCGTTTTGGTCTCGGCTGATCTTGGTTTCTATTACATAGAAAAAGGACAACCCAAAGGGATTGGAGCGGAACAGCTCTATCACTTCGAGAAAAATCTCAAAAAGAAATACTCAAAGATGAAAGTACAGGTAATTCCTGTACCACGAGACGACCTCATTCCGGCTTTAGTTAATGGCTATGGCGATCTCGTTGTCGCAAACCTCACAATCACACCCAAACGACAAGAAATCATTCAGTTCAGTACCCCGATTCTCTCTGACATCAGCGAGCTGATTGTGACAACTGACGATTATCCGTCTTTAGAAAGTGTCGAAGATTTGAGTGGTCAAGAAATTTGGGTTCGTGGAAGCTCCAGTTATTTCGAAAACTTACAGGCACTGAATCAAGAACTAACCAGCAATGATAAGCCTCCTGTCTACGTTCAGTATTTAGAAGAAACGCTTCAAGACTACGAATTGGTCGAAATGGTTAAGCAAGGCTATATTGGAGCAACCGTTCTCGATAGCCATAAAGCATTCTTTTGGAACAAGACGTTTGACGATTTGAATATCCATGACTCAATACCATTGAGTAAAGATGGTCAAATCGCGTGGGCCATGCGCAAAGAGTCGCCAAAATTAGAGAAACAAGTAAACGCTTATATTAAAACTGCCAAACAAGGCACATTGCTAGGAAATGTTATTTATAACAAATACTTGGATAACACCGCTTGGTTTTCAAAGGCCCTTGATCCTAAGAATGTCCAACAATTGGATAAGCTGATTTCATTGTTCAAGAAGTATGGCGACAAATACGACTTTGACTTCCTTATGATTGCCGCACAGGCTTTTCAAGAATCTAAGCTAAACCAAAACAAAGTCTCACCCAAAGGTGCTGTTGGCATCATGCAGGTCCTTCCAAGTACCGCTCGTGATCGCAATGTAAACATCAAAAACATCAATAAAATTGAGAATAACGTCCATGCTGGCGTGAAATATATGCGCTTTATCCGAGATAGATACTTTAGCGATGACGCGATAAGTAATGATGACAAAGTTTATTTATCGTTGGCGGCCTACAATGCAGGTCCGGGAAACATCGCTAAAATGCGGCGCTTAGCCACCAAACACGGTTACGACCCTAATAAATGGTTTGGCAATGTGGAGCTGATGGCACGAAGGAATATTAGCTCTGAGCCCGTTACTTACGTGGCAAATATCAACCGATACTATGTTATCTACAAACAGCTAGAGTCTCTACAGCAGATCAGGCAGGAACAACAAGCACTAAACAGTGACATTGAATTTTATCGAGTTTTGGGGTCAAAAGAGGAGACCATCACTGAGTGATAGTGATCACACTTTAAAGTCGAGTGAATTTTAAGCAGGAGATTTCTTAGGTCGTAAAAACGCGCCAAAAATGGAGGATTTTCAGTGCGCTACTCTTTCCAAATTAATGACTTTTGACGGAAAAGAAAGTCTTTTCATGTGTTAACAGTAAAAAGTTTTGCGATAGATCACATTTAAATTTTGATGCGAAAAACCCTATCGTTTTAGTGATCTAGATCACATTCTTTTCTCCATGGATAAGTAATCTGGAGTTAACCCATGAGGGATGCAACAGAGGAAAAAACATATGAGAGTAAACATCACTGGTAAAAACATTGAGATCACCTCTGCAATCCGTGAGCATATCGAAAGCAAGTTTAAGAAGTTAGAAAAATGGCAAGTGGATATCATTAGTTGCCAGACTGCTTTCAGCGAAGAGCCAAACAAACAAATGAAATTCGAAGCGTCCATTACGGTACCCAAAGGCAAACTTGTCGCTTCCGCTACTCATGAAGATTTATACGCTGCCGTTAACGAGGTAGAACAGAAGTTAGAACGTCAGCTAAACAAACTCAGACATAAGCCAGAAGCGAGACGCACGGATAAGCCTGAGTTAGTAGAAGAAACCGAATAAAGGCTCGTAAATAAAACGATTGTAGAATAGCGCCGTAAGGCGCTATTTTTTTGCTTGACGCTCCCCACTCCCTTGCTTATTGTGTGGCTTAGCCCAAAAAAACTTAAGACTACATTTTCTATGTACCCGATTAATCTGTTCTTTTTTGACTTCTTTTTTCTCCACTAGGCTTGGAGGCTTCTTCGTTTTCGAAAGAAAAGTCAAAAACGAACGGAAAGCCTCCCAATGGGAGGTTTTTTTATAAGGATTATTTGATGACAGACACAAACTACTCACTTGAAGAAATTCGCTTACGTCTGAACGAGCTAGATGACAACTTGTTGCAGCTTCTTTCTGAACGTCGCAAACTCAGCATTGAAGTAGCAAAAAGCAAAGTAGAAACCTCAAAACCGGTTCGTGATGCCGCTCGTGAGCAACAGCTTTTGGTTAAGCTCATTAATAACGGTAAAGACAAGTACGAGCTGGATGCGTCTTACATCACAAAGATCTTCCACACCATCATTGAAGATTCTGTTCTGCTGCAACAGGTTTACCTACAAAACTTAGCCAACCCGCAACAAAGCAGAAAACCTGTTGCTAGAGTGGCCTTTCTAGGCGCTAAGGGCTCTTACTCACACCTAGCAAGCCGAGATTATTTCTCTCGAAAGAACACGGAGCTCATTGAACTCAATTGTGACCAGTTCAAAGAAGTCACAAAAACGGTCGAGTCAGGTCATGCTGATTTCGGTGTATTGCCTATTGAAAACACCAGCTCTGGATCAATTAATGAAGTATTCGACTTACTGCAACATACGACTTTACATATCGTTGGTGAAATCACCCAACCTATTGAGCACTGCTTGGTTGCGACCAAAGAAATTCGTCTGGAAAACATCAAAACGCTGTACTCTCACCCACAACCTCATCAGCAATGCAGTGAGTTCTTGGGCAGACTATCTGGCGTTCAACTAGAGTCTTGTGCAAGCACAGCGGATGCAATGCAGAAAGTTCAGCAGCTTAATAGAGACGATGTTGCTGCAATCGGCCACGCAGCCAGCGGCAAACTGTATGGCTTGCAATCGATTCAAAGCAACATTGCCAATCAGACAGAAAACCATACTCGATTCATCGTCGTTGCAAGAAAGCCTGTTGAAGTGTCAGCGCAAATTCCAGCAAAAACTACCTTTATCATGGCGACGTCTCAGCAAGCAGGTTCGTTGGTTGAAACCCTCTTAGTACTCCAGCGCTATGGAATCAATATGACCAAGCTCGAGTCACGCCCTATTATGGGTAACCCTTGGGAAGAGATGTTTTATGTGGATGTGGAAGCCCATAAAGACTCAGAATCAATGCAACAAGCCATTCATGAGCTTATAAAGATCACTAAGTACCTTAAAGTACTTGGCTGCTACCCTATCGATAACGTAAAACCAGTGATGCCCGATTTAGGTGAATAAAAACAAATAGCCCCAGTCATCATGAGCTGGGGTTATTTCTATTTTACGAGCAGTGGCCTGTCTTCAAAGCTACTTGAGCGGCAGAATCTTAATCTCCACTCGACGATTACATTGACGCCCCTCTGGTGTAGAGTTGCTGCAAATTGGGAATCGCTCACCATTACCACGGGCGACCGCACGACCTGCCGCTACATTCTGACTAATCAAGAACGAACGTACTTGCTCAGCGCGCTTTTCTGATAGCTCTTGGTTGTATTGAGCACTACCCGTACTATCGGTATAGCCTTCGATAACTAAACTGGTATCAGGATACTCAACCAAAATACGCGCTACACCTCTCAGTGTGTTGTGAATACTGCTGTTAAGAGCGTGAGAGCTACTGTCAAAACCAATACCGTTTTCTAAACGTAATAAAAGTTGATTGTCACCAACACGCTCAACTTGCACACCTGAATTTAACAACTCTTGTCTGAGCGCTTTTTCTTGTTGGTCGAAATAATATCCGACACCACCACCCAACGCTGCGCCACTCGCCGCACCAATAAGAATCCCACGACTATCACCACCTGAAGCAATACCAACAGCTGTGCCAGCAATTGCGCCAATCACAGCGCCTTTGGTTGCTGAGTTTGTCTCATACTCTCCTGTTGTCGCGTTTTGTCGCTGCGTCGCTTGGCAGCCAACAAGAGAAATAAGCCCTAAGGCAACCACTACTTTTTTTAATCTCATTTCTATTATCTCTTATGCGTACAACATCACCACTAAATACAGAATATCGTACCATATAAATTCTAATTATTCCTAATGGAGGCATTTAGCACTCACACTAATGATAAAAAGCACACCGTTATAAAATGACAAATCTAAGGCAAATTTACGTTAGAATTAAGCCCAAACGTATAGACATGGATAAGTAAGAATGAACAAAGTGGTTATCGCGTCACTTAATCCAGCCAAAATCAATGCCGTAAAAAGCGCCTTTGAATCCGCTTTTCCTAGCCAAACGTTCACTTTTCAAGGGGTAAACGTGCCAAGTGGCGTGGCCGAGCAACCTATGAGCAATGATGAAACTCATCTTGGTGCTAAAACACGAGTTCACAATGCCAAGAAAACCATCAAAGACGGTGATTTCTATGTTGGGATTGAAGCTGGTTTAGATGGGCATTCCACGTTTGCATGGATGATTATTGAAACAGAGACACAGACGGGCGAATCAAGAAGCGCGAGTCTAATGCTTCCACCCGCAGTCGTAGACCAGCTGTCGCCAAGCGTTGAACTAGGCGATGTGATGGATAAGACCTTTGGTACCGATAATATCAAACAAAAAGGCGGGGCAATTGGTTTACTAACCCAACATCAGCTCACACGCAGTTCTGTGTATCACCAAGCGTTAATACTGGCGCTGATCCCATTTACCAATCCTGAACACTTCTAAAGACGTTTTCTCTGACAAGGTAAGCGAAACCCGTAGGTTTCGCTTACTTAAGCAATAAGTCGCTGAGTGCGTTCTTATCTTTGTCGGCCAAGCGCTTTACTTCCGCAGAGCCACGAGTAATGGTCGCCACACCTACGCCTAACATCTGACTAATTTGGCGTTGGGACATGTCTCCCTTTAACAACTCACAGAGAATGTTCACCCGCGCCGTCACTGCTTCACGTTCATCTGGTGTTAGCAACATCGTCATCAGCATTGCTTGCTGCTCACTGCTTTGCGAACGCTGAATAAGGTCGAGTACCTGTTGCCAGTCTTGATAGTGTGGTTCCATTTAATATTCCATCAGAAACATCCAGTTACCCATTCTAACTCCAAGCCCACATGAATTGGTAGCCCATCTCCACTAGTAACGTTTTTTCGCTTCCGCTTCAGTGAGGAAACTTCCCTGAACACCAAGTAAATCTCGATAGTAGACTTGAAACATTAGAATGTTCTGAACGTAACCACGAGTCTCTCTAAAAGGTATCGCTTCAATAAAGGCGATGGCATCTAACTTGCCATCAGAAGCTTCACGCCAACGTTTTACGCGGTTAGGCCCTGCATTGTAGGCAGCTAATGCATAGATACGGTTATCATCGTAGTTATCAAGCAGCTCATTAAGGTAGTGCGAGCCTATCTCAATGTTCTTACCCACCTGATACAAGTCACTAGTACTGCCGTAGCGTATCTTGTGCTTTTTCGCAGTATACTTTGCCGTAGCTGGCATAATCTGCATCACGCCGCGAGCACCAACAGGAGAGCGCGCTTCCACATCCATCGCGCTTTCTTGACGTGCTAGCGACATGAGTAACACGCTATCAAGGTCGAGCTTGTCACTGTAGAAATCAAACCACCAGCGATGAGCCGTTGGGAAGCGCAATGACATGTTGTCCCACATTTTGGCAGAAATTGTCGCTACAACGGTGAAATGATGCCAACGTTTCTTGCCAGCATAAGCCGCTAACATCTGCTTCTCATCTGCAGTTACGTTAGACAATAAGAAACGCCACTCTGATTTAGCTGCGGCTATTTTGTCTCGCTCAATCAACTCTTCGATTCGGTCTAAGCTAGCTTGATACGGCGCCACGACTTTAGGGTCTAACACTGTCGTGGAAATAGGATAAACAATAGAGTGCTCTAGGTATGTCGCGGCAGCGGCGCTGTAAAAGTTACGCTGACCTACAATCCCTTCTAGGCGTTGTTGTCCTTGCTCTTTGTTACCTGTTACCAACTCAGAACGCGCCAACCAATATTGCCAACGACTGGTTTCTTGTTTCTCTGGCGACATTTTACTAATCCAACGGTTCAAGCCTTTCCAATCGGCTTGTTGCACCGCAAGACGCGCTCTACGTTCCAAGTAACCATCATTGCTTGATTGGCTAAGCACTTTATCACGCCAGTTAGCTTCGGCTTCGGAATCCGTCGTGATGTAACGCATCGCCACATAATCTTGCATCGACTGTTGCAACTCATCGTCTAGCGAGGCATTTTTACTCAGTTGAGTTAGTGCGGTTCTTGCTTTATCTTTGTCACTCCGAGCTAACTTTCGCAGTGACAGTTTAGTCAGCTGATTTTTGTAAGGTTGTGGGAAATTACTGTCGGCAAAAGACACCACCTTATTAGGCGATTTGAACAGATCTTTAATTTGCTTACCCTGCTGTTTACCTGTCGACGTTGCCAACTTCTTATTTAGATAGTTCATCAATGATCCATTACGCTTCTCAAAAGCAAGGATCATTCGCTCGACAATCAGTTGGTCAGTCAGCGCCCCTGATTTATCCCATTCCTTAAATAACTTATCACAAGCACTATCAACACTATTTCCACTCAACCATAAGTTTTCAGCACCTTTGTACGCCTCCTGTTTATTCCCAGTTTTGAGCTGAGCATAATGATAGTGACATTGATATCGCTCACCATTTGGGTAAGAGGTTTGAAAGGTTAGAATGTCTTGCCATTTGTTTTGACGGGCCAATTGATCCAAATACGGCGCTCTAATACGATAGGAGAAAGGGAAACCCTTATGCTGCTCAATAAATGCATTGACGTCCTCAATCGACTTATCTGCAAGCTGCAAAGAAAACACTCGATAATCGACATAAGGAGTCAAAGCGTAATCTTCAATTTTAGGCCGAAGTTTTTGATAACCACTGATATCTTTTTTATCAATGAGCTTTTGCGCCCTATCATAATCTGAGCGTTGTTGTTCTAGTTTTGTTTCTGCCGCAAATGCAGGCCATGCCAGTGAGGCTACTATGACCGAAGTAACTGCTAGCAGTCGTTGCTTATACCGTCCGTATAAAAGCATGTACCGATTTCCTTAGATGCTGTGAAGAATGACCAGTGAGCTTATTGTTGTCGTTTTTTATTGAGCCTTGTCAGCTTCATTTGAATACATGGTCAATCTTCAATTTAAGACCAATTACTCCTTCTTGCCAATGGGTTTGTCATTAAGAATTTGTTTCCATTGTTGAGAATTCCCTGACTCTTGGCGAAACCGCGCATTTTGAATGATATTGAGGCTTAAGATCGCACAACGAAAATTGAAACGTTCTGACTGCGTAGTGTAAAATAACAACTTTATTGACTTCAAAAGTAGGAACGATCGGCAATGGCTGAATACGTCTATACCATGTCGCGCGTGAGCAAAGTAGTGCCACCAAAGCGACAAATCCTTAAAGATATCTCTCTTAGCTTCTTCCCTGGTGCAAAAATCGGTGTTCTAGGCCTAAATGGTGCTGGTAAATCTACCCTTCTACGTATCATGGCGGGTATTGATACTGATATCGATGGTGAAGCGCGTCCGCAACCTGGTCTAAACGTAGGTTACTTGCCGCAAGAACCTGTTCTTGATGAATCAAAAACGGTTCGTGAAATCGTTGAAGAAGCAGTATCCGATGTTGCTGGTGCAATGAAGCGTCTAGACGAAGTGTATGCGGCTTACGCTGAACCAGATGCAGACTTCGACGCATTGGCTAAAGAACAAGGTGAGTTAGAAGCTCTTATCCAAGCGAAAGATGGTCATAACCTAGAGAACGCCCTAGAGCGTGCCGCTGACGCTCTTCGTCTACCTGAGTGGGATGCGAAGATTCAACACCTATCCGGTGGTGAGCGTCGCCGTGTCGCTATCTGTCGCCTATTGCTTGAGAAGCCAGACATGCTGCTTCTTGACGAACCAACCAACCACCTAGATGCCGAATCTGTTGCTTGGCTTGAACGCTTCCTAGTGGACTACAATGGCACTGTTGTTGCGATTACCCACGACCGTTACTTCTTAGATAACGCAGCAGGTTGGATTCTTGAGCTTGACCGTGGTGAAGGTATTCCATGGGAAGGTAACTACACTTCATGGCTAGAGCAAAAAGACGCACGTCTGCAACAAGAAGCGTCTCAAGAGAAAGCTCGTCAGAAAACCATTGAGAAAGAGCTGGAATGGGTTCGTCAAAACCCTAAAGGCCGTCAAGCGAAGTCAAAAGCACGTATGGCACGTTTTGAAGAGCTACAAAGTGGCGATCATCAAAAACGTAACGAAACGAACGAGCTATTCATTCCACCAGGTGAGCGTTTAGGTGATAAAGTTCTAGAAGTGAACAACCTGACTAAGTCATTCGATGGCCGTGTACTGATTGATGATCTTTCTTTCAGCATTCCAAAAGGTGCTATCGTAGGTATCATCGGTGCTAACGGTGCGGGTAAATCGACATTATTCAAAATGCTAAGTGGCACAGAGCAACCAGATGCCGGCACGATTGAACTTGGTGATACCGTGAAACTCGCTTCTGTAGAACAGTTCCGTGATTCAATGAACGATAGCAATACGGTTTTCCAAGAGATCTCAGAAGGCGCTGACATCATTAAGATCAACAACTTTGAAATTCCTGCGCGCGCGTACTGCTCACGCTTTAACTTCAAAGGTAGCGACCAACAGAAGATCATCGGTGAACTTTCCGGTGGTGAGCGCAACCGTGTTCACCTAGCTAAGCTTCTTAAAGCGGGTGGCAACATGTTGCTACTCGATGAGCCTACCAACGACCTAGACGTTGAAACTCTACGTGCACTTGAAGAAGCACTACTAGAGTTCCCGGGCTGTGCCATGGTTATCTCGCACGACCGTTGGTTCCTAGACCGTATCGCTACTCACATCATCGACTATCGCGATGAAGGTCAAGTTAACTTCTATGAAGGTAACTACACTGAGTACATGGAATGGCTGAAGAAGACTTTGGGTCCAGAAGCTGCTGAACCACACCGTATTAAATACAAACGCATCTCAAAATAACCGTTTGAATTTGAGATAAACTTGTTTTTTTTCAAGAGGGCGCTAATAATAGCGCCCTCTTTTTTGTGATTTTCACCCACAAAATAACGAAATTAACTGAAAAATCACCACATTTCATAGACAAATGTGGTGTAGCGATAATCACTATGCCGAATAGAATCAAGGTAGTAATACCGAATGAACAAGGAAAGAAACGAACTCTGCGTTTAGGACGAAAGCGTACTTACACTGCCATCCTCTTCGCTGCAGCCTTTCCTGTTGCCTTGGGCTTAGTCGGTTATTCCTATAACCAATCTCAAACACAGCTGTCATCTACTGAAGTGTCTCTGACGGATCTACAGCAAGAAAAAGCGCTACTTGAAGCTAAACTGGAAGAACAAGTCAATGTCACTCACGATCTTTCTCAAGAACTTGAAGAGAAACGTGATGAGCTCCAACTCCTGAGCAAACGAGTTAATGACGTGGAAACAGTTCTTGGTCTCACCGATGAAGAGCTCTACGATGCGGAAATGCCATTAGCGGAGCGTATTGATGCGGCCGCCATTGACTCCGCGGTTCGTGCCACAATGCTGCGCTTAATTCCCAATGACAGCCCGGTTACTTATCAGCGCGTTTCCTCGTCTTATGGACGACGTACTAACCCTATATCTGGTAAACGCCAGTTACATACTGGTATCGACCTAACCTGTAAAACAGGTGAACAAATCTTAGCGCCAGCCGATGGCGTTATTGAAACGGTAAGACCAAGCCGTCAAGGCTATGGTAACTATATGACGGTGCGCCATTCATTTGGTTTTATGAGCTCTTACGCTCACTTACATAAGTTTAAAGCTAAGAGTGGGCAGTTCGTCAGCAAAGGAGACGTCATCGCTACGTGTGGAAATAGTGGTAATTCAACCGGACCACACCTTCACTATGAAGTACGCTTTTTAGGGCGCACACTTAACCCTCAGTACTTCATCGATTGGAGCCCTGAGAACTTCGATTACGTGTTCGAGAAAGAAAAGAAAGTGCAATGGGCACCGCTGATTGATCTTGTCGGTAGCGTGGTTAAGCTACAAATAAACCTAACTAATGCACCCTATGTGGATTCTTCGATTAAAACTGCCGTTACCGAAGACACCACCAGCGAAACAAGTGAACAGACAAACTAAAAAAACGCAGCAACTTCGCTGCGTTTTTTAATTGGTTCTTTCATCGCCCGCATTTAACCGCGATGTATGGCATCGTTAGCCTGCTTCAGTAGGTTCTGACTCTCGGACATAAACTGCTGTGAATAATCACCAAACCACTCGCTAACTTCATTAAACTCAGAGATGAACTTATCTTTATCTTTGCTATCAAGCAGTGCTAATGCTTCTCCAAACTGTTTATGGAAGCACTTGATCATCTCAATGTTCTCTTCTGAAGACATAATAATGTCACCGTATAAGCTTGGGTCTTGAGCAAATAATCGACCCACCATCGCCAACTCGAGTCGGTAGATAGGTGAACTGAGTTTAACTAACGTATCTAAATCTGGGTTCTGCTGACTTAAGTGGCGACCGTAAGCAAACGAGGTAAAGTGACGAAGCGCTTGGATAAGCGTCATGCCTTTATCATGCTGCTCTGCAGAAATCTGACACAAACTTGCGCCCCAAATCTTGAACTGCTCCAACAACCACTGGTATTCGCTCTCACCTCTGCCATCACAGTAAACAATCACCTGTTTCGCAAGGCTTGGTACATCAGGACCAAACATCGGGTGAAGACCAACAACGGGACCTTTGTGAATATCAAGCATTGAGTTCAAAGGTTTAGATTTGATCGATGTTAAATCACAAAGGATACAATCTTTCGGTAACGCATTTAGCTTTTCAATCACACCCTCAGTGAGGTGAATCGGCACAGTGACAACAACCAAACCAGCGTTATCGAGAATCTCATCTGCACGATCCCAATCTTGGCTGCCTAGTACTTTGACTTCGTAGCCAGACAGTTTGAACATTCTACCAAATAGGCCACCAAGTTGACCGTTACCACCAACGATAACCACTGAACGTAATTCTGGATTTAGACATTTGAATCCAGAGTCTTTTTCGCTCGCGTAAGACTCGCGCATCGTACGGCGCAGAATGTCTTCAATTAGCTGTGGTGGTATGCCCTTCTTCGCCGCCTCTTCACGACGAGACGCTAGCATGGCAGCTTCTCTATCCGGAGCATAGATAGGCAAACCATGACGGCTTTTCACTTCACCAACTTGTTCTACAAGGGATAGACGCTTCGCAAGAAGCTCGAGCATTTGCTTATCGACGTCATCAATTTGGTCGCGCAATGCGTTCAATTCAGCAGCCATGGACGTGATTATTCCTTAATACGATTTTCCAAGAATGGGACAAGCTCTTTATGAGCATGACGTAATAGTGCCTCAGTTGTATCCCAATTGATACATGCGTCGGTGATCGACACCCCATATTTCATTTGATCTAGAGGAATATCTGAACTTTGGTTTCCTTCATTGATATGACTCTCAATCATTAGACCAATAATAGATTTGTTGCCTTCTCGGATTTGGTGAATGACATCTTCAGCTACTAGTGGTTGACGACGGTAATCTTTACGAGAGTTAGCATGACTACAATCCACCATCAATGACGCATCAAGATTCGATTTCGCTAACTCTTGCTCACATTCAGTGACCGATACTGAGTCATAATTGGTCTGCTTACCACCACGTAAGATAACATGGCCATTTTCGTTACCTTGAGTCGTTAATAGGGCGACTTGACCTTCACGGTTAATTCCCATAAAGCGGTGACTTGATGAAGCAGCTTGCATCGCATTAATTGCTGTCGCCAAACTACCATCGGTTCCATTTTTAAAGCCGATTGGCATCGAAAGACCACTGGCCATTTCGCGGTGAGTTTGTGACTCTGTTGTACGTGCACCAATTGCCGCCCATGAGAAAGTATCCGCCAAGTATTGCGGACTGATCGGGTCAAGCGCTTCTGTCGCCAATGGAATATCCATTTCCGCAAGCTCTACCAAGAGTTCGCGCCCTACGTGCAGTCCGTGCTCGATATCGAAGGTACCATCCAGTTGAGGGTCATTAATCAAGCCTTTCCAGCCTACCGTTGTACGCGGCTTTTCAAAGTAAACACGCATAACAATGTATAGCTGGTCGTTAAGCTGCTCCGACAACGCTTTCAAACGCTTTGCGTACTCTTTCGCCGCTTCTACATCATGAATAGAGCAAGGCCCACATACGACAAGTAGACGATGATCTTTCTTATGAATAATGTTGGCGATAGTCTCACGGGAATCTTGAATGAACTTTCTAGCTTTTTCACTCAACGGTAATTTTTCTTTTAGTTGTTCTGGTGTAATCAGTACCTGTTCGTCACTGATATTAATATTACTTAGTTCACTCTTCTTCATGGCCTCACCTGTAAATATTATTTTACACCGAACTTTATAATTAAAACCGTCCGGCTAAGCTTTAACTGGTAATATACCTAGATAAAAAACACATGCAAGCGTAAACTTTGAAAAACATTAAATGTAAATATAATTTTACACCAAGAATTACTGTCGCTTCAGTTCTTGATAACAGTTCGATGATAACAAACTGCCACGATTGGTCAGTTGCGTATACAATAAAATACAACTTCGTTGTTGGTTGTAATCTATGGACTTAATCATCTCCCTTTTGCAGCAGATGTGCGTGTATCTAATGCTCGCTTATATGCTGAGCAAGACACCGCTTTTTATTCCACTGTTTAGTGTCTCCAATCGTTTAAGTCATAAACTCAGCATTTATGTACTGTTTTCATCGTTTTGTATTTTGGGTACCTACTTCGGATTACAAATAAACGATGCTATCGCCAATACTCGAGCTATTGGTGCGGTGATGGGAGGGCTATTCGGCGGTCCCATCGTAGGGTTTGCCGTTGGATTAACCGGTGGTCTACACCGCTACACCTTAGGAGGATTTACCGATTTAGCCTGCGCGATTTCCACTACGGCAGAAGGGGTAATCGGTGGTTTAATGCATCTGTATTTTCTCAGAAAGGATAAAAAAGAAGAGCTATTTAACCCCCTAGTTGTCTTCTACATTACTTTTGTGGCGGAACTGGTTCAGATGCTAATCATCCTCATTGTAGCTAAACCTTTTGATCAAGCTTATGCGCTGGTTTCTGATATTGCCGCTCCGATGATCATCGCCAACTCTGTCGGTGCCGCGCTATTCATGAGCATTCTTCAAGACCGTAAGACCATTTTCGAGGAATATTCAGCGACTTTCTCTCGTCGCGCATTAAACATTGCAGAACGCTCTGTGGGCATTTTAGTCCATGGTTTTAACTCCAATAACGCCAGCAAGATTGCACGAATTATCTACGAAGAAACCAATGTCGGTGCCGTCGCCATTACCGATCATGACAAGATACTGGCTTTTGTCGGCATAGGCGCTGACCATCATCACCTTAACCGACCTATCTCCTCTCAAAGTACGCTCGATTCGATGAACAACAACGAGATCATTTACCTCGATGGCAAAGAGAATCCTTACCAGTGCTCAATCTCTGAAGACTGTAAATTGGGATCTGCGCTTATAATTCCACTGCGCACGGGAGACGAAGTAATTGGCACTATCAAGCTATACGAGCCCAAACGTAAGCTGTTCTCAACCATCAATATGTCCATGGCTGAAGGTATTGCTCAACTGCTCTCTAGCCAGATCCTTCATGGTGACTACATAAACAAACAGACCTTACTCAAACAGGCAGAAATCAAGCTACTTCACGCACAAGTTAACCCACACTTTCTGTTTAATGCGTTGAACACCATTAGCGCTATCACTAGGCGCGACCCTGATAAAGCGCGCAGCCTAATACAGCATCTTTCTCAGTTTTTTCGTAGCAACCTGAAACAGAATATCGAAACGGTCACCTTGAAAGAAGAATTAGCCCACGTTAACGCCTACCTCACTATCGAAAAGGCGCGTTTTACCGACCGTTTAGAAGTAGATATTGATATTGCTCCAGAACTGTTAGAACAAGAAGTACCGAGCTTCACTTTACAACCTCTGGTTGAAAACGCGATTAAGCATGGTATTTCCAATTTAATTGAAGGTGGGATCATTCGAATCTATAGTCACACCACTCAGTCAGGGAGCGAGATAGTCGTCGAGGATAATGCCGGAACCTTTATTGCGCCCAAGGAGGGACATGAAGGGTTAGGTATGCAAATTGTCGGTAAACGCCTAACAAATCAATTTGGTCGTGACGGAGCGCTAAAAATTGAAGTGGAAAAAGACCACTTTACGCGAATGAGCTTTATCATCCCCTCGCCTTCTACACGCAAAGATAAAAGGACGGCTATTGCGTCATGACACAGTTAACAGCTTTAGTAATTGATGATGAGTTATTTGCTCGTGAAGAGCTAATAGAGCTCTTGGAGGAAACCGAGCAAATTGACATCATTGGTGAGGCAAGTAATGCCATTGAAGGTCTCAAGAAAATTAACCAACTCAAACCAGATGTGGTCTTTCTTGATATTCAAATGCCACAAGTCACCGGTATTGAACTACTTGGCATGCTCGACCCTGATACCATGCCGAAAGTCGTCTTTGTCACCGCTTACGATCAATATGCCATCCAAGCGTTTGAAGATAATGCGTTCGATTACTTACTAAAACCTGTTGATCCGTGTCGTCTTGAAAAAACCGTTAAGCGACTAAAAAAACGTGAGCAACAAACGCTGGAAGCGATCGATACTCTCGCACCACAAACACTCGACCAAATCCCTTGTGTCGGCCACAACCGTATCGTCATTATTCCAACTACCGATGTTGAGTTTGCCTACAGCGACCTTTCCGGTGTACATGTTCAAACTGCCGAACAAAAGGCCACATCGCAGCTAACGCTTAAAGTACTCGAAGATAAAACGCCGTTGATCCGTTGCCACCGCCAGTTTTTAGTGAACGTCAAGGCTATTAAAGAAATTAAGCTGTTAGACAATGGGTTAGCGGAGATCATTACTCAGAGTGACCACCCAATACCTGTGAGTCGCCGCTACCTGAAATCATTAAAAGAGACGTTAGGCTTTCACTAACGGAAGTAAGCAGCTTATCTCGATAAGCTGAAGCTGGGCACTCCTCAACTGCTATCCCCCTGCACCGGCAAGGGGATCCTAATAGCAACTCCTAGCCTTCCAACGACGACAGAATTTTGTGATTCGCCGCTTTCCACTGAGCACTCTTCTTAAGGTCTTCTAAACTAAACTCTTTCTTCCTCAACATCCGACTAGCCTGCTTCACCTTAGTAATTGGTAAGTTATCTAGTACCTCGATAGAGTAGTGACGGTTATTACACATAAGCAGCGTATCACAGCCTGCGTCCAGCGCTTGTTGCGCACGCTCAGCGGGTCCTCCCATGATAGCTGCGCCTTCCATAGAAAGATCATCAGAGAACACTATACCTCTAAAACCTAGCTGATTACGAAGTACCTCTTTTAACCAATAGCTCGAACCACTGGCAGGCTTGTCATCATAATACGGGAACACTACGTGAGCTGGCATCATTGCATCCAACACACCCGCTTTGATGTGAGCCTTGAAGATTCGCATATCATCTTCAAAGATAGTGTCTCGACTGTCCATTGGCGTTTCGAAATGAGAATCTGCCGTTACTCCTCCGTGACCAGGGAAGTGCTTGCCAGTAGTCGCCATACCCGCAGCTTTCATGCCGGCCATAAACGCTGTGCTGTACTGGACGATGGTTTGAAAGTTATCACCAAAAGCACGATTGCCGATGGCTTTAGATTGGTGTCCTTGGTCGAGAACAGGCGCGAAGCTCAAATCAATATCGTGAGCAATCAATTCTGCTGCCATAAGCCAACCAGCTTGGTTCGCGAGCGCTTCATCACGTAATTGCGCGTATCGAGCGGCTGGCGGCAATAATGTAAAACCATCTCGAAAACGTTGAACACGCCCCCCCTCTTGGTCCACACCGATAACAATGGGCTTTTTCGCCGCTTGACGGATTTGGCGGTTCAGTTCAATAAGCTGCTCGGAATCATGATAGTTACGCGCAAACAAAATCAAGCCCCCAACGGTAGGATGCTCAAGAATCTCTTTATCTTCAGCACTCAGTTCATAACCTTCCACATCAAGCCATAGCGGTCCCATAATTGCTCCTCTGCAAATTTATTATCAAATGGGCGTCTCCAGAGATTATTCTGATTATTTTTGATTTACAATATTGCTAGGTAAAAACGGAGTAAGTTTATGATGACTAAGGAAGCGCTTTACATAGGCATAATGTCGGGTACCAGTTTGGATGGTGTCGATACTGCACTGATATCGATAAAAGACCGTGAAATTAACTTACTCGCCAGCGATTTCCTTAGCTACCCTGAATCACTGAAAACTCAAGTGCTTGCTATCTGTCATGGTCAAGAAACCAACCTTAAACATATCGGCGAACTCGACCACCAACTAGGGTTACTTTATGCAGAGGCCGTCAATTCTTTGCTTAGTAAAACCACTTATACGGCTCACGACATTGCAGCCATCGGCAATCACGGCCAAACCGTCTTTCACCAACCAGATGGTGCAATACGCTTTACCACTCAGTTGGGCGACAATAACCTCCTAGCAACACTTACAGGTATTGATACGATCGGAGACTTTCGGCGTAAAGATATGGCACTCGGTGGACAGGGTGCACCTTTAGTACCCGCATTCCATCGTTACTTATTTGCCGATAGTGACTCAACACAGGTGATTTTAAACATTGGTGGTATTTCCAATGTTTCCATATTGCAGCCCAACGGCGAGGTGATTGGCTTTGATACAGGACCTGGAAATGTGCTTTTGGATCATTGGTGCTCTCACGCTTTTTGCCAACCTTTTGATAAAGATGCACAGCTTGCTGCACAAGGCAATGTGCTCACCCATTTGTTAGATGAAATGCTCAAAGATGACTACCTAAAACGTCCTGCACCAAAAAGTACCGGACGCGAGCATTATCATGAACAGTGGTTGAAACAATGCCTTGCTGCCATCTCAACGCCGATGAACGAGCATGATGTGCTCAGAACACTAACCGAATTTACCGCCCTGACTATCACTAATGCCATTGAGAACTATCCCATCGGTACTGCGCCGAAGCTTTTAGTGTGTGGCGGTGGCGCAAATAACCCAATAATAATGAAACGCCTGAGTGAACTGCTTAAAGGCTGGAATGTGGCACCAACCGATAGCGAAGCCATTAGTGGAGATTATATGGAATCCATGGCCTTCGCTTGGCTTGCACATTGCTATCTCAACAAGATACCGAGCAATTTGCCCTCAGTAACTGGCGCCAGTAAAGCCGTCCCTTTAGGCGTACTCTATTCAGCTGACTAGGAACCACTATGACTAACGACGCACTTCTCAATGCGCTTTCTCAACTTGTCTCCGAGGGAAGAAACCCTGAGACCATGGATATAGATTTACTCTCATCGCAACAGATTCTAGCGCGCATGAATCAACAAGATGCCCTAGTGCCTCTTGCGGTAGAAAAGGTCATTCCAGACATTGCGCTGGCGGTAGACGCCATCACTAAGGCCTTTAAACAAGGTGGTCGATTATTGTATTTGGGTGCTGGCACCAGCGGCCGATTAGGCGTACTCGATGCATCAGAATGCCCACCAACCTTTGGCACCGACCCTGATATGGTCGTCGGTATCATCGCTGGCGGTAATGACGCGATGTTCCGAGCCAAAGAAGGTGCAGAAGATGACCCAGCTCTTGGTGAACAAGACCTTATTGACCATAAGCTGACTTCAAAAGATGTGGTTGTTGGCATCGCCGCTAGTGGGCGCACGCCTTACGTCATTGGCGCATTAGAATACGCCAATCAATTGGGTGCCACGACAGTCGCACTGTCATGCAATCCCGCTTCTGATATTGCTAACATCGCTCAAATAGCTATTAGTCCTGTGGTAGGTCCGGAAGCTCTGACAGGTTCCACTAGACTGAAATCGGGGACCGCACAGAAGTTAGTTCTCAACATGCTCACGACAGCAAGTATGATCCGTTTAGGTAAAAGCTATGAGAACCTGATGGTGGATGTAAAAGCGACCAATGCAAAGTTAGTCGCCAGAGCAACGCGCATTGTGATGCAGGCTACGGATTGCAACAAACAACAGGCAGAAGTCACGTTAAAAGAAGCTCAATATGACGTGAAGCTGTCGATTCTCATGATTCTAACTGGATTAGATAAGCAGCAAGCACATCAGCAGTTACATCAACAAGACGGTTTCCTAAGAAAAGCAGTAATAAGCAAGAGCCAAGAAAGTGAATAAAAAAGCTAGGGTGTCATGCCCTAGCTTCCTAAATCATTTTTTAATGGGAATAGTCATTCCAACCGCGTTGCCATTCCATTCTAAAACGCTGTCCATCGGGTAAGCCTTCACACGCCCCAGTGTAATACTGCCCAGATAACCCGATTTGATAAGCAAAATCAGCATCACAAAACTCTAGAATGCCTCTTTGATAGCCCGAGTCGTACTCTGAATGAACGGCAGCGCCGAGTTTATTAAGGTCAGAGTAACTGCGAGACAATTGCCCACGCACACCATCTTGATAGCCAATCTGTTCCCAACTTCCCTCTTTAGCGAGGTCATCCACTCCTTTGGCGCATCCAAATATTAACAAAGCGGATGCTGCCACTAAAAACGCTTTCATGAGATTCCTTTTCATCCAACTCTCTCTGCCGTCACAATGCCAGTTTTAAGTGTTTTTTACCACTCAATCCTTGACTAAGTGATGAGCTTCACGCTTTTCTACCGCCACTTAACTCGGAAAAACGACCACTTACTCTTCGATAAAACCACTTAAGTTGGTTATTGACCACTTAATCATCTATTCCACCACTAACCGAATAAGCCGATGTGTAGCCAATTCATCATTTTTATAATGGTTACCAGAATTTAATGTCATCACAAACTAGGGATAACAGTTATGTTGTGGTTTTTAACTTGTGTTGCAGCCTTGATCGGCGGCTACTTTATCTACGGGGCTTTCATTGAGAAGGTCTTTGGTATTAATACAAAACGTCAAACACCAGCTCACACTAAAGCTGATGGTGTTGACTACGTGCCAATGTCGACCAAGAAAGTGTACTTGGTTCAATTGTTAAATATCGCTGGTGTTGGTCCAATCTTCGGCCCAATCATGGGTGCACTATACGGTCCTGCCGCTATGCTTTGGATTGTCATTGGTTGTATCTTTGCTGGTGCAGTGCACGATTACTTCTCAGGTATGCTTTCAGTACGTAACGGTGGTGCTTCTGTTCCTACTATTACCGGTCGTTACTTAGGCAATGGCGCCAAACACTTTATGAACATTTTTGCCATCGTCTTGTTGCTACTTGTTGGTGTGGTATTCGTTTCTGCACCTGCAGGCATGATCACTAACCTAGTGAATGACCAAATGGGCATGTCAATGAGCATGACAACCATGGTTGTGGTTATCTTCGCTTATTACATCATCGCGACAATCGTACCTGTCGACAAAATTATTGGTCGCTTCTACCCACTATTTGGCGCACTGCTCATCTTCATGTCTGTTGGTCTTATCACCGCAGTGGCACTATCAAGCGAGCACCAAGTTATGGGTGGCTTTGAAGTCAGCGATATGTTCACCAACATGAACCCAAATGACTTACCGTTATGGCCAGCTCTATTCATCACTATTGCTTGCGGCGCTATCTCTGGCTTCCACGCAACACAGTCTCCACTGATGGCGCGCTGTATGGAAAACGAAAAGAATGGTCGCTTCGTCTTCTACGGTGCAATGATCGGTGAAGGTGTTATCGCTCTTATCTGGTGTGCTCTTGCTCTGTCTTTCTTCGGCTCTATCGACTCGCTAGCTGAAGCAGTTAAAAATGGTGGTCCAGGTAACGTAGTGTACAGCGCTTCATTTGGCCTATTGGGTGTATTTGGTGGTGTGCTTGCTTTCCTAGGTGTGGTTATTCTGCCAATCACTTCAGGTGATACTGCATTCCGCTCTAGCCGTCTAATCCTTGCTGAATACTTCAACATGGAACAGAAAACACTACGTAACCGCCTACTGATGGCTCTACCACTATTCGTTATCGGTGGCATCTTAACTCAAGTAGACTTTGGTGTTATCTGGCGCTACTTCGGTTTCGCTAACCAAACAACTGCAGTAATGATGTTATGGACAGCCTCGGCTTACCTACTACGTCACAACAAGATGCACTGGGTAACGACTGTTCCAGCCATCTTTATGACGACGGTTGTTATTACCTTCATCTTGAATAACGCAACCCTAGGCTTCGGTCTGCCAATGCAGCTGTCAACAATTCTAGGTATTGTTGCCTCACTGTCTATCACTGGCTACGTGATTAAGAAGTCGAAAGGTAAAGGTGAAACAGACCTTGCAGATGAAGAGAAGCCACAAGGCAAAGCAGAAACTGCTTAACTGATTATCCCGTTATCCGCTCTTAGAGCTAAAAAAGCGCCTTCACCTTGAAGGCGCTTTTTATTTGTTATCTGATTATTTGTTAAGATAACCCAAACCTCCAGCAATCAGACTTTGCTCCATCACCCCAATGACGGCTCGACTGGTTTCATGCTTTAGGATTGATGAGGCCTTAGCACCTTGCAAAATCAGCCCACTTAGATGATCAATTTCATGTTCAAAGCCAGTCCCGATAGTTTGCGGTGCTATCAATACGGTCTCACCTCGATACACCACTTGAATTGATTTCGGGTTCCACCACTTTTCTGCAATAGTCGCTTCAAAGTCCTCACCCTGAATGACAGCACTACGCACTAAATTGCGTGTTATTGAGGCAGCTAACTGACCTTGAAGTCCGGATTTAAAATGAAACTCTGCGGTTTCATCCACCTTTGCTTGAGGGTTATCTTGAGAAAAGACCACGTCGGGCTTACCAATAGTTACGCCACACAATGTACATAAATCCGCGTACAACCACAGCGCATACACTCCCACATCCAGTGTCGCACCACCGGCTTGCTGAGCATTGAAGATCTGGTAGTTCTCATCATACTCATGCCAATTACCAAATGCTGCCTGTACTGAGGTTAGCTTGATATTGTTGCTGACAATAAACTGTTTTAATTCTTGGTAGGCAGGAAACACAACAGACTTCATGGCTTCCGCCAAGATGACACCATGTCGTATCGCTAGCGCAGCCATTTCATCCCAATCTTTTACATTGGTAAATGCGGGTTTTTCTACCAGCACATGCTTACCAGCGCTTAAAAAAAGCTCCACCAAATCTCGGTGATAGGGATGCAATGTCGCAATATAGACCACATCTACGTCGGCATCATCCGCTAATGCTTGGTAGGAACCATACGAGCGTCTGCACTCAAACTCTTCGGCAAACTTCGAGGCCCTAGCTTCATCACGTGCTGCCACCGCAACCAATTCGCCACATTGCGAATGTTGAGTTAAGTCGATGGCAAACCGACGTGCTATTTTCCCTAAACCTGCAATACCCCAACGAGCTTTCTCCAACATCCTCTACCCTTCACATTATGTTTTTTGCCAACCATACCTAAGTCATACGATTACTCAAGTATCATACGGTGTGACATTGTCAGCTATTACCATCCAAGTTTTGCGATGATGCTACCAAGCTGTGATGCCTCTAGCTGAATACCAAAGTGGCGGTCAACGTTCTCCGCCAAGTCCGCTTTAGTCAGTTCTACTTCTTGCGCCTCTTCGTTGCCCATTCTAATTTTTAACGTGCTATCGAGTAGTGTAATGATGCCGCCTTCAATTGGCTTTGCTGCAATCAAACTGTTAGTAAAGTGAGTATCTGGGCTGGTCGAGGTAAAATGATTGCCATACGCAATATCGCCACGACATACATAGGTCATATCCAAGCTGTATAGACTCACCCAACCTTGCTGTTTCACTTGAAGTAAATAACCACAGCGTTCATCTTCGATAAATCGAAAACACTGGTGGTCAATACACTGCTCGCTATGCAATGTCAGCTCCAGAGGTGCTCTTGGCGTATTCGCACCGAACCCTGCATCAACAATCCACTGCTGGTCATCAATCGTAGCCAATGTCACTTGATGGCTTCGTCCCGAAGGCTCGCCGCTAAGATGTACTCGTGCTAATAGTGGCCTAACGGTAAAACCTAAGCTCTCCATAACTCGAAACAGTAACCCATTGACTTCAAAACAATAGCCGCCACGCTGATGACGTATCAGTTTTTCGAAGATCGCATCAATATCAAGTTTAATTCCTTGCTCAACGAAGACGTCAAAGTTTTCAAATGGCAACGTCCTATGCTGAGCACGATGAAGTGATATCATATCGGCCACCGTAGGCTTAAGCTCATTCTTAATGCCAAGCTTATCGAAATAATCACGCATTTGAACAGGGGTCATCCTGAGCTCCTTTAATAGTGGCAGTGTTGATTGTTTTAGGTAATCTGCAAACAACAGATACAAAAAAACGCCCGAAACCTAAATGTGCTTACTCAGCCACACTTAAATTTCAAGGCGTTGCGATTAGTGTCATCTAGACCTATTGGACTCGGCGTAACACCGCTTTTAGTGCCTCAAAGTCATTAGCTAAATCTTCAGATAACAGCTCCATTGCCGCGTGTTTAGCCAATGGTCCAGGCAACTCAATGTCAGAACCTAAGATATCATCGACCACTTCTTTAAACTTAGCAGGATGCGCGGTACACAAGAACAAGCCTGTTTCACCCGGTTGCAACTGCTCTTCAAGTACTCGATAAGCAATCGCACCATGAGGTTCACATAAGTAGCCTAGTGCATTAAGATCACGAACCGACTCCGCACTTTGCTCATCAGAGACCGCCCCTTTGCCTAACGTGTCCAAACCCCAATCTTTAAGGCGGCAGAGTTCTTCGATACGCGGCCAGTTGTTTGGCTGACTAACATCCATCGCATTTGACGTTGTTGCCACTGTCGGTTTTGGATCCCACTCACCTGTTTCTAGGTAGCGTGGCACAGTATCATTCGCATTGGTTGCCGCGATAAAGCGCTTAATAGGCAATCCAAGCGCTTTCGCAAGCAGGCCTGCCGTTAAGTTACCGAAGTTACCGCTTGGCACCGATACTACGAGGTTTTCGCGCTGCTCTTTGCTTAGTTGAGCCGCCGCTTCGAAGTAGTAGCAAATTTGCGCCATCAAGCGACTGATGTTGATCGAGTTTGCTGAGTTTAACCCAATTTCTTCACGCAATGCCGCATCATCAAATGCCTGTTTCACGAGCGCTTGGCAAGCATCAAAGTCACCATCGATGGCCACTGTGTGAATGTTTTTGCCTAGCGTACAGAACAGCTTTTCCTGAAGTGGACTGATTTTACCTTTCGGGTAAAGAATCACGACATTGATGTCTTCCATACCATAGAAAGCGTGAGCGACTGCCGCACCAGTATCACCTGATGTTGCTGTCAAAATAGTGATTTTGCCACCATCAGAAACCGCAGCTAAAGACTGAGCCATAAAACGGCCTCCAAAGTCTTTAAATGCCAATGTTGGACCATGGAAAAGCTCTAGTGCGTACACACCATCTTTCACTTGGTTGATTGGAGCCGGAAATTGGAACGCATTGTCCACTAATTCGCTGACTTTCTCTGCAGGCAACTCCTCGCCAATTAGCGCAGAGAGAATCTTTGCACTGCGCGACACAAAATCTTCAGCTAATAAAGCATCTACGTCATCGAACTTAGGCAGCTCAGATGGGAAAAATAGACCTTGGTTGCGACCTAAGCCTTGACGGACAGCTTGGCCAAACGAGACTTGCTCGTCATTTTCTTTGATGTTGTAAAGCTTCATAGCTCACTTCCTGTTACTTTCGAACCCTGCTTGTCTAAACGACAAACGTGCACGAATCCTTCGTTATTTTGTACGTAATTTTCTTCTAGCCAGCGAGCCACTCGCTCTGCCACATCTTTTTCTTTACAGATGCTGAACAGCGTTGGGCCACTACCTGAAATTCCAGTTGCCAAAGCCCCCGCTGTTGCCGCGTATTCACGCGCTTGACTAAAGCCAGGTAGCAACTTAGCACGGTATGGTTCGGCAATAACATCTTTGATCATCTTTGCTGCCAATTCAGGCTGATTAGAATGACATGCATGGATAAACCCTGCCAGATGACGACCATGAGCAATGATGTCTTGACGACGATATTGAGAAGGTAAAATTTCGCGCGCTTCTGCCGTTGACACTTTAATGCCTGGATACGCCATCACCCAATACCAATCATCAAAACAAGGCACTTCTTGGCTAATAATACCAAGCTCTTCCAGCATCAGTTGCACACCGCCTAAATAGCAAGGTGCCACATTGTCGTAATGGATGCCACCAGAAATTTGCCCTTCCATTTCTCCCATAAGAGCCAGTAACTCGGTCTCATTTAATGGATTGCCATGAAATTGGTTCAAAGCGTCTAGCGCCGCGACGATAGAGCAAGCGCTCGATCCTAAGCCAGAACCAATCGGCATGTTCTTCTCAAGTGTCATAAACACAGGTTTAAGGGCTAGTCCTTTCTTATCTAATTCACGGGCGTACACTTTCCAACAATCGTAAACAATGTTCTCTTGCGGGTCAGCGGGCAGCTTATCAACAAAGCTGCCTTTCGTTGCTAGGTCAAAAGGCTTATCACCGAGCTTAACCTCAACGCAATCGCCAAGTAGGGTGCCATCTATAGGAGAGACTGCTGCACCCAATACATCAAAACCAACACTCACGTTACCAATAGAGGCCGGAGCATAAACGACAACGCTATCACTCATCTTACACTCCTAGTTTCCAGCCTAATGTACGCATCACATCAGAGAACACACCTGCTGCGGTCACTTCTGTACCCGCACCGTAACCACGTAATACCAGTGGAATTGGCTGATAATAGCGACTGTAAAATGCCAGTGCGTTTTCACCATCTTTAATCTTGAACATAGGGTCGTTTTCATCCACGGCAGCAATGCGTACGCGACACTTACCATCTGCGATTTCGCCCACGTAGCGCAGCACTTTGCCTTCTTTGGCAGCGTCCGCTGACAGTTGGCTGAAGTAAGCATCCGCTTCGGGCAGACGGGCCATAAACTCATCTACTGAACCTGAATCATCAAAACCTGGTGGCAACGCTTGGTCAACTTCGACATCTTCAAGTTCAAGTGCCATCCCCGCTTCGCGAGCTAAGATGAGCAGTTTACGTGCTACGTCCATGCCTGATAGATCATCACGTGGGTCTGGCTCAGTGAAACCTTTATCTTTTGCGACATTAGTTGCTTGGCTTAGCGTTAACCCTTCATCTAACTTACCGAAAATGAAAGATAACGAACCTGATAGAATACCGTTGAATTTCTCTAGCTCATCGCCTGCTGCGATCAGGTTCTGTAGGTTCTCAATAACTGGCAGACCTGCCCCTACCGTTGTTTCATACATTAGCTTACGACGAGAGTTACGAGCGACATCACGCAGTTGATGATAGTAAGACATGCTCGCAGTGTTGGCCTTTTTGTTTGGCGTGACTACATGGAAGCCTGCGGCTAAAAACTCGGTATATTGATTGGCAATGTCTTCACTAGAAGTACAATCAACCAAAACAGGGTTAATAATGTGATTACGCTGAACCAATGCGGCTAAACCTGCCACCGAGAACTTCTCACTTACGTCGCCCATACGATCGCGCCATTGGTCTAGAGGAAGTCCCTTACCATCTAGCAAGACACCTTTACTGTTTGCTAGACCACATACGCGGATAATGATGCCCTTCTCTGCCAGTTTGGCTTGCTGGCGCTGAATTTGGTCCACCAGCTCACCACCAACACCGCCAACACCAACGACAAACACATCTAGGAAGTGCTTGGAATTGAAAAGATTTTCATGACACGCTTTGATGGCCTCAGAAATTTTGTCTTCTGGGATTACCGCTGAGATAGCGCGCTCGGAGGAGCCCTGTGCGATTGCGACAATATTGACGTTAACTTCTGCCAGTGATGAGAAGAACTGAGAAGCGACACCACGAGACGTGCGCATGCCATCGCCCACTAGTGTCACGATCGCGACATCATCCATAAACTCAACAGGCTCTAGTAAACCGTTTTTAAGCTCCAGTTCAAAGGCTTCGCGCAATGCTCGCTCAGCATCAAGCTTGTCTTCTTCTTCAATACAGAAACTGATGCTGTATTCTGAAGATGACTGAGTAATAAGAACGATGGACACACCCGCTGATGACATAGCGCCAAAAACGCGACTCGCCATACCCACCATGCCTTTCATACCAGGTCCAGATACGTTCACCATGATAAGGTTAGACAGCGTTGTGATACCTTTGATTGGTAAATTGTCTTCACCAGTATCTTGACCGATCAAGGTACCAGCCCCTTGTGGGTTAAACGAGTTCTTGATGAGACATGGAATATGGA
The DNA here is from genome assembly GCF_000733315.1 of Vibrio sp. ER1A. NCBI lineage: Bacteria > Pseudomonadati > Pseudomonadota > Gammaproteobacteria > Vibrionales > Vibrionaceae > Vibrio > Vibrio sp. ER1A. The sequence goes on from NZ_JPJA01000002.1 coordinate 32,509, forward strand.
ACTGAGCGATAGGTGCAATAGTTTTTGGATGAAGAACCGAAGCGCCAAAATAAGAAAGCTCCATCGCTTCTTGATAGCTCAGTGACTTGAGAAGGCGAGCATCATCAACCAGACGAGGGTCACAGTTGTAAACCCCATCAACATCCGTCCAAATTTCACAACAATCAGCACGCAAGCACGCTGCTAATACCGCCGCAGAATAGTCAGAGCCGTTACGGCCAAGCGTAACCAATTCACCCTTAGCGTTGCCAGCAGTAAAGCCCGGCATAATGTGCACGACACCTTCTGCCAGTGGGTTAGCTTGGAAGTTTTGGGTTGATACTTCCACATCCACCATCGCTTCTAAATGATCACCTTGAGCAAAAAGGTACTTAACTGGATCAATAAGATCCGCAGCTTGACCTTTAGCTTGTAGTACGGCTTTCATAAGTTGAATCGAGATTCGCTCACCTTTTGAGATAATGCGAGCATTCACGTGATCTGGGCAAGTTCCGAGTAATCGGATACCGTGGACAAATTGATGCAATTGGAATAAAGATGTTTTGACTTGGTTGTCAAAATCTGTGCGCTCAATATTCGGGAGTACAGCAGCAATATTAGAAAATAGCTCGTTGAATGATGTTTCAAGCTCTGAAATCTGCAACTCAACTTCATTGTTTTTTAGGGCAGTTTCAATAACGGCGACAAGTTTGTTTGTCGTTTTACCCGGTGCCGATAGCACCACTGCCAAATCTTCTTGCTGGGCATTATTAGCGATGATGTCCGCTGCTCTTAAAAAGCGGTCTGCATCAGCTAATGATGAACCTCCAAATTTTAGTACTCGCATCCTTTCCTCCCGAAATACTCAAAACAGGTAAAAAAAAGGCCCGTATCTTGGGGATACAGGCCTTGTTTTTGAATTTCTTCCGTCTACAAGCCCGCCCCAACATTGGTAATGTCGGTAATAATAATCGTGGTGGTCATTACTACGTGCTGGCAACTAAACATAGGGTCTTCTTAAAAATCTCTTATGTGCTTACCCATACGTTTAACCTATTTGTTGTAGCTGAGTCAATTAAAAAATGTACTTTTATTGCTTTAGCGGCGTTTTTTTCTTAAACGCATAGAAATTGATAATTGCAGATAACTTATTCAGTTAGGATCTTTATTAATAACCAATTGCTATATAGATTTACAACTTTTTGCTTAGTTTATGTGCTTTAATTAGAAGTCAATAAACTATAAAAACAATAACCAAGGAGTGGTGCTATGAAAGCAGTGTCTTTTTACGCTTTACCCTTGCTATTGTTCTCAGGAATGTCCCTCGCGGTAGACCTACCTACGCTGCCTTCGCAGCATGACGCCTCCCCTCATAACTTCTTTCTTTCTTCAGGCACTAAGCTGGGTAGCAGTGATTCTTTTGATACTTGGAATATTGATAGTGGCTATTCCTATTCAATCTTTGACTCGTTAGATGTTTACATCGGGGCTCGATTGAATAATTCGCACGAGTCGATAGACCAAGGATTTTTGAGTGGCGTTAGCTACAATGTGTCTGACCGTATCTCGGTAAAAAGTACACTTCGTGGCTATCAATATGAAGAAAATAACGAAAGACAAGGCGCAATGGCTGCGGAAATATCAAGTAGGATGAGATTAACCGAAAACCTAGACGTTCACGCCACCTTCGATTTTGAGAAGATACAACAAGGCGTTGAAGTGGGTCTAGGCTTCCGTTTTTAACTGAGCATCAGTTCAAGCATGACTTAAAACTCTAATGCTTCTTTAGCGATCAATACCCCATTCCAATCAGAATAAACGTAATGCCCAGGTTGAACGATTTGGTTGTTCATCGTTAATGTAACGTTGATTTGACCTGCTCCACGTTTTTCTGTTTTGAAAGGACATGCCGCTAGCGCTTTCACTCCCAGATCCATTTCCGCCATAGCCGCCACGTCGCGAACTGCGCCATTCACAATCACGCCTTCCCATCCGTTTTCTATTGCCATAATCGCGAGTTGATCCCCAAGCAGTGCTTTGGCACAAGAACCATTACCGTCAACAAAGAGTACTTTGCCTGTACCATTTTGCCCTAACACTTCTCGCACCATTGAGTTATCGTGGTAACAGCGCACCGTTACAATCTCTCCCCAGAACGCGGCACGTTGCCCGAAATTTTGCAGTGGCAAATTCAGCAACATGACTTTATCTTCGTGTTGGTCACAAATATCAGGTGTGATATCTCTCATTTTTCCTCCGTGATTTTTTGCTCAATAGCCATGCTAGTAGCAAGTCTTTAGAAGAGCATTAAATTAAAATCCTTTATCGCCTATCCGGTAATTTTTTTCTGCTAACGTAAGAAATCACCCAATCGGCCTAATTTTTTTTGCGTTTGACTCTCATCACAGGAAACCAAAAACAGTACACCATTTTCTACCCAATAAATGGCATTTTGCTGGTATTTTTGCGCTAACTCACAGCCTTGCGTTAAAGTCATTTCTACCGCAAAGCTGTCTTCAACCCAGCTGAAACTCGGGTTCCCCACCTTAACATTTTGGTAGTCATAGATTTTGAGCCTTTGCTCTAAGTCGAGGTTTTTTATGCAATTTAGTTCGTTAGACAGTTTACGACTCTGTGGGTTCCAAGCCGTTATGATCACGTAATTTTCGCAGTCCCATTCAGTGATAAATTCTATGCAAATTTCTGAATAGGCACGCCACAAGTGTGCATCAATACTCATATTATCTAAATTGTTGTATTTGCCCAATACTATTAATATTTGTTACAAAGGCGCTATTGATTTAAATCAACAAAGTGCATGGAATTAACATTTGACCATTGTTAGCATGCTGTTAACATTATAGAATTCGCCTCAATGACATAGCAGAATAATAAGAGATTTAAGGGATTTCTCGTTTTTTTGGCAACATCACGGAAGGCGACTTAACCTGTAACTGTTTCTACGATTTTGAGTAAACATCTAAGAAACATTACCTATATGTTAACTTTTTGCCTAGAATTTATTCTACTAGCGACAGAATTATCACAAGTTTAAATTAGGTACCGCCGATGCAAAGCCCGCAGATTCTTATTGTTGAAGATGAGCAAGTAACCCGTAACACCCTTAAAAGCATTTTTGAAGCAGAAGGATATGCTGTATTCGAGGCCAGCGACGGTCAGGAAATGCACCAAGTCATGTCTGAGAACTCTGTAAACCTTGTTATCATGGATATCAACCTTCCTGGTAAAAACGGTTTACTACTAGCTCGTGAACTTCGTGAGCAAGCTAATGTAGCATTAATGTTCTTGACTGGTCGTGACAACGAAGTGGATAAAATTCTAGGTTTAGAGATTGGCGCTGATGATTACATCACTAAGCCATTCAACCCTCGTGAATTAACTATCCGTGTACGTAACCTGTTAACTCGTTCAATGAGCACAAGTGCCGCTACTGAAGAAAAACGCAGCGTTGAGAAATATGAGTTCAACGGTTGGGTTCTTGATATCAATAGTCGCTCACTAGTTAGCCCAAGTGGCGACGGCTACAAGCTACCTCGTTCAGAGTTCCGTGCTCTACTGCACTTCTGTGAGAACCCAGGTAAGATTCAAACTCGCGCCGATCTTCTTAAGAAGATGACTGGTCGTGAGCTTAAGCCTCACGATCGCACTGTAGATGTAACGATTCGTCGTATCCGTAAACACTTTGAGTCAGTTTCAGGTACTCCAGAAATCATCGCAACTATCCACGGTGAAGGCTACCGCTTCTGTGGCGACCTAGAAGAGTAATCATCTTCTAACGAATGCAAAAGGGACGCACTGTGCGTCCCTTTTTAATAAAAGCGATTCGACCTCAATCAATACACCGTATCCACATTCACTTGTTTATTGACGACCCAAGTTTGTTTGTCACCACCAACCAGCTGCACAGCAACATCTACTGGCTTAGTAATGTTGACTTCTAACTGCCAGTTAAACGCCACTTCCCACTGATTCTCCGAGTGATTTCGCAGCTCAAAGTCGTCACCTTCAAACTCCCAAGACACATCGCCTTGTTTCAATACCACCATAGCTACATCCATATCAGCTGGTAGCTGCGTGTCAGTCACTAGGTTTAATGCACCGTGAAGAGTTTGTTCTTTTACCAGTGCCGTCGTTTCACCAATTTTTGGCATCATATCGATCCAAAGGTTCGACTCTAGACGAACAGTCTGCTGTTCAACCATAGCAGTATTTCCCGTCATCCATACTTTTGAGTCTGTCGCTGGAGAGGTTGCACAACCGGCTAAAGCTGCAGAAAGTGCTAGTGCTGTGAGTATTTTCTTCATTTTGATTCCTTACTTTCCAACCACATTTTAAGTACTTGAATATCATTGTGATATTCGTTTTTTATCTCTTCAACCCAATCTTCAATGTTCTCCCACCATGCTGGCATATCCGGAGACTGAGCCTTCTGGGCAACTGATTGAATGCGTTTTAAGCCAATAGACCCCGCAGCACCTTTAATCTTATGTGCTTCAGAGGCAATGCCGGATTGATCTTTCGCAGTCATGTTCGAATCCAGTATCTCGAGATAGTCTGGCATCATTTGCTCGAACATAGTGATGCTATCGTACACAGGTTTGGTGCCGACAATATCAACATAAGAATCCAACATATCGAAATCTAATAGTCGATTAAACAGTTCGTCATTGATATCTGTTTTCTCAACTACGGTTGCTTCTTCAACGTCAGTAGACTCTTCATCGCCAGCAAACTTGTTAATGACTTCCGTGAGTGCTTTAACACTCAGTGGCTTACTGATAGCGTCATCCATACCTTTTGTTAGGTACTCTTGTTTATCCTTTAGCACATTCGCCGTTAAAGCGACCAAAGGAGGCAATTGTGTGTAGTGCTCCCTAAAGTTCTGCGCAACATCAAAGCCCGTCATATCAGGTAACTGAATATCGAGCAACGCAAGGTCATACTCTTCTGGCTTAAAAGTCGCGATGGCTTCTTCGCCCGTCATTGCAACACTGACTGTATGCCCTAAGCTTTCCAACAGCGAACGTGCAACCGTAATGTTCAACTCTATATCTTCCAGTAAGAAAATATTGAGACTACCTTGTTGCTTCACTTCTACTGGAGCCAATTGTTGTTTATCAGCACAAGGGACATTGATGGATACCGTAAATGTACTTCCAAACCCTTCTTCACTGTCTACCGTGATGTCACCATCCATCATCTTGATCAGCTGCTTAGAAACCGCAAGGCCAATTCCGGTGCCCACAGCATGTAAATTGTCTTTCCCTGACTTCACCTGATAATACATAGCGAAGATCTTATCAAGTTCGTGCTGAGGAATACCTATTCCAGTATCTTCAACTTCGATAATGATATGAGCATAATTATCTTCAATATCAGCACTGATGGTCATCACAACGCCACCCTGCTTGGTGAACTTCATGGCGTTGCTAACCAGATTCCAAATCACCTGACGCAGTCTCGTCGCATCGACTACCACGCCTTCTGGGAGATCCGTTAAACGCTCAAGATCAAATCGTAACCCTTTCTGCTCCGCCATAAGAGCCGAAATGCTCTCAAGTTCAGTGACAAAGTCTTCAAAGTTCAGTGGTTCAGGGAAAAGCTCAAGCTTACGTCTATCAAACTTATCCATATCAATTATGTCATTAAAGATATGGCCTAGCGTGATGGCACTGACGTTAATAGTTTGCATGTGCTTACGCTGTTCAGTATTTAGATGGCTATCAAGTAACATTCGGCTCAAACCGACAATGCCATTTAACGGTGTACGCAGCTCATGACTAATGGTCGAAATAAACGTTGTTTTGTCTCGACTCGCTTTCTCTAATGACTCTTGATGACGCTTACGCTCGGTGATATCACGACCAAAACCAACCAGCCCAAGGTGCTTACCATCTTTGCTATAGAACGGCACCTTACGCAGTTCATAGAAACATTTCTTGCCATCTGGGTACTCTAACCACTGCTCATACGTCAGTGCTTGGTTATCACCCATCACTTTATGGTCGGTTTCAACAACTTGTTTAGCGATCTCTTCAGAGTAAACGTCCCATGGAGTCAAACCCACTAGCTCTTTTTCTTTTCGACCAGTCAACTCTTCCATCGCCCGGTTACAACCAGAGAAGACACCTTCCGCATTGCGGTAATAGATCAAGTCGGGAGAAGCATCAATAAATGAACGCAGTAAAGCGGTTCGTTCAGCCAGCTCTAGTTGAGTACGTTCACGTTGAAACACCTCATTTTCTAGATCCTTCATCGCCTCTTCACGCGCTTCCTCCGCTTTTTGTCTCTCTTCAATCTCTTGATTGAGTTTGCGGATATTTTGTTGCAGCTTGTGGTTCAAATCTTGGTCACGCGAACGCATGTCTTTTAGCTTAGAAACCATCTTAGAGAGACGCTGACGTGATTCTTCCAACTGGTCGACAACAACAGAGAGAAAATACACAGCCCACGGAGTAATAAGCAGACCGAAAAATACCGAACGGACAATATCGATGTCATCTACACGCCCGTTCAAAACAAGGGTAATACCCACCTGAACCACAACGGCTAATGCCACCAAAGCCAATGCGAGAAGAATAGAAAAACGAACAATGCCGAGCTTTACTAACAAGTCGACATAATATTGAGCGAGGTTTTTGATAGGTTTCATTCAGCACTCCGTGCGTTACAACTGGCCTAAGTCTATCATTAAGCCAGAAGCTTCACACGGTAGTAGAATTATTTGAGAACAGGTTTGTGATAAATAAACGGATTCAGAGTCAATGAGCCCTGTTGGCCTTGTTTGGTTAACACTCGGCCTAGTTCTGTCATCGCTAACCAACGGTTCTCACACCAAAGTGGCGACAACAAGGTCGGTCTTCGCGCGGAAGAGGAGACGCGGTGAAAAATAATCTCTGCTGGCGTACGACGAATCATTTCACTGGCCACGTCTAAGTAAAACTCTAGCGTTGGCGCTTCTAATCTCCCAGCACGCCACGCCTTAGCCATCGTACTACCTTCAACAATATGTAAACCGTGCAATTTAATGCCTTCCGTTCCGGTGGCCAGCACCTTGTCTAGAGTAACAAGATTGTCTTGCTTTGATTCATTTGGCAGACCGACGATAAGATGTGTACATACCTTGATTCCAAGTGCACGAGCGCGTCGAGTGATCTCATCGTACACAGCAAAATCATGGCCTCGATTTATGCGTTTAAGTGTTTGATCGTGAGCCGTTTGCAGCCCTAACTCCAGCCAAATTTCATAGCCTTGTTCAACGTACCCAGCCAAAAGTTCAAGTACGGATTCAGGAACACAATCAGGACGCGTTCCGACACATAATCCAACGATGTCAGCATACTTAAGTGCCTCTTCGTACATGTTTTTCAACACCTGTACTTCTGCATAAGTGCTGGTATAAGCCTGAAAATAAGCGAGATACTTCTTTGCGCGCTTCACTTCACCAGCACGATCCGTGAGCTGTTCATGAATGGATTGAATCTGTGTCTCTTCACTTGCAAAGGAGGCAACATTACAAAATGTACAACCACCACGACCTATCGTGCCGTCTCGGTTAGGGCAGCTAAAACCACCGTGCAGGGTCAGTTTGTGAACTTTTTCACCGTATCGACGCTGGAGATCTTGGCCGATGGTATTCACCAACTCATGTAATTGCATGTTCGAAAAACCTATTAATAAGAATGAATCTCACTCTAATTAGTGAAACTAAATTACATCCCTGCAAAAGAAAACCATGCATCGTATCAACGAGCGGGAAAAGCATGCTTAACCAAAATCAATAAATATTCATAAAAACAACAGAAAAACGGCAAATGTTGCATGTATGTTATTAGATATATTCAAAAGTAGATAAAAAAAATGTGGAACAGACGTAACTTTCGTTGGAATTACACAGCGCAAAATTGTAGGATACTTACACAATTCTGCTGTTTTTGCCGTTTTTATTACAGTACGAATTAGTAGATTGAAGGTTGATATTCTACTCCCACCAACATATTCCACTGGATTGTGGAAAGATGACATTGAATATCACCACGGAATGTTTTTCTCGCAACACTTTTCCTGCGAGATGCAGAATGGACTCGAAAACTGCCCCCTCTGGCAGTCAAGAATCAAAATTACAAAGGACAAGGCACAATCACACACTCTAGTTGTGCCTAGATTAAACTGGAAGGAAGTATCTATGGTAGATAGAGAGCAGAATACACAAGGTCTGTATACTCCAGAGTTGGAGCATGACGCTTGTGGTATCGGTTTTGTTGCTCACCTAAAAAACCGTAAATCACACGAAGTAGTGACCCAAGCCCTGGATATGCTAGCGCGCATGGAACACCGTGGCGGTCAAGGCTGCGATCCATGCAGTGGCGATGGCGCAGGTATCCTACTTCAGAAGCCCCATGAATTTCTTTTGGAAGAAGCTGTTAAGCTTAGTATTAAGCTGCCTTCTTTTGAGAAATACGGTGTCGGTGTTGTTCTTTTCCCGAAAGACGAGCACAAACGCGCACAATGTCGTGACATTCTAGAGCGCAATGCACAACGTTTAGAGTTGGAAGTAATTGGATATCGTGTCTTACCAACTGACAACTCAATGATTGGTGCTGATCCATTGAGCACTGAGCCACAATTCGAACACGTATTCGTTTCTGGTGGTCCGGGCTGTACGCCTGAGGAGCTAGAACGTAAGCTTTACGTATTACGTAACTACACAGTACGCGTTTGCTTAGAAAGTGTGTCTAACATTGGTGATGACTTCTACATCAATTCAATGTCGTACAAGACACTGGTTTACAAGGGCCAGCTCACTACTGAGCAAGTACCTCAGTACTTCCTAGATCTACAAAATCCAACGATGGTGACAGCGCTTGCACTGGTTCACTCTCGTTTCTCTACCAATACTTTCCCGAAATGGCGCCTAGCGCAGCCTTTCCGTTACATTGCCCACAACGGTGAAATCAACACGGTTCGCGGTAACTTGAACTGGATGAAGGCGCGTGAAGCTATCATCGAATCTGACTTGTTCACACAAGCAGAAATCGACATGCTGCTCCCTATCTGTCAAGAAGGCAGCTCGGATTCATCAAACTTCGATATGGCACTTGAGCTCCTAGTTCTGTCTGGTCGTAGCCTGCCACATGCGCTAATGATGATGATTCCTGAAGCATGGCAAGAAAACAAAAACATGGATCCAACCCGTCGTGCGTTCTACCAGTACCACGCGAACGTTATGGAACCATGGGATGGCCCAGCATCGGTATGTTTCACTGACGGTGTTCAGGTAGGTGCAACGCTTGACCGTAACGGTCTGCGTCCATCACGTTATACCGTGACCAAAGATGACTTCCTCGTTATGGCATCAGAATCTGGTGTTGTCGACATTGAGCCAGAGAACGTTGAGTTCCGTGGCCGTCTACAGCCAGGTCGTATCTTCGTTGCTGACCTAGAGCAAGGTCGCATCATCTCTGATGAAGAAGTGAAAGATGGCATTGCAAGTGCTCAGCCATACCAGAAATGGGTGGAAGAGAACCTACTTAGCCTGAAGAAGCTTCCAGATGCGAGCAACGAGTTCAGCCAACCTTCTCCAGAGAAGCTACTGCACAAACAGCAAGCGTTTGGCGTGAGCTCGGAAGAAGTAAACGAAATCATTGTCCCTATGGCAAAAGATGGCAAAGAGCCACTTTCTGCAATGGGTGCTGACTGGCCACTAGCGATCCTTTCGCACCAGTCACAACATCTGTCTAACTACTTTAAGCAGCTATTTGCTCAGGTTACCAACCCACCAATCGACCCGATTCGTGAACGTATGGTGATGTCTCTGAACACTTACCTTGGTAAAGATCAGAACCTGCTATCGGAATCTCCGGAGCACTGCCAAAAAGTTGAGCTAGAGTCCCCAGTTCTATCTAACTCAGAACTTGAGAAGCTACGTGCTATCGATAATGAGCATCTTCAAGCGAAGACTCTTGACATCGTTTTCCAAGCAAGTGAAGACGAAGGTAAGCTAGAACGTGCACTAAAACGTATCTGTCAATACGCAGAAGACGCGGTTATCGATGGTTACTCAATCATTCTATTAACTGACCGAGCTATCAACTCTAACCATGCTGCTATCCCAGCGATGCTGGCGGTAGGCGCGGTTCACCACCACCTAATCCGCAAAGGCTTGCGTGCTAAGTGTGACATCGTAGTAGAAACTGGCGATGCACGTGAAACGCACCACTTTGCAACACTTGTTGGCTATGGTGCAAACGCGGTTAACCCATACCTCGTTATCGAGACTATGGTTGAGCTACAACGCACTAAGAAACTGGATCCGGAAACCAGCATCTCTAAGCTGTTCGAGAACTACCGTAAGTCGATCAACGGCGGCCTATTAAAGATTTTCTCGAAAATGGGCATCTCCACACTTCAGTCTTACCATGGTGCACAAATCTTCGAAGCGCTAGGTATCAGTAAGTCTGTAGTTGAGAAGTATTTCACGGGTACGGTTTCACGTATTCAAGGCCTTACCATCGACGATATCGCCAAAGAAGTCTTGGTTCGTCACCGTATTGGTTTCCCAACACGTGAAATTCCAGTTCAAGTTCTTGATGTGGGTGGGGTTTATCAGTGGAAACAGCGTGGTGAAAAGCACCTGTTTAACCCAGAAACTATTTCCCTACTGCAAGAGTCAACTCGCAACAAAGATTACTCTCAGTTTAAGAAGTATGCGAAAGCCGTCGATGACCAAGGCGATAACGCTGCGACTCTGCGTAGCCAATTAGACTTCGTTAAGAACCCAGCAGGCTCAATCCCGTTGGAAGAAGTTGAGCCAATTGAAAACATTCTGAAGCGCTTTGCTACAGGTGCGATGTCATTCGGTTCTATCTCTTACGAGGCTCACTCAACACTTGCTGTAGCCATGAACCGTATCGGTGCTAAGTCTAACTCAGGCGAAGGCGGTGAGGATCCAACTCGTTTCGAACGTAAAGAAAACGGTGACTGGGAACGCTCAGCAATTAAGCAGGTTGCATCCGGTCGTTTCGGTGTCACGTCTTACTACTTAACTAACGCTGATGAGCTACAAATCAAGATGGCTCAAGGGGCTAAGCCAGGTGAAGGTGGTCAGCTTCCTGGTGATAAAGTCGATGATTGGATCGGTGCGACTCGTCACTCAACGCCAGGAGTTGGCTTGATTTCACCACCACCACACCACGATATCTACTCAATCGAAGATTTGGCACAGCTGATCTACGACTTGAAAAACGCTAACCGCGCGGGTCGCGTTAACGTGAAGCTAGTATCAGAAGCCGGTGTAGGTACTATCGCCTCAGGTGTTGCAAAAGCGAAAGCTGACGTTGTCCTGATTGCGGGCTTCGATGGTGGTACTGGTGCTTCACCAATGTCTTCAATTCGCCATACAGGGCTTCCTTGGGAGCTTGGTTTGGCAGAAACACACCAAACGCTTCTGAAGAACGGTCTACGTAACCGTATCGTGGTTCAATCTGATGGTCAGATGAAAACGCCACGTGACCTTGCGGTAGCAACTCTACTTGGTGCTGAAGAATGGGGCGTCGCAACCGCAGCGCTTGTGGTTGAAGGCTGTATCATGATGCGTAAGTGTCATAAGAACACCTGCCCTGTGGGTATCGCAACACAAAACAAAACACTACGTGAGCGCTTCGATGGTCGCGTAGAAGATGTTGTTACCTTCTTCCAATACATGGCTGAAGGCTTACGTGAAGTGATGGCTGAACTTGGTTTCCGCACTATCGATGAGATGGTGGGTCAATCTCACAAACTAAAAGTTCGTGAAGATATTGGTCACTGGAAATATAAGAACCTCGACCTAACACCTGTACTACATATTGAACAGGCTCGTGAGCAAGATGGCGTTTACAACCAAACGGAACAAAACCACAACCTAGAACAGGTTCTGGACCGTAAGTTAATTCAAGCAGCGATTCCAGCACTTGAGAAGGGCGAAGCCGTAAATGCTGAGTTCCCTATCATCAACACCGACCGTTCAGCTGGTACCATGCTGTCGAATGAGATTTCTAAAGTCTACAAGGACCAAGGTCTACCTCAACCAATGAACGTGAAGTTCACTGGCAGCGCAGGTCAATCATTCGGCGCTTTCCTTGCTAAAGGCGTTAAGTTTGAAGTGGAAGGCGATGCGAACGACTACTGGGGTAAAGGTCTGTCAGGCGGTACGTTAGTACTCTACCCTGATGCGAAATCAACGATTGTCGCTGAAGATAACATCGTGGTTGGTAACGTATGTTTCTACGGTGCAACGTCTGGTGAATCCTTCATTCGCGGTATGGCTGGTGAGCGTTTCTGTGTACGTAACTCTGGTGCTAAAGTCGTTGTTGAAGGTGTCGGTGACCACGGTTGTGAATACATGACTGGCGGTGCGGCCATCATCCTTGGTTCGACAGGACGTAACTTTGCGGCTGGTATGAGTGGCGGTGTTGCCTACGTTTGGGATACAGCGGGTGATTTTGAAACCAAGCTAAACCCTGAATTGGTCGACCTAGACCCAATCGAACAAGAAGATCGCGAACTACTTAAAGATATGCTGACTAAGCATGTAGAGTTCACAGGAAGTGAAGTCGCTCAGTCGTTCTTAGATAACTTTGAAGTAAGCCTAGCGTCACTCGTTAAGGTTATGCCGCGTGATTACAAAGCGGTACTTCAAAAGCGCAAAGCAGAAGCTGAGCAAGCTCAAACGGAAGAAGTGGAGGCAGTATAATGGGTAAGCCTACTGGATTTTTAGAACATGGTCGCGAGCTTCCAAAGAAGCTCGACCCAGCCGTTCGTATTGAAGACAACAAAGAGTTCGTACTAAACGAAGAGTTTGGCGACAAAATCAATACTCAGGCTTCTCGTTGTATGGATTGTGGCGTGCCGTTCTGCCACAGTGGTTGCCCAATCGGCAATATCATCCCAGAGTTCAACGATGCCGTATATCGTGATAGCTGGGAAGAAGCTTGGAACATCCTAAGTTCTACTAACAACTTCCCTGAGTTTACAGGTCGCGTCTGTCCGTCTCCTTGTGAGAGTGCTTGTGTACTGGGTATTAACCAAGACCCTATCACCATCTGTAATATCGAGAAAACTATCGTTGAAACAGCATACCGCGAAGGTTATGCAAAACCGAAAACGCCACGTTCTCGTTCTGGTAAAACTGTTGCTATCATCGGTTCTGGCCCTGCTGGTCTCTCTGCCGCTGAACAGCTCAACAGTGCAGGTCACTCTGTGACTGTATTTGAACGCGATGAGAAAGTGGGTGGCCTACTTCGCTTCGGCATCCCAGATTTCAAACTGGGTATGGACATCATTGACCGTAAGATCAATCTGATGGCAGAAGCTGGCGTTGAGTTTAAAGTAAACCAACATGTGGGCGTTGATGTTAATGCTCAGCAACTGCGCCAAGAGTTTGATGTGGTGCTGTTAACAGGTGGCTCTACCGTTCCTCGTGACTTACCTGTTCCTGGACGTGAACTTAAAGGCGTACATTTCGCTATGGAGTTCCTTGCTCAGAATAACCGTCGTGCTAACGATATGGATCTGAAAGGCGAAGAAATCCACGCTAAAGATAAGCACGTTGTGGTTATCGGTGGTGGCGATACAGGTTCTGACTGTGTGGGTACATCAAACCGTCACAAAGCGGCGAGTGTTACTCAGGTCGAAATCATGCCGATTCCACCAGAAAAACGCCCTGCGAATATGCCCTGGCCTCAATACCCAATGATTATGAAAACAACCACTTCTCATGAAGAAGGCTGTGACCGTCATTGGAATATCCTGACAAAAGAATTCATCGGTAACGATGAAGGTCAAGTAACAGGTCTTCGTATTGCTGACATCGTATGGAAAGACGCTGCGCCAGGTGAACGCCCAAGTTTTGAAGAAGTGGCTAACTCTGAGCGTGTCATTCCTTGTGATATGGCATTCCTAGCAATGGGCTTCTTACACCCAGAACCAACGGGCGTATTAGCACAACTTGATATCAAACTGGATGAGCGAGGAAACGTAGCGTCACAAGGTTTCCAAACCAACCAGCAAGGTGTTTTTGCCGCAGGTGATATGCGTACTGGTCAGTCTCTGGTCGTGCGTTGCATCAACGAGGGACGTGAGTGTGCACGTGCCATCGATGAATACCTTATGGGCAACACCAACCTTGAAGCGAAAGCAGATTCATTAATGCTTTCAGCCTAAAGGTTGTCTGTCTGGTTACACCAATAAGTAACTAACAGTATTCCTTCCTAATTTGGCCAGCAGTTTGCTGGCCTTTTTTGTGTCCGTCTTCATTGCAACCCCAACAAACTGTTAACCTTCTCACTATTTCACAGCAATGACTTGTCACCTATCGCAGATAAATCGTTTGAATTTCTGAATCATACACAACAAATTTCTGAAAACTTGACCTTTATCGCCATAAGCTATACGTTGTGAAGTTCGTGAAAATAGAATAGATACAATTTGTTAAGTTTATAAATTCTAAAAATTTGACGCAAATAACAACAAAAAGTCATTAAAAAGCATTAATTTACTGTCAGGATGACAGCAAGCTCAAAGGGAGAAAGGCAATGGCTCTTTACGATCCAAGTCTTGTAAAAGACAACTGTGGATTTGGTCTTATTGCGCATATGCAAGGTCAGCCCAGCCACAAACTGGTTCGCACCGCAATCTCAGCATTAGACCGCATGACTCATCGTGGCGGTATCAACTCAGATGGAAAAACAGGCGACGGATGTGGCCTACTACTCCAAAAACCGGATTCTTATTTTAAACTCATCGCAGAAGAAAATGGTTGGAACCTCGGCAAACAATACGCCGTAGGCATGCTATTTCTTTCCAAAGACCCGGTAAAAGCGCAGTCAGCGAAAGATATCATCAACCAAGAATTGTCACAGGAAACACTCACTGTTTCCGGTTGGCGAGACGTTCCCACCAATGATGACGTACTTGGTCCAATCGCACTGAGCTCGGTACCCGACATCGTTCAAGTCTTTATTTCTGCACCCGCAGGTTGGCGTGAACAAGATGTTGAACGACGCTTATATATAGCCAAACGTCGCATTGAAAAGCGCATCATCGATGATGAAGATTTCTATATTTGTAGCTTATCGACGCAAGTGATCGTCTACAAAGGGCTGTGCATGCCAGCTGATCTTCCACGCTTCTATCTCGATCTTGCAGATCTCCGCATGGAGTCATCGATCTGCCTATTCCACCAACGTTTCTCAACGAACACTCAACCACGCTGGCCATTAGCACAGCCATTCAGATATTTGGCGCACAATGGTGAGATCAATACTATTGAGGGGAATAGGCAATGGGCAAAAGCGCGTGCCTACAAGTTCGCATCACCTCTGCTGCCTGACTTACAAACCGCTGCGCCATTCGTGAATGAGACTGGCTCAGATTCATCCAGCTTAGATAACATGCTGGATCTGTTCCTATCAGGAGGTATGGATATCTTCCGTGCCATGCGTATGCTTGTGCCACCAGCATGGCAAAATCACCCAGACATGGATCCTGATTTACGCGCCTTCTATGACTTCAACTCCAAACACATGGAGCCATGGGATGGACCTGCTGGGATCGTATTATCAGATGGTCGCTATGCTGCATGTAACCTAGATAGAAACGGCCTACGTCCAGCGCGTTACGTGATTACCAAAGACAATTTGATTACCTTAGCGTCTGAAGTGGGTATCTGGGACTACGCCCCTGATGAAGTTGCAGAGAAAGGTCGTGTTGGCCCCGGCGAGTTGCTTGTTGTCGATACTCAACAAGGTGAGCTATGGCATTCAGAAGACATAGATAACGATCTAAAGAGCCGTCATCCTTACCGAGAGTGGATGGAAAACAACGTCCACAAACTGACCTCCTTTAGTGAATTACCGGACGACCAAGTCGGAGCTCGCAGTTTTGATGAACCCCTGCTGAAAACCTATCAAAAGCAGTTCGCTATGACGAACGAAGAGACGGATCAGGTATTACGTGTTTTAGGTGATATGGGCCAAGAAGCCGTCGGCTCTATGGGTGATGATACCCCAATGGCAGTCCTCTCTTCTAAAGAGCGCTTGGTCACCGACTATTTCCGTCAGAAATTTGCTCAGGTCACCAACCCACCGATTGATCCACTGCGCGAAAAGCATGTGATGTCATTGGCGACCAGTGTTGGTCAAGAGATGAATGTATTTTGTGAGACCGATGGTCACGCTTATCGAGTCACATTCGACTCTCCAGTACTCCTTTACTCTGATATGCAGCAACTGTTAGAGCTGAGTGATAAGCACTATCGCAATACTATTTTGGACATTAATTACGACCCAAATGAGAAAGATCTCAAGCAAGCTCTGCTTGACCTTTGCGATAGTGCCGAGAGCGTCATCAAGCAAGGAACCGTTTTATTGGTTCTTTCAGATCGAGCTCTAGTCAAAGGAAAACTACCTATTCCGGCAGCAATGGCCGTCGGCGCGGTGCAAACTCGTTTAATCGAAGCCAACTTACGTTGTGACGCCAATATTATCGTTGAAACTGCAACGGCCCGAGACCCTCACCAATTTGCTGTATTGCTTGGTTTCGGCGCTACGGCTATCTACCCTTATTTGGCCTACGAAGCACTTGGTAAACTGATCGATGATGGTGCTATTGATAAGTGCTACCGAGACGTGATGCAAAACTATCAATACGGTATCAATAAAGGTCTGTATAAAATTATGTCCAAAATGGGCATTTCCATCGTAGCCTCCTATCGCTGCTCTCAGCTGTTCGAAGCCGTTGGTCTGCACACCGACATCGTCGATCTTTGCTTCAAGGGAGTGACTACTCGTATTCAAGGTGCAAACTTCGAAGATTTCCAACAAGACCTGTTTAACCTAGCTAGAAAAGCATGGGCAAAACGCAAGCCTGTCGAGCACGGTGGACTACTAAAATATGTTCATGACGGCGAATACCACGCCTACAACCCAGATGTTGTTGGTACGCTGCAAAAAGCAGTGAAAAGTGGTGAATCATCTGATTATCAGACGTTTGCCAAACAAGTAAATGAACGTCCTGTGTCTATGCTGCGCGATATGATGGCGCTTAAAAAGTCAGACTCACCACTGGCACTAGACAAAGTCGAGCCGAATTCAGAGCTGTATAAACGTTTCGACTCTGCTGCAATGTCCATTGGTGCTTTAAGCCCAGAAGCTCATGAAGCACTGGCCATGGCGATGAATAAACTTGGCGGATATTCCAATTCAGGTGAAGGTGGCGAAGATCCGCGTCGATTTGGCACGAATCGTAACTCTCGCATTAAACAAATTGCCTCTGGACGTTTTGGTGTCACGCCGCACTATTTGACCAATGCCGATGTGTTGCAAATCAAAGTGGCTCAAGGCGCTAAACCCGGTGAAGGCGGACAGCTTCCTGGCCATAAAGTGACAGCGGAGATTGCCAAACTGCGCCATTCAGTACAAGGTGTTACCTTGATTTCCCCACCTCCTCACCACGATATCTATTCTATTGAGGATTTAGCACAGCTGATTTTCGACCTTAAACAAGTCAACCCAAATGCGCTCGTGTCAGTTAAGTTGGTGTCTGAGCCGGGAGTTGGCACTATCGCAACAGGAGTAGCAAAAGCCTACGCCGATCTTATCACTATTTCCGGCTACGATGGCGGCACTGCGGCGAGTCCACTAACGTCGGTCAAATACGCAGGTTGTCCTTGGGAACTCGGTCTGGCTGAAACTCAACAAGCTCTTGTTGCCAACAACTTAAGACACAAGATTCGTCTTCAAGTTGATGGAGGCCTTAAAACAGGGCTTGATGTAGTCAAAGCTGCAATTTTAGGTGCGGAAAGCTTTGGCTTTGGTACTGCACCAATGGTGGCTATGGGCTGTAAGTTCTTACGTATTTGTCACTTGAATAACTGTGCCACTGGCGTAGCCACTCAGGATGAGACCTTGCGAAAAGAGTACTTTAAGGGCTTACCTGAAATGGTGGTCAACTACTTCACAGGTCTTGCTGATGAAGTAAGAGAGTTACTCGCTCAGTTAGGAGTAGAGAAACTTACTGATCTTATCGGTCGTACTGATCTGCTCGAGAGTCTCGAAGGTATGACCGCGAAACAAGCCAAGCTTGACCTCTCGAATATCTTGGAGGCCCCTATATCTCCTCTTTCGCTGCCTTTGTACTGGACAGAGCCAAATCAGCCGTTCGATAAAGCACTGCTAAACCAAAAGATTGTCGAAGAAACACAAGCTGCGGTCGATGCTAAATCAGGTGGTAGCTTCTACTTTGATATCCGTAATACCGATCGCTCTGCAGGAGCGAGACTCTCAGGTGAAGTAGCCAAACGTTATGGCAACCAGGGGATGGCGAGTCGCCCTATTAAGCTTTTCCTCGATGGTACAGCGGGTCAGTCTCTTGGGGTATGGAACGCGGGTGGTGTTGAAATCTATCTAACCGGTGATGCTAACGACTATGTAGGCAAAGGCATGGCTGGCGGTAAGCTGGTCGTGAAGCCGCATGTCGGTACAACATTCACTTGTAATGAAGCCACTATCATTGGTAACACCTGTTTGTATGGCGCCACTGGCGGTAAATTGTTCGCTGCTGGGACCGCTGGCGAGCGTTTTGGTGTCCGTAACTCAGGCACCATTGCAGTGATCGAAGGGGCAGGCGACAACGCTTGTGAGTATATGACTGGTGGCATCGTGGCGATTCTAGGTGCAACAGGCGTGAACTTCGGTGCGGGTATGACGGGCGGCTTTGCCTATGTAATGGATACTAACGAGGACTTTGAAGGACGTGTGAACACCGAATCTGTCGAAGCTATCTCTTTATCCGATCTCTATATTCACCAAGAACACCTTCGTGGACTGATTGCCGAGCATTTAGAAGAAACCGGCTCTGTGCATGCTGAGAATATTCTAGCGAACTTTGATGAATGGATTCCAAAGTTCTACCTAGTCAAACCAAAAGCTGCGGATTTACGCACACTACTTGGTCATCAAAGCAGAAGCGCCGCTGAGCTGCGCGTTCAAGCACAATAGTTGGAAGGAACCAGAATTATGAGCCAGAACGTATACCAATTTATTGATGTGAACCGCGTCGACCCGGCTAAAAAGCCGCTCAAGGTTCGCAAAATTGAGTTTGTAGAGATTTACGAACCCTTTACGAAACAACAAGCAACCGCTCAAGCAGACCGATGTCTTGACTGTGGTAACCCTTATTGTGAGTGGAAATGCCCCGTTCACAACTATATCCCTCAATGGCTTAAGCTGGCGAATGAGGGACGAATCATTGAAGCTGTCGAGCTATCACATCAAACCAACAGTCTACCTGAAGTCTGCGGACGAGTTTGTCCACAAGATCGCCTTTGTGAAGGCTCGTGTACACTCAATGAAGATTTTGGTGCCGTTACTATAGGTAATGTCGAGAAATACATTACCGACAAAGCCTTTGAAATGGGCTGGAAGCCGGATATGTCCCATGTGGAGTGGACGGACAAGAAGGTGGCTATCATAGGTGCAGGCCCGGCGGGACTCGCCGCTGCAGATATCCTAGTTCGCAATGGTGTTAAGCCCGTTGTCTTTGACCGCTACCCAGAAATCGGCGGACTGCTGACATTCGGTATCCCATCGTTCAAGTTGGAAAAGGATGTCATGTTAAACCGACGTCGAATCTTTAGCGAAATGGGCGTCGAGTTTCAGCTCAATACTGAAGTGGGTAAAGATATCGACATGGCAACACTAGTTAAAGACTATGATGCGGTGTTTTTAGGTGTCGGCACTTATAAAAACATGCGGGCAGGTCTGACAAATGAAGAGGCATCTGGTGTATTTGATGCCCTACCATTTTTGATTTCCAACACCTACAAAGTTATGGAGTTGGAAGCCTCTGATCCTTTCATTGATATGAAAGGTAAAAAAGTGGTAGTTCTTGGTGGTGGTGATACAGCTATGGACTGTGTCAGAACGTCTATTCGCCAAGGAGCTAGTAGCGTTGTCTGTGCTTATCGACGAGATGAGGCTAACATGCCGGGTTCCCGACGCGAGGTAAAAAATGCTCGTGAAGAAGGCGTGAACTTTATGTTCAACTTGCAGCCTCTAGGCATAGAGGTGGATGCCAATGGCAACACATGCGGCGTTAAAGTAGTGAAAACGGCACTAGGTGAGCCCGATGAGGCTGGTCGTCGTCGTCCAGAACCAGTAGAAGGCAGTGAACACGTTCTTGCCGCTGATGCTGTTATCATGGCGTTCGGTTTTCAACCGCACCAGATGTCATGGCTTGAACCTCACGGTGTAGAACTCGATCAATGGGGACGGATCAAAGCTCCAGCCTCTCAAGAATTTATGTATCAGACGACCAATGAGAAGATCTTCGCTGGTGGTGATGCAGTTCGTGGTTCAGATCTCGTGGTTACTGCCATTGACGAAGGGCGCAAAGCGGCAGAAGGCATACTAGACTTCTTAGAGGTCTAATACCAGACACGCCATTCCGATCTCCATCAATCAGAATGACCATTGTTTTCTTAGCCCAGCCTAGCTGGGCTTTTGTTTAAGGGATGATTATGACATTACCCAAGTGGCTTACACTTTCTTCAGTGATGATCCTAACCGCATGCGGTGCAGGTTATAAAACAACAACGGACCGGACAGAGCAACCCTGTGGCGATAGTCCTCGGTGTGTTTCAACTCAAGATAGCCGAGAAGAGTTTACACTTGCCCCATTCACATTGACGCCAAACACCAATATCAATCAGATAGAACAAGTCGCCTTAACCCTTCCGAATGCCGAAGTTGCGGCCAAAGAAGGCAATTATCTGCGAGTCGAATACACCTCCAGTGTTTTTCGCTATGTCGATGATATGGAGCTAAAAATTGAAGGAGACCAATTATTGGTTCGCTCCGAAGCTAGAATTGGCTATTACGACTTTGACGTGAACCGTGAAAGAGTTGAAGCATTTCGCCTCAAGTTGATCGAATCAGGACTGATTGAAGCAAACCCTTGAGTAATTGCTATAGCAATGGTTGGGCTGTGCAAAGACTATTGCTATACTGCACGCCAAATACGTTTTCCAACCTGAGAGAATCTCTATGAAAATCGGCGTAATCGGCGCAATGGAACAAGAAGTTTCCATCCTAAAATCAGCATTAACAAACCTTGTTGAAACTAAAAAAGGCGGTTGCACCTTCTTTACTGGTCAACTTAACGGTGCAGACATTGTCTTGCTACAGTCAGGTATTGGCAAGGTAGCGGCAGCTGTAGGAACAACGATTCTTCTTAGCGATTACCAACCTGATGTGGTTATTAACACAGGTTCTGCAGGTGGCTTTGAGTCTTCACTCAACCTAGGAGATGTCGTCATCTCCACTGAAGTTCGTCATCACGACGCTGATGTGACGGCATTTGGCTATGAAATTGGTCAGATGGCGGGTCAACCAGCGGCCTTCGCTGCCGACGCTAAATTGATGGAAACAGCAGAACAAGCGCTTGCACAGATGAAAGATAAGCACGCAGTACGTGGTCTAATTTGTACTGGTGATGAGTTTGTATGTCGTCCAGAGCGTCAAGAAACTATCCGTAAGAACTTCCCTGGTGTTATCGCTGTCGAGATGGAAGCATCAGCTATCGCGCAAGTTTGCCACCAGTTCAATACACCTTTCGTAGTGGTACGTGCTATCTCTGACGTGGCAGACAAAGAGTCACCAATGAGCTTCGAAGAATTCCTACCTTTGGCAGCGCAAAGCTCGTCTGAAATGGTAGTAAATATGGTGGATTTGCTTAAGTAACCCTTCAACTTAAGCCTCCTAAGGGAAATAAAACGCAAGGACTGCTGAATGAGCTCTTTTCTAGAGAGTTTATATGGAAATGGCGCACTACTGGTAATGTGGAGTGCGCTGTTATTTCATCTGCTAATTCCAATCCCCTCCGCCGCTCATCCTGTTCGATTTTGGCAGCAGATTGCTGCGCTAGTAGCAGGTAAAGTCAATTCCCCATCGTCAACAAACGAGCAACAACGCCTTGCGGGTTGGCTTGCCCTGTTACTAATGTTAGTCCCCACTAGCCTAGTACTTTGGGCTCTTGAGCCATTAGTTTGGAAGCCAGAATTCTATCAATTAGCCTTGCTTCTCTTGGCCATTGATTGGCGCAACAACGAACAGTACGCCCACAAACTTATTAATGCCCTCGCTCAAGAAGATAAAGCCAATGCGCGTAGACTGCTGTCAACCAAAGTAAACCGAGAGACCAACAACCTATCGCTTCTGGGCATAGGCAAGGCAGGCTCTGAAACTCTACTTCTGAGTTATGCTAGAAACGTAGTCGGCGTGCTGTTTTGGTACGGCGTTAGTGGTGGTGTTGGCGCTTTGCTGTATCGACTGACTTTAGAGCTCGCTCGCAATTGGAGTCCTAGCCAAAAAGGCTTTGCTAGTTTCGGTAAACCTATTGCTTGGCTATTTTCACTGTTGGATTTCGCACCCCAGAAGCTGTTTTCAATACTCATGTTTGCTGGTCTGCCCATTACCTCTATTAAACACGCCATAATGCAAGCTAAATCGTGGCATAACCCAGTCACGGCTTGGCTCATCAGTGGCTGTGCACACCGTTTTGAGCTTGCTCTTGGTGGGCCAGCTATCTATCAAGGTGAAAAACTTCAGCGAGCACGTATCGGCGGAAAAGTAGCACCATCAGCTTATCACTTGGCCTTGTTGCAGAAACACATTGCTTGGCGTATCTATTTTTGGCTAGTGATGCAGAGCCTAGTCATGTTTATCATTCACAGAGGTTTCTAATTTCATGAAGAATTGGCTCATACTTGTCATTACTTTTTTGGCAACTCAACATGCTCTAGCAGACACACAACGTATTATCAGTTTAGCTCCTCATGCTACGGAACTGGCGTATGCCGCAGGACTTGGCGATAAGCTTATCGCAGTAAGTGAATACAGTGACTATCCAGAGCAAGCGAAAGAGTTGGAGCGAGTGGCCAATTACCAAGGTATCAAATTGGAACGAATCGTGGCGATGCAACCTGACCTCATTCTTGTCTGGCCTGCGGGAAACCCTGCACGTGAATTGGAGAAACTAGAAAAGCTGGGATTTAACCTATTTTACTCACAAACCAAAACTCTCGATGATATCGCTATCAACATCGAGAAATTAAGCCAATATGCCGATGACCCTTCCATTGGCTTAAACGCAGCCAAAGAGTTTCGTCGAGGTTTAGCGCAGTTAAAGCAAAAATATGACACAGAAACACCCGTTCGCTACTTTTACCAGCTAAGTGAAAAGCCCATTATCACCTTAGCGCAAGGCAGTTGGCCGAGCGAAGTGTTTGAGTTTTGTGGTGGTGAAAATATTTTTGCCGATAGCAAAGCCCCTTATCCACAAGTCAGCCCTGAACAAGTAATAGTTCGCCAGCCCCAAGCCATTTTTACTTCAGAACATGCCATTAAAAACGGCACCATGTGGCACAAGTGGCAGCGGGAGTTACCAGCAGTTAGCCAACATCATGTGTGGTCATTGACGTCTGACTGGCTAAACAGACCAACACCAAGAACACTTCTAGCCATACAACAGGTTTGCAAGTATCTGGATCAGGTAAGAACTCAATAATAATTGAGAGATGGATCACATTCAGCTACGAACCACTAGGCGCAATCGTTAAATCCCGTAAAATTGGCGAACTTTCCTTTTAATGCTTCAGTGAGAAACTAGCTGTGGACTCCATGCTCTATTTGGTCGACTTATTTGGTACGGCAGTGTTTGCGATATCAGGAGTGATACTTGCAGGAAGACTCAGGATGGATCCTTTTGGTGTAATGGTACTCGGTAGCGTCACAGCGATAGGTGGCGGCACGATTCGAGACATGGCACTCGGTGCAACGCCAGTTTTCTGGATCACCGACAACACTTACCTTTGGGTCATTTTCATCACCTGTATTGTGACCATGCTATTGATTCGCCATCCACGTCGACTTCCTTGGTATGTGTTACCAGTGTGCGATGCCGTTGGTCTTGCGGTTTTTGTCGGTATCGGGGTTGAGAAGTCAATGCTATTCCAAGACTCCTATATGGTTGCAGTCATTATGGGGGTAATTACCGGATGCGGTGGCGGTATTATTCGGGATGTGCTGGCTCGCGAGGTCCCTATGGTACTGCGCCGTGAGGTATACGCAACAGCCTGTATCATAGGTGGTGTTTTCCATACTTCAGCTCTGTTACTTGGTGCTTCTTCAGAAGTGGCCTTCTTGTGTTGTATTGTTGCAACGCTGGTTATTCGCTTAGGCGCTATTCGCTGGCACTTATCCTTACCTACGTTTGCTTTAGATAAGTAACCTAATTACCAAAAGCTAGAGATAACAATCTCTAGCTTTTACTCTTCATTTTTCCCTTTCGCTTTAGTATGTTGGTTCATTCATCGTCTTTCAGACCAATGACAGGGAAAAGTCTATGGATGTCATCTTCAATCACGTTTCTTTTGACCAAGCTGGTTCTATCTCTATTCCAGATTGGCGCATTCAATCTGGTGAACATTGGGCAGTATTTGAAACCCAAGGCAATGTAGGCTCCTTATTAGGCGACTTATTGTGCCAAGAAATCCTTCCTAAAGAAGGGGAGATTCTTGGTTTACAAACCGGCATCGCACAAGTTTCTTTAGCAGAACAGCAGCGATTACTTGAACTAGAAAATGCCAATGACGATACCGACTTTATGGATCGAATCGATTTTGGTCGCACCGTGATTCAACTGGTATCCGAGTTTGCCAGCAACGAAACTGTAGCAGAGCAGTTGATTCAAGAGCTGGATCTTTTGCACTTAAAAGAGCGAGGCTTTAAGCAACTATCAACCGGCGAAACACGTCGCGTTATGTTAGCCAGAGCATTAGCAACCTCACCTAAACTGCTTATTTTGGATGAGCCATTTGTCGGCTTAGATACGCTGCATCGCAAGATGCTCGCCGACTACCTTCGCGACCTATCACTGCATATTCAATTGGTGGTGATCACCTCAAGGGAAGATGAAATCCCTGTTTGGGTTAATCATGTCGCCATGTTTGAAGATGGTACATTGACCGAGCAACTAAGCTATCAGCAATGGCGCGCTCACCCTGTCATTTCACAGCTACTGGCTCAATCTTCAGCGCAAAGCGAACAATGGCTTGCGCTAATTCGTAAGCATCAACATCAATCGAAGTTTCCAGATCCCTTGGTTAAAATTACCGACGGACACGTAGAATACGTCGACCAAAAAATATTCTCCGGCGTGAACTGGCAGATTAACAATGGAGAGCACTGGCAAGTTCGTGGACCAAACGGTTGTGGAAAAAGTACATTGCTCGGCATGATCTTTGGCGATCATCCACAATGTTATAGCAATGACATTCTGATTTATGGTTTGAAGCGCGGCAGCGGAGAAACCGTGTGGGACATCAAGCAGCATACTGGCATGGTCTCTTCTGCACTTCACTTGCAATATCGTGTCAGTTGCAGCGCCTTGGAAGTCTTGCTATCGGGCTTTTTCGACTCTATCGGACTTTATGATAAGCCTAGCCAAAATCAGATAGATGCGGCGAAAGAGTGGTTAACGCTGCTTCATATGGAGCACTTGCACGACCGTTCTTTTAAGTCCCTCGAATATAGTCAACAAAGACTCCTTTTAATTGCTCGAGCTATCATCAAGCAGCCTACTATCCTTATCTTGGATGAGCCTTATCAAGGGCTTGATTTTCTAGGTCGTAAGCTGGTAATGAATGCCCTCGATATGATAGCCAAAGAAAACTTAAGCCAGTTGCTCTATGTCTCACATTATGTGGAAGATGAACTAGACAGCATTCACCATTTTGTCGATTTTATTAAAGATGAAGACGATGAATACTATCGCGTTGAACTCACACAGCCTATGTAGGAGATTGAGATGTCAAACATCGCTATTGTTTACTTCTCTAAGAGTGGAGCGACACGAGCACTCGCAAAAGCCATTCAAAGTGGCATCGAGTGTGCGCTCTATAGTGCCACTCTGTTTGAGATTGAGAGCTGTGATATTGAAGAGGGTCGTTACGTCAATAATCATTTACTTTCATCACTAAAGCATTTCGATGCTATTGTTTTCGGAAGTCCTACTTACATGGGTTCGGCCAGCGCTCAATTTAAGGCGTTTATGGATGCGAGTAGCGATGAATATGTCCAACTCAATTGGCGTAATAAGCTTGCCGCAGGATTTACCATGGGCGGTAGTCTCAATGGTGAGCAACAACAAACGCTGCTTGGTTTCTTTGCCTTAGCCTGCCAGCACGGTATGATTTGGGCAGGGTTAGATGTTTCAAAACACACAGATAACAAAGCTTTGAACCGCACAGGCTCCTCAATTGGCTTAGTGGCAAGCTACGATGACAATGAGCAAGTTCATCCTAATGACTTAGAAACTGCACATTACTTTGGTCGCCGAATTGCTGACTTAGCCTACCAACGTCGTCGTCAGGTTATGTTAGAATAATAAAATCCATTCCCAATTTTCATCAAAGTGTATGCTATTGGAAGGCATTGAAACCTTACTCGTGCTCTCACAAGAAAAAACCATGAGCCGTACTGGCAGCAGACTGTATATCAGCCAGTCGGCGGTCAGTAAGCGAATAGCCAATCTAGAGAGAAAACTTGGTAAAAAGTTAATCGAGCCAGAAGGGAGGCAAATAAAACTAACTCCTGACGCTCTCTCTCTTATCGACCGTGTTGGTCCAAGTTTGCATGAGCTTCGCGGATTAATTGCTGAAGAGCAGACCCTTGATGATCAAACGATTATTCGCGTGGATTGTTCGGAAACCTTAGTGGCAGGTTATCTCAGTGAAGTATTTCCCACGTTGCTGCTTAAAGACCCATTCCTCACCATTACCACCAACCATACGCCCCGAATCATTGAACACGTTAAAGCTGGGGACGCGGCGATTGGACTTTGTGCAGGGCATCTTAATAGTCGTCTTGGCCTGCATGCTACCCATCTATTCAACGAACCGTTTCGAGTCGTGAGCCATCAACCGCTTACCGCACCGCCCGCTAAGCTCATCACTAACGACCTCAACAATCCGGCCAATACCTATCAAGCGGGCTTGCTTCAGCAAGCGGGTATTATTCCTAGCATGCAGATGGACTCTTATACTGCAGCAGCGCAGTTGGCAATCAAAGGTGTCTCTGCCGCTTTGGTTCCATTATCAATTATAAAAACCCTTCACATTGATGAAGGGCTTTGCTTTGACTTCGATTTTCTTGCTACGTTGACACGTCCCGTGCACCTTGTTTATCGTCCCTCGGCACTGAAATTAGAACGAGTTAGAACAGTGATTGAAACCATTGAGGATGCTGTTCCCAAAGTAGCTTCAATGCCATGACCATTGACATGATCACAACCAATGGGCGGATGAATTTTTTCCCCTTAGATACAACGACCTTAGCTCCCATTCTGGCACCCAAAAAACCGCCCACTGCCATAACTAAGCCGATTTCCCAAACCGGTAAGCCTGCAATAATGAAAAAGATTAATGCGGCTAGATTGGAAGTAAAATTAAGCACTTTGGTTTTTGCTGTCGCATGAACAATCGACAGTTGTGCGATGGCGACAAAACAAATGGTAAAGATAGAACCGGTACCCGGTCCAAAGAAGCCGTCGTAAAATCCGACACCAGTACCTACGGAAAAGGCAAATAGGGTTTCTGACATTTTAGGTTTGCCACCGCCCTCTCCTGCTTGTGGAGCCAGCAAAAAGTACAGAGAAATCCCCAGCAGTAAAACTGGAATCAAGCTCGTCAGCACCCCTGCATCAATATGCTGTACTAATTCAGCACCAACTGCAGATCCTATAAAAGTACATAGAATCGCAAGTCGCATTTCCTTGAGGTCAACAATACCATTGCGCACAAAATACCAAGTTGCCGAAAAGCTACCAAATGAGCTTTGTAACTTGTTAGTTGCCAATGCTTGAGTTGGGGGAACGCCGACTGACAGGAGAGCAGGAAGAGTAAGTAACCCGCCACCACCAGCCATCGCATCAATAAAGCCCGCTAATCCTGCGACCAGGAAAAGGAGCCCAAGAATTTCTATTGTAACTTCCATTATGCTAACTCAACGTTAAATATCGTCTCATTTTACTCGCGACAAATATCAACACTAGCGAAATCATGGATACAAACCTATTCCCTTAAGGAATCAATTAGAAGTAGTAACTTAAGCCGATATTGACAGCATTACCTTTATAGAACTTGCTTTGAGCTAAAGAGACATATTCTAATGACCCTTTAAGTTTATCCGTAAAGGTATAAGAGACACCGGCACCTCCCGAAAAATACCCTTTAGTTTGACTACTTGCGGAATATTCTTTCGCAAAGTTGACCCCAGCTAAGGCGTAGATCGAAAAAGTGTCACTGAGTGGATAGCTTGCTTTGGCATAAATTTGCGACTGGTGTTGAGGCAAAGAACTTGAACGATTGAGTGCATAGAAATATCGCCCCTCAAGGGCAAAATGCTGATTGAATGAGTACCCGGCCTGAAGTCCTAAATTACTAATATTGGAAGTCGATTTGTTAACGCTCTCATCCGATGCTCGCACCGTATTAAATATGGTACCTAGGTAAAAACTATCGTCAGCCGAAGCTGAAAAAGATAATGTCATTGCTGCCATTAATATGGATAAAGTATGTTTAATTTTCACTGCTAATTTCCTACGTTCTAATTAGGAGTAGGAATATAACGGCTAAAAGAATTGTTTAAAAAACACTCTCTGAATAAAGAATGCGACACAAAAAAAAAGCCCGCTCAAATGAGCGGGCAATGAGGTTGTCTAAAAGGCAGGCGCCAGACCTGCTTCTTAGTTTTTATCTATTAAGCACTTTTTACTTGTGCGTGAAGCTCTTGAACCGATGTCACTGTCGACTTCGCATCTGCGGTATGAGACATACAGGTTGCAAACGCTGCATTTAGCGTTGTGGTGTAGTTCACTTTCTCCGCTAGCGCGCCACGACGTAGAACTTTTGAGTCCTCAATCGCTTGACGACCTGCAGCCGTGTTAACGATGTAGGTGTACTCGTTGTTCTTGATACGGTCTAGGATATGTGGACGACCTTCGTGTACTTTGTTTACAAGACGAGGGTTGATACCTGCTTCACCTAAGATTACTGCTGTACCGTGTGTTGCATCTAGTTGGTAGCCAAGCTTAGTTAGCTTAGAAGCTAGGTCAACTACGCGTTCTTTATCACCTTCACGAACAGACAGTAGCGCACGACCACCTTCAGGGTAAACATTGCCGCAACCTAGCTCTGCTTTCGCATAAGCTTCAGCAAATGTCGCACCGACACCCATTACCTCACCAGTGGAACGCATTTCTGGACCTAATAGTGGGTCAACGCCAGGGAACTTGTTGAATGGCAGTACCACTTCTTTCACTGAGTAGTAAGGAGGAATAATCTCCTTAGTAAAGCCTTGCGACTCTAGAGATTGACCCGCCATAACACGAGCAGCAATCTTAGCAATAGGTGCACCTGTTGCTTTCGATACAAACGGAACGGTACGCGCGGCACGTGGATTAACTTCAATCAAGTAAACCTTGTTGTTCTTAACCGCAAACTGAGTGTTCATTAGACCACGAACACCCAACTCAAACGCTAGCTTTTCAACTTGCTCACGCATTGTATCTTGGATTTCTTGGCTTAGCGTGTATGCAGGAAGTGAACATGCTGAGTCACCAGAGTGAACACCTGCTTGTTCGATATGCTCCATAATACCGCCGATAACCACTCGCTCACCGTCACATAGTGCATCGATGTCAACTTCAACGGCGTCGTCTAGGAAGCTATCTAGTAGCACAGGAGACTCGTTCGAAACACTCACAGCTTCGTTGAAGTAACGACGTAGGTCTTGCTCGTCATAAACGATTTCCATTGCGCGACCACCTAGTACATACGATGGACGAACAACCAATGGGAAGCCAATTTCACGAGATTTCTCTACCGCTTGCTCCATTGTCGTTACTGTTGCGTTTTCTGGTTGTAGAAGGCCAAGACGGTCTACCGCTACTTGGAAACGCTCACGGTCTTCTGCACGGTCGATAGCGTCAGGGCTAGTACCAATGATTGGCACACCAGCAGCTTCTAAAGCACGAGCCAGTTTCAGAGGCGTTTGACCACCGTACTGAACGATTACGCCTTTCGGTTTCTCTACTCGAGCGATAGCCAATACATCTTCCAGTGTAACTGGTTCGAAGTACAAACGGTCAGACGTATCGTAGTCAGTAGAAACCGTTTCTGGGTTACAGTTAACCATGATGGTCTCGTAACCGTCTTCGCGTAGTGCTAGAGACGCGTGTACACAACAGTAATCAAATTCGATACCTTGGCCGATACGGTTTGGACCGCCACCTAGGATCATTATTTTGTCTTTATCTGTTGGATTCGCCTCACATTCGTCATCATAAGAGGAGTACATGTAAGCGGTATCAGAAGAGAACTCAGCCGCACAAGTATCAACGCGCTTGTAAACTGGATGGATATCGTATTGGTCACGTAGGCGACGAATTTCGCTTTCCGCTACACCTAGAATCTTAGATAGGCGCGCATCAGCAAAACCTTTACGCTTAAGCTTGTTTAGCTCTTGCTTATCAAGACCTTCAAAACCTTTCGATCGCAACCCTTGCTCTAGTTTCACAATCTCTTCGATTTGAACTAGGAACCAACGGTCGATTTGTGTCAGGTTGAAGACACCATCTACAGATAGACCAGCACGGAATGCGTCAGCGATATACCAAATACGCTCAGCACCAGCTTCTTTCAGTTCGTGGCGGATTTTAGACAATGCATCTGGAGCATCAAGGTCAACCATTTCGTCAAAGCCAGTCGCGCCAACTTCTAGGCCACGAAGCGCTTTTTGTAGCGACTCTTGTTGGTTACGACCAATCGCCATTACCTCACCAACTGACTTCATCTGTGTTGTTAGACGGTCGTTAGCGCCAGCAAACTTCTCGAAGTTAAAACGAGGAATCTTAGTTACTACGTAGTCGATAGTTGGTTCGAACGATGCTGGTGTGGCACCACCCGTGATATCGTTCATCAGTTCATCTAGTGTGAAACCAACCGCTAGTTTCGCTGCAATCTTAGCGATAGGGAAACCCGTTGCTTTAGACGCTAGAGCAGAAGAGCGAGATACACGTGGGTTCATCTCGATGATAACCATACGACCATCTTTCGGGTTGATACCAAATTGAACGTTTGAACCACCTGTTTCAACACCAATCTCACGCAGTACCGCTAGAGAAGCGTTACGCATCAATTGATATTCTTTATCTGTCAGAGTTTGCGCTGGTGCGACTGTGATTGAGTCACCCGTGTGAATACCCATTGGGTCGAAGTTTTCAATCGCACAAACGATAATGCAGTTGTCCGCTTTGTCACGAACCACTTCCATTTCGTATTCTTTCCAACCGATAAGGGATTCATCGATAAGAAGTTCGTTCGTTGGAGAAAGGTCTAAACCACGGCGACAGATTTCTTCGAATTCTTCTTTGTTATATGCGATACCGCCACCAGTACCACCCATAGTGAAAGAAGGACGAATGATACAAGGGAAGCCAACCATATCAAGAACCGCGTACGCTTCTTCCATAGTTTTCGCAGTATCAGCGCGTGGACATTCTAGGCCAATTGATTTCATCGCTTTATCGAAGCGAGAACGGTCTTCTGCTTTATCGATAGCGTCGGCTGTTGCACCAATCATTTCCACACCGAACTCTTCAAGTACGCCGTGCTTCTCTAAGTCAAGTGCACAGTTCAGCGCGGTTTGACCACCCATTGTAGGTAGAACCGCGTCAGGACGTTCTTTAGCGATGATGTTACGAACAACTTCCCACTGAATAGGTTCGATGTACGTCGCATCCGCCATGTCCGGGTCAGTCATGATTGTTGCAGGGTTCGAGTTCACTAGAATAACTCGATAACCTTCTTCACGTAGCGCTTTACACGCTTGTGCGCCAGAATAGTCAAACTCACAAGCCTGACCGATAACAATCGGGCCAGCACCAAGAATTAGAATACTTTTAATGTCAGTACGTTTTGGCATTCTCAACTACTCCGAATTACGCTTTGTGTTTTTTAATCAGTTCAATGAAGTGGTCAAACAATGGTGCAGCATCGTGTGGACCTGGGCTTGCTTCAGGGTGACCTTGGAAGCTAAATGCCGGCTTATCAGTGCGATGGATACCTTGAAGCGTACCGTCAAATAGAGACTTGTGCGTCGCACGCAGGTTTTCAGGTAACGTCTCTTCATCAGCAGCAAAACCGTGGTTCTGAGAGGTAATCATCACTACATTGCGATCGAGATCTTTTACCGGATGGTTGGCACCGTGGTGGCCAAACTTCATTTTTACAGTTTGTGCACCTGATGCTAGCGCCAAAATTTGGTGACCCAGACAGATACCGAAAATAGGCAGTCCGTTATCTAGGAAAGTCTTAGTTGCCTCAATAGCGTAAGTACAAGGTGCTGGGTCGCCAGGGCCGTTCGATAGGAACACGCCATCTGGATTAAGCGCGAGCACTTCTTCCGCTGAAGTTTGCGCTGGAACCACCGTTAGGCGGCAGCCGCGGTCAACAAGCATGCGCAAGATGTTACGCTTGGCACCGAAGTCGTAGGCAACAACGTGATATGGCAATTCACTGTCGTCTTTCGCTTCAGGAAGTCCACCCTCGAGCGTCCACGAACCTTGTTTCCATTGATACGTTTCTTTTGTTGTAACCTCTTTCGCAAGATCCATACCTTTCAAGCCAGGAAATTCTTTTGCTTTAGCAAGTGCTAGAGCTTCATCTAGGTTATCGCCCGCTACGATACAACCGTTCTGCGCACCTTTTTCACGAAGAAGGCGAGTCAGTTTACGTGTATCGATATCAGCAATACCAACGATGTTCTGAGACTTGAGATAGCCTGAAAGGGATTGTTCGTTACGGAAGTTTGATGCGATAAGAGGAAGATCGCGAATCACAAGGCCTTGTGCGTGGATTGCTGAAGACTCTTCGTCTTCTTTATTAGTACCAGTATTGCCAATGTGAGGATAAGTAAGAGTTACGATCTGTTGAGAATAGGAAGGATCAGTGAGGATTTCTTGGTACCCCGTCATCGAGGTATTAAAAACAACTTCACCAACGGATAAACCATCTGCTCCAATGGAAACACCGTGGAACACTGTCCCATCTTCTAGGACTAACAGTGCTGATTTACTCAAGACAACCTCCAGAATAAAAATGCATAAATTTTAAATTAAATTGCAGATTTGCCTTCCTCTTCGCTATAAATAAGCGCTTTTAGGTAGTTCAGACAAATTGGCGGTATTCTAATGATGCCCGTGACAAGTGTCAACAACTGCTGAAAAATAAAATTAAATTTTATCGCCATTGACCATTTTTTTACTCTAAACCCTCAAAAAAACACATTTAAAGAGCAAAAATCAATCAGTTATGATTCCGCATAGTTTTTCGTGCTAGCAAAGTTAATAACAACCCTGCAATTTTTACCTCATCACTACGCAAACGTTAACCGAAACAAGTTAACATGAAAAAACAAGACATAGAGAATGCATTTCACCTCAAAGCTACAAAATTCACATACAAATCCATTCGTTTTGTACAGTTTTTGTGTTTTTGTTCGATTTAGCGAGATGGCCATTCATACCCTAAATCAATATTGACTCTGAGAATAATTATGTAAAACAATTGAGCTTTGAGATTCGACTCAATGAGATATAAAAAAAGCGCCAACTGGCGCTTTTCGTTAAATGCTATCGAGACCGAGAACTTCAGTCATGGTATAAAAGCCCGCAGGCTTATCATTGAGCCATACCGCAGCTTTAACGGCCCCATTGGCAAACGTCATGCGATCGGTCGCTTTGTGGGTAATCTCGACGCGCTCACCAATATCAGCAAACATAGCGGTATGTTCACCAACAATATCGCCAGC
Source organism: Vibrio sp. ER1A (assembly GCF_000733315.1). Taxonomy (NCBI): domain Bacteria; kingdom Pseudomonadati; phylum Pseudomonadota; class Gammaproteobacteria; order Vibrionales; family Vibrionaceae; genus Vibrio; species Vibrio sp. ER1A. Next base: position 66,477 of record NZ_JPJA01000002.1, read on the forward strand.
TCGAATCGTTGCAAAGCCAATTTCGTCACGAGTACGCTCACCAGTGATGCCTTCACGAGCATAGACGGCTACATCGTTGAGTTCATTACCCATTGCACCTGCAATTGCTTCTCCCATACCTATAGCAGTACCAGATGGAGCATCTACTTTATGGCGGTGGTGTGCTTCAACAATTTCGATGTCGCAGTAATCGCCCATAACCTTCGCAGCTTTCTCAAGAAGCTTAAAGACTAGGTTAACCCCAACACTGTAGTTCGGCGCCATAACCACTGGCACAGATTGAGCAGCCTCATCGATGATCGCCTTCTCTTCTTCGCTAAAGCCAGTTGTACCAATCACCATTTTTTTGCCATGCTGTTTGCATAGCTCTAGATTCGCAAGGGTACTTTTTGGCGCAGTGAAATCGATGATAACGTCAAAGTCATCAATAGACTTATTAAGATCATCCACCAAAGCGACGTCAAATCGCCCTTCACCACACAATTCACCAACATCAACACCAACTAAAGATGACTCTGGGCGTTCAGAACCTGCGCCTACTTCAGCCTGATTGTTGTGAAACGTTGCTTTCACTAGGTTGCGACCCATGCGGCCCGCTGCTCCTGCAATCGCAATTCTTACCATTGCGTTATTCTCCGTTGTTTATGTTGCTACCAATGTAACGCAAAGACACTAGGGCTACCAGAGTCGTTACAGATTTTAACGGTATTTTTCGACCACTTTATTTAGGATGGGTACATTCGCTTCGGGGAATGCATAATTCGGTAAATCGGCAATATTTACCCAACAGCCTTCCTGTCCCTCTTTTCCGTATGGTTCATTGTCAAACGACGTCACCGAGATAAAATCAAACTCCAACGATTTTTCTGGGTAGTCATGAAGTAGGTGCTCGAACAACTCAAACTCTTTAACTTTTATGTCGATCTCTTCGAACAGCTCACGAGTTATCGCCTCGCCGACTGATTCTCCTAACTCGACTTTACCCCCAGGAAACTCCCAAAAGCCGCCTTTGTGAAGATTATCAGGACGTTTAGTGATATAGATTTGCGACTTATCTTGGTTAAAGATGATCGCGGCAACGATATGAACTCGCTTCACGTTTTTCCCCACCTATTTCTGTGTTTCTCGTAAATTCAGATTAAAAAAAAGAGCCGCATAATGCGACTCTTCATTTTTACATCATGGTTTAGTTAATCTTACCATGGCATTGTTTGTATTTCTTACCAGATCCACAAGGACATGGCTCATTGCGCCCCACCTTACGTTCTTCACGAACCATAGGCTGTTGTGAATCATCACCAGACTCTTCTGAGTGATCAGCAAGTTGGTTCTCAGCATCCGCGTGTTGAGCATGTGCTTTTGCTGCTGCCGCCTCTGCTTGCGCTTGACGCTGAGCTTCCATACGCTCAACTTCTTCTTGCTGTTGCACACGTACTTTTGAAAGTATAGTGATCACGTCAAATTTCAGAGAATCCAACAGTTGCTCAAACAACTCAAACGACTCACGCTTGTATTCTTGTTTCGGGTTCTTCTGAGCATAACCACGAAGGTGAATACCTTGACGTAGATGATCCATAGCGGCTAGATGCTCTTTCCATAGCGTATCTAGAGTCTGCAGCATGACCGATTTTTCAAAGTTACGAAGTACTTGTGCACCAACAGTTTCTTCTTTCTGTTGATAAATCGTTACTGCTGTATCAAGGATTTTCTCACGAAGTGCTTCTTCATAGAGCTTGTCATCTTCATCAAGCCAAGTTTTGATTGGAAGCTCTAAATCGAAGTCGTTCTTCAGACGTTCTTCTAGACCCTCGATATCCCACATATCTTCTAGAGACTGAGGTGGGATGTACTCATCGATAACAGAAGTGAACACATCAGCACGGTTTTGCTCAAGCATTTCACTGATGTCTTCTGCCGTCATTAATTCATCACGAAGCTCGTAGACTACTTTACGCTGGTCATTAGCTACGTCGTCAAACTCAAGCAGTTGCTTACGGATATCGAAGTTACGACCTTCCACTTTACGCTGAGCTTTCTCAATAGAGCGTGATAGCATCTTACTTTCAATCGCTTCACCTTCGTCCATACCACTTTGGATAAGGCTAGCCATACGATCAGAAGTGAATATACGGAGTAGTTGATCTTCCATTGATAGATAGAAACGAGACGAACCAGCATCACCTTGACGACCAGAACGACCACGTAACTGGTTATCGATACGGCGAGATTCATGACGCTCTGTACCAATGATATGCAGACCACCAGCAGCAAGAACTTGATCATGAATCACTTTCCATTCTGCTTTAATGGCATCGATTTGCTCTTGCGTAGGCTCAGAAATCTGTTCAACTTTAGACTGCCAGCTACCACCCAATACGATATCGGTACCACGACCCGCCATGTTAGTTGCGATAGTTACGGCACCTGGCGTACCCGCTTCAGCAACGATTTCAGCTTCGCGTTCGTGGAACTTCGCGTTAAGAACGTTGTGCTTGATCTTAGCTTGCTTCAACGCATTAGATAACAGCTCTGACTTCTCAATCGAAACCGTACCAACCAGAATAGGCTGACCTTTTGCACTGCGCTCTTTAATGTCTTCGATAATCGCGTTGAATTTTTCAACTTCAGTACGATAAACCACATCAGCCATGTCATCACGAACCATTGGTTTATTGGTTGGGATAACAACTGTTTCTAAACCATAGATAGACTGGAACTCAAACGCTTCAGTATCTGCCGTACCTGTCATACCCGACAGTTTTTCATAAAGACGGAAGTAGTTCTGGAACGTAATAGAAGCGAGTGTTTGGTTTTCGTTTTGAATCTTCACCCCTTCTTTCGCTTCAACAGCTTGGTGAAGACCTTCAGACCAACGACGGCCTGGCATAGTACGACCAGTATGCTCATCAACGATAACTACTTCGCCTTGCTCGTTAACGATATAGTCAACGTTTTTCTCAAATAAAACATGAGCACGAAGGGCTGCGTTCACGTGATGCAATAGGCTAATATTGGTTGGCGAGTAAAGTGTGTCACCCTCTTCCATCAAACCATTTTTGATCAATAGTTCTTCAACAAACTCCTGACCTGTTTCGGTTAAGTGAACCTGTTTTGATTTTTCATCAACCGTGTAGTGACCATCACCACGGTACTCTTCTGAGTCTTCTTGATCTTGTTGTTCAAGCTGAGGAATTAACGTGTTAATACGTGTATATAGCTCTGAACTGTCTTCAGCAGGGCCTGAAATAATAAGTGGAGTACGAGCTTCATCAATTAAGATTGAGTCCACTTCATCGACAACAGCAAAGAATCGCTCACGCTGAACTCGGTCTTCCACACGGAAAGCCATGTTGTCACGTAGGTAGTCAAAACCAAATTCGTTGTTGGTACCGTATAGAATGTCCGCTTGATAAGCTTCTTTCTTTTCTTGTGGGTGCATGTTTGGCACGTTCACGCCAACACTCATGCCTAGGAATTCAAATAGAGCGCGGTTTGTTTCAGCATCGCGTTTTGCTAAGTAGTCATTCACGGTTACGATGTGAACGCCTTTGCCCGGTAGAGCATTTAGATAAGCAGGCAAAGTTGCTGTTAGCGTTTTACCTTCACCAGTGCGCATCTCTGCAATTTGACCAGAGTTCAACACCATGCCACCGATAAGCTGAACGTCGAAATGGCGCATCCCGAAGACACGTTTAGACGCTTCACGAACTGTAGCAAATGCTTCTGGCAGAAGTTGGTCTAGGTTTTCACCTTTATCCAATCGCTCACGAAACTCTACTGTTTTTGCTTTCAGTTCTTCGTCAGACAATGCTTCGAACTGTGGCTCGTAGTTATTGATCTGCTTTACGATTTTTCTTAGTCGACGCAGTGTTCTGTCGTTACGACTACCGATGACCTTTGTCAGTAGGTTAGTAATCATTGTGTTTTTATTCTCTCTACCATTAGATCATATCGACCTATTAAAATTGCCTTCCGTCTCGACTAGGGTCTACTGACCTAACTGAGATAAAATCTATACCAACTGATATTGAGTTCAAGCTGTTAAATTTCAAGGCAGATATACCAATTAATGGCACATAGTTTAAGGAATTTTTGCCCTAACAACCAAGCTTCAATACAAACTAACCGTAATTAGTTTGATGTGTTTGGAAGTTTTGTCATATAAAGCCGCATTCAGCGCAGCATTGTGGCGGATATTTCTAAACGGAGATAGCGGCAGCATACATCAAAAGTGAAAACTTAAACTGCGCAGCGAGTTTCATTTAAAGCAGCCAAACTGCAAGATCACGAAGATCCACTGCAGATCTTTGCCACTATTAAGTAAAGTTCAACAGGCAACAAACTGCCACATCACTGTTTAGTAGGCATAAAAAAACCAGACTCAAGGTCTGGTTTTTTAAACACTAGTAGTTTTTTAAGCAAGAACCATATTTGGTTCTGCAAAAGCAACTGGAGAACCAGCTTGCTCTTCGAATGTTGCCCACTCCCATGCTTCTTGGTCTGCCAATACCGCGCGCAGTAGTTGGTTATTTAGACCATGACCTGATTTATACGCAGAGAACTCACCAACAATCGCGTGACCAGCCATATAGAGGTCGCCAATCGCATCCAATACTTTGTGAGTAACAAACTCATTATCGAAACGAAGACCTTCTTCGTTAAGAATACGGTATTCATCAAGAACGATAGCATTATCGAAGCTACCACCTAACACAAGATTTTGTGATTGTAGGTACTCGATGTCACGCATGAAACCAAAAGTACGAGCGCGAGCGATATCTTTGATAAAGCCTTGCGACGAGAAATCAAACTGCAGACGCTGTTCATCAGCATCAATTGCAGGGTGGTTGAACTCAATCTCGAAATCCATACGGAAACCGTTGTATGGACGAAGCTCTGCCCACTTATCACCATCTTCGAAACGCACTGGTTTCTTGATACGGATGAAACGTTTTGGTGCATTCTGAGTTTCGATGCCGGCTTGTTGTAGCAAGTATACAAACGGGCTTGCACTGCCATCCATAATAGGGATTTCAGGCGCATCAACTTCAACGATGATGTTATCAATGCCCATACCCGCTAATGCTGCATTCAAGTGCTCGACTGTTGAAATACGAACACCGTCATCATTAACAAGCGCAGTACATAGCATTGTGTCGCGCACAGAAAGAGGATCCGCAGGAAAATCCACAGGCGGATTCACGTCAGTACGACGGTAAACGACACCAGTATTAGCAGCCGCTGGACGCAAAGTTAGTGTTACTTTACGGCCAGAGTGGAGACCCACTCCTACAGTAGTCACTATTTCTTTAAGCGTACGTTGTCTGATCATCTACAAACCTCTTCTTCAACGCTACAAATCACGGTTGATTATGTAAGCAACCGCGAATCCTACCAGATTTTTGAGCTGTGTCAAATTTAAGCAGACAGCTTAGTCTGCTTGACGACGCAAAAATGCTGGAATATCTAAGTAGCCACTTTCCTTTTCAGGTTTAGGTGCAGCACTAGTATTCGCGCCAGATGCAGGTGCATTTGATCCCGAATGACTCGGTGTGTTCACTTCAACCTTGTCCTGACTATTTACAGGCAAAGTTTGTGCCACTTTCTCTTCAACTTTCGCAGCTGGAGCTTGCGTTTGTTGTTGTGGCTGACTTGCTGTTACTGGTGTTTTACCACCTGCAACAAGCGTGATGTCAGGTTTGCGCTCATTACCGATACCAGTAGCAACCACAGTCACGCGAATTTCGTCGCTCATGTCAGGGTCTAGCGAAGTACCAATTACCACTGTTGCATTATCAGAAGCAAAAGCCTTCACTGTGTTACCGACTGTCTCAAACTCGTCTAAACGCATATCCAGACCAGCAGTAATGTTCACTAGAACACCACGAGCACCAGCAAGATCAATATCTTCTAGAAGCGGGCTAGAAATCGCCATTTCAGCGGCTTCTTCTGCACGGTCTTCGCCTTTAGCAACACCGCTACCCATCATCGCATGACCCATCTCAGACATCACAGTACGTACGTCCGCAAAGTCGACGTTAATCATGCCTGGGCGAGTAATTAGCTCTGCAATACCTTGAACGGCATTCTTAAGAACATCGTTCGCACTTGCAAAGGCTTCTAAAAGCGTAACGCCACGACCTAGTACTTTAAGTAGCTTTTCATTTGGAATAGTGATTAAAGAGTCAACATGCTTTGATAGCTCTTCAATACCTTGTTCTGCAAATGCAAGACGCTTTTTACCCTCGAAGCTAAATGGTTTAGTCACCACCGCAACAGTAAGAATACCAAGCTCTTTCGCTACTTCAGCAATAACGGGAGCTGCACCGGTTCCGGTACCACCACCCATACCAGCTGCGATAAATACCATATCGGCGCCAGTAATGCTTTCTTTAATTCTTTCTTTATCTTCGAGAGCTGCATCACGTCCAACTTGTGGGTTTGCACCCGCACCCAAGCCTTTTGTAATATCGCCGCCGATTTGAATGACGTGACTGATACTCGTTTTGCGAAGTGCCTGAGCATCCGTATTCACACTAATGAAATCAACCCCTTCGATTGACTCACGAACCATGTGTTCTACAGCGTTACCACCGCCACCGCCGACTCCAACTACTTTAATGACTGCTTCGTCAGACATTTCCATCATCGGTTCAAACATTTGTTATCTCCGTTTTCCTGCAACTCAGGTTAAAACTCTTTTTGTATCCAATTACGCAACTTTCCAAAGATTGTCGACACCGATTGACGTTTTGGTTCGTTATAATCATTGTCGTCATTGATCTGACTGTCTCTTGCGTAATGAAGTAATCCAACGGCCGTAGAATGATACGGCTCCTTTACATAGTCCGTGAGACCGCTAACCTCTAAAGGCTTGCCTACACGAACCTGATTGCGGAAGACGCGCTCTGCACACTCCACAACCCCTTCAATTTGTGCTGCGCCGCCCGTTAAGACCACGCCTGCTGCTAGATGATGTTTTACACCATTCTCTCTTAGTTTAGCTTGAACATTATCAATGGTTTGATTTACTAGTCCCATTAACTCTGTATAGCGCGGTTCTATCACTTCTGCCAATGTTTGGCGTTGCAAACTACGAGATGGTCGACCGCCAACGCTTGGAACGTTAACTGTATCATCTTTGCTCACTAGTTCGCTTAGAGCACAACCATACTTTACTTTTATTTCTTCTGCATCACTAAGAGGTGTACCAAATGCAAATGCAATATCACTGGTCACAGCATTGCCAGCATAGGAGAACACTTCTGTATGTCGAAGTGCACCACCGGTCCAAATAGAGACATCCATGGTTCCCGCGCCAATGTCTACGACACAAACGCCCAGCTCTCGTTCATCTTCAGTAATAACAGCGTTACTGGAAGCTAATCCAGAGAAAACCAGCTGCTCTACCTTTAATCCACAACGCTCAACGGCCTTGATGATATTTCTTGCCATATCATTGTGACAAGAAATCAGATGAACACTCACTTCCATTCGAACACCAGACAAACCAAGCGGATTTTTTATCCCTTCTTGATAGTCTATGGTAAATTCCTGAGGAATCACATGAAGAATACGTTGTTCATCACCAATTTTAATGGATTTCGCGGTATGAATCGCTCGGTCCATATCATCCTGTGACACTTCTTCCTCAGAAATGGTTCCCATGCCTTTTTCAATTCGACTCGCAATATGCTTGCCTGAAAGAGAAATAAATACATTGCTAATCTGGCATTCTGCCATCAACTCAGCTTGATCGATAGCACGCTGCACGGATTTAACCACTGACTCTAGGTCGTTTACACCGCCTTTGTCCATGCCTCGAGAAGGACTGGAGCCAGCACCAATGATATTGACCTGACCGTCGGGTAATACTTCACCGACCAACGCAGATACAGTTGCAGTGCCTATATCAAGACCGACAATAATATTGTCATCCGTGGTCTTCGTCATCTGTACTCTCTTTGTTATAGATATTTCAATTTCCAGCGAACAATCTTGTTGCTCAATGTCCAAACTGAACTTAGGTATCGATAAATTGCTCTACCGATACGTAATACCAGTCATCCTACTTTTTTGCTCTCTGCGTGAGAGGTTCCAGCCTCTTCCGCAGGGAACCAACCAACCGCAGCACCGGTATCATATCTTAAGTCGATATAACTAATTTTAGAGACTTGATCGCCCAGCTTTCGATAAAGCGAAATAAAGCGCTCCAAGCGCTCCTGCATCGAGTCTTTACCCAACTCTAAACGGATACCGTTGTCCAAAATAACTTGCCAAGCTCGGCGTTCGTTCAGTACCAATGATGATATGGATAACCCAAGCGGTGCTAATTGCCCGTTGCTGTCTCGATAAGTTTGAAGTACTTGTAACTCAGTGCCTTTTGGCCCATAAAGTTTTACTTTCTGCTCTTCAATTGCCGACACATCACCGCTAAACACAACACCGTTTGTGTCTAACATATCAATACCATTCCAGATGGCACTAGCCTGATGCTCTGTAAGAAAGACTTTTACTGTATCTGGCCACTGTTTGCGAACGGAGGCCTGAGATACCCAAGGGATTTGCTCGACACTTTGCTGCAGCACATTGATGTCTTGCGACATAAAAGTGCCAATGTGTTCAAGGTTGGCAAATGCGTGTTGCACATCCTTGGCAGTTACATGAGTCAAATCGCCCTGCAACACTATCTTTGATAAAGGGAGGCGCTGGTCGTCCCACATCCAGCTAATGGTGGAATAAAGTGTTGAACCTATTACGGTGATTACAGCTAATAAAAAAACAGCCCCGACCCCATGTTTAGAAAACAAGGTAATTCGACGCGTTGATTCTGCACTGCTCTCTGAAGTTTCAGTCAAACTCTTTGGTCCTTTATTAACTTCTCTTCGCCTTTCCTTAAGATAGTGGAATAAGAGTCTAATCTAATATTGTTAACCTTAGGATTATACTAATGAATATCAAACTATCAAACACTGAACCTAAGAAATATCGGCTTTTACACATTGAAATAACAAAAATGTTCGACTAAGCGATCAAAATTCTCGATAGCTCGGTCGAACAGTTAAGTTTTTTACTAATTGAACTGACGTTGCTAACTATTCTGCATTAGCTGGATATCTAACTTCATCTGCTCAAGCTTCCTGGCTACTTTACCGATATCACCAGCACCTTGCGTCAGAAGAAGGTCGCCTTCTTGCAAAAGATTCGATAAAACAGATGGTAACGCATTCACGTCTGGAACAAAAACAGGATCCAACTTACCTCTTGTACGAATAGTACGACATAGTGAGCGTCCATCAGCCCCAGCAATCGGAGCCTCTCCTGCCGAGTAAACATCCAACATCACTAAAACGTCAACTTGTTCCAGCACATTGGCAAAGTCATCATACAAATCGCGAGTACGACTATATCGATGAGGTTGGAAAATCATCACTAAGCGTTTTTCAGCCCAGCCATTGCGCGCCGCTTTAATCGTAACATCCACTTCTGTTGGGTGATGACCGTAGTCATCCACTAACATCACTTTACCATTACCAGTGTCAAACTCACCAAGGTGTTCAAAACGTCGGCCAGTACCTTCAGTCCCTAACATAGCATTAACGATAGCTTCATCGGCAATGTTATCTTCCGTTGCAACAGCAATCGCCGCTGCTGCATTAAGAGCATTATGTTGACCTGGAATATTCAGAGTAATCTCTAAGTTCTCTCGGCCTTTTCTGACAACCGTGAATTTACCTTGCTGACCGTCTTGACGGTAGTTCTCGATTCGCACATCTGCATCATCAGAAAAACCATAAGTAATCACTTGACGACTAACACTTGGAATCAATTCACGAACTACTGGATCATCAACACACATCACCGCCTGACCGTAGAAAGGCAGGTTATGTAAGAAATCGATAAAGGTTTGTTTTAGCGTATCAAAGTCACCACCATAGGTATCCATATGGTCAGCTTCAATATTAGTCACAATACTCACCATCGGTTGCAGATGAAGGAAAGACGCGTCACTTTCATCCGCTTCAGCGATCAATATTCGACTTGAGCCTAATCGAGCATTAGTACCAGCACTCTTTACCAAGCCACCGTTAACAAACGTCGGATCCATTCCAGCTTCCGAATAAATCTGAGTAACCAGTGCGGTCGTAGTGGTTTTACCGTGCGTACCAGCCACCGCGATACCATGTCTAAAACGCATCAGTTCCGCTAGCATTTCAGCACGGCGAACTACAGGAATTCTCTGCTCTTTTGCAGCAACTAATTCTTGGTTTTCTGGATCGATAGCCGTAGATACCACTACCACACTTGCGTTTTCAATATTACTCGCCTGATGGCCAATATAGACAGTGGCACCTTTTTGAGTCAGACGCTCTGTCACAGCATTTTCAGCAAGATCTGAGCCGGTAATCTGATAGCCTTCATTAAGCAGTACCTCTGCGATACCACTCATGCCAGCACCACCAATTCCGACAAAGTGAATACACTTCACTCGTCTCATTTCAGGTATCAGGGCCCGTATTTGTGCTAGGTCTTGAGTATGTTGCTGTGTCATGGATTAAATCTCGTCAATCTATTTTGTTAATTCGATAATTTCTTGGGCGACGCGTGTATCTGCATCAAGTTTAGCGGCTTTTCGTGCATTCTTCGCAAGCTCTAGCAGTTGCAGTCGATCGAGCTGTTTTACTTGTTGCGCCAATTTTTCTACCGTTAAATCCGGCTGTTCAATCATATAGGCAGCGCCACTGTGCACCAGGTGATCACCATTAAGCGCTTGCTGCCGATCTTTGTGCATAAATGGAATAAATATGGCACCTACGCCGACCGCCGCTAGTTCAGAGACAGTCAAAGCACCAGAGCGACAAATTACTAGGTCAGCCCAGCGATAGGCTTGGGCAACATCGTCGATAAACTCAGTAACGTCTGCATTGTCAACTGCATTGGAGCGATATAGCTCAGCCACTTCTTCGCTATTACCTTTACCTGCTTGATGACGGATTATGTAGCCTGAACCAAGCTCTGCCATTACTGGAGGTAACGTCTGGTTTAAAATACGTGCACCTTGACTGCCACCCATGACAAGAATACGAATATCACCTTCGCGGCCTTCAAGTCGCTGTTGCGGTTCTTCAGTATCAATTAAATCTTGTCTTACTGGGTTCCCAACTACTTCAGCATTGGGAAATGCACCTGGAAACGCCTGAAATACCTTCCTGGCAATTTTCGACAACCATTGATTGGTTAATCCTGCTACACCATTTTGTTCGTGTAATACAACTGGAATACCCATGGTCCAAGCCGCAATACCACCAGGGCCACTCACATAACCACCCATGCCTAGCACGGCATCCGGTTGCCATTTTTTTAGGTGCTTTCTAGCCTGTAATATAGCGCTAAATATCTGAAATGGCGCTTTAATAAGCTTGGTAATTCCTTGTCCTCGTAGACCTTTCACTTTAATGAAATCGATCTCAATACCATGCTTTGGAACCAAGTCGGCTTCCATACGATCAGCCGTTCCTAACCAGCGAATCTCCCAACCTTGTTCCTGTAGTCGATGCGCAACAGCAAGCCCTGGAAACACGTGACCACCAGTACCACCAGCCATCACCATCAAACGTTTATTCTTTTTCATCTTTGGCTTTTTTCTTATCTTTCTCAGGAGGCGCTTCCTGAGGTGTAGGTTCATCTATGTCTGGTAACAGACGGCATTCATGGTCGATACGTAGCAGTATCGACACCGCAACGGACATAATTATAAGACTGGAACCACCATAACTGATTAAGGGCAATGTCAAACCTTTGGTAGGAACCATACCAGCAGCAGCACCAACGTTGACTAACGTTTGAAAAGCAAACCAAATTCCGATCGCAAAAGAGAGATAACCTCCAAACAGTTGCTTCTTCTCAAAAGCACGCTTGCCGATGTACAGCGCTTTAATCACCAAAGCAAACACCAACATCAACACAAAAAGCACACCAATAAAACCTAACTCTTCAGCTAAAACTGCAAATACGAAGTCAGTATGCGCTTCAGGCAGGTACTCCAGTTTTTGCACCGAGTTGCCTAACCCTTGCCCCATCAAATTACCACGGCCGAACGCCATCAATGATTGTGTTAGCTGGTAGCCACTTCCGAAAGGATCTTCCCATGGGTCAAGGAAAGATGTCACTCGGCGAACACGATAGGGCTCCACCAAGATCAGGGCAATAACCGCACCGACACCAGCCACCAATAACGCGATAAACTGAGACAACTTTGCACCCGCTATAAACAGCATACCAAATAGGGTCACCAACATTACCACCACGGTTCCTAAGTCAGGCTGACCAAGCAACAAAATAGCAAAGGTAGTAAACACCATGATAGGTTTGATAAAGCCGCCAAAGAAGGATTGCCTTACCTCATCTTGCTTGCGAACTAGATAGCTCGACATGAAAATGAACAGTGACAATTTAGCGACTTCAGCAGGCTGCAAGTTAAAGAGCCCAAGAGGGATCCAGCGCGAGGCACCATTAACCGACTTCCCGACGGCCAATACGACGACCAGAAGAAATATCGACAACGCAAGCAAATAAGTACTGTAACGAAACCATTTTTCCGTTGGTACTTGCAGAACAATAGACGATGTCCCAAGCGCTAGCACCAAGAAAATCGCATGTCGAAACATAAAGTGGAATGGTTGATCAGTGAGTCTTGAACTAATAGGAAAAGAAGCCGATGTTACCATGACCAAACCGGTAATCATCAATGCAAACGCTAACCACACTAACTGTCTATCATAGAGGGCATCAGGAGCTGGTTGTGAAAACCAACCTGTTACCCTTTGTCGAAATTGATGGAACATAGTAGCGAGTCCGTTTAACTAACTTGTTTTGAAAATTGCTGAGCCAGCTGAGTAAAGTCATCTCCACGAGCCATAAAATTGGCAAACTGATCAAAGCTTGCACAAGCTGGAGATAACATAACCATATCACCCTTTTGCAGTTCGGGTGTAATGTCGGCTAGGACATTATTGAGCGTGTCATATCGAACCGCCGATGGATGCAACGTCATGAACTCCTCACCATCTCTCCCAAAACAGCACAACTTCACATTCAGCTCAGACAGGGGTTTGGCTAACTCAGAAAAGTCAGCGCCTTTGCCAACACCACCCACCAAAAGATACAGTTTACCCGCTAAGGTTAAGCCAGATAACGCTGCAAGTGTGCTCGCAACGTTAGTAGCCTTAGAATCATTCACCCACTTGACGCCCTTTTCATCTGCAACCACTTGGCAACGATGACTCAAACCAGTGTACTCAGCCAAACACGCCAAACCTTTTCGGTAGTCGATATCGCTCAGTTTGAGCAGTGCGCAGGCCACCAGCGCATTAGACCAATTGTGCTTGCCAACCAAACGAAGCTGGTCGGTGGAAATAATGGTTTCACCGTTATCGACTAGCCAGACTTGTCCGTCGATTTCGCACAGACCGAAGTCTTGCTCATTGAAACCAAACGTTGCTACAGGAAGTTCGGCATGCTCAGGGGAAGTCTCTGGCTCATCACGATTCACCAAAGCATATTCAGCATTGAAGAAAATACGTCGTTTCGCTTGCGCATAGTCTTCCATCCCATAGTAGCGATCCATATGATCTTCGGACAAATTCAAAAATGTCGATACTTTGGTTTTTAGTGAGTAGGTTGTTTCGAGTTGGAAGCTAGATAACTCTAGGACATACAAGTCAGCATTCAGTTCCAGCAAATCTAAAGCAGGAACACCAATATTACCGCCAACACCGACGTTGATACCCGCAGCTTTGGCCATTGCCCCTGTTAGATCGGTCACTGTACTTTTACCGTTAGAGCCCGTAATAGCAATAACAGGCTTGGTATTTGCCCACGCAAACAGTTCGATATCGCCAACAACGCGAATACCTTTGTCCAGTGCTTGCTGAATTTCTGGTGTTGCCAAAGCAATACCAGGGTTGCAAACAATCAGGTCTGCTTGACTCAACCACTCAGTATTAAAGCTTCCAGCATGCAGCTCTACTCCTTCTGGCAACTGCTCAACACCGGGAGGGTTCTCCCGACTGTCCATCACACGAACAGTCACGTCAGGATGGTTTTTACTAACATGATTAACGACAGAGAGCCCGGTAATACCGAGCCCAACTACAACGACTTGCTTTATGTCTTGCCAAGAATCCATGAACTGATTGTCCTACTGCGTTTCTAACGTACTTTAAGAGTGGCTAATCCAATAAGAACTAGTACGATTGAAATAATCCAAAAACGAACAATAACACGTGGTTCCGGCCATCCTTTTAGCTCGTAGTGGTGGTGAATAGGCGCCATACGGAAAATACGCTGGCCACGCAGTTTGTATGAACCTACCTGAAGAATAACCGACAGCGTTTCCATTACGAATACACCGCCCATAATAACAAGCACAAACTCTTGACGAACCAACACCGCAATCACACCAAGTGCACCACCAAGTGCCAGTGAGCCAACATCACCCATAAACACTTGTGCTGGATACGTGTTAAACCAAAGGAAACCAAGGCCAGCACCAACCATTGCGGTACATACAACGACCAACTCTGAGGTATATGGGATATAAGGAATATGTAGGTAGTTAGCGAAGTTAACGTTGCCCGTAGCCCAAGCAATAACCGCAAAACCCGCCGCTACAAGTACTGTCGGCATAATAGCCAAGCCATCCAAACCATCCGTCAGGTTTACAGCGTTGCTTGTGCCTACAATAACAAAATAGGTGAAGACGATATAAAACAGCCCCATCTGCGGCATTACGTCTTTGAAGAAAGGCACAACCAGTTGAGTTGCAGCCGTATCTTGTCCATGGGCATATAAAGCGAAAGCCACGAACAGAGCGATAACTGACTGCCAAAAATACTTCCAACGAGCAATCAAACCATCAGTGTTCTTACGGACAACTTTGCGATAATCGTCGACAAAACCCACTGCGCCGTAGCCAAGTAAAACAACCAATACAGCCCAAACATAAGGATTGCTTAGGTCAGACCACAACAACACTGTTAATGTAATCGCAAACAAGATCATCACGCCGCCCATGGTTGGCGTTCCGCGCTTACTAAAGTGCGATTCAGGACCTTCGTTACGAACAACTTGACCGATTTGCAACATTTGCAGGCGAGCAATCATTTTAGGTCCCATCCATAAGGACAACCCTAAAGCGGTTAACACACTGACTATGGCTCTGAATGACAGGTATTCAAACAGTCGAAAAAAAGAAAAGTATGGCTGTAGTAATTCCGCAAGCCAAATAATCATGTGTAAGTCTCCTTCAGTGCATTAGCAATGGTGTACATGCCTGCACTTAGTGCCCCTTTCACCAATAAGGTATGAGAGGTCTGGTTTAGCTGTGTTAAATTGCGCTCGATATATTCAAGCATGCTGTCGTGACTCTGAAAATGCATACCACCACATAGGTCACTGATAACCTTCGCATCTTCACCATAGGTCAAAACATGTTCAAATGCGAAAGGAGCAGCATGTTGTCCGACTTCTTTGTGAAGTGCAAGACTTTCATGCCCCAATTCTGCCATATTACCCAGAATCAACCAGCGCTGCCCTTGCTTAAACTGTGCAAGCAAGTCAACCGCCGCTTTCATCGCAGGCACACTGGCGTTATAGCTGTCATCAATTAAGGTAATGTGCTCAGTAAGTTTTTCGACATCAACACGACGTTTAACCTTACTTAGCGATTGCAAACCTATTTTGATTTGCTCTAAGGTCGCACCACATTGAATCGCCAAAGCACTCGCAGCAACGGCATTCGCCACATTATGCTCACCTAGCAATGACAACTGCAGTTCGACATTGCCGATTGGTGTGTGCAGTGTAAATAACGGATAGCCCTCTGATGACATCGCTATGTCAGAGCCATAAAAATCGGCGTTAGTGTTTTGTTTAGAGAACGTTATAAGGTTTTTATCTTGTAAAACTTCTGACCAAATCGACTCACCTTGACTATCGAGATTGATTAGCGCTGTCCCGTTGGCTGTGAGACCCTGGTAAATTTCACCTTTCGCAGTTTTCACGCCATCAAGAGAACCAAAGCCCTCTAGGTGCGCTTCTGCCACATTATTAACCATGGCAATATCAGGTTTCACCAGCGCCGTGGTGTAAGCAATCTCGCCAATATGATTCGCACCTAGTTCGATAACAGAAAAGTCATCTTGTGGTGTGCTGCGAAGTAATGTCAGTGGAACACCAATATCATTATTGAAGTTGCCAGCTGTGTATAGCACTTGTCCAAGGCCAGATAAGATACTCGCCACCATCTCTTTTACTGTGGTTTTGCCACAGCTACCAGTAATGGCAAGAGTTTTTGTCCCACAACGACGATGCACTTCAGCCCCTAATAAGCCAAGTGCAACTTTACTATCTGCTACGATAACCTGCGGAATATCAATATCCAGTTGACGTTCAACAATAAGTGCGGCGGCACCTTTATCAGCAGCTTGCTGGCAAAAATCGTGAGCATCAAAGCGCTCACCAACTAACGCAATAAACAGTGCTCCAGACTGAATCGCACGAGTATCTGTCGTGACTTCTAGGATTTGAACCTCACCGCCACTCTGCGTACCTTCAACAATATTGGCAATGTCAGATAGTGTTAATGCAATCATAATGTAAGTCCCAATAATGTTGCGGCCGATTCTCTGTCTGAGTAATGCACCGTTTCGGTACCAACAACCTGATAGTCTTCATGACCTTTACCGGCGAGTAAAATAATGTCCGATGCCTCAGCTTGGTTCATCGCCACCTGCGCCGCATCAAACCGTTTGTGTTCAACAATAGCAGCTTGCGGTTGGCTCATACCGGCCAACATATCTTCGACAATAGCAGCAGGGTCTTCACTTCGAGGATTATCATCACTAAGAATAACGTAGTCAGCTAAGCGTTCAGCGATCGCCGCCATCATTGGTCGTTTACCTTTATCTCGATCACCACCGCAGCCGACAATCACCCAAAGTTTACCTTCACAATGTACTCGCAACGCCAACAGCGCTTTTTCAAGAGCATCGGGAGTGTGAGCATAGTCGACAACTATTTTAGGTTTATTGGTGGATTGGAATAGTTCCATTCTGCCAAGCACTGGTTGCAGTTTCGGCGCAGTTTGTTGCAGATGTTCGATATCAAAGCCAAGCGCTAATAACGACGCAAACGCCAACATGAGATTGCTAGCGTTAAATTGACCAATCAGTGGTGCATGCAGATTGCCTTGCCCAAAGTAACCATCGAATTCAAGTGAGATTCCGCTATCGCTGTATTCTACTGTTGTTGCCCACAGCCCTCTTTCACCTTCTTGACGTCCTTCCACAGACACCGCGATGGCATCACTTCGTTCCGTCAACCAACGGCGACCAACGACATCATCAATATTGAGAACCGCATGTTCACAATGATGGCCGGTAAACAGGAGCTTCTTGGCGGCTTCGTATCCTTCCATTGTGCCATGATAATCGAGATGATCACGGCTCAGATTGGTAAAAATACCTAACTTAAATGGCACAGCGGCAACGCGACCTTGAACTAAGCCGTGAGAAGACACTTCCATCGCTGTATAGTTCGCACCTTGCTGATCTAACTTTGCTAAGATTCGCTGTACATCAATGGCACTGCCTGTGGTGTTTTTTGCCTCTTCAAGCTGATCTAAGAAGCCATTGCCCGTCGTGCCCATAATAGCGGCTTTATCACCGAGTAAATCAATCCATTGAGCAATAAGCTGGGTGATGGTGGTTTTGCCATTCGTCCCAGTTACACCAATGACTTGTTGCTGATATTGATATAGGCGTGCCGCGATGACAGAAAGCAGCGTGTCGAGTTGGTAGAGATGGAGAATTGGCACTTCACCAATATAGGTCACTTCGCCATGCTTATGCTCACTGTCTGCTTGAGCCAGCACAGACGTAGCGCCTGCTTGCACTGCTCTTTCGATAAACAGACGGCCATCGACAGTATGACCAATGATCGCGACGAAGCTATCGCCTTGTTTAATAGCCCGGCTATCTAATTCCAAATTGGAAACGACTATGTCATCAAGTGACAAGTAGCTCACTGAGCTTTCCATTTCGCTAATCCAAGGTTTTAGCAGTTTTGCCAATGTCAAAGAGGTCAACATTGTTTTCACCTATTTTTGAAACTGATTTTCATCAGGCGCTACATTTAATATTTGCAGCGAGCCTTTCATAATTTCTGAGAATACTGGGCCTGCAACAGCACCACCATAATACTGATCACCTTGTGGTTCGTTAATCACCACAACAAGCGCAATGCGAGGGTCACTCACAGGAGCAACACCCGACGTAATTGCCACGTATTCGTCACTATAGCCACCAGCGGCTGCTTTTCGTGATGTACCTGTTTTGGCTGCAACACGATACCCAGGAACGGCAGCACGCGTCGCTGTACCACCAGGTTGAGTTACCGCTTCTAGCATGTGTAATACTTCAACCGCGTAGTGATGGTCTATGACCTGCTTCGATAGATCTTGCTGGTTGTTCTCAATAATATGCACTGGTTGATACAACCCACCATTACCTAATGTCGCATAGGCATGCGCTAATTGCAGTGGAGTAATCGAAATACCATAGCCGAAGGCAAGTGTGGCTATTTCAAATTGAGACCAACGGCGACGGTTAGGGAAAATACCGGTGGTTTCGCCGACTAAGTTCAACCCAGAAAGCTGGCCAAAACCGATCGAGCTATACATTCCCAATAACTCTTGCAGTGGCATTTCCAACGCAAGTTTAGCCACACCGATGTTACTGGACTTTTGAAGAATCTTCGCCAAGTTAGCCTTACCAACTTTTGAAGTATCACGAACACGACTCCCACCAATTTGCATGATGCCATTACCGGTATCAATCACGGTATTTTCATCGGCTACACCCGCTTCTAAAGCGGCTAACACAACAAACGGTTTAACAGTCGAACCCGGTTCCATCGCATCGGTTATCACTCGGTTACGCATGGTAAAGGATTGACGAGAGGAGCGATTATTAGGGTTGTATGATGGTGCATTGACCATAGCCAACACACCGCCAGTCTTCACATCAATAATCACTGCACTGCCTGAGGTCGCGCGGTAATCAGCAACGGCTTGTTTTACTGCGCGATAAGCAATCGCTTGCAAACGCTGGTCAATAGTAAGTTCGAGCGGCTTACCTTCTTCGCGCTCCTCTAGAGAGATATTTTCTACGACTCGACCATAACGGTCTTTACGAATAATGCGTTTACCCGCCTCACCTGTCAGCCATTTATCATAGCTGCGTTCCACCCCTTCGAGACCATGACCATCAATGCCAGTGACCCCAACTAAGTGCGCGCTGACTTCACCAGCAGGGTAATAGCGACGAGATTCAGCTTTCAGTCCAACTCCCGAGAGTTTTAACTCTTTGATGTACTTTGCCATGGCAGGGCTGACTTGGCGTTGCAGATAGATAAAGCGGCGAGTTTTGTTTTTCTCAATCTTATTGATAAGGGCCTGTCGGTCAAGACCGAGTACATCCGCTAGGGCATGCCAACGGTCAAGTTTTGCCAAACCATTATCTTTAAATATCGTAGCAGGATCTGCCCATACCGCTTGAACTGGAACGCTGACCGCCAAGGGCTCGCCATTGCGATCTGAAATAATGCCGCGGGCAGAGGGAAGTGCTTTAACGCGAACCGAACGTAAATCACCTTGCTTGATTAAGTTATCCGGTTCGATAACTTGGATATAGCCGATTCTGGCTACCAGTGCAGTGAAGATTAATAACACACAACCTAAGATGAGACGAAAGCGCCATGCAATCAGCGTTGGAGCTTCCGCAGTTTGTGTACTTTTCTTCTTGTTGGAGGGTTTTACAACTTTTTTGCCTTTCATTTCAGGGAAACCACTACTTCCTTGTCAGCATCAGGACGCTTCATATCCAGTTCTTGCTTTGCCATCGCTTGGACTCGACTATGTTCAGACAACGCATTTTCTTCAAGAAGTAAGTTGCGCCATTCATTATCAAGCCTTTCACGCTCTTGGAGCGCCACATCTTTTTGGTTTATTGCCTGGCGAGTATGGTGAGTAGCAAAGACGACCCCCATCGCTGACGCGAATATTAATAGCAGTACCATTAAAGGAACTCGACCCACCGTTATGATATCTATCCCGATGAGTTTGGCTAAGTTGTGTTTTGGCTCGTTAGACATCCACTTGTCCGCTACAGTTTTTCTGCAACTCGAAGTACAGAGCTGCGTGATCGCGTGTTCATTTCAACTTCTTGATCGGATGGTTTAAGTGCTTTACCAATTGTTTTTAGATTTGCACTCCCCAAGGCACGAATTTGATCTTCCGTCATCGGAATACCGTGAGGCACTTGAGGGCCTCTACTTTCTTTACGCATAAAACGCTTTACCATGCGATCTTCCAACGAGTGGAAACTGATAACAGATAAACGACCTTCTGGTGCTAGAATGCTTGCCGCTCCTTTTAGAGCAGTATCGATCTCTTCAAGTTCACTGTTGATATAGATACGAAACGCTTGGAATGAACGTGTCGCTGGGTGCTTCTTCTCTTTGAAGCTTTTTGGTGCCGCGTCAGAAATTAACTTCGCTAGCTGGCCTGTGCGAGTAAGTGGCTCTTTCTCTTCATCTTCACGATGAGCAACAATCGCTTTAGCGATTCGACGAGCGTGCTTATCTTCACCAAATTCACGAATAACCCAAGTGATATCATCTAGCTCAGCCTGAGCCAACCATTCAGAAACCGGCATACCTGATGTTGGGTCCATGCGCATATCCAGTGGGCCATCTTTCATAAAGCTAAAACCACGTTCCGCATCATCCAGTTGTGGTGAAGAGACACCTAAGTCCAGCAACACACCGTCAACTTTACCAACTAAATCATAGCGTTCCGCATATTCTGCCATACCAGAAAACGGGCCGTGAATAATGGTGAATCGTGGGTCATCGATTTTACCCGCTTCTTCAATCGCTTGAGGATCTCGGTCAATACTATAAAGGCGACCATTTTCACCCAATTGTGAAAGAATTTGACGACTGTGACCACCACGTCCAAACGTCCCATCGATATAGATACCGTCAGGTTTAATGGCTAAGCCATCGATAGATTCATGAAGTAGTACCGAAATGTGTTGGAATGATTCGCTCATTGGTGATCTCGAGAGTTGCTAAAGGCAAAGTAGACAAGTGTACTGATTTCCTTCAGTAACGTCATCTGGTTAAGTTCAGCCTAACGTAAAGATAGGTGATAAAAAAGCAAAAAACCCATCACAAAATCAATTTGTAATGGGTTTTTTTATAATAGGTGAAGTTGACCTGTACGCCGGGTTCTGTATCCGCCGAAGCGGTGATAGCCATTCGTCTAGGCCAGCAATCGCTCACTGGCTCGAGCAACCTACCCGCCTCCATACGCGAGCAACGCAATGTGGAAGCCTATTTGGTCTTGCTCCGGGTGGAGTTTACCTTGCAACGAACTGTTACCAGTCGTCCGGTGCGCTCTTACCGCACCCTTTCACCCTTACCTGTGCTCCTTCCGAAGAAATGGAGCCATCGGCGGTCTTCTCTCTGCTGCACTTGTCGTGGGCTCACGCCCCCCAGGCGTTACCTGGCACCCTGCTCTGTGGAGCCCGGACGTTCCTCCCCTCCGTCAGTCTCCCCCAAGACAAGCTCAAGGGGACGTCAACGAAGCAGCGACTATCCAGTCAACTTCAGGGCGCGGATTGTAGCGGAGCGCGAGCAATTACTCAAGGTTTTCTAAACCCCATTTGTATAATGCGTTCTTTTTCAGGTTATAAATCTCTGCCGTCGCTGCCGCAGCTTTCTTCAATGGTAGCTCTTTAACTAAGATCGCTAAGGTTCGAGTCGCCTCGTCTGGTAGCGTGTCCGTCACGGGTTCGCGGTATCCATGAATCAATAAAACCATCTCACCGCGCTTGCGGTTTTCGTCTTCTTCAATCCATTCAACCAATTCACCTAATGGCAGGCCCTGTATGGTTTCGTAAGTCTTTGTCAGCTCGCGTGCCAATACAACTTCACGCTCCGGACCAAGAACTTCAAGCATATCTGCCAACGACTCAGTGATTCGATGTGGTGACTCATAGAAAATACAGGTACGCTCTGCCTTAGCGATTTCCATAAACTTGTCTTTACGACCTTTGCTTTTTGCAGGCAAGAAACCTTCAAAGCTAAATCGATCAGATGGTAGACCTGAGGCGCTCAAGGCAGTTATTACGGCACACGCACCAGGTAATGGCACAACTTTAACGCCCGCTTGACGACATTGAGACACTAAATGGTACCCTGGATCGCTGATCAGTGGCGTACCCGCATCTGAAACCAATGCGATGGATTCGCCCGCTAACAATTTATCGACTAAAACTTGTGCTTTTTGCTGCTCATTGTGATCATGGAGCGCAAATGTCCTAGTTTGAATATTGAAGTGCGATAAAAGTTTACCCGTATGACGAGTATCTTCAGCAGCAATAATATCGACGCTGTTTAAGACATCGAGCGCTCTTTGTGTGATATCACCGAGATTTCCAATAGGAGTCGGTACAATAAAGAGCGTTGGTTGCTCAATATAAGTGGTTTTGTTGCTTGTCATTTGTTTACCAGCACTTCAACGATTAATATAATGATTTTACACGAATAGTGATTAAAGAGCTCATGGCAATGATGAACCCAAAGAGAAATAGTGTAACACGCCTACTGACTCCAATTGCATTGGCTTTGTCCATTGCCGCTTGTTCTACTCAGCCAAGCGCCCCAACGAGTGTTGATATCACCCTTGCTCCAACCGCATCTTCTGAAACGTACTTAATGCGTGCCGATGCCGATCAAGGTGGTTTTGCTAATGAATGGCTAATTCTAGCGTTCAAAGCATCGATTCAAGAAGGCAACTACGAACAAGCTAAGCGACTTTCTAATCGTCTAGCCAAACAAAACCTAACCGTTATTCAGCAAGCAGAATGGCAGTTAGCTCGTGCCGAGCTTAACCTAGCGCAAGGCAATGCACAGGATGCGTATCTACAACTGAACTTCCCTGCGGAATGGCCTCTTGCCCAACAGCAATGGCAACGTTACTACGAGTTAAGAGCGCAAAGTCTGGCCCAATTAGGCCGCTACTTTGAGGCTAGCCGAGAATTGATTGCCATGTCAGGTTTCGCTCCACGCGAAGAGCAGCAAGGCATCAATGATGAGATTTGGAATAACCTCAACCAGTATTCTGCTGAGCAGCTTTCAACCCTAGTCGCAGAACCTAAAGAAGAAGTTCTTGATGGCTGGTTACAGCTTGCAACTTATATGAAAGCACTAGGTGGTAGCCTTCCACAGCTACAAAATACCTTAAAGAACTGGTTGGCCGAGAACCCAGACCATCCCGCTGCTGAATATACCCCGCAAAGTATCTTAGACATTTTAAGTTTAGAGATCACGACGCCTCACAGCACTGCACTGTTGCTTCCATTAACGGGCAAATATGCGAAACAAGCGCAGCTGGTTCGTGATGGGTTTATGATGGCAATGATGGACGATGAGCAGCGCGACCCAGAAGCGATTTTTACCGTTATCGATACTAATGAAACAGCTCCAGCAGATATCAAGGCACAACTAATTGCCAATGAAGTGGACTTCATTGTTGGCCCACTTATCAAAGAAAACGTTGAGAAACTGCAGCAAGCACAAAAACAATCTGAAACGCCAATTCCAGCACTCGCACTCAATATTCCTAGCGAGTTAGAGCCATCACAAATGATGTGTTACCTAACGCTTTCCCCAGAGCAAGAAGTGGCGCAAGCCGCTGCTCATCTTTCTGAAGGTAACTATGAGTATCCTCTAGTCCTAGCACCAAGAGGCAACCTCGGTGACCGCGTAGTGAAAGCATTTGAAGAAGAGTGGGCAAAAGTCAGTGACAACAAAGTGGCTATTGCACAATATGGAAATCGCGCTCAGCTGCAAAAAACCATCAATAATGTATTCGGTCTTCAGCAAAGTCAGCAACGCATTGCCCAGATGGAAGCGTTGACAGGCATGAAGCTAGAGAATCAACCACGTAGCCGCCGTGATATTGACTCTGTTTACATCGTTGCTAACAGTGCAGATCTGACGTTGATCAAACCGTTTATTGAAGTGGCGATTAACCCAGATGCGAAGCAACCTCAATTGTTTGCTGATTCACACAGCCACACTAGTAAACGTCAATACGAGGATCTCACTGGCGTAGTCTACAGTGATATCCCTCTGCTGATTGACCAAGATCCTCAGCTTGACGCACAAATGACCAAGTTCTGGCCGAAGAGCTCGAATGCAGAGAAACGTCTGCAAGCATTGGGAATGGATGCTTACTCATTAACTAAAGAGTTACCGCAGTTAAAAGCCGTTCAAGGTTATTCTGTAGATGGCCAAACTGGCACATTGAGCGTTGATTCTGACTGTGTTGTACAGCGCCAAATTTCATGGGGTGTATATGGTCAAAAGCCAACTCAAGTAACGGAAGCCTCTGAGACACAAGCGCCTAACACGGAAGAAGGTACGGATGGCACTGCTACCGTGGAACAACCGATCAGCCAATAAAAGAGCGGTTGGCAAAAACTACGAAATTCTCGCTAAGGACTATCTAGGTCGACAAGGTCTGGTAGCCTTAGCGGAGAATTACACCGCTAAATGCGGTGAGTTGGACCTCATCATGCAAGACGGTTCCACTCTTGTCTTTGTCGAGGTAAAGTATCGTCAAAGCACTCAGTATGGCTTAGCTCAAGAGATGGTGACGCCCTCTAAAGCACGAAAGCTTCAAAAAGCCGCCACCCTTTGGTTGCTGCAAAACGGCTTATCGCCTTACGATACTGATTTTCGATTCGATGTCGTTGCCATTCATCAGCAAGGCAATGACATTAACTGGATAAAGAACGCGATCACTCAAGGATAACCATGCGCGATAGCATTAAAGAAAGTTTCACTGAAAGTATTCAAATTCAAATTGCGGCTGCAGAAGCGCTTCCTGACGTTATTACCCACGCTGCACAAGCCATGGTAGCAACACTACTCAACGGTCACAGAATTCTTTGCTGTGGTAATGGCGGCTCAGCTTCCAACGCCCAACAGTTTGTCTCTTGTTTACTGAACCGCTTCGAAACTGAACGTCCCAGCTTACCCGCTATGACTCTAACTGCCGATAGCACCACTATGACGGCAGTAGCAAATGACTATAACTTTGAAGATATCTTTGCCAAGCAAGTACGCGCCTTTGGTCAGGCTGGAGATATATTGCTTGCGATTTCTACCAGTGGTAACAGTAAAAACGTCATCAAAGCGATGGAAGCCGCAGTAACTAGAGATATGACCATCATCGCCTTTACTGGTAAGGACGGCGGCGAAATGGCAGGTCTGCTGGGTGAGAATGATGTTGAAATCCGTATCCCATCTCACAGAACCGCACGCATTCATGAGGTGCATATGGTAACTCTGCATTGCTTATGCGATCTTATTGACCAAGTTCTGTTCCCTTCCCACGAAGAGTAATACCATGAAGATGTACAAAGTTCTGACTTTGCTATTGGTTAGCATCATGTTGTCTGGATGTGCGGGCTTGTTTGTCGCTGGCGCTGCAACCACTGTCAATTTAGTGACTGATACTCGAACCACAAAAGAAATTTGGAACGATAACTCATTAGAATCCGAAGTTGCGGGGATGAGTAATAAAGCCCCCTACGTAGGCCAAGTACGTGTGGTTGCAAGTTCTCAACGCGGTACCGTGGTTCTGATGGGACAAGCTAAGACCCAAGCACTAAGCAACCAACTCGAAGCGCAAGTTAAAGGCTTAAAAGGCGTTAAACGAGTTTATAACCAAATTCGAATTAAAGATCCGATCAGCTTCACTAGTGTCAGTAATGACAGTTGGTTAACGACAAAAGTGAAGTCAGCGTTGCTGACCGATGAGCGCCTTAACGGTGTAAAAGTTAAAGTCATCACTGAAGACAAAGAAGTGTTCTTACTCGGTTACGTTTCTAAAGAGCATGCAGATGTTGCCACTGAAATCGCTCGTAACGTCTCTGGGGTAAACCAAGTTATTCGTGCTTTCCAATTTAGTGAGCAGCAAGACAAACTCAATACCGAGGCTCCAGTAGAAGAGACAAAACAGCCAGAAGCTCCGGTTAAAAATGCCGAACCTGAAGAAGAAATGAGACCAATTATTGAAGAGCCTGCACCTTTTCATGAAATAGAAGGTTAAAGTCCTTTTAAACGTAAAAAGCGAGCTTGGTGCTCGCTTTTTTAATATCTGTGGTTCGTCTTTAACTCTATGGCTTAAGTGCTCGCTCACCACGAGCAATACCTACGATACCACTTCGAGCAACTTCCACCACATCAGTCACTTCAGAAAGTGCTGAAACAAAAGCATCCAACTTCTCTGCGGTGCCCGCTAGTTGCACGGTATACTGAGAAGCCGTCACATCAACAATCTGACCACGGAAAATATCTGCAGTACGCTTTACTTCCGCACGAGCGAAACCACTGGCTTTTACTTTCACCATCATCAGCTCACGCTCAATATGGTCAAATTCAGTTACTTCTTGAACCTTTAGAACATCAATAAGTTTGTGGAGCTGCTTTTGAATCTGTTCAAGTTCCATTTCGTCTGACTCAGTCGTGATATTAAGACGAGATAGGGTTTCATCATCTGTTGGTGATACGTTGAGTGACTCGATGTTATAACCACGTTGAGAGAACAAACCTACCACTCGAGAAAGTGCACCCGGTTGGTTTTCCATTAGTAGTGAAATGATATGTCTCATATTATGTTCTCTCCGTTTTGCTTAGCCACATCTTATCCATGCCTTCCCCTTTAATTTGCATTGGGTAAACATGTTCTGTTTCGTCAACATTGATGTCGACAAATACTAAGCGATCTTTCATTTCTAGCGCTTTCTTCAAACCAGACTCAAGCTCGCTTGGGTTAGAGATTCGAATCCCTACATGGCCGTAAGCTTCTGCAATCGCAGCAAAGTCTGGAACAGAGTCCATATATGAGTTTGAGTGACGACCTTGATAAATCATGTCTTGCCACTGTTTTACCATTCCTAAGAAACGGTTATTTAGGTTAATGATCTTAATTGGCACATCATATTGCATCGCCGTCGACAGCTCTTGAATATTCATCTGAATACTGCCGTCACCGGTGACACACACCACTTCCTCATCGGGATGTGCAAATTTCACGCCCATGGCTGCTGGGAAGCCAAAGCCCATGGTTCCTAAACCACCAGAGTTGATCCAACGACGAGGTTTGTTGAATGGGTAATAAAGCGCTGCAAACATTTGGTGCTGGCCAACATCTGACGCGACATACGCATCACCGCCAGTCAGTTTGTGCAACACTTCAATAACTTGTTGTGGTTTAATACGTTCTTCTGAGGTCTCATAACCTAAGCAGTTGCGCGCTCGCCATCCTGCAATGTCATCCCACCAAGCATTAAGCGCAGCTTCATCATTCGTTCCGCCTTGCTCCACAAGCAATCTAAGCATGGTCTCAAGCACCACATCTGCAGAGCCAACAATCGGCAGGTCAGCACGAACGTTTTTAGAAATCGACGATGGATCGATATCGATGTGAACCACTTTGGCATTAGGGCAGTACTTATCAAGGTTGTTAGTTGTACGATCGTCAAAACGTACACCTACACCAAAAATCAGATCAGCATTATGCATTGCCAAGTTCGCTTCGTAGGTACCGTGCATACCCAGCATACCTAGTGCGTTTTTGTGGGTACCAGGGAACGCGCCTAGCCCCATCAAAGTACTAATAACAGGTAAGTTAAGCGTTTCAGCTAGCTTAATAATATGCTGGTCGGCTTCTGACATTACCGCACCACCACCGACATAAAGCACTGGTTTCTTCGCTTCTAGAATCGCTTTTAGTGCTTTTTTGATTTGTCCTTTATGGCCCGTCATTGTCGGGTTGTAAGAACGCATCTTAATCGTTTCCGGATACTCGTAAGGAAACTTAATTTGCGGATTCATAACATCTTTTGGAACATCAACAACAACTGGACCTGGACGACCTGAAGAGGCGATATAGAACGCTTTCTTTAATGTTTCGGGTACATCTTCTGCACGTTGTACTAGAAAGCTGTGTTTGACCACAGGACGTGATACACCCACCATGTCACATTCTTGGAATGCGTCATTACCAATCAGGTTATTTGGTACGTTACCAGAGATAACAACCATAGGGATAGAGTCCATGTATGCGGTTGCAATACCAGTAATCGTATTAGTTGCACCAGGACCAGAACACACTAATACAACGCCAGGTTTACCGGTTGCACGTGCGTAGCCATCAGCCATATGAGTCGCAGCTTGTTCGTGACGAACGAGTACGTGTTGAATATTTTCGCGCTTTTCATGCAGCGCATCGTAGATATCGAGAACGGAACCACCTGGGTAGCCAAAGATTTGTTGAACACCTTCGTCAATCAAAGATTGTACGATCATCTCTGCACCAGATAGCATTTCTGGGGTTGAATCTGCCATATTGTCTCCTTACCAGTTATCGCAGCAATTTGGTTATTGCTGAGCTGGCATTACATAGTTAGGTCTTATTCGTAGCCTAAATCGAAATTACTCACTTTCGGCTATGTCACGCCTAGCTTGTCATAACAAACCATTCGTTTACGCAACAACTTTAACTCTTTCTTAGCACAAGATCTAACCCTATCAAGTTCTCAAAAAACACACTCCACTTTTTATGAGTCGTTTTGCAAACATTTGTTACAAGCTTGAACCACTAGCCAAACGATCAACAAGGATATTAATGAAAATTCAGTATTAAATTCTTTCAAATAGCCCCAAAAACCGCGCAAACCTATCGTTGAGTTGGATAATTCACAACAAAGCTATCCGCAGAAATAACAAAAGCCTCCCAAAGGAGGCTTTTAAATTTGAAGGCTCTATGTTTTTAAGCCGCTTTTGCTGGAGGCTTTCTCTTACTAAAGCGCCAACGCTTGAAAATCGATGGTTTAGATTGCTTCTCCTCTCGCTTGCCCAACATTAACAAGCAAGGGGTTAATACTAATGTCAATACTGTCGCGAATGCCAAACCACCAGCGATAGCTGTTGCTAACTGCGACCACCACTGAGTGCTCGGAGCCCCAAACTCTATTTTTTGGTTAATGATGTCGACATTCATCTCCAGCACCATTGGCATAAGGCCGAGTATGGTCGTTACTGTAGTCAATAAGACGGGACGCAAACGCTGCACTCCGGTTCTCAATATGGCATCTCGCTTGTCTAAACCTCGTTTTAGCAGTTGGTTATATGTGTCGATCAGCACGATGTTATTGTTCACGACGATCCCAGCTAAAGCGATAACCCCAATTCCCGACATGATAATGCCAAATGGTCGCTGGAAAATAAGCAGACCTGCAAATACCCCCACTGTCGAGAATATAACGGCACTTAAGATAAGGAAGGCTTGATAGAAACTATTAAACTGAGTTATCAGTATCAATGCCATCACCGCTAGTGCAACCAAAAACGCACTTTGCAGGAATTCAGATGAGTTCTTCTGTTCTTCGTTTTGACCACGAATTCTATAATCGATACCGGCTGGTAAATCGATATTACTCAGTTGCTGCTGAAACCCTGGCAGTTCGACCGCGAGGTTATACCCTTCAGCCATATCAGCCTTAACACTAATAATACGAACGCCATCTAAACGGTTGATCGTATCTTGTTTAGGCTGAGGAGTTATCTCTGCAAAGTTGGTAATAGGCACCAATCCCGCTGGGGTTTTGATACGGAGCTCATCAAATCGGCCAATATCTCGTTTGTCACTTGGGAATCGAACGAGAATATCCACCTCCTCCGTCGAGTCGTCAGGCAAATAGTCGCCAATTTTCAATCCATTAGTGACAAACTGTACCGTATTTCCAACCAAAGTCGCATCTGCAGCAAACCGTGATGCATCATCGCGACTGATATCAACTTGCCAATCAATACCCGGCTTATTCGAGGTATCACTGATATTGGTCAGCTTAGAGTTAACATCAGCCCAGCGACGTATCATTTTAGCGGCTTCATCGAGCTTTTCTGGGAAACGCGCTGAGAGCTCAATTTCTAGATCGTGTTCAACAGGCGGTCCAGCATCTGGGAATTTGTACTCGATTTCGACACCAGCAAACTGATCCGTGGTCTGCTTTAGCTCTTCGATAATAACATTCACACGGCGACGATCTTGCCAATCAACCGGAGTGATCTGAATCGTACCAATTTCATCCTTACCACCGGTTTTGGTATAGACGCTCTCAAATTCTTTGTGGTTAAACATTACCTGTTCCACCACTCTCATCACTTCATCTTTCTCCTTGATCGATAAGTCACCGTGAGAACGCACTTTTACATTGAAGTAAGGAGGATCTACCTCAGGGAAGAACTCGGCACCTAGACCCGCTTTGTTGTAGGCGAACCCGACCCCTATCGCCATCAAAATCGCCAACAACAGTATTTTCAATGGGTGACCGATGGCAATATCTAGTGTGTGGTAATAGAGCTTAGTGATACCGGTTGCTTGATCAAATTCACCGTTATGTAACGCAACCATCTGTTGCTGGCGCTTCTGTGAAACATACTGAGGCTTGCCAATCAAACCACCGATCACAGGTACAAACAACAGTGCCATGACAAGCGATGCAGTAAGGGTTGCGATAAGAGTCAACGGTAGGAATTTCATAAATTCGCCGGTGGTGTCCGGCCAGAATAATAGCGGCGCAAAAGCTGCTAGCGTAGTGGCCGTTGAGGCTGTAATTGGCCAAGCCATTCGCCTTGCAGCGTCACGATAAGCTTGTTTACGAGGCGTACCCTCTTGCATTCGACGGTCAGCAAACTCCGTTACAACAATGGCCCCATCAACCAGCATCCCCACGGCCATGATTAGTGAAAACAGCACGATAATGTTGACCGTTAAACCAAATACTGAGAGCACCAATAAGCCCGTTAGGAAAGAGCCGGGAATTGATATCCCTACCAACAAGGCCGTGCGTACACCAAGAATAGCAATAATGACGATCACTACTAAAATGATGGCCGAAAGAATATTGTTTTGGAGATCATTAAGCATGATCTTTACGTCTTTCGATTCATCTTTGGTGAATTTCACCAGAAGGTTATTTGGCCACTTCGGCAGCATTTGCGCTTGGCGTAATACCTCTTTAACGAGATCTACCGTTTCAATAATGTTCTCACCCGAGCGTTTTTTGACATCAAGTACCACTGCTGAACGACCATCTAAACGAGCAAAGCTGTCAGGATCTCTAAATGCGCGGCGCACTGTCGCCACATCACCAAAAGTAATCACCTGTTTGCCATCGACCTTAACTGGTAGCTCCAATACATCTTTCAAGCTATCAAATACGGAAGGCACTTTAACGGAAAAACGTCCATATCCAGTATCGACAAAACCCGCAGCCACCACCTTATTGTTCAATGCGATTAAATTGTATATATCGCCCTGATCTAAGCCATAGCTCTCCATCAACAATGGATCGACAACGATTTCAACGATGTCTTCACGGTCACCCGCGATATCCACTTCAAGGATCTGCCTATAGCTCTCCAACTTATCGCGCAATTGGCGAGCGAGTTGAACAATGGTGCGCTCTGGAACAGTACCGTAAAGAACGACTGATAACACAGGTTGCTCTGAGGCAAGGGTTACTTCGTTTACCGTCGGCTCATCACTGCCATCAGGCAGTTTAGGTTTCGCTAAATCCACCGCATCTCTGACATCGGCCATCGCTTTGGCTAGATCGACACCGACGTTAAATTCCAACGTCACTGAGCCATGTCCTTCTGAAGCCGTTGCCGTCATCTCTTTCACCCCCTCTACGGAGCGCATCTCTTTTTCAAGAGGACGAACTAACAGTCGTTCACTATCAGTAGGAGAAATACCTTGGTGGCTAACAGAAACATAAATGATAGGAATGGTAATGTCTGGGCTCGATTCTTTTGGTATCGAGTTATAAGTCGCAATACCAGCAATCAAGATTAGAACCAGTAAGCTCAACATGGTTCTGGAGCGAGACAGCGCCGCATCAATTAATGCAAACATGGCAGCTCCTTATTGCTCTTGCTGCTGGGCGATTTGATTGGCTTGTTCAACACTGATCGCTTCAACGCTGTCACCATCACGAACAAACCCCTGTCCGAGCACAATAATATCTACTTGTTTACCCAGCCCGGTCAGCCAAACGCCATCTTGTTCAGCTTTAACAAGCTGAATCGGTATAAAGGCGACTCTATTTTCCTTGAGAGTTTTCACCCCTAGGTTGCCGCTTTCATCTAGCGCCAACATTGCAGGCGTAATCTTGATCGCTAGTTGCTCATCTAACGCAAGTTCAACCTCTGCACTGACACCAGCAGGAATACGTTGATTAGGATTTGGCACTTCAATTTCAATCGGGAAAGTATTCGTCGACTCAGAAGAGACTCGAGAGATATAACGCAATTTTCCGGTCACTTCATCACCGCTAATAAAGCGGATTTGCGATGGCTGGCTAGTGACCAATTGCTGAATATGTCTCTCACTAACATCCGCTTCGATGATCAACGTTTTTAAATCAATCAGCGTCGCCACAGGATCACCAACCGAAACAAAATCACCAAGTTCAATATATAGATGGTCGACAATACCGGTAAATGGAGCTTTGACTGATGTATTGCGTAATGCCAATTTCGCCGCACTCACCATAGCTTTCGCTTCAGTTAAATTTGCGGCAGCGGTTGAGTAAGCCACTTCTCCTTGAAGTCCTTTGCTTTTTAAAGATTTAGAGGCATTGAATTCTTGCTGTCTGACATTTAGCATCGCTTGAGCACGCTCTAAGCGTATCTGCAAATCACCGAGATCGATTTGAGCGATTGACTGACCTGCTTTAACTGAATCACCTTTTCGTACATTCAGTTTAGTGATCTTACCTGCAATCTCAGCACCCAATTTCGCGGTACGATCTGGCGCTGTTCGGCCGTAGAGATCGATTTTCTTCTCGACTTGTTGAGCATTAAAAGTTTGATATACGACGCGAGCTAGAGGCGCAGGATCATCGGAAGGTGCGGTAGATTGATTTTCTTCAGCTTTTAACACGCCTAAACCTAGCCACACACTAAGTATGAAGATACAGAGCAGAGAAATAAGCCAAGGACGTTTCGAAAAAAAACTGCCAGATTGACTGATTGGCATAATCATTTCCTTATAATTGTGTTTTTGACGCTAACGGTTAGGTACGTTGCTCTAGGGCAACTAGTTCTAAAAAATTATTAGCAATCAAACATTAAACGACATCCTATGTTTAATGTGGTGACTGAACTACTTTACTCAGCCTAGAGAAATAGACAACTAAACTTCTCTCCTAATCTGTTCTTGATGGGGGAATTTTCACAGTGTTGAAAGCTAGATCAAAAAAGGCGAACACATGGTTCGCCTTTTTATCTGCTATACGCTAAACGATGCGCCACATCCACAGGTTGTTGTCGCATTTGGGTTATTCACGAAGAAACGAGAACCTTCTAGTCCCTCAGTATAATCAACCACACCACCGACTAAATATTGCAGGCTCATTGGATCAACCACTAGAGTTACACCACATTTCTCAATAGTCGTGTCCCCTTCGTTCACGTTCTCATCAAACGTAAAGCCATATTGAAAGCCACTACAACCGCCACCCGTAATATAAACACGAAGCTTAAGCTGTGGGTTTTCTTCTTCTGCAATTAGGGTCTGTACACGCGTTGCCGCGGCATCTGAAAAATCTAAAGGAATAGCTACATCACTCACGGGAACCTCTCTTGCTACTCAATCGCAAATAACACCCTACCACAACCTAATGATGGGCAGATATCCCCTGCGATGAAAAACGACGGCCCAGTTGCTCACCAGACCTTGCATATAATTTTTAAAGTTATTGCACCAGATTATCTAATACCTGACTGCTTCGTTCAAGTATTACGCAAAAGCAAATTAGCTTTACAGCAGATTCAAACGCTAATTTACGAAAATGTGCTCAAAACACTACTAGAATCTGTGCGGAGATGTACAATGCTGCTCAACTTGGTCCGAACAAGCAAAGAGGAACTTTCCATGACCAAATCAGCTGAGCTGTATGAAAAAGCGCAACAGACCATCCCGGGCGGTGTTAACTCTCCGGTTCGTGCCTTCAACGGCGTAGGTGGTTCACCTATTTTTATCGAACGTGCCGATGGTCCATTGATTTTTGATGCTGATGGTAAAGCGTACATTGATTACGTAGGTTCATGGGGTCCTATGATTCTAGGCCATAACCACGCTGCAATTCGTGATGCAGTGATTGATGCAGCGCAACGTGGATTAAGTTTCGGTGCACCAACTGAAATGGAAATCAACATGGCGGAATTAGTTCGCAAGTTGGTTCCATCAATGGAACAACTGCGCATGGTAAGTTCTGGTACAGAAGCAACCATGAGTGCGATTCGTCTAGCGCGTGGCTACACTGGTCGTGACAAAATTCTTAAATTCGAAGGTTGCTACCACGGTCATGCAGATAGTCTATTGGTTAAAGCTGGTTCAGGTGCACTAACACTTGGACAACCAAGCTCTCCAGGTGTACCAGCTGACTTTGCTAAATACACACTGACTGCACGTTTCAACGATCTAGATTCCGTTAAAGCTCTGTTTGAAGCAAACAAAGGCGAAATCGCTTGTATTATCGTAGAGCCTGTTGCAGGCAATATGAACTGTATTCCGCCAGTGGAGGGTTTCCATGAAGGTCTACGTCAGATTTGCGATGACGAAGGTGCTCTACTTATTTTTGATGAAGTAATGACAGGTTTCCGTGTTGCTCAAGGTGGCGCACAAGCACATTACAACATTAAGCCAGACCTAACCACGCTCGGTAAAATCATTGGTGGCGGTATGCCAGTTGGTGCTTTCGGTGGTCGTAAAGAAGTGATGCAATACATCGCACCGACAGGTCCTGTTTATCAAGCAGGTACGCTGTCAGGTAACCCAATTGCGATGGCGGCAGGTTACGCTTGTTTGACGCTACTTTCTGAAGAAGGTAATGAAAAACGCCTAGCGAACAAGACCAAACAACTTGCTGATGGCTTTAAGCAACTTGCTGACAAACACGGTGTACCACTAGTCGTGAACCAAGTAGGTGGCATGTTCGGCTTCTTCTTCACTGAGCAAGAAACTATCACTTGCTATGAAGAGGTGGCTAAGTGTGATGTTGAACGTTTCAAACGCTTCTTCCACTTAATGCTAGACCACGGTGTTTACCTAGCCCCATCAGCATTTGAAGCCAGCTTCACATCGTTGGCACACGGCTCTAAAGAAATCGATGCGACATTAGAAGCAGCTGATCGCAGTTTCGCCATCATTGCTAGCGAAGCATAAGCAAGCATTGAAAAATATCTTAAGGGCTGATTAATCAGCCCTTTTTTATGCCTGCCAATTAAACAGCGCCAGAATAATGAGCACTGCAATGGTCAGAGAAAACCAAGGAATAGCACGTTTTTGACGCTTATTCGATTGACACTTCTTGTCGTCGCTACAACACCCCATATCCCCTCCGTAAAGCCAATGAATGAAAAGTAATTAACGTTGATCGATCAACATTTTGCGTCCATTATATGACCACTATAACTAAGTAAAAACGCCTCGTCTGTAGGTGTTTGTCATAAAGTCATTACCCCTTCTTTAAGAAGGTCTGAGGAAACGTTGTGAAAAATAAAATGAATGTGACTGCTAGCCACTGGGTACTGATCCTTGCCCTTCTGTTTGCAGCGTTTGCTTGTTATTTATTAGTTGAACCCTATATGAACTCCATTGTTATGGCGTTCATCCTTTCTCTGTTGATGTTCCCAATTCATGAGTGGATTGAGAGCAAAATGCCGAAGCACAAGAACGTCGTCGCCTTGCTCTCATGTATTGTATTGACGTTTATTATCGTTATGCCTCTACTTTTGGTGTTTAGTGCTATCGTTCAACAGGGTTCCGTGTTCTCTCAAAACATGTATCAATGGGTCACTGGCGGTGGTATTCAAGAGGTTATCGCGCACCCTTGGGTAAAGAAAGGGTTGTCTTTTATCAATGACTACCTACCTTTTGACGCAATTAACGCACAAGATATTGCTCAGAAAGCGGCTGAATTTGCGACTTCGCTAGGTTCGAATTTAGTTGCGACTAGTGCAAAAATTCTTGGTGACGCAACAAACTTCCTGATGAACTTCTTCTTGATGTTATTTGTTCTGTTTTTCCTATTGCGTGACCACGACAAAATCATCGCTGCGATTCGCCATATTCTGCCGTTCTCGCGCAGTCAAGAAGATCGCCTATTAAATGAGATTGAAAAAGTGTCTAAATCAGCGGTCATGGGATCATTCTTGACCGCGATAGCTCAAGG
The DNA here is from genome assembly GCF_000733315.1 of Vibrio sp. ER1A. NCBI lineage: Bacteria > Pseudomonadati > Pseudomonadota > Gammaproteobacteria > Vibrionales > Vibrionaceae > Vibrio > Vibrio sp. ER1A. The sequence goes on from NZ_JPJA01000002.1 coordinate 102,926, forward strand.
AGCTGCAGGTGGTTTTGGTATGTGGATGGCAGGGTTCCCTGGGCTGTTTTGGGGCACAATGATGGGCTTTGCGTCCTTTATTCCTGTTGTAGGGACCGCACTTATATGGATACCAGCTACCGCTTACTTGCTCATTACTGGCGATACCACATGGGGCTTGTTCTTAGCTGTCTGGAGCATCGCTGTCGTCGGCTCTATTGATAACGTACTACGCCCGCTGCTAATGCAGGGAAGTGCGGGTATGAATACTCTGATGATATTCTTCTCTCTCTTAGGTGGTATTCATCTATTTGGCTTAATTGGATTAATTTACGGCCCTCTTATCTTTGCCATCACTATGGTTCTGTTCAATATGTACGAAGAAGAATTTAAAGACTTCTTAGACGGACAAGATAACAGCTAGACACTTTTTTCAGGGAGGGCTTTGTGAGAGAATCCCCTCCCTTTTTACTTCCAGAGATAACTCGTCATGGCAACCTACATCGCACCTAGTCAAATCGCGGAAAGGCAACTCGAATACTTCGCACAAAAGCGTGTATTGGTCATCGGCGAAATAGAAGATCAGTTCCCTATCGAGCTTAGTAAACACTGCGACAAGGTGACAGTATTTACCAGTAATTACATCACCTACCGCATGTTAAGCTCTTCAAGTAAAATCACGACGTTGTTCGGCGCTTTATTATCGAGTGACATTGATGCCGATATGATTTTACTCTACTGGCCAAAAGCGAAAGCCGAAGCGCAAATGCTACTGGAAATGGCACTAGCAAAACTTGGCAACGACACTGAGATTGCTGTTGTAGGTGAAAATCGCTCTGGCGTAAAGAGCATCGAAAAAATGTTCAAGCCTTACGGACCAATGAACAAATATGACTCAGCTCGACGTTGCTCTTTTTACTGGGGCATGTGTCAATCAGCGCCTGAGTCATTTGAGCTTGAAAACTGGTTTAAAAGCTACCACGTAGAGCTCAATGGATTACCCATCACAGTTAAAAGCCTGCCAGGCGTCTTCAGTCACGGTGAATTTGATGGTGGTAGTCAGTTGCTCCTGAACAACCTACCTGAACTGAAAGGTAAAGTGCTCGACTTTGGTTGTGGTGCCGGTGTTATTGGCGCTTACATGGGGCTAAAATATAACGATATTGAACTCAATATGTGTGATATCAATGCCTTTGCCATTGAATCGAGCAAGCAAACTCTATTAGCAAATAATTTAGAAGGTCAGGTATTTGCGTCAGACGTCTACTCAGATGTCACGCCGGGACTCGACTTTATTATCAGTAATCCTCCGTTTCACGCTGGCTTAGATACCAGTTATTCAGCAACAGAAACCTTATTGTCTGAGGCACCTAACTATATGAATAACAACGGGCAGTTAATGATTGTTGCTAATAGCTTCCTCAAATACCCCCCTATTATTGAGCAGCAATTTGGTCACTGTCATACAGTCGATAAAAATCGTAAGTTTGCTATCTATCACGCAACAAAATAAGTCATCAAGAATCCAATTGGTTGGTGTTCTCAAGCCTTTTACCAACCAATTGAATTCATTTAAATAACTCGCTTCACTAGGCCCTTTCTTACACAGCAAAGCTGCTTGCATACGTTATTTTTGTGTTACTCAACACGGTTTATCGCCAACTTACTTGTCAAAGAAAAAAAAGTCATTAAATTGCTAAGGTTAACTCTTTCTTAATTCGTCATACCGAGAGCTAAGCGATAAATATGTTCAAGTTGTATCGAAAACAGAAATTCAAGCGACTGCAAAACACCTTGATGATGGCTTTTTTGGTGCTCAGCATTACACCCTTGACGGTCATCGCGCTATTCTTTCTCAACGCACACAGTCAGGATCTAAAAGATCAAAGTACCTCTCATCTGGTATCGATAAGAGATACTAAAAAACAACAGTTGATCAACTACTTTCAAGCTCAAGAGTCTGAAGTCATGGGATTCGTACGTTCAGAACTCGCTTATGCCAGTGGAGGACGATTCTATGGACTGGTAAATGCGTTCCAGCGCCTCGGTGACGATATAGAACAAGCAAGAGAACATGCGCAAGAACGCTATATTCAAGGTTCAGGCAATCAAGTAAAAACAGCAATCCTTCCAGACTCTAGTAGTTATGTAGGAAGTGAGCGCTACCGTCTTCTACACAAGCGCTATCATAGGGCGTTTATGGAGCACCTGAAACGCTCAGATTTTGATGACATCATACTGGTCGATCTTGCAGGCAACGTCACCTACTCCGTCTATAAAAATCGCTATTACGGCACAAATTTAGAAACGGGCGAGTTTTCAACTCAGATCCTTGGCGAAACCTTTGATCGTTTGAAATCTGAAGTCACTCACAAGCGCAAAGAAAACGAAGAGTACACCCCGGTGGTTATTTCCGATTTTGCCCTACAAGATGACCAACAGTACGCGTGGCTTGGTGCACCGATTATCCAGCAAGGTTATCTTCACAGTTATGCCATGTTCAGGCTTCCCATCAAGGGAATCACTAAACTCATCACTGACGGCAAACCAGATGATATTAAGCTGTTGCTGGTCGGTAGTGACCATGCCGCCAAGATACTTGGGCTTGAACAAGACACCATAGACAACAGCAACGAAGTTATCTCACAAGCCTTATCGGGTCTCACCATGGTGGGTAGCTACACCAATACCAAAGGCGAAGACTACTTTGCGGCATTCACTCCTATTCAACTCAATGAAACAAATTGGGCACTGGTTGCAGAAACACCAGAAGCCATCGCTTTTGCTAGCGTTAAGCAACTAGAAAAACTGTTTGTTATTGCAATGCTGACCGCGATTGTGCTGGTTGTCATTGCTTCACACTACCTTTCTAACTTTATTACGTCGCCACTGCTTAAGCTTACTTGGGCAGCCGAAAGAGCCTCTGGTGGAGACTTAGAACCTTCGATTATTAGCGCAGACCGTAAAGATGAGATTGGCCGATTAGCTCTGAGTTTCGAGCGTATGAGGCGCTCAATAAAAGAGAAAATCGAGCTCATTAAGAGTCAGAATCAAGAGCTAGAGCAGAATTTAGTCACGATTAAAAAGCAAAATGAAGAATTACAGCTAGCAAACAAGCTGAAAGATGAATTCCTTGCAACCACCTCTCACGAACTCCGCACTCCACTTCACGGCATGATTGGGATTGCAGAGGCAATGATCTCAGGTGCCAATGGGCCAATCGGCGCTAACCATAAATATCAGCTTGATATCATCGTTAACAGTGGCCAGCGCCTTGCTGGATTGGTGGATGATCTTCTCGATTATCACAAGATGCGTTACGGCAACTTAGATATTGAACGTTCTGCTATCAGCTTAACTGGTGCAACACAGCTGGTCTTGGAGCTGTCACATCACTTGCTTGGTGAAAAGAAGATTCGAATTATCAATCAAGTCCTCGAGCCATTGCCTTATGTCTCAGCCGATCCACAGCGCTTAGAACAGGTACTTTATAACCTTGTAGGTAATGCCATCAAATACACCAATGAAGGTAAGATCGTATTATCGGCCACCGCCATGGATGATCATATTCGTGTACAAGTAGTAGATACTGGCCAAGGGATTCCTGCTCAGCAGCTTGAACATATTTTCGAGCCGTTAGTTCAAGCGGGTCATGATTCAGGTCATTATCGCCAAGGTGCAGGGCTTGGCTTATCGATAAGTCGACAGCTTATTGAGTTAATGGGCGGTTCTCTATATGTCAGTAGTCAGCCTCATGTTGGCACCACGTTCAGCTTCACTCTTCCTTTAGCGACACAGGAAGAAATAGAGCATATGTCTCAATTAGGACAGAATAGTCACTTCCATATCGCCGAGCCGACTGAGATCAATCCCGAAGAAGAGGAAGTCCTTCCTGAGAATCCAGATGGACCAGTACTGCTTGTCGCGGATGATGAGCCAGTGAATTTACGTATCCTAGAGAGCTTTTTAAGACTAGAAGGCTATCAAGTGAAACTGGCCAAAGATGGCTTAGAAACACTGGATATTATTGAGCATGAAAAACCAGACTTACTGCTGCTCGATATTATGATGCCTGGAATGAGTGGCTTTGAAGTGTGTGAAACCATTCGTGAACAATATGATCATGCCGCGCTGCCTATCATAATGCTCACCGCTTTGAATCAATCAGAAGACAGAGTTCGTGGTTTTGAGCTCGGTGCCAATGACTATCTTGCAAAACCGTTCAGTAAACCGGAGCTGGCAGCACGTATCGCCGCTCACCTTCAAGCAAGCAAAGCTGAAGAGAGACGCGCTGAAAATCAACTTCTCAAGTATGAAATCAAGCAACGTGCGTTGGTTGAAGCAAGTTTGTTAGAAACACAAGGGCGTTTGATCGAGCAACTCGATAGTGCGCCAGAAGCCATTCTGTGTATACGAGAAGACTTGAAGGTACAGTTTGCTAACCAAAGTGCCGGACGTATGTTTAAACGTAGTGTTGAGCAACTCAAACGCTCCAATGTTGAAGAGCTTATTGCGCCTAAATTTATTCACTTGTCTCAAGAGCATTATTGCGGAGATATCGATATTTTTGTCGATGATGTACGCCAACATATAAATACTGACATTCTCACCTTACCTGAAGGTTCGGGGTTAAAGAGCATCTACATATTCGAACAAGGGCAGTCTCTCGATCAAACGCGCGTGAAAAACCTAGAGACCGCTATTGATGCGCTTTCTCGATATGCGATTGAAGGTGATAAGGCGAAACTGCTCGAGCTCAAAGAGCTGGGCGGAGAATTTACTCAATTGGCGGATAAAGCCGTCGATGAAGAGAAGTCTCGTCCTGAATTGATGCGCGAGTTATTGGTAGATACCATGACCAATGCGTTGGAGTATTGGGAAGGTGTTACTGGACAAACCAAGTTTGCCTTTGCTGAACAAAGTGGCTTGTGGCGTGTTTACTTAGACCGCAGCACCTTGCAAACGCGCACATTGGATAAATATTTGCGCTTAGAGACGTTACCCAAAACACCTCGTTGGCGTACAGTACTAAGCTCAGTAGAATACATACTCGACCATTGTCACCGCCAAGGCCCAGAGCGCGACCATATTATTGCTCTACGCGACAAGCTACAAAAGTTGCTGACCAATTAGCCTAGATCAAATCACTAACTCAGCGCATAAAAAAACGGCCACTCAAAGTGGCCGTTTTGCTATTCAGCATAGAGCTCTTATCGAGCCCTATAATTCACCATTAAGCAGGCTCTTGAAAGATGACTGTGTCTGCTTTCTCTGTGTACTGCCCCATACGGTGGAAGTTTAGATAGCGGTAAGTATCTGCAGCCGTTGGGTCAATCTGCTTCATGTACTCTAGGTATTCTTCTTTCGTTGGAATCTTACCTAGGATTGCACCGACTGAAGAAAGCTCAGCTGACGCAAGGTATACATTAGCACCAGTACCAAGACGGTTCGGGAAGTTACGAGTCGACGTAGACATAACTGTCGCTTCGTCAGCCACACGCGCTTGGTTACCCATACACAAAGAACATCCCGGTGTTTCGATACGAACCCCAGCGCGACCAAAGATACCGTAGTAGCCTTCTTCTGTTAGCTGGTCACGGTCCATTTTCGTTGGCGGAGCAATCCATAGACGAGTATCTAGTTGACCATTGTACTTATCAAGTAACTTACCAGCAGCGCGGAAGTGACCAATGTTAGTCATACAAGAACCAATGAAGACTTCGTTGATTTCTGTTCCTTGCACCTCAGAAAGTAGGCGAGCATCATCTGGGTCATTTGGTGCACAAAGAATTGGCTGCGTCACGTCTGCAAGGTCAATCTCGATAACATGTGCGTATTCTGCATCGCTATCCGCTTGCATCAGTTCTGGATTAGCAAGCCACTCTTGCATTGCAACAATACGACGTTCGATAGTACGACGGTCACCATAGCCTTCTGAAATCATCCACTTAAGCATAGTGATGTTTGAGTTCAAGTACTCTTCGATGGACTCTTGAGACAGTTTAACGGTACAACCTGCAGCACTACGCTCAGCCGAAGCATCAGAAAGTTCGAATGCTTGTTCAACAGTTAGATGTTCAACGCCCTCAATCTCTAGGATACGACCAGAGAACTCGTTGATCTTACCGGCTTTCTCAACCGTCAATAGACCTTGCTGAATCGCATAGTAAGGAATCGCATGAACAAGGTCACGAAGTGTGATGCCTGGTTGCATTTCACCTTTAAAGCGAACAAGGATAGATTCTGGCATATCAAGAGGCATAACACCGGTTGCCGCAGCAAACGCGACCAGGCCAGAACCTGCTGGGAAAGAAATACCTAGAGGGAAACGAGTATGTGAGTCACCACCTGTACCAACGGTATCAGGTAGAAGCATACGGTTTAACCAAGAGTGGATAACACCATCACCTGGACGCAGTGAAACACCGGCACGGTTCATGATGAAATCAGGCAATGTATGATGAGTATTCACATCGACTGGTTTTGGATACGCTGAGGTGTGACAGAATGACTGCATTACTAGGTCTGCAGAGAAGCCTAAACATGCTAAGTCTTTTAGCTCATCACGTGTCATTGGGCCTGTCGTATCTTGAGAACCAACCGTCGTCATCTTAGGCTCACAGTAAGTCCCCGGACGAACACCTTCAACGCCACACGCTTTACCAACCATCTTCTGAGCCAATGTATAGCCAGCATCTGACTCTTCAACGGCTACTGGGCGGCGGAAAACTTCTGACGGCTCAAGACCTAAAGATTGGCGAGCACGATCTGTTAGACCACGACCAATGATAAGTGGAATACGACCACCTGCACGAACTTCATCAATCAGTACGTCTGTTTTTAGTGCAAACTCTGCTAGGGTTTCACCTGAGTCGTGGTTACATACTTTGCCTTGGTATGGATACACGTCAATCACGTCACCCATGTTCAGCTTAGTTACATCCACTTCGATTGGCAGTGCCCCTGCATCTTCCATTGTGTTGAAGAAGATTGGCGCAATCTTGCCACCCAATACATAACCACCAGCACGCTTATTTGGTACGTTTGGAATGTCATCACCCATAAACCACAACACAGAGTTGGTTGCTGATTTACGAGAAGAACCTGTACCGACCACGTCACCAACATAAACAAGTTGATGACCTTTGCCTTTAAGTGCTTCAATTTGTTTGATTGGGCCGATTGAACCTGGTTGATCCGGCTCAATGCCATCGCGTACGTTTTTCAACATCGCTAGGGCGTGTACTGGAATATCTGGACGAGACCAAGCATCAGGTGCAGGCGACAGATCATCAGTGTTGGTTTCACCCGTCACCTTGAATACTGTCAACGTAATTTTCTCTTGTAGCTCTGGTTTAGACAGGAACCATTCCGCTTCAGCCCAAGAGGTTAGAACTTGTTTTGCGTAGGCATTACCCGCTTTTGCTTTCTCTTCTACATCATAGAAAGCGTCAAACATTAGTAGCGTATGAGACAGTGCTTTAACGGCAATTGGCGCTAGCGCTGCATCGTCCAGCAAGGCAATCAGTGATTCAATGTTATAACCACCTTGCATAGTGCCTAGGAGTTCAGCTGCTTTTTCACGGCTCACTAGTGGCGATTCTACTTCGCCCTTAGTTACAGCCGTCAGAAAACCTGCTTTAACATAAGCAGCTTCATCAACACCAGGTGGAATACGGTTCTCGAGGAGGTCTAGAATAAACTCTTCTTCACCCTGAGGTGGGTTCTTTAATAGCTCAACAAGTCCAGCAACTTGTTCGGCGTCTAGGGGTCTTGGGACAACTCCTTCGGCAGCACGCTCTTCGACGTGTTTACGGTAGGCTTCAAGCACGACTTTTTCCTCTCATTGCGGTCCCTCCTTAATAATTAGAATTAGGAGTGGACATCCTTGGAAACTTGGCTCTCCCTCGCCTTATCTCGTCATCAAGTAACTGAATCAGCAGTGCCAGAGAGGCCAAACTGTGGGGCGAAGGATAGCAAATTTAACGTTAGATTAAAATCTTATCATTTTGACCAACATTGCAAGTTTGAGTAAAAACAAGCATTTTGCGACTAAAGTTGCAGCAGGTCGCTGCAATACTACCCTTCATTTAGAGTATTTATATTCAACATAATCTGGAGTGATAATGTCGTTTAGTAAGCGGCTCCAATAATCAAATAGAACGAGCGTAACCCTGTTTCTACTTGACCATAAGACAGCATAATAGGCCCGACAGGGGAGTCTATACCAGCAAATACTGACCCCGCTAAATACAATGGTGCATTAGACAAAGTGCGGTCGCCATTCCAGACACCGCCATACTCAGCACTTGCTCCTAAGTAAACCGGTGATTGGAACATACCAAAGTCGTTGTCGAACCAGCGATAGCGATACACCAGGCTGCCATAGAGCTTGTTCTGGCCAATCAAACTATTACGAGGAATCCCCGACATATTCAAAAAGCCACCCAGCTCTCTTGGACTTACAGGTAACGAGTCGTTTTCCGTCTCGATCATTTCATAATCGAATGAGCCTACAAAAGTGTTGCGATTGAAGGTTTTTGCATATTTAGTAGCAAGGCTAATTTCATAGGCATTATCAGAAAATTCTGAGGGTTCAGTTTGGATGTTTTGGTCGCCACTGTCTCTCGATAGCAAATACTCCATGCTCACCAACCAGCCTTTGGTTGGCAAGCTGTAATCATCTAACGTATCCAGTTTATAGCTGGCAAAAAAGCCTCGACGATCAAAATCAAACGTTCCAGATGATGGGAGCGGTGATACGAATGATTCTCCAGTGGTATAACGCGCACCAATTTTTACTTCTTGCCACAATGTGGGTTGATACCCAACAGCAAGTTCACCTTCCCATTCTCTGTAGGTCACCGGAACAAAGTCATCACTACCTTCAAGAGCTGGGTCAACACAGCCATCTTCGCTGCTGTTTAACTGACAAAGTACGTTACGCTTATCACTGTTGTAACGCAGACCTGCCAATAAGAAAAAGTCCTGATTGAACATGAACGGTGAGTAAAGCTCACCTTCCACACGTTTATCGGTACCAAAGTCAGCATTCACTCTCAGTTCAGCACCGCGATCGTTTAAATCGGTAAAGTTGGTAGTAACACCTATCGAATAGAAGCTGTTCGCATTGAAGTCTTCTTCAAGATAGAAACGAAAGTCCATATAATTTGGACCCCAAGATTTCTCTTTAACATTAACGACGAGCTCGGTATCTCCCTTACTGTCATCATAATGGTATGTGATCAATTCGAAACGATCGAGAGCATAGAGCTCCTCGATATGCTTTTCTATCTCATCAGTTTCTAGGATCTCGCCCGCTTCCAACCCTAAGCGGCTTTTGATTAGCTCATCACTGTAGTGGCTTTGGTTATTGATCACTATCTTATCGATTACGTTCTCATCACCGTACACTAGCTTTTTACGTGCTAGCTGTTTAGCATCGATATAATGTTGGAACTTAGCACTGTTTACGGTGAGCGCCTTAAGCTGTTTCTCATTACGATAAGCCGCTTGATAACCCAAATCATACGCTTTCGGCATCGCTGAAAAATCGGTGGTGGCGATCTGTCCCACGTTTGGATGCATAAGGATGTCATTGTCATCTAAAGCTTGCATCTGTTCTTCTGTACTGCGACGTACCAAATAATTGGATAGCTGTTCGCCAACGGTCAAGAAGCTACTGAAATCTTCTCGGGTTTTGTAGTCGCTACTGATATCAACCGCGATGATAATATCCGCACCCATCTGCTTAGCCAGCTCGACAGGCATGTTATTAGTCACCCCACCATCAACCAGTAAATAGCCGTCTAGCTCGTAAGGTGGCAGTGCGCCCGGTACCGACATACTCGCCATCATCGCGTCCACGAGATAACCTTTATCCAGTACAACAGGCTCAAGTTTTAATATGTCCGTCGCCACCGAACGATAAGGAATGGCCAAATCATCAAACGATTTGAACTCAGGAAGGTTGCCCGTAGTTTTGCGCAGAATGCGTAACATATTCTGGCCTTGTACCACCCCTTTTGGGGCTTCTATCGATCCAAAATGTAAACCGATATCGGTGCGGATTTGGTAGCGATCTTCCGACTCCTTATCGCGAACCCTGCGTTGACTGCGGCTGACGCGGTCGCGATATCCATTATTCCAATCCACGGTATAGATGAAGCTTTCTATCTCGTCAGCACTCATTCCGGTCGCATAAAGGCCACCCACATAGGCCCCCATGCTCGTGCCCGTGATGATATCAACAGGAATCTGCATTTCTTCTAGTGCTTTTAGAACACCGATGTGTGCAGCCCCTTTCGCGCCGCCACCTGCCAGAACCAATCCTATTTTAGGACGGTCAAGTTCCTTTGCGTTGTTATCGGTATTTTCGGTTGCTAACACCCGTCCACTGCAGGACAGGAGAGCGACGGCTACTAGCCACTGAATCAGGCGTTTCACATTCATCCCTAAAAGCACTTTTTACTATGGTTAATCCAATATATCAGGTAATTAGCAAATTCTCTTCATAATTAAACGTAGTTGAAATCACCAGTCAAATAGGTTTTTTATCCACTGTTTGGGTTGGTTGTCACAGGAAGCTTTCAGTTTTCCACCTTCATCCCAGACGGGTAATTCAAATTGGCTACCGCAATCAAGCTCCAGTGCACCACTACGCTGCTTAGAGAAACCAATCATGCTGATGTTTTTAGGCCAAGGCAATGTTAACTTCTCTGGAATTCGAGCTTTCAAATAGTCTGAATACACTCGCAACGCACCGCTTGAGCCTGTGAGTTTAGTCGACTTGTTATCGTCACGCCCAACCCAAATTGTCGTCACCTCTCGTCCATCAACACCAACAAACCAACTATCACGAGTATCATTACTGGTACCCGTTTTTCCTGCCAGTGCTGCCCATGCAAACTGACTATTCAGGTAACGTCCCGTTCCTTCAGCTACCCCTTTTTTCATCGCAAAGGTGGTAAGCCATGCTGCTTGTTGAGGGACCTTCTGCTGCGCTTTAGGTAGAGATCGATAGAGCACCTCTCCGTCCACAGTAACGACTGAGCGTAAAGCCGATAGCTCGGCTTGTCGTCCAGAGTTGGCGATGGTTTGGAACATCTGAGCGACTTGATACGGCGTCAACGATAGCGAACCAAGGAACATGGATGGAACAGGCCTGATCTCATTCGCATCTACACCTAAGCGCACTAATGTCTCGGAAACCGGTTTAATGCCGAGAGACATACCTAAACGCACAGTCGGGACATTAAGAGATTTTGCAAGCGCTTGATAGAGCGGCACATCACCACGGAACTTACGGTCGTAGTTTCGTGGCTGCCAAACATTACCTTGACTGCCTTTCAAAGTTATCGGAGTGTCTTGAAGTGTCGATGCCAAATCATAGCTCTGCGGCTGTTCCAACGCAGTAAGATAGACAGCAGGCTTGACTAACGAACCAATTGGCCTACTCGCATTCAACGCTCGGTTGAAACCACTGTAACCAGTACGCTTACCGCCCACCATAGCGCGGATCTCGCCAGTATTTCTGTCCACCGCGACGGCAGCCGCTTCAAGACCTTTACCGGATGTTTTCTCTAACTGAGGTACCCGCTTAGCAATGGCCTTTTCTAACTTGTCCTGTGAAACAGGATCCAGAGAGGTGTAGATTCGAATGCCTTTGCCACCACGTAGCTTATCGCCTAGCTTGCTATTCAGCTCACGGTTAAGCTGCTGAAAATACGCTGGTTGGCGGCTCGCAATTTGTGGATTGTTCTGCAAGTCGAGATCACGAGAGGCTGCCATTTCAAACTCACGTCCGGTCAGCATGTTCTGATCCATCATTAAACGCAGCACTAAGTCTCTGCGCTGCTTAGCTCGCTCTGGATGACGAATAGGGTTGTAGTACGATGGTCCTTTTACCATGCCCACCAATAACGCAAGCTGGTCAATTCTCAACTCTTGTAATGGCTGACCAAAATACAAACGAGACGCTAGCCCAAAACCATGAATAGCCTCACCGCGGCTTTGGCCAAGGTAAACTTCATTTAAATATGCTTCTAAGATTTGGTCTTTGCTATAGCGATAGTCAAGGATGAGTGCGATAAACACTTCTCTTACTTTACGCCATAAGGTTCTATCACTGGTGAGGAACAGGTTTTTAGCCAACTGTTGTGTTAACGTACTGCCCCCTTGTACCGTGCGGCCTGCACGAATGTTAGCAAAAAACGCACGAGCTATGGCAGTAGGAGAGATGCCATCATGTTGGTAAAAATCACGATCTTCCGTTGCTAATAACGCGTCGATCATGATTTCTGGAAATTGATCACGCCTTAAAAACAAGCGTTGTTCATCGGCTTTTTTCTCGAGCATCCCAAGCATCTTAGGTTCAATTCTTAGAAAGCCAAGATCGCCTTTCTTTTCCAACGACTGAATTCTAGACAATGACCCATCGTTAAAATACAACATCACATGACGATCGGGTTCTGGACCGTCGGCAAATTCGAAGGGACGACGAATCAGTTCTATCTTGGTGGAAGACGAGGAGTACTCTCCTGGATGGCGCGGTTGAGATACCTTACGATAGTTTAATACGTCCAGTTCATTACGTAACTGAGCTATCGTAATATTGTCGCCGACAGACAGATTGAGCACACGAGCGTAAACCACTGTTGGCAACTCGAATAAATTACCTTCAAAGCGCTCTTTAACCACTTGATCGAGATAGTAAAACACCGCGCCAAGGGCGACCACGCCAACCAGAGCTAGTTTCCAACCGATTGAGAGCAGACGTTTCCCCCACCCTTGTTTCGCTTTTTTCCGGCTCGGTTTACGCTTAGGTTTGGTGCTTTTGGCTTTCGATTTAGGAGCCGATTTTGTGGTGGTCTTTCTTGGTGCTGGCTTTTTACCACTAGGTGCCAACTTTTTCGTTACTGTCATGAATTCAATTGTCTTTTAGTTTTACTCGTTGCCTGATGATTCATTGGGTCATCAGGCCAAGGATGTTTCGGGTAACGCCCCTTCATCTCTTTCTGTACTTCTTTGTAGGCACCTTGCCAAAATGCCGCCAAGTCTCTGGTTATCTGCAACGGACGTTGAGCTGGAGATAACAGTTCTAACACAATCGCTTGTTTCCCTAGCGCAATAGTAGGTGACGACTTTTCGCCAAACATTTCTTGCAGCTTCACCGACAACGTCGGAGCTTCACCAACTTGGTAATGTATTTTCTTTCTTCCGCCAGAGGCAACTACCAAATGCGTCGGGAGCCACTCATTGAGTCGTTGTTGTTTATCCCAACCTAAGCGGGCTTGTAATGCGGCCATTACATCCAACTTCTTAAGTTGTTTGGCATTCTTGATGCCAGTCATGAAGGGTAATAACCACGTCTCAAGCTCGTCGAACAATGCTTGCTCAGACATATCCGGCCAACCTTCATCTGGGAGCCAGTCCGAAGCACATATGACGCGCGTACAAAGTGCTTGCGCGTCAGAGTTCCAGTCTAACGCAACTAAACCTTTACGCTTAACATAGCCAAGCAGCGCAGCTTCAACATCCGCTTTTTCTGGAACGGGAATCTCTTTGTGATGCAAAACAATCGCGCCAATTTTTCGTTGTTCACTGGCAACTAAGCGACCTTTCTGATCATCCCAATCCACCACAGAGAGTTCATCAATTAATTGCGGTGCTGTTGTCGAAAGCAGCTCAATATCCAGCGGCAACGCCTTAAAAATCTGACTACTTCCCTGACCGGTTTTCATTAAATCAACAACGGCCAAGTAAGGTGACTTCGCTAATGGTTGCTGATTATCGACACTCGCTCCATGCCCATTCGCTAACAAATAGTGTCCCGATGCAGCACTGCGACTTGCCGCTATTCTATCTGGGAATGCGAGCACTGCGACAAATCCGAGTAAAGATTCATTCGTCACCTCTAATACAAAACGATGCGATAAACGTTGCGCCAAGACAGAAGCTCTTTGGGAAAGAGAACCACGGCGAGAGTGAGTGCCTTGCTGCCAGCGCGTTAATGAATGGGTAAGATCCAGCTCATTGCGTTCGGGCTCTTCAATTAGGCAGCATACGGCTATTGCCACATTGAGCATCTCAGACCCTAACTGCTTAGCCTGTAGCAACATGCTAGCAAGGCGAGGCTCGACACCTAACTCATGAGCTTGATGTCCAAGTGCGGTTTGTTTGCCCTTCTCATCAATAAGTTGCAGCTTGATAAGAAGCGACTGGGCTTGCTGTAGATGCGTGGACTTTGGAGGGTCTATCCAAGCTAAATCCAATGCATCAGAGCAGCCCCATTTGGTCAGTTCTAATTGCAATGCGGACAAGTCACTACGTAAAATTTCTGGCGTACTTTGCTCAGGTTGTGAGTTGAACTGAGTTTCACTATATAAACGTACACAAAGCCCTGGCTCAATTCGACCTGCACGTCCTGCCCTTTGAATCGCGGAGGACTGTGCAATGCGGGTTTGCTCAAGTCTCGAAACACCCGTTTTTAAATCAAACCAAGATTGGTTTTCTAATCCAGAATCCACGACGAGGCGAATACCTTCAATGGTCAGGGAAGTTTCAGCAATATTGGTTGCAAGAACGACTTTTCGTGTTCCGGATTTAGCTGGCTGGATAGCCTTTTGCTGCGCTTTAAAATCCAATTGCCCATATAAAGGACAAACATCTGCTTCGATACCAGCTTGTAGCAAAAGCTCTTCAACTCTTTTGATGGCGCCAACGCCTGGTAAGAAAGCCAGCAAAGAGCCTGATTCACGTAACATCAGGTTCTCTATTTGTTTTGCCATAAATATTGGCAGATTATCATTGCGGCTTATTGGCACATAATGGGTTTCCACTGGGAAAGAGCGTCCACTGGATTCTATAAAGGTCGCCGTCGGTAAAACACGTTGAAGGTCATTGGCCTCCAACGTTGCAGACATCACTATCAGCTTCAAGTCATCTCGCAGCGCCTCTTGGCTTTCAAGAGTAAAAGCTAGAGCAGTATCTGCATGGAGGCTACGCTCATGAAACTCGTCAAAAATAATCGCTCCAACGCCCGTCAACTCAGGGTCGTCTTGCAGCATACGAGTTAGGATACCTTCTGTCACAACTTCTAACTTTGTACCCTTGCTCACCTTGCTCTCGCCACGTACTCGGTAGCCTACAGTTTGACCAACCGTTTCATTACGCTGCGATGCTACGTACATGGCAATATTTCTCGCCGCAATACGTCGCGGTTCGAGCATAATAATTTTGCCATCTATCAGTCCACTTTCAACAAGCTTTTCAGGAAAGTACGTTGACTTACCGGCACCAGTCGCCGCCTTAAGTATGATCTGATTCGATGAGGAAATCGCTTCAAATATTGAAGGCAACACTTGTTCTATAGGGAGCTGTGACAACGCTTTGACCTTATGTTGTAATGTGGCCACTCATTCTAATAAAAAATGGCCTCGAAATGCACTTTGATCCTCCTTTAAAGCAAGGAAAGCTAATAAAACGATACAAACGCTTTCTTGCTGATATCCATTTAAGCAACAAAGAACAGCTCACTATCCACTGCGCAAACACCGGGGCAATGACTGGTTGCGCCGACCCAGACTCTACCGTTTGGTACTCCACCTCTGACAATGCAAAGCGAAAATACCCTAATAGTTGGGAGCTAACGGAAACCGTCTCAGGTCATAAAATTTGCGTTAATACAGTTAGGGCTAATACTTTAGTTGTTGAAGCAATAGAAAATGGCATTGTTGAGGAGCTTAATGGTTATCAATCGTTGAGAACCGAGGTGAAGTATGGTCAAGAAAACAGCAGAATCGACATTTTATTACAAGATAGTGATCGCGCAGATTGCTACATTGAAGTAAAAAGTGTCACACTGTTTGATGATGCAAGCACCACCGGTCAGGGCTACTTTCCAGATGCACAAACCACAAGAGGACAAAAGCATTTGCGAGAGCTCACAGAAATGGTTCAAACCGGACATCGAGCTGTATTATTTTTCGCTGTTTTGCATTCAGGGATTGAAAAAGTGTCAGCGGCACACCATATAGATGCGAAATATTCACAATTACTCAAGCAAGCAGAGGAAGCAGGGGTAGAGGTAATTTGTTACAAGGCAGCGTTTTTTGATAATGAAATTACGCTCTTATCGAAGGTCGATTACAGCTAAAAGTGATTTCACTTCACATTGATAAGAACTTTAACAAACTTCATTTGCCACCAGCATTTCTTTTTGCTATAGATACCCGCCTTAAAATTAACTGTACGCACAGTTGACTAGGTGTAAGTAGGAGATGCTGCATGCCAGAAACTAAGAAAAAAGCGCTAGGCATCCTAGCCATTGCAGGTGTTGAACCATATCAAGAGAAAGCTGGTGAAGAATACATGTCACAAGCTCAAATGGATCACTTTACAAAAATTTTGAGCGCTTGGCGCAACCAACTTAGGGAAGAAGTTGATCGAACTGTGCACCACATGCAAGACGAAGCAGCTAACTTTCCTGATCCCGTTGACCGCGCTTCACAAGAAGAAGAGTTCAGTCTTGAGCTTCGCAATCGTGACCGCGAACGTCGCTTAATCAAAAAGATTGAGAAGACACTAAACAAGATTGAAGAAGATGAGTTTGGCTTCTGTGAATCTTGTGGTATCGAAATCGGTATCCGTCGTTTAGAAGCTCGTCCTACTGCCGATTTATGTATCGACTGTAAGACTCTTGCAGAAATCAAAGAAAGACAAATGCAAGGCTAATAAGCGATAAGAAAAGGGAGCAAGCGCTCCCTTTTTTGATCCACTACTTCATACGAAACAAATACTATGTACATAGGTCGATTTGCCCCCTCTCCTTCAGGTCCACTCCATTTTGGTTCCTTAATTGCCGCTTTGGGAAGTTATTTCCAAGCCAAAAGCCATTCAGGCCAGTGGTTAGTTCGAATAGAAGACATTGATCCTCCTCGTGAAGTGGCTGGAGCAGCCTCGCTTATCTTAAAAACACTGGAAGCCTATCAATTGCACTGGGATGGTGATGTTCTTTATCAAAGTTCTCGGTTGGACGCTTATCAGGCTCAAATCGACCATTGGCTTCATCAAGGGCAAGCTTATTTATGTGAGTGCACCAGAAAGCAAATAAAAGCACTGGGTGGCTACTATCAAGGTACGTGTCGAGATAAAGCACTGAGTTCAAGCAATCAGTGCGCGGTCCGCCTCAAAATGCACCACCCGGTTGAATCCTTTATCGACCAACGATATGGCCAACTGGATATCCCTAAAGCGCTAGCTGAAGAAGACTTCATTATTAAGCGTCGTGACGGGTTGTTTGCCTACAACCTTGCGGTGGTGCTCGATGATATTTATCAGAACATCACCGAAGTCGTTCGCGGTGCTGATCTTATTGAACCGACAGGTCGTCAAATCAGCTTATATAAGACATTAGACGTGGAACCAGTGAGCTACCTGCATCTTCCGCTGGCAATTGATGATAATGGCAACAAGTTATCCAAACAAAATCATGCCACAGCTATTGATTTAGGCAATCCAAGACCCACATTACTCAATGCAATGCGTTTTCTTGGTTTCAACATTGATAGCCATATTGAAACAGAAAACATAGAGACTATCATCCAGTGGGGCGTGGAAAACTGGCAGCTTTTACAACTTCCAAATGAGCTCAAAATCAAACCACCATTCTCAAATGAGGCTCTCTAAGCTATCATAAGCGGCAAATTTCATGCGTCAGGCACGAAATGTACGCCAAAACCGCGTCATTTCGCGAACCTAAATTGCGTTAATATTATGAATAAAAAAGAAAATTCCCAAAAAGTTCAACCGGTCTATCACGAGCTTTCATTGCAGACTTATAGCCGAGACGAACACAACATCTCGCGCAAGCAGATCAGCGAAAATGCGTTAAAAGTCTTATATCGCCTTAATGGTGCAGGATATGACGCGTATCTCGTTGGCGGCGGCGTGCGCGATCTGCTGCTTGGAGAACAACCTAAAGATTTTGATATAGCCACTAACGCAACGCCAGAGCAGATCAAAAAACTATTTAGGAATTGTCGTCTCATTGGTCGACGTTTTCGTCTTGCACACATTATGTTCGGTCGCGATATTATTGAAGTCGCTACCTTCCGTGGACACCATCAAGAACAAGAGAAAAACGTTTCTCAACAGAGCAAAGAAGGCATGCTACTGCGCGACAATGTCTATGGTTCTATTGATGAAGATGCAGAACGTCGTGATTTCTCAATCAATGCAATGTATTACAACATCGGCGACTACTCCATTCACGACTATGCAGGTGGAATGGAAGATCTAGAAGATCGTTTAATTCGTCTTATCGGTGAGCCTGAAGTTCGCTACCGCGAAGATCCTGTTCGTATGCTGCGCGCTATACGCTTTGCTGCCAAATTAGATTTTGACATTGAAGAAGACACAGCAGCGCCGATTGAAGAACTTGCACCATTATTGCGTGATATCCCGTCTGCTCGCTTATATGAAGAGTCATTAAAGCTATTACAGTCTGGGTATGGGCTAGAAACCTATCACCTATTAAGGGAATACAATTTATTCCAACAATTGTTCCCAATCATAGCGCCGCACTTTACAGAAGAGTATTCTTCTCGCACTGAACAAGTCTTAGACTTGGTGTTGGACGCTACCGATGAGCGCATCGAAGAAGGTAAACGCGTAAACCCAGCGTTTATGTTTGCCGCAATGCTTTGGTACCCAATGATGGAATACGCCACTCGATTAATGTCAAAAGGCATGTCTGAGTACGACGCCATCATGGAAGCTAGCAATAGCATTCTCGATGAGCAAGTCAAATCGACAGCGATCCCGCGCCGTCATACCGCAACGATTCGCGAGATATGGCAACTGCAATTGCGACTGCCTCGTCGTTCAGGCAAGCGAGCTTACCGACTGATGGAGCTTAACAAGTTCCGAGCGGGCTTTGATTTCCTCGAAATGCGTGGTGAAATTGAAGGCGGTGAAGTAGCTGCTTTGGCAAAATGGTGGGCAACGTTCCAATCAGCGGGTCGTAATATGCGTCAAGCCATGGTCAATGACCTTGGTGGTTCAAGCTCTCGTTCTGGTTCTCGTCGCAGAAGAACACCGAAGAAATCTAAGAGCGCTGAGTAATGATTACTTGTTTTATAGCGATTGGCAGCAATCTGTCAGATCCCGTAGCTCAAGCTAACGAAGCGATTGAAGCACTTAAGGACTTACCAAAGAGTAAGCTCACGATTTGCTCCTCGCTTTATAGCAGCACACCAATGGGACCACAAAATCAGCCTGATTATATTAATGCTGTCGCGCAAGTTTCTACCGAATTAACGCCACTTGAGCTCCTCGATTGCACACAAGCGATCGAACTGGAACAAGGGCGTGTCCGTAAAGATGAGAGATGGGGCCCAAGAACTCTTGATCTCGATATTATTCTTTATGGCAATGAGGTGATCGATTCCGAGCGCCTAACCGTTCCTCATTATGGGATGAAAGAGAGAGAATTTGTTCTCTATCCGCTTCTGGAAATCGCACCAAATTTACAACTCCCTGACGGGACTGAGCTCAAAACACTGGTGGACAATGTGTCACGTAATGGGCTCAGAGTTTGGCAATCGCAGCCAACCCCTAAGTAAGGATTAAAAATGAAAAAAATCACCATCAACGATCTTGTTAAATGGAAACAAGAAGGTCGTAAATTTGCAACGTCAACCGCGTATGATGCGAGCTTTGCAGGTTTATTTGAAAGCCAAGAAATGCCAGTTCTACTAGTGGGTGATTCACTAGGTATGGTGCTTCAAGGCCGCAACGACACACTTCCTGTAACAGTAGAAGACGTTGTTTATCATACTCGTAGTGTACGTGCAGGCAGCCCAAACTGTCTTCTTATGGCCGACATGCCTTTCATGAGCTATGCCACTCCAGAGCAAGCTTGTGAGAATGCGGCAAAGCTGATGCGTGCAGGCGCTAACATGGTTAAAATTGAAGGCAGTGATTGGCTCGTTGATACCGTAAGAATGCTGACTGAACGTGCTGTTCCAGTTTGTGCTCACCTAGGTTTAACGCCGCAAAGCGTCAATATTTTTGGTGGTTATAAAGTTCAAGGTCGCGATCAGAAGAATGCAGACAAAATGGTACGTGACGCACTGGCTCTTCAAGAAGCTGGCGCTCAAATCGTTCTATTGGAATGCGTTCCTCAAGAGCTCGCAAAACGTATCACAGAAGCGCTCGATGTCCCTGTTATTGGTATCGGTGCAGGTAACACTACTGATGGCCAAATCTTAGTGATGCATGACATGTTTGGTATTTCGGCGAACTACATGCCTAAGTTCTCGAAAAACTTCCTCGCAGAAACTGGTGATATGCGCAGTGCTGTCGCGAAGTACATCGCTGATGTGGAAAGCGGCGCTTTCCCTGATGACGCTCATACGATTGCCTAGGGGGAATCATGCAAACTTTAGCTGATATTGCTGAACTTAGAGAGCAAATTGCACTACTTAAGCGTGAACAGCGTCGAATTGCCTTTGTTCCTACGATGGGTAATTTGCACGAAGGCCATCTTACTT
Organism: Vibrio sp. ER1A; assembly: GCF_000733315.1. Taxonomy (NCBI): domain Bacteria; kingdom Pseudomonadati; phylum Pseudomonadota; class Gammaproteobacteria; order Vibrionales; family Vibrionaceae; genus Vibrio; species Vibrio sp. ER1A. The sequence continues at coordinate 123,460 of NZ_JPJA01000002.1, forward strand.
TAATGCGCAAAGCACGCGAACATGCTGATGTCGTCGTCGCGAGCATTTTTGTTAATCCGATGCAATTTGATCGTGCAGATGACTTAAACAACTATCCACGCACGCTTGACGAAGATATTGCGAAGTTGACGGCTGAAGGTGTCGACTTATTATTCACGCCAACACCAGAAGTTATGTACCCACAAGGCTTGGATAAACAGAGCTTTGTTGAGGTTCCAGGCATTTCTCACATGCTTGAAGGTGCTTCACGTCCAGGGCACTTTAGAGGCGTATCAACTATCGTCACTAAGCTGTTCAATATCGTTCAGCCAGACGTAGCTTGCTTTGGTGAAAAAGATTACCAGCAATTGGCGCTTATCCGTCAAATGGTGAGCGATCTTGCCATGAATATTGACATTGTCGGTGTCCCGACAGTGCGTGAGATGGATGGCTTGGCAATGAGCTCACGCAATGGCTATCTGACTATGGATGAACGTCAGCGTGCGCCTGTATTAGCAAAAACCATGCGTTGGATTAACAGTGCAATTCGCGGTGGTCGTGATGATTACGCTTCCATTGTTGAAGACGCAAGTGATCAATTACGTGCAGCTGGTCTTCAGCCAGACGAAATTTTCATTCGTGACGCACACAGCTTGCAACCGATTAGCAGTGATTCAACGCACGCGGTTATTTTGATGTCGGCTTTCTTAGGAAAAGCGCGTCTAATTGACAACCAAGTCTTAGAATTACAGCAGCAACAAGCGGAAACCGAATCAGCAGAAGAAAGCTAGCACTGTAGTTTTTGTTGCTACAGAGCACACATTCATTGGATACAAAAAGGGGTCACTGTCATCAGTGACCCCTTTTCTATTATTGCGTATTAAACTCTAAACGATTGAATCTTACCATCGAGTTCCGTTGCGTTATTCTGCATCATTTCCGACGTTTCCAACAGCTCAGTAACTACCACAACCGATGCTTCAACCAGCTCTCTAACATTGGTCAGGTTTTGATTCATCTCTTCGGCAACGCTGCTTTGCTGACCCGCTGCTGTGGCAATTTGGAAGTTCATGTCATTTATCTGATTGACTTGATTCACAATGCCATCAAGCTCTACACCGGCGTTGGTGACAAGTTCTACACCGTCGGCCGCTTCGACCACGCTCTTTTCCATTAATTCAACCGCTGAATTGGCGCTTGATTGCAGTTGAGAAATCATCTCTTGGATTTCTACTGTCGCCTGCTGTGTGCGTTGAGCGAGATTGCGCACTTCATCCGCAACAACAGCAAAGCCTCGGCCTGCCTCTCCTGCACGTGCAGCTTCAATAGCGGCATTAAGCGCTAGAAGGTTAGTCTGCTCTGAAATACCTTGAATGGTGCCCACAACACTGCCGATTGACTCAACACGTTCTTCAACTTGGTTTACCGCTTGCGCAGAAGCTGCGATATCATCCGACAACTCACTCATTTTAGTCACAGTGCCTTGAACAAAACGTTGACCTGTCGATGCCTGCCCTGAAGCTTGTTCTGTTAGCTGAGAAGCATTCTGAGCGTGATCTGCAACCGTCTGGACCGTTGAACTCATTTCACTCATTGCCGTGGCAAGCTGATCGATTTCGTTAAACTCTTCTTGAGAAGACTCTTTGGTCTCAGACATGCTTAATGTCATCACTTCAGTGAGTGTCGCGAGTTCTTGAGAAGTAACCACTTGAGTCTTAATGATATCTTGTAGCTGAACGCGAGTGCGTTCTAGCTCTCTAGCAACGTCACCGTACTCGTCTTTACAATCCATATTGACCGGTACGGTAAGATCTTTGTCCGCCATACGTTTGATAGCATCGCTAAGATATGTAGTTTGCTTTAACATCGTTTTAGCGGCGAATAACAAGAGCGCGACAAAAAGCACAATCATCAATGCTGTTTGCCAAACCACTTGAACTAAGTAGGCTTCATAATGCTGTTGCGCGACCTCTGCACTTTGCGTCGCAGCAAGCAATGAATCATAAAATGTACTGGCATCCCATAATTGCTTGCTAACCAACAGAACCGTACTAAATATCATTAACATCAACATCTTAGGAACTAAGCGCACGTCCGTTATTACACGCTCCCAAGGTTTAAATGCCAGTGTGGTCATTATCCGTTCTCCATTATTTATTATATAGTTAGGGTGTCTTTACCTAACTTTGATGCCAACGTCATTTACTTGTACGTTACCTTCGCTAAAGGAAATGGCACGCATGAGCCCAAGTTATTTATTTCGAGCCTCGTATGAAAGCAAATGATACCAAAACTGAAACTAAGCCTCTGAGTTTATTGTCACTTTTTCTGTCGTTTATGGCACTATTTGTGATCTCAGCCTTGTTGTTTGCGCCTATCAATAGCGATGAGCGTACCGTCCTTATCGGCCTAGACTTTATAATCTGTAGTTTATTTCTGCTGCAGCTTTTCATAGATCTGATCCGCTCCACAGATCGTCTGCAATTTATGAAAACCCACTGGATCGATTTTGTCGCTAGTGTACCTATGATCGAGCCGCTACGTTTTGCCAGAGTGTTTCATATCTTTCGAGTTATCTTGGTTATCCGTTCTGGTGAAGCCCTACTAAGACAACTGGCGCGAAATAAGCACGAAACCACCATTGCCTCTATTTTATTGCTACTGATCTTGCTGATAACCGCAGGTGCCGGGCTTATGCTCTGGGCGGAAGGAGATGATCCCGAAGCAAATATTCAGCATATCGGTGATGCCGTTTGGTGGGCTTTTGTTACCGTTTCAACGGTGGGTTATGGTGATCATTACCCTGTTACGGGTTTGGGGAAAGCACTAGCTGGGGTGATTATCATCTGTGGTGTTGGTTTGTTTGGTATGACATCAGGTTTGATTACCTCGCTGCTTTCTTCACCAAGCTCAATGGATGAAAGGCGTTCTAAACATAAAGAAGTGATGCTACAGAAGGTATTAAACCAACAAGAAATCATCTTACATAAGCTAGAGAAAATCGAAAAGAAAATGGATTCACTGGACTCCAATAAATAACAAAAAAGAGGCAGCACGCCTCTTTTTTGTAGCAGTTAATTAGCCACTAATCCTGCCAGTAAGGCTGGGCTTCAATACTGATTTGTCGCGTTTGCTCCATCGCATGTAGTATGGAGCTCTCCTGGCGTTTCAACCAACGTTCTAGTTGCTGTTGTTCTTCGCCTTCTAATTTTGTGACTAAGCGCTCCAAAGGCTCCAACATCAGTAAGTCGTCAATTCCCTGAAGTAAATCAGCCCAAGGAAGCCGGAAACTATTGCGCTCATCCGTATTATAAAGGCTAGCAAAGCCAACACCGGTGTAGAGATTCCTCATCAAACGATATTGTTGGTCGATGTAATCCTGTCGAGTGAGAAGTTTCTCAGGCGGGAAAGCCTCAATCAATTCAGCCCAAGTGCGTGCAAGCTGTTTGATGGAAAACGGCTTAATATTTTGCGCCATCTTATCGCGAGCTTTGTCATCAAGAAACGGCTGCCAGCCTCGCGATAAAATCCAGCGACTTAAGTCTAATAATAGACCTGCATAGCGTGCCGAGTGAATCAATTTCAGCATGTCTTCACGATCAGGTAGCTCTTGCTCCATTTCTTTGAGCTCAGCAACCAAATACTTTCTTGCATCCAGTTTTCTTAGAACATGCCCTTTATCTTCAAGTAACGTTTCGAAATGATCATAACTCTTAAGCCAACTTAGCTCCTCTTCTAACCACTTCAATTCCTGTCGTACAATTGCACTAGCACGGCGAGGAACAATACCACCGTAAACAGTAAGAATCTGGCGAATAAAGCTTAGTGCATGACTAATTTCATGCAGCGCTTCTATGGACTCATGCTCAACGTAAATTTGCTCATGATAGTGCCAGTGAGCTAGAGCATGTTCGAGAGACTGGATAAAGCAGGTTTCAACATTATCGCTTTCTACTGTGTCGACTAGATCCATTGTCTTGACGGGATCACCTTCGTAATCCATTGCCAAGCGATAACCTCTCGCCGCTTTACTTAAGTTACCTAAACGAATACCACCGTTTTCAATAAATGAGCGAGCCAATGTGAATAGCGCATCGGTCTGACCTGATTTTAACTCCAGCTCCACTTCGCAAATGGGATAAGTTTTATCACCCGAAGAGACCACTCCTTGATCGAAGGCCACTTCCACTTGGCTACCATCAGCCATACCAATCAACCACTGTTCACGCGTAAAGTCTGTCGCAAAAATAGGTGTCAGTTCTGCTTGCAATACATCGATATCTTTTCCTTGAGGATAGATATCGACTGGATGAAGAGTGAGCAATGGAGAGTTGGAAGTGTGTTCTGCATTAAATTCTGGACGTTGGTGCAAACCTGCAACCACGCGTCCAGATGTTTTTACAGTTTGAACAAAAACATCATCAAAACGGCGAATTCTTAAGCCAATATCATGTTGGCGTAACCAATTATCAGGAGTATCGAAGTAAGTGTTTCCTAACTCACGACAACTGTGCTGAAGTACTTTTGTTTCAGAAATTTTGTTACGCAAAGTTTCTGAAAATTCAGGAGAAACAAAAAACTTCAGTTCTATCTCGGTTTCCATAGTTTTACCTTTCGGGGACACTCACAACAGGATATGAGCAATCGATGCGTTCAGCAAGTGACAAATATCACCCAAATGATGATCTAAAACAGTTTAAATCAGACTTTTAATGGGTTACCATGCGCGCCTTTATAGCCATCGCTCAACATTTCACCATGAATTGGTGTATGTTTATTTCAGGTTATATTAATTAGGTTGAATGACCATGCCAGTAAATACAATTATGGGGTTATTTGCAAAGTCCCCTATTAAGCCTTTGCAGCGCCACGTAGTGTGCGTAACAGAATGTTGTTCTCATCTTATCAACTTCTTTGAGACTAGTGCTCAAGGCGATTGGGAGAAAGCAGCAGAGATCCGTGCGCAGATTTCTCACCTAGAGAAAGAGGCGGACGTACTTAAGCGTGAAATACGCCTAAAACTACCACGCGGTTTATTCATGCCTGTGGATCGTAGCGACATGCTTGAGCTACTTACACAGCAAGATAAGTTAGCGAACCTATCAAAAGACATTGCCGGGCGTGTATACGGTCGACAACTCGTCATTCCAGCTCCACTGCAAGAAAACTTCATCGCATATGTGAAGCGTTGTCTTGATGCAGCTAACCAAGCTCAAAAAGTAATTAACGAGCTTGATGAACTGTTAGAGACTGGCTTTAAAGGCCGCGAAGTCACGCTTGTAGCAGAAATGATTCATCAGCTAGACATCATCGAAGATGACACTGATGCAATGCAGATCCAACTTCGTCAGCAATTGATGACGATTGAGCACGACATGAATCCAATTGATGTCATGTTCCTCTACAAGATTTTTGAATGGGTCGGCGGTATTGCAGATCAAGCACAGCGTGTAGGCGCTCGTCTTGAAGTGATGCTGTCTAGGTCTTAATCGAACGTTAACTAAGTAACAAAGAGCAAGGATGAATTAGGCGTTGAGCACAGACAATGCTTAAGAGTTTGCCCTGCGCCTAAAGAATTGCTCCGCTTGTTATGAAACAAAACTAGGTATTACAATGGATATTCTTGCAAACTACGGCACTATCCTAATTATTGTTGCAGCAGTATTCGGTTTCCTTATGGCAATCGGTATTGGTGCAAATGATGTTGCCAATGCAATGGGTACTTCTGTTGGCTCTAAAGCTCTAACAGTTAAGCAAGCGATCATCATCGCGATGATCTTTGAATTTGCTGGCGCATACCTTGCCGGCGGTGAAGTGACTGACACGATTCGTAAAGGTGTTATTGAAACGTCACTGTTCGCCCATCAACCTGACATTCTTGTCTACGGTATGATGTCCTCTCTACTTGCCGCAGGTACATGGCTACTTCTAGCTTCTTACATGGGCTGGCCAGTATCAACGACACACTCAATCATCGGTGCCATCATTGGTTTCGCATGTGTGTCAGTCGGTACTGAAGCGGTAGACTGGGGCTCAGTTAAAGGCATCGTAGGTAGCTGGGTTATTACCCCTGTTATTTCTGGCTTTTTTGCTTACGTAATATTTATCAGTGCACAACGACTGATATTTGATACTGAAAAACCACTGTTTAACGCAAAGCGCTTTGTGCCAGTTTACATGTTCATTACTACCATGGTTATCGCCCTGGTAACGATTAAAAAAGGTCTTAAGCACGTAGGTCTGCACCTAGAAGGTATGGAAGCGTGGTTCTGGGCTGCAGGTGTTTCTGCACTCGTTATGATCGGTGGTTACATCTATATCCAACGTAAGTTTGCTGACCGTGAGGAAGATCATGGTTTTAGCGGCGTTGAAGGTATCTTCAGTGTTCTAATGGTTATCACAGCTTGTGCAATGGCATTCGCACACGGTTCGAACGACGTAGCTAACGCAATTGGTCCACTGTCTGCGGTAGTATCTACCGTTGAACACATGGGCGAAATTACAGCGAAAAGCTCTATCGCTTGGTGGATTCTTCCATTAGGTGGTATCGGTATCGTTGTTGGTCTTGCAACAATGGGCCACAAAGTAATGGCGACTGTTGGTACCGGTATTACCGAACTAACACCAAGCCGTGGCTTTGCTGCACAGCTAGCAACAGCTTGTACGGTTGTTTTGGCCTCAGGTACAGGTCTTCCTATTTCGACCACGCAAACACTTGTAGGTGCGGTTTTAGGTGTTGGTTTTGCTCGCGGTATTGCTGCACTAAACTTAGGTGTTGTTCGTAACATCGTAGCTTCTTGGATTGTGACGTTACCAGCAGGTGCACTACTAGCGGTCGTATTCTTCTACGCTATGCAAGCCATCTTTGGTGCATAAGCACGATGTGCAATAAAGTCAGAGAGATGTGAAGCTCACGTCATATTTGACTCAAATTCAAATAAAGGGAGGCTTTGCCTCCCTTCTTTGTTGCACCCCGTTAAGAAACTTCATACTATTTGCCCATTCTTAAAAATTTACAAATTGAGAGTACGTCTCCGCGACCAAAGCGAACGATACTTTCTTGTTCATTCCCCATTGAAACACTTAAGGGACTTACTGTGAAAAAACTGATCTGCATGATCATGGTGTCATTATTGGCAGCCCCTGCTGCATTGGCGCAGGATCGTTATATTGCTGACAAGCTATTTACTTACATGCATTCTGGCCCTAGCAGCCAATATCGAATCATTGGCAGCATCAATGCTGGTGACAAAGTTCGACTACTCTCCACTAACAGAGAGAATGGTTACTCTCAAGTTCAAGATAGCCGTGGCCGCAAAGGCTGGGTTGAAACTAAGTATGTGACCACTCAAGAGAGCATGGCAGTGCGTCTTCCGCGTCTTGAGAAAGAACTGACTGAAGCGAAATCACTACTGGCTAACGCTCGTGAAACAGCGAACAGCGAAAAAGATGGTCTAGTGAGCTCTCTAGAAGCACGTAACAAGCAAATTGCTGAACTGGAGCAAAACTACTCAGATATCAGCTCGCAGCTAACCTCATCTCAAACTGAAATCCGTGAGCTGCGCGCAAAACTGGATACACAGAAAGAAGACCTACTGCTGCGCTACTTTATGTATGGCGGTGGTGTTGCTGGAGCAGGTCTGTTGTTTGGTTTGATTCTTCCACACATCATTCCTCGTCGTAAGAAGAGTCCAAACGGCTGGGCATAAGACAGTTCAGCATTACGCACAGACAAAAATACCGCCTCATTTGGCGGTATTTTTTTGTTCATGAGACGAAAAGTTTAATCGTCATCGAAATTGAACAGTGACTCCATATTCAACCCTTGTTTGATCAGGATATCGCGAAGTCGACGTAAGCCTTCAACTTGAATCTGTCTCACGCGTTCACGGGTCAGATTAATCTCACGTCCTACTTCTTCTAGTGTCGATGGCTCATAACCGAGCAGACCAAAACGTCGTGCTAGTACTTCTTTCTGCTTAGGGTTTAGCTCGTCAAGCCAGTGAATCAGCGAAGACTTGATATCATCATCTTGAGTCGATACTTCAGGGTCTGAATGCGTTGAGTCAGGAATAATATCTAGGAGTGCTTTTTCACCATCACCGCCAATCGGTGTATCTACTGAGCTAATACGTTCATTTAGACGTAGCATCTTAGACACATCACTGACTGGCTTATCAAGCTTTTGTGCAATCTCTTCTGCTGTAGGCTCATGGTCTAGCTTCTGTGATAACTCACGAGCAGTACGCAAATAGATATTGAGTTCTTTCACTACATGAATCGGAAGACGAATGGTGCGAGTCTGGTTCATTAACGCACGTTCAATCGTTTGTCGAATCCACCAAGTGGCGTAAGTAGAAAAACGGAAGCCTCGTTCTGGGTCAAACTTTTCGACTGCTCGAATCAAACCAAGGTTTCCTTCCTCAATAAGATCAAGCAGCGCCAGCCCACGATTACTGTAACGTCGAGAGATCTTCACCACCAGACGTAGGTTACTTTCGATCATACGTTTACGAGCGGCTTCGTCACCCTTTAGGGCACGTCGCGCATACAGGACTTCTTCTTCCGCGGTAAGTAATGGAGAGAAACCAATTTCGCCTAAGTAAAGCTGAGTCGCATCCAGGCTTTTCGCCGATGCGTCATACATATCTTTATCTTCAGAAATGGATTCATCGTTGGTAAGTGCGTTTTCGACAACCTCCGTTGATTCCGTTTCAACGTCGAAGTTTTCATTTTTGGTTACTGCATTGCTGATACTCATAGCGCCTCCCCCTGGCGAGTTAGCAAAACATGACTACAAACTATGTCGCTAACCTTCTCTGATAACGTCAATCAAATTGCAAGTAGCTTTCGTATTGTAAATACGTATACGGTAATTACGGTAAGTAACGCTTAGGATTTACCGATTTACCTTGGTAACGAATTTCAAAGTGCAGTCTTACACTATTGGTTCCGGAGCTTCCCATTGTTGCGATTTTTTGTCCGGCTTTTACACTTTGCCCTTCTGATACCAATAACCGATCGTTATGTGCGTAGGCACTGAGGTAGCTATCGTTATGCTTAACAATAACCAAATTTCCATAACCTCTGAGTGCATTACCCGAATAAACTACGGTTCCTTTTGCAGTGGCAACAATTGCTTGGCCTCTTTGGCCTGCAATGTCGATACCTTTATTTCCTTGGTCCCCTGCAGAAAAGTTCTTTATTACACGTCCCTTGGTTGGCCATTGCCAGCTCGTTACTTTGCCGCTAGAGCTAGGTGGTGGCTTCGGCTTAGTTTGAGCAGTACTCTGTTTTGCCGTATTGGGTTTTGTGTTATTAACATTTTGTTTACCTTTAGAGTCACCATACTCCTTTGTTTTTGATTGATCAACCTTCTTAGTGGCTGTTTTTTGACTATTTTGCGTTGATGAACTACCCGTCTTCGCTTTGGAGGATTGCGAGTTTGAAGACTTAGCTTTAGCGGTGGTAGAACCCGCGGCAGCTGTTGCAGTAGAAGCCGCAGCCACTTCCCCAGCACCAGAGCCAGCGTACGCAGGAGGAGTATAAACAGGTCGCCACAAATTGAGGCGCTGACCAGGATGAATGGTGTAAGGAGAACGAAGATTATTAAGTCGAATCAGTTCCTTAACATCTTTATCCGTTTTGTAGGCGATGAAATAGAGGGTGTCACCCTTTTGCACTTCGTAATAACTACCGCGATAGCTCCCTCGAGAGACATTATCGTACCTGCCTCCCAAATCTGAGACAGGTGCAGGCGAACGCCCAGCACACCCAACAAGTGCACTGGACAACATAATTACGGAACCCACGGCCTTCAAACGGCTTTGCATTTACGCTAATTCACCTGCAATCAAAGGAACAAACCTTACTAATTCAATAACTTCGCTATTAAAACTATCACCTTTTCGAGTAATTTTTAATAGTTGTTGTTCATCATCACCAACAGGAATTACAAGTCGCCCACCTTCTGTGAGCTGAGACAGTAACGCGTCAGGGACTGTCGCCGCTGCCGCTGTCACAATAATCGCATCAAAAGGACCTTTTGCTTTCCACCCTTGCCAACCATCACCATGTTTAGTCGAGACATTGTAAATATCGAGTCTCTTTAGGCGACGTTTAGCATCCCATTGAAGAGATTTGATTCTTTCTACCGAGAAGACGTGCTCAACTATTTGAGCTAAAACTGCAGTTTGGTAGCCAGAACCCGTTCCTATCTCGAGTACTTTAGTTTCTCTTGATAGCTCTAAAAGCTCGGTCATTTTGGCGACAATATAAGGTTGAGATATTGTTTGGCCAGCGCCAATAGGCAACGCATTGTTATCATACGCTTGATGTATCATCGCTTGAGACACGAACTGTTCTCTCGGTACAGATTGAATCGCCTCCAATACTGCACCATTGGTAATGCCATGCCCTTTGATAAACTCAACGAGTCGTTCCGCTTGCGGATTCATTACCTTAATCTCTCCCTGCTATCCAACGTTCCATTGCACCAATTGATTCATGCGCGGTCAAATCCACCTGAAGTGGAGTGATGGAAATATGGCCATGCTCTATTGCATAGAAATCCGTTCCTATACCCGCATCTTGCTCTTTCCCCGGAGGACCTAGCCAATAGATATCGTGACCACGTGGATCCTTCTGTTTAATCATACTCTCAGCATGATGGCGCGCGCCTAATCGAGTCACCTCAACCTGACCTAATTGCGCTAATGGAAAATCTGGAATATTGATATTCAACAAGCGATTAGTTGGGACTCTTTGCTTAAGATGTCGCTCCACAAACTGACGAGCGATAATCGCCGCAGCGGTAAAGTTCTGTTTGCCTACCAAGCTAAATGCAATGGATTGAACTCCAAGAAAGTGCCCTTCCATAGCTGCGGCAACCGTTCCGGAATACAGAACATCGTCACCAAGGTTTGCGCCATGATTAATACCAGATAGCACGAGATCGGGCAGGTCATCTTTCATCAACTCATTAAGTGCAAAATGCACACAGTCCGTAGGTGTGCCTTGCACAGAGTACACACCCGGCTCAATTTGATTAACGCGCAGAGGCTGTTCTAGCGTCAATGAGTTGGAGGCACCAGATCGGTTGCGATCTGGTGCAACAATGGTTACTTGCGCAATATCACTAAGTTCTTTCGCTAGTGCTCGAATGCCTTCGGCATGCACCCCATCATCATTGCTGATTAAAATGCTAAGTTTTTTACTCATATCCATGTGTTTAGAATTGTCGTTCCACTTCTTCTATTTGAGCCAGCTCTCGTAAGATTGATGTTGCAAAGCTACCTGAGTCTAAAAAGAAAGAAAGCGTCACGGCATCATCTTCTAGCTGACTTTTTAATGATTCAGGCTTCAGTAAGATAGCTCGGCGATCGTGTCGCATACGATTACCACGCATCAGCATCATGAGGTCAGGCTCTTGATCTACCGCGTTTTGCTCAAGTGTTAAAGCATCTTGCTCTGTCGGCAGTGCGTTATCACCAGCTAGCGCAGCGGTAATCACGCCATTATCGTCCAGAATATCACCCGCGATTGCACTCTCGAAACACTGAGCTTCGATGCGCTTAGAGACAATCTCGTTGAAAACCCAAGAGCGAGCCGCCGATAAATATAGGCTGCGCTTATTTTGGTTACGAGTTCGTACATTTTCACGTCCCCAACGTCTTGCTTCGGTGACATTGCCGCCATCTCTACCAAATCGTTGCTGACCAAAATAGTTAGGAACACCACTTGCTTCGACTTGCTGTAATCTCGCGCTCAATTCCGTTATATCAGAAACATCCGTAAGACGAATATCAAACTCGTTCCCGGCCAAATCACCAGGCCTTAACTTCTTGTTATGCCAGTCAGTTGCTACTATCTCAATACTAGGATATTGCTTATGAAAGTCGGCAAAGTCAGGGACATTCTTTTTCGGCAGATGCACACTCAACCACTGCTCTGTCACAGCATGTCTGTCTTTAAGACCTGCCCAACCTATATCTTTGGACTTGACCCCACAAAACCTTGCCAGTTCGTTGCCAACAAAGCTGGTATTCTCACCATTTTTGCGAACGCGTAGCATCAAATGCTCGCCTTCTCCTGTGAACTCGAAGCCAAGTACTTCGCGAACCACAAAATCTTCATTGGTCGCTTTAAATTTGGCTGTCGTGGTTGGCTTACCGTATAGGTAGGCTAAGTGTTGTAAAACATCAGTCATCATCGCTGCCTATTAAGACGTAATTTTGCTAATCAATACCACTGCTTCAGTGGCAATTCCTTCTTTACGTCCTGTAAAGCCTAATCTTTCAGTTGTCGTTGCCTTCACATTGACGTTACCAATATCGGTATCTAAGTCTTGTGCAATGACTTGGCACATGCTGTCAATGTGAGGAGCCATTTTAGGAGCTTGCGCCATGATGGTGATATCCGCATTAACCAGTTCGTAGCCTTCCGCTTTCACTTTACTGTACACATCACGAAGTAGAGCGCGACTATCCGCTCCTTCCCACTCGGCATCAGTATCTGGGAAGTGACGACCAATATCTCCTGCGGCGATAGCCCCAAGTAAGGCATCACATAAAGCGTGAAGTGCAACATCACCATCAGAGTGTGCGATCAATCCTTGCTCGTAAGGAATGGCCACACCGCCAATGATTACAGGACCTTCGCCACCAAACTTATGAACGTCAAAGCCATGGCCTATTCTCATTGTTGTACTTCCTCTTTCATTAAATAAAATTCAGCCAGAGCTAAATCTTCTGGCCTAGTAATTTTGATGTTGTCTCCACGCCCTTCAACTAGCAATGGAGAAAGCCCGGTCCACTCAACAGCAGACGCTTCATCGGTAATTGAAACCCCTTCCTCTAGTGCATTAGTAAGTGCACTATGAAGTAGCTCTACTTTGAACATTTGTGGCGTCAACGCATGCCACAAACCCACTCGCTCTACAGTATGGTCAATACCATTGACGTCATCGGCTCGCTTCATGGTGTCTTTCACGGGCGAAGCTAAAATTCCGCCAACCGGGTGCACGGACACTTCATAAATCAGCTTACTGATGTCTGCCAAGGTGATACAAGGGCGAGCGGCATCATGAACCAAACACCACGCATTAGGGATACGCTGTTTAACGTAGTCGATGGCAGCGAGTACCGAGTCGGCACGTTCATTGCCACCAGCAACACGCACTACTGGCTTTTCCGATAAAAATGACAGTCCAGAATAATAAGGGTCATTTTCACTAACAGCGACAATGACGCTTTCGACACTTGGGTGTGACAGCAACTTATCAACCGTATGCTCTAAAATAGTTTTGTCATTAATCTTAAGGTATTGCTTTGGGACGTCAGCTTGCATACGACTGCCCACGCCAGCAGCTGGCACAATAGCGATGATAGGATGGTGTTCAGGTATCATTGGTTGTCCTCACCTATGATGCGATAGAACGTCTCTCCGTCTTGAATCATTCCAAGTTCATGTCGTGCTCTTTCTTCAATGGCATCAAGCCCTTGTCGAAGGTCATCAATTTCCGCAAACATCTCATTATTACGTGTCTGTAGGTTTTGATTCACTTGCTGTTGCACTTGGATTTCTGATTCAACTTGATTGAAGTCGACGATACCGTTTTTTCCAAACCAGAGAGTATATTGCAACCAAGAAAAAACAACTAACAACACTAGGGTAAAGATACGCATAAACTGGCACGTTCCATCGAAAAAATCTGCTCTTTATATAGCACAGTTTACACCTTGAAATAAGCGAAGAGAAAGCCTTGTTCGCGACTAAGGTGAAAAGTAAGTGCCTACTCGCCCTAATGACTGGCTTGAAGAGACCATTCGGCAAGTGTCATTTTTAGGTTATTTGACATTAACACCTGCTGGTTGAATTGAATTCCGATTAACGAACCTACGCCATGCTTTTTAATACTCGCAATTTCGAAGGTAATTCCTGCGGGTAAAAATCGATTCAACTCACAATCTATTTTTACCTCTAGCCCTTTGCAAAAATCATGTTCGGAAGCGATAAAAATACCACAACCAGACAACGAGAAATCCACCATCGTTGCTTCGGTTTGCGCTTTACCCAGCGAAAGAGAGCAAGGAATTGCAAGCTTATAACGCGAATGCTCTCGAATGGGCTTAGTCACGAAGTTATTAGGAGGTGAAAGATAAACCTGTTTACTAGGTACGTTATAATCGGCAATACACTGACAAGTAAAAGCCACCACATGTCCGTATCCCGTATCCGTCAATCCTCTGACAATCACTTCTTTTTCTCTCAAGGCACAAATCGTCTCTTGTTCCAGTTCTTGCGCATCCACAACCAGATAGTTATCAAATTTAAAGCCGATTAAAGATGCAGGTAGCCCTTTGAGCGATTCCTCACCTGTAACAGAAAGACTGAGTTTCATGCCTGTTTTAAGGTAACGATAGCATTCATATTGTTTTTGTTGTCCCCATTCCACTGACGTTATCCTTTTGTTTATCAACAAATTAATTACACCTTATTTACCTGTTTGATGCAATCCATCAGCTTAAATTTCAAAAGATACAGATTGTTACACTTAGCAATATTGTAAATGATAATAAATAGCATTAGCATTCACCCCGCTACTAATATGATGTCATATACCAATAATAAATTATTCAATTTGTCTCGATTTTTACGAGCAAGGAAAGCCCAGAATGAAATTTCAAGTGACCACACTTTGCAGTGCCGTGGTACTCGCACTTAACACCTCTCCAGCATTTGCCGAACAAAACAAATCGAGTGTGGATGAAACACTCGTCGTACATGCGCAAAGCTTTGATGACTATAAAGTTGACAGTGCTTCAGGTGCTATGCGCACCGATGCCTCTATGTTAGAAACCCCTCAATCTGTAAACGTGATTCCTGAGATTGTTTTGGATGAACAACTGGCAACCACATTAGGTGAAGCGTTGCAAAACGATGCTAGTGTCAGCGCAGGCTCACAGAAATGGAATAGAGAAACGTTCTACTTGCGTGGATTTGAGTTGTCATCAACCAATGGTTACTTGCGCAATGGTCACTCGCTATTCACTCACTACATGCTGCCAATTGAAACCTTAGATCGCATTGAAGTTATAAAGGGTCCATCCAGCCTTTTATACGGTAACTCAGCGCCAGGCGGAATGATTAATATGGTGTCAAAAAAGCCGACTGCGACTCCAAAAGTCAACGTAGGTGCAGATTTTGACGATCTAGGTAGCACGCGCTATCACGTTGATGCATCCGGTAAATTGAATGAATCAGGGACACTTCGTGGCCGTACTGTCCTAGTAAAACAAGACAGTGTTGAAAGTAGAAAGTACGCAACGGGTGATAACCGAGAACGCGATCGTTTTCTAGGTTATGGCGTCATTGAAGCCGATCTTTACGACTGGGGCCTACTCTCCTTCAACTACGAAAAGACTCAAGATAATGCACCGATCGACTCAGGCTCTTGGTTGGATCTAAATGGAAATCGAATTGGCGATAAAGAAACCATCAGAGACGCTCACTGGTCATTCATCAACAACGATGTAGAAAACTTTGGTGCTGATCTTAATCTGTATATCAATACACAATGGGAAGCCAAACTAAGCTACAACTTACAAGACATGAAGCGTCATCGCTATGATTCGATGCCGACACCAGACTCTAATACGCTCGTTGATGGCAGTTACACCATGAGCCCATTTGATCGTCATGATCATTGGAAAACTCAAGCTTTCCATGCAGATCTTCACGGTAACTTCACTGCTCTCAATGTGGATCACCAAGTCTTGCTTGGTACTAACGGCCAGTTCTATGACTATGCTCAGCAGAGAGTGAAAGGCAGCTCAATTAGTGTGCAACCTGGTGAGAACCCTACAAACCCGGGTCTAGACTACAACAATGCCACGTCTACCTATGAGAGCAACAACCATTTCTACGGTTTTTATGCTCAAGACCTCATCACCTTCAATGACCAATGGCAAGCACTTGTAGGCGGTCGATATGATATGTACTTTGCCGATGGAAAAAACTCAAAAGGCGAAATCATCAGTGGTGCTAATGACAGCCAATCATTTTCACCAAAAGCTGGCTTAATCTTCCATCCAAGCTACAACGGCAGCATTTATGCTAACTACTCGGAGAGCTTCAATCCAGTCTCAAACGTGGTTAACGATGACAACTCAGTGACAGAACGCGAACCTGAGAAAAGTCGTCAATACGAGTTAGGTACAAAGTGGGAGCTAATGGATAATCGCCTACTGCTTACTGGAGCCCTATTTGACATTGAGAAGGAAAATATCAGTATCACAGAAAACGGTATCACCACGCAAAATGGTACTCAGCGTCATAAAGGTGTGGAAGCTGGTGCACAAGGTCAAATCGCCGATAAATGGTTTGTGATGGCAACAGGTATGTACTTAGATGCAAACTTCGACAAACATGATAAGTACCAAGATAAGCGTCCAGCTAACGTTCCAGAGTGGAGTGGCTCTGCATGGACTCGCTATGCGATGACTGATACAACGGCATTTAATCTTGGTATGTTCTATCAAGGTGAGCGCTGGGCTGATAATGCTAACACCGTAAAACTGGATGGTTACGTGCGCTTTGATGCTGGAGCATCTCACAAAATTAAGAGCGATTATGTCGTATGGGATTTCCGATTCAATATCGAAAACCTCTTTGACAAAGAGTATGTTGCTGGCACAGGTGGTGGTGGCGAATATATCACTAAATCAGGTAGCTCGACAGGCGTGATCAACGATGTTCATTTCGGGAATGAACGCCGCTTCAAACTGTCCGTGAACGCAACATTCTAAGCTAACTAAATCGAGCCCAGCGATCTCATCGCTGGGCTTTTTCTTCTCACAGTCTCATTTCCCTCTAATTCGATGTCACGATTTTGACATCAACACGTCATCCATCTTCCATCTGTTGTTCGCCATTTTGACATATCAACGTCATAGCATTTTAGCCACATCAATTTGGCTTATATTCAGAGGTTGCTATGGATACTACCAGTCCTTTTCGTCTGCCGCGCAGGTCTCCACTAGGCCTAGCCGAAAACGTTACTGAGTGGGCTACTGGCCTGTCAGTTTTAGACAGATTATACGCTCAACGTCCTGCAGATTGTGATACCGAGTCTTTCTTGCGTTTCACGTTGGATATCCTAGGTATTGATTATCACATCGAAGCAGGCAGTAGTGAGACGATACCTAAAACTGGAGCAACCATCATTGTAGCGAATCATCCCCTAGGTTGTGTTGAAGGTGTCATTTTGGCCGAGGTGCTACTGCAGATTCGCAAGGACGTGAAAATTCTTGCCAATGAATTTCTTAAACTGGTTCCGGAGCTGGAGCCTTTGTTTATCGGTGTCGATGTGTTCAACGGAACCAATGCACATCGATCAAACTCCAAAGCATTGCGACAAGCCAACCAGCATTTAGAACTTGGCGGCCTTCTGCTTGTATTTCCTGCAGGCGAAGTGTCACAACTGGTTGACAGAAAATCGCTTCAACTGGAGGATAAGCAGTGGAGCCGCTCCGTAAGTACCCTTATCAAAAGAAATCAGGCAACAACGGTGCCAGTGCATATCGGCGGCGTTAACTCCAAACACTTCTACTTGGCAGGAAAAGTCCACCCGATGCTAAGAACTGCTATGTTAGGTCGCGAGCTTCTCAATAAAAAGAACACCGCCATCCGAATTTCAATTGGCAACAAAATCAAGTTTAAAGAAGTGAGTTCGCTAGACAGCCAGCAGCTTGTTAGTTATCTGCGCCTTAATACCTATTTGCTCAATCAGCAACATCCTGAAAGAAACCATAGCTCGCTTTCTTCTCATCAACGTGATCAAGCCATAGCCTCAGAAACTCACCTCAGCGAACTGCTTGAGGACATCGAACTCCTCCCTCAAGAGCACTTACTCCTTACTAGCGGTGAGTTTGAGGTTTACTGTACCTCCATGGATTACATTCCTGCGGTGATGCGAGAAATTGGACGAATAAGGGAAATAAACTTTCGACAAGTTGGAGAAGGAACGGGGCAATCTTTAGACATCGATCAGTTTGATCAGCTCTATCAACATCTATTTGTTTGGGACAAAGAAAAACAAAAGTTGGTCGGCGCTTATCGTCTAGGTCTCGTTGACGAGCTCATTAAGCAAGGGGATATACGCGCCCTATACTCTCGCACCCTGTTTAACTTCGAGCACTCCTTCTTAAATACAATGGGCAAATCCATTGAAATGGGACGCAGTGTCGTCGCTGAAGAATACCAAAAAAGCATGAGCGCGCTACTACTGCTGTGGAAAGGTATTGCGGAATTTGTACGTCGACATCCCAACTACACTCATCTATTTGGTCCGGTGAGTATTAGCAATGACTATAGCGACATCGCTCGCCAGCTCCTCACCGACACAATGACCTTGCACCATTACGATAATGACAGTGCACGATATGTAAGTGCGTCTAATCCTCCTAAACAAAATCGCCATAGACAGTGGTGCCCTCAAACACTGAGTGCTCTAGCGGACGTTCAACTGTTATCGCGCGTTATCTCAAGACTGGACACTGGAAAAAGCGTACCGGTCTTATTACGACAATACCTAAACTTAAACGGCAAGTTGGTCTGTTTTAACGTAGACCCCAATTTCAATGACGCATTGGATGGTTTGATCGTCGTCGATCTCACCTCGGTACCTCACAAATCCTTAGCTCGCTATATGGGATCTGAATACGCTAAACAGTATCTAAACAAGCACAATGCTCTGTCCATTTAGTGCCTACGTTACCTTCTTCAAAGCAGCTTAGGCTGCTTTATCCTCTCTCAAACCGTCTCATCCTTGAGAACTAAGTCATTCTTTTACAATAACTATCAACAAGAGGATGTGCATCACAGTTCTTATGGTAGGAGCATGCTAGAAACGGCTGAAAAAACGATAACGACATCGACCGCTTTTCAGCTGTAGGAAGATCGGACTTACTTGAGTGAGATTTAGCAGTGACAGATTTGACATATCACCAAGCGAATGAACTATTTCGCCATTTTCCGGGGTTTCTGTCGATTAGAAATTCGTCCCACGAATACGTCTATATCAATGATAAATTTAATGTCTGGCTGCGCCAGTATACCGACATCAATCCAATAGGGATGACGGCAACCGCACTGGCTCAAGTGGTTCCTGAAAATGTAGCCAATATGCTTCAAGAATGTCATGACGCGAGTATCGATTATATTGAGTCCGGCCAATGCATTCCAAAAATCGTTAAGTTTCAAAGCTTACATTCCACTTTTTACTACAATGTGTTGAAGTTTAAAGTCGACATTGAAGGCGAGTCTTTCATCTATACCACCAGCTTCGATGTTTCTGAACTGCATCAAGAAGCAAAGTTCTTCGAAAAGAAAGCGTATACCGATCCATTAACTAAACTGCGAAACCTGACTTATCTCAGCTCGATTCGCTGGAAAAAAGGATTCTGCGTCGTTATTGATCTCGATAACTTTAAGCAAATTAACGATAATTTGGGTCACAGTGAAGGCGATTTGGTTCTACTTAGGTTCGCGCGTTGCTTGCGACAGAGCTTTTCTGATAAGGATGTGATTGTCCGATATGGTGGGGATGAATTTGTAGTTTTAACGCACTATGAAAATGAAGACACATTAAAGCAAGCTATTGGCAAACTGCATCGGTTATTTATTGATGACTTCCAAGCCTACCCTGAACTTTGCCACAGTATTGGCTATTCGGCATTCCAGTCCAGTTTGCGAATCACTTTGAAGAAAGCCGACCTTGCTATGTACCAAAGTAAGCACGATAAACGCGCGAAAAAGCCTAAAGTCCTATTATAAAAAAGCTGAGCCCAATGCTCAGCTTTTCACTTTTATTTGAGCGCTAGTAACGCTTTTTCATTTTCAATGTGAAGTTCACTAAGGCGATCAGCACTGGCACCTCAATTAGAGGACCAATAACCCCCGCGAATGCTTCAGGTGAATTCAAGCCAAATACGGCAATAGCCACGGCGATAGCCAGTTCAAAGTTATTACCCGTCGCGGTATAGGCAATTGACGCATTCTTATCGAAAGGGACACCCATCTTCTTAGCAACAAAGAAACTCACAAAGAACATCATAAAGAAGTAGATCGTAAGTGGAATCGCTACGCGTACTACTTGCATTGGTAGTTCAACTATCATCTCACCTTTAAGGCTGAACATGAGTACGATGGTAGCCAGTAGTGCGATTAACGTCATCGGTGAAACCTTAGGAATAAAGGTCTCGTTGTACCATTGCTCTCCTTTCTTCGCGACTAAGATCTTGCGACTTAAAAATCCAGCTAAGAAAGGAATACCTAGGTAAATCATTACACTTTCAGCGATATCACCCATTGAGATATCCACGACCTGCCCCTGGAAACCAAATTTTGGTGGCAACACCGTAATGAATAACCAAGCAAGAAAGCTATACGTGATAATCTGGAATACGCTGTTCAGTGCGACTAAGGCTGCGCCGTATTCTTTGTTACCACCACCAATGTCATTCCATACCAGCACCATAGCAATACAACGAGCTAGACCAATTAAAATGACACCTGTCATTAAGCTGGGTTCATCACCCAGAAATGTCAGTGCCAGCACAAACATAAGAATTGGGCCAACCAGCCAGTTCATAACCAATGAAAGTGTCACGGCCTTTTTGTCTTGGAGCACGTTGCCCATCAGGCCGTAGTTCACTTTCGCCAA
The DNA here is from genome assembly GCF_000733315.1 of Vibrio sp. ER1A. Taxonomy (NCBI): domain Bacteria; kingdom Pseudomonadati; phylum Pseudomonadota; class Gammaproteobacteria; order Vibrionales; family Vibrionaceae; genus Vibrio; species Vibrio sp. ER1A. The sequence goes on from NZ_JPJA01000002.1 coordinate 144,164, forward strand.
TGGCGGGTACATCATCAGTATCAAGCCAATGGCGAGAGGGATATTAGTGCTACCCACCGTCATTGACTCATTCAAGTTCTCAATCTGGCTCGGAAATGCAACTCCCAGAACCACCCCAATTCCCATCGCCAAAAAGATCCATAAAGTAAGAAAGCGATCAAGGAAGCCCAGCTTTTTCGGTTGTTCAATAGCTAACTCAGACATGTTAACTCTCCAATATCGTCAATCGTCGAATAACGATTAAATTATAGTAATAAAAGTCGGCAATGCCGACTCAATAATCAAAGAATGATAGAAGCTTGCTTAATCAAAGGCTGATTGTGTTAGACGCGCAAAGTCACTGAGCGCCTCTCTCTGGATTCGATAACACACTTTCGGTGGCATCGGCTCAGCACTAATAAAACCGGCGACTTTGAGTATACGTAAATGCTCAGATACCGTTGATTGAGCGAGACCCAATTGAGAAACCAGATCGCTGTTTAAACAACCACCGGCTCGTTCTAGGTCTGACAGAATTCGTAAGATACGAATACGAGCAGGATGGGACAATGCCTTAGCTTGTGCCGCCAGCGTTTTCTCTTGAGCCAGTTGCTCATCTGATGCAATAAACATTTCAGTATTATCCACTGTACAATTCGTCACATTCTACCCTCTATCGTATTTTGACGATAAATATACGCCTGACATAAAAAAGAGTCAATCGCCTTTTAACGATTAACTCTTTAAAGTGGATATTTTATGGCTTACTGAGCCATCGCTTTCGGCGCACCAGGCAGGCGTATCGAAATAATGGTCGTCAGCACAAGGAAGGCAAAAGAGACCCACATACATGCTGCAAGACCAGCAACTTGGAATACCCAGCCAGACAACACAGTGCCAATTAAACGTCCCATCGCATTAGCCATGTAGTAAAAGCCTACATCCATGGAAACCCCATCACCTTTGGCATAGCTAACTATCAAATAGCTATGGAGCGAGGAGTTTACTGCGAAGATAGCACCGAAAATCAATAATCCAACCACAATCACAGCCTGTGGGTACCACTGCATTTGAACACAATAAGCGATTATGCCAGTCACGGCCGCAAGCGCTAATGCCCACCACATTGCTGCGCTGCCATCGGGTACCTTCCCTTGAGCTTTACCGGTAATTTTGGGGGCAATGCCTTGAACAAAGCCATAAGCAATTACCCACGTAGCCAGAAACCCACCGACTAATGTATGGTCCCAACCGAACACCGAACCAAGGTAAATAGGCAGTGCCACGACAAACCACACATCGCGAGCGCCAAATAGGAACATGCGTGCCGCAGACAGAATATTAATGCTCTCCGATTTAGAGAAAATCTGCTTAAACTTAGGCTTCGCTTTCGCTTTACCCATATCACTTTCTAAGCTAAGTACACTGCCGATAAACACCAAACTAAGCACAGCTGCCATGGCAGCAACCGCATATTGGAAACCGAGCACAGAGAGCAGTAGACCACCGATAAAGAAGCCAGCCCCTTTCAGTGCATTCTTAGAGCCAGTTAGAATCGCCACCCACTTGTAGAGCGCACCTTGCTGTTCGTCGGGCACTAACGTCTTAATGGCACTCTTCGCACTCATTTTATTCAGATCTTTGGCGATTCCAGATAGCGCTTGTGCAGCCATCACCCAAGGGATGGTTAGCCAGACACTCGGCACGGCCAACATCAACAAAGCGAAGATCTGCATCCCAAGGCCGATATTCATGGTTCGATTTAGCCCCAAGCGGGCCCCAAGCCAGCCACCAATTAAGTTAGTGACAACACCAAAGAACTCATAGAACAAAAACAGAGAAGCAATAGCTAAGGTGCTATAACCTAGATCATGGAAATACAGCACCACCAACATGCGTAGCGCACCATCAGTAATAGTGAAATTCCAGTAGTTAAAAGTGACCAGCATATACTGGCGAACGCTTTTGCTAAGGTTAGACAACATAATTCTTCTGCCTGAGTAGGGTTTAATTACTCGTGTAAAGTTGAGTTACTCAGTAAAGCATCGTCACCCCTGCGAAGGCAGGGGTCTACTCAACCTGCGTGCGTATCTAAACGAGACTCCCGTTTTCACAGACACGCGGTAATTGTGATGGAAGTTAAATGAGCGACAACTAGAACGTCGCCGCTAACTTCTCTACATAGTCGATTTGTGGCTGTTTGGTAAATGCGCCTGGACGTAATGCCTGCACTTCACGGCGAATCGTCTCAAGATCCCAACCTTTTTCTAGCAGCAAATTGGCCACTAGAAGACCAGTACGTCCGGAACCACCCATGCAGTGCATTGCAATCTTTTCACCCGCCTCAACCGCTTGATGTAATTCTGGCGAAATTGCTTTCCAATCCGCTGCAAATTCAACACTTGGCGCGCGATCATCTTCAATCGCAGTTTGAAACCATTTGATTCCTAATGACCTTGCTTTTGCACCAAGCTCTGCAACTCCTGCTTCCGCCATCTCGTGATTATCGAGAGCCGTCACGATCACAGTCACACCTTGAGTTTTAAGTTGCGCTAATGAATCATCCAGAGACACATCTTTAGTACCGGGACAAGGCGTTAATACAAGCGCTGCGTTATCTACTTTAAGTTCCCATGTTGGATGCATCATCATTACCCCGCTAGACCGACTTTACGAACCAATTCTGCAGTGCGCGTTGCATAGCCCATTTCATTGTCATACCACGCATAGATTTTCACCATACGAGAGCCGACCACCATTGTAGATTGAGCATCGACAATCGTTGAACGCTGGTCACCTTTATAATCGATGGACACCAATGGTCGTTCTTCAAAGCCAAGAATTCCCTTCAGCTCACCCTCTGACGCTTCTTTCAGTAGCGCGTTAACCTCTTCTGCAGTGGTGTCACGTTTAACGTCAAATATAATGTCAGTCAAAGATGCATTCGCTAACGGGACACGAACAGCGTGGCCATTAATCTTGCCCTTAAGCTCTGGGAAAATCTCAACGATAGCAGTTGCACTACCTGTCGTTGTTGGAATAAGGCTCATACCACAGGCGCGAGCACGACGTAGATCTTTGTGTGGTGCATCTAGGATAGTTTGCGTATTAGTCAGGTCATGAATCGTAGTAAATGATGACTGCTCAATACCCAATTTTTCGTGAATCACTTTCACAACTGGTGCAATACAGTTAGTCGTACACGATGCTGCCGTAACAATACGATGTGCTTCAGCGTCGAAAATATCGTCGTTAACACCGACGACAATATTAGCAATACCGGCTTCTTTCACTGGCGCAGAAACCACAACACGCTTAACGCCTTGATCTAAGTATTTGTTCAAGAATTCAGTTTTGCGGTGCACACCTGTTGCTTCAATCACCACATCACAGTCAGACCAATCGATCGCGTCGATATCGCGCTCTTGCGTGGTTTTAATGCGTTTACCATCGATGACAAGCTCATTACCTTCGACTGTAACACCATGATGCCAGGTACCTTGAACTGAATCGAATTCAAGCAGGTGACCTAGTGTGGTTGCATCGCCTGCGACATCGTTGATCAATACAAATTCTAATTCTTGCCAATCGAAAGCAGCACGCAGCGCCAAACGACCAATTCGACCAAATCCGTTAATACCTACTTTAATAGCCATAACTCAATCTCTTAATTACTTAATACATTCGGTGATGAACTAACGCCTAATACCTACTTAGAAGGTGGCACAAGTTCGTTAAAGTTTAGTTGATAAGCGCTTTGCAAGCAGTTCGATTGCTCAAGCCCTTTCAAGGTTCTGTATAACCAGCCTGGCAGCCCTTCCGCCAAGCTATAAAAAACATGCTGCCCTTTACGAGTATCTTTTAGTACACCAGCTTGCCTTAACATTGCCAAATGTCTTGAGACTTTTGGTTGGCTCTCTTCCAAGGCCTCAACAAGACTATTCACACAGACTGATTCATTCGCAGACACCCACAACAAGGTTCGGATACGTGTTTCATCAGACATCAATTTGAAAAACTCATGTGGAAGCATAGTTAAATACTCATATATGGATATGCGTATATATTAATTTTTACATACTAAGAGTCAAGGATCTTTTTGACCTGTCATAAAACCTTCATAATTAAATGGATAGGGATACATAGAAAAGCCCATCAACTTCTTACGGTCGATGAGCTCAGTTGGCAGAATAAACTATTTATTTAACAAAAATTTAGCGATGTAGCCGTTCTACTGCTCTGATGGTTTTGCTCAAGCTCTCTTCCGCTAAAGATGGCATTTTGCTTGCCATGGTGGCATACAAGCTGTCGATCATCGCCAATTTAACCAAACGTGCAGTGCCGTTTTTGCCAAGTACAGGTTCAGGCGACGCTGGGGCATAAAGTGGGATATCCGACAAGGATGACAGCTCTGCGTGATAGTTATTGGTAATAGAAATCACGGTCGCACCAGACTGTTTTGCCTGACGCACAGCATCCATGAGATCAACCGTCTGGCCAGAGTGAGATACCACCAATACAACGTCTTGGTCTGTCATAATGCTCGCTGACATCAGCATTAAGTGACGATCTTTAGGCACCGATGATTTAATACCAATACGTAGCAGCTTATGCTGAAAATCTTCACAGATGATGCTTGAACCACCAACTGCAAAAAGCTCGATATTTCGAGCCTTTAGCAGGGCCTCTGCAGCCGCATCGACCATGCTTACATCCACAAAATTGAGGATCTCAGTTAGGGCATTTATGGAGTTTTGCAGTACCTTTGACACAATCTTCTCGGCGCTATCATCAGGCAACAAACGCTCACTTGGCGCATAGGACTGAGTTTCGCTCTGCGCATATAACGACTCTTTCAGCTGTTTAAAGCCGCTAAACCCCAACTTCTTCGATACTTTGACAATCAGCGCCGGAGAGACGCTTAATCGTTCGGCAACCTCATTTATCGAGGTCGACTTTTGCAAAAAATGCGGCTGCAAAAAGTTTTCCGCTATCGACTGTTCCGTCTTAGTCAGCGACGGCATCATCATACGTATATTGGGGATTACCTGATTCGAGTTCACAACTTTCAACACAGCTCTCAAAGTATTTCCTTCATTATAACCCTAAAACTACTGGATTTTCTGCACCTGTCGGTGACGAGTGTGCACTTGAATCGCTAAACTTCTAATGTCCAATGCTGGTAGCTGACTGCTTTATCACTTTCGAACCGGAAACCACATTGCAGCTCACTGCTACTTGCTTGTCCAAACAATCGACTGGTCATTACAGCTTTTCCATCATTGATAAAGACTTCAACGCATGAGTGGTCACGCATCAGCTGCAACGAAGAGGCTTTTCCCTTCCATGCTCTATCTTCCCATAAACCTGTTTTAAGGTTCTTTCGTCGAGTTGTGATACTCGAAGGCGTGACTAACAGTGATAAGTCGTCGGACAGCTCAATCGTGATAGTGGCTCCGTCAATATCTTGCAGCAACAATTCTGCACTTAATCCAACCAAAGCGGTGGATAAGCAGGTGCCCGATTGTGGGTTGCGGCGCAACGTCGTCAATTCTTCAACAGGTTGTTGTAACAGCTCACCGTTGAGAATGGTTAATCTGCGCGGGCAGGTCATTTGGTGAATCCAACCATATTCAATAGTTGGTTGATAAGGTTCAAACTCATCCGGTTTGCCCATCCAACCAAACAAAATACGACGTCCCTTGTTATCTTCGAAGGTTTGGGGCGCATAGAAATCGAACCCGTGGTCCATCAAACGGCTGCCAGTAGCGTTGTAAAGCGCTTGATGGTAATCGAGCTCACCCAAAGTGACCTCAACATCAAATGTTTCTGTCGCTTTGCCTTCTATATCTATCCAAGTCTTTGGACAAGTAATCATGACATCGCAACCATCAAGAGCAAAGAGATCTGGACACTCCAGCATAAAGTTAGCATCTTGCTTGCCGTTAATGTCAGTACCGTAAATGTCACCACATTTCTCCCACTGATGCAGGTCAGTAGAACGATACAGAATCACCACGCCACGCCGCTGCAGATCTTCTGCTCCAAGCACCATGTAATAATGATTGCCACGTTTCCAAACTTTAGGATCGCGAACATGACCGCTATAACCATCAGGCAATGACAATACCGGCCCTAGTTTAGTTACCGTGCCCTGCTCATCTAGCTGTGCTCTACATTGATAGGCAGTTCGACCACCCTCTGGGTATTTAACATTACCGGTGTAAAACAGCTCAAGCTTACCATCGACTTCAATAGCGGAACCGGAATAACAACCCGATATCTCATAGTCTTCAGTCGGTGCCAAGGCTAAGGGTTTATGTTGCCAATGGATAAGGTCTGAAGACGTTGCTAGCCCCCAAGCCTTTGCACCATGTTCACATTTGAGTGGGTTCCACTGATAAAACAAATGGTATTCACCATTAAAAAACGACAAGCCGTTGGGATCATTCAATAAACCAACACGTGGAGCGAAGTGCCACACTGGACGATATGGATCATGCTCTCCATGTTTAGGGGCATTAAGCAAAGATTGGATGGTTCGCAGGAAATATTGAGAATCTGTCATAAAAACTCCAAAGCCTCCCATTAAGGGAGGCTTATCATTAAATCGCTTATTTCTTTTCAAGCATCTTGTCAGAGAAGCCCATGGTATAAGTCAACGAGAACGCCACACCACAACTTACCGCGTGAACGAGTAAGTAAGAGAGAATCTGACCATCTAAATAAAGTAGCGTGCCTGGGATAACGGTTACTGCCATACCGCTCGCTGCTAGACCAAGAATTTGCGCCACAAAACCACCAGCAGCACCACCGACTAGGGCGAACACGAATGGACGATAGTAACGAAGGTTCACACCAAAGATTGCTGGTTCAATAATGCCGAGGAAAGCAGATACCGTTGATGGGAAACACAGCGCTTTAAGCTTCTTACTTTGCGTCTTCATACCAACCGCTAGACACGCTGCACCCTGAGCTGAGATAGCACCAGTAATAAGTGCGTTGAAAACGTTGCTGCCTTCGTTCGCTAGTAGCTGGATTTCTAGCAGGTTAAACACGTGGTGAACACCAGTGATAACAATCAAATCCCACACGAAACCGATAATCAGACCACTCAAGCCAAATGGTAGGTCAAGCAAGTACTTAGTTGCCTCTACCATAGTCACTTCAACGATGTGGAACAATGGACCTACAGCAAGAAGCGCAACAGCACTCATAATAAGCAGCGTTAGGAATGGAGTCATCACCAAATCAAACGCTTCTGGCATGATTGAGCGAATGCGGCGTTCCAACTTCGCGGTTAGGAAACCTGCAATAAATGCTGGAATAACAGAACCTTGGTAACCAACGACTGGAATAAAGCCAAAGAACATCAATGGATTTGCTTCACCGAAACCAACCGCCCATGCATTAGGTAATGCAGGAGAAACCAGCATTAGGCCAAGCACCAAACCTATCAATGGAGTCCCTCCGAATACGCGGCTTGCCGACCAAGCCACCATCGCAGGTAAGAAAATAAACGCCGTATCCGTGAGAATTTGGGTATAAAGGATAAAGTTTGCAGGGATAGAATCAGGCGTTAGGCCAAATATAGCCAACACTTCAGGTCGCGTCACAAGTCCACGAAGCCCCATGAACAATCCTGTTGCTACCAAGGCAGGTATCAGTGGGACGAATACATCACTGAATGTGCGAATCGCTCGTTGTAGCGCCGTACCTTGTTGGTTTGCTGCTTGTTTAATTTCTGACTTTGAAGACGTCGATAAATCGAGATTCTGAACCGCTTCAAACACACGGTTAACCGTCCCAGTTCCGAAGATAATTTGGTACTGACCACTGTTAAAGAACGCGCCCTTTACCTTGTCTGTATCTTCAATCCTCTCTTTATCGATTTTGGCTTCATCCGCCACCATCACACGTAAGCGTGTTGCACAGTGCGCAACCGATACTATGTTTTGTTCACCGCCTAACGAGTTAACCAACTCTTCTGCAATCAACGAATAAGACATCATTTCATCCTGCGATTTGTTTATTGAGTAATTGCTTTTCAATCTATCACCCCTTTACGTGCTAGACGACGATCCTCATCACAAAATAAATTATTTTATGAAATTTGCACTATTGTGAATTTTATTGTGAATTTTTTATCCGCTATTTTTCAATTACTTATATGATTATTGGCGATTTCAATGAAATTTAAATATTTACAGACGTGAATTTTATCGTAAAATTAAAGCCATATTCATCGGTTAAGGTACAGACAAACATGATCATTTCTATTGGTTGTGACCACGTAGGTTTCGAACACAAAGCTCTCGTTATTAGTCACTTAGAACAAAAAGGTCATCAAGTGATCGACTTAGGTGCTCAATCTGCCGAGCGAACAGACTACCCTCAATATGGCAAAGCGGTTGA
>NZ_JPJA01000003.1:0-19948 GCF_000733315.1 Vibrio sp. ER1A
CATTTTTTACACGGTTATCATCATTATTTGGAAAACAATGTCCATGAGTAAAATTTTATTTTACAATCTACTGAACGATTTATATCAAACTTTAGCTCTATCGTAAATTAAAATACAGGTAAATACGATGACCAATACAATAGGGAATACAATTACTGATTGGAAAGAAATTTGTGATGCTTGTGCTAAAACATTTTCCAGCTCATTGCCATTCAAAGCATCATAAGCCTGCTTACTACCAGCGACATCAATTTTGGTCTGATCAAAAAGCCTTCCCATAATCGGAAGTACGAAGTAAATTGACAGTGAACCTGCTGATCCCAAGAGGCCCAAAAAAAACTCCCCCCCACGTGGATAACGTTCTGAGGTTATAGCTAGCATAGTAGGCCATAGGAAACACACACCAATCCCCCATAATGTCGAAGCTATTATCGCGCTCAAAGGATCAGTTGCTAAGCTTAGGAAATACAATCCAATTGTAGCAAAAATACATGAAATCAATAGTAGCATTACATTAGATATGTATTTCATTAATATTCCGGCACTATGACGCATGAAAAACATGATACTAGAAACATAGATCAAAATTGCTATGCCCGGCATTCCAATGGTATTACTCAGCGTGATATCTACCCATTGACTAGGAGCTAGCTCTGTTGCTGCAGTAAGGAACATTATGCAAAACCAGATCATAAACGAAGGTTTACGTAAGATTTCCATTATCATGCTTGAAAACTTCACACCTGAATCAGCTCTTTCCGTGTTTGGAAATATAGACCCAATTAGAAGTAGTAAAAAAACTATCGATGGAATTAAAATTAGTGCAAAATCAAACTGCCAACTTAATCCAAGCGAACGAAAAAACAAGCTCGACACACCGCCTGTAACTATACCGGCCGGCCACCAAGCATGTAAAATGTTCATTCTATGTGTTTTATCGTTAGGATAGATTGCTGCAGTTAAAGGATTAGTTGTAGATTCGGTGAACCCCCATCCAACACCAGTTAATCCCATTCCGATCCAAAAGGCCCAGTACACATTTTCTGTTGTTGTAATTATCGGTGCTAGTACCGTGACTAATGTCCCAACAATGAAACATATGCTAGCTAACAATAACATCCGACCCATACCAATGATATTTAACAAAGGGCTACTAAAAAACAATGTGAAAGAAAAGCCTAGAAATGATACTCCAAGGATCTCTCCGACCATTTTAGCAGAATTCACACTGTCAAAAGGGTCAAGATATAATGATTGAATATCACCAGCTATACTTCCACGTAAACCAAAACTCAATCCAGAAGTGAAAATGGCAATAACACTTATCAGGAAGATTCTAAACTTCATTCTTTCGGATATATTATTGGGGACACAAACTTCCATAGAATTTCCTTACTCAACCTCTGCATATAGATATATCAGTGATGTACAATCTAACGGCATGCATGAATTGCTACTTATCATTCTTGAGTGACGACCACGTTCACCAAAAACGTCATTAATAATGTCAGATGCACCATCAAGGACTTTTGGTTGTTCTGTCCATCGCGACATAGGGTTTACATTTAGAACACCCACAATACGTACAATACGTTTAACACGGTTTAAGTCACCAAGATGTTCTTTTAATTGAGCTATTGCATTCAGTGCCGATAGCCTACAGGATGAATAACCCTGCTCATCTGTTAATTCTCCTCCGTGGCCCAGTTGACCTTCATACATTAATCGACCTTCAATCCAAGGCAACTGACCGGATGTCATAATTAAATTCCCAGTCTGTACGATAGGCTCGTAATTTGAAACAGCTTTCGGTGCCTTCGGTAACTCTATTTTTAGTAAGTGAAGTCTTTCTTCCGGATATTGATTTGATACTGATAACTGCATGGTAGCCCCTTTTTTTATCATTTGATAAACTTTTAATTAACAAAATGATTTATATATACGCACAACGCAATTCGTGATTTCAAAAAGCATGCACAAGATCACAATATTAGATATTTAAGATTCACTCTAACTGTAGAAATTCAACCTGAAAAACAGCTAAATATCAATAACATATACGCCACAACAAGATTAAATAACAATTAATCAACAAAAAGACTTGCTTAAATTTATCAATTGATAAACAATTATCTAGTACTACAAACAAACGGGATAGGAGATTAAATAATGATTGTTAAAGGCTTCGATCACTTTACAATTCGGACTGATAAAATAGAAGAGACCAAAAATTTCTATATGAACTTATTAGGTTTGACTGTGGGTGCCAGACCTAATTTTAGTTTTCATGGATATTGGCTCTATTTAGATGACATTCCTATATTTCATCTAGTAGAACCCGCATTAGATGAAGAGGATGAAGTCGCAAAGTACTTAGGCCTAAGAAATAATAACGACTATGCAGGTTCAGGCAAAATCGATCATTTAGCTTTTCGAATAGAAGGTTACTCCTCTCTATTGAACCGAATAAGGAAAAATAGCTGGCATCATTTTGAACGTACTGTACCTGAAATATACGAACATCAAGTTTTCGTTTCAGATCCAAACGAAATCACTGTCGAATTGATCTTTCATGATTCTGAGTATCAGCAATAACTGAGATATTAACCAATCGAAGAGAATGAATGTTTTCCATATAGGGTGTATTAAAACACGATTAATAGGTATTAGCTGCGATTGAAGTAAATTAGATTCGACCTTATTAATGAGTCACTGTTTGTTTAATTGTACTACCACAATTTAGTTCTTCGCCTATGGCTTGGTTAAGCACTTGTCTAGTTAACTTTGTCAATAGCTTATCTACTTTTGTATGGAGGATAAAGGCCCGATTAATTAAGAAAAGTATTAATAAGGCACTGCACTATTTGAAACACATAACAAATTAAGTGATTGTAATACACAAGGAGACCTATCATTTTGATTGCTTTACAAAGACAGGAAAATAATGTTGGCACTCCCACTAATAGCTGTAATTAAAAATTACGCTCGAAGTTAATTGAATAAGAAGTGCTTAGCAAACTAATCACGCTTCAGTTCCTAGATGAACCAACAGCCTAACTACCTGACGTTACAAGAGTTTTCTTTTCCACTCAGCAGAGGCATGCCTAAATATTGTACTATTCTACTCAAAATATAGTTTCGCAAGAACAAATGGATGTTCATTTTTCATTACTTCTATGGAGCCAGAGCCTGAAGTGCAACTAAGAGCTGTCGCTTGTACAACATTCTTATCAAACTATGTTTCTAGTTGCATTTCGTCAGTGCGTATACGCAGCAGGTTAATTAGATCAACACAAATTGGTGTATTCGGATTAGACATTCGTCGGTAGTCTAACTGAAACTCAACCTCCATTACCACAGACATCGTATCTCGATTGATTTACTTCACTCCCCACTTGGTCGTTGGTAATTAAGCAAAATAGAGCTCACCAATTCTTCCCATCAAATGCCTTAGTTCAGTAATAAGAACGCCTCAACAAGCCAAGACATTACCTCGCCAAGCGATTGTATTATCTCAATTTGTGTCAAAATTACCGATTTTACTCCTAGATAAGCCTGCTAGTACAGAGAACCTTCGATAATCATTGTTTTCCATTCGAGTCATTGCTTTTTTTAACAAGCTATGTACATCGCGCTTATCAGCATGACTATGGCGATTACAAGAAATGTTGAAGAGGAACAACATATTAGGCCCTCTCCCTAAGTTGCCTCTTAGATAAGCCAACCGATAAAAGGTATTAACCATTCGCTGTTAGCCTCTAACAAAACTGCTTCTTAAATCGACATCATGCACCTAAAGCATATGTTGCCCTATCCTTACACAAGGAAAACCAGACACACATTTTTGCAAGTACGAAACACTACTATAGAGTGTTGTCTTACCTAAACCAGCTTTTCCGGAATCAATATAAGCTTATTCAATCATCTGGTGTTACAGCTATCAAAGACCGAAAGAAATCCCTGAGTTCTTGGTCACTATATCCCTCACTTTTGAGTTTAACCAATACTTCTCCAGCCTTCTCTTGTGAAGCCACCTCTAGGTAAGAAGATAGCGTTTGAGTAAGGAATTTTAAGATATCAATATCCATTCGATTAGCCACACTTTGTATACGCTCTGCACTTTGATTTCCCAGAGAAACAAGCAGTTTTCCTAACACTTCATCTTGAGGGTTGGTATTGGTCATTTCCAAATATCTGGCTCTGTCCAATGTAGTCATATGTGAGTTAAACACGTTAAGTATAGTCTCCGTATTTTTGTGATTAAGTTTTGGTAGGCCAGTCCATCTTATCTTTTTGCTAGTCCAAAAAGAGATTGAGAGAAGCGTTTGTAAAGGCTAGATGTGTATATAACACATCTACTACGCTAACCCTAATGTTTCGTGAAAGCTATTAGCTGTACTTTTTGAATTGCCATGGGGTATTAGCATAGTAACTGTTACATTAACAGGGACAGAGCTAAAGACGTACTTGGACTGGGTTCTTTCAAAAACACCAGGGTCTGGCGGTTACGTTCAAAGAAGTACTAACTTTGAATGGATCAGCAATAGAATCACTATTGATAGTGACGAAATCAATCCTACTTAAGTTTACAAGCTGGCACTTCCGGGATATGCGTCAAGAGGCGGAGACAATTATCCACCATTGAGTAAGTATCCAAACTATGTTGACACAGGCTATATTGATGCGGATGTGCTTCGGGAGTATATCGCAAAACTACCTCAATAGGACTTTTACTATGAGGGTAATAGCTTCTTTCAAACGCTTGGGCGTCTTGCGTGCCCTTTTTTAAACTCTCGTGGATCACTGGCTCACTTAAGCACAACCAAATAACCTCTGTTCTCTTCGAGTCAATAGCCTATGGTGGTTATTACGATGATTATCAGCCTAGATACTTTGATTGGGATGAGGCTCACGAAGCGCATAAAACTCTTGTTAATCAAGTAACAAAAACAATCTTTGTTTAACTATAGAATCAGATGCTTAAATCAATAGCTCATATAGGTCAAAGATGTATACACTAGTCAATGTGAAGGACTTCGAAGGAGGACTGGAAGCTGGTATAGCTTACATCCATTCAAAGTGGGGTAATAAGTCGAACCTACCATTCTTCATCGATGCGGCCAAGAACTCCCCGCATAAAGGCGTACCCCAGTTCTATTTACTTACTCACTTCGGTAAGCCAGTTGGTTGTTATGGCTTGGTCGTTAATGATTTCATTAGCCGACATGATTTAACTCCGTGGCTTAGCTCTTTGTTTGTTGAACCAGAACACCGTGGCAATAAGCTGTGCGCTCTCATGTTCCAACATGCCATTGATATCGCTAGGTCGATAAATTATCCATGTCTGTATTTGACTACCGATCACGTTGGTTTATACGAAAAGTTCAGCTGGGAGCGCATCGAGAATGGCTACGACCTTTGCGGCGAACCATCACGAATTTATAGGCGAGACTGCCTATGATCTATCGATCACACAAGCAAAATATCACTCTGAAATCGTAGGGGACTCGCATTCTGATAACCTCAACGTTGTGTAGTTCGAATATGCTCTTGCTTTCTATAAATTACACAAAGATTAAGCCCAATAAGTTATTTTCGTTTCTTGTTGGGCTTTTTAATGTCTAAACAACATTGCCTTTGGTGCAGTTCTTTATTTAGCCTTAAGCTTATCAACACTACTTTGATCTACTGGAATCTCTAGATTTGACTATGTGATGTAATTAGGAACTATACTCTCATCATTGAAAATCGAAAGCACAGCATAATAGACTGCTCTGCGGAGCTTAAGCTAGTTAATGGTTATATCCACTATCCGCCCAGCATCCTTTTGCTTTTATGTACATCTCATCAACTTTTCAACTTCCTCCTAAGCACGGACGCCAATACCATTTGAGCTTTTCTTGAATAACTGGAGCATATCCTTAAACCCATCGATAGATTGTCGTGTAGTCACACTCAACATCTCTTCAAGTTCACGATAGCTGATACTGTTTTTACAATACCATTGAACAGCCCAAACGATAGTGTCGTATTTGAAGTAACGATGTTTAAAGACGTTCATGATGGATAACCGCGACTAGAAATAATGCTAGATTAACCATCCATGCTTTACTTGCAACAAAACCTATTCTCCAATAATCGCAATATGTGTCATAAAACCTCCACTAGGGCCAGACAAAATCAGAAAGCCCCTAAGGCTTCCTGATTTTATTTAAATTACTTACATAATTCCAAACTTGTCGTAAGCATCGACGGTTGTCATGCCATTTTTCAAAGCAAGAAGGACTTGATTCTCTCCTTCCGCTTTTTCAAAAGCCCCTTTAAAAGCCTCTACTTCAACCTCTTTCGGCACAACAAGTATTCCATCTCTATCACCAAAAAGAATATCACCATCATTAATCAGCACTCCATCGACTTCAATTGGGATACGCCAGTCAATCACCTTCCCTCTCACGCCTTGATCTTGAGCGTAACTACCAAAAGAAGCGACGGGGAAATTGAGATGTTCAATCTCGTTTGTATCCCGATGGAAGCCATGTACAATTGCACCGGCTGCACCGCATTGAATCGCTCTTGTCGACATCAATCCTCCCCAAAGTGCATATCGATGTGAGCTGCCAGAGCAGATATATACTTCATTTTCTTTTAAATCATCCAGAGCTTCAAACATACGTCCAAATGGTTTATTCGAAATGGCGGAGTACCCTTGGTGATCACCGAAAAAATCGGCTTCCAGTACTGTCATTGCGCGCCCAATAATGACCATGTCATTACGTATCGGTTTTAAATTTGGTGACAAAAATTGGTGCTGATAGCCTAGTTTATCCAGTACGTCTCCAACTAAAGCAACAAATAACTTATCTTTTGCTAATTGAAAAAGTTCACTATCATTATTCCACTGTACAGTCATTATTATTCCTTAATCTTTTCTATTGAAATCGAATACTCGATATTAAAAGGGACACCTTTTTGCAAAAAAACTAAACCGTGCTTTTCATCTGCTAACGATGGGTTCAAATCGAAATATGAATACGTAGGTTCAATACCAATAGCTAAATGGCGTGAATTCCAAGGGAAGTATTCTCTCCCTTTACAGCTGAACCAAAGACAGCAATGCGGTAGTTTTGAGGTATCCCACTTCAAAGTACTCTTAATACCTAAATCATGACGAAGCAAAGATATTTCGCCATCAACGTCGAGCAGTTGAACTAGCTCTTCTCTCGGCTCCTCAAAAGGAAGGTGAGTAATGTTATCAACATCACCATTAACCAAAGGAACCGCTTTTAAAGACTCAAACGAGTAATCCACAGCCAACTGTGAAGAACTCTCGAACTCTATTGGATATGTGTTACCTGCTCTAAAATTCCCAACAGCCAGTTCACTCATGTATGGTTGTTCTGACAACGCGAACGTAGGGTGTAACCCTATCGGTATCCTGACGCTTTTATCACTGACTAAACTCAGTCGAAACTTGACCGAGTTTGAAGCATCATCTAACCAGATGTCACGTATCGCATTAAATAAGACATCATGCACACTAAACTGATGGCTGATCGTTATTTGGTCACCGGTTTGAGCGACTAACTGCCATTCCTGGTTACTGCTTTTACCATGAGGAAAGCGATTGTCTATGTATAAGTCGAGTTCGTCGTTAAGCTTATCCTGATTACTCAAGGTAAAACAGGAACTGGGCTTAACAATACCGAATGGAATGCAAGGCCATTCACCTTGCAGCTCTCGTAAAATAGGAGGTAGGGTTTGACGGTCTGGATCATCATGCCAAGGCGAGCGAGCAAGAGGAGAGAAAGTCTCTCCTCCCATTTCAATCGTCCATTGTCCAAACATCGCCCCTACAGAGTTGATCACAGCAGACATTTTGCTGGATTGTAGTTGCCAATGCTCCATTTTATCTGTCCTATGCCATTAGTTCTCGTTCAATTTCTTCTAGCGTACGATTCGCTGTTTCTGGCATAACCTTTAAAATGAACCAAATCTGGCTAGATAGGATAAGAGCAAACATAAAGAACAGTGAACTAACACTAAACTGCTCCATAAAAACGGGGACAAAGGCGTTAATAATCGTACCTTGAACCCAAACAGCAGCCGTTGAAATTGCCATTGCGCGACCTCGTACGGCTGTTGGAAAGATCTCTGCGCCTACTGTAAATTTGATGCCACCAATCGCTGTTGCAAATGCAGCGACAAAAAAACCAAATAGGGCAATCAGTAACGCTCCTGAAGCATTTGGATCATCAATGAACAAGCCAATCAGAACCAGTGCAGCAACACAGCCAATCGTACCGATCATTAGCAATTTTTTGCGGCCTAACTTATCAATAAAGAAGATGGATCCAACCGTAAATATCACATTAATAATGGCAATCAATGTAAAGCCACCCAATGCTGCCCCTTGTCCCATTGCATCTTCAAGAATAGTTGAGCCGTAGTAAAAAACAGCTGTAATCCCTGACCATTCTGAGACAATCGCTAGAAATAGAGCGACAAATAGCGCTTTCTTTTTACCAGCATTAGTAAACAGTTCACGATAGGTACCCTTACTTTCTATTTCCATTACCGCTTTACAATCCACGATTGATTGGTTGGCTTCCTCTTCATCCAAGACTCGTAGCAAAACCTCTTTCGCTTCTTCATCTCGACCTTCTTTTATCAACCAACGCGGTGACTCAGGGAAAATACTTGAAATAATGAGGAAGAGCACTGCAGGTAACAACTCTACTGTAAACATGCCACGCCATACTTCATCTACAAACATTGAATCAAATAAACTTCCAGTACTTTCAGCATGTTCAGCAGAGTTAACGATAAAAGCATTACAACCAATGGCAACAACGATACCGATGGTGATTGCCAACTGAAAAAGTGTCGTTAGCTTACCACGGTGCTTAGCCGGAGACATTTCTGAAATGAAAAGCGGTGATACCATCGTCGCAATACCAATGCCGAAGCCGCCAATAAAGCGAGCTAAAGTAAGCACGAAATAAGTATCTGCAAATGCACAACCAATGACTGAGATAATAGCAAGTACAGCAGCTATAATAAGTGGCTTCTTGCGACCTATTTTATCCGCTATAACACCAGAGCTCATCGCGCCTAAAAAACAACCAGCGAGAGCAGAAGATACAAACCACCCCACTTGTCCTGCAGTAAGCCCAAACTGTGCTTCAACATGGCTGATTGTTCCGCCAACCACCAGCATGTCAATACCAAAAAGAAGACCTCCAAGAGCCGAGGCGAAGCATATAAACACCAGATAACGTAGCTTATCCGATGATGCATTGGTGGAATTTAATGTTGTCGTAGACATAGTATCTATTCCTTAATCAGAGAATTAATGTAACCCATGGCATATGCCATACCTGCGTGCCAAGGTGCCGGACATGAGACTTGAGGCGTATGATCTGGGATTAACACCCCTTCAAATTTATTGTCCTTAAGAATTTGAACAATTCGCTTGATATCAATATCACCTTCATCAATGAAGACTTCCTTGTAATGAGGCACTTTTCCCGTTACATTTCTCAGATGTATGTAGGGAACTTTACCTAAAGAGACATAGTGTTCAGTGGCCTGATATACATCGCCATTGGTCATTTCAGCAATTGTTCCTAGGCAATATTCCAAAGCGTTTGCCGCGCTTGGATAAAGGTCTAACAATCGTTGATACTTTTCTGGTTGATTCACCAATTTTGGAAGTCCTCGAACAACTTCTAGCGGTGGATCATCAGGGTGAGCAGCCATGGTGACACCAGCAGACTCAGCTACAGGTATAATTTCGTTTAAGAACAAAGCGAGATTTTCCCAAAGCTGCTCAGTTGTCATGGCGGGGCGAATTCCTGTTGCCGCAGGATCAACTACCATATTCCATGCCATTGAGTTAGGCAGTGGACATTCTAATATTTCATTAGAGCCGTCCATGCCTACAGTCTGCGCTCCTCCTCGCGCATCATTGGTAATGACTCTTCCAGTCACTCCCGTCAGACTAAAGTTATAGCCAAATACAGGAACGCCAATCTCACCTACATTTCGAATGATGTGTTTTATTGTTTCAATTTGCTCTGCTCGTTTACTGCCACCAAATAGAATGTGGTCCCAGTGTTTTGGATCAAAGTTTTCAATGGCATACCAACAAAGGCCATGTGACTCAATTTTCTCTTTAACCGCAGACAATTCTTCAACGGTCCAAATATCACCTCGCGCCAAACCCCAGCCTGACTTATCGCCAATTGGCTGATCATTGTTGGAAAATTGAACCTGCTTATTAAAGTAATCACACATATGAACCACAATGTGTGTCGCTCCAAGTTGTTTGGCGAACTTCAAATGCTCATCATCAAGCATGTGTCGGTATAATCCGAAGCCTAACTTCATGCTTCGTCTCCTTCTCTATTAGGCCGATCATCGTATCTCACTGTGTTTAACATATAGCCACCGTCGATATAAGTATCCGTTCCAGTGATATAACTAGCCTTATCACTGGATAAATATAGTGCGAGCTGTGCTACTTCTTCCGTATTACCTATCCTTTTTGCAGGGATCCATTTTTCAAACTTTTCGCGACCAAAACTATTGATAGCATCACGATTCATATCCGTTTCAATTGCTCCAGCGCCAATACTATTAACGCGAATACCATATTCAGCCCATTCCAAAGCCGTCGCTTTGGTTAACATATGCAATCCAGCCTTAGCACTACAATAGTGTGCTAAACCCTTACGTGGCATATGATCATGAATAGATGTCATATTGATAATCACGCCACCACCATTACCTATCATCATTTTTGCTGCATGTTGAGAGCACTGGAAAGGAGCGGTTAAGTTAACTTGAAGTACCTGATTCCAATCTTCTTGCGGCATTTGTTCTGCGGCATGACAATTTTCAAAACCAGCATTGTTAACTAGCACATCAAGCCGACCATATTTCTTTTGGATAGCGCCAAAAATAGAGCTGATTTCTTGCTGGTGTTGGAAATCAGCAAATACAAGCAAATACGATACTTGGTTGGTGTCCGCTAATTTTTTCAACCATTCTGTTTGTTGCTCTGATGCCGAGCGAGCATGAACGACAAGATCATATCCATCTTGCGCAAATGCTTGTGTGATTGCCTGACCAATACCACGTAAACCACCTGTAATCAGTGCGACTTTTCTAGACATAAATTGCCCTTTAGTGTTGTTTGAGGAAAAGATAGAAACTCATACCCAGTCTCTGTCACTACAATATTTTCTTCGAGTCGAAGACCTCCTAATATTTCATCACCATAAACACCCGGCTCAATGGTCAGTACTTGCCCAACCTCTAGCCGAACATCGTTAGTTTCGTTGATTGATAGTCCAGGATCATGGTAGGCAAAGCCCGTACCGTGCCCTAATGCGTGAGGAAACAAATGATCCAATTTCTCTTGGCGTAGTTTTTCAGCCGCAGCACCATATAAGGAAGACAATGATCGCCCGGGGTAAATACCCTCAACAGCAGCATTAACAGCATTTCGCACGGCTTTGAAAATATCTTGTTGCTGCTTGCTTGGTTCACCAACCACCGTTGTACGAGTGATATCCAACCAATATCCATTGACACATACAGCAAGTTCTAGGAATACGTAATCCCCTTGATGCAATATACGCTGACCTATACGGTTGAATTGACATGCTAGAATGGTATCTTGGCCCGATTGAATAGACGCATAGGCTCTAACGTACTCCACTGCCTGAGCACCTAACTGACGAGCAATTTGATACTCAATTAATGCCGCGAGTTCTCCGTCCGAAACTCCAGCTTCAACAGTAAAAAATGCCTTAACACCTTCGTTTGCCACTTGGTGTGCAAGTCTCAATTTCTCAATTTGTGCTGGTGTTTTTATCCCACGTAACTGCACAAGCAGCGCTTTAAATTGCTCTTGTGCAGCACTCTTAGAGAACTGTTCAAAAAAACTTGGGGGTAAAATACTGCCTTCTGCTGCATTTGAAGAAGGGCTAACTTGTATTTGGTCATTATCAAACACCACTGCGGGTTCCGCAGGCAGTAATTCTGCTATTGTTTCGTATAGCTCTTTCCATGGGTAGCTCTTTGCTGTTGCCCATGGGAAATAAGATATTGAGGTATTCGATTCAAGCGGTTCTGGCTCAAAGTCAGGAAGAAACAATTTTGGAGGTAAACTTGAAAACACCACCAAAATAGAGCCATTCCAATGAGGAAAATAATCACAACACATCACTAAATCATTAGGGGTTACCAGAATCGCCGCATCGAGATGATGTTCTACAAGGAAACGTTGAATTGCCTCGATATGATCCATTTAATCCTCCAGCAAATCTTTTGAATACTTAAAATGCTGTCTCATGATTTGGCGAGCAGCATTGCTATCCCCTTCTTTCAACACCTCTATTATCTCTTGGTGACCAGTTCGTGCTTGTTGAATACCTAACTCTAGATTTTTACCAATTTCTAAAACATGTAATATTGTTGTCGCTAAGATGGCATAAATGGCGCTTACCATGGAATTACCAGAGATTTCGATTAGACGGGTATGAAATTTAAAATCAAATTCAGCAAGATTTGCTACCGTATTGGATTGTCCAATTTCATCATTAATCTGCTGTAATTCATTAATATCAGCTTTCGTTATATTCTTTAAAATATCGTCAATAAGCCCTACTTCCATAAGCTCGCGTATTTGCTGGATTTCTTTATAGTACTCTTTGTTTTCTGAGACACGAATCGCCGCTATCGCAATACTCGCTTGAAGGTTTTTATTCACAATTCTTGAGGGCTTTCGGTGCGAAGTTTCTAACACGCCATACGTTTCCAGTACACGTAGCGCCTCTCGTACGGTGTTTCGGCTCACTCCAAAATTGTCAGCAAGCTCTAGTTCCGTCGGCAACTCATCCCCTAAACTTAGCTTTCCTGAATTAATATTATCGATAATGTTTTCGACGATCATTGCCGACACTGAGGTCTTCTTACTAATAGAAAACATTTACCCAGCTCCTTATGTTCTAATGTAGGACACAAGAACATTACGCTTAAAAATTAAACACAACAACACTGTGGTCGAGCAATATGTGAACGGTGTGGGGTTTTTATTAAACGGAACCTGAAAAATGTGACAGCGTTTGGATTTAAGCAGTAAGACGTCTCAATCTTGAGACGCAGGGTTCCTGTAGCTTACTCAACTTTTCACGTCTTAAGAGGGAGGCCTATTGGGGCTACTTATATTCATCTTTTCTTACTTTGCAAAATTTTTCGGTTGTAGCAATCGTTACCTTTACCAGCGTGGTGGCAGTTGCTCGTAGGTTTCTTAAACGGATGACACTTGGTAACGGGTGTAGTTTGCTCGAAAAATCCAGTATCCATTGCCTCCTGAAAAATACCTTTAGCTTTTCTAGAACCGCGCCAGAGATTTTGTCACCACACCCTTTTTGATCCCTAATGTTTGCCCCCACCAATAGTGCAAAATATAGATACTTCACTTTATGCTTTTACCCGTACACTAAGATAAAGCCTATCAGAGCAATCGCACAAACCAAGACATCAAGCCAAGACACCAATGCTTCTCAAGGCAGCGATATACCTAACAAAATGAGAACTAGATGAAACCCTACAATTTAGCCATCCTAGCGATTTTTGTAATAAGCCCTAACGCTTATTAGACTACTAACTGTCTTCTTTTTCTCTTACATAATGCATTCATAACCATATCGCTTTAATTAGTAATCAGTACGTTAAAGCACATAAAGGGATACTAGGTTGCAATATGTTATCCAAAAACGGAACGTTAAATTATCAGTTCAATCGGATAAGTTTGAGTAAAGAAAACACAGGTTAACAAGATATTAATGAGTAAAAAGATCTAACGGAGAAAGGGCCCAAAATACAACGGCGGGTGCCACCAATTCAGCCCTCTGTTATTTGTGCGCTTGCACTGTGACGTTACACACTACACCCAATAGAAGAAATTCAATTCATCACGATAGCGTTGGATTTGCGACTCGTCTCCGTGAGTCGAACTTTGATCTATTTTCGAAGTTACCTTGTTTTCTTCCGATGGTTTTTTTCAGTTATCACCTCTGAGATATAGGGGGATACGCCACTTGATATCAAGATTCCTGGCTGATCATGGTTCCCAATTGATTCTATAAGCTCTTCCAGTTCATATACATTAGCTGTCGAGGTTCCTAAGCTTGATGTTGATAGCATTAACTCTGCTCGAGTCTCAATCTATTGATCTCCAAAGAGCTTTAAGTTTATACAAATACCGTCTCGAAGGTTATTTCTGTATTCAATATCATTTTGGAGCAGTTTCCCTGAACAAATCTGAAGCACAATACCCTATAAAACATTGATTAAATAGACACGCTACAAGCATGAAAAAGAGTATGTCGAATTATTTATAGGTGAAATTAGAAATCAATCAACGCTAACCAAGGGTGGGTCAGAAGTTTGTCGTGGTGTGTGGGGAGTAAAATGAGAGTACAGGGCCAAATTGGACAGATTTACCGTCAAGTCATACTTTTCCACCTTGCCGTTGTATTATCTGGTATTCAGCGCCCTTTTGAAAGGGTCAGGGTATGTAAAACTCACTACACTACGTTAAAAATCTGCGAGGCGAAATGGTGTACAGGGCCATTTTCTCGTCAATTCAAAGGCATCTAACACAGTCTATAACCCGCTTCTCCGGCGTGATAGGATGGCATAGTGAACACAAGCAAAATAACCTTCCAACTCATTTGTGGACAAAAATCACTTAGCGCAATAGCTCTAATCCATTCCATTTTAATTATTATTTTTGACCGAAAAATGCAGATAGCTGACTTTTGAACGAGTGAAATATGCATAGATATTCAAAAGGCAAGGTATAAACCTTGCCTTTGCTATTACTTATACCAGCTGTCAGCTAGAACCTCTGCTTGTTCTAGTAGGTTGTCAGAAGCTCTACGGTTCCAACAAGAAATGGAAAAATACTAAGTGCTTGATGCTGATGCAATTATCATTAATCGTTGAGATACCCAGATATTTAACAATGATATAACACTTAACTAGTGACTTCACCATTAAATGTAACAAAATGTTAATTACTAGAGAAAAGTCACAAACAATAGATTTCAAAGTTGGCCTAGATCATTTCCATTGATATTTTGATTTCGCTTAAAAAACAAGCACAGCATCATACAATACAGCTAACAAATTAAGGGAATTTATTATGAAAAAAGTAAACCTTGAAGATAAGAAAGCAGCTAACTGGACACCAATGAAAAAGGTACGTCTGGAAGATAAAAAAGCAGCCAACTGGACGCCTATGAAGAAGCAAAAATAGCAGCTAGTTGCAGGAGAGGCTCCAACTTGGAGCCTTTACTTATTTATGCCAAATATAGATTACTCATTTATAAAAATTATAGATAATAAGCTTATTCTTTGGGACTATCTTAATCGAAACCAATACGAGATAAGTCCAGAACTTGTAAGTACTATTTATAATTACATCAACAGCTCTGGTGAATATGATGAAAAAGCCATCGAGCACCTTCAAGAACTTAATATACTTCGGGAAAGTGATAACCAACATTGGGGATGGGACTGTCTCTCTCATATTTACCACCATGGAACCAAGAATGTTTTCAATGAAGAAGTCATCGAAAGCGCCGATGCATGGGTAGAAGAAAATAATAGGGTTCAACTTCAAGAATCAGACTCAATCATGCCAAAGTTTCGGGAAATAGTAGATGAGAATTCTACGGAAAGACGGATAGCGTTGTCTTGCAAACCGTCAAACCTCGATATAGAAAAATACTTAAATAACAGAAAAACCACTCGTGATTTCATAGATTCTCCAGTGCCTTTTCCCTCTGTAGAAAGCATTTTAACGATTTGCTACAAAGCATCATTCGATTGGGAAAATTCAAACGGCAAAGAGCCTTTGGGTAAAAAGAAAACTAGCCCATCTGGAGGCGGCTTGCATCCTACACAGACCTACGTTGTGGCGCTGAATGTAGATGGATTGGGAAAAGGGATATATTTCTATAATGACCTAGACCATGATTTATCTTACCTGCGTCCTTTCCCGAACGATTACCCACTTAGCCGACTGGTTGGCGGCCAGCCCTACGCCGAGAATGCGGCGTTTCTTATCATATTAACCACACGATTTGATTTGTCTTGGATAAAGTATAAACACTCTCGATGTTATCGAGTCTCACTGTTGGATGTGGGTCACTTGTCACAATCAACCCAACTGGTAACCTCAGAACTTGGCTTAGGGAGTTGGATTACGGGTCAACTTTGTGACTCGAATATCGAATGCTTACTAGGTTGCGACACTTCCGTCGAAGCACCGGTATATTGCATTGCGATTGGTAATACAACTGGTAACTCGTTCCCTAACGATTAAGGTAAATTTATGGATCACGTTAGAAAATGGATGCAGAAATCAATCATCACTTCTCATAAGTATCGATATTCAATGCAAGTCGATGGAATGAAAGGAATAATAAACACCGAGTGGATAGCAAACTCTTGGTACTCATACTTTCTTCCTTCAGTCATTGTAAGCAAATTAAACCGAGAAGAACGAGCCATTCTAGGTGCTTGCATATTGAGTAATTTCATGTCGTACACTGTTGAAGTGGAACATGGAATTGTTAACCCGATAGTGAACAAAATCAGCCTGGGTGAATCGCTATTTTTCACGGGCAAGCAAGAACGAATGACATGTTATGGAGTCTTTGCCGACGAAGTTTATCATGCCATGTTCTCTTACGATCTACTTTCTTCACTAATGTATAGTGGCGACATTCATAAGATTCATGACTTCGAGTTAGAGTCTAAAAATAAGTCCGAAAAAATGCGTTCACTGCACAACAGTGACAATAGCAGAGACACTGAAGTGTCAATGCTTGCATTAGGTGTTTACTCAGAAGTTTGCATCGCTACACAGCTGACCAACATACAAAAAGATACTATGTACGAGCCTGTCTACAACGCATTAAAAGATCACCTCGATGATGAAAAACGTCATGCTGCTATATTCATCGACCTCATGAGAACGTTTTGGAAAACATCAACTGTGGCCGACAAGGAACTGTTTATTTCAAAGCTGTTTGCAATGATGGATCTCAACGTATCATATATGGATCGGACTTGGGTGAAGAACTACCTTAGCTACATTGGTAAGGCTGACTTATATTTTCTTACTCCAACCATCAAGCCAGAGAACAAGTATGAAGGGATTGCCAACTTTGTTGAAAGAACTTCTAAAGTGCTTTTTGCTGAGCTTAATAGACTGGGCGCATGGGATGTTAAAGAACTCAATGATTTGTTGACTCGCTACCGTTTAACGAAATTTGCAAAAGAAGCACCCCATGCGTAGAACAAAGATACTTGTCTGCCTAACAGCATTGTCTATATTGTCCATGTTCCCGATGGACGTATTCGTGTCTTCTTTTTCAGACCTATCCGACTACTTCTCGATCCCCTATACCGATACCATATCTTCAGTCACTTTGTTTACCTACGGGTTCGGTGTGGGCGTATTGATTGTAGGTGTTCTGGCAGAAAAACTGGGGGTAACTACCGTGTTGCTAGGAAGTTTAGTTCTTTTGCTGCTTTCGAACTTGCTCTCACTTGGCCATACTAGTTACGAACTCTTCCTTGGTGCACGATTCATGCAAGGCCTGTTCTCATCATCATTTGTACTAAGTACATTTATAGTTCGAAATTGCTTTGAAGAAGAAGAAGGTGTGAAGGTTCGTGCTTTGATTGCGTCAATCTCTGCGATTGCAATTACTCTTTCTCCGATGCTTGGAGCTTTATTGACAACAACGTTTGGGTGGGGCTCAATTATTGTGGTAGCTTCCTTGGCCTGTATATTTGCAATACTGTGTTTTTTATCAATACTTAGTGATATACGTGATGCGAACAATAATAGTAGTGTGGGACAGAACAATTTCTTAAAATCAACAGCGTTCTGGACACTTAACATCGTGTCTACGCTGAATTTCTCCATTCACTTCGTTTTTGTAATGCTGTCAGTAAAAATTTTCACTCAAGACTTTAACGGCTCTCTACAAGACTACGGCTTGATGATGATTATTTATGGGACGGCACTCTTTGTAACAAACGTCATCATTACAAAGTTCAGCCCCAAACTAGCTTTTACTGGTGCTAATTATTGGTATTTGCTGTCCATAGCTGCCTTGGCTGGCATCATAATAAATATGTCCATTCACGGCGACTTTGGGTTTTATAGCTACTTCCCGTTCATCATCCTCGCCACCTTTTTTAGTGTCTATTTATCGAATGTCACTCTCAACAAAGCAATATTTGCAGTCAACGGAACACCGACAGTTTCTTCCGTTGTGGGAAGCATTAGATTTATAACCGCTGGTACTATTGGGTGGTTGGGATTTAGTAATGGGTCAGGAATTATTTCAATCGCATTGCTCTATTTAGTATCTTCGATCTTATCAATGATACTTCTGTGGTTGGTAAGGCCTAAGAATACCGAGGTTGGTGCAAACCTTCGTGGTCAGTAGTGAATGCTCCCATTCCTAAAATTATCTATAGGTAAGGGAGCAATAAGAAGGTCAATTATCGCCTTTGAGCTTTCAATGACCTCTTGTTATTTGTCCTGTGACTATGGACACATAGTCCCCAAGCGACTTTACAAATATAAAAAATCACTATTTCTGCATGAATCTCATTACCGTTACATGAGCTGTTTTGGGGCAAATGTCCGCAGTCTATGATCGCGAAATTTTTTCCGAAAATAAAAAAGGGGCAATTTCGTGTTACATGTCCCGCCAGCACTCCTTTGGACAGAAACTTCTCAGACTAATCACTTAAATTAGAAAAACGTGGATAACTTCTAGTGTCAGAAAGTCGCTTCGTGAAATGTTCAGTCTAGCTGGTGCAGATCACTAGATAACCTTTATCATTGGAGCACACCCTAACTTAAAGCCAGATGGATGCGTCCAAAACGTTTTTTCACCTGCTATAAAACCTAGACTTTCATAGAACTTAATTGCATTTAGGGAAGAGGAAAGCTGCAAACTATGCAAACCAGACTCTTTCGCTATAGAAATCAACTCATGAGCAATTTTCTTTCCATATCCTCTTCCAATAAAGCTTGGGTCAACAAATATAGATTCTAAAGAGGCGTTTTCAGTATCAACAAACCCAAACCCTATAATGTATTCTTGGTCTTCGAGAACAATCGCACCTAGGTTCACTAATATCTCATCAAAGTCGATAGGCATTGGTGAATTAGCCCAAGAGATTACAGTGGCATCCGAATAGTGCGATACACATGTGTTTAGGATTGCTTGTGTTCTTATTTCCCATACTCTACTCACATCGAGCTTATTGGCTTTACGTATTGATATCATATAGTTCCTTATGCAATAAAGCTCACTATCTAGAGTCGGTAAACCATAACTAGTTTTTGAGCAAAAGTGAGACAGTACAAAGTATAGAGGCTACTCACTAACCAATAACCTCCGCCGACCTAGCATTCGTTTTGGGGTAAACCATCATTGACCTGATAATAGTCCCCCTTCTCTGACACAAAAATGTGTCTTCCAAGAGTTACATTAGTAGGTTTATCAAACGCTCCAAGCGCAATACCTATCCAATGATGCTTGACGGTATCCAATAGTTCGAAGAAAAGTGAAGAACCACATTTTACGCAAAATCCTCTCCTGACTTTTGGGGACGAATGATACCAAGATAGATGATCTTCACCTTGAATAGATAAAGATGTTTTAGTGACCTCGACGCTTGCGAAAAAATGTCCTGTCCATCTACGGCACTGATCACAATGACATGCATCAGTTTCATCGAGCTCTTCTGATACATTGAATGTTACTGAACCACATAAACATGACCCATAATGCATTTTAACTTCCACTCCCTGCGTGTAACTATTCACCCGCGA
>NZ_JPJA01000004.1:0-80212 GCF_000733315.1 Vibrio sp. ER1A
ATAGGTTTATATTGTTAAAGAGCTTGTTTCGAGCTTTGCTCAAAACGGACGGCCATTTTAGCGAGATAAGTTGTCGTGTCAACCACTTTTTTCAACTTATTTTGCTAAGCTTCTTAGAAGCTTGAGACCTTCTGACTGGATGCGAACTTTCGTCTGCGTTCCCGTGTCAGCGAGGGGGCATTATAGAGATCGAAATCTTCTTGGCAATACCCAAAATGCATTTTTTTCTGTTTTTTTGTTTGGATGATTATATTTTGCTCTTTAGCTCTATAAATAGCCTTAAATTAGCGCCAAACTAACTAACAAATATCGACTTAGGGAACACTATGACTTCAATACGCAGCTATAAAGGCATCTCTCCTCAACTTGATGACTCGGTCTATATAGATAAGACGAGCGTGATTGTTGGAGATGTACGTTTAGGAAAAGACGCCAGTATCTGGCCTTTAGTTTCTGCTAGGGGTGATGTGAATCATATCGTTATTGGCGAGCGCACCAATATCCAAGATAACAGTGTTCTTCATGTTACTCACAAGAACAGCGATAACCCGGAGGGTTATCCGTTACTTATCGGTAATGATGTAACCATTGGTCATAAAGTAATGCTTCATGGCTGTATTATTGAAGATCGCGTTTTGGTAGGTATGGGGGCTATTATTCTCGATGGTGCAATTGTTGAGTCTGAGGTAATGATTGGTGCCGGAAGTTTGGTACCACCAAATAAGAGACTCGAAAGTGGTTATCTATATGTAGGGAGCCCGGTAAAACAAGCACGAACTCTTACGGATAAAGAACGTGCTTTTTTACAGAAATCAGCTGATAACTATGTTCAGAATAAGAACGACTATATGCACAAGGTGCATTCCATTCGTTAACGAATGACTATCTTACCTTGCTCATCAAAGCTCTCATCTTCTATGAGAGCTTCTGCTATTTCTTCTATATCAAAGCGAACAGAATCAAACATTGGTATAGCTTCTTGTTTAGAGACCTCTTTCTGGTAGGCGAGTTGAGCTAGCTTTTCTAAACTCACCAAACAAACAATAAGCATACCCGACTGGTGTGCATGAAACTCAACCATTCCAGTTGCTTCATCCCACGTCACTTGGTCGGAGAATAGAATAGATTGATTCATTACTTAAGCCTCGAGGTTCTTTCTTAGCTCTCTAAGAATTTGTTTCGTCCCTGGTCTTAGTCCACGCCATAACAAAAAGCTTTCTGCAGCTTGTCCCACCAGCATACCTAATCCATCATAAACACAAAGAGCACCGGACGTTTTTGCCCACTGGTTAAATGTCGTCAGCCCTTGGCCATAAGCCATATCATAGCTGACAGTATTGGCACCGAAGATCGCATCACTAATATCTGGTACTTGTTTATATAAACTAGCAGATGTCGAATTGATTACCACATCATAGGCACAGCCAACACTGTTTATTTCCGCTGCTTGTATAGTTCCAAAAGGCGAAAACAATTCGGCCAGTTGCTGAGCTTTTTCATAGGTACGATTAGTAATGGTTATGGAGCTTGGCTGTTGATCGAGTAACGGCTTAAGTACACCTCGAGCTGCGCCGCCAGCCCCTATAACTAAAATTGAAGCGCCCGCTAATTGCACTTGATGCTGCAACAAGTCTTGAACCAACCCTTCTCCGTCAGTGTTATCACCAATGATTTCACCATCATCCAATTTCTTGAGTGTGTTGACCGCTCCGGCTAGTTCAGCACGCTCGGTTAATCGACTAGCGAACTGGAAGGCATCTTCTTTAAATGGCGCAGTAATATTGCAGCCTCGACCACCATCAGCAAAAAACTGACTAGCAGCTTGAGTGAACTCTCCCTCCTCTGGCTGCAAGCGCCCATATTCAATATGTTGAGAAGTTTGACGTGCGAAGAGTGTATGTATGTAAGGAGACTTGCTTTGTGAAATGGGGTTTCCAAAAACGACGTACTGATCGGGCTTGCTCATGTCCTTGCCTGCTGCGTGCCAAAGTGAATAGTTCGACACTATCACTTCGACACTCATTCGCCAAGCTATGCCTGTCGCTTTACCAGTCTCGCGGCTGAAGGTAGTGCGCGTAAAGCTCGTTTTCTGGTGAGCCTTCTTCTGGTTGATAACTATATTCCCAGCGAGCTAGTGGTGGCATCGACATTAAAATGGACTCCGTGCGACCACCACTTTGCAAACCAAACAATGTACCTCGGTCATAGACCAAGTTAAATTCGACATAGCGACCACGTCGATAAAGTTGGAACTGACGCTCTCTCTCTCCGAATTCTGTATGCTTTCGTTTCTGTACTATCGGTAAATACGCATCGGTATAACTAGAACCAACGGCTTTCATATAGGCAAAGCTGCGCTCGAAACCCCATTGGTTGAGATCGTCAAAAAACAAACCACCGACACCTCGAGTTTCGTTACGATGAGGAAGGAAGAAGTACTCATCACACCATTTCTTGTGTTCGCTATAGACTTGCTCTCCAAATGGCGCACAAATATCCTTGGCCACTTGGTGCCAGTGTTGACAATCTTCTTCAAATGGATAAAACGGCGTAAGGTCAAAGCCACCACCAAACCACCAGATAGGTGCTTCGCCCTCTTTTTCAGCAATAAAGAAACGTACGTTGGCATGGGATGTTGGAATGTAAGGATTTTTAGGATGAATAACTAAAGACACGCCCATTGCTTCAAATTTTCGACCCGCTAATTCAGGTCGGTGAGCTGTCGCGGAAGCTGGCATTTTGTCTCCAAAGACATGAGAAAAGTTAACACCACCTTGCTCGAAGACCACACCATCTTTTAATACTCGACTACGACCACCGCCACCTTGCTCGCGCAGCCATTCATCCTGCTGAAATGTTGCACCACCATCTTCATGTTCAAGCTTTTGGCAAATATCATCCTGGAGCTGTAATAAAAAAGCTTTGACCTGATGTTTATCCACTTGTTGCATCTAATTACCCTCAGCCTTGTCTCAATACTTTTAACGTTCTTGCATCTCGAATTTCACTCGGTTTATTACGACCGCCAGTTTCACCATCAAGAATTTCCGCCAATCGATCACCTAGCTGCGATTTGACTTCTTCGGTTGTCATGCAGGAAGGCATTCCTGACAAGTTGGCACTGGTCGAGGTAATCGGCTTACCATAAGAAAGGCAAAGTTGCTGTACTAACTCGTGATCGGTAACTCGAACCGCAATCGTATCGAATGCACCACTAAGCCATGATGAGACTCTGTCACTCGCTGGCATAATCCAGGTATAAGGTCCTGGCCAAGTATTTTGTACACTTTCGAGCTGCGTCGCTGTCAACTTAGTCTCGTCAACATAAGGTCGAAGCTGTTCATAGTTGGCAGCGATTAGGATCAGTCCTTTCTCTACTGGACGTTGTTTCACTGCCAGTAGTTTTTCAATGGCACTGACATCATCAGGATCACAACCGACACCAAATACTCCTTCAGTCGGATAAGCAATCACTTCACCAGATTTAAGTGCGGCAACTGTACTTTGAAAATTATCCACCGAGCCTTCCTTTTATTAAAACCTAAACAATTAATTTACATTTCAACGGCACTATGCGGAAAAGCGACATGAGAATCCAGAAAAAAACACAAAAATCACTCACGCAAACGTTTTCCTTAGAAAAAAATCCTCGTATAATGCGCGCAAATTAGTCCATTTGCACACGCCTTGAAGGAGCTTCGGATGAAAGTCGGCATTATTATGGGTTCAAAATCAGATTGGCCAACCATGAAACTAGCAGCAGAGATGCTTGATCAGTTTGGTGTAGATTATGAAACCAAGGTTGTTTCTGCGCACCGCACGCCTCAACTATTAGCAGACTATGCAACGACTGCAAAAGAGCGTGGCATCAAAGTTATTATTGCGGGAGCAGGCGGTGCGGCGCACCTTCCGGGCATGGCGGCAGCATTTACCAGTGTTCCTGTCCTCGGAGTTCCTGTACAGAGCCGAGCACTAAAAGGCATGGATTCTTTGCTGTCTATTGTGCAAATGCCAAAAGGCATTGCAGTTGGCACACTCGCTATTGGTGAAGCCGGTGCAGCAAATGCGGGAATCTTAGCAGCGCAAATCATTGGTGTTCATAATGATGCCGTGATGGAGAAAGTCGAAGCATTCCGCAGCCAACAGACCGAAACCGTTCTTGCTAACCCAGATCCGTCTGAGGACTAATAATGAAACACGTATTGGTACTTGGTGCAGGTCAGTTAGCACGAATGATGTCGCTGGCTGGCGCGCCTCTCAATATCAAGATCTCTGCCTTTGACGTGCGCAGCGAAAACATTGTGCACCCCTTAACTCTGGAAGTGCTTGGGCAAGGTCTACAGCAAGCCATATCGCAAGCTGACGTTATTACTGCAGAATTTGAACATATTCCCCTCGATGTCCTAGCTACCTGTGAAGCAAGTGGGAAGTTTTTGCCATCGACAGAAGCGATTAAAGCCGGTGGTGATAGACGAATTGAAAAAGCGCTGCTTGATAATGCTGGGGTTAAGAACGCAACCTATGCGGTTATTACCGAACGTAGCGATCTTGATACCGCTATCGCCACCGTAGGTTTGCCTATGGTACTTAAGAGTGCGTTAGGCGGCTATGACGGCAAAGGACAATGGCGACTCAAAACATTAGAGAATATAGAGCAAATCTGGACTGAAATGGCTCAGTGCATTGCGGATTCAGATAATCAAGCCATCGTGGCTGAAGAATTTGTGCCGTTCCAACGTGAAGTATCGCTTGTGGGTGCTCGCAACCAACACGGTGATATTGCGATTTATCCACTGGCAGAAAATGTACACACTGACGGAGTACTTACTCTGTCTACTGCTATCGATGAGCCTGAGCTACAAGCACAAGCTGCGCAAATGTTTACCGCTGTCGCCGAGTCTCTCGAATATGTCGGTGTATTGGCACTGGAGTTTTTCGATGTAAACGGCCAACTTCTCGTTAATGAAATTGCGCCGCGCGTACACAACTCAGGACACTGGACTCAGCAAGGTGCCGATACGTGTCAGTTCGAAAACCACCTACGTGCAGTTTGCGACATGCCTCTTGGTTCCACGGAAGCCGTTAGAGCCACCTCTATGGTTAATATCCTTGGTGAAGACTCCGTTCCTGATGCTGTTTACGCTCTAGCTGGATGTCATGTTCATTGGTATGGCAAAGAAAAACGTGCTGGACGCAAAATGGGGCATATTAATGTGTCGGCAGCAAGTCAACGCGAGCTAAAAGCAACACTCGTTCAGCTTGCAGACTTACTGGATGAGTCAGCCTACCCTGCTCTAAAACCCGCAGCACTTGCGCTGTAAGTATTAGCTAGCCTAAATACAAAAAAACGGCTCCAATTAGGAGCCGTTTTTTATTCCTGTACTTTCTGGCACCGTCTCGATGCACATTCCAACACCGTTCCTGCTGCGCGTTTTTTCTCAACCAGCAACGTGTAGCCACAATACTGACACACTCCGGGAACCGGAACATGATTCACGGCAAACTTGCACTTAGGGTAACTGTCGCACGCAAAAAACACTTTTCCAAAACGTGATTTACGCTCTTTTATCGCCCCTTTGCTGCACTCTGGACAGCTAACGGAGTCTTTTGCTTCTTGCTCTGGCTCATCTTGTTTATTTGGCGACTGAATGAAATGGCAGTCTGGGTAATTGCTACACCCAATAAACATACCAAAGCGTCCTTGACGTAACAGCAATTCTGAACCGCAATCGGGACAAGCGACACCAAGCTCTTTGATAATATGCCCATCATTTTGATGCAAAGGTTTAATATAATCGCAGCTTGGATACTGATCGCAGCCTAGAAACGGACCGTGTTTGCCATTCTTAAGTAGCAACTTGCCTGAATGACACTGTGGACAAGGCTCATGATCCAACGCATGTTCATGAGCCGAGAAAAGTTGGTTATCGATTTTACCACTCATGGGTGTCTCTTAACTTATCGCCAAATTTGGCTTAGCTTAGTGGACTACACCCCTCTCTGCGGTGTAGATCAGTTCTTCCATGAGAGTGTAAGCGTTTTCGTTGCCAGGAACATTGAACAAAACCATCAAAATGATCCATTTTAGGTCGTCCAATTCAAAATCATTGGTTTCCAGTCCCATAACACGATCAATAACCATTTCACGAGTTTCAGCTGTCAACACACCTATCTGCTCCAAGAACAACAGCAAGCCACGGCTTTTCACATCCATACGTGACATTTCTTGCGCCGTATAAATGCGTGTCGATGTCGCGGCGCTGGTTGCAATGGCCGATTGATTATCCGCATTTTGCAGTTCGGCTAAATCCTCTAGCCATTCTAACGCTTTATAAATATCTTTTTGCTTAAAGCCTGCTCGCAGCAGTTCATCCTCAAGTTCGTCTTGGTCTACCTGCAGATCTGCATCACTATGCACGTAGGTTTCGAACAGGTACATCAGTATGTCCATCATCATAGCTAGCCTCTCCCCTTAAGAATATAACCACCGTTAACTGCAACAACATGCCCTAATAACTCGAGCTCTAGTAGCTGTTGCATGACCTCTTGCACAGGAATATGGGTCTTTTGCGCTAAAATATCAACTGGTGTTGCCTCTATTCCTACGTTAGCCAACAGATCGGGAAATGGCAATTCTTCTTTATCAATAACTTGGTCAAAAAGTGTCGGTTGTACTTTTTTAGACCAGTTGGTGAGAGATTCTATTTCACTAAGAAGATCATTAGGAGACTGCACCAAACAAGCTCCCAATTTGATCAACGAGTGACAACCACTATGGAAAGGGTGGCGAATTGAACCTGGAATGGCAAAAACATCTCGCCCTTGCTCAGCCGCGTATTTAGCAGTAATCAACGAACCACTTTTCTCTGTCGCTTCAACCACCAATACAGCTAAAGACTGTCCACTTACGATTCGGTTACGACGCGGGAAGTGCTCAGCCCTAGGTTTTACCGAAGGTAAATGTTCACTGACTAACGCACCTTGCTCTGCAATGCGAGAGGCCAATGACTTATGACGTGCCGGATAGATTTGCGATAAACCAGAACCCAATACGGCAATAGTAGGACCTTGTGCATCCAGCGCTCCTTGATGAGCGTGACCGTCAATGCCCAAAGCTAAACCACTCGTTACGCAGTAATCATGCTTTGCAAATGTACTGGCATAGCTGCGAGCAATCTCTAGCCCTTCCAAAGTAGCATTGCGACTTCCCACCATGGCAATTTGAGGGGCCGCAAGTAACGATAACTGCCCCTCAACAAATAAAACCGGCGGCGCTCCCTTGGTTTCGCTCAATAGCGGCGGATACGCCTTATCGCCACTGGTCACAATGTAGCGACGCGCCCCCGACGCCCAAGCGAGAGCCTGTTCAGCAAGCGCTATCGATTGGTGATGGATAAACGCCACTTGATGCGACTTCAAACCAATAGAGGCCAGTTCCTGTGGTGTATAGCTAACAATGTTGAGCGGACTATCTATCGCTCGTAACTTTTCAAACGTGATAGCACCGATGCCGGGGCACAGAGAAAGCCGCAACCAAGCTAGAGTGCGAGCGTCACTCACGATACACCCTATCGCTGCTTGGTGGCACAATAATGGTTTGCTTGGTGATGGGCTCTGGAGACTCAGTAACCAGTGCGACACTGAAACGTTGATAACTGTGAATCACCATCAAGCGCCCTATGTCTACTAATGGAAACTGAGACGTAGCTACATGAGACTCGTCACGACCACTTAAGCCATGCTGACCATCGGAATAAACGAATGTTTCACTGGGCCTTTTTAGTATGTAGCTGCTGCCTTCAACAACAGAAGCGTCTTGCCCTGCATTCAACACTACCGTATGTCCTTGAACCGCAAAATGCAGAGAATTGAGCATTCCTACGATACGAAGATCTTCTACATTAGGCCCTGCTTTGGGCTCAATAAGCGTTGATGATTCATCCCGAGCTAGCTCGGAGATAGGAATGGCAATGTCTCCTCGCTTGAGCTCATGATTAAAATCCGTCAACTGCAAAACGGCAATATCATTTACCTGTTTCATCAAACGGGCTGTCGCCAGTCGTTTAATTTCTCTCATAGTAAAATGCTCATCATCGTTGCGATAAAGCTTCCCCACTCGATAAATGACCCAGTTTTGCTCATGGCCTTGATAATCAATGTAAACCTCATCTTGATTGGAAATGTAATCCAAGCCACGACTAGAGCCTACTATCTTAGGATAAGTGGCTAACTCACTCGCAAGTATCAATCTCTCTTGTTCTCTATAACGAGCAATGGCACGAGGATTTAACCAACTTGACGGCTGTTTTAGCGTAACGTCTATCACTGGAGAAAGGCGCCTTAGCGCTTTCTTTATCAATTGCGGTTGCCCTGCTACCCAGACTAATAACAGCGTATCTCCCGGGTAAATTTTATGAGGATTAGCGATATGAGAGTTATGTCGCCAAAGCTCTGGCCAGCGCCAAGGAGAGGATAAGTATCGCCCTGAAACTGCCCATAAAGTATCGCCAGACTTAACAACATAATGTCGAGGCGCATCTGGTTTGAGGAAGTCGCTTACGCTAGCGTGAGATTGAAACGCCCATAAGGTGATAGAAAAAAGAGATGAAAGAGTCAATAACAGACATATTCCCTGTTTCATACACCGCAATCCTTCGCTTTGTTTCAAGGGATGCTGTCATTTAGGTGCGAAAATGTCTAGAATTGAACCAACGAAGTCCATGCCTATTCGGCACAGTTCAACATTTTGAGTGTATATGTCTGTATTACAAGTATTAACTTTCCCGGATGATCGCCTAAGAACGGTAGCTAAGCCCGTTGAAGCCGTAACGCCGGAAATCCAAAAAGTCGTCGATGACATGATTGAAACCATGTACGACGAAGAAGGAATTGGCCTTGCAGCAACGCAAGTTGACTTTCATCAGCGAATTGTTGTGATTGATATTTCAGATACTCGCGACCAACCGATGGTACTTATCAACCCAGAAATTACCGAAAAGCGCGGTGAAGATGGAATTGAAGAAGGCTGCCTTTCGGTCCCTGGTGCTCGCGCACTAGTGCCACGCGCCGCTGAAGTGAGTGTCAAAGCGCTGAACCGCGATGGTGAAGAGTTTACGTTTGATGCAGATGACCTATTGGCTATCTGTGTACAGCATGAGCTTGACCACTTAGAGGGTAAACTGTTTGTTGATTACCTTTCTCCTCTAAAGCGTAAACGCATCAAAGACAAACTCGAGAAAATTAAGCGCTTCAACGCTAAACAATAATATTAAGTGAGGTTTCCGTGAGCCAATCATTACGTATTGTGTTTGCCGGTACTCCAGACTTCGCCGCCCGTCACTTGGCGGCGTTATTGTCTTCGGAGCACGAGGTTATCGCTGTTTACACCCAGCCTGACAGACCAGCAGGCCGAGGCAAAAAGCTAACGGCAAGTCCGGTCAAAAATATTGCCCTTGAGCATGATATTCCGGTTTATCAACCCGTCAATTTCAAGTCTGACGAAGCTAAGCAAGAGCTCAAAGACCTCAATGCCGATATCATGGTGGTTGTCGCTTATGGCCTGTTGTTGCCACAAGCCGTTCTTGATACGCCAAAGCTAGGTTGTATCAATGTTCATGGTTCAATCCTGCCTCGCTGGCGTGGTGCTGCACCTATTCAACGCTCTATTTGGGCTGGGGATGCACAAACCGGTGTGACAATTATGCAGATGGATATTGGCCTAGATACCGGTGATATGCTGAAAATTGCCACACTACCAATTGAAGCCACCGATACCAGTGCGACCATGTACGATAAGCTGGCAGAGCTTGGCCCACAAGCTTTAGTCGAATGTCTTGCTGATATTTCCTCAGGCAATGCTGCGCCAGAAAAGCAAAATGACGATGAAGCGAACTACGCCAGCAAGCTAAGCAAAGATGAAGCGAAGATCGATTGGAGTCAGCCAGCAGAATTCACTGAACGCTGCGTTCGTGCTTTCAACCCATGGCCTATGAGCTTCTTCTCTGTAGAAGAGAACAACATCAAAGTTTGGCAATCGCGGGTAGAAGACAATGCGACAGAATCAGTAGCCGGGACTATTCTTAAGGCTGATAAAACAGGAATTTACGTCGCAACCGGTCAAGGTACTTTGGTGTTAGAACAAATTCAAATACCGGGTAAAAAGGCCATGCCAGTGAGCGATGTATTGAATTCTAAAGCCAGCTGGTTTGAAGTGAGTAGCGTTCTGAGCTAAAGACGCAAATGCTCATTGATAGTTAGGGCCAGCACGTTGAGTGCGGGCCTTATTTTATTTTTAATGTCGATAAAAATTTAGGTAACCAACATGAATGTTCGCGCTGCTGCGGCCAATATCCTTTTCCAAGTGGTTGATAAAGGTCAATCTCTATCGAGCGCCCTTCCATTAGGCCAGCAACAAGTAAAACCTAGAGATCAAGCCTTATTACAAG
Source organism: Vibrio sp. ER1A (assembly GCF_000733315.1). NCBI lineage: Bacteria > Pseudomonadati > Pseudomonadota > Gammaproteobacteria > Vibrionales > Vibrionaceae > Vibrio > Vibrio sp. ER1A. Next base: position 10,446 of record NZ_JPJA01000004.1, read on the forward strand.
AGATTTGCTTTGGTGCGCTGCGCATATTGCCTCGTTTGGAGTCCGTTGCATCCGAGCTAATGGATAAACCATTAAAAGGTAAACAACGTGTATTTCATCACCTAATTTTGGTCGGCATCTATCAAATTGGCCACATGCGAATTCCTGCTCATGCAGCGGTAGGGGAGACTGTAGAAGCAACCAAAACGCTGAAAGGTCCGAGGCTGCGCGGCCTTATCAATGCAGTACTACGCAACTACCAACGCAACCAAGAGCAGCTAGATGAGATTTCCGTCAGCCACAATGCTGGAAAATACGGCCACCCTAGTTGGTTACTAAAGCTACTGCAAGAAAGCTACCCACAACAATGGGAAACGATTGTAGAAGCTAATAACACCAAAGCACCTATGTGGCTGCGCGTGAACCACCAGCACCTCAATCGTGACGATTATCAAGCACTACTCAAAAATGAAGGCATAGATTCCACCGCTCACTCTGAAGCCTTGGATGCTCTAAAATTGGCCGCCCCTTGCGATGTCAACAACCTTCCCGGTTTCGATAAAGGTTGGGTATCGATACAAGATGCCGCAGCACAACTTTCTATCAACTACTTAGAGCCTAAAGATGGTGAGTTGATTTTGGATTGTTGCGCCGCTCCCGGAGGCAAGACTGCACATATCCTGGAGCGTACTAAAGATAGCCAAGTGGTAGCTATTGATTGTGATGAGACCAGATTGAAGCGTGTTCATGACAACCTTAAGCGCCTACAGCTACAGGCTAAGGTAGTGTGTGGTGATGCAAGAACACCAAGTGAGTGGTGGCAAGGTGAACAATTTGACCGCATTCTATTAGATGCGCCATGTTCTGCAACCGGGGTGATTCGTAGACACCCTGATATCAAATGGTTGCGCCGCGCCGATGACATTGAAGCACTCGCAGAGCTACAACGTGAGATCTTCGATGCTATGTGGCAGCAATTAAAAGTAGGTGGAACATTGGTGTACGCCACTTGTTCAATCACACCACAAGAAAACAAAGAGCAGGTAAAAGCATTCCTTGCTCGCACAGACAACGCACAGCTTATTGATTCAGACATCGATAACCCAGGACGTCAGATTCTTCCTGGAGAAGAAGATATGGATGGTTTCTATTACGCTGTGCTAAAAAAGGCGTAGAATGCTAACTTATTGATAGCTATGCTAGTGACTCGTTAAGTCGAATTTATCAAAAGAGCGCAATGTTATGAAAATCATCATTCTTGGAGCAGGTCAAGTTGGTGGCACACTCGCAGAGAACCTTGTGGGTGAAAACAACGATATCACCATCGTCGATCGCAACGGTGACCGTCTAAGGGAGCTGCAAGATAAATACGATTTGCGAGTCGTCAATGGCTACGCTAGCCATCCTGATGTATTACGTGAAGCTGGCGCACAAGATGCTGACATGCTAGTGGCGGTGACCAATATGGACGAAACCAACATGGCTGCATGCCAAGTTGCGTTCTCTTTATTCAATACGCCAAACCGTGTCGCTCGAATTCGTTCTCGTGAATACCTGATTGAAAAAGAAAGTCTGTTCAACTCAGGTGCCATCCCTGTTGACCACCTGATCGCTCCAGAAGAGTTGGTGACCAGCTATATAGAACGATTGATCCAATACCCCGGGGCATTGCAAGTCGTCAGCTTTGCGGATGAACGCGTAAGCTTAGTCGCGGTCAAAGCCTATTATGGTGGTCCGCTCGTAGGGAATGCACTGTCGACTTTGCGTGAGCATATGCCTCACATTGATACCCGAGTAGCGGCTATTTTCCGTCAAGGACGTCCGATTCGACCACAAGGCACCACTATTATCGAAGCGGACGACGAAGTCTTCTTCGTAGCAGCAAGTAATCACATTCGTTCTGTAATGAGTGAATTGCAACGACTCGAAAAGCCATACCGCCGCATCATGATTGTTGGGGGTGGTAATATCGGTGCTAGTCTTGCTAAGCGTCTAGAGCAAACTTACAGCGTGAAGCTTATCGAGCGCAGTTATAAGCGTGCCGAAAAGCTGTCGGAAGAGTTAGAGAACACCATCGTCTTTTGTGGTGATGCTGCGGATCAAGAGCTGTTAACCGAAGAGAACATCGACCAAGTAGACGTATTTATTGCACTCACCAATGAAGATGAAACCAACATCATGTCAGCGATGTTGGCGAAGAAAATGGGCGCAAAAAAGGTCATGGTACTGATTCAGCGTGGGGCTTATGTTGACCTTGTGCAGGGCGGCACCATAGACGTGGCGATTTCACCTCAGCAAGCGACTATTTCCGCTCTACTTACCCACGTTCGTCGTGCCGATATTGTAAACGTCTCATCACTGCGCCGCGGAGCCGCAGAGGCGATCGAAGCAGTTGCTCATGGTGACGAAACCACATCTAAAGTGGTTGGCAAAGCCATTGGTGACATAAAACTACCACCAGGTACCACAATTGGCGCTATTGTACGTGGTGAAGAAGTACTTATTGCCCATGATCGCACCGTGATTGAGCAAGATGATCACGTAGTGATGTTCCTCGTGGACAAAAAATACGTGCCTGACGTTGAGGCATTGTTCCAACCAAGTGCATTCTTCCTGTAAGGCACTCCAATGGTTAACGCCCGTCCTGTTTCCTTTGTTATAGGGTTAGTGCTCTCTAAGCTAGCCCTATTTATGTACGTCCCAACATTGGTTGCTTTCTTTACTGGTACCGATGGTTTCCTTGATTTTGGCTTAGCGGTTGTTATTACCCATTTTGCCGCCTTTGTTTGCCTGTCACTTGGACGCACAAAAAACTTCAAACTCAGTGTGCGTGATATGTTCCTAATCACTAGCTTGGTTTGGACTATTGCCAGTGCCTTTGCCGCGCTCCCTTTTGTTTTTATCAACCATATCAGCTTCACCGATGCTTACTTCGAGACCATGTCTGGCATTACGACAACAGGGTCGACAGTACTTAGCGGATTAGACAACATGGCTCCCAGTATTTTACTGTGGCGTTCTATTTTGCAATGGTTAGGCGGTATCGGATTTATTGTTATGGCGGTTGCCATTCTTCCAATGCTTAACGTCGGTGGTATGCGCTTGTTCCAGACTGAATCTTCAGATTGGTCAGATAAAAGCAGCCCGAGAGCAAAAACGGTCGCTAAAAACATTGTATTGGTTTACCTAGTATTAACAGGGCTCTGTCTACTGGGCTACATAGTGACAGGAATGGATCTGTTTGATGCAATTAATCACTCGTTCACTACACTTTCAACGGGTGGCTACTCCACTTCCGATGGTTCTATGAACCATTTCTCAGAGGGCGCACACTGGGTTGGTACCATCTTTATGTTTTTAGGCGGGCTACCTTTCCTACTGTTTGTTGCTGCGCTAACAAAACGCGATCCGAGAATATTACTTAGGGATGCTCAGGTTCGAGGCTTTGGATATCTGTTTTTGGTATCGAGCACCGTTGTGGCGTTATGGCTATTTTGGGAAGACGGTTATGCACTAAATGATGCGTTCCGCGTCTCCATGTTCAACATCGTATCCGTTGTAACAACAACAGGCTTTGGACTGGAAGACTTTACGGCTTGGGGGCCGCTACCTTCGGTTATTTTTGCTTTTATGATGATGGTAGGAGCGTGTTCAGGTTCAACCTCGGGCGGCATCAAAATATTCCGTTTTCAGATAGCAGTTACCTTGCTTAATAAGCAAATGATGAAGCTTATTCATCCGTCTGGCGTTTTTGTCCAACGCTACAATAACCGTCCCGTCAATGACGATATCGTGCGCTCAGTTGTCGCATTTGTATTGATGTTCTTCGTGACTATTATCGTTATCGCCGCAGGATTGAGTGCAATGGGCTTAGACCCAGTTACCAGTATCTCCGGCTCTATCACCGCAGTCGCGAACGTAGGGCCTGGGATGGGTGATATCATTGGCCCAACAGGTAACTTTGCGCCACTTCCCGACGCCGCTAAGTGGCTGCTTAGCTTTGGTATGTTAATGGGCCGTTTGGAAATCCTGACCCTGTTAGTACTCTTCTTCCCTGCATTTTGGCGCCGCTAAACCGGCGCTACATACCAGTACACGGCAAAAAAGTGACAAGCTGCTCCTGCAAGCACAAAAAGATGCCAAATAGCATGGTTATAGGGTATCCGCTTATTGGCATAGAACACGACACCCAAGGTGTAAATCGCACCACCCAATGCCAATAGTATTAAGCCCGAAGGCTCCAAATGCTTAGCCAATTGATAGATGACTATCACCGATAACCACCCCATGACAAGATAAGTAATCAGTGAAGCACGTTTAAAGCGATAAACGAAGAACAGCTTCATAATTATGCCAATGACAGCCAGCGCCCAAATAACAACCATTAAGCCAATTGCTAGTGGTGTTCTCAAACTCACCAGCATAAACGGTGTATAGCTGCCTGCTATTAACAAGAAAATAGCGCAATGGTCGAAAGTTTTCAGCCAGCGTTTACTGTTAGGGTTAGCAGTAGAGTGATACAAGGTTGAGGCCAGAAATAGCGTGATCATGCTCGCGCCATAAAGACTCATACTAGTAATCGTAAGAACATCGGCATGCGCACCAAGTGCTTTTTGCAGCAGTAGTATCAAGCCTACGATGGACAGCAGCACTCCAATACCATGAGAGATGCTATTCGCCCACTCTTCACGAGCGCTGTAATTGGAAGTAGTTGCTGAGGACATTAAGGCATACTCTAAAAAGACAGTGATTAAAGAGTATGCCACATTCAGCTAACATGCGTTAGCTGAAATTAGGTTGTTTGCTCTAAGTAAGCCAGGACTTGCTGACCCGCTTCTTCACCAGACAGTGAACTTGGGATCTGCATTTCTCGTTTCAGTTGCCCTAAACCAATGAGACTTGAGAGCATGCCTTTTACTCCCTCTTTATTCCTATCGATTTCAAACCATAACTTGAGTTCATCTTCACTACGGTAAGCAATGATCTCAAGCTCACGCCAGCGACCATGGTAAGGCCCTGTGGTTGGAACAAACTCAAACTCTTGAACAAACGGCATAACAAAGCCCTTTGCCGCTTCGCACTCAACCTGACGAATACGTAACCCATCCTCTTCCAAAGCAGAGAATATGCCGTCCACTAATGGATCTGGCCTCACTGTCAGCATATCTTTATCTGTTGGATCAGCTGCTAGCGCGATATCCAATCCAGTTTCCAACCATACTTTAGAATCACCAATTGTCACTGGAGTATTCCAAGGCACGTCAAGCTCAACCTCAAAGTCTCGTGTTTCTCCTGGCTCAATGGTAAATGCGTAAGGCAGCTTCCATGTTTGCAGCTCAAAGGTTTTCGATACTCTTTTTTTCGGTGCGCCCGGTTGATTGCTATTGTCGTGGTTACTACGTGCTACCTCATCAATATAGCGACAACAAAGCCTCATATTGATGTTATCCACCGTCTGGGCAGTGTTACCACCGTAGACGTGAATCGTAACTTTCGCTGTCTCGCCGGGATAGAGATATTCTTGGTGAAGAACAGAATCCACTCGCGCGGCGCCGATACCAAAACTTGCTAAGGTTTTCTTAAAAAAAGACATACGCACATCCATTTATATCCCAAGATAGTGCTACCGTTTTATCGCAAAATGATCGAGAAAACAAATATCCAACGCACAAATCTATTGTGGAAAAAGTGACCAATAATTCACTGCAAACTATCGTATCCACACAAACTTGGTGGTATTCTATTCGTGATATGCATGCATATCATTATTCCTGATTACTTATTTGGAGTGGCATAAGTCAAAAAAGAGTGACATTGAGAGTTATTTCAGTGTTCTCATAAGTAATCAGGCCATTAGATTGGCAATGGAATTGCCTGACTTGTTAGGTAAAACAATGCGCCCAACACCCGTCAGGTTTTCGTACTCAAATCGTGGTGCGTCGCGTCGTCGCAGTGGTTTCGTTTCTGCGCCTGTCGCAAAAAAAGTCGCTCCTTCAATGACGCTCGTTGAACAAAGTGTTCGTATGGCACCAGCTCCAACCAGAGTTGTTAAAGCGGCATAATAAAAAGCGCAGTTATCCTGCGCTTTTTTTTGTGTCCAATTCCTTCATATATTGGTATTAGCTCCGATTTTTGGTACTTTTACTCAAAAATACTTATAAAAATTGTGGAGAAAGTTATGAAGTGTCACCGCGTCAACGAACTCATTGAGTTAATACATCCAGAATGGCAGAAAGAACCTGACCTTAACTTACTGGAATTTATTATAAAACTGTCCAATGAAGCTGGGTACGAAGGTAAGCTTGAAGATCTCACTGATGATGTTCTTATCTACCATCTAAAAATGCGCAATAGCCAGAAAGACGAAATGATTCCAGGATTGGCGAAAGACCAAGAGGATGACTTCAAAACCGCACTCTTAAAGGCTCGCGGCATCATCAAATAACCAAATATTATAAAAACGACCCTCTAAGGGTCGTTTTTTATATGAGCCGACGCTAATTTTGTTGTTAAAGGTTGATAGCCTTAAAGAAATGAAATTGTTATCAAGGTTATAATCGCTGGGTTTTAATACTGCGTACTGATTAGTAAGTGACTTACCAGTCGCAGCAATGTCGGAATAGATAGAGTGCGTCAAAACGCACCGTCAGCCCAAGAAGGACAGCCTCAGCATGAGTCAGGATAAAATTGACGTAAAGGATGTAACACCCAAAACGTTCAACCCCAAAACCCACAAAGGCAACGGAGATCGGTTTAACCCAAGCAATCGCATCTACGTTCGTGAAAGTAAAGGAACCTTTCAAAAGCTTAGACGCTACGGCGGCTGGTTTTTACTCCTATTGTTCGCACTGGTACCTTGGATACCTTATGGCGAGAGACAAGCGGTATTGCTTGATATTGGTAATCAGCAATTTAACTTTTTTGGCACCACTCTTTATCCGCAAGATCTCACCCTACTCGCGTTACTATTTATGGTAGCCGCATTTGGCCTGTTTTTTATCACCACGTTTTTAGGTCGAGTATGGTGTGGCTACTTATGCCCACAAACCGTCTGGACCTTTATGTACATTTGGTTTGAAGAAAAACTAGAAGGCAGCGCCAACAAACGACGCAAGCAAGACAGTGGAGAACTCAGTCCAAACCTCATTTTGCGTAAAGGTCTCAAACATGTCGCTTGGTTAGCTATCGCGTTAGCGACTGGCTTTACCTTTACCGGTTATTTTGTGCCAATTGGCGCGCTCGTTAGTGATTTTTTCACCTTTAATGCCAGCTTCTGGCCCGTATTCTGGGTGTTGTTTTTTGCCGGTTGTACATACGCAAACGCAGGGTGGATGCGCTCCATCATGTGTATCCATATGTGCCCTTACGCTCGCTTCCAGTCTGCTATGTTTGATAAGGACACCTTTATTGTTGGTTACAACAGTCAACGAGGTGAAACTCGCGGTCCTCGCTCTCGTAAAGCAGACCCGAAAAAACTGGGCTTAGGTGACTGCATTGACTGTGATCTTTGTGTACAAGTATGCCCGACAGGCATTGATATCCGAGATGGCTTGCAGTACGAATGCATCAACTGCGGCGCTTGTATTGATGCGTGTGACAAGACTATGGACAGAATGGGCTATGAGAAAGGTCTCATAAGCTACACCACGGAGCACCGTCTCTCAGGTAAACACACCAAAGTAATGCGACCAAAGCTGCTAGGTTATGGCTCGGTATTACTGGTGATGATTGCCCTGTTCTTTGTGCAGGTTTCGGCCGTCGACCCCGCGGGGCTGAGTGTTCTTAGGGATCGTAACCAACTGTTCCGAGTTAACAGTGATGGTCTGGTCGAGAATACCTACACCTTGAAGGTCATCAATAAAACACAACAAGAGCAACAATATACGCTAAGTGTTTCTGGACTAGAAAATGCCACTTGGTATGGACGACAAACCATTTCCGTTGAACCAGGTGAAGTCTATAACTTGCCGATCAGTTTAGGTGCTGATCCAGAGCAACTCAGTTCACCTGTGTCGACAATTCAGTTTATACTGAGCGACAGTAATGACTTCTCAACAGAAGTAGAAAGTCGATTTATTAAGAAGCTCTAACCGACGTGTTAGCTACCTATTATAGGAAAAGGGCTCAGCAATGAGCCCTTTTATTTTATACATGACAGATAAAGCCTTTAACTTTGATGCCCTAACTCCCGATTTTATGTGGTATGCCTTAGAAAGCATCGGTGTTCGAGCAGAATCCGGCTTGCTTGCTCTTAACAGTTACGAAAACCGCGTCTATCAATTTACTGATGAAGATAGAAAACGCTTTGTGGTCAAGTTTTATAGACCACAGCGTTGGAGCCGTGAGCAAATCCAAGAAGAGCACGACTTTTCCAATGAACTGGTGGAAAACGAAGTACCTATTGCAGCGCCACTATCGATTAACGGAGAGACCATTCATGAGTACCAAGGTTATCTGTTCACTCTGTTTAATAGTGAAGGTGGCCGCCAGTTCGAGGTTGATAATATAGAACAACTAGAATGGGTGGGGCGATTTATGGGCCGTATCCATCAGGTCGGAGCTCAAAAGAACTTCATCCATCGTCCGACAATTGGTCTGGAAGAGTACGTATATCAACCAAGAAAGCTGCTGCAGTCATCTACATTCATCCCTGCGCATTTAGAAAATGCATTTTTTAGCGACTTAGATTTACTGATCTCGCAAATTGAAGCGCATTGGCAACCGAGTGAAACCATTCGTCTGCATGGCGACTGCCACCCGGGCAACATTCTTTGGCGTGACGGTCCGATGTTTGTGGACCTAGACGACGCTCGTAATGGACCTGCTATTCAGGATTTATGGATGTTGCTCAATGGCGATCGACAAGACAAGATGATGCAACTTGATGTTCTGTTGGAGGGATATCAAGAATTTAGTGACCTAGCCAACGATCAATTGAAACTAATTGAGCCTTTACGCGGTCTACGTATGGTGCACTACATGGCTTGGTTAGCGAAACGCTGGCATGATCCTGCCTTTCCACAGGCCTTTCCTTGGTTCAATGATGCCAAATACTGGGAAGGACAAGTGCTAGGTTTTAAAGAACAGATAGCCGCGCTAAATGAAAAGCCACTTTCATTACAACCGCAGTGGTGACAAACTATCCCCATTCCTGATAAGGATTTGGTTTTACACATGGAGAAAATAATGAAAAAAATCATCGCATTATTTGCGACGCTTCTAGTCAGCCTGGGAGTCAGTGCAGCACAATTTCAAGAAGGTACTCATTACAAGGTTTTAGATTTAGAGAAATCGTCTAAGCCAGTGGTGACTGAATACTTCTCTTTCTACTGCCCTCACTGCAACAGCTTCGAGCCTATCATTGCGCAGCTTAAGAAAAAGATTCCAGCAGACGCTAAGTTCCAGAAGAACCACGTTTCTTTTATGGGTGGCAACATGGGCCTTTCAATGAGCAAAGCCTACGCGACTATGGTGGCGTTAAAGATTGAAGACAAGATGGTTCCTGTGATGTTTAACCGTATCCATAACATGAACAAACCGCCTCGCAATGACGAAGAACTGCGTCAAATCTTCTTAGATGAAGGTGTGGACGCGAAGAAATTTGATGCCGCATTTAACGGCTTTGCTGTCGACTCTATGGTGCGTCGTTTTGATAAACAGTTTAAAGACAGCGGACTTTCTGGTGTCCCTGCTGTCATCGTCAATAACAAGTACCTAGTCGAAGCTGGTGGCATTCAGTCATTGGATGAGTACTTTGAGCTGGTAAACTTCCTATTGAAGAAATAAGCCGCTCTAAAATGTAAAAACCGAGCCCATATGAGCTCGGTTTTTTTATTTGGAGTGAATATCTTCGAGTACTTGGTCCTTGTCCTTCCATACTTCACCTAACCACTTTTGGAACTCTCGCTTGTAAGGCTTATCGTTGAAGTAATCACCCAGAATTTTCTCATCTACAGGCAGAATACGAACCTTTACAACGATTTTTTTCATATCACCCTTTAATACCGCTTTAAAAGGCTCATCCGTATTTTCCGGATACGCCAGAGTGACATCAATAATATTCTCAAACTGGTCACCCATCGCTGCCAATGTATAAGCGATGCCACCGGATTTAGGTTGTAATAGATAGTTGTAGTCCGCGCTACCTTTCTTCTGCTTATCGGCAGTAAAGCGCGTTCCTTCTACATAATTCACCACTGTCGTCGGAGTATCTTTAAACTTTGCACATGAACGGCGAGTCGTGGCGAGATCTTGTCCTCGCTTTTCTGGGTGACGAAGCAGATACTCACGTGAATAACGCTTCATAAACGGCATATCTAGCGCCCAACAAGCCATGCCGACAAAAGGGACATACAAAAGCTGTTGTTTCAGAAAAAACTTAGGCATTGGAATGCGATCTTTAAACACGCTGCAGAGCACAACAATGTCAGTCCAGCTTAGGTGGTTACTGATCATCAAATACCAACCATCTTTTCGCAGTGATTCTAACCCTTCAATGTCCCACACCACCTTGGGATTGACCAAATGAAGAATACCGTGATTCACCGTCGCCCATAACCACATAAAACGATTTGCTAAAGACGTACACAACCGCTGAAGAGGCTTGATCGGAATTAGAAGTTTGATCAATCCAAACCCAAGTATAGGAATCGAACAAAATGCCGTATTAATGATGACCAGAGAGGCACTAATAATAAAAAGTAGGTATCCAAGCATAACCAACTATCTATGATTCGTTTGTGACAATTTTATGGCGGTTAATTGTACAAGGCATACTGCCTTGTGCAATGATTTTATCATTGGTCTGATTTGTGTTGTAACTCAAAAAAACGAGCTTATTCTGAACTAATAACATAGCATAAACATATAATTACAATCGTTACCAAAATAATCAGAATATGATAAGGATCAGTTATGAAACAGGCATGGAGTGTCTTGGCAGTGTCCCTTGGTCTTGTCTCGCAGGTAGCAGTAGCTAAGTTGGGAGAAAGCAATGGTTTTAGCGGTGAAATTGCATTAAACGCGGCTTACGCAAGCAAAACATCGAATCTGACTAATACCGACGATGAATTTCGCAACTACACTGGTAGTCAACAAGAAGACAGCGGCGCATTGGTACTTCCTCTCGGTAGTCTTCAATATACCTTTGGAGCGCAATCAAACCATCAATTGTTTTTAGGTACATCACGAGCCGATATTGCCGTTGGTACGGTAGCACTTGAGGCGGGCTACAAATATCTATTTCGCGATAAAACCAAAGTGAGTGTTTCTTTCTTGCCAACCATTCTGGAAGGTGAAGTCTGGCAAGACCCCTACACGACAGATACTCGCAATACTACCAAAGAAAAAGGCAACGCTTATCGTCTGCAATTAGACAATATTGCCGGATCGTTATTCAGCTTGGACCTTGCCTATGGCAAACGTGAACTGGATGAGGAGCGCTCTGGTACAGGGGTCCCCGCCCTATCTCCACAGGAAGTACAACTCCTAAGCCGCAATGCTGACATCTTCTATGGTAAATTCAAAATGATGTTACCTGTGAATCGACAAGTGTTGCTCTATCCCGCCCTGATTTACACCCAGCAGGATGCGGATGGCAATGCGATGAAACACAATACTTATGGTGCAGAGTTATCCTCTTTCATGTCGTTTGGAAATCACAAGCTAGCACTGACATTAGGCTATTTAAAACGTGATTACGATGCAGCCAATCCAATCTATGACAAGACGCGTGGCGATGACGAGTGGAAGGCATTCCTAGCGTATGAGTATCCGGGAATTTTCTACTCCGATAACTTATCGCTTGTTGCCTTTGCCGGTGCGACTAATAGCGATTCCAACATCGACTTCTATGATGAGAAAGACTGGATCACCGCAGTTGGCCTAAACTGGAAATTCTAATAGGTCATGGGCACACCCATTACCTTCCGTTATACGTGGCTTAGCGAAGCATTTTGCTAAGCCATTTTTTATCGCTACAGTACCCGCCAATTTTATAAGGAAATAACCTCTTTACCCACAACCTACTGATTTATGGATATGTCATGGCTATTCGATACTTCTTGCTTTCGCTTATAGCATTTACTGCGACCTACAGCTCTCTATCTGTCGCTTCACTAGCTCAGAGTAAAGGCTTTAGTGGTGAAATATCAATCAGCAATACACTGGTAGGAGAAAAATCCAATTTGGTGGCCAGTACCGATCCTAAAATCAGCGCCTCTCAAGAAGCATACGATGAGTTTTGGATGCCATTAGGTGTAGTCAATTACACTTTTGGATCGCAACGCAATAAACAATGGTTCATTGGAACTTCCCGTAACGATATTGCCGTCGGAACCTTTGTATTAGAAGGCGGTTATAGACAACAACAAAACGATGGTTCTATTTGGAGTGTTTCTTACTTACCGACCGTCCTTGGAGAACCGATTTGGAATAATCCATACGTCGGCGCCGAACAACTGCAAGCAGCGGAAGCAACAGGCGATGCGTATCGTTTTCAAATGGAGAACATCGCAGGCTCACTGTTTACCCTAGATTTGGCATACGGTACCCGAGTTGTTGATGAAGAGCTTTCGGCAAAAAACCTTAATCTTGACTCAGATTATGATAGGAATAGCCATCTCTACTATGCGAAAGGCTCCTACACGTTAGCGGTTAATAATCACTGGCTGTTGTTTCCATCGGTGATTTATGTGGTTGATGATGCTAAAGGTCAAGCCGTCAGAAACCAAGGGGCTGGCAGTGAACTTACTGCCCTATTCACCTACCAGCAACACAGCATTGCCGCGACCATGAGCTATATGAATCATGAATATCGTGGCGAGAATGTCATTTTCGATCAGAATCATCGTATCGATGAAAAATACAGTGCATTTCTGGCTTATGAATACCTCTCTTTATGGAATATTGATGCATTATCCTTAATATCCCTATCAGGATACAACGCGACAGATTCTTCCATCGCCTTTTATGAGTCCGCCGATTGGATAACCTCCGTCGGTATGAACTTCGCCTTCTAAACCGCTTGCGCAGTCAATTGTTTTAGCAACCTATCCATAGCGCGATATCCTAACGCTTCAGCTAAATGTTCTCTTTGAATATCATCCTCACCGCCAAGATCAGCAATAGTACGTGCTACTTTGATGATTCGATGATAGGCGCGAACAGAGAGCCCTAAACGGTGTAGAGCATTCTCAAGAAACTCTGCATCTGTTTTCTTTAAGCGACAATAGTCCTCGATTTCACCGCTGTGAAGGAGTGCATTCACCTTACCATTGCGGCTTAACATCACATCACGCGCTCGATGAACACGCTGACGCACGACTTGAGTTGACTCCCCTCGCTCTCCCCCTTCAGACAATGTGCCTTTGGGTAATGAAGGTATTTCAATCGACATATCAAATCGGTCGAGCAAAGGCCCCGATAATCGACTGAGGTAGCGTAGAATTAGCTGAGGATTGGTACGTGACTGATTGCCTTCATAGTACCCTGTAGGACTCGGGTTCAATGCACCGACGAGTTGGAATCGAGCTGGAAAACGGGTTTTCCCTTGGGCTCGGGAGATAATAATTTCGCCTGACTCAAGCGGCTCTCGAAGTGAGTCCAAGACTTTTCTTTCAAATTCGGGCATTTCGTCGAGGAATAGTAATCCATTATGTGCCAGAGAAATTTCTCCTGGTCTTGGTATCGAACCTCCGCCAACTAACGCAGCCATAGAACTCGAATGATGAGGGGCACGAAAAGGCCGCGTTTTCCAATTGTCTTCATTGATTTCTTGCTGCGTCAACGACGCGACCGAGGCAGTTTCCATCGCTTCTTGTTCGCTCATTTCAGGTAATAGGTCGCAAAGCCGTGAGGCCAACATGGTTTTTCCGGTTCCAGGAGGACCGAGAAAGAGTAGGTTGTGATTTCCGGCTGCGGCAATCTCTAAAGCTCGCTTTCCCTGTTGTTGGCCGATGATATCCTGTAAATCGCGTGTTTTCGGCACCACCTTTATCTGTTTAGTGTCGGTATATAGGGATAAAGCTTGTTGGCCCATCAAATACGCACAGACATCGAGTAGACCTGATGCTGATTTATGGTGCTCTCGGCCAACCAACGCCGCCTGATTACCATTGCCTTCTGGCACCACTAAGCATCGACGGCTTTTGTTAGCGGCGAGTGCAGCAGGTAAAACACCTTTGACGACCCTTAGCTCTCCAGAAAGCGCTAGCTCGCCAACAAATTCATGTGAGAGTAGCTTATCGTGAGGTAACTGATCAGACGCCGCCAAAATACCTAACGCAATAGGAAGATCAAATCGCCCCCCCTCTTTAGGCAGATCCGCAGGAGCGAGATTCACCGTGATTCTCTTCGCCGGAAACTCAAATCGTGAATTGATGATGGCACTACGTACTCGGTCTTTAGATTCCTTAACTGTCGTCTCTGGAAGTCCTACCAGTGTAAAACCGGGCATACCATTACTGATGTGGACTTCAACCGTAACCAAAGGTGCTTCAACACCAACGCTCGCTCGACTATAAATAATCGATAATCCCATGAAATCCCTTTTTCCTTCCAATTTCTCTCACTTAGATGGTTAAAAGTCAGAGTTTTATATATACCCCATGTTATACAGCCATATTTAATGCTGAGTAAATGTGAAAAAAGTATGATTTTTTGCTTGTCAGGTAACAGAAATTTGTGATACCACTAGTGACGCAAACATTTTCGTTAGAAACAACACAACGATTTAGAAACAAGATAATGACTTTTAACGCTCACTCTCACACTCTGATTAGCCTGATTATTGTGGTCCTGATTGGTACCGCACGGGGGCATGTGGGCGGAAAATAACCACGAGATTCAAAAAACCCCCGCACTGAAAAGTCCGGGGGTTTTTTTACAAACTCAAAATATAAATTTGATAGTGATCACTCATAGAAACCTTCTCGGTGGATATGACAGGAAGAAATGGAGCACACAATGTGCAATCGAACGACAAACAGTCACGACAGCAAGCGTGACACCCAAGGAGGCTATAATGACAGGTGCTGAATTAGTTGTAGCCGCATTGAGACAGCAAGGCATTGAAACAGTATTTGGCTATCCTGGTGGAGCCATCATGCCAATCTACGATGCTCTGTATGATGGTGGTGTAGAACATATCCTCTGCCGACACGAGCAAGGCGCTGCAATGGCTGCCATTGGACTGGCAAGAGCCACCAAAGACGTTGCTGTTTGTATGGCCACCTCCGGCCCCGGCGCCACCAATCTCGTAACCGGCCTCGCCGACGCTTTTCTCGATTCGATCCCTCTCGTAGCTATCACTGGTCAAGTTGCCAGCTCCCATATCGGTACTGATGCATTCCAAGAAATGGATGTGATTGGTATGTCTCTCTCATGCACGAAACATAGCTATCTGGTCACGGATATTGAAGAGTTAGCTCCAACTCTTGCCGAGGCATTTGAAGTTGCTAAAACAGGCAGACCTGGCCCTGTTATTGTCGATATTGCTAAAGATGTCCAACTTGCTAATGCTCCGGTTGATGTCCTTCCCCCGTTTACGCCACCAGCGATCCCTGTTGCCTCGTCAGAGCAAGTCCAGTTAGCACAGCAACTGCTTGATCAAAGCTCTCGCCCAGTTTTGTATGTAGGTGGTGGTGTGCAACTTGCCGATGCCACAGAGTCTGTACGTGAGTTTTTACGCCTCAACCCTATGCCAAGTGTCAGCACACTAAAAGGCTTAGGTACTATTGAGAGACATGACCCACACTACTTGGGAATGTTGGGCATGCACGGTACCAAGGCCGCAAACTTAGTCGTTCAAGAATGTGACCTTTTAATCGTGGTTGGTGCTCGTTTTGATGACCGCGTGACCGGAAAACTGGATACCTTTGCTCCTCATGCAAAAGTGATTCATATCGATATTGATGCTGCGGAATTTAACAAGCTCAGACAAGCTCATGCTGCATTACGTGGTGACATAAACGTCATCTTGCCACAGCTTGAACTGTCAAAAGATATTGCTCCTTGGGTACATCACAGCGAAAGCTTACGCAGTGGTTTTAAATGGCGCTATGACCATCCAGGAGATTTAATTTTTGCTCCACTGCTCCTTAAACAGCTATCAGACATGATGCCTGAGTCTTCGATTATCTCAACGGACGTTGGCCAACACCAGATGTGGGCAGCACAACATATCCAGCCTAGATTGCCTGAGAATTTTATTACTTCGGCTGGTCTCGGCACTATGGGCTTTGGTCTACCAGCAGCAATGGGAGCAGCAGTTGGTCGCCCTGACGACCAATCAATTCTAATTACTGGTGACGGTTCGTTCATGATGAATGTTCAAGAACTAGGCACACTGAAGCGCCGTCAAATACCCGTCAAAATTGTGCTGTTAAATAACCAACGTCTTGGTATGGTTAGACAGTGGCAATCACTGTTTTTTGATGGTCGACACAGCGAAACGATTTTGGATGATAACCCTGACTTTGTCATGCTTGCTAAAGCATTCGATATCCCAGGTAAAACCATTACTCGTAAAGAAGAAGTTGAGCCTGCTCTCAAAGAAATGCTAGAGAGCAAGACCTCGTACATGCTTCACGTGTTAATAGATGAAGAAGAAAATGTATGGCCTTTGGTTCCGCCAGGCGCCTCAAATAGTGACATGTTGGAGAATACCTAATGGACAGATACTTATTAGACATCAAAGCCGATGACAAACCTGTCTTGCTAGAGCGCGTATTACGCGTTATTCGCCACCGTGGCTTTATCATTAAACAAGTGGCTGCAACACAAAACCATGAAAGTAAGATTGCCAGTGTTGAGATCATTGTTGATAGCGATCGCCCTATCACGACCTTGATCAATCAGATTGAGAAGCTTTGGGATATTCGTACCATCGAGGTGACAGAGCTTAAACACAACGAACTGACCAATCACAACCTACAAGAACAAAGTGCATAAGGAAGGAATGCTAAATGGCTAAAAGTACAGCAGATTTTATTTGGTTTAATGGTGAGATGGTTCCATGGGCTGAGGCGAACGTTCACGTCTTAACTCACGCAATGCATTATGGTACTTCTGTTTTTGAAGGGGTTCGTTGTTATAACACACCTAACGGCCCTGTGGTTTTCCGTCACCCTGAGCACGCCAAGCGCCTTAAAGATTCCGCTAAGATTTATCGCTTCCCAATTCCTTACACAGAGGAAGAAATCATGGAAGCAACCCGTGAGACACTACGCCAAAATAAGCTTGAATCCGCTTATATTCGTCCATTAGGTTTTGTCGGTAACGTTGGTCTAGGTGTTTGCCCTCCAGAAGGCACGCAAATGGAGCTCATCATTGCTGCTTTCCCTTGGGGTTCTTACCTAGGTGAAGAAGCACTAGCAAACGGTGTAGACGCAATGATATCAAGTTGGAACCGCGCCGCGCCAAATACCATTCCAACTGCAGCAAAAGCTGGTGGTAACTATCTTTCTTCATTGCTTGTTGGCGGTGAAGCACGTCGTCACGGTTATGACGAAGGTATTGCTCTCAGTGTCGATGGTTATCTATCAGAAGGCGCTGGTGAAAACATTTTCGTAGTCAAAGATGGCGTCATCACGACACCACCAGCAACCAGCGCGATCCTACCTGGTATCACTCGCGACTCAATAATGACGATTGCCAAAGATATGGGCTACGACGTTCGTGAAGCTAACATTGCTCGTGAAGCACTTTACCTAGCAGACGAAGTATTTATGACCGGTACCGCTGCTGAAATCGTTCCGGTACGCAGCATTGATAAAATCGATGTTGGTACAGGTAAACGCGGTCCAATTACCAAAGTTATGCAAGATACGTATTTTGGCCTATTCAATGGCACCACTGAAGATAAGTGGGGCTGGCTAGATTACGTATACCCAGAACAGAAACCAGCATCAGCAAAATAAGGAAGAAGTACAATGCCTAAATACAGATCAGCCACCACAACTCATGGTCGCAACATGGCTGGTGCTCGTGCACTTTGGCGTGCAACTGGAGTCAAAGAAGAAGATTTCGGTAAGCCAATTATTGCTGTTGTAAACTCGTTTACTCAATTTGTACCGGGACACGTTCACCTTAAAGACCTTGGCCAACTAGTCGCCAAAGAAATTGAAGAAGCGGGCGGTATTGCCAAAGAATTCAATACCATTGCTGTTGATGATGGCATCGCAATGGGTCACGGCGGTATGTTGTACTCACTGCCTTCACGTGAGCTCATTGCCGACTCTGTAGAGTATATGGTCAACGCTCACTGTGCCGACGCCATGGTGTGTATCTCCAACTGCGATAAGATCACTCCGGGAATGCTGATGGCTTCAATGCGCCTAAATATTCCAGTGATCTTCGTTTCTGGTGGCCCAATGGAGGCTGGTAAAACTAAGCTTTCTGATCAGATCATCAAACTCGATCTGGTTGATGCCATGATCCAAGGTGCCGATCCTACGGTTTCTGACGAACAAAGCGAGCAAGTTGAACGTTCAGCATGTCCAACTTGTGGTTCTTGCTCGGGCATGTTCACTGCTAACTCGATGAACTGTTTAACAGAAGCTTTAGGTCTTTCTCAACCAGGTAA
The DNA here is from genome assembly GCF_000733315.1 of Vibrio sp. ER1A. Taxonomy (NCBI): domain Bacteria; kingdom Pseudomonadati; phylum Pseudomonadota; class Gammaproteobacteria; order Vibrionales; family Vibrionaceae; genus Vibrio; species Vibrio sp. ER1A. Next base: position 29,008 of record NZ_JPJA01000004.1, read on the forward strand.
TGGTTCACTACTTGCGACTCACGCAGACCGTGAGGTGCTATTCAAAAATGCTGGTAAACGTATCGTTGACCTAACTAAGCGCTACTACGAACAAGATGACGCGACTGCCCTTCCACGCAATATCGCCACCAAAGACGCTTTTGAAAACGCGATGGCGCTTGATATCGCGATGGGGGGCTCAACCAATACGGTGCTTCACCTATTAGCAGCCGCTCAAGAAGGTGAAGTGGATTTCGATATGGAAGATATTGACCAAATGTCTCGTCGCGTCCCTAACCTCTGTAAAGTGGCACCTTCCACACCTAAGTATCACATGGAAGATGTACACCGTGCTGGTGGGGTTATCGGTATTCTGGGTGAACTAAATCGTGCAGGCTTGCTTAATAGCCAAACTAAGACTGTTCTTGGCCTTACGATGGAAGAACAACTCAATCAATACGACATCATGTTGACGGATTCCGAGGAAATTAAGTCGTTCTACCGCGCAGGTCCTGCTGGTATTCGCACCACTCAAGCATTCTCTCAAGATTGTCGCTGGGATACCTTAGATGATGATCGTGAGAATGGCTGTATTCGCACAAAAGACAACGCCTATAGCCAAGATGGGGGTCTCGCAGTGCTGAAAGGTAATATTGCTCTAGATGGCTGTATTGTTAAAACAGCAGGTGTAGATGAAGGCAGCCTGGTATTCCAAGGCCCTGCTGTTGTTTTTGAAAGCCAAGAAGATGCGGTTGATGGCATTTTGGGTGGCAAAGTAAAAGCAGGCGACGTTGTAGTTATTCGCTACGAAGGGCCAAAAGGTGGCCCGGGTATGCAAGAAATGTTGTACCCAACCACATACCTAAAATCGATGGGCCTAGGTAAAGAGTGTGCACTTCTTACTGATGGTCGATTCTCTGGCGGTACTTCTGGCCTATCTATTGGTCACGCCTCTCCGGAAGCGGCAAATGGCGGTACTATTGGCCTTGTCAAAGACGGCGACACTATTAGCATTGATATCCCGTCACGCAGCATCACATTGGATGTCGCTGAATCTGAGCTTGCTACTCGACGCGCAGAGCAAGACAAGTTGGGCTGGAAACCTGCTGCTCGCGAACGTACGGTCTCTTTAGCACTTAAAGCTTACGCTAACCTTGCAACCAGTGCAGACAAAGGTGCGGTGCGCGATAAGTCGAAACTCGAGGGCTAACAACAATGAGTGCAGCAGATAATCATCCTGAGTCTGGCGCAGATTATCTGCGCCAGATACTCAGAGCACCAGTTTATGAAGTGGCGACCGTAACGCCACTTCAAGAAATGCCAAGATTGGCAGCACGCATCGGCAACCAGGTTCAAATCAAGCGTGAAGATCGCCAGCCTGTGCACTCGTTCAAGTTGCGCGGCGCCTACAACATGGTGGCTAATCTAACTGATGAGCAAAAACGTGCAGGTGTGATTGCCGCCTCAGCGGGTAACCATGCTCAAGGCATGGCACTATCTGGCACGAAACTGGGCATCAATACCACCATTGTGATGCCTAAAACCACCCCTGATATCAAGGTTGAAGCGGTTCGTGGCTTTGGTGGTAACGTCGTTCTGCATGGCAGTAATTTTGATGAAGCCAAAGCCGAAGCACAGCGTCTGTCAGAAGAACATGGCTACACCTTTGTGCCGCCTTTCGATCATCCATTGGTGATTGCGGGGCAAGGCACCATTGGTATGGAAATGCTGCAGCAAAATGGTCACCTCGACTATATTTTCGTTCCTGTTGGCGGTGGTGGTCTAGCTGCGGGTGTTGCGGTCTTGGTCAAACAACTGATGCCTGAGATAAAAGTCATTGCTGTTGAACCGGAAGATTCTGCCTGTCTTAAAGCTGCGATGGATGCTGGAGAACCTGTAGTACTCGATCAGGTCAGTATGTTTGCAGACGGTGTTGCGGTTAAAATCATTGGTAATGAAACCTTCCGACTGTGCCAGAAATATATTGATGGCCACATTACGGTTTCTAGCGATGAAATCTGTGCCGCAGTGAAAGACATCTTTGAAGATACTCGCGCTATTGCCGAGCCATCCGGTGCACTGGCACTTGCTGGTCTGAAAAAGTTTGCTGAGCAAAATCAACTGCAAGGTAAGCAGCTAGGCACAGTGCTTTCGGGTGCTAATACCAATTTCCACGGCTTGCGTTATGTCTCTGAACGTTGTGAACTCGGTGAAAAACGTGAAGGTATACTAGCGGTGACCATTCCAGAGCGCCAAGGCGCCTTCTTCGAGTTCTGCAATATTATTGGTGGCCGAGCAGTTACTGAGTTTAACTACCGATACAACGATGACAAATTGGCCAACATTTTCGTCGGTGTGCGTCTCGTAGGTGGTCAAGAAGAATTGGATGGCATCATTAGTGATCTCAGAGCGAGTGGCTACCCTGTGGTTGACCTCTCTGACGATGAAATGGCAAAACTGCACATTCGCTATATGATTGGTGGCAGACCGTCAAAACAGCTTAAAGAACGCCTATATAGTTTTGAGTTCCCAGAGTATCCAGGAGCGCTACTTAAGTTCTTAAGCACGTTAGGGACACATTGGAATATCAGCTTATTCAATTATCGTAACCAAGGCGCAGATTACGGTCGAGTTTTATGTGGTTTTGAATTGGAAGATAGTGATTTGAATGAGTTCTCGGCTCATCTGAGAGAACTGGGCTACCAATGCAAAGACGAGACCGATAATCCATCTTATAAGTTCTTTTTATCTTAATCAGAAAATGGGAAGTGGCTGCTTCCCATTTTTATTTCAACCAATCGCGATACAGCTGAGCTTCATCCCCTAGGTACTCTACCATCCAATCCAATAGATTATGATTATCGTGCTTTCTCCACACCAAGCAACACTCACTTGGCGCTTGAGCATCTTCGAGAGTTCGCTCCACCAGCATGCCGTAGTCGATAAGTGGCTGAGCAATGTGCCTAGGCATGTAACCAATGCCTACGTTCTTTTTCAAACACTCGATGGCAGTAAACCAATTGGGTAACAATAACCGCCGCTGTTGCGGGTAGTGCTCATTGTGACGCTTAGGTAATACTCGCGACGTATCATCAATGCAAATGGCGGTAAATTGACTGACGAAATCTTCATCCAGTTGCGCCTGATTGGCACATGGATGCGAGGGCGACATAACCAGAGCCCAGTCTAGGCTGCCTATTTTCTTAACGCCATATTCACCACTGACAGGAATCGCACTCGTCGCGCCAATCACAATGTCTGCTCGTTGCTGGGAAATAGCCTCCCAAGAGCCGTTATAGACCTCCATATTGATCTGCAGCTCAGCAAACTCAAACTCCTGATAGAAATCTTCAATCAGATCAGACAGCTTATCTACTCTAACCACATTATCTAAGGTCAGCTTTAAGCTATTTTGCCACCCCAGAGCTGTACGTCGTGTCTGGTGAGTAAGTTCATCCATTTTGCGCAGCATTTGCCGAGCTTCCACCATGAAGACTTCACCGGCCGAGGTTAACTCAACCTTTCTTGGTAGCCGAGTAAACAGTTTTACCCCGAGTTCTTGTTCAATCTGTCGCACACTGTAGCTAATCGCAGAAGGCACTTTATGCAATACCTCAGCGGCAGCGCTAAAGCTTCCTAATCGAGCAACCACATCTAGCATTTCTAATGATGAGCGAGAATACATACTTTAGCTTTCAAATTTTTTGATAGATAACTACAAAATATAGCGTTTTATTTTTCTAAGATCCAAAAATAGAATACACACCATCAGCAGTATGGGCTGGCGCCAATTCATTCCTGTGAAAATATTTCAAGGAATAACAATGAAAATAACTAAACTACAACTCATTTATCTTGCGACCTTATCCATGTTGGGCTTCATAGCTACCGACATGTATTTGCCTGCGTTTAAACTCATTGAGCAAGATTTTGCGACTGGACCAGAACAGATTGCTCTGTCATTGACGGTCTTTTTAGTCGGTATGGGGCTGGGTCAGTTCCTATGGGGACTAGCCAGTGACCGTTTCGGACACCGTAAAACCCTATTTGCAGGACTCGTTATCTTTACGATTGCCTCGGTAGGCTTAGCTTGGAGCCAAGAAGTATGGCACCTGCTGGCACTGCGCATGCTACAAGCTATTGGTGTCTGTGCGCCAGCTGTGATTTGGCAGTCTATGGTGATCGACAAATTCGATAAAAAAACAAGCCAGCAGATATTTGCCACTATTATGCCTCTCGTCGCCCTGTCTCCGGCACTAGCTCCTCAACTTGGCGTGTTATTAACTGAATTATGGGGATGGCATAGCATTTTTGTCGTACTGGCGATCACTGGCGCTCTACTAGCCATGATCACCTTATCGATGAAAGATCATAAAAAAGCAGAGCGTAAACAATCATCTGTTGGTGCTGATCTTAAGAGTTTATTAGGGTCACGTGAGTATGTGGGCAACGTGATGCTGTTCTCTGTCGCTTCTGCTGCGTTTTTCGCCTACCTAACCGGTATGCCAGAGATTATGAGCCAGCTGGGCTATTCGGCAAAAGACATTGGTTTGAGCTTCATTCCACAAACCATCGCATTTATGCTCGGTGGCTATATGGGCAAGAAATTGGTGGCTAAATTAGGTGATGACGCGGTACTGAAACAGCTACTAGGACTGGAGACGGTCGCTATACTGTTAGTATTTGCTGCGTGTCAGTGGGAGCTAACCAGCGTATGGCCAATTCTAGCGCCATTCTGCTTACTTGCAGTCGCTAATGGGGCACTGTATCCAATTGTTGTTAACCGTGCACTATCAAGCGCACCACATTGTTCAGCAACTGCGGCAGGTCTACAAAATAGCTTACAGATTGGTATTAGTAGTTTAGCCAGTGCGCTAGTTGCAGCATTTGCCGTTGTCGCTCAATCAGCGGTAGGCTATGTGATTCTTGGTTGTTTAGCATTAATGTGGGTCGGTTACCTGATCGCAACACCAGCACTAACCGAAGAACTGACAATACCAGATAACTCACGAGTAGTGAGCGACGAGTAATCAAAAATGGGTGACCAAGTCACCCATTTTTCTAATATTAAAGACTTTTCAGCCCCCACTTTTTCGCAGTTTCTTCAAAGAAACCCTGCGTTTTTTTCAGCTCTACCCAATGATTCACATAGTTAATCCAAACTTGGTCACTTTGTGGTAACAGCATCGAAATCGGTGTCGGCTTGCGAGGTTCCTCAACAGGTACAATGGCAAGTTGCTTGAACTTGGTTACTAACGTTGCCGCTTCCACATTTGACGTCACTGACACATCGGCACGACGCGCGAGTAATTCTTGGAAGTCACGAGCAGGAGCTTCAATCACGATGTGCTCAGCATCAGGAAAAAAGTCTTTCACCATTTTCTCTTGTACAGTACCAAGTGTGGCAGCCACTTTGACATCAGGTTTGTTAAAATCAGCCCAATCAGAGAATTTCTCTAAATCTTTCTTTTGAACTACGGGGACAAATGCCAGATAGAAATAAGGCTGGCTGTATCCCGCCACTTTAGCACGAGACATGTTAAGTGACGCACTACCCGTCATATCGTATTTGTTGGCAGTAATCCCGTTTACTAACGTTTTCCAATCCGTTGCCACATACTCCACTTTAACACCAAGATCTTTTGCAAGTTCTGTCGTCACATCAATATCGAAACCACGATACGAATTGGTCGCAGGATCTTTCATGGTCATCGGGTTCCAGTCACCCGTTGTACCCACACGCAATACACCTGAATCTAAGATCTTCTGCAGACGACTGGTTTCAGCCGCTACCTGACCGATAGAAAGAAAAGTAATAATAAAACCCAGAATCCACTTCTTCATTGAATAGTCCCTAAAATTATTAAACATTAGTGGTACATCCTTGATAACATAGCAGTAACAGATGGATTTTTCAGGAATAATTAGGGACGATTGTGAGCTATCGATTACTTGCTGTTGTTTTGTGCCTACCACTATTAAGTGGCTGTTCTGAGTATGAATGGGGTTGGTATGTGCTTGATCCCTCTACTGAACAAGGAAAAACTAACCTCGCTTTCCTACTAGCGGGCTTCAAGGACACTATCTATGTCTCCTTGCTAAGTATGGTGTTTGCCATGCTTATAGGCCTGCTTGTTGCCTTTCCAGCCTTGTCAGAGAAGCCTTGGCTGCGCGCTATTAATCGAGTTTATGTCGAAGTGATTCGCTCCATCCCGGTTCTAGTTTTGTTACTTTGGGTGTACTACGGCATGCCCACGTTATTAGACATTTCTCTCAACCATTTTTGGGCAGGAGTGATAGCACTTACTATCGCGGAAAGTGCCTTTATGGCAGAAGTGTTCCGTGGCGGTATTCAGGCGGTGACTCGTGGTCAGCATGAAGCTGCTGAATCACTCGGTCTCAATTATTGGCAGAAGATGCGACTGGTTATCTTGCCACAAGCCTTTCGTCAGATACTACCACCGATGGGTAACCAGTTTGTCTATATCCTCAAAATGTCATCATTAGTTAGCGTTATTGGACTAAGTGACCTAACTAGACGCGCCAATGAGCTGGTTGTAAATGAGTACTTACCTTTAGAAATCTATACGTTTTTGGTGCTCGAGTACTTAGTGTTAATACTATTGGTATCACAAGCTGTACGCTGGCTAGAAAAGCGTATTGCTATTCCAAGCCACTAACAATAAGTATCAAGAGACAAAAAAGGGCCTCAATGAGGCCCTTTCTAATGGAAGAGTTTACTTCTGTTTGGTTGGACGCTGCCATCCTGTGATTTTGCGCTCTTTTGCGCGAGTAATCACTAACTCACCTTCTGCTACGTCTTTGGTTAACGTGGTGCCCGCACCAATCGTCGCCCCATCAGCGATAGTCACAGGAGCAATTAGTTGACTGTCAGAACCGACAAACACGTCATTACCGATAATCGTCTTAAACTTATTTGCACCGTCGTAGTTGCAAGTAATAACACCTGCACCAACGTTAGTACGCTGGCCAATGTCGGCATCACCTAGGTAAGTTAAGTGATTAGCTTTCGAACCTTCACCTAGACGCGCATTTTTCACCTCTACGAAATTGCCAACGTGCGAATCATTACGTAAATCCGCTCCAGGGCGTAAACGTGTAAATGGACCAACAGTACACTCCTCACCAACTGTCGCGCCCTCGATTACGCTGTAGGGGCGTACAAGGGTGTTATCGTCGATTTCACAGTCTTTCAGTACGCAACCCGCACCAATAACTACGTTATCGCCAAGAGTAACACTGCCTTCGATGATGACATTGGTATCGATTTCTACATCCATACCACACTGTAGCTGACCACGAACATCAAAACGTGCAGGGTCGCGTAGCATAACCCCCTGCTCTAGTAGTTTCTGCGCTTGCATGGATTGAAACGCACGCTCTAAACGAGCCAGCTGAGCACGGTCATTTACACCTTCCACCTCAATCGGGTTTGCCGGGTGAACAGCTTCTACCGCACGACCTTCATTATGAGCGGCAGCAATCACATCTGTCAGGTAGTACTCACCTTGTGCGTTATCATTGCTTAGACCGGATAACCAACGCTTAAGATCGCCACCAGTTGCCACCATCACACCCGTGTTGATCTCTTTAATCAGCTTTTGCTCTTCTGTGGCGTCTTTTTGCTCAACGATCGCAACGACAGGACCATTCTTACGCACGATACGACCATAACCCATCGGGTTATCAAGAACGACGGTGAGCAAAGCGATACCACCTGTAGGCTGAGCATCTAATAGGTTTTCAATAGTCTCTTCGGAAATAAGAGGTACATCACCGTAGAGAACCAGCACTTTTTCATCATCTGCAAAATGAGGAGATGCCTGATCAACTGCATGACCGGTACCTAACTGATCAGCTTGTAGCACCCAGTTTACCTTTTCTTGCTGCAAAGCTGATTGCATCATTTCACCACCATGGCCATAAACAAGGTGGATATTCTGAGAACCTAGGCTTTCACAAGTATCGATGACATGCTTTACCATCGGCTTGCCGGCAAGTGTATGCAACACTTTTGGCTTATTGGAATACATGCGGGTTCCTTTCCCCGCAGCAAGAACAACTGCACTGAATTTCATTATTATCAAACCATTGACGTTAATTAAGCTAACGTCATTCTAACGATGAATCACAGCAGTGTTAAATGGATTGAATAAATTTCTGATAAAAATTAAGCAAAAAGGCGACCCTTAGGTCGCCTTTTTCATCGCGGTTAGTTCAGTTTAACTGAATTAACGACGTTTTTTTGTCAGCTCGATTACTCGAAGCTGAGCAATGGCTTTAGCCAGTTCACTGGCCGCTTGCGCGAAGTCCATGTCGCCATGCTGATTCTGGATATGCTCCTCAGCTTTGCGCTTGGCTTCTTCCGCCTTCGCTGCGTCTAGTTCTTCACCACGAATTGCTGTATCAGCCAACACAGTCGCTGTGCCTGGCTGAACTTCAACAATACCACCAGAGACATAAATGAACTCTTCATGGCCGTGCTGTTTAACGATACGCACCATACCAGGCTTGATAGCGGTCAGCAGCGGTGTGTGACCATGGAAAATACCAAGTTCACCTTCGCTACCGGACACCTGGAACGTTTCTACGCGACCAGAGAAAAGCTTTTTCTCAGCGCTTACTACGTCTAGGTGAAAGGTTATTGCTGCCATATCGCCTCCTATTTAGCCTTATAGCTTCTTAGCATTCTCGATAGCATCGTCGATAGTACCGCAGTACATGAACGCTTGCTCTGGAATGTCATCGTAGTCACCAGCTAGTAGACCTTTGAAGCCACGTAGAGTCTCTTTAAGAGGTACGTAGATGCCTGGGTCGCCAGTAAATACTTCCGCTACGTGGTAAGGCTGAGTTAGGAAACGCTCAATCTTACGAGCACGAGATACAACTTGCTTATCTTCTTCAGATAGCTCGTCCATACCTAGGATCGCGATGATGTCTTTCAGCTCTTTATAACGCTGCAGTGTTTGCTGCACACCACGAGCTACCTCGTAGTGCTCTTGACCAACGACTAGTGGATCAAGCATACGAGATGTTGAATCTAGTGGGTCAATCGCTGGGTATAGACCCATAGCAGCGATGTTACGGTTAAGTACAACCGTTGCATCCAAGTGCGCGAACGTTGTTGCTGGAGACGGGTCAGTCAAGTCATCCGCTGGTACGTATACCGCCTGTACAGACGTGATAGACCCAGTTTTTGTTGACGTGATACGTTCCTGTAGTACACCCATCTCTTCTGCAAGAGTTGGCTGGTAACCTACCGCAGATGGCATACGACCTAGAAGTGCCGATACCTCTGTACCTGCAAGTGTGTAACGGTAGATGTTATCAACGAACAGCAGTACGTCACGACCTTCGTCACGGAACTTCTCTGCCATTGTTAGACCAGTCAGTGCAACACGTAGACGGTTACCTGGTGGCTCGTTCATCTGACCGTAAACCATTGCTACTTTTGATTCTTCAGGCTTCTCAACGTTTACAACGCCCGCTTCCTGCATCTCAAAGTAGAAGTCGTTACCTTCACGAGTACGCTCACCTACACCCGCAAATACGGATAGACCTGAGTGTTGTAGTGCGATGTTGTTGATAAGCTCCATCATGTTAACGGTCTTACCTACACCTGCACCACCGAATAGACCGATTTTACCACCCTTAGCGAATGGACAAACCAAGTCGATTACTTTAACACCCGTTTCTAGAAGAGCGACTTCGTTAGATTGCTCTTCGTAGCTTGGCGCTTCACGGTGAATCGCATAGCTTTCTTCTGCACCGATCTCACCACACTCGTCAATCGCATCACCAAGTACGTTCATGATACGACCAAGAGTCTTAGTACCTACTGGTACTGAGATTGGCGCGCCTGTGTTCTCTACTGTTACGCCACGACGTAAACCATCAGAGCTACCCATTACGATACAACGAACTACGCCACCGCCTAGCTGTTGTTGAACTTCAAGAACAAGACGCTCTTTAGAGTCCGTTACGTTTAGAGCATCGTATACACTTGGTACGTCACTCTGTGGGAACTCTACGTCGACTACCGCACCGATGATCTGTACGATCTTACCTGTAGCCATCGTTAATCCTCTAATCTATTTCGTTTTACCTAAGCTTAAACCGCAGCTGCGCCGCCAACGATTTCTGATAGTTCTTGTGTGATAGCCGCTTGACGCGCCTTGTTATACACAAGCTCTAGATCATCAATCAAGTTGGTCGCATTGTCCGTTGCAGCTTTCATTGCAATCATTCGAGCCGCTTGCTCACAAGCAAGGTTCTCTACCACACCTTGATACACTTGAGATTCGATATAACGAAGCAATAGTGCGTCTAGTAGTGGTTTTGGCTCAGGCTCATAAATGTAGCCCCATGAATGTTCGCGCTGCATCTCTTCACTGTCAGATTTAGGCAGAGGTAGCAATTGATCGATCGTTGGTTCCTGAATCATAGTGTTCACAAAGTGGTTATACACTACGTACAGGCGATCCAATTCGCCTTCGTCATACTTCTTCAGCATAACGCCTACCGTACCGATTAGGTCTTCTAGACTTGGCTCATCACCCAGACCAGATACCTGTGCCGCTACTTTTGCGCCGCTGTTGTTAAAGAATGCTGTCGCCTTTGAGCCGATAATAGCTAACTCGATTTCAGCACCTTTATCTTTCCAACCTTGCATCTCTACAATGGCTTTTTTAAACAAGTTAATGTTCAAGCCACCACAAAGACCACGGTCAGTAGAAATAATGACATAACCAACACGCTTGGCTTCACGCTCTTCTAGGTACGGATGTTGGTACTCTAGGTTTGCGTTTGCCAAATGACCGATCACTTTACGCATAGTTTCAGCGTATGGACGAGAAGCTTCACGCGCATCTTGCGAACGACGCATTTTTGAAGCTGCTACCATTTCCATCGCTTTCGTAATTTTCTGAGTGCTTTTAACACTACCGATTTTATTACGTATCTCTTTTGCGCCGGCCATCGTTACTCTCCATAAGTGGTGACCAAAAGGTCACCCACCAATTACCAAGTCTGAGTTGCTTTGAAATCGTCAGTCAGTTTCTTAAGCTGAGCTTCGATATCATCGTTGTAAGCACCCGTAGTGTTGATCTCTTTTGCAAGATCAGCATATTGACTGTGAGCATACGATAGAAGCGCTGCTTCGAAGTCTAGAATCTTGTTGATTTCAACATCATCTAGGTAGCCGCGCTCAACAGCAAAGATAACTAGTGCTTGGTCAAATACAGACATTGGAGCATATTGCTTCTGCTTCATTAGTTCTGTAACTTTTTGACCGTGGCTTAGCTGACGCTTAGTTGCTTCATCTAGATCAGATGAGAACTGTGCGAATGCCGCTAGTTCACGATAAGCAGCTAGTGCAGTACGGATACCGCCAGATAGCTTCTTAATAATCTTAGTCTGTGCTGAACCACCTACACGAGATACTGAGATACCTGGGTCAACCGCTGGGCGAACACCCGCGTTGAAGGCTTCAGTTTGTAGGAAGATCTGACCATCGGTAATCGAGATTACGTTTGTCGGTACGAATGCAGAAACGTCACCTGCTTGAGTTTCAATGATAGGAAGAGCAGTCAAAGAACCAGTCTTACCTTTCACTTCACCGTTAGTGAAACGCTCTACGTACTCTTCGTTTACACGAGCTGCACGCTCTAGTAGACGTGAGTGGAGGTAGAATACGTCACCTGGGAATGCCTCACGGCCTGGTGGACGTTTAAGTAGTAGAGAGATCTGACGGTAAGCTACCGCTTGCTTAGATAGATCATCATAAACAATCAGAGCGTCTTCACCGCGGTCACGGAAGTACTCACCCATTGCACAACCAGAGTATGGCGCAAGATATTGCAGTGCAGCAGATTCAGATGCAGATGCTACAACAACGATAGTGTTTTGTAGTGCACCGTGCTCTTCCAGTTTACGCACAACGTTTGCAATTGTAGATGCCTTCTGGCCAATCGCTACGTAGATAGAGAAGATACCAGAGTCTTTCTGGTTGATGATTGCATCGATCGCCATAGCGGTTTTACCGATCTGACGGTCACCGATGATAAGCTCACGCTGACCACGACCGATTGGGATCATTGAGTCAACTGATTTATAACCAGTTTGTACTGGCTGATCAACCGATTTACGGTCGATTACACCCGGTGCAATCACTTCAACTGGTGACGTAAGTTTAGCTTCAATTGGACCTTTACCATCAATTGGCTCACCTAGCGTGTTTACAACACGACCAAGCAATTCTGGACCAACTGGTACTTCAAGAATACGACCAGTACCTGTTACTTTCATGCCTTCCTTAAGGTCAGCATATGGGCCCATTACTACCGCACCAACCGAGTCACGCTCAAGGTTAAGTGCTAGTGCATAACGGCCACCCGGTAATTCAATCATTTCACCTTGCATCACGTCCGCTAGGCCGTGAATGCGAATGATACCATCGCTTACCGATACGATAGTACCTTCATTACGAGCTTCACTCACAACATCGAAAGATTCGATACGCTGCTTGATTAGGTCGCTAATTTCTGTGGAATTAAGTTGCATGCTCCAATCCCCATCAAGACTGCATTGCTTCACTCAGGCGGTTCAAACGACCACGTGCTGAGTTGTCAATTACAAGATCTCCGGCTCGAATAATAACCCCACCAAGTAGGGTCTCATCTACACTGCAATTCAGCTTAACTTTGCGTTCTAGACGCTTCTCAAGTTTGTCGCTGATCGCTGCAAGTTGCTCGTCGTTTAGAGCTGACGCTGAAATCACTTCAACATCAATTTGTTTTTCTAGCTCTTTTTTGAAAGCTACAAACTCTTCTAACACATACGGCAAGGCTGCTAGTCGACCATTTTCAGCCATAACTTTAATCAAGTTTTGACCGAATTCATCAAACTGTTCACCACCAACGGCAATGAAGATATCAGCGACTTTTTTCGCCGTTACAGAACCTGATAACAGGTCTGCAATCTCTTCATTCTTGGTAATTTCAGCGGCAAAAGTTAACATTTCAACCCATTGGTCTAATGCTTGCTTTTCTACCGCAAAGTCAAATGCTGCTTTAGCATAGGGGCGTGCGATTGTAGTCAATTCAGACATATGCGCCCCTCGCCTTAAAGTTTCGCAGTAATATTGTCGAGAATATCTTTTTGCGCATCCTTATCGATACTACGCTCAAGAATCTTCTCAGCACCAGCTACAGCCAGAGTTGCAACTTGTTTGCGCAGCTCATCACGGGCACGGTTACGTTCAGCTTCAATTTCTGCTTCAGCTTGAGCAAGAATCTTTTGGCGTTCTGCCAAAGCTTCTTCACGAGCTTCATCAACAATTTGTGCTTTACGCTTGTTTGCCTGTTCAATGACCTCTGTTGCAGTGCGCTTCGCTTCCTTCATTTGGTCAGAAGCGTTGGCTTGTGCTAGATCCAAGTCTTTAGCAGCGCGCTCAGCGGCTACTAGACCGTCAGCAATTTTTTTCTGACGTTCTTCAATCGCATTCATGATTGGTGGCCATACATACTTCATGCAGAACCACACAAATAGTGCGAATGAGATTGCTTGACCTAGCAGAGTTGCGTTCATATTCACAACAGCTACCCCTCTAATGGTTCATTGACGAGCTAAAGTTTAATCAGGTGACAAGTCCGAAACTTGTCTGAGAAAAAGCTGATTAACCTAGCTGACCAACGAATGGGTTCGCGAATGTGAATAGCAGTGCGATAACAACACCGATCATAGGAACCGCATCAAGTAGACCTGCGATGATGAACATCTTAACTTGAAGCATCGGAGCCATTTCAGGTTGACGAGCCGCGCCTTCAAGGAATTTACCACCTAGAAGACCAAAACCGATCGCCGTACCAAATGCTGCCATACCGATAATGATACCTACGGCGATTGCAGAAAAGCTCAGTAAAGTTTCCATTACTATCTCCAATTTATAGTTGTTGGCTTAAATTTGCCCAAATAAAAAGCGTTAATAAAGTTAGTGATCGCTGTCTTCGTGTGCCATTGATAGATAAACAATCGTTAGCATCATAAACACGAAGGCTTGAATCGTAATAACCAGAATATGGAATATCGCCCATGGTAGTGAGCCCATCCATTGTAAATACCATGGTAGCATTGCAGCACAAAGAATGAAGACCACCTCACCCGCAAACATGTTACCGAACAGACGCATACCGAGAGACAGTGGCTTTGAAAGCAAAGACACGACTTCGATCAGCATGTTGAAAGGAATCATGATTGGATTGTTAAATGGGTGTAGCGTCAATTCTTTTGTAAAGCCAACTAGACCTTTTACTTTGATGCTGTAGTAAATCATCAGAGCAAAAACACCTAGCGCCATAGCCATGGTGATATTGACATCAGCAGAAGGAACCACTTTGAGATAAGGGATGCCCATCTGCTCTGCAGGGTAAGGTAAGAAGTCAATTGGAACAAGGTCCATGACGTTCATTAAAAATACCCAACAGAAGATAGTTAGTGCTAAAGGCGCGATTAGCGCGTTGCGTCCATGAAACGTTTCTTTGACGTTGTCGTCAACGAATTCCACGATCATTTCAACAAAACACTGCAGCTTGCCCGGCACACCAGCTGTTGCTTTCTTAGCTACTGAACGAAACACTCCTAGGAATATCAGACCAGTAAACACAGAAAAAAACAGGCTATCGATATGTACGTTCCAGAAACTCGTCTCCTCCACTAAACCGAGACTTCCTAAAGAAAGGTTGGTCAAGTGGTGAGTGATATATCCGGCCGATGTTAGCGCTTCACCTGGCGCAGCCATAACTCATCCTATTTTTTGTTGTTGACGAATATTACTGGTGCCATAAGGTTAATTAAGACGGCCAGTAAAAAAGTGAGATTCAAGGGAATCACTTCCACCTGAATATACATGTAAGCAATCGAGAATAGAGCAACCGTAATGAGGATTTTCAGAGTCACTCCTGCGTAGAAAGACGCGGCAACCTTTTTCGCTGCTCGAGCCCCACTAAACAAAAATGCACACAATGCAAAAACCGCATTAGCGATAACAAAACTGCCACCACCAATGAGCGCTGAAATTCCCCACTCAGCATTTACAGCTACTGCCATTCCAACAGCTACCAATGTAACCGCGCTGGCTTGAATCAGTAACAATCGCTTTGCAAGCTCTCGTCCTGGTCTAGCTAGCACAGCTACCATGTATTCTTACCTATAGTTTTTTCCACAATGCACCTAAATTACTACTGTGCTGGGAGATTCGCGAAAATTATACTTTCCGACAAAGTTATTGCAATCAAACAGCACCAAAAAGGTGCTATTTCGTTCACAAAACCATAACTTTCGCACAAAATTTCAATTTATAAATAATTGACCTACATCAATTATCTCATTTAGCTCTCAAGCTTGGCAATAAGTTGCTCCAATTTGTGAGGTTCATCAAGACTTATCGTTACTTTTGCTTTTCCGCTTGCATTTCGTACAAGAGACACTTTTGCACCCAGAATTTCACTTAAACGATGTGAAATTTCTTTAGCATCACGGTCTTCTGACTGTTTTTTCTCTGAAGAGTTCGGTTTTAAGCACTTTTTCACTAAATCTTCGGTTTGACGAACCGTCAGCTGCTTCTTAGCTACGGTGTCTGCAACCTCACATTGAACTTCACCTTCCAATGCTAATAGTGCACGAGCGTGACCCATATCTATCTGTTTCGCTTCAACTAGCTTCTTCACAGATGGCTCTAATTGATTCAAACGCAGCAAGTTACTAACCGCAGTACGTGATTTACCAATCACATCGGCCACTTGCTGGTGGGTCAATTCAAATTCGTCTTGTAGCCTTTCCAGAGCCTGAGCTTCTTCAATGGCGTTTAGGTCTTCACGTTGAATGTTCTCAATCAGCGCCATCGCAACCGCAGCACGATCCTGAACGTTCTTCACCAGACAAGGCACCATTTTCAGGCCAGCTTGTCTTGCCGCTCGCCAGCGTCTTTCACCAGCAATAATTTCAAACTGCTCATGACCAACACTTCTGACCACAATAGGTTGAATAATACCTTGCGATTGAATGGAAGCTGCTAGCTCTTCAAGTGCTTCAGGAGCCATATCTTTACGCGGCTGGTAAATACCAGGGCGCAGACTATTGATTGAAAGTTCAGCCAGGTCACCATCGGTAGATAGGCTTTGGCTTTGCGTTGCGACTTGTTGTTTTTCTCTGGCAATAGAGCTCGTCGACAAAAGCGCGTCGAGCCCTTTGCCTAAACCACGTTTAGACATTGAATCTATTTTCCTTAAGAGCGTTAAGCCAATACTTCTTCGCGTCGTAGCATCTCACCAGCAAGGGCAAGATAAGCTTTGGCACCGGCGGAATACTTGTCGTAGTACATCGCTGGTTTACCATGACTTGGCGCTTCTGCGAGGCGTACATTCCTAGGGATAACGGTTCGATAAACCTTGTCTCCGAAGTGTTTTTTCAATTGTTCGGACACTTCGTTAGCAAGACGATTTCGAGGGTCGTACATGGTACGTAGTAGCCCTTCGATCTTCAGGTTTTCATTGACTACCGCTGCCAACTTACTGATGGTATCCATCAATGCCGTCAGTCCCTCTAAGGCAAAGTATTCACATTGCATTGGCACTAACACAGAGTCAGCAGCAGCCATTGCGTTTATTGTAAGTAGGTTCAAAGAGGGAGGACAATCGATAAAGATGAAATCATAGTTATCGCGGATTGGCGCAAGTGCATGTTTTAAGCGCACTTCTCTAGCAAACACTTCCATGAGCTTAATTTCAGCTGCCGTAACGTCTCCATTGGCAGCGATGAGGTCAAACTGACCAGAAGTGTCCTGACAAACTACCTGTTCAAAAGGAAGCTCATCAACCAGCAAATCGTAAGCAGTTGTTTCAACTTGATACTTATCGACGCCACTGGCCATCGTCGCATTTCCCTGCGGATCAAGATCTATCACTAATACCTTACGCTTAGTGGCAGCCATTGATGCCGCTAAATTTACACACGTGGTAGTTTTACCAACGCCACCTTTTTGGTTCGCAATAGCGACAATTTTTCCCACGACAACTTCTCCATTATCCCTTCTTGGATAAGATTACAAGATGACGGTCACCTTCCAACTCAGGAACTTGCAAAGGTTTGATATCGATCACAGAACACCACTCCGGTAGCTCTGAGACTTCCTGTTCATGAAGTTGACCTTTTAATGCATAGAAGCGACCACTCTGTGATTTTGGTAAATGTTCACACCAATTCACCATATCGGTCATAGAGGCAAAGGCTCGGCTCAGAACACCATCAAAGCCACCTTCAGGATCAAACTCTTCGACTCGAGATTGAACCGCAGTCACATTAGACAGTTTAAGCTCGTGAACCACCTGTTTGATAAAACGAATACGCTTACCTAAGCTATCAAGCAAAGTGAATGAACGGTTTGGATGCATGATCGCCAAAGGAATCCCTGGTAGTCCCGGTCCCGTTCCAACATCAATAAAACGCTCACCTTCGAGGTGCTCGCCAACAATGATGCTATCAAGGATATGTTTCACTAACATATCTTCAGGTCGACGCACCGAAGTCAAGTTGTAAGCCTTATTCCATTTATCAAGTAATTGGACATAGCCCACAAGTTGTTGCTTCTGAAGTTCAGAGACCTCTAATGAGGTCTCTGATAATAATTGTTCAAGTTTTGCGGTTAAGTTGTTGCTCACGCGGCTTCACCTTTTTTAAGCATTCCTTGTTTCTTCAAATAAACCAACAGGATGGAAATCGCGGCGGGTGTAATACCAGAAATACGGGAAGCAATTCCAACCGTTTCAGGTTTTGCTTCTGTCAGCTTGGCAACGACCTCGTTAGACAGCCCTTTCACATCGCTGTAATCAAGATCGGCTGGGATCTTGGTGTTTTCATGGCGAAGCGACTTAGCTATCTCATCTTGTTGGCGCTGAATATAACCTTCATATTTCACCTGGATCTCAACTTGCTCACTGGCTTGTTGATCTTCCATCGCAGGTGCGAATGCGTCTAATGACGTCAATTGTGAATAGTTCAATTCAGGACGACGTAGTAGATCTTCACCGCTTGCTTCGCGAGAAATAGGGGTCTTCAGTAGCACATTAAGTGCTTCGATACCTTCAGATTTTGGATTAACCCATGTTTCTTTTAGGCGTTGACGCTCAGTCGCCATGTTATTCAGTTTTTCGTTGAATCGCGACCAGCGTTTCTCGTCAATTAAACCGAGATTATGCGCATGCTCAGTCAAACGAATATCCGCATTGTCTTCACGCAGCAATAAACGATATTCCGCACGAGATGTAAACATGCGATACGGCTCTTTGGTACCCATGGTTGATAAATCGTCAATCAGTACGCCCATATAAGCCTGATCACGACGTGGGCTCCAGCCTTCTTTGCCTTGCGAGTAGAGGCTAGCGTTTAGACCTGCCATTAGACCTTGTGCCGCCGCTTCTTCGTAACCGGTGGTGCCATTAATCTGGCCAGCAAAGAACAAACCAGAAATAAACTTGGTTTCGTAAGTCTGTTTTAGATCACGAGGGTCAAAGAAATCGTATTCGATAGCATAACCAGGGCGAACAATATGCGCGTTCTCAAAACCCTTCATTGAACGAACGATTTGTACCTGTACATCAAACGGTAAACTGGTTGAGATACCGTTTGGATACAGCTCATGCGTGTTTAAACCTTCAGGTTCGATAAAGATCTGATGGCTATTTTTGTCCGCAAAACGCATGACCTTATCTTCAATAGAAGGGCAATAGCGCGGTCCAATACCTTCGATCACGCCGGCATACATTGGGCTTCGATCGAGGTTATTGCGAATCACCTCATGCGTGGACTCATTGGTGTGCGTAATGAAACACGGAATCTGCGTTGGATGTTGGTTGCGGTTACCCATGAAAGAAAAAACAGGCGTAGGGTTATCACCATGCTGCACTTCTAGTGCAGAAAAGTCGACGCTTCGAGCATCAATACGTGGGGGTGTACCTGTTTTTAAACGATCCACGCGGAATGGTAACTCTCGCAAACGAGCCGCGAGTGCAATGGATGGTTGATCGCCCATACGACCACCAGAAGAGCTCTCCATACCAATATGGATCTTACCACCTAAGAAAGTACCGACCGTTAATACAACGGATCTCGAATGGAATTTCAATCCCATCTCAGTTACTACACCACGTACTTGATCTTGTTCCACGATCAAGTCATCCACCGACTGTTGGAATAGTGTTAAGTTTGGTGTGTTTTCTAGGGCGTTACGCACATAAGCCTTGTATAACGCACGATCTGCTTGAGCGCGTGTGGCACGAACTGCTGGACCCTTTGACGCATTCAGCGTACGAAATTGAATACCTGCATGATCAATGGCCTCTGCCATCAAACCACCCATAGCATCCACTTCTTTAACCAAATGTCCTTTACCAATACCACCAATGGCAGGGTTACATGACATTTGACCTAACGTATCAATATTATGAGTTAGCAGTAGTGTCTTTTGCCCTGTACGAGCAGATGCGAGTGCGGCTTCCGTTCCTGCATGTCCGCCACCAACTACGATGACATCAAATGTTTCGTGATAAAGCATGAACCGACCTCAGTATTCAATCGAGAAATTTAGACAAACCAAAAGGAGCAGTATTCTACCGCTTTTCTTGAAGTGAGAAAAACGGTTTTCACATTTTTTGGATCCAAGAAATAAGTAATATAAAGATAAGATCTATATATATGATCTTTTATTAGATCTATTATTAGGATCCTCGATCTCTGTGGATAAGTCGAAAATGATCAACAAATCCATGGATCTTTTTGTGATCGCTTGTTGTGATCTAGTGTTGATCTGGCACTGTATTAGCTGGGATCAAAAAGGCTAGTTATGCACAGGGGAAGGAGACCATGAAAGTTGTTCTTTGGATAAATATAGGTTTTTCACCGAAAAGATCATATTTTATCCACAGATTGATTGGTCAGAAATTACTCGTTATGAGTGAATTGAAGTTGAAGAGTTACTCACAGGCATAAAAAAAGCGGCCAAAGCCGCTTATTATTAATGTTTGCTTCTAGCTAAACTTGCTCATGTGTTCATTGAGCCAAACTTCCGCAGCGTCTTCAGGTACGGGATCGTTGAGAACATCGATTTGCAGGCAGTCTGTCAGTGGTGTCGCGCCGATGTCTTCAAGTAACTCGTAAGCGTGTTTACCGGCTGCACAAAACGTATCATAGCTAGAGTCACCTATGCCAACGACAGCGTATTTCACGTTCGACATGCGAGGTGGTGTATCTTGCAGAGCTGCGATGAAAGGCTGGATATTATCTGGGTAATCTCCAGCTCCATGCGTTGAGGTGATTAAAAGCCAAATCCCTTCGGCCTCAATGTCACTCAACTCAGGCTGATTGTGGATTGTGGTTTCTAGCCCTTGTTCTATAAGTAGGTCACTCAAGTGGTCACCGACATATTCCGCACCGCCAAGTGTGCTACCTGTGATGATATGAATCATTAATGTTCCTTATTTACCAATACAGAATGAAGAGAAGATACGACCAAGCAGATCGTCGGAGCTAAACTCTCCAGTAATCTCATTCAGATGTTGCTGGGCAATACGAAGTTCTTCAGCCAGAATTTCGCCCGCCATATAACCTTCTAGCTGCTGCTGTCCGATATCGAGATGCTCAGCAGCTCGCTCTAACGCATCAAGGTGTCGACGTCTTGCCATAAAGCCACCTTCATTGGCACCAGAGAAGCCCATAATAGCTTTTAGGTGTTCTCGTAAAGCTGGCACACCCTCGCCAGTGCGTGCAGAAAGTCGAATTAGGGTTGGATCATTAACATGGCAGATCCCTAGCGTTTCGCCTGTTTCGTCAACCTTATTGCGGATCACGGTAATGCCGATCGAACTTGGTAGGCGATCGATAAAGTCGGGCCAGATTTCTTTTGGATCCGTAGCATCTGTTGTGGTGCCATCTACCATGAAGAGAACGCGATCGGCCTGCTCAATCTCTTCCCAAGCTCGCTCGATACCAATACGTTCTACCTCATCGGAAGCGTCACGTAGACCTGCGGTATCAATGATATGCAGTGGCATTCCGTCTATATGGATATGCTCTCTCAGGACGTCTCGAGTCGTGCCTGCGATATCGGTAACGATAGCAGACTCTTTCCCAGATAGGGCATTGAGTAGGCTAGATTTACCTGCATTAGGGCGACCTGCAATAACCACTTTCATCCCTTCGCGCATAATGGCACCTTGATTGGCTTCCTTACGAACGGACTCTAAGTTATCAATGATATGTTGCAGGTCACCAGCGACTTTGCCATCCGCTAGAAAGTCTATTTCTTCTTCTGGGAAGTCGATAGCCGCTTCGACATAAATACGTAAATGGATTAGCGATTCCACCAGCACCTGAATGCGTTTAGAGAATTGCCCTTGAAGAGATTGCAGTGCCGATTTCGCGGCCTCTTCTGAACTGGCATCAATTAAATCGGCAATGGCTTCTGCTTGTGTTAAGTCCATTTTATCGTTGAGGAATGCGCGCTCACTAAATTCGCCAGGTCTTGCTGGACGAACGCCCGGAATGAGCAAGATACGCTTAATCAGCATGTCCATAACAACAGGGCCGCCGTGTCCTTGTAGTTCAAGAACGTCCTCACCAGTAAACGAATGTGGGTTAGGGAAGTATAGAGCGATCCCTTGGTCAAGCTCGCTGCCATCCTGTGCTTTAAATGGCAGATAGTCGGCGTAGCGCGGTTTAAGCGTTTTCCCTGTCACTTGTAAGGCAACCTCAGCAGCAAGAGGGCCTGATACTCGTATAATACCCACGCCACCGCGGCCTGGGGCTGTGGCTTGTGCCACAATAGTGTCTGTTGTCATTGTGTTGCCTAATCGCAGTACTTTAGCCAAATTGTAATCATGGTAAATGAAAAAGGCGACCATTTAGGCCGCCTTTTATTCTATTCGCGTATTGTTTACCAATCAGCAGGACTACTTAGAGTGTAATCCTTTCTTCTCCAGCGCTCGATAAATCAAGGTTTGCTGAATCAGAGTAACGATGTTCGATACCAACCAGTAAAGAACTAGACCTGATGGGAACCATAGGAAGAAGAAGGTAAACATAACCGGCATAAAGGTCATGATCTTCTGCTGCATTGGATCGGTTACTGTTGTCGGGCTCATTTTCTGGATCAAGAACATACTTGCACCCATTAGTAGAGGCAGAATGTAGTATGGGTCTTGAGCTGAAAGGTCATGAATCCAACCAAAGAACGGTGAATGACGCAGCTCAACCGACTCCATTAGTGCCCAGTAAAGTGCAATGAAGATTGGCATCTGTAGCAAGATTGGTAGACAGCCACCTAGAGGATTTACTTTCTCTTTCTTGTACAGTTCCATCATTTCTTGGCTCATGCGTTGGCGGTCATCGCCGATACGCTCACGCATTGCTTGCAGCTTAGGCTGAAGCATACGCATTTTCGCCATCGAGGTGTATTGCGCTTTTGTTAGTGGGTACATGGCACCACGAACAATGAAAGTCAAACAGATGATAGCTAGACCCCAGTTAACAACGATACCTTGAATGAACGATAGTAGCGTGTGAAGTGGTTTTGCAATGAACCATAACCAGCCGTAGTCTACTACTAGATCTAGGTTTGGCGCAGTTTCAGCCATTTGCTTCTGAAGTTTAGGACCAGCCCAAAGTGTAGCTTTCAGTGTTGCTGATTGGCCATCTGCAATTGTTGCGTTTGGCATACGAACACCAATATCACCTAGGTTACCGATTACACGAGTGTAAAGGTTAGTACCTGGTGCTTCACGAGGAATCCATGCTGCTGCGAAGTAGTGTTGGATCATCGCTGCCCAACCTTGACCGTCTGTCAGGTTAAGAGACAGGTTGCGATCTTGCATATCTTCGAAGCTGTATTTTTTATAGCGAACGTCTTGAGTTGAGTATGCGCCGCCATTGTATGTTGGCATTGTGATGCTGCCGCCTTTGTCTTGTAGATTTTGACGAAGGTGAGCGTACATGCCGAACGTTGCATTTTGGCCAGAGTTGTTGTCTACATCGTACTCAACATCAATTGCGTAGTTGCCACGTTTTAGAATGAAGGTTTTGGTGTAAGAGATGCCATTCGCTTCGAATGTCATTGGAACACGCAGTTCATCTTGACCGTCAGCAATGGTAAAGCTGTCAGCAGACACGGTATAAGCTGGACGGCTTGTGCTGCTTAGGTCAATACCCTGAGGACCTACCAGACCACTTTGAGCGATAAACTGGTGACCTTGATCGTCTTTTAGAAGTTCAAACGGTTCGCTAGATTCTAACTCAGTTGCGTACTCGTTTAATTTTGCTGTTACTACATCACCGCCAACGGTATTAATACCTAGCGTTAGTACGTCAGTTTTCACTGTGATGATTTTTTCTGCAGCAGTTTGGCTTTGACCAGGTGCAGGATCATGCTCATCAGCGAAAGATGGCGCAGGTAGAGTACTGCTTTGCGTCTGTTGGGTCGGAACTGGCGCTGGATTCTTATACGATTGCCATTGTTGGAACAGCAAAAAAGAAACTAAAGCCAAACCGATTAACAGAATATTACGTTGAGAATCCATCGTTATTTATCTCTGTCTTGTTTTTGGACTGGTGGAACGGGGTCAAATCCCCCTTCATTCAAAGGATGGCATTTTAATAGACGTTTGCCTGATAACCAACATCCTTTTACAAAACCGTGAGCTTTCAAGGCTTCTATAGCGTAAAGAGAACAGGTTGGGGTGAACCGACAACGAGGTCCGATAAGAGGACTGATAATCCACCTATATAGGTAGACGAGTCCGATAGCTAACCACGCGAAGGGCGAGACAGGCGATGCCATAACTTATCTAGAAGTTTGAACATTTCTTCATTGCTTAGAGTTTGCGCACTCTTCTTTGCAATTACAACAAAATCTTTGCTTGGAAGTTCATGTTGTTTGTTACGAAAACTTTCACGTACCAGACGCTTGAAGTGATTTCTAGCAACAGCTGTTTTTATCTGTTTTTTAGGAACCGCAAGACCAAGACGAGGGTGTGAGAGAGAGTTTTTACGAGCAATGATGGTGAAATGAGGGGAGCCAGCTCGATGAGCTTGCTTAAATACGTTTTGATAATGCTCGGGAGTTAACAAACGTAACTCCCGAATAAAGGCGTGCTTATTCAAAATAGAAAATTATTTTGATAGGCGTGCACGGCCTTTAGCACGACGTGCATTGATTACTTTACGACCGTTCTTAGTCGCCATGCGAGCACGGAAACCGTGAGTACGCTTGCGCTTTAGAACTGAAGGTTGAAAAGTGCGTTTAGACATGGTTATTACCTTTACTGATCAGTAGTTTTAGGTTCTCGTTGAACCCGGCGTGGGACATATTTCCCTACTCTATATATAGAGAGGAAATCCGACGCCTCTCAACAAAGAGGCGGAATTGTAATCACTGACTCGTCAAGAGTCAATAATCAGTTCAACTTCAATTCCGGTTGGCGAATTATACTTTTTGTGAGCCAGAGCGCAAGGATCCTATTCGATCCCAACTTGATTTAGAAATTTCTTCAGTTGGATATCTTGTGGATCGTTAAAAATTTGCTCTGGTGTACCTTGTTCCACTATATGGCCATCAGCCATGAAGATCACTCTGTCGGCGACTTCTTTGGCAAACTGCATTTCGTGTGTCACAACAAGCATGGTTTGATGCTGTGTAGCGAGCTTTTTCATAAGGTTAAGTACTTCACCTACCCACTCAGGATCGAGTGCTGAAGTTGGTTCATCGAATAACAGTAGCTCAGGTTGTAATGCCATCGCTCGGCCAATACCGACACGCTGCTGTTGACCACCGGAAAGGGAAGCTGGGTATTGATCCCCTTTGTCTCCTAGACCGATGTCATCGAGAATTTGTTGTGCTTTCTCAAGAGCTTGCTCTTTTTTCCAGCCCTTTACTGTGATCAAACCTTCCGCAATATTCTGACGCGCAGTCATGTGCGCGAACAGAGCGTAGTTCTGAAACACAAAGCCAGTCTTGCGTCTTAGTGCCAATACTTCTGCTTTAGTATGGCTTTTGCAGTTTACCGAGACATCGTCAATAGTGATATGGCCTTCATCTGCTTGCTCTAGGAAATTGACGCAACGTAATAAGGTAGACTTACCGGTACCACTAGAACCAATAATGACGATAATTTCGCCTTGTTTGATATCAATATCGATGCCTTTGAGCACTTCGGTGTCACCGAATCGCTTGTGGATATTTTTTAATGTAATCATCGTTGATAAGCCTTATTCAGTTTTTGCTCTGCGACAATTTGCACGCGAGTAAGTACTAACACAACACCCCAGTATATGAGCGCGACGGCAAGAAATGCTTCAAAAAATCGGAAGCTGGATGATGCTTCCATTTGGGCTTTCGCCATAATCTCCGCCACACCAAGTGTGAACGCTAACGACGTCGACTTAATCATATCAATGAAGTAGTTCATCAATGATGGTAGGGCTACGCGAGTTGCTTGCGGCAAAATAATACGACGCATGGCTTGGCTAGTTGTCATACCTACAGAAAGACTTGCTTCCATCTGACTGCGGTCAATGCCGATAATGGCGGCACGAATACTCTCTGCCATATAAGCGGCAAAGTGCAGAGTCAGGCCTATTACTGCGGCACTGAAGGCGTTGAGTCCAACCATCCAAGGAAAAATTTGTGGTAAGCCATAATAAAGCAGAAACAGCTGGACCAATAATGGAGTACCACGGAAAAAGCTTATATAGAGCTGACTGAGCTGATCCAATACCGGGATCTTGAACACGCGAATGTTGGCTAAAATAACCGATAGAATCAATGAGAACAGCAGTCCCCATACCGCCATTTCCATGGTTGTACCGAGATACTTCAACAGTATCGGCATCAACTCAAGCATGTATTGAAAATCAAATCCCATAACAGTACCAAACTCTTAGAAAAACAAACGCCCACTACCAAGAGTAGTGGGCGTATCAATAGTAATCACTTACTTTTTAGTGATATCAGCACCAAACCACTTCTCAGAGATTTTTGCTAGCGTACCATCAGCTCGCATGTCTGCCAGTGCGCTATTCACTTCTTGTTGCAGCTTTTGACCTTTTTCGTTGTTTACGAATGGCCAAGCATTCTCGATGGTTTCAAAAGGTTGACCTGCAAGTTGCAGTGGCAGGCCTGTTTTCTTGATTAGTTCAAGTGCAGAAAGGCGATCCATAACAAAAGCATCAGCACGGCCTAGTGCGACGTCATGTTCAATACCTGTATCGTAAGTTTTGATGGTGATTTTGCCGTCTTTATCGTAGCTACGTAGCAGTTGTTCGAAGTTTGAACCAAGGTTTACTGCGACTGTTTTACCTGCTAAATCATCAATACCTTGAATGCTGTCATTACCTTTTCGAACGGTAATTTGAGCACCATCAACAACATATGGGTCTGCGAACAGATACTTCGCTTTACGAGCATCTGTCATAGTGATTTGATTAGAAATCGTGTCAATACGACCGGTTTCAAGCAAACCAAACAAACCTGAGAAGTTTGCCGTCACGTACTCTACTTTATAGTCATTGCGACGACCAATTTCGTCCCAAAGGTCGACTTCAAACCCTTGTAACTTGTCTTGTTTAACAAACGTAAATGGGAAGTAGCGACCAGACATGCCGACTTTCACTTCTTGTTGTGTCGCAGCATATGCTGCTTGAGATACGGTTGCAGAAAGCGCTAAAGCGGTTAGAAGGCCTTTAATCCAGTTTTTCATTTTACTACTCCTGATATTTATGGAGAGGATGTTACTGGTAAACATGTCGATAAGTTAAATAACTAGTTGTTATTAACCATAACAAACTCGGGGTTGAATGCTGGCTTTTTCATCACTCTATCAATATCAAACAAAAAGATAATGACAGCTTGAGCGTTGATCTATGCACAAGTTAGATCAACATACTGCTTTTGTGGGTAGATCTGTGTTTTGTGCATTCATTTGTGAGTAAAATTAGGGCAAATTGTGTGGATCAAGCGAATTCAATCGAAAAAATTGTGAATAACTTAGATCTTATTCACTGGATCACTGATCATTTACTGGCGATCTTGGTTATCAACAGGTAAAATTACCAATCTTTTCCAATTCAAATAAATAGAGTGAGAGCACCGTGTCATCTTCGCTTTGGTTGCAATGTTCGCAACGACTACAAGAAGAGCTACCCGCTACCGAATTCAGCATGTGGGTCAGACCATTACAAGCTGAACTTAATGACAACACCCTAACTCTATTTGCGCCTAATCGCTTTGTATTAGATTGGGTACGTGACAGATACTTAAACAGCATCAACCGTTTACTCAAAGAGTATTGCGGTAATGACGTACCTAACTTACGTTTTGAAGTGGGTAGTAAACCAGTTTCTGCGCCACCAGCGCCTAAGCCTGTTAAGACGGCCGCTGATGTAGCGGCAGAATCTTCAGCACCAGCACAGCTGCAAGCACGTCAGCCTGTGCATAAAACGTGGGACGATGAGGCTGAAGTCTCAGATATCAATCATCGTTCGAACGTTAATATCAAACATAAATTCAATAATTTCGTTGAAGGTAAGTCGAACCAACTTGGCTTAGCCGCTGCGCGTCAAGTTGCGGATAACCCTGGTGCGGCATACAACCCGCTGTTTTTGTACGGCGGTACTGGTCTGGGTAAAACCCACTTGTTGCATGCGGTAGGCAATGCGATTGTTGATAACAAGCCAAACGCGAAAGTGGTTTACATGCACTCTGAACGTTTTGTTCAAGACATGGTAAAAGCACTACAAAACAATGCGATTGAGGAATTTAAACGTTACTATCGTAGCGTTGATGCATTGCTTATCGATGATATTCAGTTCTTTGCAAATAAAGAACGTTCTCAAGAAGAATTCTTCCATACCTTTAATGCTCTATTAGAAGGTAACCAACAGATCATCCTTACCTCTGATCGCTACCCTAAAGAGATAAATGGGGTAGAGGATCGTCTAAAATCCCGTTTTGGTTGGGGGTTGACGGTTGCGATCGAGCCACCAGAGCTTGAAACCCGCGTAGCAATTTTGATGAAGAAAGCAGAAGATCATCAAATTCACCTTGCTGATGAGGTGGCGTTCTTTATTGCTAAGCGTTTACGTTCTAATGTTCGAGAGTTGGAAGGGGCACTTAACCGTGTTATCGCCAACGCGAACTTTACTGGCCGTCCTATCACTATCGACTTTGTTCGAGAGGCACTGCGCGATCTATTAGCACTACAAGAGAAGCTAGTCACTATAGACAACATTCAAAAGACCGTTGCTGAGTACTACAAGATTAAAGTGGCCGACTTGTTGTCCAAACGTCGCTCTCGTTCGGTTGCGCGTCCTCGCCAGTTGGCGATGGCTTTGGCGAAAGAGCTTACCAACCACAGTCTTCCAGAAATTGGCGATGCATTTGGTGGTCGTGACCACACGACAGTGCTTCATGCTTGTCGTAAGATTGCTCAGCTACGCGAAGAAAGTCACGATATTAAAGAAGACTATTCGAACTTAATTCGTACGCTTTCTTCATAATAATGGCATAATCGCTATAATTAGCATTCAAGTTATTGTATTTCGCATATAAGTGGCATGGATTGCCAGCTTTACGAAGAGTTATCTATGAAATTTACTATCGAACGTCATCACTTATTAAAGCCGTTACAACAAGTCTCTGGTGCACTGGGTGGACGACCAACATTACCTATTTTGGGCAATTTGCTGTTGAAGGTTGAAGAAGGGGTGCTTTCTCTTACTGCAACCGACTTAGAAGTTGAGCTAGTAAGTAAAGTGACGCTAGAGAGTGAGTTTGAAGCGGGTAGTGTGACGGTACCTTCACGCAAGTTCCTAGATATTTGTCGTGGACTGCCGGATGACTCTACTATCACTATCGTGTTAGAAGGCGATCGTGTACAAGTACGTTCTGGACGCAGTCGTTTCTCGCTATCGACTTTACCAGCCAGTGATTTCCCAAATATTGAAGATTGGCAACAAGAAGTGGCGGTGACCGTTACTCAAGCTGAACTTAAATCACTGATAGAAAAAACACAATTTTCAATGGCGAACCAAGACGTTCGTTATTATCTCAACGGTATGCTGTTTGAGTTAGACCAAAACACGCTTCGTTCTGTTGCCACTGATGGCCACCGTATGGCTGTTGCTTTGGTGTCACTTGAAGGCAGCTTTGATAACAAACAAATTATCGTACCGCGTAAAGGTGTACAGGAACTGTCTAAGTTATTAGATGCTCCTGAGCAACCTGTGACGCTGCAAATTGGCAGCTCTAATATCCGCGCGGAAGTGAATAACTTTGTCTTTACTTCTAAGCTCGTTGATGGTCGTTTCCCGGATTATCGCCGTGTTTTGCCGCAAAATACCGATAAAACATTGGAAGCCAATTGCGACGAACTACGACAAGCATTCTCACGCGCCGCCATTCTTTCCAATGAGAAGTTCCGTGGTGTGCGAGTTAATCTCGACCAAAATGAAATGCGCATTACCGCGAATAACCCTGAACAGGAAGAAGCGGAAGAAATGTTAGACGTCGAATTCCAAGGCGATGCATTAGAAATTGGTTTCAATGTGTCATACGTTTTGGATGTACTGAACACGCTTCGTTGCGATCAGGTTCGTATTTCTATGTCGAATGCCAATGCGAGTGCGTTGATTGAAAATAGCGAAGATGACAGTGCCATGTATGTGGTGATGCCGATTCGTCTCTAAGCTAGGCATGATGTTATGCCGCTTACGCGCTTAATCGTACAGCAATTTCGTAATATTAAAGCCTGTGATATAGAACTATCTACAGGCTTTAACTTTATTATTGGCCCCAATGGCAGTGGCAAAACTAGCGTATTGGAAGCCATATATCTGCTCGGTCATGGACGCTCTTTTAAGAGTTCTTTGACAGGACGAGTCATTCAAAATGACTGCCAAGAACTGTTCGTTCATGGCCGTTTTTTGAACTCGGATCAATTTGAGATACCCGTTGGCATTAATAAGCAGCGTGATGGCTCAACTGAGGTTAAAATAGGCGGTCAATCTGGGCAAAAATTGGCTCAGCTTGCCAAGGTATTACCGCTGCAACTAATTCACCCTGAAGGATTTGAATTACTGACGGATGGACCTAAGTTTCGTCGCGCTTTTATCGATTGGGGTGTGTTTCACTCTGAACCAGGCTTTCATGAAGCTTGGGGACGATTTAAGCGTTTAAGTAAGCAGCGTAATGCTCTGCTTAAGACTGCAACCAGTTATCGAGAACTGAGCTATTGGGATCGTGATTTGGCCCAACTGGCAGAACAAATTGATGATTGGCGTCGGTGTTATGTCGAACAGATGCAACCTCTTGCTGAGGAAATGTGTCAGTCGTTTTTGCCCGAGTTTGAAATCAAACTTGGCTACTACCGTGGTTGGGAAAAAGATACGCCCTATGCTGAGCTATTAGAGCGCAACTTTGAACGAGACCAGAGCTTAGGGTACACCTTTAGTGGACCTAATAAAGCCGACTTAAGAATTAAAGTGAACAACACACCAGTTGAGGATGTGTTGTCTCGAGGTCAGCTAAAACTGATGATGTGTGCATTGCGTTTAGCGCAGGGACAGCATCTCGCCGAGTTGACCGGTAAGCAGTGCATTTATTTAATAGATGACTTTGCTTCCGAATTAGATAGCCTTCGTCGTAAACGCCTAGCGGATTACCTAAAACAGACGAATGCTCAAGTTTTTGTAAGTTCTATTACCCAAAGCCAAGTCGCCGATATGATTGACGAAAATGGCAAGATGTTTCATGTGGAACATGGCACAATAGAACCAGGTAAATAGTGAGAGAAACTCATGTCAGAAAATTACGATTCATCGAGTATTAAGGTACTAAAGGGTCTGGATGCGGTACGTAAGCGTCCGGGAATGTACATTGGTGACACGGACGATGGAACCGGTCTGCACCACATGGTTTTTGAGGTGGTTGATAACTCAATTGATGAAGCGTTGGCTGGTCACTGTAACGACATTATTGTGACAATCCATGAGGACAACTCTGTTTCTGTTAGCGATGATGGTCGTGGTATCCCGACTGAAATGCACCCAGAAGAGCAGGTTTCTGCTGCAGAAGTTATCATGACGGTACTTCACGCGGGTGGTAAGTTTGATGACAACTCGTACAAAGTATCGGGTGGTCTGCACGGTGTAGGTGTTTCGGTAGTAAACGCATTGTCGAAAAAAGTGACGCTAACCATTCATCGTGGCGGTCAAATTCATACGCAAACCTATCACCATGGTGAGCCAGAAGCGCCACTTACAGTCATTGGTGATACGGATAAAACGGGTACGGAAATCCGTTTCTGGCCAAGTGAAGAAACCTTCACTAACATTGAATTCCATTACGATATCTTAGCAAAACGTCTTCGTGAGCTATCGTTCCTAAACTCTGGTGTATCTATCAAGCTGATTGATAAGCGCGAAGAAGACAAAATGGATCACTTCATGTTTGAAGGCGGTATCCAAGCGTTTGTTGAGCACCTAAACACCAATAAAACACCAATCATCCAAAAAATCTTCCACTTCGATAACGAACGTGATGATGGTATTACTGTCGAAGTGGCGATGCAGTGGAACGATGGTTACCAAGAAAACATCTATTGCTTTACTAACAACATCCCTCAACGTGATGGTGGTACTCACCTTGCTGGCTTCCGTGCGGCGTTAACGCGTACGCTGAACACGTTTATGGATAAAGAAGGCTTTTCTAAGAAAGCGAAAACCGCGACATCAGGTGATGATGCGCGTGAAGGTCTAACCGCTATCGTTTCGGTGAAAGTGCCTGATCCTAAGTTCTCAAGCCAAACCAAAGACAAGTTGGTTTCATCGGAAGTGAAATCAGCGGTTGAGTCTGCGATGGGTGAGAAACTGTCTGAGTTCCTTGTTGAGAACCCAGGTGAAGCGAAGATTGTTTGTACCAAGATCATCGACGCTGCTCGTGCTCGTGACGCAGCACGTAAAGCTCGTGAGATGACGCGTCGTAAAGGTGCACTAGATTTAGCCGGTCTACCAGGCAAACTGGCTGACTGCCAAGAGAAAGACCCAGCGCTTTCTGAACTATACATAGTGGAGGGTGACTCTGCGGGCGGTAGTGCTAAGCAGGGTCGTAACCGTAAGAACCAAGCGATTCTTCCACTTAAAGGTAAAATCCTTAATGTAGAAAAAGCGCGCTTCGATAAGATGCTTTCTTCACAAGAAGTGGCAACGCTTATCACGGCACTTGGCTGTGGTATTGGTCGTGATGAATATAACCCAGACAAACTGCGTTATCACAACATCATTATCATGACCGATGCGGACGTGGATGGTTCTCACATTCGTACGCTGCTATTAACGTTCTTCTACCGTCAAATGCCAGAGCTTATTGAGCGTGGCTACGTATATATTGCTCAGCCACCACTTTACAAAGTGAAGAAAGGCAAGCAAGAGCAGTATATTAAAGATGAAGATGCCATGAACCAGTATCAAGTATCTCTGGCTCTAGATAACGCGGCACTGCATGTTAATTCTGAAGCACCTGCACTGGCTGGTGAAGCACTTGAGAAGCTAGTTCAGCAATACAACGCTGCAGTTAAAACGGTTGATCGCATGAGTCGTCGTTATCCACATGCTATGGTTGGCGAGTTCATGTATGTACCACGTCTAACGGCTGAGCAATGTCATGACGCTGCGGCGGTGGAAGCATGGTCTAAACAGCTTGTTGAGCAGCTAAACAACAAAGAAGTGGGCGCAAGCCAATACAGCTTTGAAGTAGAACAGCACGCTGAACTGGGTGTAAACCTACCTAAAGTTGTGGTTCGTACCCATGGCGTGACTCATGAGCACGTTATCAGTGTTGATCTACTCAACTCGAAAGAGTATCGCCAATTGGCAGATACGTCAGAAGCGTTAGACGGTCTGATTGAAGAGGGTGCTTACATCAAACGTGGTGAGCGTACTCAAGAAGTTACAAACTTCGTTGATGCTCTTGAGTGGTTAATCAAAGAGTCACGTCGTGGTTTAAGCCTACAACGCTATAAAGGTCTTGGTGAGATGAACCCTGATCAGCTGTGGGAAACAACCATGGATCCAGAGACTCGTCGTATGATGCAGGTGACGATTGAAGACGCGGTTGGCGCTGATCAACTGTTTACCACGTTGATGGGTGACCAAGTAGAACCTCGTCGTAACTTCATCGAAGAAAACGCACTGAAAGTTGCCAACCTAGACGTATAGACGGGTTGTTCTGCTAAATAAAAACGCTGCCTTAGGGTGGCGTTTTTTATTACTCGCGTATTCTTATTGTTGCTAGTGAGTGTTCGATTATAGAAAAAAGAGTAGGGCTCTCTTGAATATGGAGTGTATCGTCCCTATATAAGGTAATGAAGAGGATGCCAACTTATGGGCCTCGGAAATAGCTGATCCCTTATTGCTCAAGAGAGGATAACGGTGGCAGCACACTATTTAGATTGATTCCAACTTATGTCCCGTTTATAGACAAACATCAGGGAATAAGCCATGAATCCCCTTAGATCTTATGAATAAAGAGCTAAGACTATTGCTTAACTGAGGATAGTATTGTGAGAACTGTAGATTTCACTCCTTTATACCGCAACGCAATCGGCTTCGATCGTCTATTTAATATGATGGAAGCGAACACCGCGAAAAATGCTTCAGGCGGTTACCCTCCGTATAACATCGAACAACAAGACGAGAACCACTTCCGTATCACTATGGCTGTGGCTGGCTTTGCTGAAGAGCAGCTCGATCTTACTCAAAAAGAGAACCTATTGATTGTTAAGGGCGAGCGTAAAGCTGAAGAAGGTAAAAACTATGTTTACCAAGGCATCGCAGAGCGCGATTTTGAGCGTAAGTTCCAACTAGCAGACTATGTGAAAGTGGTCGGTGCAAGCATGGAGAATGGTTTGCTTCACGTTGACCTAGAACGTGAAATACCAGAAGCGATGAAACCGCGTAAAATTGAGATCGGTGGTAATAAACTGATCGAAGGCTAATATTTGCCTTGAAACAATACTCGGAAATAAAGAGTGAAAGAGCGCCATAAGGCGCTCTTTTTAGTGTTAGGCTTCTGCGTAGGCTCTTGCTACCTCTTCTGCAATGATAGCGATGCCTTGCTGCATCTTGTCATCGTCTTGCACGTAGTTCATGCGCAAACACTGATGAGCATGATCCCATTCGTCTTCTTGACCAATAAAGAAGTATTCACCAGGAACAATTAATACACCACGGTCTTTCAGTCGTTGGTACAGCTCCATGGTAGTAATCGGTAATTCATCAAACCAAAGCCATAAGAAAATTGCCCCCTCTGGTTTGTGAATTCTAAAACGTGGGTCGGTTATGGCTGATTGCAGTAGTTCTACCGCACGCAATGATTTCTGTTGATAGAAAGGCTTAATGACATTCGAGCTTAAATCCAGCAGATCACCTTTTTCAATCATATGATTGGCAAGCGCAGGGCCAAAGCTCCCTGGAGCTAGACTAATGATGCCATTCATATTGGTCATCGCTTGCGTGACTTCTTCACTCGCAATGACAATGCCGCAGCGTAAGCCAGGTAACCCTAGTTTGGATAAACTCATACATAGGATGGTGTTTTCATTCCAAAATGGCTCTACATCTTCAAAAATGATGTTTGGGAATGGCAGACCATAAGCATTATCAATAATCAGTGGGATATTGTTAGCACGAGCCAGTTTATCGAGCTTGTGGATCTCTTCGTCAGTTAGCACGTTACCCGTCGGGTTGGTTGGACGCGATGCACAGATAGCGGCAACAGAGTCATCGATTTTCAGGTGTTCAAAATCCACATGATATTTGAATAAGCCACCGTCGAGTAATTCAATTTCTGGGTGATAAGAGACGAAGATATCTTCGTCAATGCCCGCGTCGCCATAGCCAATGTACTCGGGAGCAATAGGCAATAGAATCTTCTTGTGCGAGCCATCGGATTGCTTACCTGCAAGCAAATTGAACAAATAGAAAAAGCCGCTTTGACTACCATTGGTTAGGCTGATGTTCTTTTCTGTGATTGCCCAGCCATAGGTTTCACGCAGCAGCTTAGCAAGCGCTTTAACAAAGGCATCTTTACCTTGTGGGCCATCGTAGTTAGCCATAGCTGCGACGAGGTCGCCGTTGGCAAGCATATCTGCACTGGCTTGGTGAAAGTACTCGAGCATTGCTGGAATAGCGGCTGGGTTGCCACCTCCGAGCATAATGGCACCTGGAGTGCGGAGGCCATCATTGAGATCATCCATTAATTGGGTAATACCTGAGTAACGATTAAATTTTTCACCAAACTTAGAAAATTGCATTGCTGTACCTAGTTCATTGTGTTCACTTGTTATATTTTTTCGGTTTTTTATCCTGCTGATGGCAAGATTAATGTTTGAACATACATTAATGAAACTGTGAGGCAAAGCACTATTTGTGGTGGGAATAAAAAAAAGCCCAGTTAGGTAACTGGGCTTTTGCTGTTTTTCTAGAAAATTACTTTTGAATCAGTGATATATCAGCAATTTGCAAGAATAGGTTACGTAGGTTGTTCAGCAGTGTTAGGCGGTTTTTCTTCAGCGCTTCATCGTCTGCCATTACCATTACGTTGTCGAAGAAAGCATCAACCGGTTCACGAAGATCTGCTAGCTTGCTTAGCGCTTCTTGGTAGTTACCTGTAGCGAAAGCAGGCTCTAGTGCTTCTGTCATGACTTCTACATTTTCTGCCAGTACTTTTTCTGCATCTTCTTGTAGAAGTGCAAGGTCGATATCGGCTGCGAGTTCGCCATCAAACTTCGCTAGGATATTGCCGACACGCTTGTTTGCTGCAGCAAGTGATTCTGCCGCTTCCAGTTCGCGGAAGTGAGATACTGCTTTCACACGCTGGTCAAAGTCTGCAGGTTTAGTCGGACGACGTGCTAACACCGCCTGGATGATGTCTACGCTGAAGCCTTCGTCTTTGTACCATGCATTGAAACGACCAAGCATAAACTCAAGTACGTCTTCTTCAACATTTGCATTGGTTAGCTTGTCGCCAAATAGTGATTTCGCTTTTGCGATAAGGTCTGTAAGGTCTAAGCTGTAGCCGTTTTCTACGATGATACGCAACACACCTAGCGATGCACGACGAAGTGCAAATGGGTCAGAGCCCTTAGGTGCTTGACCAATACCGAAGATACCAACAATAGTATCTAGTTTGTCTGCCATCGCGACAGCGGATGAGATACCAGTGCTTGGTAGGTCATCGCCTGCAAAACGAGGCATGTATTGTTCGTATAGTGCTAGCGCTACTTGCTCATCTTCACCGTCGTGAGTGGCATAATGCATACCCATCACACCTTGAGTATCGGTAAACTCGAATACCATAGATGTCATTAGGTCACATTTAGCCAATAGGCCTGCTCGCTTAGACTTTTCAACATCAGCATCGATTTGCTCAGCGATGTAGCCAGCAAGCTCAGTGATGCGATCCGTTTTGTCTTTGATAGTACCAAGCTGCTTCTGGAAGATAGCTTGCTCTAGTTCAGGCAGACGGTCGATAAGTGGGCGCTTGCGATCTGTATTAAAGAAGAACTCGGCATCGGCTAGGCGAGGACGCACAACCTTCTCGTTACCTTCGATAACGTAGCGAGGCTCTTTCGATTCGATATTAGAAACGAAGATGAAGTTTGGTAGTAGCTTCTTGTTCTCGTCATAAACAGGGAAGTATTTTTGGTCACCCTTCATGGTGTAAACCAACGCTTCAGAAGGTACTTTTAGGAATTCTTCTTCAAACTTCGCTGTGAGTACTACTGGCCATTCAACCAGAGACGTCACTTCTTCTACTAAGTCATCTTCGAGATCAGCTACACCGCCAACCGCTGCCGCTGCTTTTTGAGAGTCCGCTAGGATGATGGCTTTACGTGCGTCATAGTCAGCCATCACTTTGCCGCGTTCTTCGAGGATCGCTGGGTATTGCTCTGCTGATTCGATAGTGAACTCTTGCTCACCCATAAAGCGGTGACCACGGATAGTACGATCAGATGCTACGCCTAGGATTTCGCCTTCAATAAGGTCAGAACCCATTAGCATCGTCAGCGTTTTAACTGGGCGGATAAATTGAGTGGTTTTATCACCCCAACGCATTGGTTTAGCGATAGGTAGATTAGCGAGTGCTTTCGCTGCAAGTTCAACGATGATCTCAGACGTTGCCTGACCTTTCACCTCTTGTTTGAATAGCAGCCATTCACCTTTGTCAGTCACTAGACGCTCTGCTTGGTCAACAGTAATACCGTTACCACGAGCCCAGCCTTGTGCTGCTTTAGTTGCATTGCCATCAGCATCAAATGCTACCGATACTGCTGGGCCGCGCTTTTCAACCACTTTGTCAGCTTGACCTTCAGCCAGCGCTGAAACCTTAAGTGCTAAGCGACGAGGTGCGGCATACCACTTCACACCTTCGTGTGCTAGGTTTGCATCTTTAAGTTCAGACTCAAAGTTTGCTGCAAATGCTTCAGCAAGAGTGCGAAGTTGTGTTGGTGGTAGCTCTTCAGTACCTAGTTCAATTAGAAATTCTTTTGCCATGATTACAGTCTCCTCGCCTTATTTCTTACACATTGGGAAGCCAAGTGCTTCACGTGATGCGTAGTATGCTTCTGCTACTGACTTAGTCAGGTTGCGGATGCGAAGAATGTAACGTTGGCGCTCTGTTACAGAGATAGCTTTGCGAGCATCAAGCAAGTTGAACGCGTGAGCGGCTTTTAAAATGCGCTCGTAAGCTGGAAGAGGAAGAGGTTTCTCTAGTTCCAGTAGCTCTTTAGTTTCTTTCTCACATTGATCGAAATATGAGAATAGGAAGTCTACGTCAGCGTGCTCGAAGTTGTATGTAGATTGCTCAACTTCGTTTTGGTGGAAGATATCACCATAAGTCACTTTACTTCCGTTTGGTGCAATGTTCCAAACTAGGTCGTAAACAGAGTCTACTTCTTGGATATACATAGCAAGGCGCTCGATACCATAAGTGATCTCGCCGGTTACTGGCTTACACTCTAGACCACCCACTTGCTGGAAGTAAGTAAACTGAGTGACTTCCATACCGTTTAGCCATACTTCCCAACCAAGACCCCAAGCACCGAGTGTCGGGTTTTCCCAGTTGTCTTCTACGAAGCGAATGTCATGCACTAGTGGGTCGATACCAAGTACTTCTAGTGAG
Organism: Vibrio sp. ER1A; assembly: GCF_000733315.1. Classification (NCBI taxonomy): domain Bacteria; kingdom Pseudomonadati; phylum Pseudomonadota; class Gammaproteobacteria; order Vibrionales; family Vibrionaceae; genus Vibrio; species Vibrio sp. ER1A. The sequence goes on from NZ_JPJA01000004.1 coordinate 67,286, forward strand.
CCTAGATATAACTCCTGAATGTTGTCTGGAGATGGCTTTAGCGCTACCTGAAATTGATAGTAGTGCTGTAGTCGGTTCGGGTTTTCACCATAGCGGCCGTCAGTCGGACGACGAGATGGTTGGACATAAGCTGTCGACATTGGCTCAGGGCCAAGTGCGCGCAAACATGTCATTGGGTGAGAGGTGCCCGCACCTACTTCCATATCTAGAGGTTGTACAATGGTACAGCCATTTTGTGCCCAATAATCCTGCAGCGCGAGGATCATTCCCTGGAAGGTTTTGATATCGTATTTTTGCATAGTCAATTCGCGCGATTCTTTATCTGAAAAAGGTAAAAATAACGATCAAGTATACCCAGTAATTCCTTGGGGGAGTAGGGGTAAAAGTGGTTAATTAATCGTCATTATGCGAAAAAAGGTCAGTTTTTTGCATTTCTCGCTCAACTGCGGCTTAAGGGACAGTGTTATTGTTGAATTTGATGGTTAGTGTGATTACAATACCGCCATCTTTGGGGAGTAGCTTATTCGGACTCTAGCAAGAGTCAGAATTTGTTCGTCAACATAATTGGTGCAAAATCACCATGGCGTTCGAGACTTGTGCCAACAAGTTTAGCAAGACCTTAGATAAACATCGTGAACCGGGGTGGGGTGCGAGGTTTATCTATAGGTTAAAAACTATAATCCCTGCCCCTTAGAGCATGTCGTGAGCGTTTTAGCTATTTCAATTACTACTGTCGCCTTAGCTGAGATTGGGGATAAAACCCAACTTCTCTCATTGCTGTTAGCCAGTCGTTACCGTAAACCTATTCCCATTATTGCAGCCATTTTTCTGGCAACGATAGCCAACCATGCACTTGCTGCTTGGTTAGGAGTTGTCGTCGCCGATTACCTTTCGCCTCAAGTTTTGAAGTGGGTTGTTGTCGTAAGTTTTGTAGCCATGGCCGGATGGGTACTTATTCCCGATAAACTGGATGAAGAGGAAAGTATCTCCAACAAAGGACCATTTGTGGCCAGTTTCATTGCGTTTTTTATCGCAGAGATTGGTGACAAAACTCAAATTGCGACATCAATATTAGGGGCGCAGTATGCCGATGCCTTAATGCTGGTGGTTCTAGGAACCACTATTGGTATGTTGTTGGCGAATGTTCCGGTAGTACTGATAGGAAAGTTGTCAGCGGATAAATTGCCATTAGATTGGATTCGCCGGGTTACCGCCATTCTGTTTGTATTATTAGCAATTGGTGCGGCTGTTTTTTAATAACAATATCAACTAGCTAAATGTAATTTATTCAAGATCAAACTCTGGCTCGAATCTAGTAAATTTCGTGATGAGTGACATATTAGTGTCACAATTGTCATGCTACTTTAATCATGTGGATCCTAGCGAGAGGGCAATACTATGCTTACACGTTACACAGGAATGACCGCGAAAAGTCAGAGTTCTTTATTTACGTTCGGTTTTGTTTTAACGGTTCTTGGAATGGTGCTCACCGACATGTGGACACCTATGGTTGTCGGCGCCATTGTGATGGCTGGACTCTCTGTAGAGTCGTGGATTAGGGTGCAACACCTCATTCCCATGCACAATGAAATACGTGCGATGCAAAAGCAGATTAAGCAGTTGCAATCGGAAGTCCGAATGCTTGAATATGATGAATAGTAAAAAGGCTGCATGATGCAGCCTTTTTTGATTCTTTACGCGAGACCTTTCTTGATTAAGTAAAGGTAAGGTATAGATTCTGTTTGCGAGCCAAGTAATTGGTGATCCATAAAACGACAAAAGCTTGGGATGTCTCTCGTAGTAGAAGGATCGTCAGCTTTCACTAACAACACTTCTCCTTGTTCCATTTTACGAATTGTCTTCCTGACCATCATCACTGGCTCTGGACAGCGCAAGCCTTCTGCTTCTAATGTTTGCGTTGCTAGGTCTGTATTGATTGTCATGGTGTGCTCTGATCTATAAAAAACAGCTCAAATTCTACTTATGAAGAAAAAATATGCAATAACTCTTGGCAAATGGATTTTTTTGTTTTAACTTTATTTAACAAGTTGGTAACAAAGAAGCAAAGGAGTAGCTATGTTGACCGCTTTAGATAGATTGACGATTTATTCAGTGCTTTGCTTTATTGCGTTCTGTGCCTTGGTATTAAAGACTTCAGCAGAGCCGAGCTTTGTTCCTTTAATTGGATTAAGCGCCTCAATCCTAGGGATTTGGATTGAGATGAGACGCTGGCAAGATGTTTCAGAAGAACAAGAAAGTTAACATTTTATAAACATCTGGCTAATTTAGATTTCTAACACTATACGACATTCCGACACTATCCCCATTTTCTTGGGCTTCCCCGCTGTCAAAGGCGGGATTTTTTTTATCTGGCGCTAGGTAAAGATATTCGGGCTCGGTGTACACTATAAAAGAACCCGTTAGGAAGTGTTTATGGAACTCGAAGAAATCTATCGTCGTGACTTGAATCTGTTGGTTGCGTTAAAAGTGTTGGTCGAAGAAGGCAGTGTTAGTCAAGCAGCTGTGCGCTTGAACCTTAGCCAGTCAGCGACCAGTCGTGTTTTAGGTCGGCTCAGAGATTTATTGGGCGATCCTCTGTTTACCCGTCAAGGGCAACGGATCATTCCTACCAGTAAAGCATTGGAGATCTGCAAACAAATTGATGCGCCGTTAGAATCATTCCGCCAACTGTTAACACCGAGTGAGTTCAATCCATATTACTGCAATGAGCGTTTTCTTATCGCTACTACTGACTACGCTATGCAGACCATACTTCCTTATGCCTTACCTATGGTGTATCAGCAGGCGCCTAACATTTCGCTAGAGTTTGCCCCACTGCAACACGAGAGCCTTTTTAAGCAGCTGAGTACCGATAAGGTAGATATGGCTATCTGTCGACCATCAGGTTCTGTCTCACCTTTGCATCAAGATATATTAGGGCCTGTAGGGGTTTCATGTTTAGTGTCTAAACAGCATCCTCTTGCGGAAAAGCCACTATTACTCGAAGACTATATTAATGCGCCACACGCCATGATTGCGATAAGCGATGGCGTAAAATCATTACTTGATGCTGCATTGGTTAATCAGAATCCAAGAAGAATGGTGTTACGGGCTTATCACCTTGAAGCGGCATTGGCGATTGTTGATTCCATGCCTCTTATTATTACCGTTCCTGCCGATTTAGCGTATTTGGTTGCAGAGCGATATGACTTAGTAATTAAGCCATTGCCATTTACGTTCACACCATTTGATTATTCGTTGATTTGGCACTCACGCTGCGATACTTCTGAGTCCCAGCAATGGTTGCGCAAAGTGTTGAAACAAGAATGTGGCAAATTGATTACTAAAAGAATCGAAGATGTAGGGTTAGGCTAGCAGTCGGTTGAATTGATACCTTCATTTCCTTGTATTCACTAATCTTTATCCTAGTTTGACTTAAAAACAACAAAGGAATGAGCAATGAATATTAAAAGGATTATCGTCGGGCTAGCTGCTATAAGCCTTACTCATACTGCTCTCGCCAATAACATTATGGAGGCGTGTATCGACTGCCATGGTTCTGATGGTGTTGGTAGAGAAAACACCATCCCTAACCTTCGAGGGCAGCCTAAAGCCTACTTAGAGGCTCAAGTCCTTGCGTTTAAATCTGGTCATCGAACTAGCAGCTTTATGGAGCCTATCGTTCACGACGTTGCAGATGATCAGCTGGTACTCGCTGCTGATTTCTATGCCTCCATTCCCGTTGATACTCCTGAAACCTTGCAATGGCGAGGTGATAAGTGGCCTGCTGATATGCCATTGGGTGAACGAATCGCATACAGTGGTAAATGGAATAGCAATGTACCAGCTTGTGTCAGTTGCCACGGACCTAATGGGGTGGGGGTTGCACCAAGTTTTCCTATGCTTATGGGGCAAAATAAAGACTACTTAATCAATCAACTCAACGCTTGGAAAAATGATCAACGCCCTCCGGGTTTGTTAGGGACGATGGTAACTATTTCTAAAGCACTCAGTGAAGAAGAAATCGAAGCTGTTGCGGAATACTTCTCATCGCAAGGAGGTTCTTTATGAAAACTCATTATCTAATCGCTTTGCTTGCTGGTTTTACTTTCGTTGCCTTTGCTGATCAATATAAAGAGCTTCACCCCATAGAGCCTGGTAGGACGTTGAACGAAGGTGAAACCCTTCATCAAGTATCTCATTGGGATAACTTACCAAAGGGTGAATTGGGGGAGTCGATAAAGCGTGGATATTCATTGTTTATGAATACTCAGCAATTGAAACCGACGGGAAGAGTGAATAATGGTATGAACTGCACCAATTGCCATCTTGGAGGGGGGAGTGTAGCTAATGCGGCACCTATGTGGGCTGCGTTTGTGTCTTACCCTGCCTATCGTTCTAAAAATAAACGAGTAAATACGTTTGAAGATCGATTGCAAGGTTGTTTTCTTTATTCTATGAACGCAAAAGATGGTCAACCCCCAGAGGTATTAAGTCAGGAAATATTGGACCTTAATGCTTACTCTTATTGGTTGTCGTTTGGGGTCTCTGTTGATAACAAGTTGCCTGGAAGAGGATTTGGAAAACTAGAGAAACCTGTGAAGGCACCTAGTTACAAGCGTGGTGAAAAAGCTTATCAAAAAGAATGTTCTGTATGCCATGGTGAAAACGGACAAGGACGACAGGTGGGTGGACGTTATGTCTTTCCTGCACTTTGGGGGCCGGATAGTTTTAACTGGGGAGCAGGAATGCATCGAGTAAATACTGCTGCTACGTTCATAAAACACAACATGCCTTTGGGGCAAGGTGGAACATTAACAGATCAGCAAGCTTGGGATATCGCGTTGTTTATGGACAGCCATGAACGACCACAGGATCCACGCTTTGATGGTGATATTAAGTCGACGAAAGAAGCTTTTCATAATCATAATGGAGAGTACGGTAATCCAAGCCCTGCTAATGATAAGCAAATACTCGGTACTAATGCGTATTAAATACAAAAGGCTCTCATCATGAGAGCCTTTTCAATAATATATGTTAGCTAAGATTAGATCTTAATTGTCACACGGCCAGTGATAGCGCCATTAGTGATATCTTCTGCTGCTTGAATCGCTTCTTCCAACGCCACTGTTTTACTCGCTTGTGCGTAGTATGATTCTGGAAGTAAAGTTGCCAATTGTTCCCATGCTTTGATACGTTTCTCGCGAGGGCACATTACTGAGTCAATACCCTGTAGGCGGACATTACGTAGAATGAATGGCATAACGGTTGTTGGCAAATCAAAACCACCTGCCAGACCACATGCTGCGACCACACCGTTATAGTTCATTTGAGCCAATACTTTCGCGAGAAGTTTGCTACCTACAGTGTCAACCGCTGCAGCCCAAACTTGACGCTCAAGTGGCTTAGCTGGTTCTTCAAGTTCACTACGTTCAACAATACGAGAAGCGCCAAGAGAAGTGAGTAATTCACCATTTTCTGAAGCACGGCCTGTGACTGCTGCGACTTTGTAGCCGAGTTGGTTTAGTAGCGTTACTGAAACACTACCTACACCACCACTTGCGCCGGTTACCAGTACTTCACCATCTTCTGGTTTGATACCAGCATCAACAATCGCTTGTACGCAAAGCATAGCCGTGAAGCCAGCAGTACCGATAGCCATGACCTTTTCTGCATCTAGGCCAGCAGGCATTGGCACCAACCAATCACCGTTTAGACTTGCTTTCTCTGCCATGCCACCCCAGTGATTCTCACCGACCCCCCAGCCAGTGAGAACCACTTCGTCGCCTTCCTTATAACGAGGGTCATCAGATTGAGACACTACGCCAGAAAGATCGATACCCGGTACCATTGGGAAATTGCGAATAATTTTGCCTTTACCCGTAATCGCCAACCCATCTTTGTAGTTCAAAGATGAATATTTTACATCTATTTTTACATTACCTTCTGGAAGCTGAGACTCATCTACTTGAGAAATAGTAGCGATTGTTTTTTTATCTTCTTGGTTAAGTAACAGTGCTTTGAACATGGTTGTCTCCAATGAGTTGACGTGTTATCTGCTGCAAAGTGTAGGCGACAAATAGGTAAAAAAAAAATGAAACTTGAACATTTGATGTATGCATTTTATGCATAAATAAAAACAGCCCCGCAAGCGGAGCTGTTTTTACATTCAGATGGGGTTATGGGCGTTCGAATATGGTTGCAATGCCTTGACCCAAACCAATACACATGGTCGCTAGACCGATCTTGGCATCTTTGCTTTCCATAATATTGATAAGGGTGGTTGAAATGCGAGAGCCTGAGCAGCCCAATGGGTGTCCAAGCGCGATAGCACCACCGTTAAGGTTCACTTTCTCGTCAACCACATCTAATAGACCCAGATCCTTCGCACATGGCAGTGATTGAGCAGCAAATGCTTCATTAAGTTCAACAATATCAATATCATCCATCGTCAAACCCGCACGCTTCAGTGCTTTTTGAGTCGCAGGTACTGGACCATAACCCATAATAGAAGGATCGCAACCAGCAATGGCCATTGAGCGGATTTTTGCACGAATAGGTAAACCTAGCTCGTTAGCTTTATCTTCACTCATTATCAACATGGCAGAAGCACCATCAGATAGCGCAGATGACGTACCGGCGGTGACGGTGCCGTTGGCAGGGTCAAATACTGGACGTAGCTTAGATAGACCTTCCACGTTAGTTTCCGGACGAATAACTTCATCATAATCTAAAGTGAAGAGAGAGCCGTCTTCTGCGTGACCTTCTGTTGGTAGAATTTCGTTTTTGAAGCGTCCTTCTACGGTTGCGGCTTGTGCACGTTGGTGACTGCGGGCAGCAAACTCATCTTGTTGTTCGCGGCTAATTCCATGGAGTTTACCTAGCATCTCAGCCGTTAAACCCATCATGCCTGCTGCTTTTGCAACGTTTTTTGACAGCTGCGGATGAAAGTCAACGCCATGAGTCATTGGGACATGACCCATGTGTTCTACACCACCGATAAGACAGATTTCCGCATCGCCTACCATGATAGAACGCGCCGCGTCATGCAGAGCTTGCATTGATGAACCACACAAACGGTTAACGGTAACCGCGCCAATTTCAATAGGTAAACCCGCGAGCAGTGCTGCATTACGTGCTACGTTAAAGCCTTGCTCTAATGTTTGCTGTACACAGCCCCAATAGATATCTTCAATTTCTTCAGGTTTGACTTGTGGGTTGCGAGCCAAAATTCCTTTCATAAGATGCGCTGATAGATCTTCAGCACGTTGATGTCTAAATGCACCACCTTTGGAACGACCCATCGGTGTGCGAAGACAATCAACAACGACAACATTTTTCATTTTGATATTCCTCTTCCAATGGGTAATTACAGTGAGCCAGTTTGCTGCAGTTCATAGAAGCGCTTACCAGAGCTTGCCATGTCTACTAGCGACTGAGGGACTTTGTACATTGCACCCAATGACTCGTATTGCTTCGCCATTGCTACGTAGTTATCGATACCAATGCTATCTAGGTAACGGAATACACCACCGCGGAATGGAGGGAAGCCCAATCCATATACTAGAGCCATGTCGGCTTCTTGTGGTGTTGCAATGATGCCCTCTTCAAGACACAGTGCTACTTCGTTGATCATTGGAATCATCATACGTTGAATGATGGTATCGTCGTCGAACGCTTGGCTTGGTTTGCAAACCGGTTCCAGCAAGCTAGTGATATCTTCACTTGGTGCTTTCTTTGGTCGACCACGCTTGTCTGTAGTGTACGCGTAGAAGCCTGAGCCATTCTTCTGACCGTAGCGAGTGTTGCTAAAGAGAACATCGATTGCATCGCGCTCTTCTTTCGCCATACGCTCAGGGAAACCTTCCGCCATGACAGCTTGAGCGTGATGAGCGGTATCGATACCAACAACATCGAGAAGATAAGCAGGCCCCATAGGCCAGCCAAACTTGCGCTCCATGACTTTATCAATCTGAATAAAGTCAGCACCATCACTTAATAGCTGACTAAAGCCACCAAAGTAAGGGAAGAGTACGCGGTTAACAAAGAACCCTGGGCAATCATTAACGACGATTGGCGATTTACCCATTTTTGCTGCGTAAGCCACAACACGATTAACGGTTTCTTCTGACGTGTGCTCACCACGGATGATTTCGACCAGTGGCATACGATGTACTGGATTAAAGAAGTGCATACCACAGAAGTTTTCTGGGCGCTTGAGTGACTTCGCAAGTACATTAATAGGAATCGTCGACGTATTCGATGCAATGACAGTATTCTCACCGACCAATCCTTCGACTTCGCTCAATACCGACGCCTTGATCTTTGGATTCTCTACGACAGCCTCGACAATCACATCGCTCTGTTCGATGCCAGCGTAATGAAGGCTTGGAGTGATAGATGCCAATACGCCAGCCATCTTAAAGCCATCAATACGACCACGTTGCAAGCGTTTGTTCAGCAGTTTGGATGCTTCAGTCATGCCAAGCTCTAAAGAAGCCTGAGCAATATCTTTCATGACTACAGGTACGCCTTTAAGCGCAGACTGATAAGCAATTCCGCCACCCATGATGCCAGCACCTAGCACGGCAGCACGTTCGGTATCTTTACCTGACTTTGCGGCTTTCTTAGCAAGACCTTTAATGTATTGGTCGTTAAGGAAGATACCAACTAGTGCGTTGGCCACATCAGAGCCAGCTAATTGAATAAAGTAATTTGCTTCAATATCAAGAGCCTGATCTCGGCCAGAGCGAGCTGCTTCTTCAATGGCTTTTACTGCAGCCATTGGTGCTGGATAATGTGGGCCTGCTTTTTGAGCAACAAGACCTTTAGCCATAGTGAAGCTCATCATCGCTTCAAGCTTGCTCAGAGTCAGTGGAGACACTTTCGCTTGGCGGCGTGCTTTCCAATCGATTTTCTCATTGATGGCTAATTGAATTGTGTTAAGTGCAGATTCATACAGGGCATCGGTTTCGACGATGGCGTCGAGTAAACCAAGCTTGAGCGCTTCACCTGAGCGACATGCTTTACCTTGTGTGATGATTTCCATCGCGCTATCGGCACCAATGAGGCGTGGTAGACGCACGGTACCGCCAAAGCCAGGCATAATGCCAAGTTTTGTCTCTGGAAGACCGATGCTGGTGGTTTTGTCACCAATTCTAAAATCTGTTGCTAATACACACTCACAACCGCCACCAAGCGTGTGACCTTTTAGGGCTGAAAGTGTCGGAACGGGTAGATCTTCTAACTTGTTGAAGATGCTATTTGCAAAACCAAGCCACTCTTTGAGTTCTGCTTTTGGTTTGGCAAACAATCCCAAGAATTCCGTGATATCAGCGCCAACGATAAATGCGCTTTTATCTGTAGTGAGGATTAGACCCTTTAAATCATTCCATGCTGCAAGAGCATCAAGTGCTTTGTCTAGGGCTTCAAGAGTAGCCAGATCAAGTTTATTGACCGACTGGGGAGAGCTAAAACACAGTTCGGCGATGCCGTTGTGTACTTCCTTTACCTGTAGGGTGTCAGATTGGTAAATCATTGTCATTCTCCGTGACAGACAATCCGTGATTGTGCGAAAGCGGTAGTTATTGTTTTTGCTTCTGGTTAGACCAGTTGTCTAATATTGAACCGCATTGAATTTAATTTCAATACATTTTTTAAACAACTGTTTAACATTATGACCGTGGTCCAATCTTGGAGTCAATCCTATTCACCCGTGATAGAATACCCTTTTTAGGCTACAGATCTCATAAACCCTAATGAACTCAACTGCATACTTGATACCAGAGCACTCTGTGATTTTTGAAGAAGAAATCAAAAAGAGTGTCTTCATCACACAAATTGCCCATACACCAAGTATCGAAAGTGCCAAAGCGTTTATCGATGATGTGAAGAAAGAACACAGTAGTGCCAGACATAACTGTTGGGGCTTTGTAGCTGGTCGTCCAGAAAATTCGATGATGTGGGGCTTTAGTGATGATGGTGAACCATCTGGCACTGCAGGAAAGCCTATTTTGGCACAGTTAAGCGGTTCCGGGATTGGAGAATTGGCGGCCGTTGTTACCCGTTATTCTGGTGGAATCAAGCTAGGAACAGGCGGATTAGTGAAAGCTTATGGTGGCGGAGTTCAACAAGCACTTAAGCTAATTCAAACAATAGAAAAAAAAATCACCACACAATTACGACTAGAGTTAGACTATGCATTTGTAGCCACGGCTCAGTCTGAACTTAGTAAGTGTTCTGCAGTAGAAGTGGAATCTCACTATAGCGATAAGGTTATTCTTATTGTAGAAGTTGAGGTGAATAAGGTTGATGCACTCACGCAAAGCATAATTAATAAAAGTGGAGCCAAGGCAATGGTTTCTCCAGTAGAACACAACTAGGACGTAACGAAGCGTAGCTTCATTCAACATATATGCAATTTCGATCCATAATCCGCATTGTCGGGCTTCTTTTAGCGCTGTTCAGTGTGTCAATGCTTGCGCCAGCTCTTGTCGCGCTCATCTATCGTGATGGTGCGGGTGTACCTTTTGTTACGACCTTTTTTGTCTTATTAGTTTGTGGTGGCTTTTTCTGGTTTCCCAACCGACGCCACAAACACGAGCTCAAAGCTCGTGATGGCTTCCTTATTGTGGTTTTGTTTTGGACAGTAATCGGCAGCGCCGGCGCCTTACCGTTCCTTATATCCGATTTCCCTAATGTATCGATAACCGATGCATTCTTTGAATCATTCTCCGCCTTAACCACTACCGGTGCGACGGTTATTGTTGGTTTAGATGAGCTACCTAAAGCGATATTGTTTTATCGTCAATTACTCCAGTGGTTTGGGGGCATGGGGATCATTGTACTCGCCGTCGCTATTTTACCGGTGCTAGGCATCGGTGGTATGCAGTTATATCGGGCTGAAATCCCTGGTCCGGTGAAAGACAGCAAAATGACGCCTCGAATTGCTGAGACAGCAAAGGCGCTTTGGTACATCTACTTAAGCTTGACTATCGCTTGTGCAGCGGCATTTTGGGTAGCAGGTATGACACCGTTTGATGCGATAGCCCATAGTTTCTCAACCATTGCGATTGGCGGTTTTTCCACTCATGATGCGAGCATGGGCTACTTTGATAGTCATGCTATTAATATGATTACCGTGGTATTCCTGCTTATATCGGCCTGTAATTACTCTTTGCACTTTGCTGCATTTGCTTCAGGTGGCGTACATCCGAAGTATTATTGGAAAGATCCCGAGTTTAGAGCCTTCATCTTTATACAGGTGGTGTTATTCCTGATCTGCTTCCTTATTTTATTGAAGCATCACTCCTATAACTCGGTATACGATGCGTTTGATCAGGCACTGTTCCAGTCAGTATCTATTTCGACGACGGCGGGCTTTACCACTACTGGATTCTCGGAATGGCCATTGTTTTTACCCGTGTTGCTACTGTTCTCTTCTTTTATTGGTGGATGTGCAGGCTCAACGGGTGGTGGTATGAAGGTAATTCGTATTTTATTACTTACTCTGCAAGGTGCTCGTGAGATGAAACGCCTTGTACACCCAAGAGCGGTATATACCATCAAAGTGGGTGGGACAGCATTGTCTCAGCGTGTAGTAGACGCAGTATGGGGATTTTTCTCAGCTTACGCACTGGTGTTTGTGGTCTGTATGTTAGCGTTAATTGCTACTGGTATGGATGAGCTTAGTGCGTTCTCCGCAGTTGCGGCTACGTTGAACAACCTGGGCCCGGGTCTTGGAGAAGTAGCTGTCCACTTTGGTGAAGTCAATGATAGCGCTAAGTGGGTGCTCATCGTTTCGATGCTATTTGGCCGACTTGAAGTGTTTACCCTTCTTATTCTATTAACTCCTGCATTTTGGCGTAGTTAACCAGCCTGCTTATTAAGGTAAAGGAAACATCGTGGAAAAAGTTCTCTATCTCTATTCTTCTCGTGAAGGACAAACGACAAAAATTATTACGCGTATTGCTGAGCAATTAGGTGATGATGCCGCCACTATCGTCAATCTACACCAAGACATGAACATTAATCTTGATGAGTTCGATAAAGTGCTTATTGGAGCATCAATCCGATATGGTCATTTAAATAAAAAACTCTATCAGTTTTTAAATGCTAACAGTACAAAGTTAGCATCAATGAAAGCCGCATTCTTCTGCGTCAATCTGACCGCAAGAAAAGAAGAACAAGGAAAAGACACGCCGGAAGGCAGTGCTTATATAAAGACGTTCTTGAAAAAGTCACCTTGGCAACCGGAGTTAATAGGTGTGTTTGCCGGCGCATTGTATTACCCACGTTATAATCCTTTTGACCGCTTTATGATTAAACTGATTATGACGATGACCGGCGGAGAAACAGATACTTCAAAGGAAGTGGAATACACTAACTGGGATAAAGTCAGCTTGTTTGCGGATAAATTTGCTCAGCTATAATAAGAAAATGTCGTTTTTTGCGTCGTTTTGAGCTGTTTTTAATCGAACGATAAAAAAATGCGAAAAACTTCAAAAAAAGGGTTGCCAAGAAGATTTCGATCTCTATAATGCCCCCTCGCTGACACGGGAACGCAGACGAAAGTTCGCATCCAGTCAGAAGGTCTCAAGCTTCTAAGAAGCTTAGCAAAATAAGTTGAAAAAAGTGGTTGACACGACAACTTATCTCGCTAAAATGGCCGTCCGTTTTGAGCAAAGCTCAAAACAAGCTCTTTAACAATATAAACCTATCAATCTGTGTGGGCACTCGTTGATGATAATCAAATTAGATACTTTGGTATCAAATTAGGTTTTCAATGAACTGAGTGACCAATCAAGTCAAAAGACTTGGCACAGTCAATTCATTATCGTTCTGTTGGAACGATAATAGCTTTAGATTACTAAGGTAGTTTAAAGTCAGTATTCATTGAGCCGAACGAAATCTTAAATTGAAGAGTTT
>NZ_JPJA01000005.1:0-17536 GCF_000733315.1 Vibrio sp. ER1A
ACCGGTTATGTCTTAATGACCCAAAGGAAAGCCCCACAGGTGGTACAAGCCGCGCCAAGCTTTGGTGAAGTACTGGATGAAGAGTACGCTAGTGACGATGCCCAATCCGCCGCCAGACTTAACGAGGCCAATTTGCAAACGCTGAGCAAGGATGTGAATACCCTGCGCAGCCAAAACGAAACCTTGATTCAGGAGAGCCAAACCCAAACGAAAGCCATGAAATCCGCGCGCACCGCATGGGAGCAGGAGAAAGCCGACTTGGTGGACAAGCTCAAGCTGGCCACCGAGCAGCTAGAGCAGGCCGTCGCCAATGATGTGGCTCACGATATGGATAACGCGCAAGACCGCGCACTTGGTCAAAACCTAGATGGCCCATCGTCAAGACCATCCCATCAACCCCCGTTTTCCACAGGCCGTGACCCGTTTGAGTACCCACAGCCTCATTATGAAGACAGCGCGCGATTTGAGGAGGCGTCGGGTACAAACGAACTCAAAACCTTGGTGCCTGGCGCGCCACTCACGCCAACGGGCATTGATACCTTTGTGATTGAGCAGCCCAAAAACCGCCACAAACGTAGCGCAAACAACTACGTTCCTGCAGGCAGCTTTGTGACTGCGGTCATGACAGGTGGCGCAGAGGCCAATGCGGGCGTTTCTGGAGAGTCCACCACCTCACCAGTTCTATTTAAAATGCTCAATGGCGGCTTCCTGCCCAATGGCCATCATACCAAACTCAAAGGCTGCACCATGACCGGCAGTGCCTATGGCGACATTTCGTCATCCCGAGGCATTGTCCGGGGAGACCGCCTATCATGCATCCGCAAAGACGGCAGTGTCCTAGACATCCCCATTGAAGCCACGGTGTTTAACTTTGGTAAGAACGGCATCGCAGGCACGGCGATTATGCGCAACAGCAAAATCATACAAAGTGCGGGGGTGGCTGGCATCTTAACCGGATTAGGGAATGCCGCTACGGGACTGTCTCAAACCCAGTCTACCTCAGCACTAGGAACCACCAACAGTGTTGACCCGAGCAAAACCGGACTCAACATTTTAGGCACCGCCACCTCAGAAGTGGCCGCTAAGCTCAGTGACTACTATCTAAAGCTCGCTGAAAAATACCACCCTGACATTGAGCTACGCCAAGGCGCTGTGGTCAACATTGTTTTTCTCAAAGGCTTTCCTCTGTATGACACCGAGCAATACGCCAAAGCCATGGACGCCGCCAAGGCGAGCGCACAGTCTCAAGTGACCACGCTAACTGCCAGTCCTGCGGCCGCGTTACTTAACGCCGCCAATCAAAACCTAGGACGCGCGACTGGTCGTCCCTAACCCATCATCGATAGCCAAGGCGTATCCCTAGCTATCAAAAGGAGTGTTTATGCCCTTCCCTTGGATTTCAACGTTGGCAGAGTTCCATTGCTCTGTCTCATCGTCATCTTCCTATGTTCACCGTGGATTACCACAACTCTTATCACGAGGCGTATCAATGCGTCGCCTACTCGTCACAGTCAGTATGCTGACTATACTGTCCGGTTGCACTGGCTTTAAAGACAGCCCCAGTTGTACACATATCGATGGCCTTGCCAGCTGCGATTCACTTAGCGATGTCAACACCATGAGCAATAACGGCATCATTGCTGCCGATGAGGATGGCCACGTCATTCGTGGTTATGGAAGAGAGGCCACGTCGCGCGCCCCTATATCGCCGCCGACCCTAGCACTGGATGTCAATGCGCCTCCGGTCGCCAGTACACCCCTTCGAATACCTGAGCGCACCGCGCACATGGTGATATTTCCATTCATTGATGAGCACGGCAATTATCACGATACCGCCCAATTGGATATTTTGCTCAGCAAACCGTACTGGTCAAAACCTGCTGCCACCGTCATTCGCCACCAAGAGGACGACCGTCTATGAGCCTATCTAACTTATTGAACGCGGCCAAACAGAGCCGTGACACCCCATCGTTATCTGACGAGCTGCCGTATCATCTTTTTGATGACGCCTCGCACCTGTTCATCAACAACACCAGTATCGGCATGGGACTGCGTTTTGCACCGCTCGCAGGCGTAGGAGACAGTGAGGTGGAGTCGCTCAACAAAATCTTCTGCGCTCTGCCTGAAGGCAAAAAATGGCGCTACCAGATTGAGCTGTCTATGGACCATCGTGTTGGTCACGCTATTGACGCCAACGCCAGAGCCTGTCAACAAGGGGAAACGTCGGATACCCATGCCGTGCATGCCCTGTTTGCCGGTAACGAAGCCACCTACGCTCGATACGGCGCTCGCCATTCGTTTGACTCAAAACTCGGGGAGCAGTGCAAGTTCGACCTGCGCCGTCATACAGGCACGATATGGGTCAGCACCACTACTGGCGATAAAGACAAACTCATCGATGTGATGGAGCACCTTACCTTGAGCTTTAACCAAATGGGGCTGTGGACTCGTCCATGCGATGACGCCACGCTCATCGCCAAGGTGCGTGACACGCTTCACTTTGACCAGCAGACCTTAACCGACCCAGACATTGACTTGCTGCCTTTTGAATCCTTAGCCCGTCAAGCGACGCTACCAGGGAGTGAATGCTTGGTACGCGACCAATCGCTGGCGTGCCGATTTACCGATACGCAAGGTCACGTTCAAGATACCATCGTGGTCACGCTAGGGCTTCAGCGTTTACCTGAGCAGTTTCACCTGTTCTCGCTCCCCAACTGTTTGGCTGACCTCTCCAGAGCGGCTAAAGCTGTCACCTGCCCCATGAGCATCAATCTGGCGTTCACGCTGCATGACAGTGGCAGCACCAGTATGAAAAACGAACGGAAAATCTCCAGTTTAGAAAAATGGGCCAACTCACCGATGGCCAAACTCATTCCGGGACTGGTCGATGAGCTCAATGACCGAAAGCTGCTGCAAAGTGGCCTGCGCTCTGAAGAGTGTAAACTGGCGAGTGCCATTTTCACCGTGGTACTTAAAACCACTGACGAAAAGAGAAAACGGGATGTTATCGCCGCAGAAAGCGCCTTTTCCAATAGCGCGCTGCGCCTGCTGCCTAATCACCGCATTCATGCCGCGTGTTTACTCAATACCTTGCCGTTTCTGCCCTCTGACGGCTTTTTTGATGACATGGCTCGCCTGAAACTGGTGCGCACCTTAAAAACCTCTAATCTGGTGAACTTCACCCCCTTAGTAGCCGACCCACAGCGCACCCAGCCCGGCTTATTGCTGCCCACCTTTCGGCGCAGCATCTACTACTTTGACCCGTTTGAAGCCGGGGGAGACAACTTTAATGTGGCCATTGCCGCGGCCTCTGGCTCCGGTAAATCCTTTTTCACCCAAGCGCTGGCGAAAAACCAGATTGAGCGAGGCGGTCATGTCTGGATACTCGATAATGGTGACAGCTACAAAAAGTTCACCTTACTGCAAAACGGTGTCTACCTGAATCACGAGCAGATAGCGTTAAACCCTTTTACGCACCTCTCCCGTATCGCCAAAGGCGATGAGTTCAAAGACGATAACGGTGAAACGGTCAATCCCCTGAAACAGACCATCGGGGACATCGTCTCCCTGTTTGCCATCTTATGCTCTCCCAATCAAGGCGTCAGTGACCATCAACGTACGGCGCTGCTTGTAGCGATTTCACACGCGTGGGAGCAACACGGTGACCATACGTTAGTAGACCACGTGCAAGTGGCCTTAACCGACGTTGCCCAGCGTGAAGGCGAAGACCGCCGCATTTTGGATTTGGCGTTTGCGCTCACCCCCTATTGCCAAGGCAATATTTTTGGGGACATGTTCAATTTGCCCTCTCAGCTTGACCCGAACGCGCACCTCACCACGTTAGAGCTGTCAGGATTTAAGGGCGATGTGTTAAGACCGGTGGTGTTTGCGCTGATGGTAAACATCAACCAAGCCATGTACCTCTCTGGTGACCGCACCAAACCGAAGATGGCCATCATCGAGGAAGCGTGGAAACTGATGAACGGTAAAGACCCTGCCGCCTCCGAGTTTATTGAAGAAGGCTATCGCACTGCCCGTAAGTTTCGAGGCTCGTTTGTCACCGTTACTCAAGGCGTGTCTGACTTCTTTAAATCCAGCGCCTCAGAAGCGGCCTACAACAACTCCGATGTGCACCTGTATTTAAGACAAGGCGAAGCCTTTGCTACGTACGTCAAAAACAACCCCAATGCGTTTACGCCCCACGAAGTGAGTCAAATTAACGCCTTCCCCACCGCAAAGGAAGCGGGCTTTTCCAGCTTGATGCTGCGTGTGGGCGGACGGCGCAGTTTTCATCGCTTCTTTTGCGACCCGTATACGCGCGCGCTGCTCTCCACCGAAGCCGAAGAGTTCACTCACGTGGAAGCGCAGCTCAAACAAGGGGTAGACATCACCACCGCGGTCATTCACACCGCCAAGACGTTTTATGCCAAGGACATCGCGCGCTTTGATGCCATTAAAGCCGCAGAGCAGCAAAAGGAGGACATCACATGACCACACCCTATTGGTTCACCCACGTGCTGGCGCACACACTGACCGCCAGTCTTGCCATCGGGGCGTCTTTGTTGTTGATACCCATCGTACATCCCTCTCACCCCACCACCATCGTGAGTGTGGACAAACCGGCTTTGATTGCGCAGTTTGATGACGAGCTCTCCAGTCCCTGGCTCAGTGAACAGGCGCGTACCGAGCGGCTAACGCAGTTTTCTCGCACACTGGCGCGCCTCATTCATACCTACGAAGCCAAAACCGGTGCGGTCGTGGTCAGTCAAGACGCGCTGCTGACCCCTAAGCACGACATCACGCCCGAGGTCGCGCGGGCGCTTCGTTCTGCGTTAACCCATTCAACCGATGACCACACGGCGGACTTTGAGGAAAAGCCATGAATACGGTGCATTTCGTGGACGCTGAGAACATAGGGATCACTGCACTCAGCGCCTTAGTGCACGATCCCCTTGATCATCTGTTCGTGTTCAGTCTGAGCTTCGACGTGGAGAGTGTGTGTCACAATCATCGCTGGCACTATCTTAATGACTACGTTGTCGGGAATAATCAGGCCGATTTTGCTCTCATCGCTGAGTTTGCAAAGCAACTGACCCTAGCAGGAGACATCGCGAATAAACACGACTGGCGATTACACAGTAAAGACAACGCATTAAGACAAGCCTTTACCAGTGTTGGGCAAGCCATCGGCGTCGCCGTCAAGCTGTCTCCAGACACACTGATAATCGCAAAGACGACAGCAAAGGCCATTGAGGTTAAACCCAAAGCCGCGACACCAGAAGAGCAGCGACTCGCTCGATTTCTAGCAGTGCTGCCCGCCAAATTGGATGACGCCCTTCGCACACAACTTCGACTCAGCAAACCTTCCTTCACCCGACTGATCAATCAAAGTATCAACGAGGGACGAATTGAACGTGACGGCCAGCAGCGCTCGCTCTGGCGTAAAAAGGAAAAAACATGACAAGGTTACCCCGTCACTTAAATACCTTTCTCCTCACCACCTTAACGACGCTCTCCCCTCTGCTTCATGCCAAAGATTTAGGCACGATGGGTGAGAGCTTTACCATTGGTGAGGTGGACATGCTGGACTGGATACATCAGCGCCTGGCTCAAAAACAGGCCGATGGATCATTGCAGCACTTTAACGATGACTTGAAAGCCGAACTGAAACGCTATAGCCAAAGCCCCACACCAGTAGAAGGGCTAACCGTTGCCACGCGCAATGCGCACTTCACTGTTGACCCCTCACTTAGGGTGCCCCAAGACATTACCGATAACACGGGTCGCGTCATCGTGCCAGCCGGTACCCGTGTTAATCCGTTTGAACGGTTAGGTCATCGCTACCCCAATCAGTTGGCGTTCTTTGATGGCCGTGACCCAAGACAAGTTGCATGGGCAAGCCGCATGAGTGAGCAATACCCAAATTCGCTGACGCTGATTTTAATTGGGGGCGATATCAAACAGACCCACCACACGCTCAAACACAAGCTCTGGTTTGACCAAGGTGGGTATTTGAGTCAAAAGCTGCACCTCAGACACGTGCCATCACTGGTGTATCAAGAGACCATGCACTGGCGCATTGAGGAGTTTAACGTCAACCACAAAACACAAGGGCAATAATATGAACCAACGGCGTACAGACCCATTCCAG
This sequence comes from Vibrio sp. ER1A, assembly GCF_000733315.1. NCBI lineage: Bacteria > Pseudomonadati > Pseudomonadota > Gammaproteobacteria > Vibrionales > Vibrionaceae > Vibrio > Vibrio sp. ER1A. The sequence continues at coordinate 6,152 of NZ_JPJA01000005.1, forward strand.
TGGTCACTTCCTCTCTGTCTGCTCCTGTTTGGTCTTAGCCTTTGGAGCGCTCAGAGCCAGGCAGGGGCGACTTGCGGCTCTACGGGTATGCTTAACCCCGTGAGCGATATCTGTTGGGACTGCATTTTCCCATTGCGAATTGGATCAACCACCACCGCCCCCAGTACACAGGGGCTTCCTGATGACAACGCTGGCGGCTCTCCGGTGGGAGAATGCCCTGCCCCGCCGCCTGTGTTTTATCGTGTTGGCGTCAACCTCAGTTACTGGGAGCCGTATTCGCTCGTCGATGTGGTCAGAGAGCCGTACTGTTTAGAGAACTTAGGATTCTCGATTGCAGGTGGCGCAGGTGCCATGAAGATGGGCGGTACAGATACCCATCAAAGCGGCGGCAAAGCCAATGCCAAAGGCGGATTTTATGATGTGCATTGGTATAAGTATCCTGTGTTCGCCATATTGGACGTACTGGAAAATGTCGCCTGCGCGACCGTCGGTGGTTTTGATATGGCCTACATGACCGAAATTGACCCACTGTGGCACGATGAAGATTTGGCGCTGATTGAAAACCCAGAGGCAGCGCTTTTTGGCAATCCGATTGCTGCACTGGCGTGTATCGTTGATGCCGCGAAAACGCTGCTTGGCAACAGCACGCCGATTAATGCGCTGTTTTGGTGCATGGGCAGTCAAGGCGTGGTCTACCCGTTTACTGGACAAACGAGCGAACGGCGCTCTGGCATCAGCAATGCCCTGCTACTGATGGAGCGCTTTAACTTCAAACTGCACCGTCAAGGCATGGTACTGGAAACCCACGACCCCAACCCAGCGAATTGTCTCGCCGTTCCCGACCCGATTTTGCCCAAGTCGCGTTATCGCTATCAGATGAGCCGTCCGACATCCAGTCCAGACCGTTGTTATCCCTATGGCACCACAGCGCAGCGTTGGGAGTCTGGCCGTAACAATCCGGTGACAGGCAAAGACAATTACGGCTTTGTCACCTGGCGCAAACGCAGCTGCATGGCGCTTTAATAAGGAGCTGATTTTGAAACGTCTCTCTCTACCGTTACTCACAGGGCTACTCACAGCCCTGCTCTCACCTCTGGCCATAAGTCGCCCCAATGTTGATACCTCGCTTGAAGGGGCGCTTGACGAGCTAAGCACATTGCCAGCGCAGAGCCTGCAAACCCCTGACGATGTTCAGCGCTTTCTGAAAAGCCTGCAAGCACAGCATACCCCTGCCGGAACGCAAGCCGCGCCACCGCTGCAGATTTTTGTGAGCCTGAGTATGCCTCAAAGCTCGCTTATCCCTCTACTCAGACAGGCCAGTGAACTTGGCGCACCGGTAATGATACGCGGCGTGCTGCCACAAGGGTTTAAAGCGACCATTGATGCGGTCTATCAATTGATGGCTCAGATGCAGCAGCAACATTTACCGCCGCTCGGCGGCGTCAGCATCGACCCTCATGCCTTTACCACCTGGCACGTCACACGCGTGCCTACTTTCGTGCTACAACCAACCGCACTCAATCCCGCAGAGCCTAGTCAAGCCGAGCCTAGTTCGGCTGACCGTCTAGTCGGTAACCTCACCCCAATGGCAGCACTTAAGCAGTTTGCCATCAGTGGTGAGCACAGCGAACTGGCGCGTTCACTGCTGGATACGTTGAAAACCCGTTCAAACCTGAATCCATCAGAGACAGCGCCTTCTAACACGGGACGCGCGGTCACGGTCTTTAGGAGTCAATGAGATGAACCTATTCCCCTTAAGAAGAGTCAGTCTGATAGCTGGCCTGATAATGAGCGCCGCGTTATTTAGCCACGCTTCTCAGGCCGCTGACCCATTGTCACTGCAAGGTATCCTCGATGCGCAGAAAGGCAATAGTCTGCTCACCTCCCTGTGTCAACGCGATGACCCTAAAGCGCAAGCCGACTGCTTGAAAGGCGCCAATACGCCGTCGCAAAGCCAGTATTACAGCAGCGATACTAGCCATTTAGGCAGCGCTCAGCTTCAAGGCGATGCCAATTTAACCCGCCAAGGCCAAGCGACCCTCAACGCGCAAGGGTTTGAAGCTCAGGCGAAAGCCCGTCACGATAAAATCGCAGAGCTCAAGGCCGATGGCTCCATCCCGTCGCTATCGACATTAGAGTCGCAATATGGGGACTACGTAAAAAACGCCGACGTAGTGGCAGGGGGCGTGAACGACAAATACCACGATTGCACCGGAGGGGTGACCTATCGTTACAGTAAGGTTAATCAAAGCTGCATTGTACCGACTCACCACCCTATCACGTGCACGATATCGCGCGTTCGCGTCAAAGACCAATTGAAAACTGGAACCGTGACGGTTCATCCTCATGCCGCTCATGGCGGCGAGCACTATACCTTCACTATGCCCGTTCCTCACGCGGTTATCACTCAGGTTAGGGTACATCTCGCCACGCCCGTACAAGCGTGGTTCATTCATAGCTTGTCGTTAACTTTGCAGCACCAATCGTTAGGGACCATGCACGAAGATGGGCATTACCGTCACATACGCGCCATTGGCAAACACGATTATACGTTTTCACCGACCCTGTCCCTCTCCAGTACTAATGTCGCTTTGGACATCGCACCTAGTGGAGGACAAGCTCATTTTAGCGCATCCTTGCACCCGACGCTCACCATCACTTATCGCTACGCGGTTCCCGTCATGGGCTGGCGAAATGATTGCAATGAAGCTCAGTTGACGAAAGCACAGTGCACCGCCACCGCGCCAGTCTGCACACAAGGGGCTGGCACTCGCTCTGTCGCTAATGGGATGGGCGCAACGTCGCGTATTTCACAATCGTGCTGGCAACAAACACAAACGTGGACCTGTCCTGTAACGGATACCTGTGCTGCCTTGCCGCATACGTCGGTGGATGAAGCGCACCAAAAGGTCGGAACCGTCAACTGCGTCCCTCAAAGCCAAACGTGCCAAACTCAGATAGCGGGCGTGTGCATTGCTAATCGAGTCAATCAGACCTGCACCACCAAAGTGGAAGAGAGCACAGATTTGGTGTGCAGCCAGCCCAATGCGCTGACTGATTGTACGCGCTACCCCAATGAGCCGTGGTGCAAAACCCAAACTCACCGCTCTCCTCATGACATGGCGCATGCACTCACCAGTCTTGCGATTCAAAACGCCATGACCTGCGGCGCCGCCCCCAACGACAAAAAGAATCCGCCAGCGTGCACACTGGGCGGTTTTGACCCCAAGACCATGCGGTTTTTTGGGGGCGAAAGCAAAAGCTGCGGCATCGGGGCATTAGGCGCGTTTAACTGCTGCTCTGACGGCCAAGGCTGGGCAGGGCAAATTGGGGCGCACCAATGCAACACAGAGGAGCGAGAAATTGCCGCCGCGAAGCAAAAGCACATCGTCATCAAACTGGGCACGTATTGCGCAGAGAAAGTCTTGGGGGCGTGCATTCGAAAAAAAGAAGCCTACTGTGTCTACCCATCAAAAATGGCGCGCATCAGCATCACGGCTGCACGCTCTCAAATAGGCAAATCGTTAGGCAGTCCAGAGCATCCCAACTGCGAAGGACTCAGAAAAGAGGAGTTTGCCAAGCTCGATTTTGAGCACATCGACTTTAGTGAGATTATCGGGGATATCAAACCGCCCACCCTGCCTAATGTCAATGCGCTGCACGCCAAATTCAGTGCCATGAAAAGCGATAACCTCAATCCCACAACCACCAATACAGGGGATGGCAAATTAACCGGCACGCAGCTCACGCAGCGTTATCACGACCTCGACCCTCAAACCTTGCGAGAGCAGGGACTGGTCGTGGAAACCAGTCACGGCGTCGAGCCTGACGAAGACGCCATTCGTGCTCGCTATCAACAGATGGGGACGCCGTGATCATAACAAAACACTCACTCTCCTAACGAAGAAAGAGACGAAGGAATGTATCCAAACCTACGTTTTTGGCCACCATCACTCAAAAGGACAAGTCATGGACAACACCAGTCAACGCCAACAAGAGTCGCTGCAAGACGGCTCACCACTGTCATCGTTACACCCTTATCTGCGCTTTCTTTTGACGCTCATCCTGTTCTTCGCTGCCGTAGCAGTGGGCACAACGTTAGGCATCGAAGCGTCATTGGCAGAGCATGGACTCAATACGACAGAGTTATGGTAACCACCCAACACAAGGAACCATTTTTATGACATTAACACCACCCGTTCGACGTCTCATCAGTGCTTGTGCGACCGTGCTACTGATTGGCTGCTCGGCTTACGCGGGCGCTCGCCTTGGCACTGAGATCGGCATTGTTCGCGCCACCGTCAGCATTCAGGCAGCCGCCTCTGATGGCCACCTTGAATCCAGTTCTATCCATTAATCCATCTTGCCCCTGCAGACTCTGTAGGGGCAGGCTTTACCAAGGAAATCAACCTATGACTACGTTATGCTCTCTTCTTAGCCAAAGTCTGACATCGTTACTCGCCCTTCTTCGTGTCGCGGCCGCCATTATGGTCATGCAAGCCACGTTGTTTGTATTTTCACTCTACAACATGCTCTCAAACTATGGGCCAGAGCTTCAACACCTGTCCTTAGTGCAGTGGCAGCAAGGCATAGACACCCTCTGGTTTGGTGCATTTGATGTCACCATTCGTCTTGCTGTCCTGCTTCTTGGTGTTATCGCATTGAAACAAGTGGCCACTTATTCGGCGGACCGTTCATCTCGCCTTGGCTCGCAACGCCTAAGACCACACGTGCCTGACCAGCCATCGTCGTTGTAGGCAACGCCTACGCCCCCTTACCTGCCATTACTTGGAGGAAACATGAACACACGCTGCCTATCACAGGCCAACTCACCCTCACTGCCTTTCATCGCCTGTGCTCTGCTGCTCACGTTAAGTCTCCCTGTCCGGGCGCACACCGGTAAGGGATGGCAATGGTACGATGACCCAACGCCCACCGTGACAGAGCCTGATACGCCTAAGGTCAATACGGTGCACACGCCAATACCACAGCAAAGTCAGCCACCTAGCGATGAAGCACTTAGCTATTCCGAGCAACTTAAAGCCTGGCAAGCGGAGTTTCAGGAAGCCAAAGCCGCGGCCGTCATGGCGCCATCGCCTGAGCACTTGTATCGATTGCAATCACTCATCGAGGCGTCATGGGACAAAACCCATCAACTGGCAGACGCTTGGCAGCAAACCTTACTGCTCCACCCTGAGCTGGACTATAACGCCACGCACCCCACTGGAGAGCGTGCTAAACGTGCATTCTTTGAACAAAAAGACCAGCAAGTGGAGGCCACCTTAGCCAAACTCGTCCGTGAAGGGGCCGGTCTGTTTTTGGTGTTCCAATCTGGGGATGTCTACTTGCATGAATTCGCCAGCCAAATCCGCCAGTTTGCGGAGGGTGAACATTTATCCTTGTTAGGCGTCAGTTTGGATGGCAGCCCTTTGCCTGAGCTTGGTGAAGTGAAAGCCAACCAGGGTAAGCTCCACGTCGCGGTAACCCCAGCGGTCATATTAGTGAACCCTCATTCGCACACGCAAGTGGCCGTCAGCTATGGCATCAACAGCATCGACACCATCAAACGTCACATTCACTTTATCGAGAACGGTTACCATGACTCGCCTTAATACTATTCCTATGTTGAGCGTTATCCTGCTCACTCTACTGACGCTGCTCGCACCAGTTGCCGCCAGTGCGTCAGGCAAAGACACGCTTGGCAACATGATAAGCACGCGCGCAAAGCAAGAATCTAGCGACATCACTACACTGCTGCGCCCTGCTCCCAAACCCAAACCGGCAACAACGTCCCCTTGGCAATTGGTGTTTGTGTTCGCCGATTGGTGTCCATATTGTCATCGGACCGCGCCTATCGTCAAAGCGTGGTCAAAGCGACACCACATTCCTGTGCGAGCCATCTCCATCACCCAAAAAGGGCTGCCCGATTACCCCACGTTTGAAGCGCTCAGTCCCAGTGACAGCGCGGCGTGGTTTCATGGCAGTATTCGCGTCCCCGCTCTGCTGGCGCAAAGCACGGCTAATCCCAAACGCATCATAGGACTGGCAACGGGCGCCGTCACCGACAGCCAGCTCACCAGTTTATGGACTCAGGGGGTAGGACGGCAACGTTTAGAAAGACACCGTGTAGAAAGACCAAGACCACCACGTCCACCTGACGGCTTTGACACTCGCTCCCCTTACTCCACCGCACGCCAATAAGGAGCCATGCCATGCTCGCTTTACTTTACCGTTTCACTCCGTGGCTGCGCGCCACGAAGAGGAAGAGCGCCGTGTCACTGTTTGTCATGGTGCTCACCTTGTCACCGGCAGCCCAAGCCTCGGTCAATAACCAATTAGGCAACTACTTTGACGGTCTAGGCTATAACACCAATGTCACCAGTCCATCGGCCTTTAAAGGCCAAAGTGCCAATTACTTCAGCGCAGGCGGACTGTCGTTAAAAAATCCCGTGTCGAATCTGGAAATCGGGCAAATCAACATGCCAGCGATTTCAGCAGGCTGTGGTGGCATCGATGTCTACGGTGGCGGCTTTTCGTTCATTAATGCTGGACAGTTCAAACAGTTTTTACAAAACGTCGGACACGCCGCGGGTCCACTGGCGCTGAAAATGGGGATTCAGACCTTAACCCCTCAACTGGCAAGCCTACTGGATGAGCTTCAAGACTGGGCCAGCAAGTTCAACAACATGAGCCTGAATTCCTGTGAAGCCGCGCAATCACTGGTCGATGCCACGGGGCTGACCTCGTTAGCGCAAAACGCAGGCAAAGAGATGGCCTGTATCCGCTCGGCCATTGCTGACGGCAAAACGTCAGCCGATGCCAAAGCGCAGTGCTCTGGTGGGGGCGCGACCGCCGAAGTCGCAAAAGCGGCGAAAAAAAGTGATTACGACCAACTGCCCGTAAGCGTCAACATTGCATGGAAGCACATCCGAAAAAACAGCTACCTCGCCCAAGACACCGAACTGTCTGAGCTGGTCATGGCGCTCTCAGGTACCGTGATTTACGATGACCAAAGTCATAAGACCACGCTGCCATCGTTGTACCTGCAAAACCAAAAGGGCATCGAATTGCTGCTTAAAGGCGGTCACAGCGCCGATATCTACCATTGTGATAAAACCGACACCTGCCTGCATCCCACAAAAAGTACCATCGACATCGATGTGCAAAAGGCGTTCTACCATCAAGTAGAAACGACGTTAAACGCCATTGCGGCTGCGTACAAAAGTGACGCCAAATTCAACAACAAAGAGAAAGCGTTTTTAGACATCACGCCGCTACCTGTTCTGAAAATGCTCACTAACGTGATGGAGTCTCATGAGCCTGTGGCCAACTACGCGCACGATTACGCGCAAATCATCACCGCGAAGCTATTGTCTCGATACTTAACTGATTTATTGCACCTTGAGATGGCCACCTTTACGGACTCCGACAACAGCAAAGACGCCGAGCGCATTCAGCGCACCATTGAAAAAATGCAAGCTTACTTGGATGAAGCCCCTAAAGCGGCGCTCAATCGTTTGGTTCAGCTCAATCAACTGGTTAACCAGCGCAAGCAAGCAGAGCGAATGATTCAGTCCAATATGGACAGCTTTACTCGCACCGCACTGTAACCCAGCAGGTCATCATCCAACGTGGCCTGCACCACTGACTGTCTGTCTTTCCTTTACTTTATCTTTACTAGGAGCGCTCTTCCTATGTTAACCGTTCACGTCTTCTACGCTGGCGAAATCGTCAGAGAAGTGTTTAATGCCGTGGCCATGTTTGTCAACAGCAAAGACATGGCCACTATTTTAAGTATGGTCGCTTTAATTAGCGTCCCCCTTACCGTTATGCAGTTTATTGGCACGCACTCCCCCAAAGCGATTATCACCTGGTGCGCGGTCACAGTGCTCGTGCCCACCTTGCTGATTAAATCCACCGAAGACATTCAAATCATTGATGCCAGTAATCCTTTGCATGTCACTACCGTGGGGAACGTGCCGATGATACTCGCCTTTCCGGCACACTTTGCCACGCTCTATATGTTTGGTATCACCGATAGCATCAATGGGATATTTCATACCAACGAGGATGAGCAGTACAGCAAGACAGGGATGCTCTATGGCGCCACGTTAGTACGTAAAAACCTCACCGCTAAAATCCACAACCCTCAACTGCAACACCTCTGGCAGCAATACCTCACGAACTGTATTCGTCAAGATGTCGCCATCAATAACAAGTACACCTATGAGGAGCTGTTCAGCTCGTCAGACATGCTGACGTTTTTAAAAAACCACAGCCCCTCACCAGTGAGACGTATTCTTGACCCTGGGCATGCCAGCCACTACAGCGCAGAAAGTGGCCGGTTCCCTACCTGTAAAGAAGCGCTACCGGTGATTACCTCACTCTTTAAACAAGAGGCCACCAACCAGCCGAACTACTTAAAACGCCTGCTTGGGGCTGATGGGGCCAACACCGCCAAACAAAGTGCGCTGATGATGACCGCCATGGACAACGCTAATCACGCCTTGATTGATGTCTCTCAAAACGCCAGACAAACCATCTTACAGGCCATGGTGACCAACTCGACGCTCACCGGACTGATTGATGCCAGTGATGCGGTCGGCGCGGACGCGACTGCTATTCGTCTGATGGCCGCGCAAACCGAAATCCAGTCCAATGCGTTTATGGCCTCTACGGGACTGTGGGCACAAAAGCGCATTCCTATGCTGCAAACGGTGATTTTGCTGCTGATTATGTGCGCCTCCCCCATTGTTGCCGCGCTCGCCATGCTGCCGAACATGAGCTTAAAAGTGCTCAGCAACACCTTGATGGGCTACCTTAATGTCGCCAGTTGGCCGATTGTGTTCACCTTCATCAACTTTATCAGTCACGCCTTTGGCAGTGCGATGATGAAAAGCATCACCAACGCCGACGGTGGGGTCACCTATTACAATTTGGCTGAGCTGCATAAAACCAATTTAGAAATGAGCTCTATTGCCGGTTGGCTGATGATGCTCACCCCCATCATTACCCCGTTTCTGGTCAAAGGGGGCGCGTCCATCATGGGCAGCGCCGCCATGCAGTTTGCAGGCATGATGAACTCGGTAGGCGGACAAGTCTCCAAAGAGATTGCCACGGGTAACATCAGTTTGGGTAACACCAGTGAAAACGTGCACAGCTACGACAACACCCATGCCAATAAGCACGACACCAACTACTTAGATAACCACAGTATGGCCAGCCAACAACTCGATAATGGGTCGATGAAACACCTGACGGGCAGTGGCAATGTCTATGACACCCGAGGTAGCCGTTCAACCACCGACACCAATATCCATTTAGGTGAACAGCGCTCTGCTTCATTGAAGACGGCGGCCACTCAATCCGCTAGAGCCACGCAGACCGAACAAACCAGTTGGCAAACCTCTGCCAGTGATTCTTGGAATCAGCTCCAAGCGTCTCGCCAGACTCTCGCCAGTCAAGAGAACTACGGCAACGGCTATAGCCAAAACGAGCAAACCTCAGACCGAGCCGCTTTGGATGAAGTGTATCGCGCCACCCATGACTACGCGCAAAGTCATAATATGAGTGACAGCGACGCCTACAGCACATTACTGGCAGGCAGAATGGGCGTCAGTGGGCATATTGGTGGAGGGAAAGACAGCATTGTGGGAGGCAGTCTGAACGCGGGTATTGAAGGCAGCGCTAATACGGGGGCAACTCATACCTACACAGACGGAGAAACCCGTACCGATTCTGACTCTAAATCCACAGCCTTTAACCATGCTATGGACCGACTGGAATCGGCCTCAAAAACCCACACGGCAGGCGATAATCACAGCAAAGCAGCACAAAGTGAACAGGCTTACCAAGATAGCCTGAGCAATGTCGCCAGCCACAGTAAGCAGCTCAGTGCTGCGGTCAATCGCGAGCACGCCGCAAGCCTATTGTACGAGCAATCAAAATCCGACAATGCAGGTTTCAATCAAGACTTGTCTATGGGCTTCCAAAAATGGGTTGAAGACAATCCAAAACTACGTGAAGGCATGGACATGAGCCGTCTTATGGCCAGTAACGATGTTTATGAGAGCACAATGCGAAAGCAGCTTGCGGAAAAATATGTGGGAGAACTCACTGAAAAAGAGATCAGCAAAAAAATGAACGCCATTACCCCAGATCAAATCGACAGCATTCAAGGGCAAACCATGAATACTATCGCCGACGTAGGAGCAACTAATATGGACACAGTGACGGCGCAGGGTCAAACGGCACTGAGGGCACATCATCAAACGGGACAAGATCTCGCCTCCACCTCAACACCGTTGTATGACGATAAGCAGCGTCAAAACACTGTAAACCAAGTAGATCACGATGTTGCTTCTCGCACCGAGCACGTGAAAAACACCGGTGTGCGACGCGGTCACCACGTAGAAGAGAACACTGATAAAACGGTGGCCAATCGAGGTGACGGACTCAACGTATTAGGAGAAGAGCTGCATGAGATGAAGGAGAGCGTCAAAGACAGCGCTAAGTCCCTAAAAAACGAACTTTTTTGACTAGAGCCTGTATAAATGATCAGGTATAATTTGGTGGTTATTTGAACACGGAGTACTTGGGTTATGAAAGTCTGGTTATCTTTGTTACTGCTCATATTCGCTCAATTGGCGCACGCAGGGCCTGCCGCTTTTGGGATACGTATCAACACGACCACATTAGCTGACATCCAGAAGACGCACCAGGTCATGCCGATCACCGCTAGAAAGGAAACTTTCGATCCCGCTTCAAAGTTTTGTGTGCCGATCGAGCAGGGAGAGGGTTACGCTTATTGTGATAGCGCACCTCATCCTAGCTCTACTGAGCACGCTTACACCATTGATATTAGAGACAGTGGCGTACAGTACTTTGAAGTGCGTACAGATAAGCATAATGTTGTAAAATTCATGCTTATCAAATTTTACAACCCTGATGAGGGTGAACTTTCGCGTTCAATAACTGTTGGAGACCGTTTAAATAGCAAATATGGGACATTCAGCGATGAATATGATTTATTCCAAAACGGTTATTTTCGTCCAGTACGCGAAACCATTAATGCCTTTATAAGTATGTGGATAAAAAAAGGTGACGATCATTTCTTTGTTATTCTCTCGGACAAAGATTACCTCAAAACTACACGTTACGACTTAACTGATCATTACCAACCACAAGGCAAATCGGCCGACGATCAGTTCTAACCTTATGGGCAAAGATATCTCCGACTTTGCCCCTACAGCTTTACGCTAACACCAACACCTCTAAGCGGCATCACCCCCAAAAACACCTCTTTATCCCTGCTGCTTTCCACTAATGAACATCCAAACACAGTTGCCACGTCTTGTCGTAACTGTGTTCATCCTCATTTATCAA
>NZ_JPJA01000006.1:0-100669 GCF_000733315.1 Vibrio sp. ER1A
CTACGGGCACCACGCTCACTTTTAGTAAATAACCACGCTTTTCGCTTATGTGGACATCCACATAACAGGAAGAACTGGCTCTTCTCGAACACACCAAATGGTGCTGCGGCGAGCGCAATGCTTTACAGTATCGTCGAGACTGCTAAAGCCAATGGACTTATCCTCTATGACTACATGGTCAAGTGCATGAAAGAGCTAGCAAAAGCAGAACCAGATATCGATGCACTCCTACCTTGGAACTTCAAACATTAGCAAGATCACCCCGTGGGTTGATGGGGCGCATACGCAAGAAATACAGAGAAGGTCAGAAAGATCAGTTAAGTGCGCTCGGGCTAGTCACCAATGCCGTTATCTTATGGAACTCGATTTATTTACAAGAAGCGAGGATCATGTCAGCAAGCACGAAAACGTCAATAATGAAGACATCGCACGTGTATCACCTCTGATGACTCGACATATTAATATGCTGGGTCAGTATTCATTCAACGTTTCACCAAGTATTTTAAAAGGCGAGCGGAGGCCACTTTATCAAAGAGAAGATTGGATTGACTAGCCATTAAAGAGTTGTCCTTTCTCACAGATTACTTTATCGTCTAACTGCTTTAAGAGACGTGCAAGTCAATACCCATTTTGTTTAGCCTACTTTCGTACTAAACGTTAGGTCAATAAGCTAAAGACACTAAAAGAGTAGCCCCAAAGTTTGAAAAAACACAACCTTACGAAAATGCAAGACTATAAGCGCGAAGTAGATTTGTTTCGAAACAGAGCTATCGTCGCATTTATTGGGATTTTGCTTTTAAGCCTCGTCCTAATTGGCAACCTTTATTGGCTCCAAGTAGAAAACTTTAAGAATTATCAAACTCGAGCTGATGGTAACAGGCTTAAGGTTTTACCTATCGCGCCTACTCGTGGATTGATATACGATCGCAATGGTGTATTGCTAGCTGAAAATAAGCTCATCTATGATTTAGTCATGATTCCAGAAAAAGCCGATGACATTAATATTGTGCTCGAAAAACTCAATAAATTCATTCCACTCACGGATGAGCAAATCACTCGCTTCAAAAAACGTTATCACAATACTCGCCATTTCAAACCTGTAACGATACTAGAAAATTTGAATGAAGAAGAAATTGCTAAATTCTCTGTCCATCAGTACAAATTTCCTGGCTTATCTATTCATACTGGCTTTAAGCGTTTCTATCCTTATGGTGAAGTACTGACTCATATATTAGGGTATGTTGCTCATATCAATGATAGAGATTTAAGCAAGCTAAGAGTACAAGGAAAAGAAGCCAACTATCAAGCCACTACTGTCATTGGTAAGCTTGGTGTAGAACGATACTATGAAGATACACTCCACGGTAAACAAGGTTACAAAGAAGTCGAAGTAAATAGTCAAGGAAGAATCGTTAGGACTGTTCAATATGTACCACCTATAGCGGGGAAAGATATTGTTCTAAATATTGATCTTAAACTACAAAAATACGTATTTGAACAACTTAACCATCGAGCAGGTAGTGCCATTATTCTCGATCCCAAAGACAATAGCGTCTTAGCAATGGTATCAACTCCAAGTTACGATCCGAATCTGTTTGTCGATGGAATTTCTTACAAGAAATACCAACAATTATTAAACGACCCAACGCGGCCACTAGTAAATAGAGCTACCTTAGGTGTGTATCCTCCGGGGTCTACCGTCAAACCTTTTATGGCCATTGCGGGTTTACAAGAGCATGTCATTTCGAAAAACACCATTCGTAACAATCACGGGTCATGGAGAATACCGGGTTCTAAACCTAATTCGAAAGCGTGGCGGGACTGGAAACGTTGGGGACATGGTCCCGTAGATGTGACCTTAGCAATTGAAGAATCTGTAAACTCTTTCTTTTACCAAACAGCCTTTGATCTAGGTATCGATCGAATATCATCATGGATGAATCGGTTTGGTTTTGGTCAATCGACAGGAATTGATATCGATGAAGAAACTAGTGCCAACATGCCAACTAGAACATGGAAAATGACTCGTTATCATACGCCTTGGTATCAAGGTGATACTGTACCTGTTGGAATTGGGCAGGGGTATTGGACTTCTACCCCTCTACAACTTGCTAAAGCAACGTCTGTATTAGTTAATCATGGTAAAGTGTTTGCACCTCATATTCTTAGAGGAACACTAGAGCATGAGAAAGACTTTGACACACAGCAGTTAATCGTACCAATGTCGATGCCATCAATTGATGATGTACCTGATGAAATATGGAATATATCACTTAATGCGATGCGTCTCGTGAACCATGGTAGTCGTGGTAGTGGTAGAAAAGCATTTAAGGATGCGGACTATATAAGTGGTGGCAAATCTGGTACAGCGCAAGTCTTTAACCTTGCAAAAGGTGAGTCCTACAACTCTAAAAAGCTAGCCAGAAATCTACTCGACCAAGCTTTATATATTGCCTTTGCTCCTTATAATCATCCGGAGTATGTTGCGGCTGTTGTTATTGAGCATGGTAATGGTGGTTCTAAGGTTGGTGCGCCTTTCATACGTAACGTATTGGACTATGCTTTCCAACTTAAAAAAGTTAGAGGACGTCATTAATCCCTAACTATCAACTAGTGAGATGAGGAGATGTAACTATACCGAACTAAGAGAGTCTTTGGAACTTTCAATCAGTGAATAAATTTAAAAGAAATACAATTAGTTAGCACTTTTAACGTTGTTTTCTGTTCCATTGGTGCTCAAACCCCATTAAGTGTAGCAAATCACTGATCGCTTTGGTGCGCTTACCTGCACTTTCACCGAGCTTGCTTAAACCTGTCTCTAAGGTAGTAAAAATACCTTCAAATAACTTTTTGTAAGTAGGAGAGATCAAACGGCTAAAAGCTGAGAGCGCATCGCGCACGTTAGACTCGTCAAAGTCAGACGTTGGATCAATCCACGTTGAAAACAAATTATCGCAAGCAATAAAGTAGCCCAGATTGTTTTGGATATACTCAACGGTTTCAGTGTCGTTTTCTGCTAGAGCCTTAATGTCTTCAGATGTCATCCCTTCTTTAGTAACAAACTGCACCAGTTGGTCGCTGAGGTATTTGTAGAAGATGAAGCCTAAAATATAGTCTTTGTATTCGTTTGCTTCGATCTTTGAACGCATTTGGTTCGCTGATTCCCAGATTTTGGCCGCTAATTGTTGTTTGTTCATATTCTGCTTGATTCGTTTCTATTATTTACTATTGATCAACTTTGTTAAAATAGTTGGCACAGTTGTTTTTGAAGGTTTGTGTACTGGTCTAATGGAACAGGACACTTTATTCTTTTTACTTCTCTATTTATCTTTCGAGCTCTTCATGTTGAAACGTTAAGAGCTGCTGAATTGAAGCTAGAAGGTCTTTCTTCATACACCAACACTATAAGGTAGACTTAATGATGAGAGAATATGGGAAAATGGGGTGATAGACAATGATGATGGTTGTATCTGTCAGTCACATCTGACCAAATTGACAAATCCGAAACGGAGCAGGAGGGTAACAAGAGGTGTAAAATCCAAATAAAAAAACCGAAAACCGCAACAGATTTAAACGGTTTTCGGAATACTCTCAGAGTCGGTTCAAAGAACCATTATGTAAATGGACAGCACAATCCTGTAAGTCGGATTAGGATTGTCAGAAGCAACATAACGCATTACTGTGCGTTGCAATAGAGAAAATTTTTCACCACTTGGTGAGAGTCTATGAGAACACCTCAATTTGATGACTGGGTTTGTCTTGAAGATGACGCAGGCGATTATGTTATTGACCGCTTTGAGCTTCGCGTAAAAGGCAGAAAGCCGCTTGTATTAAACCACCCCAGTTTTTCCAAACTATTTTATAACGTACAGCAGTATCTGCATATTAACCGAACTCAGGCGAAAGCATTGCTGGCGGTTTCTGTCATGGATACCCCTGACCCTTTTACTGTCAGAGAACATATGGCATTGGTCCACGCACTGACTCAAGCGCCAGATAAGAAACCATAATCTAATGAATTAAAATGATATCGATGCCACTGCCTGAGCAAAAGTTCACCAAAGTAGAGCCGATGATATTTGAATTCTTGTAGGTAGCGCCAGTGTTACTTCCTCTATAGTGAATATCAGGTACCTAGTATAGCGCGAGGTTTGGAGAGTGAAGGGTAGAGTATTCGAGGCTAGGTGATAATTCTATCGTCACACTTAGCAATAGAACGTCAACCATCTAGGCATGATAACATAAGGGGCAATAACAAGGGGATCAAGATGAGACAATACTTATATAGTAAGCTGATGAGGAAACCGGCTTTTGATGTCACGATGAAGAGAATGTGGTCAGCGTGACGCAGTCAATCCTATCGACAGTTTGACCAAACGACTGACAGCTTGACAAACCATCGATACTTGGAGAGATTGACCAGATCACGTTGACCACAAGTACGGAAAAAGGGCATCAATGAAATCATATCCCTGTAATGGGGGATTGTCGCCTCAAAGCCATCCAACCCTATGATACCAGAAGGTGATTCCTTGGAAGCTTAACCAACAGAGGCGACAATCGAAACTATTTTATTCGAGTGTGTCGTAGTGTTAGGAAAAATATGCCTCCGAATGAGTCAGAGGCACAGTTCAATAACACATTGAAATGAATAACAAATTACAATATAAATGACCAAAGGCTTAATGATCGAAAGCAAGTATACACACTCACACAACACATCTGTATAGAAATTTGGTTCACAGAATCACATTACGAGACCTAATACCTAAAACATTAATATACAGACATCTAAAACTCGAAGTGCATCGCCACTATTTAACACTCAACCGATGTGAATTGAGAGTAATACTTTGCTATACCGCGGTATTCGCTTGGGGATCAGTTCAACTACTGATTAAAATAGCGTAAAACCCCAATCCGTATCTTCAATACCTTGATAATAAATGCAGTCATCGCTTAATTCACACTCAAACTGGTCCGCGTATTTCGATATCAGACGATTCACTGTGGCTTCGTTTGAGGTAGGATGAAGGCCTAAACACCACATGCTTCTAATATCATCCTCTGTCGATTTCATATTCCAGACTTTTTCTACATCCTTGAACATATTGTGAATACATTGTGTAGTGTTGAGGTTTTGTTTTAGCTCCAAGGCGATATATCGGTCTTTTGCTGTTCGTTTACGGCGAAAAGCAAAATCAATGGCCATCTTTTGACGCGTCGCTGTGTGGCGTTGGTCTATTATGTACGGACACTCCCGATACCAGTCACCAATACCGTTGTAATTGTTGATAAAACAAGCAAATTCAACTTGAAGTCAAATCTCCCAACCTGTGATGTTGTACTTAGAGATGAGTTGTAAACGATGTTTTATCGCAGGTTGTTTAAAAATCTTGAATCAAGGTCTGGGTAACTTGAAAATCCGGGTCCATTGTCGCTATGATTATCTTATTAGATGTCACTATGAGTCACGTTTTATATCTGACGTAAGAATCATACAAACTATGGAAGTGATGATGTGATATGTTTCGTTATTGGGATGTGTTAATCACTAGTGTTCGGTTTTCTGGGCGAATGAGATGCAAAAGCTACGGTTTGTTTTTGGTGGTACTGTTTATACTGGTTTGTGACGTGCTGTGGGGGATGAGTGATGGACATGTGGTGCGATGGTATGTCTTGGTCACACTCCCTGTGCTCTTCTCATCGTCATGCCGTCGTCTTCATGATGCAGGTTATTCTGGTTGGAGGATGTGGATTGGTGTCATTCCAGTGGTGGGCATGATAGGACTCATCTATAGTTTGTTTAAAAAGGGACAGCCGTATCATAATCGCTTTGAACCTAATCCTAGAGAATGGGAAGACCGCTGATGTCGGTTTTTGACGAGATGGTGACACGGACTGAGAACGTTAGGTAAAACATATATAGAACTCATCCACTTCAGGAGAGGGGGAAGAGTTTGATAAACCAATTAGGTTTTAAATCTTCTAAACAGCGAGAGGGGAACGATAATGAATAAAACTCAATTGACGGATGTTATCTCAGAGAGAGCAAACATTTCTATAACTCAAGCTCACGATGCCCTTGACGCGATAACGCAGGCTATTGAGCAAGCCCTTGCACAAGGTGATGACGTGGCATTGGTTGGTTTTGGGACGTTTAAAGTGACGGAGCGTGCAGCGCGAACAGGACGTAACCCTAAGACGGGAGACCCTATTCATATTGCCGCCAGCAAGTCTCCGGCTTTTAAAGCCGGAAAAGCGCTCAAAGAGAGTGTTAATTCATAATATCCAGTTCGTCATGTGGGAGGTGTTTGCCTTCTGCATGGTGTCCTCCTTCGGAAACCATGATGACTAATATTGAACTGTATGACTTTGCCATCGCCTTGCTTGCGAAACGGGATTATTCTTCTGGTGAGCTAAGACGGCGTTTACAATGTGAAGTCACTAATGAAGAGAGTGTAGATCTCGTGATGGAACGATTGCAGTCACATCACTACGTTGATGACTGCCGTTTGATTGAACGAGAGCTTAATAAGCAGGTCAATAAAGGGCATGGGCCTAGTCGGATAAAACAAGAATTGAGACAAAAAGGACTGGATGCCTCTTTAGTCGAACAAGCTATTGAAGAGTTAGATGTCGATTGGTTTGAGTTGTGTCAGAAGGTAAAAGAGAAAAAGTTTGCCGATGATGTCCCTCAGGATGCAAAAGAAAAGGCCAAGATCATACGATATTTACAGTACCGAGGTCATGCCATGAATGTGATTATGGAGGCGCTGCGTCCATAATGGCGTACTTTTTTATCTCACCGTTGGTTAACTTATGAAACCCACTCCCATTAATAAAGAAGCCCTGACACATCATCTGCGCTTGTTATTACAACCTTATTGGAATGACAAAAAGGCCACGCCTGACTTGAGTTGGGTTTGGCCTGACGTTGAGCGCATCTTGATAGAAGCGTTGCTGATTGACACTTATGGTAATCAGTCCCAGGTAGCTCGGCTTACTGGATTAAATCGCGCAACAGTGAGAAAACTGGCAAAGCCATCTCGCCAGAAAAATCCGAGTCCCGAAAACTAAACGGTTACGTTGTAGAGTGCGTCTTTTGCTCACCACTATCTGAATGTTCATTAGATGGTGATAGGCCATGCAAAAATAGCTGCTGATAACGTTGTAAGTTGCCCAGTCGGTAGCGTTTGATTTGTTGTTGGTACTCTCTACTCATCGTCATGTAGAAATCAGGAAAAGTGGGTGACCACTGCATCGGGTCGAGCCGCTCTTTCAAACTTACCCACTGCTGCCCCTGTTTAAATTTAAGCTCGGGTTTAGGACATAATGACCTCGCTTGATACGATAGAAGAGTTTTTTGTTACGGCCACCTTCTTTTGTGCATTCATTGGCCGAAAGATAGCGACTGATATAAGCCTGTTTTTTCTTCATGGGTGGAAGGACGCTATCTGTTAAGGTATCTAAGAGAAGCGTTAAGTGTAAGCGTCTTTAAATCGACTCATTGACTTCCAAGCATCAACACAGATACCGCCAACTAAAGCGGTATCTGTTATTCGAGCAGTATTTTGCAACGAGGAGGGTTATTCGGTTTTTGGCATGTTCCAGGGAAGAAGGTGACTATGATCATCTCCGTATTTCACTTTGGGGATTTCCCGTAGAACATACTCTAGATACTCATGGGGTTCACAGTCGTTCGCTTTTGCGTTTTCAATGACACTGTACAAAACCGCACTTGCACGGGCTCCATTGTGAGTGTTGGAGAACATCCAGTTATTTCGCTTATGTGGATGTCCACATAAACGGAAGGCGTGGTTATTTACTAAAAGTGAGCATGCTGCCCGTAGCAGTTGCATCTTATATAGCTTAGTTGAGATGGCTAAAGCGAATGGCTTAGTACCGGCAGAGTAGGAAAGAAACATTGTAAGCTGGCGGTAAACCCCATCTAATAATCCCACTCCAAATTCGATATGGTCATGGCTTCCAATGTCTTAAAAGGGATCAGCAATGCCAAGACCTATCCGTACCAGAACTGATGAAGAGTGGGCGACAATGATTCGAACTCAGCGTGAAAGCGGCTTGTCCGTCGCTAAGTTTTGTCGTCAGAACAACATTAACCAACAAGCATTCTATCGACATCGTAATCGCATTGAACTGAAAACCTTACAAGAAGACGTCGAAGAATTTGTTAAGGTCAATGCAAGTCAGGAAGTATCACATGATGTCCCACCCCCCCTTGTCGATAGACCGTCATCTATTTCTTTGACGATTGGCCACATCAGCATCAGTCTTTGTGACCGAACTTCACCTCTATGGGTTGCGCAGCTTATTCGAGAGGTGAATGCGTGAAGGCCTTCTCTGAATTTGACCAACTTTTCCTCTACCCAGTACCTGTCGATTTTCGTAAATCTATCGATGGCTTAGCCTATCTGGTCGAGCAAACCATGACGCTTGACCCATTCCAGTCTGCGCTTTTCGTCTTCTGCAATAAGTCGAAGGACAAAGTGAAAGCGTTGTACTGGGATAGAACTGGCTTCGCATTATGGTATAAACGCTTAGACCGTGACCGATTCCGTTGGCCGACAAAAGGCACGAAAACATTGACGTTAGCTCCACATGAATTGGACGCATTACTCGCAGGATTTTCTTTATCTGGTCACCGAGCCGTACTCGTTGAAAGCCTTATAGAATAAGGAGAAAAACCCAACAGAACCAACCAGTTAACGGTTAATTTCATGGTATAATCAATACCATGAAAACGATGAATAACCCTCACACTGAACAGTTAACATCTCAGCATACTCTTCACGATCTTGAGATGATGAATGCTGCGCTTGTCTCAGAGCGAGATGAAGTGGCTGCTGAACGAGATGAATTTAAACATCGTTACTACCAAGTGCTTGAAGAGCTACGTTTAGCTCGACATCACCGTTTTGGCGCAAGCTCTGAGGTCGATACTGGTCAAGGTGAGCTTTTTAATATTGAAGACGAGCCCATTGAAGCTGAGTCAACCACTGAACCTTCATCAGAAACAGGCAAAACCCGTCGTAAGCCCAAACGGCAACCCTTATCTAAAGACTTACCCAGAGTCGTGATTCACCATGAGCCAGAGGAAACACATTGTCCGGATTGTGGTGATGAGCTTCATACCATTGGGGAAGACATCTCTGAGAAGTTGATTTTTATCCCTGCCAAGGTGGAAGTTGAGCAACACGTTCGACCTAGGTGTGTCTGCCGTCATTGTGAGCAACAAGGTGAGCCAACTGTTGTTCATCAAGCTTCTATGCCGGCAACGGTCTTCCCTAAAAGCTTTGCAACACCGAGTCTCGTTGCCCAGATCATCGCCATGAAATTCCAATATGGTTTGCCGTTAACTCGCATTGCGTCGCTATTTGGGGACTGGGGTATTGATATCAGTCGTCGAACGCTGGCTGATTGGGGCGTTCAGGGCTCGGAGATTTTAGAGTGTGTTTGGACACACCTTCGAAGTCATCTGCTTAAAGAAAGTGCTCTCAATGCAGACGAAACGCCCGTCAAAGTCGTGGGTAGTGACAGGAGCAAAACTTACATGTGGGTGTATTGCTCTGGCACTGATGGTCCAGAGTCTCCACTCTATAATGAAAACACTCACAACATTGTGTTGTACGACCATCAAATGTGCCGCTCTGGTCATCATGCATCCAACTTCCTTGATGGATATAAGGGTTATCTGCATGTTGATGGCTACAAAGGTTATCAAGATACCGATGCCATTCTCGTGGGTTGCTGGGCTCACGCACGCCGTAAATTTATCGATGCCCAGAAAGTGCAAGGTAATGACGAGGGTGGCGTTCGTGTTGCGTTAACTCACATCAAAAAACTCTATCGCACAGAAGCTTTGCTCAAAGAGCGTAATAGCTCCGCGACAGAGCGATACAATGAACGTCAAACTAGCTCAAAAGCGGAACTGAAGAAGTTTAAAAAGTGGTTGGATAAGACGGTACTTCGTATTCCAAAACAAAGTGCTTTAGGGAAGGCGGTCCATTACACATTGGGGCAGTGGGACAAACTGATGCGCTATATTGACGATGGCCGACTTAGCATCGATAACAACAGAGGCGAGCGAGCTATCCGTCCGTTTGTGGTTGGACGCAAGGCGTGGTTATTTACCAAAAGTGAGCGTGGTGCCCGTAGTAGTTGCATCTTGTATAGCTTAGTTGAGACAGCCAAAGCGAATGGCTTAGTACCGGCAGAGTATCTAACCCATTGCTTTGAGCGACTGGCGGTCGAACCAGATAACTTAGAAGCCCTGATGCCATGGAACATCAAAGGGTTAAAACCCATTAAGTAAGAAAGAAACGGAAGGCTAATCACCTTCCGTTTTTTATTGCAATAGGGTGTTTACCGCCAGCTTACGATAGACGGCAATATTATGAATACAGAGGATTCTTAACACGTCTGGTACGCATTGAATAGGCAATTCTGCTTCATAACCGTAAGGTAATCTCTTTAATGTGTGGGCGTACTTTGTGCGAAGGAATAGGACAAGAGATTCGACTTCAAGCGTTGTTAGAAATAGAAGTGCACCGATAGCAATCCATTCTCAAAGCAAAATGCCGTATCACCCCTACATTTTCCGCACCGTCACCAACTCTGATGCGTGAGTCATCTTCTTTAAAAGTGACATCAAGCACTCAATGCACCTTATTCTCAACTTCCCAGTGTCCTCGGATTGCTTCTGCTAGCTCTTTAGGCGATGCGGCTAGAGAGCTGATGTAATACTGAGTCTCTGTTTGAACCTTACCAGTTGTCAGAAAGTGCCTTTCTCTCTCACCTTTACGATAGATTGAATACCTTTCCATCTGTCCGCTTCCCTAATCCATTCATTCACTCTCAGCGCGCTACAACGGCGTACTTCAACACGACTGTGGCCTTTATCAACTTCTTCGTCGATTTTTAAATGTTCTGGGGTATCACGTTCAACTTTGTAAAAGTAAGTGCGATTTCCTCCCGAAGCGTTTTCTGATTGTCTTTTACGCACATGACGTAGTCACCTTTTTTATCGATGATACGCTCTGCAATTTTTCTCTGCGTATTCATCGCATCTACGGTGACCGTCGCGCCTTTGACATTCAAAACATTTAATACTTCAAGCACACTAGCATTTTCATTTTGTCCGTTGAGGATTTCAGTTGAGCCAAGACTAATCCCTCAGATTTACTCCACGCTGTAATACTGTGTAGAGCACTATGTTGCTCTGTATCTCGACTTCCTATCAACGTTTTGCCATCGATAGCTATTTGCTCTTTACTTGTCTGACGTCTTTCTTCATTCACCCAGTTTATAAAGGCTTGATTTAATTGAGTTGGTTCTATTGCTCTAATGATTCGAGCAAGTGTATCGTCAACAGGGATACCATGCTCAAAGTCTCTATATTGCTTTAACCAACCGAGCTTATTGCATCCAAAGTCTACAATGTCGCTCTATCCTTCAGCTCCTGATACCACGCCAGCGATGGTCAGAAACAGCATATCTTAAGGTTAATTGGCTTTCTTGGGGGCTTCAATGTGGCTAAAGTGGTCTACAAAACTCATTTCGATTCCTTATTTTTGTGTGATATCGATCTGATAAATATTATGCACGTGGCTTTGCAGAGGTAGAATTTACACCGCAAAACGATAAAGATGGAAATAGTATTTTGAATACTCGCCATGTTTATGCTGCTTTTGGTGATGAAAATAACGAACTTCGTTATGGTAAAACGGATGGTTCATTAGGGTTAATTACCGATTTCACTGACATTTTTTATTCATACGGTGGTGAGGCACAAGCGAAATTAAAAACTGCGGATCGTGCGGCAAACCAATTGCTTTATGTTGGCACATTTGGTGCTTTAACAGTTAAAGCAAATGCAAACGGTGGCGGTCAGGACTACAAATATGAAAAAGGCGGTCAAAAAGTTGGCGGTCAAATCCGTTATGGTTTAGGGCTTGCAGCCAAGTATGATATTGGTTCAGGTTTTGCGGTTGGTGCAAGTGCTGCATATGAAGACATTAATAAGGGTACGGTGTTGGCAGCAACTAACCTGAAAGGCAATGCGTCTGAATACGTTGGCGGTTTAAGCTACACCAATGGTGCACTTTATCTTGGTACGGGTATTAACTATACCGAAGTAGTTGCAAAAGACATTATTAATGTAGGTGACGTTAAAGCGAGTTCGACAGGTTGGGAACTGGTTGGTAAATATCAATTTACAGATAAATGGCAAGGTATTGCGGGATATTCCGATACGTCATTTGATAGCACACCATCGACCGACGTAGACAATGATAGCTTTGTATCAGCGGAGTTGTCGTATGAATTTGCACCATCAATGGTGACTTATGCTGGTATCGAATACGGTTTGTCAGGCGAGAAACATGATGACAGCCTAGCGGGCCGCGTTGGTGCGAAAGTCACGTTCTAAGCGTCTAAGCAATGCTAATAATAAAAACCTCCCAATTGGAGGTTTTTTTGTTTTCTAACCCTAAACCACCTTCTAGGAAGGTGGTGATCGTCCATTAGGGCTTTGCCCGAAGGACGCTCATGTTCAAGATATCCAAGTTTGTAACCAGCAAATCAAGGAGAAAAAGAACATGAGCAGATATGAATCCGCTTCCCACGTATATTACAGGTGTCAGTACCACATAGTTTGGACACCGAAGTACCGACTCAAAATACTTAAGGGTAACTTGGGCAAAGAGCTGTACCGAAGTATCTACATCTACAGCAACATGAAGAACTGCAAGGTTGTAGAGTTGAACGTGCAAGTAGATCACGTCCATTTAGTCGTGAGAATGCCCCCAAGTTTGAGCATTTCAAAGTATATGGGATTTGTAAAAGGACGGACAGCGATAAGGTTGTTCAACAAATTTCCGTATCTAAGAAAGCAGAAGTTATGGGGCAATAAGTTTTGGCAGCGTGGTTATTTTGTTGATTCGGTAGGAATAAACGAGGAAATAATCCGAAGATATGTCAGGCATCAAGATCGTGTTGGAAAGGAAGAAGAAGAGCGTCAGATGCATCTGGGGTTGAGTAACTAAAAGTTAGCCCCCTTTTAGGGGGCCATTCAAAGCCACCTGCTCAGCAGGTGGATTATTTACTCATAGACAGGTAGGAAAGATGGATTTACAGAAGCTTGCTGATGATAATGATTCTGTTGCATTGTTGCATTGTTGCATTGTTGCATTGTTGCATTGTTGCATTGTTGCATTGTTGCATTGTTGCATTGTTGCAAACACATGGTCGGTACAATTTCGGCCAACTTTTGGCGGTTACTCAGCAATATGCCAAACTGAAAGGCTACACCGAAACAGCCAGTGATAAAGCCGTTGCCACTAGTAAGGTGTTACGGTGGCTTGATTCTCGAATGAGTATTACTGGTGCGGCTATTGAATGGTTTGAATCAACCTATCAATCATGCCAAGATCCTAATGAAAAACTCAATATCATTGTCGGTTCATAGCCACCATAGTCAGAAATATCTATGCTCATCACATCGAAGTAGGAGCTCTATTAACCCTTAAATAACAAAAGGTTAAACTAAGAGCCAAGTAATAAACGATCTGACGGGAGACGGGACGAGTTTTTGAAAACTATTGTTGTACGACTAAGATTTAAAACTCACTTAAAAGTTTTTCATGAGTTTTTTATCGATGCAACTACGTAAAAACTGATTCATGGGCTGCATGTCACCCGTTGAGTAAAAATCCAACATCAAAGTATTGAACTCTTGTTGTCTCTTTGCAGGTACGTTAATGATCGGATAACCCTTACTCAACAAAATACCATTCATCATAAAGCGACCCGTTCGCTTGTTTACATCCCAGAAAAACTGGTTTCTAGCCATTTGTAAGAAAGCAGTAATTGCTCGATCATAGATGTCACTCTGCTCACAAATGATGGCTTCCATTTCTATCCACTTTCGATCTAGCACATCTGGAGCTGGTGGCTCATACTCAGAACCAGTAATGCTTATATAGCCAGTTCGAAATTTGCCCCACTCTAGTGCTTCCTCTTCTGCTGCAATAGCGTGAAGGGCTAGAGCAATTTCTTTGGTGAAAGAGAAATGACCAGTACCAACTAACTCAAAAATGTACAACCATGTTTTTGCTTGATTTTGTGCCATGTTTTGATCGCTGATCCTGTGTCCACCTACTGTTATCCCATCTAGAATGGTCTGTACTTCAGGTAAAGTCATGGTAACGCCTTCTAAATTGACTGCGTTATAGACCAGTAAAGGTATATCACGTTTAGCGAGTTGTTTTGCTAGAGGAACGTTGGGCTCCATGCCCCATTTGGTATCTTTACACATAGTAGTTTTATCTGCTTTTATTCGAATATGCTAATTATACATTGATTACCACAATTTGGTTAACCAGAGCGAAGAATGTAAAGGTAAACAAAGGATTAAACGTATATAGAAATAAAGCCACACACTCTTGTGCTCGCTTATTGAATTAGGAGTAATGCTGACGTCTAGCATGAGTGATTTACTTGCCGTTGTTCTTTGGGATTTATTATGCGAATAGCATAGTTTGATATTGTTCGGTTCACCAAAATCTAAGTTAATCGACCAAATTTCTTCGGTAGTAGGCACGTTGGCTGACTGGGTGAGCAGGTAACTTCCAACCATTGAGCAGAATACATAGCATCGGATATACAGCCAAAATATTGATTGAGTTGTAACTTTAACCATTCAGGCTCTAACCTACTATCAATAGGGAGTTGGTGCACCTACCGTCTATCTGGGCCCTCATCATGTAATTTCTCAAACTGCTCTAGGTGAGGAGAAATTGCATCAAGAAAACGATTCTTGACTTTATCCGGTAAGTAATGAATCAATACATTAGAAGAAAGGTAAGCAACAAGGCCAGTATGAGGAAAATGTTCCAAATAGTCAGCTCGATAACGTACCGTATGAGATGGACCTTTTGTCAGCACCTTTATCCTCAAGAGTTCTTTAAGACGTCCATTTTTTAAGATTCGTCTCACTGAGTGATAACATTGCTAATGTGCCACGAGCAACAACAGTATCCGCTAAATCTTGATAGTTTAATGGTTCGGATGGATGTATAGATTTGCCACATGCACTTGATGCCACTCATTTTCACAGGCGATCGTATAACCACTTCTGCCTTGTTGATTCTGCCACCTATGCGCATAGCATTGAGTATTGCCTCTAAGTTCATCCATGTCTAGTCCTGATAATTATATCACTTTCGTGCAGTCTTCATACCAAAGAAAAGGAAGAAACGATTCTTTGGGGTTGTTAGAAAATATGGGTTCTCTCTGTGATGTTAACGGGTTGCTCAAATCGACCAGAGTATGCGATGGCTTCCCAAATTACGAGTAATCGAGTCAGTGAATTTAAAAA
Source organism: Vibrio sp. ER1A (assembly GCF_000733315.1). NCBI lineage: Bacteria > Pseudomonadati > Pseudomonadota > Gammaproteobacteria > Vibrionales > Vibrionaceae > Vibrio > Vibrio sp. ER1A. The sequence goes on from NZ_JPJA01000006.1 coordinate 15,401, forward strand.
CGATAGGGTCAACAGGGCGTAGCGTTCTCCTATCATTTCTGTGAAGTCTGTCAGGAATACGATTTATCTTTCTATCATGATCCCTGATATCAATCGAGCGCAATTAAGAATGTTACCGGAACATATTGCTCAGCACTATTGTGGGGATAAAGACACTCGCCGTTTGCTTGACGCGAATGTCGATTATCAAATCACAGTATTTGATGCTCAACAGAAGAAATTAGAGTCTTTTCATATCAGTGAAGAGCAGTGCACTTAGCATGGTTTGCCTTCAGGTCTAAATGCGTTTTAGTAAAGGCTTGTTTAGCATCCAATGGTTGATTATCTATTTGGCTCACGTTACGTTTGCTTGTTTAGGCTCCATTCTCCCTCATTAAAATCGTTGAAAAAATACCCTTGTGTCATGACGTTTAACGATTGGGTCAAGACAAAATCCGAATATGTTTCGCATCCTTCAATGACGACGTTAACGGTGTGGTTTTTTATGAGATAAACGAGATCTTGTAGTAGATTTGGCTTTGATAGTAAAGAGCGGAAAATATCCTTGTCTATTTTCACGATATCAAATGGCACATTGAGTACCTGGTCTAAGTTGGCTTTTGCCGCGCCGAAGTCATCAAGGGCAACAGAGATGCCCATGGATGAGGTGGTTGATACAAGCTGCGAGAAGGCGTGGTGATTCGGTGGCAGCGAGTCTTCCGTGACTTCAAGACATACAGGGAAAGGTGAAGCAATAATCTGAAGTGCTTTTATATACGCCTCGTCAGATAAGTGATCGGCTCTAATATTGATGAACAAACGGGGTGTCGTCGTTTGGTGATGACGAACCAAAATATGGTGAGCGATGGTCGTCAGTTGTTTGGTCAGTTTTTTATGCGCGCTGTCAGAAAGTGCTCTCCAAAATCGAGCGGATGATTCGATATGGTGATGGCATCGAATTTGAGATAACAGCTCGAAAGCGATGAAGCGGTGATATTGATGACAATAAATGGGTTCTAATTTTACGGTTAAACTCCTCCTTCCATAAGCCAGAGTACTTGTAATGATGTCAGTATGACGTTGAGTGTATTGAGGTTCAGACATGGCATTTATCATATAGCTCAGAAACATTAGATTATATTTAACCGTAGTGCTTAATATTCGGGATTGAAAGTGAATTGGCGTTATGATGGCTTTGGTTTGTCAAATAAATGCTTGTTGTCGCTTTCTGCATTAGGTGTTGGCCGTGTATTCATACCAACCGATCTAAATGGCGCTCTCGTAAGACGTAGAGCCATGGCTCAATGGTTCAGGAATGGTGTGTCGTTTGTGGCATATAAAGACCCCGTCCGAGTATATCGCTTGCAGTCAACGGTTGGTCTAGCATCAAATGGTTGATTATCTGTTTATAAACATGGCTTAGCTGTTTCTGCACTAATAGAAAATCGTGCTGTTGACTAATCGATACCGCCTCATCTTTGTATGTAGAAACAAGATCAGAGGCGTGGTAAGTGTCGTGAGAAGGTAAAAGACCTAAGGCTGACCGCCAACTTTCTTGTATGCGTGTTGCGAAACAAGAATAACTGTCTGGATGAGATTGCATCCATGTCTGATTGAGAAATAAACATAACTCGTACCTAGTGGGTCTGACGGTACGGTTAACGTCCCACACACCAGCGATTTGTCCTTTTTCATGATATCCCCCAGCAGAATCGTTAATACGCTGTTGTAGCGAGGCCATGACACGGTGTAGGTGAGACTCTCCGGTGTTTTCATTGCAGTATACGTTCAGTCCCATGGGTACGATTAATGAAACTGGCAGGATTACCAGTTGTTGGTAGCGTCCCATTGCATCGTTGAGTACCGATTGAATCGTCAACAAAGTGTGTTGAATATCCGGTGTAGGAGGAAGATGGGATAGAGTAGGGTAGCGATATCGGCTCATGTAGATAGGCTCCATGTTGTGTGTTGAACATAAACGTGGGCGGTTTGTTTTCGATAATGATGTGAGTGAATAGACAAGGAGGGACTCTCCTTGTCTCATTTCAAAGAGGGGGAATGTCAGCGTATCGCGGCTTGTGTCGCGAGTGCATCCGCTTTTTCGTTACCGTCTATGCCAGCATGCGCTTTCACTTTGACTACCTGTATAAACCTCATTGCTCGTAATGTGTCGATTTGTTGCCACAGTTCACGATTGGCGATAGGTTTGTTATTGGCTTTACGCCATCCTCTGGCTTTCCAGTTGTCTAACCATTCATTGTAACCTTTTACGCAATATTCACTGTCTGAATAGACCGTGTCGCCGTCATTGGCGTACTCTAATCCTTCCACCAGCGCCATCAGTTCTAGCTCTGCGTTATCAGTGGCACGATGGATGGTGATGGATTCAGTATGAATCAATTGCTGCTCGGAATTGTAAATCGCTATGCCGATGCCGCCTTTTAGACAGCCGTGTTGATTATTGGGCGCTGCTCCATCAATGTAGATAGCGCATGGGGTAACGGAATGTAAATAAGTCATGATAATGGTGTCCTTGAGTGAGTATTGTGATTAAAAGACGTATGGTGATGCAGTACAAAGCACTTACCTTACGTTTTGAATATGAGGTGAATGGTTGGTTTGATTAGCTCTCGCTATAAAGTGCTTTTCCCCCAGCAACGTTGTCCTGGTATTTTTCCTGTCCGTTTGGCGAGATAACTGAGCATCTTTAGTACGCCATTCCATTGCGGTTGATAATCTTTGCCTGCATACGTGCAAATACTCTTCACGCTGCCGTATTGCAGGACATTAGGCGCATACTCCGAAGGTAATCCCATCGCGCTTAAGCACGCTTGTTCAACGCACGCTTTTAAGCTGGGGCCTTGGTAGTGATAACGCCCCCAGTTTCGGAACTGATTGCCATTAAGAATGAAGGCAAAGTGATAGTGCGGTAGAGGTGTGTCTTTCTCGATGTGGTGCTCTTTACACCAAAGGTAATAGAACGCGGCTTTTTGACCTGTCATGTGCTCTAATTTTGCTGTGAACGACCCTAGGAATTTCTTCGTAAACTCCTGTGTACGATAAGATGTTGGGTCATCAGGATGGAAATTAGGGTAATGCACATCGAATCGAAAAATGCTGACTCGTTTAAATTGGGTCAATGCTTGATGAAGTACGTGCTCAATGTCTTGAATATGCTTAAGGTTATAACGATGGTTTGGGTAATCGCTAGTCATCATTGAATCTCGTCATGAATGGGTTTCATAACAAACTCAATAGTTGTATTTGCTCAGTATTTAATGCTTACCATAAAGGTGGAAAGTCTTGATGTTGTTGAAAAGTGGATGTGAAAACCGACGCCCAAAACACGGACGTTATTCTTCGTTTAGGGCGATATCCCTCCAGTGAGACCACGGCGACAAACGTTATCCAATTTACTGCTGTTACCGCTTACTAGAGTCTAACACTCCAGAGTGTCAATGATGGATATCACCACCATTAACGTACTGTTTGTTTAAGTGGTCATCTATCCATTGGTGTGTAGAGCATTGTCTTACTATGGTTTCAAATCCCCCTCTAAACTCATTACATTCACCTGCTCGTCTTACGCCACCAGCACCGTAAATACAACTCAACTGTCCCAAACGTGAGATTAACGAAACCTAAGCGTGAGATTCGCGACCTTTGTAATAGTAACAAATCATGAATAACTACAGGTGTGGTAAAGTAAAAAAGCCCATCGTTAGGAGCGAAGAAAGTGGTATTCTTATAGTGTCTGTCCTTGTTATTTTAGGCAAAGTTGTAACAGATACTTATAAAGACTTAACTTACTACTTGTGGTCGCCCATAGAAGGCACTCAAGTGACTAAAGGTAGGCTACTTCCTTTTTAACATCAGTAAAAAACTAGCTAGGTAATATAAATGGATACAGGCACCGTCATAGCTCTCACTATATTTTTCCTCCCTCTTCTGCTACTTGTGATTTTTCACTTCCGTAATAAGAGCAAGAAACGTCAGCTTGAGGACGAAGTTCAAGAAGCTAAATTGAAAACCATTGAAGTTCGTCAGAATTTGACGGTTAGCCAAGGCGAATTGAAAAATGCTCGTGATGAAGTCGATACTCTCCGAGAAAAATACTGTTCAATCATCAACATGGAGAAACATACGCAACAGCTTCTTGATGATGCTGAAAAAGATGCAGCCGCAACACGCCACCAAGCAGAAAGTGTACTTTCAGAGGCCGAAACACTTCGCAAAGAGACTCGCCAAAAGCTAAATGAAGCCAAAGAAAAAGCTGAAACCATCAAGAGTGATGCGCGCGAAGAAGCAAGTAAAGTCGTTAGTTTTGCTGAAGCACAAGCCCAAGAGATTGCCGGTGATGCCTATGCAGCAAAAGCGAAAGCCGATTCTTACGAACAAGCGATTCGAGCAATGCGTAACACGATTGAGGGGTATAAAGATGATTACATCATTCCAAACCATTCTGTGTTAGATGATTTAGCCGAAGAGTACAGTCATAAAGAAGCAGGTGAAGAACTAAAAGCTGCTCGTAAACGTGTTAAAGCAATGGTGAAAGAAGGTCACGCGGGCGCATGTGATTACGTAGAAGTCCATCGTAAGGCCTATGCAATCCACTTTGCGGTTGATGCATTCAACGGTAAGGTCGACAGTGCATTAGCTAAAGTGAAACACGATAACTTTGGAAAAATTAAGCAAGAGATCCTCGATGCCTATGCATTGGTGAATCATAACGGTACACCTTTTCGCAATGCTCGCATTAACCAAGAGTACTTAGATGCTCGCCTAACCGAACTAAAATGGGCAGTTGCGGCGTTTGAACTTAGAAAGATAGAAAAAGAAGAACAAGCCGAGATTAAAGCTCAGATTCGCGAAGAAGAGCGCGCTATCCGTGAAATAGAAAAAGCACGTAAAGAAGCTGAGAAAGAAGAGAAGTTGCTACAAAAAGCATTGGAAAAAGCGCGCTCAGCACTTAGTCAAGCAACGGAGGAACAAAAAGCTGAGTTTGAAGCTCAACTCGCAGAGCTTGAAAGCAAGTTAAAAGAAGCTGAAGAGAAAGGCCAACGTGCTCTATCAATGGCACAGCAGACACGCCGTGGTCACGTATATGTAATCAGTAACGTTGGTAGCTTCGGTAAGGAAGTCTTTAAGATTGGTATGACTCGCCGTCTTGAACCAATGGACCGAGTTAAAGAGCTGGGTGATGCGTCTGTACCATTCTCATTTGATGTGCATGCAATGATTTATAGTGATGATGCCCCTGCCTTAGAAAAAGAGCTTCACAAGAAATTCCATGAGCAGTCTGTAAACAAGATTAACCCTCGTAAAGAGTTCTTCAAGACAACAATTGCAGAAGTTAAGCAGGCGGTTGAGCAGCAAGGCTTAGATGAAGTTCACTGGACTCTGAAAGCAGAAGCAGCAGAGTACCGTGAGAGCCTAGCAATTGAGAAAGAGCAGCAAGTTGAAGCTGTTGCTTAATCTACCTTTCCGGAGAAAAGCAGATAGTACATTTAAACTTAAAAACTTTGGCTAGGGCGTGTTGATCTTTCGGAGCGGCCATGGCTTGAGGAGCACGAGTAACAAAAACGTGAAAAGGTAAACCTTCACTAGTAATATAATCAACCATATTAAAGGCTAATCTCGCACGGGCAAATTCACCAAGGTGCTTTTCGAAACACATAAGCTAATTTCTTAAGTGGTTGAACCAGCTTATGCAGCGTATCTTTGTCTGCCGAAGTAGGCCTCATCAGGAGTGAGGTCATTGAGTCCTTGATCTGAGTTGAAGATATCAGGTGACCCATAATGTTTAAGTGCTTCCTCAAGCGCTTCGATACAAAAGCTCGTGTCCATGGTGTTGGATAGTTGCCAAGACAATACCCTGCGGCTATACCAGTCGATAATAGCAACTAAGTATTAGAGCCCTATGGCCATTGGAGCATACGTGATATCGATGGCCTAAGCTTGGTTTGGGTAAGTGACTTCAATATGTACTTCCATTCCTTCTGGTGACACATAGCCTTATTAGGTGGGCTAGTACGACGCTCCATTGATCTTTCTTTTTGGTAATTGAGACAGTGTTTCAACGGAGGCAAGCTTCATATTCACAGCTAGAATTCGTTCAGGACATTTATCCGTGGTAATGTAATGTGTCACGCAACCACAATTACTGCAACGGTGAAACTCGACCTCTTTGTCGCCCCAGCAGTAGAAATTGGTGCATCCTTCTGTCGTGACATCATCTGGTGAAAAGTAGCCCCAAAATGCAGCGTAACGTCTACAAATAGAACAATTGCACTCTCCTACCTCATGAGGGATAAATGCCAAATCTAATCGCACTTCTCCGCAATGACATGTTAGTTCCATTCGTTCTTATCCTTTCGCTCGCCTAACGAGCCAGTAGGATTTCTCCCTCACTCGTTCTTAATTATGATCCTACCGCCATTTCATCAAGATATGAACTTGAACGCATTAATTATTTGTGAGCTAATCTAAATCATTCGCCACGAGACACGGTCATGCTTAACTTCAAAGCCGATTACTCGAACAAAAACATGTTTGTCTCTGTCATCATTGACGAGCAATTCATCCCTGACATTATCGACAATATGGGATATCGCATACTCGATAATCATCTCGAACTATCATCTTTTGATGAGCACTACTGCAATGACCAAAACAGGGCGGCCGCCTATCCATCGTCCATCATGCTCAAGGTTATCTTTTATGTTTATTATCTCGACATACGAAGAACAAGCTATCGATATTGATGATGCACTGCATAAGGTGATTCTTATTCTATGACTAGGTAGTGGTTATTACTTTAGTGGTATTGATTAGTGTAGTACTAGATAGTGTTAGATAAATAGATAAATAGATAAATAGATAAATAGATAAATAAAGCTTGGAGTACTAATACATCCGAACTCATTCTGAAAATAAGTGATATGAATGTTGAGATAAAAGCTCTTGCCCAATAAGGCGATTAGTGGCTTTTTGAGCGTCACGTATGGTTCAACATCCACTCGGAAGTTAGCTTTGGGGAGAGGATAAGTTTTGGGGGACGTGTTATCCCCAAAAACAACCATGTTGGTTTTTCTTTACCGTATCTAGTACTTGCTCTAGAGGTTCAAATGTCGGGTACTTTTTTCCATTGAGCACTGGTCTGCATCCAAGAGAATCGCCAGTGTTGTTTTGTCTGCACGTAGGAGAGTCTAGCCGACGACCTATGTTGGTATTTGGGTGATCGCTATGTGCTGGTGGGCTGATAGTTTGAATAAGCATGTATTAGTGGCTATCGCAAACTTAGTTGCGCTTCACTTAAGCTAGACGAATAGAAATGGTAGAAAGGGCGTTATATCGCCCTTCTGCCTTTAAAGCGTCGGGTTATGTGTTAAGGCAGTAACCTTAACTGAGCATCAACAATCGGTGAGCTAAGAAATATGGATTGCCAGCGTTCAAAGCTATCTTTTAATCGAGTGTCGTGTTGCATGGAGTTCATCGAATAATAAGAGGTATCGGTGGTTTGAAAGTGATGTTTCTTAAAATCGAACCAATGCGAAATAGAAGGTTGGCTGGTATCGAGTCTTTGCCATTGTGTGATGTGCTCTATCTTCCAGTCGTCGGTTTTCTGCTGACATAGGGTAACGTCAATCGCCTGTGTTTGAGAGACGGTAAATCTTAAGCAAAGCCTCTGACAATGGCGACGAAAAGCTAAGTGAGTGAGTCTTGCTAATGTGGCATGGATTTGATGTAACAAGCATGAGTCAAATAATACAGCGTTGTTTGGCGTGGAAATGGACAGTGTCTTCATGAGTGCTCTCTAAATAGGATGCTAGCCTCATTCTTGTCTTCAAGTGTCAGAATATCCCCAGAGCAAATGATTCCACTATTCACTGGTAGAATCTGAGAATAATATTAGTGAAGGTCGTTGAGGACAATCGAATGAAATGAGTGAAGGGTTACGTTGTGCGTTTTAAATGTTGCTGGTGGTGTGTTTAGCTAGAGGAGGGCGTTTATGTTTAATCCACCTTGTTATCTCGCTCTTGAATTTTACTTGCCAGCCAACTCATGATGTCGTTGTAGTGCCAGCGCCGCTCTCGGTGACCTAGTACTTTCCCTTCTGGAAATTCTTCTCTTTCAATCATTCGGTACAGCGAATCTCTTTTAACGCCAAGAATATAGAGGACTTCTTTCCTATTTAATAAACGAGGTTCGTCGAGTAACGGTGGGCTGTATGAATCACCAAAATTCCAAGTTTGATTTATCCACGATTTAACTTCAGGAAGGAGCCAGCCGCTGGCTCTTGGTCCTATTTTTATTCGTTGGGGGAAGCGACCTTCTGAAACCATGTGGTTGATTGAGCTTGTATGGTAGCCAATCATTTGGGCGAGGTCGTTAATTCGGATAAGTTTGAGGTCGGGTTGAGTCAGTGTTGCTGTCATGAGATTGCTCCGTAGTGATAATTACAAAGCAATGCTCATGACTGTATTGGATTAGTTATTAGTACGAATCTAATAAGGTTAAGGAGATCGCAGCTTCTTTTTGCACTGTTGGGTTTTGGCTCTTTTTTAGTTGTTTCTTATATTCATCTCTCAATCGTTTGATGAGTACGGTATGAACCCGGAATGAATAATTGGGCCAATCGGTTCCCAATCCATCGGATTGTCTAGCTGCATAATTCTCTAACGATGTCATCAACATGATGTTTCTTCCTTTTTCCGTCCAAGAAAATCCCATCTCCTTACATCCATTGAACTTTTCTTTCACCAATACGCTTCGTATTACAGGTGAGTTCATGACTTTATCGATAGTCGCTCTTGGAATGTCTGCTAGACGGTAGAGATCCGTGCAAGTGATGCAACACTCATCCGAAATTAAATTGGTGCACCTCGCTACAATTTGGAGAATTCTCTTTGCTGTTAAGGATAGTATTTTGTTATCTATGGCTTGAGGGAGAATAGGTTTATCGCAGTAAGCCCTTCTTGGATAACAAACGATCTCTTGGTATGACGCCAGAATAAGCGCCTGCTTATCATAATGCGAGTGAAGTTGAATGGGAGAGGGGATAATGACGGCAATTTCATCAATGTAATTCTCTATCGCGATACGGTGTGTACTTTTTCTTTTGATTCTGCCGTCTTGAAAGCACTGAGTTAGATAGAGCAGTCCAACTTTCTTAAGTTCCATCTTAAGATGGGTGACGTAATGTGTGTATCCTCCCTCAGTGAATAGGCATTCAAATGGCAGCATGGTCAATGCGGCAGAGTCAGTGGCAACTATGTATTCATGCTTTCCCTTCATTCGGATGTAAAGTTGAGTCTGAGTGTTTAGAGTGAGGCTGAGGCACACGGAATAGATCATATTGGTAATCCGACAAAACTAGCATCTCAAAGTCTTTTTTTGGACGTCCTTTGAGTTTGAAATGGTGGTCTAGGATGAATCTCTTTGTTATTTGGAGCCGTTTTTCATGTTCTTTTACTGGATAGGTGTGGCTTAACTTTAACAGGTATTTCCTCAGCGTCAAAAACGCCTTAGCTGCCTGGTAGTCCGAGCAGGTACGTATCTTTAGTTGCTTACAATACTGAACGACATATGTCTTTACCACAGGGTAGTCTGTGAAATGCTTTAAAAAGGTGCGATTAATACACAGGCTCTTTTGCCAATGGTGTTCTATCAGCTTGAGCTCGCAAAACCATGAGAGCAATGTCTCGACCTTTTCTTTCGGCATTGACAGTTTGCGTGACATTTGTGTGCCGGAGATTGACACTAAGCCAAATGGCAGCCAAACATGTTTAAGAACGAGGACAATCAAACGATGCGCCTCTGAGAGATGATTCAATGGTATTTTTAGTTGAAGGAGCGCATTGATTATTGTGCTAGAGGAGATCGCTTTTTGCTTCCAGCGTTGAGCTATAGATCTAGACAGTAATGATGTGTCCCCATAAGGAAAGTGTACTTCACTGTCTATCAACGAGATAAGAGCGTTAGGGTAGTCCGCTGCGACAGGAAAAATGCACACCATATTAAGTTTTTCTTTCGTAATGCAACCAGAGGCTTGCTCAAACCACTCGTTATAAACCTCTCGCGGCTTTCCTAGAGCACTCGTTGAGGGGGACCATGAAGTTATCTGTACCCCATCCTCTTTTGATTGGCAGTAGACAGTATATCCTTTACTGGGAATGACAGTGCTGATTGTCGTAATACGCCTTTTAAAATCCTTCATTTCTTCGCCATAGTAAAATAAATGAATTTGTAATTTTTTAGTTGAACTAGCATACTAACCACACTAATTCTAATTAAGCGTTTTGGCAAGCTGACTGTAGCGAGTGCCCGTAATTACCTAGGGTTGCTGTACGGTGTAAATAGGTTTTGAAGTTAAGTTTGGTGCGTGTGGTTTGGGTTGTTGCGTGTATATTGCACGTAGTGTGATATGCATAATGTAGTATTATATTTATTTAAAAAAAAGTGGGTGCGAGACAATGAGTCGTTTAACAAATTTTAATCCTTTAGAGAGACACCTAGTTGGGTTCGATGCAAAAAAACAAAAACATCAAGGTTGGTTGGTGGAGATAGAGAGATTTTTTCGTATACCTGTGGAAGCTAGGGCTGAGTTACGTGATCAAGATTATCGGGCAAGTGTTGAGGTAGCAGAGTGGCTTGACAGTTCTGATGGGCAGCCGCATCTAGTCAGTATTCAAAAGCGCTGGGGGAGAGCGTTTCCTCAAGATAAGAAAACGTATAGTGTGTCAATGCCTGTCCCTATACACAATAAGCTTGAACGTTTAGCTAAGAAGAGGAAATCAAGCAAAAACTCAGTGGTCTTTAACCTCATCGCGGAAGCGGCTGCTGAAGAGCACAAGCCTTCGATTGCTGAGCGGTTTGATAAGCTTGAGCAAACCCTTTCAGAGGAACGTAAAAAGTTGACTCAAGAATTTCGAGAGTCAGAATGTCGTAAAATGCGGCTCCAGGATGGGATAGTTTATTTGTCGTCGGAGATGAAGCAAATAATGGAGGCGCAAGCAGTGGTGCCTAATGGTGTTTATAATGACGAACTCTGGGAGTTTGTTACTGTTGTTAAAAAGTTCTATCACTACTGTCAGCAAGAAGGGGTTTATAGCGACGATGTGATCGAATAGTTCCACAATCTTTGGCATAATCTGGCGGTTGTGGATAGCCCTATGAAACTCGCTTATCAAAAAATCTGTAATTTTAGTCTCTGTTTTTTAGGTGTAGTGGCATATTGTTCAGCCAGTTGCCGTGGCGATGTGTCCCTAAAAGGAGTATGAGTTATGCAGAAATAGACTCTTTCACAATGATGTGTAGATCGAATCAAACCCACAGACAAGACTTAAATAAATTTATGATGTTAACTTCTTCAATTTGTATTGATGACTTTACCCTCTGGGTAAAGCACGTCTTCAAATCTAAAGTGCGACACTTCGCTATCTAATAAACACTTTTTCGGCCTAAAGTTTATTCTCAACATCGCAAGTTGTATCACCTCATCTCCAACTTCAACGCAAGTTTGACTTCTTGGATACATATTGACGAAGTAATCCATTGGCATTTCTATTTGCTCCACGTTCCCACGTTCCCACGTTCCCACGTTCCCACGTTCCCACGTTCCCACGTTCCCACGAGCTGCACGGATGAGCAAAGTAACGCTCTGCATCCAACGCCTTTTCAATTAACTCATGGCGGGCAAACTCCCGACCATTGTTAGCGGTGATGGTAGTACATGCCCTGTGTATGGCTTGAGCAACTCAATAGTGGCTTTAGCTACATCCTTACCTGACTTTGAATCCACTTTTTGTATCAAGAAGCAGCGGCTCTTGCGATTCAGTAGCGTTACAATGGAACCAGTATCATGCTTACCTAAGACCGTATCGATTTCCCAGTCACCAAAGCGTTCACAAGTATCTGCAACATTTGGTCATTCATCTCTCGATACAGTATTTGATTGCTCCGCCGTCGTTCTTTTACCTTTGCAGTATCGTTTATGATCTTGCTTTAAATGATGATAAAGCTTGCCCCAGAGCATTATTATCAGCGATGTATTGATAAAATTCATACGGGTATCCTAACAGAGGTCAGCACATCCGAGATTTGCTAAGGACTCCAATCATGTTCAATGAGCAATAGGGTGAACTCAATATGCTCTGAAGATATCTTTTACTGTGCAGCTTGTTTCTCTGATCAGGAGAGCATTCCAATTTCAACTAGTGGTTGTCTTCCTTAGCTCTATCCATGAAGTGTCGCACTTATTACCTGAACTCGGGTGTATCTAGAATCGTGTTCATTATTTTCTAAAGTCGATGGAAATTTCGATATTTTATAACGTAGTGAATATATTTCATCTATCAAAGAACGACGATATCTGCTTAGTATTAAAAGTTTTTAATTAATATTTTCTAACAAGGAGTAATTAATGAAATTGAAACGAATGATACACTCATTAGTAATATTATCCCTGATGTTTTCAAGTTATTCCGCTTTTAGCGCATCCATAGCTAATCATATTCGTTTGGCAACTACCACAAGTACATATCACTCAGGTTTACTCGATTACCTGCTCCCTGCGTTTGAAAAAGACACCGGTTATCATATCGATGTTATTGCAGTAGGTACTGGAAAAGCATTAAAGATGGGAGAAAACGGTGATGTTGATGTAGTAATGACGCATGCTCCAAAGGCTGAGCAAAGTTTTGTAAACTCAGGCTTCGGTATTGAACCACATAGTGTGATGCATAATGATTTTATTATCGTTGGACCAAAGAAAGACAGTGCAGATGTACACGATCAAAAAACGATAGAAGAAGTATTCTCAAACATTGCTAAAACTAACGCGATTTTCATATCTCGTGGTGATGATTCAGGCACTAACAAAAAAGAGTTGGAAATCTGGAAAAAGACGAAACTGAAGCCTAATTTTGGTGGCTATCGTTCTGTAGGCCAAGGAATGGGGCCAACACTTAATATGGCCTCAGAAATGCAAGGTTATACGATGACAGACCGTGGTACTTGGCTTGCTTATCAAGCTAAGCTTGACCTTGAAATATTGTTTCAAGGTGATAAGCAACTCTTCAATCCATACCAAGTCATTCTTGTGAACCCAGAGCGTTATCCTACTCTTAATACCAAGGGTGCTCGTGTACTAAGTGATTGGTTGATATCAGATAAGGGACAATCTATGATTAACAGCTATCGAAAAATGGGTGAACAATTGTTCGTAGCTGATGCGAAGAAAACGAATAATTAATGCATATCAGTGAAGCTATATGTCTCATTTCATTTTAAAAAGAGTAGGTATTGACTTTAGGTACACGTATGGGTACACTGCGCATCATTCGAAAGGGGTACTATCCCTTTTGAAGCCAAATACGGCAAGTATTCAAGGTGTTCGGTTCGGATGACGTCCACTCCGCCACTTATTAGAAAACCCGATGCGAAAGCGTCGGGTTTTTTATTATCTAAAATTTGATCGACTTCCGGTTGATTTCAACCTTAGGCTAGGCGCCTCCGCCGAAAGACTGGGACTTTTACGTTTCTCAAAAGGTGGCTTCACACGTAGAACATTACCCTAGAGTAAGTGCACTTTCCCTACCACCATATCGATATCCACAAGGCTTTTGATATTCCTTTCAATATGAGCCTGCTGTCATTCCCCTAGTGCACCGTTGTGCTGAAGACAATAAGCTGAAAGATAGTAAATAAGAGATGACTCTATGTCATTGCCTGCTATACCGCTTATTAGACTATAGTATTGTGGTCGCTTCGAGTAGCAAGCAATGCAGAAGATAAAGCATGAGTTACAGACGTTTTTACTAGTACCTACTCCACAGCGTTCAGTTAGAAAAACTATCCTTAGGGGGCAAGCTAACAGAGCAAGAAGATAAGACTATCGCCATAAGAATACGGTGCAATGACATCTACAAAGATAGCGAATACGTTTATATAGCTGATGAGGATAGGACGTTTATTGTTGTTCCTCTTGATCCTGTGCTTCTGCATTATGGTACGAGTTTTCACAATTTCAAAGATGGTGTTGGACAAAGTGTTACAGACATTATCCTTTCTGAGCTTGGCAACACTACAAGTATGGCAGTCGCATATAGCTGGACTCAGAAGCTTCCGAGTGTGGACACAGAATATAAGCTATCAATAGCTGAGAGAACACCACTTCTTATGTTTGATCCTTGTTGTAGCTATCGTTTCTTTGTTACTGCTATCACTAAAGAGGATTTCAGCTATTCATGGAGGAGACCCACAAGAGGTATTGCTTGCGGTGCAAAATCTAGCTGAAGAAAATATCACGACCAAATTTGGACAAATGGCTTATGAGGGAAGTATCTACACTCAGTACAACAAACGAATTTGTTTCTAATTTAACTCTTGTCTAGCATTGAGAAAGTGACAGTTTCCATTACGGTACAAGTAAGTGATGAAAGTAAACGCTCATTGACGATGTCGATGCTGACTTCTACGCAGCAGCAGAGCAAAGAAATGATTGCTACCGCTATGATTTAATTGACTCCTTCGAAGTATCCTGTCGCTCGATCTGCTGCTGACGAGGCAACTCCTACCGATTAAATCGAGATCGCTGTTTTTGAGTTTGATTCTGATGTTCACAATATCGCACGGGTTCTGGGTGTGATAGTGATATCGCTGAGCAGGTCGAACTACTTGCATTGAATGTCGCTATCGAGGTTGCTTGTGCTGGCGAGTAATGCACAAGCTTTTCCGTTGTTGCTGATGAAGTCAGAAATCTTGCTGGCCGAACTCAGTAAAGTACAAAAGAGATTAAAGAAATGATAGGCAGCCTGCAGTCAGGCTCACAACATGCCATTTAAAGTATCAATTGTTGCGCACAGACTAGTGAAGCGACGGTTGTTGAGCCACAAACTGCCTTAGCTGCTTTGCAAGAAGTCGTTGCTCTGTTTAGAGGCTGTTTGCCTTTAAATCGCGATAGCGACAACAGAACAAACAGAGGTGAGTGACGATACCTATCAACGAATCAACATGATTGAACAAAGTGGCAGTGAACTTCGCTCGGTTGTAGAAGAAACAGAGCAGGCCACTCGTTCATTAAATCAGCTGTCGTTAGAGCTGTACCACAAAGTAGCTCGCTGTGAGGTTCAGTCATCAAGGTTTTTCTCTTTGTACTAGGGGACAAAATCTTAACTTATTTGGTGCTGGGAAAGTTAATGAGCCTAGTTTATCTATATTCATTAAATGAGCCGAACGACTGCTAGGGCTTGTTTTTGAGCGCCAAATGAATAAAAACAGAACGCTAAGTATAGAAAAGCACCAAACGATATTTTTTTTGCAATTTAGTGTTGACGTAAAGGACGAAAAACCGTTTAATACACCTCGTCGCCCGGATAGCTCAGTCGGTAGAGCAGAGGATTGAAAATCCTCGTGTCGGTGGTTCGATTCCGCCTCCGGGCACCACAATTTAGATTGTTGGTGCTGTTAACAGTAGTACGAGCAATAACAAATAAAGTGTCGCCGACTTAGCTCAGTAGGTAGAGCAACTGACTTGTAATCAGTAGGTCACCAGTTCGATTCCGGTAGTCGGCACCATTTATTACGTAAAGTAATTCCCCCTTAGTTCAGTTGGTAGAACGGCGGACTGTTAATCCGTATGTCGCAGGTTCGAGTCCCGCAGGGGGAGCCACTTTTAAAAGTAAGCAAAAGCTTGCTTTAAGTGCCGACTTAGCTCAGTAGGTAGAGCAACTGACTTGTAATCAGTAGGTCACCAGTTCGATTCCGGTAGTCGGCACCACTTTATTGCGAAAAGCAATTCCCCCTTAGTTCAGTTGGTAGAACGGCGGACTGTTAATCCGTATGTCGCAGGTTCGAGTCCCGCAGGGGGAGCCACATTATAAGGCTGCATCTTACGATGCAGCCTTTTTTGTTATCTTGAGTTTGCCTTCCCTCTCCTGAACTGTAAAAAAGACCGTATTGCAGTAATACAGTCTTTTCTCATGCTGGTTAGAGCCTGTGATTAGCTCATATCAATCTTAATATCGCTAAGGTTTGATGAGCTGTTATTGTCATTACTTTGAAGCTTTAACATTAATCTGAGATCATTTCGCGAATCAGCACTGTGTAAAGCGTCCTCTTGATTTATCTTGCCAGCTGAAACCAAATCAAATAAGGCCTGATCAAAGGTTTGCATTCCGACTTCTTTACCTTTCGCAATTGCAGCTTTGATTTCATGTAAATCACCTTTACGGATGAGCTCGGAAATGCGAGGGCTATTTAGTAGAACCTCGAAAACGCCGTGACGGCCCTGTCCATTCTTATCTCGAATGAGCTGTTGTCCTACAATGCCTTTTAAATTCGAAGATAAGTCAAAGAGGAACTGTGCCCGTCTATCTTCCGGTGTAAGGTGTAGTATTCGCTCTAAAGCTTGGCTAGCATTATTCGCATGCAATGTTGCGATACAAAGGTGCCCAGTTTCAGCAAACGACATGGCGTATTCCATCGTTTCCCTAGAACGTATCTCACCAATTAAAATCATATCAGGAGCTTGTCGAAGTGAATTTTTAAGAGCAACTTCATAGCTTTCAGTATCCAGCCCAACCTCACGCTGTGTCACGATACATTTTGCGTGCTCATGAACGAATTCGATGGGATCTTCGACGGTAAGAATATGACCACTGCGGTGCTGATTTCGATAACCTGTCATCGCTGCCATAGTGGTAGATTTACCCGAACCAGTAGCTCCTACCACTAAGACTAAACCGCGTTTAGCTATTGCAAGATCTTGCAATACTTCTGGCAACGAAAGCTGCTCGAAGGTCGGTATCTGAGTTTCAATTCTTCGGATGACTGCACCAGGCAATTCTCGCTGGTAGAATGCACTTACTCTAAAACGGCCGTATGGCTTCACTATCGCAAAATTAGCTTCTTTTGTTGTCTGATACTCCGAGTACTTAGAACGCTCCATGACGCTGCTTAAAAGCGCTTGAATCGCCTCTGTAGTGAGCTTGTCATCTTTTGCTTGCAGTTCGCCATCTACGCGATATAACAGTGGCGCATCGACTGTTAAGTAAAGATCAGAGGCTTTTTCGTCAAGCATGTGATTTAGAATAGTATCAATGTTGTGCATTATCTCGTCCTATTGAAACATTGAACCATGTTGTTCAATCTTCTTATTCACTTCTTCTAGTTCAACCAATCCTTGAGACAATAACCGTTTAGAGTGCTGTTCCATGGTCTGCATACCACTTGCCGCACCTGTTTGGATAATTGAGTACATCTGAGCTACTTTATCTTCTCGAATTAGGTTTCTGATAGCGGGTGTCGCTAGCATAATTTCATGACAAGCGATGCGCCCACCTCCCACGCGCTTTAACAGAGTTTGTGCGATAACAGCTCGTAAAGATTCTGAGAGCATAGAGCGAACCATTTCTTTGTCTTGGCCTGGAAATACATCAATAATCCGGTCAATGGTTTTGGCTGCAGAGCTCGTGTGCAGAGTGCCAAAGACTAAGTGGCCGGTTTCGGCAGCGGTAAGAGCTAAGCTAATGGTCTCTTGATCTCGAAGCTCACCGACTAAAATGATGTCCGGGTCTTCACGCAGTGCAGAGCGGAGTGCAGCTTTAAAACTGTGGGTGTCGCGATGAACTTCTCGCTGGTTAACCAAACATTTTTTATTCTGATGAACAAACTCAATAGGATCCTCAATGGTCAGAATATGTTTGTTTTGATGTTGGTTAATGTGGTCGACCATGGCAGCTAGTGTCGTTGATTTACCCGAACCAGTCGGCCCTGTCACTAATACCAAGCCGCGTTCTAAACTGGCTATCTCGGAAAATTTGTCGGGTGCGTCTATTTGCGCCAGTGTTGGGACTTCACTGGGGATGGTACGAAAAACGGCAGAGCAGCCACGAGATTGATTAAACGCATTGACACGAAAACGACCGATATCGGGCACATCAAATGAAAAATCGATTTCGAGATGCTCTTCGTATTCGCTGCGCTGTTTATCATTCATAATGTCAAAAACTAATTTATGGACCTCAGAATGCTCAAGAGCAGGGATACCAAGCTTTCTTACTTCACCATCAATACGTACCATAGGTGGGACACCAGCAGAAAGGTGTAGATCTGAAGCGTTATGCTTTACACTAAAGTCTAGTAACTCGGTGATATCCATTCATTTTCCTTATAATTTGTAAGCTATGACTAGTATTCAACAAAATATCGAACTAATCACCTCCCAAATTGCACAGGCTGAGCAAAAGTGCGGGAGAGCGCAAGGTGATGTGCAATTGCTCGCGGTCAGTAAAACTAAGCCTATTGAGGCAATTTTAGACGCATGTCAGGCAGGTCAACGTCGTTTTGGCGAAAACTATGTTCAAGAAGGCGTTTCTAAAGTTGTTCATTTCAATGAACAACATGGTGATATAGATATTGAATGGCACTTTATTGGACCTATTCAGTCGAACAAAACACGACCAGTCGCAGAGCACTTTGACTGGGTTCATACTGTAGATCGTGCCAAAATCGCCCAACGACTTAATGATCAGCGCCCTCAAGGTATGAAGCCTATTCAAGTACTGATTCAGGTGAACACTAGCAGTGAAGCAAGTAAGTCTGGTGTCGATAGCGAGCAAGTTTTAGAGCTTGCCCAATTGATTTCCTCATTACCAAACCTCACGTTAAGAGGAGTAATGTCAATTCCAGAGAATGTTAGTGACTATCAATCTCAGCTCATTGCTTTTAAAGCACTGGCAGAGGTCAAAAGCTTGCTGGCAGAAAAGCACCCTCAAGTCGATACGCTATCGATGGGTATGAGTGGTGATATGGAAGCGGCGATAGAAGCTGGAAGTACCATAGTTCGAATTGGAACAGCTATCTTTGGTGCGAGAGATTACAGCAACAAAGCGTAACACATAAGAGAGTGACGCAAAGTACCTCTAATTTAGGATAGGGTTAATGGAACAAAGAAAGATCGCATTCATTGGTGCGGGCAATATGACTCGCTCCATCGTCGCGGGATTGGTGGCCAGTGGCTACCGTCCAGATTGTATTACTGCGACAAATCCCAGCGAAGCAAAGTTAGTTGCTTTGCAGCAGGCTTATGATATTCAAGTGACGACGAACAATACTGAGGCAGCACAACAAGCCGATGTGATTGTGATGGCTGTGAAACCTCAATTAATGGAACAAGTGGCTAAACCACTTCAGTCGATTGATTTTCAGGGCAAACTGGTCATTTCAATTGCTGCCGGAATCTCAATAGAGCGTCTACAACAAATGTTTGCCAGCCCACTAAATCTGATTCGAGTAATGCCGAATACACCTTCTTTATTAGGTGAGGGTATGAGTGGTCTATTTGCTTCCCCAATAACACCAGTTAGTGATAAAACCTATGCAGGTGAGCTGATGCAGGCTGTTGGTAAAGTTTGTTGGGTTGAACAAGAATCCGGCATCAATGACATTATTGCTGCCGCTGGTAGTGCTCCGGCGTATTTCTTCCTGTTCATGGAAGCGATTCAGCAACAAGCGATAGCAAGTGGCTTTGATGAAGACACCGCTCGATTGTTGGTGCAACAAACCGCATTAGGCGCAGCCAAAATGGTTAATGAGAATCCAGAGACTGATTTAGCTACCCTGCGCCAACAGGTCACCTCTAAAGGAGGGACAACGGCAGAAGCGGTTCGTACGCTTGAGGAAAATGATATTCGAGGCATTGTTGCTAAAGCGATGCAATCGGCCGTGACCCGTGCTGAAGAAATGGAAAAACTGTTTTAATCCCAACAATGATAACTCGTAAGGGCTAGTTATGAATTCAATGAGTTTCTTGGTTTCGACCTTGTTTGATCTCTACATTATGGTCGTGATTTTGCGCATTTGGCTACAGGCAGCACGCGCAGACTTCTACAACCCGTTTTCACAGTTTATTGTGAAAGCAACCCAACCTGTAGTAGCGCCACTAAGACGAATTATTCCGTCTATTGGCGCTATTGATATGGCGACGTTACTGTTTGCTTACGTTCTTTGTGTTGGTAAATACGTGGCTTTGGTACTGATAGCTTCTGGTGGCAACTTTAGCTTCGGTGCTGACTTCTTGTTCCTAGGCTTGCTTTCTCTGATTAAAGCCGCGGGTGGATTGTTGTTCTGGGTACTATTAATTCGTGCAATCTTAAGCTGGGTCAGTCAAGGGCGCAGTCCGATCGAGTATGTCTTCCATCAATTGACAGAGCCTATGCTGGCACCAATTCGCCGAATCATTCCAGCGATGGGTGGGTTTGATTTGAGTGTGTTAGTGCTATTTATTGTGCTGCAGTTTGCTAATTTCCTAATGGGCGATCTTATTGGTCCAATTTGGTATCGACTTTAATGTCAGCCGTAAAACAGGATGGAGAAGAGCTCATTCTTCGTATTTATGTTCAACCTAAAGCCAGTCGAGACAAGCTGGTGGGAGAGCATGGAGAAGAATTTAAGGTGGCGATTACTGCCCCTCCTGTTGATGGAAAGGCCAATGCGCATTTGAGCAAGTACCTTGCTAAACAATTTAAAGTCGCAAAGGGACAAGTGTTGATTGAGAAAGGTGAGCTTGGAAGGCACAAACAACTTCGAATAGTGTCACCTGTACTGATTCCCAAGGAATTTATGGCCCTCTTATGAGGGCTTTTTTAAAGGAGAAGAACAATGAAAAAGTGGTTATTGTTGATTTCGGCATTGATGGTGGCTGGGTTAGCTCAAGCGGAACAGTTCAAAACAATCAAGGATGCAGAAGTGCATTATGTGGTGTTTAACTCGACGTTTATGACGCCACAAGTGGCGCGTAGCTATGGTTTGAAGCGTAATGAGTTTGTTGCAACGGTGAATATCAGTGTCCTTGATCGTTCAAGCGCGGGTAAGCCTGCCATGCCAGTATCGATAAAAGGCAATGCTAAAAACCTGATTGGCCAAACCAAAACGCTCGAGTTTAAAGAAATTAAGGAAGGAGATGCGATATACTACTTGGCTCAATTTCCTATCGTGAACGAAGAGCAATATCGATTCACGATTGATATTGATGCTGGAAACAAAGGTCGCGGTCCTATTACCTTTAGTCAGAAACTGTATGTAGAACCTTAAGGTTCCAATAAATACCAACGCTTAAGCTTACTAACTCGAGAGAACCCCATGAGCAAAAAAATCGTACTTGCAACCGGCAATCAAGGCAAAGTGAAAGAGATGGCTGATTTGCTATCTGATTTTGGTTTTGAAGTCCATGCCCAAAGTGAATTCAATGTCTCAGAAGTGGCTGAAACCGGTACGACATTCATCGAGAATGCCATCATTAAGGCCAGACATGCCGCTCAAGAAACAGGACTAGCTGCGATTGCAGATGACTCTGGGTTAGAAGTTGATTACTTAAAAGGCGCACCGGGGATCTACTCTGCTCGTTACTCTGGAGAAGGAGCAACGGACAAGCATAACCTAGATAAAGTACTAGAAGAGTTGAAAGGGGTTCCTGAAGCACAGAGGACTGCACGGTTTCATTGCGTGTTGGTATTAATGCGTCATGCCGCTGATCCTACGCCGATCGTTTGCCATGGAAAATGGGAAGGTCGTATTCTAACGGAGCCAAGTGGCGACAATGGTTTTGGTTATGATCCTATTTTCTTTGTGCCTGAAGACAACTGTACGTCTGCTGACCTAGAACCTGCACGTAAAAAACAGCTGTCACACCGCGGTAAAGCGTTAAAGGAGCTTTTCGCAACGATTAATGCGCAAGGTCTTTAACATGGAGCAAACACCTGTGCTGGTACCGCCGCCGCTGAGTCTCTATATCCATATTCCTTGGTGTGTTCAAAAATGTCCATACTGCGACTTTAACTCGCATGCCCAAAAGGGAGATATTCCCCAACAAGCATACATAACGGCGTTACTTGAGGATTTAGATACTGATATTCGTCAATACGGATTGGCTTCAGATTCTCGCCCGCTGTACTCAATTTTCATTGGTGGTGGTACACCAAGTTTAATCGCTCCAGAATACATTAAGCAGTTGCTTGATGGAGTAAGGGAGCGTATTCCATTTCGTGATGACATAGAAATCACTATGGAGGCCAATCCAGGAACGATCGAAGCTGCACGATTTGAGCAGTACCGAGTCGCAGGTGTCACACGCATCTCTATTGGTGTGCAGAGCTTTCAGCAAACCAAACTTGAGCGCTTAGGACGAATTCATGGTGAAAGTGAAGCGGTCAATGCAGCAAAGCTGGCTCATGAAATTGGCTTAAACAGCTTTAACTTGGATCTTATGCATGGATTACCAGATCAATCTATTGATGACGCATTAAGTGATCTTAAGCAGGCGATTGAATTGGCGCCACCGCATCTTTCGTGGTACCAACTCACAATCGAGCCGAATACCCTGTTCTACTCTAAGCCACCTACATTGCCAGATGATGATGATCTTTGGGATATCTTCGAGCAAGGACATCAAATGCTGGTGGAGGCTGGTTATCAGCAATATGAGATTTCGGGCTATAGCAAGCCAGACTTTCAATGTCAGCATAACTTAAACTACTGGCGTTTTGGCGATTACCTAGGTATTGGCTGCGGTGCCCATGGTAAGTTGAGTTTTTCCGATGGTCGTATTGTTCGAACGACTAAAGTGAAGCACCCACGCGGCTATCTCAATATGTTAAAGCCATACCTAGATTCTCAAACCGAAGTGGCTCCGGAAGAGCGTCCGTTTGAGTTCTTCATGAACCGTTTCAGGTTGTTGGAAGCATGTCCGCGAGTTGAATTTACAGAGCGAACAGGTTTGTCTGAAAGAGATATCGAAGACAAGTTAACTTGGGCGAAACAAAAAGGCTACATCAGTGAGACCTCGAAAGAGTGGCAGATCACCGATAAAGGTCGTTTGTTTTTAAATGATTTACTTGAAGGCTTTATGTAAAAAGGGAGGCGAAATGCCTCCCTTTTCAATTAAAATATAGAACGTCCAATTCGCTCCGAAAGCATCTCCAACGCTCTCGTCCCAGCGAGAGAGTTACCAGATTTATCCAGTTCTGGAGACCAAACCGCGATAGTCATTTCACCCGGAACCATTGCAATAATGCCACCGCCCACACCTGACTTACCTGGCATGCCGACACGGTAAGCAAACTCCCCGGCACCATCATAGAGGCCGCATGTCGCCAATAACGCATTGAGCTGCTTGGTTTGTGTCGGTGTGATGATCTGCTTCTTAGTATTTACGGATTGCCCTTGATTGGCTAAATAACTAAAGGTTTTGGCAAGATCAACACAGCTCATCTTTAAAGCGCAGGCATGGAAATAGTTATTGAGAACAGGAATAACATCGTTATTAAAGTTGCCAAACGAGCGCATTAGATAAGCGATAGCCGCATTGCGGTCACTGTGCATCATTTCTGAAGCTGCCACGATCTTATCGTAGACAATATGGTTGTCACCTGAAAGTGTTCTAACAAACTCCAATAGACGCTGCCTAGGCGCCGATAAGCGACTTTGCAGTAGGTCGGCTACCACAATCGCGCCTGCGTTAATAAACGGGTTTCTCGGTATTCCTTGTTCCATCTCAAGCTGGATTAGTGAGTTAAATGCTTGCCCTGAGGGTTCCTTGCCGACACGCTGCCAGATTTCCTCTGGTTTATACAGCATCATTGCCAAAGTTAGGCTCAGGGCTTTGGAAATTGACTGTATAGAAAAGGACTCTTCGGCGTCTCCAGCGGTAATTACTTCACCTTCGTTGGTGTACACTGCTATGCCTAGTTTGTTGTTAGGTACTTTTGCAAGAGCAGGGATGTAGTCCGCGACTTTTCCTTGTCCAATCAGTGGTTTTACTTCACTGAGGATAGTAGAAAGAATCTGTTTAGTTGGTTTCATATTTGTTGTTCTCCCAACGTAAGCGCCAAAAAAAGCCAACGGGAGGTTGGCTTTTCAGGATTAGAATTCGATTAGCAATCGAAACTTAAGCTGTGCGGCGATATTTGATATCCCAAACACCATGACCAAGTCTGTGACCGCGAGCTTCAAACTTTGTTAAAGGACGATCATCTGGACGTGGTACAAAGTCACCATCAGTAGCAATATTCTCATAGCCAGGTGCTTGGTTCATTACCTCAACCATATGCTCGGCATAGTTTTCCCAGTCTGTAGCCATGTGGAATACGCCTGTTTCTGGAATAAGCTTAGTTCTTACCATTTCAGCAAAATCTAACTGCACAATACGACGTTTGTGGTGACGCTTTTTATGCCATGGGTCAGGGAAGAACAACTGCATTGTACTTAGGCTGCTGTCCGGAATCATGTTGGCAAAGACTTCAACCGCATCGTGACACATAACACGCAGGTTAGTAATACCAGCATCGCGCGCTGATGATAGACATGCACCTACGCCTGGGCTGTGTACTTCAATGCCAATAAAGTTCTTTTCTGGTGCGTTCTTTGCCATTTCGACCAAAGAAGCGCCCATGCCGAAACCAACTTCAAGAACAACAGGGTTATTGTTACCAAATACCTGTTCCCAGTTGAGTAGTGACTCTTGGTAATCAATACCCATTGTAGGCCAGCACTCTTCCATCGCCGATTCTTGGCCTTTGGTTAGGCGTCCTTCACGACGAACAAAACTGCGAACTTTGCGAATCAGTTTGCCATCTTCTGTGTATTCGTTAGTAGTCACTTCACTCATTGGTTTAGCCTGTTCATTCAATAATCAGAGCGGGAATTATCCAAAGAATTTGCTCGCAAGCAAGCATTATCGGATCAGAATTTCACGCAGTTTTACTTCTGTTACTAAGTGTGGTGCAATTTCTAGCAAATTATAAGAGAGATGAGAGTAATTGTGACGCCTTTTGCACGCTCAATATTAGATTGGTATGAGAAATACGGTCGCAAAGAGCTACCGTGGCAACAACAGAAGACCGCCTATAAGGTTTGGTTGTCGGAAATCATGCTACAACAGACACAAGTGACCACCGTCATTCCATACTATGAAAGGTTTCTGGAGCACTTTCCCACAGTAGAGTCTTTGGCTAAAGCGCCACAAGATGAAGTGTTACACTTGTGGACGGGGTTGGGATATTACGCCCGAGCACGCAACCTTCATAAGGCCGCTCAAGTTGTTGTCGAACAGCATGGTGGTGAATTTCCTTTGTCACTCGAAGCAATGAATGCATTACCAGGAGTGGGGCGTTCGACCGCAGCTGCTGTTTTATCATCAGTTCATAAACTGCCTCATGCAATTCTCGATGGTAATGTAAAACGAACACTTGCTCGCAGTTTTGCTGTGGAAGGGTGGCCTGGGCAGAAAAAAGTAGAAAACCAGCTATGGCAAATTGCTGAACAACATACTCCCGCGGAAGATACGGATAAGTACAATCAAGCAATGATGGACATGGGGGCAATGGTTTGTACCAGAAGTCGACCAAAATGCACATTGTGTCCGGTAGAAAGCTTTTGTGTTGCTAATAAGCAGGGGAATCCTCTTGATTACCCGGGAAAGAAACCTAAGAAAACCAAACCTGAAAAAGAAACTTGGTTTGTGATTTTAAAACACCAAGATGAACTCTGGCTGGCTCAAAGGCCTCAAACGGGGATTTGGGGTGGTTTGTTTTGCTTCCCTGAGAGTCCTAGCGCAGATATTGATGAGGTGTTGGAGCAATATGGTATCCAACAGCGAAATATCCAATCTAGAGAGGTTGAAATCGCGTTTCGACATACATTCAGCCATTATCACCTCGATATAACGCCAATCGTCGTGACGCTTAACCAGCTTCCAACAATGGTGATGGAAGAGTCGAAAGGTCTTTGGTATAACATAACTAATCCAGAAAAGGTTGGATTAGCGGCACCAGTTAAGTCGCTAATTGAAACCTTACAACGACATTAATTGAGGATAACAATATGAGCCGTATGGTTTTTTGTGCTCACCTACAGAAAGATGCTGAAGGTCTCGACTTCCAATTGTACCCAGGTGAATTGGGTAAACGTATCTTCGATAACATTTCGAAAGAAGCATGGGCTTTATGGCAGTCTAAGCAGACCATGCTGATCAATGAGAAGAAACTCAACATGATGGATCCCGAGCATCGTAAGTTGATTGAAACTGAAATGGTGAACTTCTTATTTGAAGGAAAGGATGTCGTCATCGACGGCTACACGCCGCCGTCAGAGTAATCTACAAGGAATAAATCAAACACCACCTTTTGGGTGGTGTTTTTAATGTTGTCTATGAAGAAGTTAATCTACTTTCTGGTTCCCCTATTGCTGGTGGGCTGTAGTCGCGAATTTATCGAGAAGATATATGATGTTAACTACGAGCCAACTAACCGCTTTGCTAAGAACTTAGCCGAACTCCCAGGCCAATATGTAAAAGATACAAAGGCGTTGGACGCGCTGATCAACAGCTTTAACGGTAATATCCAGAAGCGCTGGGGTAGTCGCGAAGTTAAGGTTGCTGGTAAAAGTAATTATGTGAAATACATTGATAACTACTTGAGTCGCGCCGAGGTTAACTTTAGTAAAGGTCTTATCACGATTGAAACCGTGTCTCCAACCGAGCCGGAGAAGCACCTTAAGGCCGCTATCGTGACAACGCTGTTGACGCCTGATGATCCATCAAGCGTTGACTTGTTCTCGTCTAAAGCCATTAAGTTAGAAGGTCAGCCGTTTCTTTATAACCAGGTTGTCGACCAAGAGAAAAAACCAATCCAATGGACGTGGCGTGCTAACCGTTTTGCCGATTATCTCATTGCGAATAAGTTAAAGACCAAAAACGTAGATTTCAAGAAGGCATACTACGTTGAGATCCCCATGGTAGCGGATCACTTTAAACAGCGTAGTTACCAGTATGCAGATATCGTACGCCGGGCTTCTAAGCGCTATGACATCCCGGAAGATCTTATCTACGCGATTATAAAAACAGAAAGTAGCTTTAACCCTTATGCGGTTAGCTGGGCTAATGCCTATGGTTTGATGCAGGTGGTGCCAAAGACTGCGGGTCGAGATGTGTTTAATCTTGTCAAAAACAAACCGGGAGAACCGACGCCAGAGTATTTGTTCAACCCTGAACAGAATATTGATACTGGGACGGCGTACTTCTACATTCTAAAAAATCGCTACTTGAAAGATGTTAGGCATCCACTGTCGTTGGAGTACAGTATGATTTCCGCATATAACGGCGGGACGGGAGGGGTGCTGAAAACATTCCATAGTGACAGAAAGCGAGCGATGAACGACCTCAATTCGTTGCAACCGAATCAAGTTTATTGGGCGTTGACTAAAAAACACCCGAATGCTGAAGCGCGACGTTATTTGGAGAAAGTAACTAAATTCAAAAAAGATTTTAATGCTGGAAAAGGCTAATTTGTCCCGATCTGCGCAAAACGAATACGATTCGATGAAAAATGCAGCGCTTGAACGCTTTTTTGAAGTTTTTTTCAAAAAAGCGTTGACGGGAGACCGGAAAATCCGTTTAATAGCGCTCCGTTGCCCGGATAGCTCAGTCGGTAGAGCAGAGGATTGAAAATCCTCGTGTCGGTGGTTCGATTCCGCCTCCGGGCACCACAATTTGATATTGTTGGTGTTGATAGAAATTAGCACGAGCAACGCAAAATAAAGTGTCGCCGACTTAGCTCAGTAGGTAGAGCAACTGACTTGTAATCAGTAGGTCACCAGTTCGATTCCGGTAGTCGGCACCATTTATTTGCCTCGATAGCTCAGTCGGTAGAGCAGAGGATTGAAAATCCTCGTGTCGGTGGTTCGATTCCGCCTCGAGGCACCATTATTTGGTGCTTAAGCAAATAATGGTCTTAATGACCAGTGCTTACACAAATAATTCCCCCTTAGTTCAGTTGGTAGAACGGCGGACTGTTAATCCGTATGTCGCAGGTTCGAGTCCCGCAGGGGGAGCCACTTTAAAAAAGACCGCATCGAAAGATGCGGTCTTTTTGCATTTACGCTCCTAAGCTTTGCAAGCTTGATGTCGCTGACCTAAGTGGCCCCGTAGTATGTCGCTACGAGTGCATGGTCAGTGGAGCCACTTATAAATAGGCCGTATCATAAGATACGGCCTATTTTGCTTTTGATGTGTTTTAGTATTACTGCTTCACTACTATCTTCATAAAAAAGCCCCACCGATAAGGTGAGGCTATTGGTAGATATTAAAGACTCGCTATTCTTGATGGGCGTTGGTTTGCTCTTGAGCCGCTTTCTTTTCCGCCATTTCCTTCTCTGCAAGCTTCGCTTTTTCAATCATAGGTGTAATGGTGGAGCCTTGAATAAGAATAGAGAAAACCACCACAGAGTAGGTCATAACAAGAATTATCTCTTTAACGTCGATAAGTTTGTCTTCGATAACCCAAATTCCCGATGGAATAGAGAGTGCCATTGCTAAAGCAAGACCGCCGCGTAGGCCTCCCCACGTTAAAATTCGAACTGACCAAGGGTTATAAGTGCGATAGCGTTTAAAGCCTACATAGGCCAGTGCGACACTTAAATAGCGCGCACCAAGAACCAGAGGAATGGAGAAGGCCATCAAAATCCAGTCTTCTTGATGAAATTGGAACAGCAGCATCGACATACCAATAAGTAAGAACAGTACGCCATTTAAAAACTCGTCAACAAGCTCCCAGAAGTGGTCTAGGTGGTCTTCTGTTTCTTTTGAGAAGCCGATATAACGAGTCCAGTTACCGATCATAATGCCAGACACCACCATCGACAATGGGCCTGAAACATGAAGCACTTCTGCAAAAGCATAGCCGGCTGTTGGGATACCTATGGTAAGTAGTAGTTCCATAGAGTGGTCGTCGGTCGAGCTAATTAGGTAGTGGAATACTAAGCCTAAAACAAAGCCATATAAGATACCGCCCAGAGCTTCTTGTAAGAACAACATAGTCACGCTGCCGACAGTTGGTGTCTCACTGCCAAAAGCGATCGTAAAGAGAGTGACGAAGATAACCAGACCGAAACCATCGTTAAACAGTGACTCACCTTCAACCTGCGTTGAAACGCGTTCAGGCGCGTTGAGCTTTTTGACGATTGCCAATACTGCGATAGGGTCCGTTGGAGAGATAAGAGCACCAAACAGCAAGCAGTAGATGAGATCAAACTGAATGCCAATGACATTACAAAATCCATACAACACAAAACCGATGAAGAAGGTCGAGAACAGTGTGGCACCGAGTGCGAGTACGGTGATTTCCCATTTCTGATCTTTTAAGTGAGGCAATTTAATGCCCAAACCACCTGCAAAGAGTAAGAAACCAAGGATCCCTTGTAGAAGGAAGTCTTCAAAATCAATATCAGCTACGGTCTCTGTGGCAATCTCAGTAAGTTGAAACCAATCGTTTTGGCCAGCAATCAAGATGAGTAGCGACAGCATCATTGCACCAGCAGTGATGGCTATCGTAGTCTGCATTTTTCCTATCTTGCTGTTTACAAAGGCAATTAACATTGCCGCTGCCGACAAAAAACATAAAGTCTGATAAACGGACATCACTCCACCTAGTTTGTAAAAAAATGTTAATGGGATTTTGTGCTTCTCTTGCAGGAATATCAATCACTATTTTTGAATTCATTCCTCTTGTTTATAGATTAGAGCTTAATGAGGTAACTTGCGGATTTTTCTCATAACCGGAATGAAATTGTAGTCAGTGGATAGAATATAGAAGCGCTTGTGTCAGTCCTTTTAGTTAGATAACGTGGAAGATAATAAGACTAGAAAGATTTTTAGACGTCTAGATTTCTAAAAAATCTATGATACGATGACGGCATAAGCAAGGAATGAGGCAGTATCGTGGGAAGTAACGTAAGACAACAAATAGAGAGTCAGCTAAGGCAACGAATTCTACTGATTGATGGTGGTATGGGTACCATGATTCAGGGTTATAAGCTTGAGGAAGAAGATTACCGAGGTGAGCGCTTTGCTGATTGGCCGAGTGATCTGAAAGGTAACAATGACCTTTTAGTATTGACTCAGCCAGCACTTATTAAAGAGATTCATAGTGCTTATCTGGAAGCCGGCGCGGACATCTTAGAGACCAATACCTTTAACGCTACCACGATAGCAATGGCCGACTATGATATGGAATCGCTCAGCGAGGAAATTAACTACCAAGCGGCAAAGCTGGCTCGTGAAGCCGCAGATGAGTGGACGACTAAAACGCCAGACCGACCTCGCTATGTTGCTGGTGTACTTGGCCCAACCAACAGAACCTGTTCAATATCTCCCGATGTGAATGATCCTGGTTATCGTAATGTCACGTTTGATGAATTGGTAGAAGCGTACTCAGAATCAACACATGCACTGATCAAAGGTGGCTCAGACCTAATCCTTATCGAAACTATCTTCGATACACTCAATGCGAAGGCGTGTGCTTTTGCCGTCGAATCTGTGTTCGAAGAGCTTGGCTATGAGCTGCCAGTGATGATTTCGGGTACAATTACCGATGCATCCGGACGAACTCTTTCAGGTCAAACAACAGAAGCTTTCTATAACGCGTTACGTCACGTAAGACCGCTTTCCTTTGGCTTAAACTGCGCTTTAGGCCCTGATGAGCTTAGACAATATGTTGAAGAAATGTCGCGTATTGGCGAGAGCTTTGTTTCTGCTCACCCTAATGCAGGCTTACCTAACGCCTTTGGTGAATATGACTTGTCGCCAGAAGATATGGCAGAGCACATTGGTGAGTGGGCGCGCAGTGGCTTCCTAAACCTCGTTGGTGGCTGTTGTGGTACGACACCTGAGCATATTCGTCAAATGGCGAATGCCGTTGAAGGTGTCACTCCTCGTCCTCTACCAGAGCTACCTGTAGCTTGTCGACTATCAGGGTTAGAGCCACTGACGATTGAGAAAGACTCTTTATTTATTAACGTTGGTGAACGTACTAACGTAACTGGCTC
Source organism: Vibrio sp. ER1A (assembly GCF_000733315.1). Classification (NCBI taxonomy): domain Bacteria; kingdom Pseudomonadati; phylum Pseudomonadota; class Gammaproteobacteria; order Vibrionales; family Vibrionaceae; genus Vibrio; species Vibrio sp. ER1A. The sequence goes on from NZ_JPJA01000006.1 coordinate 46,259, forward strand.
TGCACGATTTAAGCGCCTTATTAAAGAAGAGCAATATGACGAAGCGTTAGAGGTTGCTCGTCAGCAAGTCGAAAACGGCGCGCAGATCATCGATATCAATATGGATGAAGGCATGCTTGATGCCGAGGCGTGCATGGTTCGTTTCTTAAACTTGTGTGCTTCTGAGCCTGAAATCTCCAAAGTACCAATCATGGTAGACTCATCAAAATGGGAAGTGATTGAAGCTGGCCTGAAGTGTATTCAAGGTAAAGGCATCGTTAACTCGATTTCCATGAAGGAAGGCAAAGAGAAATTTGTTGAGCAAGCGAAGTTAATCAGGCGCTATGGTGCTGCGGTTATCGTGATGGCGTTTGATGAAATTGGTCAAGCAGAGACTCGTGAGCGTAAGCTAGAAATTTGTACCAACGCCTACAATATTCTGGTCGATGAGGTTGGTTTCCCACCTGAAGATATCATTTTTGACCCTAACATTTTCGCAGTGGCGACAGGTATAGAAGAGCACAACAACTACGCTGTGGATTTCATTGAAGCCGTTGCCGACATTAAACGAGACCTCCCACATGCCATGATTTCTGGTGGTGTGTCTAATGTCTCGTTCTCTTTCCGCGGTAACAACTATGTCCGCGAAGCCATTCATGCCGTGTTCCTTTATCACTGTTTTAAAAATGGTATGGACATGGGTATCGTAAATGCTGGTCAGCTTGAGATTTACGACAATGTGCCTGAGAAATTGCGTGAAGCGGTTGAAGATGTCGTACTTAACCGCCGTGATGATGGTACCGAAAGACTGCTTGATATTGCCGCTGAGTATGCCAATAAGGGAGTGGGCAAAGAGGAGGATGCCAGTGCACTTGAATGGCGCACTTGGCCTGTCTCAAAGCGTTTAGAGCATGCTTTGGTAAAAGGTATCACTGAGTTTATTGTTGAAGATACCGAAGAGGCGCGTGTTAATGCGTCTAAACCTCTGGAAGTCATTGAAGGGCCATTAATGGATGGCATGAACGTGGTGGGTGACCTGTTTGGTGAAGGCAAAATGTTCTTACCTCAGGTTGTAAAATCCGCTCGTGTTATGAAACAGGCGGTTGCCCACCTAGAACCGTTTATTAATGCAGAAAAACAAGCAGGTTCTTCAAACGGTAAGATCTTACTTGCGACAGTGAAAGGCGATGTTCACGATATTGGTAAGAACATCGTTGGTGTTGTCTTGCAATGTAACAACTACGAAATCATTGATCTTGGCGTTATGGTGCCGTGCGAAACGATTCTTAAAGTCGCCAAAGAAGAGAACGTGGATATTATCGGTCTGTCCGGACTGATTACTCCGTCTCTTGATGAGATGGTTCATGTAGCAAAAGAGATGGAGCGTCAAGGCTTCACATTGCCACTGTTGATAGGCGGTGCTACTACATCCAAAGCGCACACGGCGGTGAAGATCGAACAGAACTACAGTGAACCCGTTGTTTACGTGAATAACGCATCTCGTGCGGTTGGTGTTTGTACTTCACTGTTATCTAAAGAGCTTAAACCAGCCTTTATTGAAAAGCTTGATATCGATTATGAACGCGTGCGCGATCAGCACAACCGTAAAAAGCCAAGAACTAAACCGGTGACACTTGAAGAAGCCAGAGCAAACAAGGTGGCTATCGATTGGCAAAACTACACGCCACCGATTCCAGCGAAGCCGGGCGTGCATGTATTCGAGAACTTTGAGGTCGCAACATTAAGAAATTACATTGATTGGACACCTTTCTTTATGACTTGGTCGCTGGTGGGCAAGTATCCCGCGATACTAGAGCATGAAGAAGTAGGTGAAGAAGCGAAGCGATTGTTCCATGATGCCAATGAGTTGCTAGACCGAGTTGAACGTGAGGGCTTGCTAAAAGCAAGTGGCATGTGTGCCTTGTTCCCAGCGGCATCTGTCGGAGATGATATTGAAGTATACACTGATGAATCTCGCACCCAAGTTCGCAAAATACTGCATAACTTGCGTCAGCAAACTGAAAAGCCTAAAGGGTTCAACTACTGTCTCTCTGATTATGTAGCACCAAAAGAAAGCGGTAAGCAAGATTGGATTGGTGCGTTTGCGGTAACTGGTGGTATTGGTGAGCGTGAGCTGGCTGACGAGTACAAAGCCCAAGGTGACGATTACAATGCGATCATGATCCAAGCGGTTGCTGATCGTTTGGCAGAAGCGTTTGCAGAATACATGCATGAGAAAGTTCGTAAAGAGATCTGGGGTTACTCAGCAGATGAAGCCCTGTCTAATGACGATCTGATTCGTGAAAAGTACCAAGGTATCCGACCAGCACCTGGTTACCCAGCCTGTCCAGAGCATACGGAAAAAGGTGCGTTGTGGGAGCTACTCGAAGTTGAGCAAACTATCGGTATGTCACTGACTTCCAGCTATGCGATGTGGCCAGGTGCTTCTGTGTCCGGATGGTATTTCTCACACCCTGATTCTCGATACTTTGCAATTGCACAGATTCAACAAGATCAGGTAGACAGCTATGCTGATCGTAAAGGTTGGGATCAAACGGAAGCTGAGAAGTGGTTAGGGCCTAATATCAACTAGGTTGTTCCATTTGGAAGTAGAGAAAACGGCACCTTTTGGTGCCGTTTCTTTTAATACTGGTTGGTTATTTTTTGTTCTTTGGAAAAACTTTGACCATCTTGATACGGTTCTCTTCCAGTTCAACAATTTCCATTTGATGCTCCGCAACTTGAACACTCAGGTGGCTTTCAGGAATATCTTCCAAATACTCCAGCATTAAACCATTCAATGTTCTAGGGCCATCTGTTGGTAGGTTCCATTTAAGGCCTTTATTAATGTCTCGGATGTTGGCGCTGCCTTCGATCAAGAAGCTACCGTCCCCTTGCGGCGTAATTTCATCAGAGAGTGTTGGCGCCATTGAGGTAGTGAACTCACCAACGATTTCCTCGAGAATGTCTTCAAGGGTGACTAGGCCATTAATATCACCGTACTCATCAACGATCAGTCCTATGCGTTCTTTATTACGTTGGAACTTTAGCATTTGTACGTTGAGTGGCGTCCCTTCAGGAATGAAGTAAACCTCATCAGCACTTCGGAGCAGGGTTTCTTTGGTGAATTCGTTTTTCTCCAACATTAAACGATAAGATTCACGTAGACGCAGCATCCCAACTACTTCATCAATCTGATCACGATACAGCACCACACGACCATGAGGTGAGTGGGTTAACTGACGAACAATTGATTTCCAATCATCATTAATATTGATGCCAGTAATCTCGTTGCGGGGGATCATAATGTCATTCACGGTCACGTGTTCAAGATCGAGAATAGAAATCAGCATATCTTGGTGACGTCGTGGGATCAGCGAGCCAGCTTCATTAACTACGGTTCTCAGCTCCTCCGAGCTTAAATGATCTTCATCATTGTGATTAACGCGAATACCCAATAAGCGAATAAAGCCGTTAGTAATAAAGTTAACTAAAACAACCAGAGGAGACAGAACCTTCATCAGAATGGTCAGCAAGATACTGCTCATAAAAGAGACGCGTTCTGGATACAGGGCGGCGAGCGTTTTCGGTGTGACTTCGGCAAAGACCAAAATAATCAGAGTTAATGCACCTGTGGCAATGGCGACACCAATATCACCATAAAGGCGTAAACCGATGACGGTGGCTATGGCTGAGGCGAGAATATTAACGAGGTTGTTACCGATGAGAATTAACCCAATCAACCGATCTGGGCGATTGAGTAAGCGCTCGACGCGTTTCGCGCCTTTGTGGCCAGTCTTAGAAAGATGTTTAAGTCGATAGCGGTTCAGAGACATCATCCCTGTCTCTGAGCCGGAAAAGTAGCCGGAAATTACAATTAGACCTGCAAGGATTGCAAACAAAATACCGGTCGAAATGTCGTCCAAAACTTCAAAATTCCTTTAGTTAATAGCTGGTTAATTAATGAACCATTTATACTGTGTTGTCAACGCGACATTCGTAGTGTGCTAAGTAGAGCATATCAAGCCATCTAGCTTAGTATGATTTCCCTAACGAATCGGCTACCGAAGTATGCCAGAGTCAGCAAGGTTGCGCCTGCAACAGCAAACCAAGTCACTTTTTTGCCTCGCCATCCTTTGCGGTAATGTCCCCAAAGCAATACTGAGTAGATAATCCAAGCCAAGAACGAAAGCACACCTTTATGAGCTTTTCCTTGAGCAAACATATCTTGAACAAACACAAAACCAGTAAGAAGCGTTGCGGTAAGCAGACCAGTGCCAATCAAAATGATCTTGAAAAGCTGTCTTTCAACCATCATTAAAGGTGGAAGATTAGGATTAATGGTCAGTGCTTTCTTATTCTTAAGCTTATGGTCAAGCCACGCTAATTGAATTGCGTAAAGCGCACCAATGGAGAGCGTAGAATAGGAAAAAAGTGCTAACGAAATATGAATTAGCAGTTTTGGATTGTGCTCCAAGTGAGTAATAAACGCAGTTGGAACAAAAGCGGCGGCAGAGAGGTTAATGGCGGCAAAGCCGTAAACCACAGGCAATAAGAACCAAATTCGCGTTTTAAGCATGGCAATGCTCATAAATAGCGAAATAATGAAGCCAATTAATGAAGCGACATTCAAGATGCTGAGGTTTTGTCCACTGCCACTCAAAATGAGATCACTGAGTAGCCACGCATGGAAAGCTAGTGCTAAAACCGCACTGACGAGAACAGTTTTTGTACGGATCCCGACCTGGTGGACCAAGCCTGGGATAATTGTAACGATGGCCAGCACATAAAGAATAGCGGCCGCAATTGCGATTAAACTGTCCATTTTTCCTAAAAAATCGATTGCTTAGAGCTGGAATTATACCCTGCATCGACTCAATGAGCCATCGCAGAAGTAAAAAGTATTGACTCGTATTTGATCTTGTTAGGTATGACTCTCACTGCTGGCTAAGGTATACTCACTACAATTGATCGCAATTTACAGCGAAGAGAAAGAAATGTTTGAGAATTTAACGGATCGTCTATCCAAAACGCTGAAGAATATCAGCGGCAAAGGTCGTCTGACCGACGACAATATTAAAGATACTCTGCGCGAAGTTCGCATGGCGCTTCTAGAAGCCGACGTTGCTCTGCCAGTAGTTCGAGATTTCATCAAAGGCGTAAAAGAGCGTGCCGTTGGTGTTGAAGTTTCTAAATCCTTAACTCCAGGCCAAGAGTTCATCAAAATCGTTCAAGCTGAGCTTGAGTCGGTTATGGGTGAATCCAACGAAGCACTGGATCTAGCTGCACAGCCGCCTGCGGTCATCTTAATGGCAGGTCTGCAAGGTGCGGGTAAAACGACCAGTGTTGGTAAACTCTCTAAACTGCTGCATGAGCGTGACAAGAAGAAAGTTCTTGTGGTGTCTGCCGACGTTTATCGTCCAGCGGCGATCAAACAGCTAGAAACACTTGCTACCGATATTGGCGTTGATTTCTTCCCTTCATCAGCAGATCAAAAGCCAATTGATATCGCCAATGCAGCTATCGATCATGCGAAGAAAAAGTTTTATGACGTATTGATTGTCGATACCGCGGGTCGTTTAGCGGTTGACCATGAGATGATGGATGAGATTAAAGATCTCCATTCAGCAATCAACCCAGTCGAAACGCTGTTTGTTGTCGATGCGATGACAGGTCAGGATGCCGCGAACACAGCAAAAGCTTTTGGTGATGCGCTGCCGTTAACGGGTGTCATATTAACTAAAGTCGACGGTGATGCTCGTGGTGGTGCGGCGCTTTCTGTTCGTCATATTACGGGTAAACCAGTTAAGTTCTTGGGTGTGGGTGAAAAGACTGACGCACTAGAACCTTTCCACCCAGATCGTGTTGCATCACGTATCTTAGGCATGGGTGACGTTCTTTCTCTTATCGAAGATTTACAACGTAATGTTGATACCGATAAAGCAGAAAAGATGGCGAAGAAGTTCAAGGAGAAGAAAGGTTTCGACCTAGAAGATTTCCGTGAGCAACTTGGTCAGATGCAAAATATGGGCGGTATGATGGGAATGATGGACAAGCTACCAGGCATGTCTAACTTACCTGATAACGTTAAAGACAAAGTTGACGACAAGATGTTTAAGCAGATGGAAGCGATCATCAACTCAATGACAATGAAAGAGCGTCAACGTCCTGAATTAATTAAAGGTTCTCGTAAAAAGCGTATCGCTGCAGGTTCTGGTACTCAAGTGCAAGATGTTAACCGTCTCTTGAAGCAATTCACTCAGATGCAAAAAATGATGAAGAAGATGCAGAAAGGCGGCATGCGCGGAATGATGCGCAACATGCAAGGCATGATGGGTGGCATGGGCGGCGGCGGCGGCTTCAATCCATTTGGTCGCTAGCCGTGGATTGGCTCAGGTTTCAGTCCCTTAAGTTTCAAACTGTTATCTGCGTCACACGAGAAATACCAGCCAAAAACTGGTGAAAAAATAGCTAAACCCCTTGCAATGCCTCGGAATAAGAGTAAAATTCCGGGGCTTTATTTTGGCACGAGACCTCAGGTTGCTCATTAGAGAAACACTTCTGAGGTCATTTTTATTATTGAGAAAGCAAAGAGGACGATATGGTAACCATTCGTTTGGCACGTCACGGCGCTAAGAAGCGTCCATTCTATCAAATCGTAGTAGCGGACAGCCGCAATGCAGCGACTGGCCGTTTCATCGAGAAAGTGGGTTTCTTTAACCCAACTGCTACTGGTCAAGAAGAAGGTCTACGTCTAGACCTAGAGCGCGTTAACCACTGGGTTGGTCAAGGCGCAACAGTTTCTGACCGTGTTGCTAAGCTAGTTAAAGACGCTCAAAAAGCGACTTAATTATTAGTTTAGTTAGCAGTATGTCGTCGATGAAAGGTAAAGAAACTATGAGCAATACTCCCGAAAGAATTGTTGTAGGTAAATTTGGTTCTACTTATGGCATTCGTGGATGGCTTAAAGTGTTTACCTACACAGACAATCCTGAAAGTATTTTCGATTACAGTCCTTGGTACATTAGTCAAAAGGGCGAATGGGTCGAATTGAAAGTTGAAAGTTGGAAGCGCCATAACAAAGGTATGGTGTGTAAACTTGAAGGTCTTGAGGTTCGTGAAGAAGCTCACCTACTAACTAACTTTGAAATTGCAATTGATCCAGCTGTGCTTCCTGAACTGTCAGAAGATGAGTTCTACTGGCGCGAATTGTTCGGCATGAAAGTAGTGACCACAAAAGGTTACGACCTAGGTGAAGTAACCGACATGTTGGAAACGGGTTCGAACGATGTTCTGGTTGTGAAAGCAAATCTGAAAGATGCTTTTGGGCAAAAGGAACGGTTGATACCGTACCTTGAAGAGCAAGTGATCAAGAAAGTTGATCGCGAAGCTCAACGGATCGAAGTTGACTGGGATCCTGGATTCTAATCCTTAATTGGTAACTGAAAGAGCGAGAGAACAGATGTGGGTTGGCGTAATTAGCCTTTTTCCAGACATGTTCCGCAGCGTTACTGATTATGGAGTAACAGGTCAAGCGGTTAAAAAAGGTCTACTGTCGATTGAGACATGGAATCCTCGTGATTTCACTCACGACAAACATCGCACTGTCGATGATAGACCCTACGGTGGTGGTCCTGGCATGTTGATGATGGTTCAGCCATTGCGCGATGCCATTCACGCAGCCAAACAGGCATCACCGGGTAAGACGAAAGTTATTTACCTTTCTCCTCAAGGTCGTAAGCTCGACCAGATTGGGGTAGAAGAACTAGCGAAAAACGACAACCTTGTGTTGATTTGTGGACGCTACGAAGGGGTAGATGAGCGCATCATCCAAACAGAGGTTGACGAAGAATGGTCAATCGGAGATTTTGTGATGACAGGTGGGGAAATCCCAGCCATGACGCTAATCGACTCAGTCTCACGGTTTGTTCCGGGAGTACTAGGCGATTTTGCTTCAGCAGAAGAAGATTCTTTTGCAAATGGCTTACTAGATTGTCCACACTATACGCGCCCTGAAGTTCTAGACGATTTAGAGGTACCAAGTGTCCTCAAGTCTGGTAACCATAAGGACATTCGTCGCTGGCGACTTAAGCAGTCGTTAGGCCGTACTTGGCTAAGAAGACCGGAGCTCCTGGAAAACCTAGCTCTGACTGACGAACAGGAACAATTACTTGCCGAGTTCATAAAAGAGCATCGAGTTAATAGCAAGTAACCTATTTAATTTAGTATCAGTTTATTCTAGGAATTTAAGAACATGAGTAACATCATCAAGGCTCTTGAAGAAGAGCAAATGAAATCAGGCCTACCTAAATTTGCACCAGGTGACACTGTTGTAGTTCAGGTTAAAGTAAAAGAAGGTGACCGTGAGCGTCTACAGGCTTACGAAGGCGTTGTAATCGCTATCCGTAACCGTGGTCTTCACTCTGCTTTCACTGTTCGTAAGATCTCGAACGGCGAAGGTGTTGAGCGTACGTTCCAAACTCACTCTCCAATGGTTGATAGCATCGAAGTTAAACGCCGTGGTGCAGTACGTCGTGCCAAGCTGTACTACCTACGTGAGCGTTCTGGTAAGTCTGCTCGTATCAAAGAGAAACTTGCTAAGAAGTAATGCTATTTTACTAGCGTTCTCAAGTATTAAGCGGAGCCCAAGGGCTCCGCTTTTTTTATGTTTGAAGTTAATACATTAGCACTTTTACTTATGTGTCCGGTTAGAGCTGTTAGCTATAAGCTCGGTCAATACTCTTTGATAAGATCCCTGCCTACGCAGGGATGACGAGATATACGGGACGGTAACTGCTGGACCGGGTTAGTAATTATCTTCTGACCAGCCATCGCTGTCAGACATATCTGGTGCGCCAGGAATGGTGTTCTCTTCGTCGGCCCACTCACCAAAATCAATCATTTGGCACTGCTTTGAGCAAAACGGGCGAAAAGGGCTGTCTTCGTTCCATACAACTTCAGCTTTACATTGAGGGCATGGAACAACGGTTGGTTTACTCATAGTGATTCCTGAGTGTTACTTTCAGCTGCAAACAGCTAATTCAAATTCAATATCATTAGGGTAGGCTTGACCTGATTCAAAGGCAATAAACTTCACTGCAAAGCGGTTTTTATGTCCTGAAATCATTGGGTAGACACCATACTCCATTGGAATGGTTAGACGAAGGATATTGGCTTCTTCAGCGTCACTTTGATAAAATCCAGAGCGGGCAATTTGTTTCTTAAAACGACCAGTCTCACGAGTGAGCTTCAGCCATAACTGAAGGGCATTCATAAGTGGTTTGACTGACGCTAACCAAGCTTCAGCATCATGCATACGTTTTTCAATCGGTAGATGTAACCAGTAATGCAATGACGGAAGATCGAAACAGCATGAACCACCCGGCAGTCCAAATCGTTGGCGGATTGCGCTGAGGAAGCGATCTTCTTTCAGAGATTGACCGAATCGTTCGGCCATCATTAAATCTTTATGTACACCATCTAGATCCCTTAAGATCGAGCCTAGCATTTCCTGATCGACGTCATCGACATTAAGCCATGCACGATAAGTTTGACGTTGCTTTTCAAGATCTTTAGCGAGTTCGCTTTTGAGCTGGATTTGTTCAAAGATCTCCAGTAAATCAAACAGTGATTTGAAGAAAATTTGATACTGATAATTATCTGAAAAAGACGAGGAGTGCTGAAGCTGTCTCAATAGAGATTCAACTCTTAGGTACATTCTTGTTTTTTCATTAAGAGGGTGTTCGAATCTATTTGTGATCATCTGCTAGCCTTTAAACGCTTCCCTGCTATTTTCACCGATTTTGTTCGCATAATGCTAGGTACTTTTGGTGTAATTCTGTGACTTGGGACAAAAGTTGAGCGTTATCAGTATTATTATCAATCACATCGTCAGCATGCAATAAACGAGTTTTTCGGTCTACTTGTGCTTTGAGTATAGAACGCACTTGTGACTCAGGCACCCCATCACGTGTCATTGTTCGGTAAATTTGTGTTTCTTCACAGACATCTACAACTAAAACACGGTCAGCCATAGTTTGTAGCCCATTTTCAATGAGAAGTGGAACTACGAATAGGGTATAAGGGCTGGTGGATGCATCCAGTTGTGATTGCATGCGCTCTCTGATCATCGGGTGCAGTAAGTTATTCACCCAAAGCTTTTCGTCCTTGTTAGCAAAGATGCGCTCCCGAAGTGCACTGCGATTAAGGGAACCATCTTTTTGAAGGATCCCAATACCAAAGTGTTGCGTTAAAGCGTCAAGACCTGCCGAACCTACTTCTACTACTTCTCGAGCAACAAGGTCTGCATCGACCAAATCAATAGCAAAATTATCGTGAAAAAGGTTGGCAACGGTGGTTTTTCCGCTGGCAATGCCGCCGGTAAGTCCAATAACAAATCCCATGGTTACACCCCTATATACGACGTTAGGTAGTATTGAATGATTTGCTCGCCCCACAAAGCGCTAATCCAACCAGCAATGGCGAGATAAGGGCCGAAAGGAAATGCAACATCAATCCCTTTCTTTTGCATTCGCAATTGAACGAGACCAAATAAAACCCCAACAACGGATGACATTAAGACGATCAAAGGCAAGTGTTGCCAGCCTAACCATGCTCCGAGAGCTGCCAGCAACTTAAAGTCACCGTAGCCCATGCCTTCTTTACCTGTTAGTAGCTTAAACAGCCAGAAAATGGACCATAAGCAGAGGTAGCCAGCCATGGCACCAATTACAGAATCCGTTAACGAAATTGGAGAGATACCTAATAATGCTAGTGCAATGCCTAACCACATCAGAGGTAAGGTAAGCTGGTCTGGCAACAGCATGGTATCGAAGTCAATGAAAGTGGCACTGATAAGCACGAAGGTAAAGACGATTAACGCTAAGCTGTATTCGCTATACCCAAGTTGCCACGCTACGGTTGCACACATGGCTGCCGTCAGGAGCTCAATAAGTGGGTAACGAGCACTGATTTTATGACTGCAATGATGACACTTGCCCTTAAGTAACAACCAGCTGAGTACAGGAATATTATCGATAATTCGAATCGGTGTATGGCATTTAGGGCATGCCGAGCGCGGCACGCTAAGGTTAAATTTATCTTCTGGAGGGGCAATTTTGTACTCAGGAAAGGCTTCGGCACATTCTTCGCGCCAACCACGCTCCATCATTATCGGTAATCGATAAATGACGACATTCAAAAAACTGCCAACGATCAAGCCGAAGAGAGCCGCAAAAGCAGGGAAGAGCCAAGGATAATAAGAAAATGCGTCCATTCTTGAGTATGAAACCGTAAAATCAGTGAGTTATTGCCTATGTTAGCCTATTACCGACATTAAGTTAAAGATAGGTAAGTACATTGCAATCACTAACCCGCCAATTATTGTGCCAAGGAAGACAATAACTAAAGGCTCGATGATTGTTCCTAAGTTGTCTACGATGTTATCGACATCCGCCTCATAGATGCTAGCGATCTTATTGAGCATTTCATCTAACTTGCCAGTTTCTTCACCTATCATGACCATTTGCAGCACCATCTCAGGGAAAGCGAGACTGTTTCGCATTGCTAAATGAACAGGTACGCCCGCTACGACATGAGTGTGTATAGAAAAAATAGCTTGTTGAAAGTAAGCGTTCTCTGTTGTTCTTGCGCTCGCTTGTATGCCTGTGAGTATCGGTATTCCAGAACTAAAACTGGTCGCTAATGTCCGGCTAAATTTGGCAATGGTTGCTTTGGTAATGATGTCGCCAACAACGGGTAGTTTGATGGCTAATTTACTTATATATAATTCGGCAGTAGCATTTTTAAGGCTAATAAACTTAATGCTAGCAATCAATAAACCTAGAGAAGCAACGCTAACCAGTCCGTATGATTGGCTCCAGTTTGATAGCTCCAGCACCTCGGATGTGAACCAAGGTAAATTGGCATTGAACCCTTTAAACATCGATTCAAATTCAGGAATCACACTCGTGAGCATCAAATAGGTTACGGCACAAGAAACTATCAGCACCATACTTGGATATATCATGGCTTTAACGACTTTAGACTGCAGAGCATCATGTTTTTCACGATATGTTGCTAACCTATCTAACGTCACCGCAATGTTTCCGGACGATTCGCCCGTCGCAATCATATCGATATAGAAGCGGTCAAAATGTGTACTTAGTGCTTGTAGCGCTTGAGCGATAGGGACGCCACTCTCCACTCGGCTAGCGACCTGATTAAGGACCGATTTCATTTCGGCTTTGGAGTGGCTTTCAGAGATAAGCTTAAGGGCTTGAACAAGAGGAACTCTTGTCGTCAGCAAAGTAGCCAATTGCCTAGTGAATAGAGTGATGTCTTTGCGTGAAATCTTGTGGGTTAATCTGGTCCAAAACGAAATGCGATGGCGAGAAATTTTTCTGATATGGATTTGCTGCCGACCTAATTGATTTCTGACCTCCATTTCGGTTAAAGCAAGGATTTGCCCCTTGGCTTTTGCGCCAGATCGATCAACACCTCTCCAGCGGAACTTTCTTAATGGCATAGGAAGCGGGTTAGGCATAGGGGCATTCTCATTCGAAATAAAGGACACGCTGTAGTTCTTGGTAGCTTGTCAGTCCAAGTGTGAGTTTTTCAAGCCCCGCTTGTTTAAGTGTCATCATTCCTTGTGACACAGCGATGACTTCAAGATCTTGAATACTGGCTTTCTGAAGAACGGCAGCGCTTAACTCGTTGGAAAAAACCAGCACTTCGTAAATACCGATACGACCCGAATAACCTCTATTACATTTGCTACAACCAACATCATTGGCTCTGTAAATCTTTTGGCTGGAGGATATATCGAGACTGCGGAGCAGATCTTTAGGGAGGTGATCTGGGCGCTTACATAAAGAGCACAAACGGCGAGCGAGCCGCTGCGCGATAATTAGCGAAAGTGAAGACACGAGGTTGAAGCTCTCTATTCCCATATTTTGTAGCCGTGTGATGGTCTCAAGTGCGGAATTAGTGTGCAAAGTTGACAGAACTAGATGACCTGTTTGAGCCGCTTTAACCGCAATCTCCGCTGTGTCGAGATCTCGTATTTCTCCCACCATAACCACATCCGGATCTTGGCGTAAAAAAGTGCGTAAGGCTGCAGAAAAACCAAAGCCTATCTTAGGGTTAACTTGAACTTGGTTTATCCCATCTAGATGTATTTCAATCGGGTCTTCGGCAGTAGAGATATTTCGCTCTGGGGTATTAAGACGTTTGAGTCCCGCATAGAGGGAGACGGTTTTGCCACTTCCTGTAGGCCCGGTCATTAACACCATTCCTTGGGGCTTGTGCAACGCTTGAAAGTATAGGTCTTGTTGAGTGTCGTTATACCCTAATTGCTCGATATCCAAATGGGCAGAGTTTAGGTCGAGAATTCTCAAAACTACCTTTTCTCCCCACATAGTTGGCAGGGTTGATACCCGGATATCCGTGGTGGAGTGTGGTGATAATTTGAGTTTGATTCGACCATCTTGAGGAAGACGGCGTTCAGCAATATCTAGTTTAGCGAGAATCTTAAGGCGAGCGGATAGTCTGCGGCTTAATTGTATCGATGGCTGATGTGCCTCAATAAGAATACCATCACAGCGAAGTCGAATTCGATACTGGTGTTCGTATGGCTCAAAATGAATATCGGACGCTTTCTTGCTGACAGCTTCTAATAGGATTTGGTGAATGAAACGGCTGACAGGCGAGTCATCCAGCATTAGCTCATCGTAATGCTCAAGTTCACTCTCATTCACTTGTACTAAGTTTGCCAGTTCGTGAGAGGTGAGTTCCTTAGTCTGTTGGCTCCATTGCTCTTGACCCTCTCCATAAATTTTGCGTATTGCGGCGTTTATGTCTTGATGGTTAGCCAAGCTCAGTTCGATTTGCAATCCTGAGGCAAACTTAAAATCACTTTCTAACTGCGAGGGGGTGGGATCGCTGACCGCAACGGTTAGAACGTTGTCGCGCAGTGAAATAGGTAAGGCTTGGTATTGAGTTATGACGTCCCGTAAACCGAGTTGTTGGCACAAACTCGCATAGTCGTTGTCCTTTATCGATACTATTGGGAGTCCAAAAACGTCGGCTAGAACAGCAACAAGCTCTTGAGCCTGACAAAGGTTGAGCTCAGTTGCTCCTTCTGGAACGGAGCAACCAGATAACATGGACAGGTCATATAACGCAGTTTCTTGCGTTTCATCGATGGCGTTAGCCTGTCTTAAAATAGATGGGAGAGTGGACGGGATCATTCAGGTACCGTTACTGAGACGCTTTCGGAATATTGACAGCCCTTTGGTAATACTCCGGATTCTTCCGTGGCAGTACTAATACATGCCCATCCGCCTTGAGCATTTCGTGCTAATGCCAATTTATAATTACTAACCGAAGGACTTGCGTTGGGGACTTGATCAAATGACAAAATAATATTGCCTGCACTGCTGACTCCAGCCTCGGCTTCAATGGCTTCAATAATTGCGTTGGGGAAACCTAATCGGGTTTTTAAGGCTGGTGTAGTTTCGGTATCAGGAAAGCTTCCTTGCTCAAGAGTGTACGCTTCGATATTGGTGCGAAGCCCCGATAAGGTCGCTAAAGCAGAGGCTGCCTCACTTTTTCCAATGTATTTTTGATATTGCGGTAGAGCGACAGCGGCAAGTACACCGATAACGGCAACCACAATCATCAGTTCGATTAAGGTAAACCCTTTTTGGTTAATTCCTTGGTGCATAGTGATTCCTCAGAGACATAAAGCTTGAACAGTAAAGGCATCACCGCTGACGTTGAAGCGACTAGATAAGCGCTTACGAGGAGGCGTGGATAATTAAAAGCAGACTTGCAAAAAATGAGATTGGTGTTGCGGAGCAAGTGGCTATTTCGGGTTTAGAACTCTGGATAGCGTAATTCTGGAAATAAAAAAGCGAAGCTCAAATAGGCTTCGCTTTAGTAAGATTCTCTTATTGATAAATAGACTAGTCTTTAAATCTCATCGACAAGTCCATTGCTTTCAAGTGCTTGGTCAAAGCACCTACAGAAATATAATCAACGCCAGTTTCCGCAAACTCAGCGATGGTGTCCATAGTGACATTTCCTGAGTTTTCTAAAGCAGCACGGCCAGCGTTAATCTCAACCGCCTTGCGCATCATGTCGGTGCTGAAGTTATCGAGCATAATGATATCCGCTCCTGCATCAATAGCTTGTTGCAGCTCTTCTAGAGATTCCGTTTCGACTTCAACTGGTTTGCCAGGATTAAGCTGTTTCGCAGTTTCAATAGCTTTAGTGATACCACCACAGGCAATGATGTGGTTTTCTTTAATTAAGTAAGCGTCAAATACGCCAATGCGGTGGTTAAAGCCACCACCACAAGCGACAGCATACTTCAAGGCACTGCGCAGGCCAGGAATCGTTTTGCGTGTATCTAACAGTCGGCACTCGGTATGCGCAATTTTCTCAGCGTACTGCGCAACCACGCTGGCGCAGCCAGACAGAGTTTGGATGAAGTTCATAGCGTTACGTTCGCCGGTAAGCAAGACTCTCGCAGGGCCTGTTAGTGTGCAAAGCACTTGATTTGGTTCCACCTTGTCACCATCTTGGACATGCCATTCAATGACGACTTCACCACCAAGTTGCTTAAAGACTTCATCAGCCCACATTTGGCCACAGAACACACCGTGCTCACGAGTAATAATCGTTGCAACGTTCTGAGTCTCAGCCGGAATTAAACTTGCAGTGATATCCGCTGTGGCATCTAGTGTACCACCGAGGTCTTCGCGTAGTGTATCTGCCACGGCACGAGAGATTTCTGCTGGTAGTTGCTGCTTAAGATATTCGAGGCGTTCTTGACTGTTATGTGTGTTCTTCATCGCTAAAACTGTCTTTGTGGGGTAACAAAGTGCGCATGATACTCTTGCTTGTGCGGAATTTCAGCATCAATTCTCGCATTTTCTTTGTTGTCGGATAAAATCATAACGACATAAAGGTAGATGGAGTCTAGATGTATGCGCAGTAGCAATACAAATGAAGGTAAACAAAGCTTGGAGCTTATTGATGCTCAAGGGTGGTATTGTCATGCGCGAATTGTCCCATCTCCTCACTATGATGTCCGAACAGACACTAGTGATATATCACTACTGGTTATTCATAACATCAGCTTACCGCCAGGTCAGTTTGGTGGCTCTTACATCGAAGACTTTTTCCTAGGCAAGCTCGACTCGTCAATTCACCCTTTCTTCAAAGTGATTGAGAACATGCGAGTATCTGCGCACTGTTTGATTCGACGTGATGGAGAAGTGGTCCAGTTTGTGCCATTTCTTGCTCGAGCCTGGCACGCAGGAGTATCGAGTTTTGCTGGCCGAGAGAAGTGCAATGATTACTCGATCGGTATTGAGCTTGAAGGGTCGGACTATGTGGCTTACACCGATGAACAGTACCTCAGTCTGCAGCGCCTAAGTAGTGCCTTGATTCAATCGTATCCATTAATTACTCAACCACGTATCACTGGGCATCAATATATTGCCCCGCTGAGAAAGAGTGATCCCGGCCTTGTTTTTGACTGGGCTCGATTTAGAAAATCATTGTCATAAAAAACCATTGTTCAATTACTGAGCGGTTGGGTTTTGCTGCAGATTTATTTTGTTATTCAAATTATTAATAACCCGGCCTTGGGTTATTCCTTCCTTTATTGATATTGGTCAAGTTTCCTTGTCCGACAAAACTATTCCTTTGTTGTTGATTTATAAGTGTTTTTATAGCGCGCAATTTGCCCGATAAGTTTCTTGTATGTAATTGGTCTGACCATGAGTGTTGATGTTTTAATCTATAAATGTTTCAGAATGGTTAATGCAAGGCCGGTTCTATGATTTGAATCAATTTTTCACTAGACATCGGTGTTTTAAATGTGTTAATTTTTACGCCAATTTGAAATTGGTAATACCAATTAACTTCGAAAGAAAAGTAGAATAATAAATATGGCTTATCAAAGGATTCGTCAGCCGAAACTTTCTGATGTGATTGAACAGGAATTGGAACGCTTGATTGTTGAAGGGACACTTTCAGCAGGTCAACAGCTTCCACCTGAACGAGAGCTGGCTAAACAGTTTGATGTTTCTCGACCTTCTATTCGAGAAGCGATTCAGCGCTTAGAAGCGAAGAAACTACTTACCCGCCGCCAAGGTGGAGGTACGTTTGTGAGCGAAAATATTTGGAAAAGTTTCTCGGATCCGTTGCTAGACCTTCTATCTTCCCATAATGAAACGCAGCTTGACTTGCTCGAAGCACGTCATGCTATGGAAGGGATTTCTGCTTATTTCGCAGCATTGCGTGGTACCGATGAAGATTTTGCTCAAATTGAAAATTGCTTAGGCACTATTCGTAAAGTACAAGAAACCGATGACATCGAAGCAGAAGCTGCTGCGGTCATGGCTTTTCTTGTTGCGTTAACTGAAGCTGCACACAATGTTGTTTTGCTTCATATCGTGCGAAGCCTAGCACCACTGCTAGAGCAAAATGTTTTACAGAATTTAAAGTTATTGCACCGCCGAAGTGAAGTGGTGGAGAAAGTCAGTAAACACCGAGCTAATATCGTGGAAGCGATTGTTTCTGGAAAGCCTGAAAAGGCACGTGAAATGTCTCATTCACACTTAGCTTATATCGAAGAAACATTGTTGGATTTGACTAGAGAAGAGTCTCGACGTGAGCGCTCTTTAAGACGAATTCAACAAGATAGTGATTCTTAAAACTAGAAACGCTTACTTTTATTAAGTAGATCCAACCAACAGAAGGAAAGATCGCCATGTCTGACATGAAGCATGACGTAGATGCACTGGAAACTCAAGATTGGCTACAAGCACTTGAGTCCGTTGTTCGCGAAGAAGGTGTAGAACGCGCGCAGTTCCTACTAGAAACAGTTCTAGAGAAAGCACGTTTAGACGGCGTTGATATGCCAACAGGTATCAACACTAACTACATCAACACTATTCCAGCAGCACAAGAACCAGCTTACCCTGGTGATACCACGCTTGAGCGTCGTATTCGTTCGATTATTCGCTGGAACGCAATCATGATCGTATTGCGTGCTTCTAAGAAAGACCTAGACCTTGGTGGTCACATGGCTTCTTACCAGTCTGCAGCAGCATTCTATGAAGTGTGCTTCAACCACTTCTTCCGTGCTCCTAACGAAACAGACGGTGGCGATCTAGTTTATTATCAAGGTCATATCTCACCAGGTATCTACTCTCGCGCATTCGTTGAAGGTCGTCTAACTGAAGAGCAGCTAGATAACTTCCGTCAAGAAGTAGATGGTAAAGGTATTCCTTCATACCCACACCCTAAACTGATGCCTGAGTTCTGGCAGTTCCCAACAGTATCTATGGGTCTAGGTCCAATTTCTTCGATCTACCAAGCTCGTTTCCTTAAGTACCTAAACGGTCGCGGCCTTAAAGACACTTCAGCTCAACGTGTTTACGCCTTCCTAGGTGATGGTGAGATGGATGAGCCAGAATCACGTGGTTCACTGTCTTTCGCTGCGCGTGAGAAGCTAGATAACCTATGCTTCCTAATCAACTGTAACCTTCAGCGCCTAGATGGACCTGTAATGGGTAACGGTAGCATCATCCAAGAGCTAGAAGGTCTATTTAAAGGCGCTGGCTGGAACGTTGTTAAAGTTATCTGGGGTAACAACTGGGATGCACTACTGGCGAAAGATACGTCAGGCAAACTACTACAGCTAATGAACGAAACTGTAGATGGTGACTACCAAACATTTAAGTCTAAAGATGGCGCGTACGTACGTGAGCACTTCTTTGGCAAGTACCCAGAAACAGCAGCACTTGTTGCTGACATGACAGATGACGAAATCTTCGCGCTTAAGCGTGGTGGTCACGATTCTTCTAAGCTGTATGCAGCGTATAAAAATGCGGCAGAAACTAAAGGCCGTCCTACAGTAATCCTAGCTAAGACAGTTAAAGGTTACGGTATGGGTGATGCAGCTGAAGGTAAGAACATCGCACACCAAGTTAAGAAGATGGACATGACTCACGTACTACACCTACGTGACCGTCTAGGTCTTCAAGACATTCTAACTGATGAGAAAGTAGCAGAGCTTCCATACCTAAAACTGGAAGAAGGTAGTGCGGAATACGAATACCTACACGCTCGTCGTAAAGCACTTAAAGGTTACACGCCACAGCGTCTACCTAAGTTCACTCAAGAATTTAAAGTTCCTGAGCTAGAAGAGTTCGCGCCGCTACTAAGCGAGCAGAAGCGTGACATCTCAACTACGATGGCATACGTTCGTACGCTTAATATCCTGCTTAAGAACAAGAACATTGGTAAGAACGTTGTTCCTATCATCTGTGACGAAGCTCGTACGTTTGGTATGGAAGGTCTATTCCGTCAGATCGGTATCTACAACCCACACGGTCAGGAATACACACCAGAAGATAAAGGCATCGTTTCTTACTACAAAGAAGCAACCTCTGGTCAGGTTCTGCAAGAAGGTATCAACGAGCTAGGCTCAATGGCTTCTTGGGTTGCCGCTGCAACTTCATACAGCACTAACGACCTACCAATGATTCCGTTCTATATCTACTACTCAATGTTTGGTTTCCAACGTGTAGGTGATATGGCATGGATGGCAGGTGACCAACAAGCTCGTGGTTTCTTATTAGGTGCTACAGCTGGCCGTACAACACTAAATGGTGAAGGTCTACAGCACGAAGATGGTCACTCGCACATCATGGCGAACACAGTACCTAACTGTATCTCTTACGACCCAACATTCGCTTACGAAGTTGCGGTAATCATGCAAGACGGTATCCGTCGCATGTACGGTGAGAACCAAGAGAACGTGTTCTACTACCTAACTGTGATGAACGAAAACTACGCAATGCCAGCAATGCCAAAAGGCGCTGAAGAAGGCATCCGTAAGGGTATTTACAAGCTTGAATCTTACGCTGGTGATAAGTCTAAAGTTCAGCTAATGGGCTCTGGTACTATCATGAACGAAGTACGCAAAGCAGCGACTATCCTAAGCGAAGAGTACGGCATTGCATCTGACGTGTTCTCTGTAACATCGTTCAACGAGCTAACTCGAGATGGTCAAGACGCAGAGCGTTTCAACATGCTTCACCCAGAAGCAGAAGCTAAAGTACCTTACATTGCACAAGTAATGGGTACTGAGCCTGCAATCGCCGCGACTGACTACATGAAGAACTACTCTGAGCAAGTTCGAGCGTTCATGCCTTCAGAGTCATATAAAGTACTTGGTACAGATGGTTACGGCCGTTCAGACAGCCGTGAAAACCTACGTCGTCACTTCGAAGTTAACGCAGGCTACGTGGTAGTTGCAGCACTAACTGAACTAGCGAAGCGCGGTGATGTTGAGAAGTCTGTTGTGACTGAAGCAATTGCTAAGTTCAACATCGACACTGAAAAAACTAACCCACTTTACGCTTAATACAGCGCTTAATTAGAAGGTAAATAAGCAATGGCAATCGAAATTAATGTACCTGACATCGGTGCGGATGAGGTTGAAGTTACTGAGATTCTTGTAAGCGTTGGCGACAAGGTAGAAGAAGAGCAGTCTCTTATCACTGTTGAAGGCGACAAAGCTTCTATGGAAGTTCCAGCGTCTCAAGCAGGTATCGTTAAAGAAATCAAAGTAGCGGAAGGCGATTCTGTTACGACAGGTTCTCTTATCATGATTTTCGAAGCCGAGGGTGCAGCTGACGCTGCACCTGCTCCTGCGGCAGAGGCGGCTCCAGCAGCGGCTCCAGCTCCAGCAGCGGCGGCTGAACTTAAAGAAGTTCACGTTCCAGATATTGGTGGCGATGAAGTAGAAGTTACTGAAATCATGGTTAAAGTTGGCGATACAGTAGAAGAAGAGCAATCTCTTCTAACTGTAGAAGGCGACAAAGCTTCGATGGAAGTACCAGCACCATTTGCAGGTACGGTTAAAGAGATCAAGATTACTGAAGGTGATTCAGTAACAACTGGCTCTCTTGTGATGGTGTTCGAAACTGCGGGCTCTGGCGCGGCAGCTCCAATAGCAGAAGCTCCTGCAGCACCTGCGGCGGCTCCAGCAGCATCTGCTGAAAAAGAAGTAAACGTACCAGATATCGGCGGTGACGAAGTTGAAGTTACTGAAGTAATGGTAGCGGTTGGCGATACAGTAGAAGAAGAGCAATCTCTAATCACTGTGGAAGGCGACAAGGCTTCAATGGAAGTTCCAGCACCATTTGCAGGTACAGTAAAAGAAATCAAAATTGCAGCTGGCGACAAAGTAACGACTGGCTCTCTAATCATGGTATTTGAGGTGGCCGGCACTCCGGTTGCTGGTGCGGCTCCAGCTCCTGCTCAAGCGGCAGCACCTGCTCCAGCAGCAGCTCCTGCCGCATCGGCGGACCGTCCAAAAGCTGAAGCTTCAGCAGCTGCACCTGCAGCAAACGATTTCCAAGAAAACAACGATTACGCACACGCGTCTCCAGTTGTTCGTCGTCTAGCTCGCGAATTTGGCGTTAACCTTTCTAAGGTTAAAGGTACTGGTCGTAAGAGCCGTATCCTTAAAGAAGACGTTCAGTCTTACGTTAAAGATGCACTTAAGCGTCTTGAGTCTGGTGCTGCGGCATCTGGCAAAGGCGGTGACGGCTCTGCTCTTGGTCTACTACCTTGGCCGAAGGTTGACTTCAGCAAGTTTGGTGAGACTGAAGTTCAGAAGCTTTCTAAGATCAAGAAGATCTCTGGTGCTAACCTTCACCGTAACTGGGTAATGATCCCGCACGTTACACAGTGGGATAACGCGGATATCACAGCCCTAGAAGCGTTCCGTAAAGAGCAAAACGCTATCGAAGCGAAGAAAGATTCAGGCATGAAGATCACTCCACTTGTGTTCATCATGAAAGCTGTTGCAAAAGCACTAGAAGCATTCCCTGCGTTTAACTCTTCTCTATCGGAAGATGGCGAGAGCATCATTCTTAAGAAGTACGTGAACGTTGGTATCGCGGTTGATACGCCAAACGGCCTTGTTGTTCCAGTATTCAAAGATGTAAACAAGAAAGGCATCTACGAGCTATCTGAAGAGCTAATGGTAATTTCTAAGAAAGCACGTGCAGGTAAATTAACTGCGGCTGACATGCAAGGTGGCTGTTTCACTATCTCAAGCCTAGGTGGTATCGGTGGTACAGCATTTACGCCTATCGTAAATGCGCCTGAAGTAGGTATCCTTGGTGTATCTAAGTCTGAAATGAAGCCTGTGTGGAACGGTAAAGAATTCGAACCACGTCTGCAGCTACCTCTGTCTCTATCATACGATCACCGTGTGATTGATGGTGCAGAAGGTGCACGTTTCATTACTTATCTAAACAGCTGCTTAAGCGATATTCGTCGTCTAGTACTGTAAGATAACTTTCCCTCTCTCGCTCCCCCTTGATTAGGGGGAGAATTTGTTTTCTGATAGTTTCAGCAAAAAAGTCGCGCCCATGATTGGTAAGCGAGTGAGGGAAAAACAAATTCATACAACATTTCCAACGTGAATTGTTGTCTAGCTCACAGGCTAAATTGATTTACTTTTCACACCATTAACATCTCTGTAAAATGTTGGCGGTCTGAAATCATAATTGTTTAAGTTATTTGTTTAATAGAACGTCTGTTTAAAACGAAGTCTAAGCATATAAAAATCAATACCCACTCAGCCTGTTAGGGATAATGACTACAAGAGGTCAAAATGAGCAAAGAAATTAAAGCCCAAGTGGTAGTACTTGGTGCCGGTCCTGCTGGTTACTCCGCTGCATTCCGTTGTGCCGATTTAGGCCTAGAAACCGTTCTTATTGAACGTTATAGCACGCTTGGTGGTGTGTGTCTGAACGTGGGTTGTATCCCATCTAAAGCACTACTTCACGTTGCTAAAGTTATCGAAGAAGCAAAAGCGCTTGCTGACCACGGTATCGTATTTGGTGAGCCACAGACTGACATAGATAAGATTCGTCTATGGAAAGAAAAAGTTATTAACCAACTTACTGGTGGTCTTGGCGGTATGGCTAAGATGCGTAAAGTAAATGTGGTTAACGGTTTCGGTAAGTTTACTGGTCCTAACTCAATTGAAGTTGAAGGCGAAGACGGTAAAACGGTTGTTAACTTCGACAACGCCATCGTAGCTGCGGGCTCACGCCCTATTAAATTGCCATTCATCCCGCATGAAGACCCACGTATTTGGGATTCTACTGATGCGCTAGAGCTAAAAGAAGTACCAGGAAAACTGCTTATCATGGGCGGTGGTATCATCGGTCTAGAAATGGCGACGGTATATCACTCTCTGGGTTCTCAGATTGATGTTGTAGAAATGTTTGACCAACTTATCCCAGCTGCGGACAAAGATATGGTTAAAGTCTACACCAAGCGTATTAAGAACAAGTTCAACTTGATGCTTGAGACCAAGGTAACAGCAGTTGAAGCTAAAGAAGATGGCATCTACGTTTCAATGGAAGGTAAGAAAGCTCCTTCTGAAGCTGAGCGTTACGATGCAGTACTTGTGGCTATCGGCCGTGTGCCAAACGGCAAACTGCTTGATGCAGAAAAAGCGGGTATTGAAGTAGACGAGCGTGGCTTTATCAATGTTGATAAGCAAATGCGCACAAACGTTCCTCACATCCATGCAATTGGTGATATCGTTGGTCAACCAATGCTTGCTCACAAAGGTGTGCATGAAGGTCACGTAGCGGCAGAGGTTATCTCTGGTAAGAAGCACTACTTTGACCCGAAAGTGATTCCTTCAATTGCTTACACTGAGCCAGAAGTCGCTTGGGTTGGTAAGACTGAGAAAGAAGCGAAAGCAGAAGGTATCAACTACGAGACTGCGACATTCCCATGGGCAGCGTCAGGTCGTGCAATCGCATCTGACTGCGCAGACGGTATGACTAAGCTTATCTTCGATAAAGATACTCATCGCGTAATTGGTGGTGCTATCGTGGGTACTAACGGTGGTGAACTGCTTGGTGAAATCGGTCTAGCGATCGAGATGGGTTGTGATGCTGAAGATATCGCATTGACTATCCACGCTCACCCAACGCTTCACGAATCTGTTGGTCTTGCAGCAGAAGTATTTGAAGGCACTATCACTGACCTTCCAAATGCAAAAGCGAAGAAAAAGAAATAATTTCTGAGTGAAGAAAAAACGGCCAGTTTCGTACTGGCCGTTTTTTTATAGATACTATTTAAAATCAAACCCTTAAGCATTTGTGCTCAAGGGCTGTTTTTTAGTGGCGGCTATCTTTCTCGTAGATGCAAACCATATCCATATAGCAGTCGGTCAACGACTTAATGGATTCACCATCACTACTGCGATTAGCTTCAACAAACAGTGAATAGCAAATACCGTGGAATAGGCTAGTAAGATGCTTAGTGTTGTGTTGAGAGCAGACTTCGCCACGTTCAATGGCTTTAATGAACATGTTTTCAATCAGTGCTTGGCTAGTTTTGTTCGATGAAACAAACAATGGCCAAACCTCATCGCGCGTAGATGTACTCCATTCAAACCATACCTTATTCCAATGACAGTCTTCGATCACCATATCCACCACACCATCAAGAATATTGGTTAGGTTTTCTTTGATGTCGACATCAAGGTCAATGGTATTTGATAAAAAGTTGGAATACTGACAGACGACGTGGTTAAGTACTTCATCAACCAAGTCTTCTCGTGTTGGGAAGTAGTTGAATACCGTTGCTACTGAAACTTGTGCAATTTCTGCGATATCCGCGTGACCTCCACGACCAATGCCGCGTTTCGCGAATACTTCTAGTGCAATCTCCATAAGCTGTAACTTGCGCTTTTGTGGAGATAAGCGAGTTCTAGGTCTTTTTACTATTGAGTCCATAATATTTCCTTGCCAACGTTGGTAGGGCTGGTAACTCTATGAGTACGTCCAACTGCGCCCTGTTTGTTATACAGAGTCAGAGATTTGGTCCAATATGAAAGCTGTTATACACAATAACTGGCATATTAATGTTAGTTTTTGGTTAACAATTTCCATTTTGGAAATCACATGCTCTATTTTTTCTTTTGTTTGATAAGTGTAATGGTGCATATGTGCTTTGGTCAATAGTCATACACTGATAATTTTCATAATTAGCATTAATTTACCTGCATATCACACTTTGCGCTGAAAGCGTCATATTCTTTCAACACCATGCGTTAACAAAGATTCGTTCTGGTTTATACCAACAGAGTAATTTGACGCCAGATTTTCGCCTGATTTTTATCCTGAGTCAGAAAGTGATACCATACCGAGCAAATGTGAACGCTTGGTATTTCTTCACTAAAATAGTGTTGTCTGTTTTAGGAGGGGACTCACAGCTACTGTTGCTGTGGCGACCAAGTTAACCAATCAACATCGAGATAGATATGAAACATACTGTTGAAGTCATGATTTCTGAGCAAGAAGTTCATGAGCGTGTAAAAGTGCTAGGTAAAGAAATTACTGAACACTACAAAGGTAGCGAAGATTTAGTTATGGTCGGCTTGCTACGTGGCTCTTTTGTCTTTATGGCGGATTTGGCTCGTGCCATCGAGCTAACTCACTCAGTAGACTTTATGACGGCATCAAGCTATGGCAATACCATGGAAAGCTCACGTGATGTGCGCATCCTGAAAGATCTTGATGATGATATTAAAGATAAAGATATCCTACTGGTGGAAGATATTATCGATACTGGTAATACCTTAAATAAAGTGAAAGAGATTCTATCGCTACGTGAACCAAAATCTATTCAGATTTGTACCTTGCTAGACAAGCCATCACGCCGTGAAGTCGATGTCGATGTTAAATGGATTGGCTTCGAAATCCCGGATGAGTTCGTAGTGGGTGTTGGTATCGATTACGCTCAGAAATATCGCCACTTACCTTACATCGGTAAAGTGGTACCTCAGGAATAAATCTGGTCGTACAAACATAAAAAATGCCCATCTCTGTGAGATGGGCATTTTTCTAAATACTGAATTATTTTAGTACTTCGGTACTCAAAATTTTCGACATGGCAGCTTGGTAATTTACTTCAAGACTCTCTCTGCTTGAACAGCGAACACCGAGATCTTGCAACTTACCATCACCAATGCCATAGACCACACCATGAACTTCAACTTCTTGGCCGCGTTCCCAAGCGTTTTGCATAATGGTTGAGTTACCTAGGTTATACACCTGCTCAGCAACGTTAATCTCACAAAGCTTGTCACCCCACATGTCGCGTGGCAATTCACCGAGCCAGTTACGATGCTTTAAGTACAAATCGCGGATATGTAGAAGCCAGTTGTTAATGAGCCCAAGCTGTGGGTTATCAATAGCAGCATTCACGCCACCACAGCCATAGTGACCACAAACGATGATGTGTTTGACTTTTAGCACATCTACCGCGTATTGCACTACAGATAGGCAGTTAAGATCGGTATGAATGACTTGGTTGGCAACATTACGGTGAACAAAGAGTTCGCCTGAATATAACCCCGTTAGACGCTCTGCTGGTACTCGGCTATCGGAGCAACCAATCCAAAGGAATCCAGGGTTTTGGCCTTCCTCTAGCTTTGCGAAATACTCTGGTCTTTCGGAGCGAATTTCTTCAGACCACTTTGAATTGTTGTCAAAGAGTTGTTTGATTTCCGGCATGATACTTCCCTTCAATAATTCGAGATACTATACACAATGTTACAAATTGAATCTCGAAAAAAAAGTATCAAAATGTACTCATCTGACGTGTTCATGTACCTAAAATCAGTGACTTAACGATTCAGTGAAAAAAACTTATATCTTATGAAAATTGAATGGCCCTTATTAGTTATTAACTTATTGTCACATTTGTTAAGGTGAGGCAATTTTTTGGTTATTTTCAAGGATAGTAATGAAGTTAGGACGTCGTTTTGAAGATATAAACCTTAAAGGGGATGTATTTGGCGGGGTAACTACCGCGATTATTTCATTGCCACTGGCGTTGGCGTTTGGTGTGGCATCTGGAGCAGGCGCAGAAGCAGGGCTGTGGGGCGCAATCATGGTGGGGCTGTTTGCCTCTCTATTTGGCGGTTCTTCTAGCCTTATTTCCGAACCGACAGGCCCTATGACGGTCATCATGACAGCGGTATTGACGGCAATGATGGCTAAGTACCCGGAAACGGGGATGGCGATGACCTTCACTGTCGTTATGATGGCGGGTATTTTTCAAATCTTGCTTGGTACGTTAAAACTCGGAAAATATGTTACCTTGATGCCATACAGTGTTGTCTCGGGGTTCATGTCGGGAATTGGTGTGATCTTGGTGATTCTTCAACTGGCGCCACTATTGGGACAAGCCGCGCCAACGGGCGGCGTTATTGGGACAATCAAGGCATTACCTGAACTGCTGACCCATATCGACTTTTCAGAATTATTCCTTGGGTTACTGACGTTAGCGATTCTATTTCTGTTCCCTAAAAAATACCGTCAACATATTCCTCCGCAGCTTGTCGCGTTAGTGTTAGTCACAGTGATATCTATGCTGTTTTTCAGTAGTGAGAGTATTCGCAGAATTGGCGAGATTCCAGCAGGTTTACCTTCTTTGGTTATACCGCATTTTAACGCCGAAATACTGACTACCATGCTTATCGATGCGCTTGTACTCGGCACATTAGGCTGTATTGATACTTTATTAACGGCGGTTATCGGTGACTCTCTAACTCGTAAAGAGCATGACTCAGATAAGGAGCTGCGCGGCCAAGGGTTAGCGAACCTTATCGCAGGTTTGTTTGGGGCTCTACCGGGAGCGGGTGCGACGATGGGAACGGTGACCAATATCCAAGTAGGGGCTCGCTCTCCATTGTCGGGTGTGGTGCGGGCATTGGTGTTGGCGCTGGTGGTACTGGTGGCAAGTGGTTTAACTGAACCTATTCCAATGGCGGTGTTGGCAGGCATTGCTGTTTATGTCGGTTTCAACATACTGGACTGGAGCTTTATTCAGCGAGCACATAAGGTGAGTTTGGCCGGTATGGCTATCATGTACGGTGTTATGCTGCTGACTGTATTTGTAGATCTTATCGTTGCCGTAGGCCTTGGTGTGTTTATCTCGAACATCATCATTATTGAAAGATTAAGCCGTGAGCAAGCTCGTCAGGTAAAAGCGATCAGCGATGCTGACGACGACGATGTGCCGTTAAGTGAATATGAGCGAGAGTTGCTAGAACAAACCCAAGGTAAGGTACTGTTTTTCTACTTATCTGGGCCAATGATTTTTAGTGTCTCTAAAGCGATTTCAAGACAACACTCAAGTATTGCTGATTATCAAGCGATGATACTAGACCTTACGGATGTTCCTATGATCGACGTAACGGTTGGTCTTGCGCTAGAAAATGCCATCAAGGATGCCAAAGACGCAGAATGTCAGGTGTACTTGTTATGTCCAAATACGCAAACTCGACAGCAATTGGATAAATTCCACGTTATTGATCTTGTTCTGGATGGCAATATCTATCAGCAGCGAGAACACGCACTGGACGCCGCATACAAGGCAACGGTTTAAAAGGGATAAAAAGCGAGTACTAACATACTCGCTTTTTTTATAGCCAATTTATCACCACCACTTGAAAACTTGAGCCATCATCATCATGTGTAAGGGTATATTCAAACTTTTCGATATCATTGGAAATATCAAATTATTCCAATGATGCATTCTACGGTGCAAATTATGATCGCATTAGAAATTGAGCAGTTAAAAAAGACCTATGCAGGCGGTTTTGAAGCGCTTAAAGGGGTGAGTCTTCAAGTTGAGCAGGGAGACTTTTATGCTTTGCTTGGGCCTAATGGGGCGGGTAAATCGACCACCATCGGTATCATTACGTCCCTAGTCAACAAAACATCGGGCAAGGTCTCGGTGTTTGGTCACGATATTGATAAAGAACTTGAACTGGCGAAGCAGCAACTTGGTCTGGTGCCACAAGAGTTCAACTTTAACCAGTTCGAGACCGTTGAGCAGATTGTTCTTCAGCAAGCAGGGTATTACGGTGTGGCTAAGGATGTGGCGAAGCAGCGCGCGCAAAAGTACCTCTCTCAACTAGACCTTTGGGAAAAGCGTAGCGAGCGAGCACGAAACCTCTCCGGAGGAATGAAGCGTCGACTTATGATTGCTCGCGCTCTAATGCATGAGCCCAAACTACTCATTCTTGATGAACCGACGGCGGGGGTTGATATTGAACTTCGTCGTTCAATGTGGGATTTCCTTAAAGAGATTAATCGACAAGGTATCACCATTATTCTGACGACTCACTACCTTGAAGAAGCGGAACTACTTTGCCGTAATATCGGTATTATCCAACGCGGTGAACTGATTGAGAACACATCGATGAAAGCTTTGCTCAATAAGCTGGATGTAGAAACGTTTATTCTCGATATCGACGCAAGCGTTGATATTCCTGAGCTACAAGGGGTTAAATCGCAAAATGTGGTGAATGGCTCTTTGGAGATAGAAATTGAGAAAACTCAGGGGTTAAACCACATTTTCACTCAGCTTTCCGAGGCTGGTATTAAAGTGCTGTCAATGAGGAACAAAGCCAACCGACTTGAAGAGCTATTTGTTTCTATTGTGCGTAACCAAATGGAGGCAAACTGATGAATTTGTACGGTTTGTATTGGACGGCATTTAAAAGCCTTTTGACGAAAGAAATTAATCGCTTTACTCGAATTTGGGTACAAACCCTAGTACCGCCAGCGATTACCATGACACTTTACTTCATCATCTTCGGTAGTCTGATTGGTTCTCGAATCGGTGAAATGAACGGCTTCAGTTACATGGAATATATTGTTCCTGGCCTTATCATGATGTCGGTGATTACTAACTCGTATTCGAACGTTGCTTCGTCCTTCTTTAGTGCTAAATTTCAGCGCAATATTGAAGAGCTCCTTGTCGCACCTGTTCCCAATTACGTCATCATTGCTGGTTTTGTCATGGGTGGTGTTGTACGTGGGTTGCTGGTTGGCACGATAGTGACTTTTGTCTCGCTGTTTTTTGTTGATTTACAAGTTGAACATTGGGCAGTAATTATCGCGACTGTGTTTATGACGTCGGTGGTGTTCTCACTCGGTGGTCTTATTAATGCGGTGTATGCCAAGACCTTTGATGATATATCGATTATTCCCACTTTTGTTTTGACACCGCTGACATATCTAGGTGGTGTGTTTTATTCCATTAGCCTGCTTCCTGAGTTCTGGCAAGGTGTATCCAAAATCAATCCAATCGTTTATATGGTCAATGCTTTCCGTTACGGTTTCTTAGGTGTGTCGGATGTAGGGATTGTGACATCTTTTGGCGTACTCTTGGTGTTTATCGTGGTACTTTATGGAGTAGCCCATCATTTGGTGACTAAGGGTATTGGCCTTAGAAGCTAGAGCAAGATTCTAGCGTAATACACTGATATGTGATCAATGAAGTGGTAGCTGTAGCTGCCACTTTTTGTTTCAGTCGAGACAAGGACGACAAATGCAACTGCCTGCCGAATTACAACACGATGCTCAATCAGCGTTTGAGCGAATTCAACAAGCCTATTCTGACCTATCCCATTGGACTCCAGAGCGACAACAACAGCTAAAGTATGTCATGGCGATGAGCTGTTTCGTGGAAGAGTCACTACTGAAAGACGAAGGGCTGTTCGCGGATCTACCTGACATGCTCTCGCAGCATAGTAGAGCTGAGGATTATCGAGTGCGATTGGCTACTCAACTTGAGTCTTGTGGCAGCGAAACGGAAGGTCATCGTGTGTTACGTCGATTCCGAAATCGTGAAATGACATATATCGCGTGGCGCGATTTTACTAGTGACTGGAGTCTAGAACAAAGTCTGCACCATCTTTCCATGCTAGCTGAAGCGATGATCTTTGAGACTTATCAATGGCAATATAAAGCGTGCTGCTTGGAATGGGGCACACCTTGTAATGCAGAGGGTGAAGCGCAGCCAATGTTGATTATCGGTATGGGGAAGCTCGGTGGCGGTGAGCTGAATTTCTCATCGGATATCGATCTCATTTTCACTTATCCAGAAAACGGCGAAACACAGGGGACTCGTCGCTCAATTGCTAACGCTCAATTCTTTACACGCCTAGGGCAGCGCATCATAAAAGCACTTGATCAGCAGACGTTTGATGGCTTTTGTTACCGAGTGGATATGAGATTACGCCCATTTGGTGAGAGCGGACCATTGGTGATGAGTTATGCGGCACTGGAAGATTACTATCAAGAGCAAGGCCGTGATTGGGAACGTTATGCGATGGTGAAAGCGCGTGTAATGGGCAGTGAGATGTATCCACAATACCAAGAGCTGCGTAAAATGCTGCGCCCTTTTGTGTTCCGCCGTTATATCGATTTTAGTGCCATTCAGTCATTAAGGCGCATGAAATCGATGATCAGTAGCGAAGTTCGCAGACGAGGGTTAGGAAACAATATCAAGCTCGGTCCAGGCGGTATTCGTGAAGTGGAATTTATCGCTCAAGTGTTTCAGCTTATTCGTGGAGGACGTGAACCAAGTTTACGAGGTCGAGGGTTACTGGAAACGCTTGATGCAATCGACACTCTGTCTCTACTAGAGTCAGAAAATGTCCAACAGCTGCGTTCGGCTTATTGTTTCTTACGTCGGTTGGAAAACCTATTGCAAGCCATGGCCGATAAGCAGACTCAAACACTACCTGATAAGCCATGCGACCAGCTCAAATTAGCGTGTGCGATGCAATTTGAAAACTGGTCTACTATGGTTCAAGCAACCGAGCAGCATATGTTGAATGTGCATCAGGTGTTTGCCAACTTGATTGGCGAAGATGAAGACGAAGAAGACGCGAACCCAATCGCTAAACACTTCCATGAGTTATGGGATATGGCGGATCGACCAGAAGTGATCGAGCACTTGCTAGAGCATGATCTTCATGTGGAGAATCCAGCCGACAAACAGAAAACCATTCAGCAGTTTAAAGCGGATCTTGCCAAGAAAACACTAGGCCCTCGTGGGCGTGAAGTACTTAATCGATTGATGCCTAAAGTCTTTAGTGCCATTTATGCCCATAAAGATGCAGAGTTTGGTTTATCGCGAGTGCTG
This sequence comes from Vibrio sp. ER1A, assembly GCF_000733315.1. NCBI lineage: Bacteria > Pseudomonadati > Pseudomonadota > Gammaproteobacteria > Vibrionales > Vibrionaceae > Vibrio > Vibrio sp. ER1A. The sequence goes on from NZ_JPJA01000006.1 coordinate 78,317, forward strand.
CATGTTTTGCATCGTATTGTAACTCGAACGACTTACCTTGAGCTATTAGATGAGCACCCAGCTGCACTGGTGCAGTTAGTGAGGCTCTGTACGGCAAGTCCAATGATTTCGGAACAGCTTGGACGTTATCCGATCTTGCTTGATGAGTTGCTTGATCCTGCGCATCTCTACAACCCAGTACCTCTTGAGTCTTATAAAACCGAACTACGGGATTATCTAGCTCGTATTCCAGAAGAGGATATGGAGCAGCAGATGGAGGCGCTGCGTCAGTTTAAGCAGACCTGTATTCTGAGAATAGCGGCCGCCGATATTGCAGGCGTGCTACCCGTTATGAAAGTAAGTGATCACTTAACGTACTTGGCTGAAGCCATTGTAGAGGCGGGTATAAACCAAGCTTGGCAGCAAATGGCGGCTAAATATGGTGAACCAACACACTTGAAAGATCGTGGCAGCAAAGGTTTTGCCGTGATTGGCTACGGTAAAGTAGGGGGGTGGGAGCTAGGTTATAACTCTGATCTGGATATTGTGTTTATGCATGATTGTCCGGTAAGTGCTTACACCGACGGCAAAAAGGATATCGACGGTCGTCAGTTCTATCTTCGTTTAGCACAGCGCATTATCCACATATTCTCAACCAGAACAGCATCGGGAATTTTGTATGAAGTGGATACTAGGCTGCGTCCTTCAGGCGCTTCAGGGCTGCTAGTGAGTCCGACTGACGCCTTTGATGAATACCAGCACAATGATGCTTGGACATGGGAGCATCAAGCTTTAGTCAGAGCGCGTATGATATACGGTGATGCACCTCTGCAACACGCATTTGAAAACACCCGCAATGACGTCCTTCGGACCGCTCGTGATGAATTGACATTGAAACAACAGGTGGTCGATATGCGAGAAAAAATGCGCGACCATTTAGGTGGTAAAAAATCGGGGCGATTTATGCTTAAACAGGATGCTGGTGGCATTACTGATATTGAATTTTTAGCCCAGTATTTGGTGTTGCAATACAGTCACGACAAGCCAAAGCTGACACGTTGGTCGGATAATGTACGTATATTTGAGTCAATGATGTCCCAAGGCGTGATGGAAGAAGAGCAAGCGATGGCACTCACTCACGCCTACACCACATTGCGTGATGAAATTCATCATCGTAACTTGCTCAACTTAGACGCGGATGTTGACGATAGTAAGTTTACTCAAGAGAAAGCCATCGTCGTTGAAGCATGGAAACAGTGGCTAGGGTAATTCTTGCTTCAGCTTGGTATTGAAACGAAGAGTTGTGCTACTATCCATTCAATGGCTTAGCCAAAAGATTTAATACAAGAGGGCATAATTAAGCCCTCTTACATCATATTGGAGTACAGAAATGAAACCCATCCTACCGAATTACAGCGACTCTGGCGTATTGATTGTCGGTGACCTTATGTTAGACCGTTACTGGTATGGTCCGACAGGGCGTATTTCTCCAGAAGCCCCAGTTCCTGTAGTAAAAGTAGAAAACAACGAAGAACGTCCAGGTGGCGCTGCCAACGTTGCTATGAATATCGCTTCGCTAGGTGGTCATGCACATACGATTGGACTTGTTGGTATGGATGAACCAGCAAAAGTACTGACTGAAACATTGACGTCTTTGAAAGTCACTTGTGATTTTGTTGCATTACCTAACTACCCAACTATCACCAAACTTCGTGTTTTGAGCCGAGGGCAGCAATTGATTCGTTTGGACTTTGAAGATAAGTTCGAGAATACTGACCCTGAGCTTGTACTAGCTAAGATGGAGCAGGCGTTACCAAACGTGAAGTCTGTGGTGCTATCCGATTACGCTAAAGGTGCGCTAGAGCATGTTCAAGCGTATATCCAGAAAGCGAAAGCCGCAGGTGTTCCTGTATTTATCGACCCTAAAGGGGCTGATTTCGAGCGCTATCGTGGCGCGACATTGCTAACACCAAACATGGCTGAGTTTGAGCACGTGGTAGGCAAAGTGAAAAGCGAAGAAGAGCTTATCGAGAAGGGTAATGCGCTAATTAAAGAGTTCGACTTTGAAGCATTATTGGTGACACGTAGTGAGCATGGTATGACTTTACTTCGTAAAGATCAGGAACCGTTCCATTTGCCAACACAAGCGAAAGAAGTGTATGACGTTACCGGTGCGGGCGATACGGTTATCTCTGTATTGGCTGCATCAGTAGCAGCAGGTAAACCGCTAGATGAGGCGTGTGCATTGGCTAATGCAGCGGCTGGAGTGGTCGTTGGTAAGCTTGGTACATCAACACTATCTACTATTGAACTTGCTGAAGCGGTTCACGGTAGTCAAGATACTGATTTCGGTGTGATCAGTGAAGCTGCATTGATTGAAGCCGTCGCGAAAGCGCGTTCTAAAGGCGAAACCGTCGTGATGACGAATGGTTGCTTTGACATTCTTCACGCCGGACATGTGTCTTATCTAAACCACGCTGCTGAACTGGGTGATCGCTTAATTGTTGCTGTGAACACAGATGAATCTGTTCGAGCGTTAAAAGGACCAGGTCGTCCGGTTAATCCAACCGATCGACGTATGGCTGTTCTTGCTGGTCTAGGGGCTGTTGATTGGGTTGTACCATTCTCTGAAGAAACGCCACAACGCTTGATCTCAGAAGTGCTACCAAGTCTGCTTGTTAAAGGTGGTGACTATAAGCCAGAAGAGATTGCAGGTGGTAAAGAGGTAATCGCTGCTGGTGGTGAAGTAAAAGTACTGAACTTTGAAGATGGCTGCTCAACGACCGAGATCATTGAAGCTATCAAAGGTGGCCGAGGTTAATCCTTCCGTCAGCACAAACAAATAAAAAGGGACGCATCCGCGTCCCTTTTTATTTCAGTTAGCAATTACTTCGCTTTCTTAAGGCCAGCATTGATATCAACGATATCTTGCTCGCTTAATGTACCTACCGATTGACGTAGGTTCAGAATACTAATGATGTAGTCGTAGCGTGAATCAGAAAGGTTGCTCTCGGCGTTATAAAGTGCCTGAGTGGCTTCTAACACGTCAACGATAGTACGAGTACCAACATCAAAACCAGCTTTAGTGGCTTCTAGTGCAGACTCTGCAGAAATCACCGTTTGCTCATAAGCGCGAATAGCACCAATAGAAGAGTTGATATTGTTGTTATTTGCACGAACATTCTTCACAACTGAGCGGTAAGTTTGCTCTAGCTGTTCACTTGCTTCAACGTACGCGAACTCTGCTTGTTTGGTTTGCGAGGTAATGTTGCCACCAGTGTATAGAGGTACTGATAGGTTAATACCTGCATTGAAAGCGTTACTTCCATCAAACTGGCTAGCTACGTTGTTATTGTTACGTTCGTTGCCGTAGTTGTAACCACCATCCAATGTTAGTTTTGGAAGGTGACCAGAACTTGCCAATGTGATGTTGTCTTTAGCAATGTCTTGACCGATACGCGCAGAAAGCAAATCTAGGTTCTTATTCTGGGCCTCTTCGAGGAAGAAAGTCACGGATTGCTCTGGACGCGCTGCTGAGAAGCGGTCGGTATCAAGAACATCGATGTTCTTGTGCTCTTGACCTGTAATTTCGCGAAGCGCTTCATATTGGTTAAGTAAGTTGTTTTCCGCAACAACTTCGTCGGCCAACACTCGGTCGTATTGTGCTTGTGCATCGTGAACGTCAGTAATAGCTGAAAGACCTACTTCAAAACGTTGTTTAGTTTGCTCTAGCTGACGAGCAACCGCCGCTTTGTTAGCACGAACCGATTCAAGGTTATCTTTTGAACGTAGTACTTCGAAGTAAGCTTGTGCAGTACGTAGGATTAGGTCTTGTTGCGCTGCAGCGTATTGTGAGTCTGCTTGACGAGCCGTTTTCTCAGCACTGTCTAGCGTGATCCAACTAGTACGGTTGTATAGCTCTTGTGAGAACCCAACACCAGCACTCAGTTTGTCACTATCGGCAGTATCGATATCGCTTCTTACTGCGTTATAACCAGCTGTTAAGTTAATTTGTGGCAACAGAGTCGCACGAGCAGAGTTAATGGCTTCAAATGCACGATCACGTTGTGCCGCAGCTCTTAGTAGCTGAGGATCGTTTTGTTTAGCTTGATCGTAGATTTCCGTTAGGGAGTCGGCCCATGCCGCTGCACTTACGCTTCCTAATGCAGCTGTGATAAATAATGGAAGCAGTTTTTTCATTTGTCCTAATCCTGCCTGATAATACTGATAAGGGTATGATTCACAGTTTAACTTAAAATGACCGTAATTCACTCGAAACTTTGCACTTTTTTACGCAAGCTCACCTAAAATTGCGACAAATAATTAACCAAAAGCAAATTTTATTTGAATTATTGCGTAAAAAGTTGAACCTTGTCGTTGGTAGAACCCCCTTTCCTTGAGTAGACTATAAGATTAACTTCAGCCAGAGGTCAGTGATGAAAGACTCTTTACAACAGCATGATAAGTTTACATCTGACGATGTAGAAATAATGTCAAAACAAACGGTGTTCAAAGGGTTCTTCGAAATGGTTCTATATCGCTTCAAGCATAGACTGTTTGAAGGCGGTTGGAGTTCCGTAATTGACAGAGAAATGTTAGTTCGCGGTGGGGCTGCTGCCATGCTGCCTTATGATCCTGTTCGTGACGAAGTAGTGTTAATTGAGCAAATCCGAGTTGGTGCCCTTGAGCATGAAAATCCATGGCAGGTTGAGATTGTCGCAGGCATTGTTGACAAAGATGAAACGATTGAAGAGCTAGTCCGTCGTGAATCAGTAGAAGAAGCTGGGGTAGATGTTAAGACTTTAGTCCCCATCACTCGCTACTACCCTTCCTCTGGTGGATGTTCAGAACGCATCTCTGTATTTGTCGGGCATGTTGACGCATCTCTCGCTAGTGGCGTCCATGGCCTGGAGACAGAAGGAGAGGATATACGAGTTCGCGTTGTGTCTCGTGAAGCAGCGTATCAGATGGTAGAAAGCGGAGAAATTGAAAATGGAGCTTCGATCATTGCATTGCAATGGTTAGAGCTTAATTACCGCAAATTACAGGCAAATTGGTAGGAATTTTCTATGGTAGGCGTTGTCGATAGTAATACGTATCATGTTGATCTTGCGGAGCTAATGCGGATCTATGAAACGAATTACGCTAAATTGAATCGCTTGATTCCAACAACACCGACGGTTGGAGATGTCCGTTGCTACCAAGCGGCAAATTTGACCTATCAATTGGAAGTTCTAGAAGTGACGAAGTACACAACATTGGTCGAAATTTGCCAAGATGATGAGCTTCCTGTTTTTCCATTGCCTAAAATGACGGTACGACTCTATCACGATGCTAGGGTCGCAGAAGTTTGCAACTGTGAGCAAACTTCGCGAGTAAATGCGCGTTATGATTATCCCAACGCCAAAATGCTGCAAAAAGATGAAAAATTTCAGTTCAATCAATTTCTAAGTGATTGGCTAACTTTTTGCTTAAAAAATGGAATTAGTCGAGCTCCGATTATGTATCGAAGCTGAAAGAATTTGATGTTCAGGTTTCTATATTTTGAAAACAACACCCAGTGATGAATCTCAGTTAAGTAGCGTCAGGTTGCTGCAATTGACCGACACGCATCTATTTGCGCCGCAAGATGGCTGCCTACTGAGTGTTAATACCCAAGAAAGTTTTAATGCTGTTGTGGCTGAAATCGTTGCACAAGGCACGCAATTCGATGCCTTGCTTGCGACTGGTGATATTTCACAAGACCACACAGAAGCTTCATATGAGAAATTCGTTGCGGGAATTGAGCCGTTAGCTCTTCCTTGCTACTGGTTGCCAGGCAATCATGATTACAAACCTTGTATGAATAGCGTGGTGAGCTCGCCGCTTATTCAAGATGTTACCCATGTTCTTCTAGGAGAGAAGTGGCAGGTAGTGCTGCTTGACTCTCAGGTCGTGGGAGTACCTCATGGTCGACTGAGTGATAGCCAACTCGAGTTTTTAGACCGTATGCTTTCTACGCATTGTGACAGACATACCTTAGTATTGCTGCATCACCATCCATTGTTAGTAAATAGTGCTTGGCTCGATCAACACTCGCTAAAAGATGCGGATGAGTTTTGGAATGTTGTCGAAAAGCATGACAATGTTCGCGCCGTACTTTGTGGCCATATTCATCAAGAACTAGATGAAATGCGTGGCGGAGTGCGTGTGCTGGCAACGCCTTCAACTTGTGTGCAGTTTAAACCGAACTCGAACGAGTTCGCGCTAGACGTCCGCTCTCCGGGTTGGCGTGAGCTGGAACTAAGAGAGGATGGTCGCTTGCACACCGAAGTGAAACGCCTAGCTAACGGCTCGTTTAGACCTGACTTTAACGCGGAAGGCTACTGATGACGAAAAAGAAGCCGCTGCTTTTATATATTCATGGTTTTAACAGCTCGCCTCTATCGGCTAAAGCGCAGGTAATGTCGGAATACTGCCAGAAGCATCGTCCTGATATCAAAGTGTTAGTGCCGCAAATGCCTTGTTTTCCTCAACAAGCCGCTGAACTACTAACGCAATTGATAGAGCGCTATCACAATGACTATCAAATTGCGTTAGTTGGTAGCTCTCTTGGTGGTTATTTGTCAACTTGGCTCAATGCTCATTATGGATTGAAAGCAGTGTTGGTGAATCCTGCTGTTAAACCCTATGAGTTGTTGCTTGATTTTCTCGGTGAGCAAGAGAACCCTTATACTCACGAACGTTATACCCTTGAGCATAAGCATATCGATGAGCTTAAGATATTAGATGTGCCAGTGCTTAAAAAACCTGATGACTTTTGGTTATTGCAACAAGAAGGTGATGAAGTCTTAGATTATCGTCAAGCCGTGGCAAAGTATCAGCACAGTAAGCAAACGGTGGAAGCTGATGGAGATCATAGCTTTATAGGTTTTGAGCGCTATCCAGAAAGGATAATTGAATTCTTAGCGCTTTAAAGTGGTGCTTTTTTCGTCTCTGCTTGAGGAGACAGTCATAAATTTATCCCCAACTTTGGCTTGAAACTTGACAACACTTCCTCAGAGCCAGAGTATGATGTGTCTGTACTTACGCGTAAGCCTTGGAAGTTTGTCATATTTTGACAGTAAAGTGTCTTCTAACAGGCGTGGTATAAAGCCACAATCTCTATTTTTGCTGCTAAGTATCAATCTTTATTTGAGTAAAATTTCCGTATTATGACAGAACAATATAATGCTGGAGCCATTGAGGTACTCAATGGGCTTGAGCCAGTACGTCGCCGACCAGGGATGTATACGGATACAGTGCGCCCAAACCACTTGGGCCAAGAAGTCATCGATAACAGTGTCGATGAAGCGCTAGCCGGACATGCCTCTAAGGTACAAGTAATTCTGCACGCAGACCAATCTTTGGAAGTCATCGATGATGGTCGAGGCATGCCAGTTGATATCCACCCAGAAGAGAAGATTTCAGGCGTAGAGCTGATTTTTTGTAAGCTGCACGCGGGTGGTAAGTTCTCAAACAAAAACTACCAGTTCTCTGGTGGTCTACATGGTGTAGGTATTTCGGTTGTAAATGCCCTGTCCAAGCGTGTTGAAGTTACTGTCCGTCGTGATGGTCAAGTCTATGAAATGGCTTTTGAAAACGGCAACAAAGTTGAAGAGCTGACCGTGACTGGCACATGTGGTCGCCGCAATAAAGGCACCAGTGTCCACTTCTGGCCAGACGCTAGCTATTTTGATTCGGCTAACTTCTCTGTTACAAGACTTATCAACAACCTACGCGCTAAAGCGGTGCTTTGCCCAGGTCTTGAAATCACCTTTACCGATAAGGTGAATAACAAGGACTATAAGTGGTTTTATGAGGATGGTTTAAAAGACTATCTGGCAGAAGGCGTAAAAGGTTATGCGGTTCTTCCTGAGCAACCATTTACTGGCGAGTTTTCCGCAGAAACTGAAGCGGCAACGTGGGCAGTAATTTGGCAGCCAGAAGGCGGTGAGATGATCACCGAAAGCTACGTCAACTTGATCCCAACGGCTCAAGGCGGTACGCATGTTAATGGTCTTCGCCAAGGTTTGCTTGACGCAATGCGCGAGTTCTGTGAGTTCCGCAATTTATTGCCTCGCGGCGTGAAGCTAACGGGTGATGACGTGTTCGAGCGTTGCTCATACGTTCTCTCTATCAAGATGCAAGACCCGCAATTTGCTGGGCAGACCAAAGAGCGTCTCTCTTCACGTCAATGTGCAGCGTTTGTATCTGGTGTCGTTAAAGATGCGTTTAGCCTATGGCTAAATGAAAAGCCGCAGCTAGCAGAACAGTTAGCGGAAGTCTGTATTGCCAATGCGCACCGCCGTATGCGAGCGAGCAAAAAGGTCGTGCGTAAGAAAGTGGCTTCAGGCCCAGCGCTTCCGGGTAAGCTGACAGACTGTTCGCAACAAGATCTAAATCGTACAGAAATCTTCTTTGTGGAAGGGGATTCTGCGGGTGGTAGTGCTAAGCAAGCACGTGACCGTGAGTTCCAAGCGGTGATGCCATTGCGTGGTAAGATTCTCAACACTTGGGAAGTGTCTGCGGACCAAGTGCTAGCATCGCAAGAAGTGCACGATATCTCGGTAGCACTGGGTATTGACCCTGACACCGAAAATCTTGACGGCCTGCGTTACGGTAAAGTTTGTATTCTTGCCGATGCGGACTCGGATGGACTTCACATTGCGACACTGTTGTGCGCTCTGTTCACCAAGCATTTCCGTTCTCTTGTTGCTGCTGGCCATGTCTATGTAGCGATGCCTCCTTTGTATCGTATCGACTGTGGCAAAGAAGTGTTCTATGCCCTAGATGATGATGAAAAAGATGGCATTCTTGAGCGCTTAAGCAAGAAGAAAGCGAAAATTAATGTACAGCGATTCAAAGGTCTGGGTGAAATGAACCCGCTTCAACTTCGCGAAACTACGATGGATCCAAACACTCGTCGTCTGGTTCAGTTGACTATTGATGACGATGAAGCGACCGATGAAATGATGGATATGCTGCTAGGTAAGAAACGAGCAGATGATCGCCGTAGTTGGCTGCAAAACAACGGTGATATGGCTGAGGTATAACAATGTCCACTGAAATGTCTTTTGATGGCGTAGAACAACTGCCTCTGCGAAAGTTCACCGAAGACGCCTATTTGAATTATTCAATGTACGTCATTATGGATCGTGCATTGCCTTATATTGGCGATGGCCTAAAACCAGTTCAACGTCGTATTATTTATGCGATGTCAGAACTTGGTTTGTCAGCCGCAGCCAAGTACAAAAAGTCTGCTCGCACAGTTGGTGACGTTCTAGGTAAATATCACCCGCACGGTGACTCGGCTTGTTATGAAGCTATGGTCTTGATGGCTCAGCCGTTTTCCTACCGCTACCCTTTAGTTGATGGTCAGGGAAACTGGGGTGCGCCAGACGATCCTAAGTCATTCGCTGCCATGCGTTATACCGAAGCAAAACTGTCTAAGTTCGCGGAAGTCCTGCTAGGTGAGATTGGTCAAGGTACGGTTGAATGGCAACCAAACTTTGATGGCACCATGAAGGAGCCAAAGATTCTGCCAGCTCGTTTACCACATATCTTGCTCAATGGTATTACCGGTATTGCCGTTGGTATGGCAACCGATATTCCGCCACACAATGTGCGTGAAGTTGCGGATGCGACCATTCATCTTATCGACAATCCTAAAGCCGATCTGCCGCAAGTGATGGACTTTGTTAAAGGTCCAGACTATCCAACGGAAGCGGAAATTATCTCGCCAAGTGCTGACTTAGAGAAAATTTATCGTACCGGTCGCGGCAGCGTCAAGATGCGTGCTGTATGGCATAAAGAGGGTTCTGATATTGTTATCACTGCCTTGCCACACCAAGTTTCGGGCGCAAAACTGCTAGAGCAAATTGCCAACCAGATGCGTGCTAAGAAGCTACCTATGGTCGATGATCTACGCGATGAGTCAGACCATGAAAATCCGACTCGTATTGTCGTGGTGCCACGTTCAAACCGCATCGATTGTGATCAGCTAATGAACCACTTGTTTGCATCGACCGATCTTGAGAAGAACTTCCGAGTTAACCTCAATATGATTGGTCTGGACAATCGTCCACAAGTGAAAGGTTTGGTTCAAATCCTATCTGAATGGATTCAATTCCGTCGCGAGACAGTACGTAAACGCCTTCAATATCGTCTAGATAAAATCCTAGCTCGTTTGCACATTTTAGAAGGTTTGTTGGTCGCGTATCTAAACTTGGATGAAGTGATTGAAATCATTCGTACCGAAGACGAGCCTAAAGCTGTGCTTATGGAGCGTTTTGGAATCACAGATATTCAAGCTGATGCTATTTTAGATACCAAACTTCGTCATCTTGCTAAGCTTGAGGAAATGAAAATCCGTGGCGAGCAAGAAGAATTAGAAAAAGAGCGTGAGAAGCTAGAAAAACTTCTAGGCTCTGAGCGTCGCATGAATACTCTGCTCAAGAAAGAGATTCAAGCGGATGCAGAGAAATACGGCGATGACCGCCGCTCACCAATTGTTGAGCGTGCAGAAGCAAAAGCAATGACCGAGCGTGACCTTGTTCCGAGTGAACCAATTACGGTTGTACTGTCTGAAAAAGGCTGGATTCGTCATGCTAAAGGGCATGACGTGGATGCTAGCAGCTTGAACTACAAAGCTGGTGATAAGTATCTGGCTAGCGCGCGAGGCAAGAGCAACCAGCCTGCGGTATTCCTGGGCAGTGATGGCCGAAGTTATTCGCTTGAGTCACATTCGTTGCCATCAGCAAGAAGTCAGGGCGAACCAATTACTGGTCGTTTGAACATTAATGCTGGCACGAGCATTCGCCAAGTAGTGATGGGTGAAGAGTCTCAGCTATGGCTGGTGGGATCTGATGCAGGCTATGGCTTTGTTTGTAAGGGCTCGGATTTGCTTTCTAAGAACCGTAGCGGCAAAGCACTTGTCACGCTTCCACAAGGAGCTGAAGTGATAACGCCGTCGACGATCGGTGACCTAGAATCAGACGAGATTCTTGCCATCACTAACCAAGGGCGTATGTTGCTGTTCCCGATTAAAGACTTGCCTCAACTTGGTAAGGGCAAAGGGAACAAGATTATCAACATTCCGTCCGCCAAAGCGAAAGCCCGAGAAGAGTTTGTTTCGCACCTTATGGCATTGCCACAAGGCGCGACTATCACGCTCTATGCAGGTAAACGCAAGCTTGGTTTGAAGCCTGCTGATCTAGATAACTTCCGTGGTGAGCGCGGTAGAAGAGGCGGTTTGCTGCCTCGTGGATTGCAGCGTGTCACACGCATTGAAGTCGACTCAGGTGAAAGTGCCTCAGAAGAAGTTCAAGAATAACTCGAACTTTACGACCAAATAAAAAATCTCCGAGCTAGCTCGGAGATTTTTTTTTTGAGTTCAAAGGATTAACTTAGTCTGGTCGTTAAATGAATACCTTTTACTCGCGAGTATCTTCGCCTACCGTAACCGGTACGGTGAGTTCTTTGCCATCACGAAGTAGCTTAACGTCAACGGTGGTTCCGGGTCTTAGGTCTGTTACTAAATCTAACACGCCCTGACGTCCATTGAGTTTGTTGCCATCTATCATGAGGACGATGTCTTGAACTTTAATTCCTGCTTTTGCCGCAGGGCCTTCAGGGTCTAGGCCAAGCACAATAATACCGCCAATGTGTTCATTCCCGAGTAACCGAGCGGTTACCGAGTTAATGTCCTGCCCATCGATACCAATATAGCCACGAATCACTCGACCATCGGCAATAATCTTTTCCATGATTTTGCTGGCTAACTGGTAAGGAATTGCAAAAGAAATGCCATAGGTTTCAAGGTCGGTTGCTTGTTGGAAAGAAGCTGTATTAATGCCAACTAGCTCACCAAGTGTGTTGACTAGAGCGCCCCCCGAATTACCTTGGTTGATCGCCGCATCTGTCTGGATGAACGCTTGAATTCCACCGGCACTAATAGAAGAGCGTCCGGTTGCTGAAATAATACCAAAAGTAGTGGTTTGTCCCAGGTTATAAGGGTTACCAATTGCTAAGACAACATCACCAACTTTAGGGGAGTAATTAGGGTTGAGTGGGATAACGGGTAGGTTACCACCTTCAATGCGTAGAACCGCAATATCCGTGCGCTGATCTTTACCAACCAGTTGTGCCGCTGCCACTCGACCGTCTTGCAGCGCGACTATGATTTGGTCAGCATTCGCGACCACATGATAGTTAGTAATGATGTAGCCTTTGTCGCTAACAATAACGCCAGAACCCAATCCTTGTGTGGATAAAGTGGTGCGGTCATTTTCTTTATACTGACGACTATAGATATTCACAACCGCAGGTGCTGCTTTACGCACAGCTTGGTTAAATGAAATCTGTAGGCTGCTATTGTCTGCAGGTTGAGCAGTCAAGTTTTGAGGTATGATGTTCTGTCTTAGAGAAGGGACTGCCAATAGCACTAATAGTGCGGTTATTAGACCCATAGATACCGATCGGATTAGAAAATTCAGCATCATTTCCTCTATTCAAACGCAAAAACCGATGTCGTTAACGTGTTCTTTCAATGACTTCTACTTTGCAAGCATAGTATTGAGAGGCGACTCAAACGAGTTAATTTCATGATATTAACTAAAAAACTCGTGTACATGAAACGACAGCTATAAAGCCAGAGGATATCATTTAAAACTTAAATAATAAAAGAGCAGCCCTAATCGGAGCTGCTCTTTCACTTAGAATTTACAATTTTGTGAGCTTCTAGCGTACAACTAAGTAAATGCTTCGGTCATCACGCTGGATATTGAGAGCTAAAACGCCAGGTTTCTTCTCAAGTATCTTACGTAGTTCGCCAACATTCTTCACTCGAGTACGGTTCACTCCGATAATGATATCGCCTTGCTCAAGTTGATATTGAGCAGCTGGAGACCCTTCCGCTACCGATTTCACTTTGACCCCTTCAACAGGGTCGCTCTTATCAGTGTTTGCGAACTCTGCGCCTGTTAGCCCTTCATGAAGCTTATCGGCCTTGGTAATGGTTTTAGCAGCTTCAGTGAGGGTGACGTTAAAGGATTTTTCTTTGCCGTCACGTATAATACCGAGCTTAACCGTTTTACCGGCACCAAGCGTTGCCACTTTGGCTCTGAGCTCGCTGAAGGTCGAGATCTTCTTACCGTTAACAGACACAATGATGTCACCCGCTTCAAGTCCAGCTTTATCAGCTGCGCTGTCAGGGACAACTTGGCTTACGAAAGCACCTTTACTGGAATCGTAACCTAGGGCTTCCGCAAGTTCCGAAGTGACTTCTCCACCTTGAACACCCAGCATACCGCGTTTCACTTCGCCAAACTCGATGATTTGTTCGGTTAAGTTCTTCATCATATTTGAAGGGATTGCGAAGCCTATCCCGACGTTACCGCCGTTAGGGCCAAGAATCGCGGTATTGATACCGATGAGTTCACCTTTCAGGTTAACTAATGCGCCACCTGAGTTACCACTGTTAATTGCAGCATCGGTTTGAATGAAGTTCTCAAAATTTTCTAGATTTAGTCCACTACGACCCAATGCGGAGACGATACCAGAGGTAACAGTTTGTCCCAATCCAAACGGGTTACCAATTGCTACCGTAAAGTCACCGACGCGGAGTTGATCTGAGTCGGCAATTTTGATTTCTGTGAGGTTTTTAGCGCCATCAACTTTTAGTAATGCCACATCTGACATTTCGTCACCACCGACAAGCTCAGCATCGTACTCTTTACCATCATGAAGTTTAACGCGGATGTCTTCTGCGCCATTGATGACGTGATAGTTAGTAACGATATAGCCTTTGTCAGCATCTACGACTACACCAGATCCTAACCCTCTAAAAGGCCTTTCTTGTAATTGCTCGGTTGGGAAGTCAGGACCAAAGAAAAAACGGAATTGCTCAGGCAAACTTTGACGGGAAACCTGAGTACCTTCAACAGCAATACTAACAACTGCGGGCGTAACTTGCTCTAGCATAGGTGCAAGGCTTGGAAGCTGTTCGCCATCGACAGATAAAGGTAAAGCAGCGGTTGCAGGTAGTGGGGCGATGATTGAACTCAAGCTTAACGATAGAACAGTTAATGCAAGCAATGGTTTTTTCATCATAAAACTCCTCTATGGATCAGTAAGGGTTATGACTCAACGAATTCTATAAAGTTCACTTGGGGTGGTGAATTGGCCAGCAATTTGTGTAATTGCTGGCCAACAGATGAGGATGTTACGAAGCTTTAGCGGTGACGGGCTCTTGTGAGACAGCTTCTGGAGCTTCAATCACTTCCTTCTTCTCTTCTCTAAGAAGTCCTGTCGCGCCATTAACGTAATCCTTTGGCGGTTCTTCTGTAGTGTTAACATCGTTTATCGTTTCTACATTGTGTTCAGCAATCTTTTTGACAAACGGGTTATCTTGCTCGGGTAGGTTTGGCAGCAGCTCCGAAGAGGTCTTCGCCATGTGTTGATAAAGCTTAGTGTAGTCTTTCCCCAATGTATCAAGCATTTCAGCGGTTTGTGCGAAATGATCAGACAATTCTTGACGCTGTTGCTCCAGTGCAAACTTCGCGGACTCAAGGTCTTTTTGGATGGTCTTTTGTTTCTTGTATTGTGGAGTAGTCAGTCGAGAAATCACAATTCCTAGAATAGCACCAACTAGCAAGCCGACAATGGCATATATCCAAGGCATAACAGCTCCTTTATAATGTTTATTAACATGTGCGTTACCAAGCGGTTACACACGTCGTTTAGCCATGTTACTATGAGAATTCAAGCCAATAAAGCAAAATACGCTAATAATAACAGTTGGATCAGTGTTGCGAGTTATCCATGACGCCCATAGAAAAATACAATAATGATATTGAAACAAATGGTTTCCAAAGCGACCCCGCACAGAGGGCTGCCGTTGAAGCCTTAGACCGTTTGCATCATGAGTATGTCGATTATTTGAACTTCGAAGCCCCTGCGTTAAGTATGATGCAGAAGCTGCTAGGAAAATCACCCGAGCAAGCTACTCCGCCACAAGGGTTATACTTTTGGGGTGGGGTAGGTCGAGGGAAAACCTATTTAATGGACGCATTTTTTGACAGTCTGCCGACGTCTCAAAAGATGCGAGTTCATTTCCACCGTTTTATGTATCGAGTTCATGATGAACTAAAGCGCTTAGGTGATGTGCAAGACCCTCTGGAGCAGGTCGCAGATACGTTTGCTTCGGAAGCGAAAATCATCTGCTTTGATGAGTTTTATGTTTCTGATATTACGGATGCCATGATTCTTGCCACTTTATTGCAAGCTCTATTTAAGCGTGGTGTTGTACTGGTAGCGACGTCGAATATTCCTCCAGAAAACCTATATCGAAACGGTTTGCAGCGTGCAAGGTTCCTTCCTGCTATTACTATGATTCAGAAAAACTGTCATGTACTGAACGTCGATAGTGGTATTGATTACCGTTTGAGAACATTAGAACAGGCGGAGATCTATCATTACCCGTTAGATGCCGCTGCGTATGCCAATCTCAAACGTTATTTTGGTCAGCTAGTAACAGAGGATCGAGTTCAAGAGCGATCAATAGAGATTAATCATCGAGACATCGAAGTGATTGCCTCTGCCGATGATGTGCTCTACGCCAGTTTTGCACAGCTTTGCCAAACCATGCGCAGCCAAAATGATTACATCGAGATATCGAGAATTTATCACACTGTATTGCTGGCTGATGTTAAGCAGATGGATGCTAAGTTAGATGATGCAGCAAGGCGCTTTATTGCCTTAGTTGATGAATTTTACGAGCGAAGAGTAAAACTTATCATTTCTGCTGAGGTAGCCCTTGAGGATATCTATACTGAAGGTCAGCTGGAGTTTGAATTTAAGCGCTGTATTTCGCGATTAACGGAGATGCAAAGCCATGACTATTTGGCATCAGAGCACTTAGCTTGAGGTTTTTACCAATTTTGTCCAAAAAATAGATGATTTTTTCTTCGAGCTTCTCTATAATCCTGCGACCCACCGTTACTGCAGGCTAGTTTCTCTGAAACAAATAGCCGAGAGTTTCAACACTCGAAGGGGTGATGTATGGGCTCTTAGACAGTGGGAGCGAAAGCTCCTTAAGTGTAAATTTAATTAACGGGTTATTATTAGCATGAAAACTTTCGTTGCTAAACCAGAAACTGTAAAACGCGACTGGTACGTTGTAGACGCTGAAGGTAAAACTCTTGGCCGTCTAGCAAGTGAAATTGCATCTCGCCTACGTGGCAAACATAAAGCTGAATACACTCCACACGTTGACACTGGTGATTACATCATCGTTGTAAACGCGGAGAAAGTTACTGTAACTGGTAACAAGGCTAAAAACAAAGTTTACTACCGTCACTCTGAGTTCCCAGGTGGCCTAAAATCAATCACTTTCGAAAAGCTGATTGATCGTAAGCCTGAAATGGCTCTTGAGCTAGCGGTTAAAGGTATGCTACCACGTGGTCCTCTAGGCCGTGCTATGTACCGTAAGCTTAAAGTTTACGCTGGCGCTGAGCACAACCATGTTGCTCAACAACCACAAGTACTAGACATCTAATCGGGGATTTCGAAAATGGCAGAGAATCAATACTACGGCACTGGCCGTCGCAAAAGCTCAGCTGCTCGTGTTTTCATCAAACCAGGCACTGGCAACATCGTAGTTAACAAGCGTGATCTAGAAACTTACTTCGGTCGCGAAACTTCTTGCATGGTAGTTCGTCAGCCTCTTGAGCTAACTGAACTAACTGAGAAGCTAGACCTATTCGTTACTGTTAAAGGTGGCGGTATTTCTGGTCAAGCAGGTGCTATCCGTCACGGTATCACTCGCGCGCTAATGGAATACGATGAGACTCTACGTCCTGCTCTACGTGCAGCTGGCTACGTTACTCGCGACGCTCGTTGCGTTGAGCGTAAGAAAGTTGGTCTACGTAAAGCACGTCGTCGTCCACAGTTCTCTAAGCGTTAATTTTCTCCTTATCGAGAAGATTATGCTTTCCAGTTTCGACTGGATTGTGGATCAAAAAGCTCAGCCTTATGGCTGGGCTTTTTTGTTTATTGCGTTTATCTAACCTCTGAAAATTGCTCAACTCCTCATAACAGACTGTCCTTTTCCTCCCTTTTGTGAACTAGCAAGCGATTTCCTGCTATAGATGTTACGAAAAGGTAGCTTTATCTTGTCAAAAAGTAGGGTTTTCTTTATCATTTGCTATCAAATAAATACAACAAAAATTTGTACTTTGTTAGCCATGCTCTGCTGGTCGGAATCGATGTCTGAGCTGACTCAAGTAGCCAAAATAATAAACTAGATTTGGCTCGTTCAATTCAAGGAAAATAACCCAAGGAATGGTTCCCCGTAAGGTTATTTAACATGAAAGAGCAACTTGGATTCGCTCGGTATTGACCCAAAGGAGCAAATGGGAGAAATGTTGGATGAGCAATGCGCCTTTAAATAACGGTCGCAGGCGTTTCCTAACTGCTACAACTGCGGTTGTTGGTGGTCTGGGGGCAGCTGCAGTCGCCGTTCCTTTTATTAAATCTTGGAACCCAAGTGCCAAAGCTAAAGCTGCTGGTGCCCCTGTAGAGGTGGAAGTCAGTAAGCTCGAAGAAGGCCAAATGGTCCGTGTCGAATGGCAGGGTAAGCCCGTTTGGATCGTACGTCGAGCTCAATCAGTTTTGGACAACCTGACTACTATCGATGGTCAGTTACGAGATCCTAAATCTGTTGAAGAACAGCAACCTGAATATGCACAAAATGAATTCCGCTCAATTAAACCTGAGTATTTTGTTGCCGTCGGTTTCTGTACCCACCTAGGATGTTCACCTACTTATCTACCAGACACTTTTAGTGAACAAGTTCAAGGTGTACGTTCTGGATTCTTCTGTCCATGCCACGGTTCTAAGTTCGACATGGCGGGACGTGTATTCCAGAGTGTTCCTGCGCCACTTAACCTAGTGGTCCCTAAACATATGTATTTGAGTGACACGAAAATACTCATTGGTGTTGATGAGGGGGATGCATAATGCAAGCGTTACTTGATTGGGTAGAAAAACGTATACCTGCAATGAATGCTTATAAAAAGCATTTATCTGAATACCCGATGCCAAAGAACTTCAACTTTTGGTATCTATTTGGCTCTCTAGCCATGCTTGTTCTGGTTAACCAAATCCTTACAGGCATTTGGCTAACCATGAACTACGTACCTTCTGGCGAAGGTGCATTTGCATCTGTTGAATACATCATGCGTGATGTGGAATACGGTTGGCTACTGCGTTATATGCACTCTACGGGTGCTTCAGCATTCTTTGTTGTCGTCTATCTTCACATGTTCCGTGGCTTGATTTATGGTTCATACCAAAAGCCTCGTGAGCTACTGTGGGTATTCGGCATGCTCATCTTCCTAGTATTGATGGCAGAAGCTTTCATGGGTTATCTATTGCCATGGGGACAAATGTCATACTGGGGTGCTCAGGTAATTATCTCACTATTTGGTGCGATTCCTGTTATTGGCGACGACCTTACTCTTTGGATTCGTGGTGATTACATCATCTCTGGAGCGACGCTCAACCGCTTCTTTGCTCTGCATGTTATTGCTCTGCCTATCGTGCTACTTCTTCTTATCGTTTTACACGTTTTGGCACTTCACGAAGTCGGTTCGAACAACCCTGATGGCATTGAGACTAAGCTACCGAAAGGGACAATGGGCGACGATTATAAGACGCAGTTTAAGTTCCACGATTACTACAGCAAGAAATATGACATCATCGATTCCATTCCATTCCATCCTTATGGAACCGTTAAGGATATGGTGGGTATCGCAGGCTTCTTCTTCTTGTTCTGTTATGTATTGTTCTTCAATCCAGAAATGGGCGGCTATTTCCTTGAGCCACCTAACTTTGAAGCGGCAAACCCTCTGAAAACGCCTGAGCATATTGCTCCTGTATGGTACTTCACACCGTTCTACGCGATTCTTCGTGCTGTACCGGACAAGTTACTAGGTGTTGTTGCAATGGGACTATCGATTGTATTCCTATTCCTATTGCCATGGTTCGACCGTTGTAAAGTACGCTCTTATCGCTACAGAAGTAAGATTCATCTACTGAACATCATCCAGTTCACCATCAGCTTCATTGCTTTGGGTATTCTTGGTGCGCTACCTGCAACACCAACGTATACGCTGCTGGCTCAGATCTTCAGTTTAGGTTACTTCATGTTCTTCGTTCTGTTGTATTTCTACAGTAAGAATGAAAAAACTAAGCCATTACCAGAGAGGGTGACTTTCAAATGAAAAAGTGGATTGTAGTACTTTTCGCATTGCTACCATCTCTAGCGCTAGCTGCTGGTGGTAATGTACATCTAGATAAAGCAAACAACGATCTTAGTGACCAAGCATCACTTCAAAATGGCGCTAAGCTGTTTATGAACTACTGCTTTGCATGTCACTCGACGCAATATCAACGTTATGAGCGTGTCGCGAATGACTTAGGTATCCCAGTAGATCTCGCAAAAGAAAACCTTGTTTTCGACCCAGAAGCGAAGATTGGTGATTTGATGGTGAATGCAATGCCACAGAAGCAAGCAGCGGCTTGGTTTGGTGCTGCGCCACCTGATCTAACACTTGTTGCACGTGTTCGTGGTGTTGATTGGCTATATACCTATCTGCGTTCATTCTATGTGGACCCAAGCCGTCCATTTGGCGTGAACAACGTGACGTTCCCGAACGTAGGTATGCCACACGTTCTTGAAGAGCTTCAAGGCATTCCAACTCCAATCTATGAGACGCAAGTTGTTGATGGTCAAGAAGTCCAAGTGGTTGTTGGTACAGAAACTGATGGCCGTGGTGAACTGAGTTCGAGTGAGTATGATGATGCCGTTCGCGACTTGGTGAACTTCCTAGAATACTCTGGTGACCCAGTGAAACTTGAGCGTCATGCGCTTGGTTGGTGGGTGATGGGTTTCCTAGTCATCTTCACCATTGTTGTAGTGTTGCTCAAGAAAGAGTATTGGCGTGATGTTCACTAATTGTGCTATAATCTCGCGCTAATTCCAAATTTGTTCACAATGGAGGCGTCGCCTCCATTGTTTTTTTGTAAGTATCCCGGAGGGCTCCATGGCTGTAGCTGCCAATAAACGTTCTGTGATGACTCTTTTCTCAAGTGCTACCGATTTATATAGCCACCAGGTTCGAATCGTTCTAGCTGAAAAAGGTGTCAGTGTTGAAGTTGAGTTAGTGGATGAAATGAACATCCCTGCTGAGCTTGCTGAGCTAAACCCATATAAGACCGTTCCTACTTTGGTTGATCGTGAGCTAGCCCTTTACGATTCAAAGATCATTATGGAATATCTTGATGAGCGTTTCCCTCATCCGCCACTTATGCCTGTTTACCCAGTTGCACGTGGTAATAGCCGACTAATGATCTACCGTATTGAGCGTAACTGGTACACGCTTGCGGAGAAAGTTATGAAAGGTTCTGCAGAAGAATCTGAGGCGGCTCGCAATAAACTACGCAATGATCTTCTGACACTTGCACCGATTTTTGCTGAGTACGAATACTTCATGAGTGAAGAATTCAGCTTGATCGATTGCTACCTAGCACCACTACTATGGCGCTTACCTGAAATGGGTATCGAGCTAATTGGTCCAGGATCTAAAGAGATCAAAGTTTACATGAATCGCGTATTCGAACGTGATTCATTCCTTGCTTCACTGACTGAAGCTGAACGTGAGATGCGTTTGGTTCGCTAAGTGACCATGGATATTGAAAAAATGACTCCTCGCCGACCATACATGCTGCGTGCATTCTATGATTGGCTGGTGGAAAATGATCTAACGCCACACATTGTTGTCGATGCAATGTTACCTGGCGTTCGCGTTCCTCAAGAGTTTATTCAAGATGGTCAAATCATCCTGAATATTGCTCCTAGAGCAGTGGGTCAACTCGAACTAGGCAATGAAGCGATCACCTTCCATGCTCGATTTGGTGGCCGACCACACTCGGTTATCGTGCCTCTCTATTCTGTACAAGCTATTTATGCTCGTGAGAATGGTGCAGGAACAATGTTCGAGCCAGAAGATGCTTATCTTTCAATTGAGGAAGAAGATATTGATACAGCATCATCGGTTGGTTTGACAGTTGCTTCAGATGCTTCAGTAGAAGAGGACGCAAATGAATCAGAGGGTGATGATAGTCAGCCTCCAAAACCTAAAGGCAGACCAAGCCTACGTGTTATCAAATAAAAAAAGCTGCCAAAGGCAGCTTTTTTTTTAATACTTAAACGAAAAATAATAAAAGAAAATACTGGCTCTGATGTATTCGCTAGTTGGAATAAAAGCTGATAGATTAAATTTATACCAGCTAATTATTGTACTAGGTGTGGTCATGTATGCTCAAGTAATTAAAATGCCAAGAGATCTCCAGAGAGACCTATTCGATCATTCTTCTGAGTTTTTTGAACTCGCAAAAGCGATTAAATATCTTATCAGAGGGAAACTTCTCACTAAAGTTATTGCTATCCAAGAAAAGTTGATTTGGATTGAAGTAAATTTTCTGGATAAAAAGGAGTATGAACAATCATATTGTGTGGCGTTTTCAGAAAAAGAGCTAAAGCTTATTGCTTTGTCATATCGTTAAGTAGGCTTGGAGTAATAGTTTAAATAAGGTGAAGCGCGCTTGCAGTAACTAGAGAAAGAATTTATCCAAAAAGGGTTCACTTGATTAAGTGCTAATACTGAATCTAATTCCTTCCAAGGAGAAAGACATTCAGCGCTATTATTCAAGTTAGCGATTCTATGATAAACATATTTGGCGGAAACAATATTGATAAGCGACATTAGAGATTTCATATAATACTCTAGGAACTTGTTTTCATCAGATAAGCGGATTGATATATCCGATCGGACTAAATATAAAAATGAATTATCGATCATTTTTATCGATTCAGATTTGATAAAATAACGTTCAGAATTATAGAAGTCATTAACTCGATAAAATAACAAAGATAGCCAAATATCGACATCCCTTTGGAACTCGGTATTGCTAGCTTCGAGTAGATATGCCCATTTTCGAACAATTTCATTTGAAATAGTTGTATTAGAAAGCACATAAGGAGTGAGATAATTTATCTCGTCGATGTCAGCATATCCTCTTTGTAGAATTTTATCGATAGAATATCGATGAGGGTTATTTGTGAGTTCATAAAGGTTTGACTGAGGAGTATAACAACTACCATTCTTTATACTAAAAAAATTTACAATATGAGCGTTTATTTTCTTAACGGATTCCTTTATATCTCTAGGATCAATGATTGATTTATAACGATATGATAATTTTTTACTCATATTGTCTACTATATTAATT
>NZ_JPJA01000007.1:0-34095 GCF_000733315.1 Vibrio sp. ER1A
TGGTAGTTCAGTTGGTTAGAATACCGGCCTGTCACGCCGGGGGTCGCGGGGTCGAGTCCCGTCCACTCCGCCACTTTGTAGAAAACCCGATGCGAAAGCATCGGGTTTTTTATTATCTAGAGTTTAGTAATTCCCTTTCCTAGTGCTGTTACTATCGACTTAAACGGATTTTTACCTCAAATCGTTACAGCCTGATATTTGTCATAGTTTTCATATAGCCATTCAAGTCTACATTCACATCTATCAATTAAGTTAATTGCAAGTAATTGAGAATCATTATCTAATAGGTCAAAAAAGGACTATTAGAATGAATCTATCTCGCCGTACTTTCTTAAAAAGCTCATTATCATTTTCTGCTATTGCTGCTATCCCTGGGTGCTCATTAACAAAAGTCTCTGAGTCACAAGATCTCATCGTTTATGAGCTGACGGCGCAACCGACGACTGCAGAACTTGTTCCAGGATATCAAACCGAGGTCTTAGGCTTTAACGGCCAAATTCCTGCGCCCACAATTCGCTGCAAGCAAGGACAGAAGGTAGTCATTCGTTTCACTAACAAGCTAGACGAACCCACGACGATTCACTGGCATGGACTTCGAATACCTATCGAGATGGATGGCGTACCTTTCCTAAGTCAGCCCCCGATAATGCCTAATGAAACCTTTATCTATGAATTTACGCCGCCAGATGCCGGAACCTTTTGGTATCACCCTCATATGAATAGCGTGGTTCAACTCGGCAAGGGATTGGTTGGAGCGCTTATTGTTGAAGAGAGCGAGCCTTTAGAATTCGATCATGATATGGAATTAGTATTAAAAAATTGGCACATAGACAAAAAAGGTAATTGGAAGCAGCTAATGATTCCTCGATATAGCGCTCGTATGGGTACTCCTGGTGAGTGGGGAACAGTTAATGGCACCAATGAACCTAATTACAAAGTTCGTCCTAACGGGCTTATTAGAGCGCGTGTGGTAAATGTTGATAATACCTTAACTTATAAGATCGCTGTAGAAGGTGCGACAGCTTGGGTAATTGCTATAGATGGAAACCCAATAGCCACTCCGTATAAGCTTACTAACCATAAAATGGGCCCTGGTATGCGTCTTGATTTGGCCATAGTTGCCCCTAAGCAAGATGGTTCTACATTCTATGTTCGCCACCTAAAAGGAAACTTTCCATTTCCTCTTTGTGCTTTCTCAGTCAAAGGTGGGAGCGTTACTAAGGAACAAAAGATACCATCCTTACCATTAAACCCAATTCCAAAGCCTGACCTATCGAATGCCATCACCAAGGACTTTGTCTTCGAGTGGGAAGGGGCTGTTACTCCAGCAAGTAAAGACGGTAAAGCTATACCTAAGTTCTGGTTAATGAACAAACGAGCTTGGGAAGGCATGAGTAAAGATAAAATTCCAGATCCTATTGCAGAGTTGGAGTTGGGCCGTACTTATATTTTCGATCTCAGAAATGTCACGCAGTATCACCATCCTATTCATCTACACGGTCATACTTTTACAGTGCTTGAGCTGGATGGCCAAGAGGTCGAGCCATTTCATACCGACACAGTGTTACTTGGAAAAAACGGCAGAGCAAAAGTTGCATTTGTTGCAGATAACCCTGGAAGCTGGATGTATCACTGTCATGTTATTGAACATATGAAGACAGGACTAATGGGATACGTCAAGGTGAGTTAAAAGTGACTCCTGTAACGTTTTAAATTTTGACTACAAACGATAGCCATCTTGTCTTATGAAAACATAATTTTCGCTGACTTCTGTCGAAATCATCAAGTGTTCGTATACTATTAGCTCTATAGGCATTTAATTTTAGGTACTCGATGATGGGTCAGTTTGCAGTTTTAGGTTTTATAGCGATAGGTGGTGCTTTTGGTGCATGCTCACGCTACTTAGTTTCAGAATTATGTATTGTACTTTTTGGTCGAGGGTTCCCTTATGGGACACTTACCGTTAACGTAGTTGGTTCGTTTATTATGGGGTTGCTCATAGCAGCTTTTGAGACTGAGGTACTTGCCCCAGAGCCATGGCGTCAAATAATAGGTCTTGGGTTTCTTGGCGCTTTAACTACCTTTTCTACGTTTTCCATGGACAATGTACTCTTGATGCAACAGGGAGCATTTCTGAAAATGGGGCTCAATGTTCTGCTCAATGTGGTTCTAAGTATCTCGGCATGTTGGATAGGGTTTCAGTTGCTGATCAAAAGTTAAACAAAAAGATACATAGTTTGGTTGAAAAATCGGAACTAATTATTCTATAATCGCTTCAATACTTGTCGGAGTGCCTTAGGGCTGAGACCGTTAATTCGGGATCCGTTGAACCTGATCTGGTTAGTACCAGCGAAGGGAACAGGAGAAATAAAATGGAAACCCTCCCTCTTTTATTTGTCAAATAGCGCAAGCTATTGTGGTTGATACCTCTTGTACTCACACATCCGTCAAGCATTTATCTTTTATAACTATATGATATATAAGGAAATGCTATGTCGACACGTAAGCAAAGTAGACTGGAAGCAAAAAACTTCATCGATACACTATCGGTGACTCCCTATCCAAACTCTCAGAAGACCTATATTCAAGGTAGCCGCAGTGACTTACAAGTCCCTATGCGCGAGATATCGTTGGCCGATAGCCTAATTGGAGGCAGTCAAGATAATCCTATCTATGTTCCCAACGAACCTATTCATGTCTATGACACGTCCGGTGTTTATACCGATCCAAACCACCATATTGACCTCTATTCAGGCCTACCAAAGTTAAGAGAACAATGGATTGATGAACGTTCTGATACGGAAGTATTAGCCGGTGTGAGCTCTGAATTTGCCAAAGAGAGACTTGAGGATGAGACGCTTGACGAGCTTCGCTATGGCCAGCTTCCCCGTATTCGACGAGGTGTAGAGGGCGCATGTGTTACTCAGCTCCATTATGCTAGGAAAGGCATCATTACTCCTGAAATGGAATATATCGCGATACGCGAGAATATGGGACGTCAAAAACTCAATGATGAAATGCTCACCCAGCAGCATCCGGGTCAGCACTTTGGTGCTAACCTACCTAAAGAGATTACGCCAGAATTCGTTCGAAAGGAGGTCGCTGAAGGGCGCGCGATCATTCCTTCCAATATTAACCACCCCGAGTCAGAGCCAATGATCATTGGACGCAATTTCTTGGTGAAGGTTAATGCCAATATTGGCAATTCATCAGTAACTTCATCGATTGAAGAAGAAGTAGAAAAACTTGTTTGGGGCACTCGTTGGGGCGCCGATACGGTAATGGATTTGTCGACGGGCCGTAATATCCACGAAACCAGAGAGTGGATATTAAGAAATAGCCCAGTGCCAATTGGTACGGTTCCTATGTATCAAGCCTTAGAGAAGGTGAATGGGGTTGCTGAAAATCTTACTTGGGAAGTTATGCGTGATACGCTTATCGAGCAAGCAGAGCAGGGCGTTGACTACTTTACTATACATGCTGGCTTACTTCTGAGTCATATTCCGATGACTGCTAAACGTGTTACTGGAATCGTATCTCGCGGCGGATCCATTATTGCTAAGTGGTGCCTTGCCCACCACGAGGAGAGTTTCCTCTATACCAACTTCAAAGAAATCTGTGAGATATGTGCACGCTATGACGTGGCTCTTTCCTTAGGAGATGGCTTACGCCCTGGTTCTATTGCTGATGCCAATGATGAAGCTCAGTTTGCCGAATTACGCACACTTGGGAAGCTCACTAAAATTGCTTGGGAACACGATGTACAAGTAATTATTGAAGGTCCAGGCCATGTTCCAATGCATATGATCAAAGAGAATATGGAAGAGCAACTGGAGCATTGTCATGAAGCACCATTCTACACGTTGGGTCCACTCACAACAGATATTGCACCAGGATATGACCACATTACGTCAGGTATTGGTGCGGCTATGATTGGCTGGTACGGGTGCGCTATGCTGTGCTACGTCACTCCAAAAGAACACCTTGGTCTACCAAACAAAGACGATGTAAAAACGGGGCTTATCACCTATAAGCTCGCCGCTCACGCTGCCGACTTAGCTAAAGGGCATCCTGGTGCACAAATTCGGGACAACGCTTTGTCAAAGGCTCGTTTTGAGTTCCGTTGGGAAGACCAGTTTAACTTGTCATTAGACCCTGATACCGCGCGTCAATTTCACGATGAGACCCTCCCTCAGGAGTCCGGAAAAGTCGCTCACTTTTGTTCTATGTGCGGACCTAAATTCTGCTCAATGAAAATATCTCAAGAAGTTCGAGAATACGCCAAAGAGCAGCAAGGGGCTGAGAGCATCGACATCAAATTGATTGATGATCCATTGGAAGGTATGCGTCAAAAATCTAAAGAGTTCAGAGCTACGGGCGCCGAACTCTATCATCCAGCCGTAACTGAAGAGTAAGCGAAGGAGCTTCCGTTGACACTTTTAATCCCATCTAATCATCAAGATCTTATTGAACACGTTCGTCATGTTCTGTCGTTAGCACAGAGTGTAGGCTTTGATATCGACGATATTCAGATATCAGAAGTCAAAGAGTCGGATGTTATTCACATTGATGACTCTGAACGTCGCCAAATCATCAGTTCTGATCTGCTATCAGTGCAAATGAATAATAAGGCGGACTATCGACTTCACTATCACCATGGTTTTGTAGAAAGCGATTTCCCCAAGGTGATACAGTCAATGACGCTTGGAGACGTTTATATTGATGTTCATTCGGAGTTTGAACGCAAGGATATATGGTCTTGTCGTGAAGAGGTGATTAAGGCGTCATCGGGAGCGCTATCGTTAACTGATGCTCAAGAGCACTTTGCTTGGTTTATTGTCTCTATTGTGTTGGATTTTCCTCTTGAAGATGCTGTTATGTTGGCTAGAGCTGGAAGTGTTTCACATGAAACATGGCCATCAAAAAGGGAGCAGTTCTTCACTCCGGTGATAGAAAACTCTCATCTAGCTATTAAAGTGGGATGGGCAGTGAGAGCGTCCACATCCGTATTTCCCACGTTATCTAAAAGCAGTCTGGGGCTGTACCCAGTTGTTGATAACGTAGAGTGGATTGAGCGCTTACTGAAACAAGGTATAAAAACGATTCAATTAAGAATCAAAGACCCTGATTACCCTAATCTTGCTCAGAAGATTCAGAAAGCCATTCAATTGGGTGAGCAGTATAACGCGCAAGTATTTATCAATGACTACTGGCAATTGGCTATTGAGTATGGCGCCTTTGGTGTACACCTAGGTCAAGAAGATATCGAGACTGCAGACCTTACCTTGTTGGCATCCAATAATATCGCGCTTGGTCTTTCTACCCATGGTTATTATGAACTGCTTCGAGTGGTCCAAATTCATCCCAGCTACATCGCATTAGGTCACATCTTTCCGACAACCACTAAAGTCATGCCATCAAGACCTCAGGGGTTGGTACGACTCGCTCTGTATCAGCAATTGATCGACTCTATTCAATATGGAGAGAAGCTAGGTTACCCAACAGTTGCTATTGGCGGTATTGATCTGCAAACCGCTAAGCCTGTTTGGGATTGTGGTGTTACCAGCCTAGCGGTAGTGAGAGCGTTAACTTTAGCGGCTGATACTCAGCACGTTATCAATGAGTTCTCACTAATAATGGCAGGAGAGCGTGATGGTCTCCGATAAACAGTTTCAACAATATCTAAGGCAGTTGAGCTTGCCCAATGTCGGTGAAAACGGCCAAGCGGCGATTTGTGAAAGTCATGTACTAATTGTTGGCTGCGGTGGATTAGGAACAGCAGCAAGCATGTATTTAGCTGGAGCGGGAGTAGGAAGAATCGTTATCGCTGATGATGATGATATCGAGCTATCGAACTTACCTAGACAAATTACCTATCGTTCAAATGAGGTTGGGCAATCCAAAGTAAAAACTCTGGCTGATTTTCTCAAGGCACAAAACCCAGACATTAATGTTAGGACCATTAAGCGTCGTTTGCACGGTAGTCAGTTAGCGCTCGAGGTGTCCTTGGCAGATGTTGTGATTGACTGCACTGACAATATAAAAACTCGGCAGGCAATAAACAAAGCCTGTGTTGAGAATCGCACCGCTCTAGTGACTGCCGCCGCGATAGGTTGGAGCGGTCAATTGTCGGTATTTCAATTTTCTAAACTAGCCACACCTTGTTATCACTGCCTCTATCCATTCGAAGAACTCGACATGGCAATGAAATGTTCAGAGTCGAGTGTAATGGGACCGGTAGTAGGGATGATGGGCGTCTATCAAGCATTAGAGGCACTAAAGGTTATTACAGATTTAGCTAATAGCAGTCACCCAGAGTTGAAGCTGTTTGATGGCTTAACTGGACAGTGGCAGTCCCTCAAGATTTCTCATGATGAGACGTGTTCAGTTTGCCGTGATTCGAAGATAACAACAGGAATCAAAAATGATCCAATTTACCGTAAATAACGCACCGAAAGAAACCTCTCACGAGCTTAACCTCATTAGCGTATTCAAAGAGCTAGATATTGAAACGCAAGGCTGTGCGGTAGCAGTAGACGATGAAATTATACCAAGAGCCAAATGGTCAGATTTCACAGTCAAATCCAACATGTCCATCAATATTTTCCAAGCTATCGCAGGAGGCTAATATGCTCACTATCGCCGGAAAGACCTTTAACTCACGTTTGTTTACTGGAACGGGAAAGTTCGCCGATAAGTCACTTATGATTGCAGCTATTGCTGAAAGTCAGTCAGAGTTGGCAACCATGGCACTTAAACGTGTTGACCTAAACCAACAAGATGACGACATCCTTAGTCCACTTATTGCTAATAACGTAAACCTATTACCTAATACATCTGGGGCGAAGAACGCAAAAGATGCCGTCTTTGCCGCGCACTTAGCACGCGAAGCGTTAGGCACAAATTGGCTGAAACTTGAAATTCATCCAGACCCAAAATACTTACTACCAGATCCTATTGAGACCTTGAAGGCGGCGGAGCAGTTAGTAAAAGAAGGGTTTGTTGTGCTTCCTTACTGCCACTCAGATCCTACGTTATGCAAGCATCTAGAAGAAGTGGGTTGCGCTGCGGTGATGCCTTTGGGAGCGCCCATTGGTAGTAACAAAGGTTTGGTAAGTCGTGATTTCTTAGAAATTATAATCGAGCAGGCTAACGTACCAGTGGTCGTTGATGCCGGAATCGGTGCGCCTTCTCATGCTGCGTTGGCAATGGAAATGGGCGCAGACGCTGTGTTGGTGAATACAGCGATTGCCGCGGCGGCAGATCCAGTTCAAATGGCTCGTGCATTTAAGCTCGCAGTCGAATCTGGGCGTTTGGCCTATGAAAGTGGCCTAGCAGGAACGGTAAACCATGCGGTGGCATCCAGCCCGCTAACCGCTTTTCTTGATTCAATGTGAGTTTGATAGATAAAGGTGAAACGATGAGTTTTGTTGAGGAACACGCTAAGTACAACTGGGACGACGTTCGTCTATCAATATACTCGAAAACAGAAAGAGACGTTCAGCGTGCTTTGAGTAAAACCAAGTTAGATCTTGAAGACTTCAAGGCGTTAATTTCTCCGGCGGCAGAGCCGCACTTAGAGCAATTAGCGCAGCGCTCTTTTGCGCTCACTCGTAAGCGTTTTGGGCATACTATGTCGATGTACATTCCATTGTACCTTTCTAATCTCTGTGCCAATGCTTGTACCTATTGCGGCTTCTCAATGGAAAACCGTATTAAACGCAAGACACTCTCTGAAGAGGAAATCAATGCTGAATGCAATGTGATTAAATCTATGGGATTTGACAATATTCTATTGGTAACGGGAGAGCATGAAAACAAAGTAGGGATGAAGTATTTCAAGCAAGTTCTTCCAGCAATCAAAAAGCACTTCAGCTACCTAGCAATGGAAGTTCAACCTTTGGACCAAAATGAGTATGCTGAGTTAAAGCATAGTGGTTTGGATGCGGTTATGGTGTATCAAGAAACCTATAATCGCAGAACCTATGCCGAACATCATTTGCGTGGCAACAAGATGGATTTTGATTATCGGTTAGATACACCTGATAGATTAGCGAAAGCAGGTATCGATAAGATTGGTATTGGCTCGTTGATCGGCTTAGAAGAGTGGCGCACGGACTGCTTTTTTGTAGCAGCACACTTACAGTACCTAGAAGGCCGTTATTGGAAGTCTCGTTACTCTATCTCTTTTCCAAGGCTAAGACCTTGCGAAGGGGCGTTGCAACCAAAATCTGTAATGACAGATAAACAGTTAGTGCAATTAATATGTGCTTATAGATTGTTTAACAATGAAGTTGAGCTTTCTCTGTCTACACGTGAATCTCCAACTTTTCGAGACCATGTTTATCCACTAGGAATCACCAGTATCAGTGCGGCATCAAAAACACAGCCTGGTGGATACGCTAATGAAGAAGAAGAGCTTGAACAGTTCGCTATTAGTGATGAACGTAGCGCTCGTCTTGTTGCAGAGTCTGTTAAGCAGGTTGGAATGGAACCGGTTTGGAAAGATTGGCACCAATCCTATTCAGGATAAACCGGTATAGTCTATCGAGTGTTTCACGTGAAACAAAAAAGGAGCTGTTAACAAGCTCCTTTTTATTCTCTCGGGCAAATTAGCGAGCAAGCGGTGCGCAGGCTTGCTCTAACCAATCAAGCGCCTCACCTTCAACAAGTGGCGATACCTCATCAAACACTTTACGGTGATAAGAATCCAGCCAGTTGATTTCTTCATCCGTTAACAATGAGCTAACGATATTTCGCTTATCGATAGGGCAACGAGTCAACGAATCAAAACCAAGCATGCTAGCATCACCTTGTGTCGATTTCTCGATAACCAGTTCCAAATTCTCAATACGGATGCCAAACTCATCAGCGCGATAGTACCCAGGTTCGTTTGACAGTACCATTCCGGCAATGAGTGGAGTGTTATTCACTGCTTTAGCAATGCGTTGTGGTCCTTCATGAACACTTAAGAAATGTCCAACACCATGGCCAGTGCCGTGATCATAGTCAAAACCATTTGCCCACAAATGCTGACGGGCTAAAACATCTAACTGGTGACCACAGGTGCCGTTGGGGAACAGGGCGGATGCAAGAGCAATATGACCTTTCAGCACCAATGTAAACTGGCGCTTCATTTCTTCTGAAGGCGAACCAATAGCGATTGTTCTTGTGATATCGGTAGTACCATCAAGATACTGGCCACCTGAGTCAACCAGATATAGCGTATCTTTAATAATCGCACCAGGGACTTCTTGGTTTTCATGGTTGTAATGACACATCGCGGCATTTCCTGCAGAGGCGGAAATCGTGTCAAAGCTAAGGTCGACGAGTGAGCTATCGAGTTGACGGAATGATTCTAACTTATCGGAGAGAATAGCTTCATCATAGAGATTTCCGCTAGCCACTTCTTTGTCCAACCAAGAGAGGAACTTAACCATCGCAGCACCATCGCGGATGTGACAAGCTTTCATTCCAGCGATTTCAACATCATTTTTAGCCGCTTTTGGCATTAGACAAGGGTCGGCAAGTTGTAACTGTTTCGCTCCGAAAGCCTCAAGCTTTAGTTGGAACCAAGCATTACTGGTTGCTGGGTCTAAGGTGACTTTTTTACCAGATAGAGCCTCAAGAGCTTGCTCTAAATCGTTAGGGCTACATACTTCAACTCCGCTGCCTACGTGAACGTCGAATGCCGCGCGGTCGTCAATTCGTGACTCATCAATGAAGAACTTTGTTGAGCCATCGGAGTAGAGGATGGCATGAGCTAGTAAGACTGGCAGACGAGACACATCAAGCCCACGTACGTTCAGAAGCCAGCAAATCGAATCTAATTCAGTAATGATAGCGGCGTCAGCGTCAGAAGCCACTAGTGATTGTCCTAGAGCAGTACGCTTGTCTTGACTACTTTGTCCTACTTTTTCAATAGGCATTAAACGAACTTGGCTTAGCTGAGGTTCTGGACGATCGCTCCAATTAATGTCGATTGGGTTTTGTTCTGTTGCGACCAGTTCGAACTTACTACCCAATTGAACTAAGGCACCTTGATACCAGCTGCCACGGTGCATGCGTGGGTCTATACCAATACGAGAACCGACAGGAAGTGTCTCGGTTACCCATTTAATTGGTGGTTGCTCAATGAGGTGGCAGTATTCAAAAATACCATCAGGTACTTGTTTTCTTACTTGCACCGTATAACGGCCATCGACAAAAATGGCCGCATTTTCGCGAGTCACAACAGCAGCGCCTGCTGAACCAGTAAACTGCGTTAGCCAATGTAGACGCTCATTATGAGCGGGTACATACTCGCCCAAGTACTCGTCTTCGTGTGCGACGATAAACGCATCAAGATCGTTTGCTACAAGCCAAGCTTGAACCAGCTCAACTCGGCGAGAAATTTGTTCCTGCATCTGTTATTCCTTCATCATGGCGAAACAAGTCACCTGGTAGTATTTGCCCTATAAGCTAGCGCTTTTGCCGCCCATATACAATCGATTCCGGTGGCTGCGAAATAAGGTTTCAACAATCGAAACCCGACGTCAAAGGTTATACGGGTTATCTCAGGTGTAATGTCTTCTGACGGATAATATCAATCAGCCAAGTTAACGCGGGATCGCGATTTCTGTCCTTATGCCAAAAGAGTGTATACGCCATAGGAGGAAACTCTAATGGCAAAGGAAGCACGGTTAGCCCCATCTGCTCCGCGACTAGATGTACGAAGTGTCGGGGTGCGGTAAAGACGAAGTCGGTGTAACTGCAAAGTGCTGCGGCATTATTGAAGTCTGGAACGGTGATGGCGATATCGCGCTCTCTGCCCATATCTGAGAGTTTGTAGTCTAATAACCATCGATCACTTCCATCACAACGAACTTGTACATGGCGAAGCGACAAGTAGGTTTCCAAATTCCAAGTCTTAGATAGCACAGGGTGATTTGCGCGGACTAAACACATTTGGTTGTCACGATACACTTCAAGCTCTTGGATATCATCAGGTGGATACATGGTTCGAACTGCATCTCTAATATCGATGTCTTTACCTGTAATCCCTAAATCAAGTTCACCTTTTTGCATTCTCTCAAATGTCAGCTCAGTCCAAGAGTGGGTGCTGATGCTGAGGTTTGGTCCTTGTCCAAAAATAGCTGGTAAGAAGTGCGGCATAATAAGCGGATAAACGCTTTCTACCGCCGCAATATGGAATCGATATTCACTGGTAGTCGGTGAGAACTCGGGTGGTTCAGTTATCGATTGCATGTGAGTCACTAGAACTTCGAGCTTAGGTTTGAGCTGCAATGCCCGTGGTGTAGGCAACAGACCATGCGCATGGCGAGTAAATAATGGGTCGTCAAAAAGCGCTCTGAGTTTGGCAAGTGACTTACTTACGGCCGATTGACTTAGACATAAGCGGTTCGCAGCGCGGGTCACGTTACATTCTTCAAGTAACACATTCAGACACAACAATAAGTTAAGATCAATTCTGCTTAGCTTTTCGAGATTCATATTAAGACATTCCTACTGGGAATAATGCTAATGAGTATAAACCATTTCTGTTCATATCATAACAAGACTACACTCTGCGCAAACAATCTAAAGTTATCTTATCTGTAAGAGGTAAACACCTTGCAAACGGCACCGTCAAAAATCCAAATCGCAGCGTTAGTTATGTTGGTATTCTTTAGCCCACTGGCTATCGATATTTATCTTCCAGCGTTAACACAAATCTCTACTGCTTTCGATGTAGAGCATACGTTAGCGCAAGATACGATTACGTGGTTCCTATTTGCTATGGGTGTAGGACAAGTGTTTGCAGGTCCCCTTGCGGATAAACTTGGACGTCGAACGGTTGCTCTCGGCGGTATAGCTATCTATGGATTGAGTGCTTGCTTGGCGTGGGCGGCTCAATCAATTGATTGGATGCTTGCTGCTAGGTTGCTGCAAGGCTTAGGTGCGTGCGCGACATCTGTGGCAGCCTTTGCAACCGTTCGCGACATGTATGGGCCAGAGAAAAGCGGCAAGGTGATCAGTTATCTTAATGGCGCTATCTGCTTTATTCCTGCGTTAGCACCGATCTTGGGCAGTTACCTGACCCAACAATATGGCTGGCGTGCTAACTTTAGCTTTATGGCCGGCTTCGCGTTGTTTGTTGGTGCGTTAGTGCTATTCAACATGCGGGAGACCAATCCTAAACAAGAAGGACAACAGTACTTTGCGCTGTCGCGCTACATCGATGTACTGCGAACTCCGACGTTTGTTTTCCATGCGTCGTTATGCTTATTAGCCATGGGTGTTATCTTAGCTTATGTCACCTCAGCCCCAGTGGTTCTGATGGACAAGATGGGACTAACGATGAATCAGTTTACCTACTGGTTTGGTCTGAATGCGGTCTTTAACATTGCTGCATGCATGCTAGCGCCTAAGATTATGGATAAAATTGGTACTCACAAAACACTACAATTAGGTATTACCACACTATTAGTTGCCGGTGGGTTAATGGCGTGGGGTGCACGTTTCGCAACACCTGCATCATTTATGCTTCCTGTTATTATGTCGTCAATTGGCTTTGCGTTGATTCTAGGAGCTTCCGCAGGTAAAGCGTTGGCACCATTTGGAGATAAAGCGGGTACAGCGGCAGCATTGTTGGGTCTGTTCCAAATGAGTGGCTCTGGATTACTCGTTGGGACGATGCAAAGAGCGGGTCTTGATGCACCGTATATGATCGCAATGCATATGTGGTTAGTGTTGCCTGCGTTATTTATCCTAAGATCGAAAGTTGGCAAAGGTTGGCATCAAACTGTAAAAATCGGCTAATTAAAAAACGATTTTGTTTTCCAATTAAAGAAACAGGTGTATATTTAGCAATAAACACACCGTATTAATTATTAACTGGATAAACGCAGTAATGTCTTTGACAACTTACGAAATGGCTCGCATTCTCGAGCAGATGGAAGAGTCTCCAGAAAAAATCATGTTTGGTAAATTGCTTAATGAACTAGGCAATCAGAGTGAAGAGCGCATCCGCAGTGCCGCTAAACAAGTACCAATCCACATGTTGCGTGATATCGTGTATCAATTTCAGAGAGTCATTGAGTCTCGCAAAGGTGAACAAGTTCAGCTATTAGCGAAGGAACTTTCTGACCAAGGTATTTCCGCAGAAGAGCTTAAAGAGTTTCTGGCGAATAAATAAATCACATCCTAAAATAACCCCGCTTATTCTAAGCGGGGTTATTTTTTCCATTCTTATTAATGCTAATTAAATTTAGAGCGGATAAGTTTATCTGCAGATATTGGTCCTGGTCCCCAAACGACAACTATCAAGATCATTAATCCCCATAATTGATGATCATAAAAGCCTTTTTCCCAAAGTAGCGGGTAAGAAACAACCGCAACGATATTAAAAACAAACAATATTGCTGCCATTGGGCGGGTAAACAACCCGAGAACCAAAAAGACAGGTAACACCAATTCTGCTGCTGTTCCCATATAAGCCGCTAGCTCCCAAGGAATAAGGGGAACTTGATACTCATACTCAAACAAGTAGAGAGTACTGTCCCAGGAAGCAATCTTGGTGAGTCCCGAATTAAAAAACACCCATGATACCCAAAGCCGACAAAATACTAATAGTAAGGGAACAAAACCGCGTTGTAGCGCGTCGATAAGGTTGTCATAAGTCGTGAGCCAGTGTGTTACTTTCGTATTCATACCATACTCCTAGGATTGCTTTCGTTGAATAGAGTGAACCCGGCTACAACGTCCCACGTAAGCAAGTTTGGTAGTTCAGATAGTAGAGCGGGATTTATTCGCTTTAATGGATTGCCGTGGCTTATCTCGACCCATAGCTGTTGAAGTTGATCATTCAGAATGTGTAGCGTTGGTTGAGCAGAACCTCGTTTAACCATGAGTAGCGTTTCGGCTTGGTTAATGTCTAAGTTATCGAATTCGTTGTCTTTTACTGCTTGGAAAAGACTACCGATGGCATAATTCGAGTGGATTAAGTGACTAGAAGGTTTCACATGAAACACTAAGTCTGAATGTTGACTTTCTGGCACGGACGCCAAATTGATGATAGGTTCCAGACCTTCTTTTAAAGTAACGTCTTCTGCTCTTTGCAGTTCGTCTAATGACCATTCAATCGCCATCACATCCAGCAGATATGGCACAGCAAGCGTGATGTTTTCAAGTTGGCTCACAGAGTCAGCAAACCCGGCTCCATAAGTCATAACATTACCGGAGCGCGGAGGATGTTGAGTAATATGGTGCTTTGCCATCGAATCAAAACATTCATCGCCAACCAGTTGGCGTGTTATCGGATAGCAAGCTGCTAGTACCTCAGATAAGCTAACAACAAAGTTATTTCGGTAGATCTGGATTCGATCAATCGCGGTAAAATGATCGGATAAAATGTCACAGTCCTCTCCGGTGCTTTGATAGAGGAGTGCCTGACTGAATCGCTGTTGGAGCTCGTTAAGCGTCATTGCTATGCACTCCTTAGCGTTTGAGCAAGGGGGACTTCAAGTAAGATGTTGATGGCTTTATTGGCTTCTTCTAATAGCACTTGCGGAGCAGGGATGTCTAAATCCCATTCGATCAAGGTTGGAACTGGTGTATTAATACGATTCCAGTCTTTATAGAGCTGCCAAACCTCATCGGATACTCGGGCGCTGTGTGTATCAATCCAAATCTCTCCTTGCTCTAATTGCTTACGAGTAAATCCGGCTAGATGAATTTCGTCGACAGTGGCAGGGTCAATGGCAGCCAAGTACTGATTAGTATCGTACTGATGATTGAAGCAGGAGACGTGTACATTGTTTAGATCAAGCAATAAACGACAGTCTGTTTGCCGCTGTACTTCCGCCAGAAATTCCCACTCGGGGATCGTCGAATGATTGAAACGAAGATAACTAGACGGATTCTCTATTAACAGTGGGCGTTGAATGGCGTCTTGAACTTGCTGCACATTACGACAAAAAAGTTGCAGTGCTTCTTCAGTGTAAGGCAGAGGTAATAGGTCATTGAAATAGTGACCACCATGCTCACTCCAACTTAGATGATCGGAAACAACGAACGGCTGGATTTCTCGGATTAATTGTTGGAGTGACAGTAAATGCGATTGGCTGACTTTACTGGTAGAGCCGAGTGACAAGCCAATACCATGACAGCTGATCTCTACCTGTTCTCTAATTGCCAATAACTGCTGATACTCCATGCTGTTTGTTTGGAAGTAGTTCTCACTATGAATCTCTAACCAACCAACTTGATTGGCGTTGTGCTCGAAGTAGTCGAGGTGAGGTGCACGTAAACCCACACCGACTAATTGAAATGCCTGACTTCGATCCATTGTGATCTCCCTGATCTGTTGTGTATTGTGAGTAAGCTGTAGAAAAGTGAAAGGGCGCTCGATAACGCCCCTTCGTGTAGCTTGTAACTTGAAAACGGATGAACAAACAAAGTTACAAATAAGCTAAGCTGCAAGCAGTATTGCTTTCGGCTTTGGGGGCTTACTATGCAGATTCAGTGCTACCACCTGTAAGCTTGCCACATAGCCCTTTTGGTACCACGACAAACGCGTCTTTTTGATTATCTTCTTTGGCTGTACCAGCACATGAGCTTGTTTTTGTAGCACAGTCATTTTTACCTGCCTTTGATACGCCGTAGCATTTCTCTTTTTCTGCAGCATGAGCTGGAGCGGCAGTAAGCATAGTGCCGCCTAGAGCGATTAGACCGGTAACTGCAGCAGTGATAGCAAGATTTGTAGTTTTCATAGTAACTTCCTCGAGACTTGATCCTTGTGGTTTCTTTTCACAAGCGCTTAGTTGCGACTTGCTTATTCAATAGGATAGGGAGGGCTTCGAAAATCTTTCAATTTATTCACAAAATATTTAAAAAAGTGTTAAATATTATTTTATTTGGTTGATTTTTAAGAATTTAAATCAAAATAAAAAAACTGATATTTTTCTGAAACCAGAACACTGTTTGAGTTATAATCAATCGATATGTATAAATAACCAGTAGCTAAGTATCATGGATCCATCTCTTCTTCTCGACGGCCTTAATGACAAACAACGTGAAGCTGTTGCAGCTCCTTTAGAGCATATGTTGGTGCTAGCTGGTGCTGGTAGTGGTAAAACTCGCGTACTTGTTCATCGTATCGCTTGGTTAATGTCAGTGGAAAATGCCTCTCCGTTCTCCATCATGTCAGTGACCTTCACCAATAAAGCTGCTGCAGAGATGAGAGGGCGAATCGAAGAGTTGATGATGGGCAGTTCGTCGGGGATGTGGAATGGTACTTTCCATGGTATTTGCCATCGTATACTGCGCGCTCATTATCTTGATGCGAAACTGCCAGAAGACTTTCAAATTCTAGACTCTGACGATCAGCAACGCCTACTGAAGCGATTGATAAAAGCTCAGAATCTAGATGAGAAACAGTGGCCAGCACGTCAGGCTGCATGGTGGATCAATGGTAAGAAAGATGAAGGTTTGAGGCCTCAACACATTGATAGCTATCAAGATCCTGTAACGAAGACCTATTTGCAAATCTATACCGCCTATCAAGAAGCGTGCGACCGAGCAGGGCTGGTGGACTTTGCCGAAATCTTGCTGCGCGCTCATGAGCTACTACGTGACAACAAATTTGTTCGCGAGCACTATCAAGCTCGCTTTAAACACATTTTGGTGGATGAGTTCCAAGACACCAACAACATTCAATATGCTTGGCTACGAATGATGACGGGCCCTGATTGTAAGGTGATGATTGTTGGTGATGATGACCAATCTATTTATGGCTGGCGTGGCGCTAAAGTCGAGAACATCCAGAAATTCCTCGATGAATATTTGGGTGCGACAACCATTCGTCTCGAGCAGAATTATCGCTCAACTAAGACCATTCTCGAAGCTGCCAATGAACTGATCGCCAATAACACAGAGCGTATGGGTAAAGAGCTGTGGACAGACGGTAATGAAGGCGAAAAAATCTCGGTTTACTCTGCTTACAATGAGTTAGATGAAGCGCGCTTTGCAGTCAATAAAATCAAAGAGTGGCAGGAGACAGGCGGTAGTCTAACGGACTGCGCGATGCTATATCGAAATAACGCCCAGTCTCGTGTTTTAGAAGAAGCGCTTATTCAAGCTCAACTGCCTTATCGAATCTACGGTGGTATGCGATTCTTCGAGCGTCAAGAAATCAAAGATGCACTTGGTTACCTACGATTGATTGCCAACCGCAATGACGATGCGGCGTTTGAACGTATAGTAAATACCCCAACTCGTGGCCTTGGAGATAAAACGCTGGATACCATTCGTTTCGCTGCGCGAGATCGTGGTGCGACATTATGGGAAGCGAGTAATGCACTGCTGGAAGAGAAGGTGTTTGCCGGGCGCGCAGCAGGAGCGTTATCGCGTTTCATCGAACTTATTAATGCATTAGAAGACGATACCTTTGAATCAGCACTGCATGAGCAAACCGATCATGTTATCAAAACCTCAGGTTTGTTCTTGATGTATGAGCAGGAAAAAGGTGAGAAATCCAAGGCACGTATTGAAAACTTGGAGGAACTGGTTACCGCAACTCGTCAATTCGAAAAGCCGGAAGAGGCTGAAGATATGACATTGCTGACCGCATTCCTAACCCACGCCGCCCTCGAAGCGGGTGAAGGTCAGGCAGATGAGTTTGATGATGCAGTGCAATTAATGACGCTCCACAGTGCTAAAGGGTTAGAGTTCCCAATGGTATTTATGGTTGGGGTAGAGGAAGGCATGTTCCCAAGTCAGATGTCAGCAGAAGAAGCGGGCAGGTTAGAGGAAGAGCGCCGCTTGTGTTACGTAGGTATGACGCGTGCGATGGAAAAACTCTTTATAACCTATGCAGAAATGCGTCGTCTGTACGGTCAAGACAAATACCACAAGCCATCGCGATTTATTCGTGAACTGCCGGAAACATGTCTGCAAGAAGTACGGATGAAAGCACAGGTCAGCAGACCAACAAGCTCGGGGCGATTTAGTCAAACTGAGGTGAAGAACAACTTCAATGAAACCGGATTTAATTTGGGAGCGCGAGTGAAGCACCCGAAATTCGGCGAAGGAACGATTATTAACTTTGAAGGTAGTGGGCCGCAAAGTCGAGTTCAAGTAGCCTTTAATGGCGAAGGGATTAAGTGGTTGGTTACTCAATACGCGAAGCTTGAACAGCTTTAGGTTCCCCATGATCCAAATACTAAAAAAGCAGCTCAGGCTGCTTTTTTATTTGTGCTTTACGAGTTCAGTTCTAACCTGGGATACAGATAAAGAAAAACCCCGAGGGCTTACGCCCTGCGGGGTTATGGTCTTACTCGCAGCAATCCGGCTACTATAGGTGCTCCATGCATCTAATCCTTGATAGTGTGCTGTATTCCTTCAGCGTATTCCTTTCGTCGCCTTCCTAGCGGTGTCCATTGGTCTTATCCTGACCTGCTAACAATCCTCGTTAGCGCACTTCACTTGATCCCTGAGCGGTGTCCCTGACATCTTCCTGATGTTAAGTCCTTGCCTCATCCAGAGGTGTCCATTGTCTTTCCTTAGTAGTAACCATCCTAGTTACTATTGCGTCCATTCAATGTCCAATTCGCTTTCCGTGCCGACCATTCATCCTGAATAACCGTATCTTCTTCCTGAAGATGCCCAAATCCCTGAGCTTTTCCTGTTCCGTGTCAGATTCCTTCCGACATGGTTAATATTAAATGATACTCGCTTTAGAGCAATCGCGTTGAGGCGAAAAAGTCCCGTATCTTATCAATGAGAAAAATCGACAATTATTTAAAATCAATAACTTATTGTTAATCTTGGTCTAAGTCTTGAAGTACAAAGCGATAATGACCTACCGCTTTGTGAGAGATCTCTTACACGAAGAGTGTCGAATGGAGTAAGTTGCTCTTACAGCGACAGCAGAACCTGCAATAAGATCGTCAAACCAATGCCAGAAAAGAGCAATCCACACAAAGCATCAATGTAGATTGAGGCGGATCCTAACTTACGTTGCATACGTTTTGTCGAAAGTGCCCAGGCTAAAAACGAGAACCACACAAGAGATAATGACCATAGAATGGCTAACGCCATCAACTTACCTGGAACTGACATGGAAGATGGCACCAACGTCGACATCAAACTAATAAAAAACACCAAGGCTTTAGGGTTGAGGATATTGGTTGTAAAGCCTCGAGAGAAAGCTTGTCGTCGACTCGATAGTAATAAACTCGGGTCGTTAGCTAACTCCGCTGGCTGGTGGCGCAATCCCCAGCGTGAAACAACAGAGCGTAATGCACCGATTCCCAGATAGAGCAGATAGCTACCACCAGCGATTTGGACCATGGCAAACAGTGTTGGGTGTTGGTGAACAACATAGCTCACACCAGTTAAACTTAAGATGGAATGCAATAAGATGCCAAATGACAAGCCTAAAGCGATGTAGAAGCCAGTCTGACGACCAAACCGCGTGGCATTTTGTACCACTAAAGCAAAGTCGGGCCCAGGACTCATGAGAGCAATGAAATGAACTGTTGCCAGTGTCATCAGGATTGTGATTTCGTTCATGTTGGATATAGCTTGTTAGTTGATATGGGAAGGTGAAATGCCGTAGACGTTACGAAAAGCCTTACTAAAGTGCGCTTGGTCATAAAAGCCAGTTTGCAATGCAACTTGAGCGGAGGGCTGACCAGCTTTAACTAACGCCATACTTTTTTCCAAGCGAAGGCGAGTTAACCAAGCGTGTGGAGACATGCCCGTCGCTTGCTTAAAAAGGCGCTGGAATTGCCTTTCACTGAGGTCGCACAATTTAGCCAACTGCTCCAAACGGATTGGTTGGTCAAGATGGCTCATCACATAGTCACGAACTTGCGTTAGCTGTTTAGTACCAATAGGTTGTACATAAGCACAAGTAGGTTTAGCGTGCCTATTGAGCAGTTGCTCAAAGCTTTCATGCGGTAAACAATCACGCGCGAGAGCGCTGATGTTTTCATCACTCAACGCTAAGTGGGTGTTAAGTAAGGCACGAAACAGCATTGGTTCTTGAACAATTGGACTGTGAAAGCCCAATTGACCTTGGTGGTTACTGGGCTTGAGTTGTGATAACCACTGTGCTGATACAGCAAGCACTTTGACTTCATAGCCTTCATCAAAGCGAGCTTGGCCATCGTGCAATTCATCCGGTGGCATCAATACCAAGTCTCCAGGTCCACTGGTATAGTTTTGACCTTTTAAATGAAATTGCTGTTGACCATTGACGATCAAGCCAAAATGATAATCGAGATGATAGTGTTTCTGAAACGCAAACTCTTTGTAACAACCACTGATTAAATTGATATCAGGGATTGGTGAAGACAGGTAACTAATCTGCTGCAAAATAACCTCCTAATATCAATCCAATGGTGTCAGTTTATCGTTCAGAGGCATAAGGCGTCTTGTAAAAAACGGACACCCTGTAGGATTACTGAGTGTTAATTCTTTTGTTGGTTCGGCTGGTTTTAATGCCATCAAAACTGAACACGACCAGTGCACCCCAAATAAAGCCGAACGTCAGTGCCTTGTCTAAAGTGAACGCTTCACCGTAAACCAGCACGGCTAGCAAGAACATCAAGCTAGGGCCGATGTACTGGAAAAAGCCGAGTGTCGATAGCTTCAGACGTGTCGCTGCACCCGTGAAACACAACAAAGGCAGTGTGGTCACAATACCGGCAGAAATCAACAGTATGTTCAGTGTGGCTGGATTTGCCAACATGTTTGAGGTTGGGGTGCTGGCAATGAACAACACATAAATCGCGGCAGCTGGCAGCATGACTAAGGTCTCGATAAACAGTCCCGTCTGTGCATCCAAACTGACCTTCTTCCTTAATAAACCATACAAACCAAAGCTCATCGCTAGCGCAAGG
Source organism: Vibrio sp. ER1A (assembly GCF_000733315.1). Taxonomy (NCBI): domain Bacteria; kingdom Pseudomonadati; phylum Pseudomonadota; class Gammaproteobacteria; order Vibrionales; family Vibrionaceae; genus Vibrio; species Vibrio sp. ER1A. The sequence continues at coordinate 20,889 of NZ_JPJA01000007.1, forward strand.
GCAACAATAGGTACCGAGCCAAAGGCAATAAGTTGAATCAGTACTCCGATGGTTGCCAGAGCGACCGCAAACCACTGTAGCTTTCTTAGTCGCTCTCCTAAGAACAACATCCCTAGAATCACATTAATCAATGGATTGATGTAATAACCAAGGCTAGCATCAAGCATGTGGTTTGCATTTACCGCCCAAATAAAAATCAGCCAATTCACACCGACGAGCAAAGCGGTTGTGATCAAATAGCCCATCTTTTTTTTAGAGCGAAATACGTCTCTCACACTGCGCCAACGACGGCCAAAATGCAGTAGTGCAGTCAATAAAAAGAACGACCAAATAACACGGTGACTTAAAATCTCTAGCGGCGAAACTTCAGATAGCGCCTTGAAGTAAATTGGGGCAATACCCCACATGGTATAGGCACCGATCGCTAATAGTACGCCTTGTTTGGCTTTTTGTTGTTCTTCTAGTGACATGCAAATTTTCTCAAGAGCGGGCCATGAAGGCCATAAAGGGAGGAAAGGTCTTGAGTATAACGTGTTGTCATCCATTGGACTAATTATTGCGCGTTTAGCGGACGTTTTTTATTAGTGTTGGCCATGATTATGAGTTTCTTTCCCATAGGAACATCTCTACAATGTAGCGTTTTCGACCTACCATTTTCTCGGGATATTGCATGACCGCTGTGTTACTTGCTGAACAATCTGAATCTCAACCAAGTTCACAGTCTGTTTTGGAATCGGTGTTCGGCTATCAAGAATTTCGTCCCGGACAGCAGGAAGTTATCGATAGCGCCATTGAAGGCAATGATGGCCTAGTCATTATGCCCACGGGTGGTGGTAAATCTCTGTGTTATCAGATTCCGGCCTTAGTTCGTAGTGGTATTACGCTGGTGATCTCTCCACTTATTTCACTAATGAAAGACCAGGTGGATCAGTTAAAGGCCGATGGCGTTGCTGCTGAGTGCATTAACTCAACCCAATCTAAAGAAACCCTGATTGATATCTACCGCCGTATGAACAAGGGTCAATTGAAGCTGATTTACGTATCGCCAGAACGAGTGTTAATGCACGACTTCATCGAACGTTTAGAGCATCTTGAGTTGTCGATGATAGCGGTCGATGAAGCGCACTGTATTTCTCAATGGGGACATGACTTTAGGCCAGAATATGCAGCCTTGGGCCGTTTAAAGGAGTGGTTTCCTTTTGTTCCTATGGTGGCACTGACTGCCACCGCAGATGATGCTACTCGCAAAGACATTATCCACCGTCTGAATCTCAATAATCCCCATGAATATCTTGGCAGTTTTGACCGTCCTAATATCCGCTATACGCTAGTGGAGAAACATAAGCCAGTTTCTCAGATAGTGCGCTTCTTAGGGGAGAATAAAGGAGGCAGTGGCATTATCTATTGCGGCAGCCGTAAGAAAGTCGAGATGTTGACCGAGAAGCTGTGTGCAAACCATGTACGTGCTGCTGGGTATCATGCTGGCATGGATATGGATGAAAGAGCCTATGTTCAAGACGCGTTTCAACGTGATGATATTCAAGTAGTTGTAGCGACAGTCGCCTTTGGGATGGGGATTAACAAACCCAATGTGCGTTTCGTCGCGCATTTTGATATTCCTCGTAATATTGAGTCTTACTACCAAGAAACTGGGCGAGCGGGGCGTGATGGATTGCCAGCAGAAGCGATGATGCTCTATGACCCTGCCGACATTGGTTGGCTACGCCGTATGTTGGATGAAAAAGAAGAAGGGCCACAAAAGCAGGTAGAAAGTCATAAGCTCAACGCCATGAATGCGTTTGCTGAAGCGCAGACATGCCGACGCCAAGTGCTGTTAAATTATTTCGGTGAGTATAGTGAGAAGCCATGCGGCAACTGCGATATATGTCTCGACCCTCCGAAACATTTTGATGCGACGCAAGAAGCGCAAAAAGCGTTGTCTTGTGTCTATCGTGTCAACCAGAGCTTTGGTATTAGCTATGTGGTTGAAGTGTTGCGTGGTATGTCGAACATTCGTATTCGTGAACATGGACACGACAAGCTGACGACTTATGGCATTGGACGTGATCATAGTCATGATTACTGGGTGAGCATATTTAGGCAGCTAATACACAAAGGTTTGCTTAGCCAAAATATCACCCGAAACTCGACATTGCAGCTGACCGAAGAGGCACGCCCTCTGTTACGTGGAGAAAACAGCCTAGAGTTGGCAGTGCCTCGACTGGATACGGCTGCACGAAGTGCCAAATCTGACAAACTTGCTTCTAAGCATTACGATAAGAAGCTGTTTGCCAAACTGCGTAAGCTACGTAAGTCGATTGCCGACGAAGATGGTTTACCTCCTTATGTCGTCTTCAGTGATGCAACCCTGATTGATATGGCAGAAATACTGCCCACCTCTTACGGTGAAATGCTGGCAGTGAACGGCGTTGGTGAACGTAAATTAGAGAAGTATGCTGACCCTTTCCTTGATCTAATACAGGAGCATTTGACCCAACATGGCTGATTTTGGTTTGCGAGATTATATCGAGGCGGAAGGGAAGTTGGTGCTTGTTACACCAAGCTTTGATTTTGACAGTTTTGATACCATAGCCAGTTCTTTAGTTGCTCAGTTATCTACCACTGTGGTTGAGAAACAATGGGATGCGGATATTCACACGTGGCTGGTGGATTTTGAAGGCTGCCGAATGTTATTAAAGGGCGAGCATTACAGTGAACTCATGTGGTTTGAGGCGCTAGATGTTACTGGTAGCAAAGACGAATTTGATTTTCTTGCGAGTATATTTCGACGCGGATTCTAGTCTATTTTCATCAGTAAACGTTTGCTCTATATCGAACTATTGCACCTAAAATTGATTAATGTATAATCGCCCGCCGCTACTTAAGTAGCCAACAAACACTTAATTTTAGTAACCAGAGGCTGTGCCTCACCTTGGGTTCCCTCAACCCCAAGCAAAACGAAAAAGGTACAATATGAGCCCGTTTTCTCCTGCGCAACAGCGCAAAGCCCTAACATTTTTAGTTCTCTTTCACTTAGTGATTATTGCGTCCAGTAATTATCTAGTGCAGCTACCCTTTACTATTTTTGGTTTCCACACCACTTGGGGCGCTTTTACTTTTCCTTTTATCTTCTTAGCGACCGACTTGACTGTCCGTATTTTCGGTGCTGGGTTAGCGCGTAGAATCATTTTCCTAGTTATGTTGCCAGCTTTAGCGGTGTCGTATGCGCTATCGGTACTGTTCTTTGAAGGTCAGTTTCAAGGATTGAGTCATCTGGGAGAGTTTAACTTGTTTGTCGCGCGTATTGCGGCGGCAAGTTTTATGGCATATCTATTAGGACAGATTCTTGATGTTCATGTATTCAACCGCTTACGTCAAATGAAGCAATGGTGGGTGGCACCGACCTGTTCGACACTATTTGGTAATGCGCTTGATACCTTAGCCTTCTTTGCTATCGCGTTTTACCAGAGTCCAGATCCATTTATGGCTGAACATTGGACAGAAATCGCCTTAGTCGACTACGGCTTTAAGTTAGTGATCAGCCTAGGCTTATTTGTGCCTATGTATGGTGTGCTATTGAACTTCTTAGTGAAGAAGTTAACCGCTGTAAACCCGAATATTTCGGTTACTGGTGTGAACGCCTAATCGGCAGACAAATAAAAAAATCCCGAACCTGTGATGTTCGGGATTTTTTTTAATCTTCGTACTATCTGTTATAGCGCTTGAATGTCGAGCGGCCAACCCATGTCGGACTGACGGTTCGATTCAATTTCTAATTCTGCTGCAGACAATGGGTTTTGCTCTAGCCACAGTTTATCTATCGAAAGGGTAAGTCGATTATCTTTGCATGCTACTGAGATATTCGGCTGTAACTCTCGTTTACGTCTATGAGTGATAATTACCGCTAAACGTAACAGTCGTAGTACACGCTCGGCACTTTTATTTGACAGCGCATGTTGCGCTGGCAAAGGACTAAGCTGATCCTTATAACGACGGACAACTTCTGCTAACAGGTGTTTTTGTGCACGAGTAAAACCCGGTAAATCTAAGTTAGTTAGTAAGTACGCACTATGTTCACCAGCCTTTTTGAAATCAAGAGTAAGACCAATTTCATGAAGCTTGGATGCACATTCAAGCAAAGCTGGTGCTTGTGGCTCCTCGAGCCAGGTATCACCACCACAATCTTTGAGCAGTTGCAGAGCCGTAGTTGCGACCTGTTCGCCATATTCCACATCTAACTGACAGCGCGATTGAACGCTATTGATGGTTCGAGCACGGATGTCATCTTGTTGCAACTCTTCGACCATGTCATACACCATGCCTTCGCGCAGTGCGCCTCCGGCCAGTGTCATAGAGTCAATGTTAAGAAGTTCAAAGATGGCAATCAGAATGGACAAACCACTAGGGAATACTAGTGCGCGTTCTAGAGTTAGGCCGTCGATATCCAGCTCTTCCAAATGATCGGCTTGCATGGCTTGTTTTTGAAGACGCTTTAGTTTGGCATGAGTGATGACTTCATCCATACCTTGAGCCAGCATGATCTCTTGTAGAGCTTGCACGGTACCACTAGCGCCAACACAAACATCCCAACCAATACGCTGGTAATTGTCGAGAATCGGTGCGAGTGCTTGCTTAGCTCCTTCAATGGCACGTTCAAAGTTAGCTTTATTAAGCTGACGGTCTTTGAAGTAATGCTCAAGCCAAGTCACGCAGCCCATTTTTAGACTGGTGAGAGCTTTAGGCTCAAAACCTTCACCAATAATAAGCTCTGTACTTGCGCCACCAATATCGACCACTAATCTACGGCCAGTCCCACCCGAGGTATGGGCGACACCTTTGTAGATGGTTGCAGCTTCTTCTTCACCACAGATGACTTGTATTGGATAACCAAGAATGTCATTGGCTTTCTCCAAGAAAACATCCACATTGGTCGCGGTTCTCAGAGTCGCGGTCCCAACGATACGAATATTTTCTTTCGGGATATCTTGTAGCCTTTCCGCAAAGAGGCTTAAACATTCCCAACCGCGTTGCATCGCTTCTTGGCTAAGCGCTAACTCCGCATCTAGACCAGCGGCTAAACGAACTTTCCGTTTAATTTTAGCCATCGTTTGAACACTGCCATCAATATGACGAACCACCAACATATGGAAACTGTTGGAGCCTAAATCAATGGCAGCGTAGAGTGGCGAAGAATTCACTGCGAGACTCATAAATACTGCTTACTTCCTGTTAAGATCGTTGCGCTCTTGGCCTTCTTTGGGGCTTTCTGTTTGACGGTCTTGAGCCACCAGTGTTGGTACGGCGCTGACCTGAGTTACGGCTTTTCAGAACTAGTGGCGCAGGCAGTTCTGTAAGTAGTGCACTGGAATCGTAGTCTGAGACGGGGATTTGGTGCTCAATGTACTCTTCAATTGCTGGCAAATTGATCGCGTATTCTTCACAAGCAAAGCTGATGGAGTGACCACTTGCACCAGCACGGCCAGTGCGGCCAATACGGTGAACGTAATCTTCACAATCGTCAGGCAAGTCGTAATTGAATACGTGAGTTACTTGAGGAATATGTAGACCACGAGCTGCCACATCGGTCGCAACCAGAATATCGACATCACCACGAGTAAATTGCTCTAGGATTTTCTCACGTTTCTTCTGGGGAACATCACCAGTCAGCAGGCCGACACGGTGGCCGTCGGCAGCTAGGTGCCCCCAAACTTTCTCACACTTGTGTTTAGTGTTAGCAAAGATGATAGCGCGGTCTGGCCACTCTTCTTCCACGAGTGTCTGTAGTAGAGCCATTTTTTCATTGTTCGATGGGTAGAACAGCTCTTCTTTAATTCGGTGACCAGTTTTTTGCTCTGGCTCGACAACGACGTGCTCAGGGTTGTGCATGTGTTCGAATGCCAGTTCTTGAACGCGATAAGACAATGTTGCAGAGAACAGCATGTTCAAACGGTCTTTTGGCTCAGGCATGCGACGGAACAAAAAGCGAATGTCTTTAATGAAACCAAGATCGAACATGCGGTCGGCTTCATCCAATACCACTGCTTGAATGTTGTTGAGGTTGAAAACACGCTGTTTGTAGAAATCGATAATACGACCACAGGTACCGATAAGGATATCGACGCCTTCTTCGAGTTTAGCGAGCTGCTTATCGTAGCTGTCGCCGCCGTAGGCGAGTGCAGTCTTTAGCCCTGTACTCTCAATCAACGGCTTGGCATCGTTTTGGATCTGGATAGCAAGTTCGCGAGTCGGAGCCATGATAATCGCACGCGGTTGGTTTGGCTTGCGGCCATCATGTTCTGGCGTTGTTAGTAGGTGATTAAAAGTAGCAGTTAAAAACGCAAGCGTTTTTCCAGTCCCGGTTTGGGCCTGTCCTGCAATATCTCGGCCGGCGAGCAGTACCGGCAACGCCAAGGCTTGGATAGGGGTACAATACTCGAACCCTTTTTTTTCCAATCCTTCAATGATTTGCGGCTGCAAATCTAATTCGGCGAACTTTTGCTCTGTGATATGCGTCTTTTTCATCGGTATAGAATATCAGCTTAAGCTTGCAATACGAAGGTAAATACATTCCAATAGGAGATCTAATTGTTGGTGATTATCTCATCAATACAAAAAATATCGGAGTGAAAGATGAGTGAAAAGATTTTGCAGCTGACGGATGACGGTTTTGAAACTGACGTAATTAACGCTGCAGGCCCGGTTCTTGTTGACTTCTGGGCGGAGTGGTGTGGTCCTTGTAAAATGATTGCCCCAATCCTCGATGAAATCGCAGATGAGTACGAAGGCAAACTCACTATCGGTAAACTTAACATTGACCAAAACGCAGGTACTCCACCTAAGTTTGGTATTCGCGGTATCCCAACGCTACTTCTTTTCAAAGATGGTGGCGTAGCAGCAACGAAAGTTGGTGCGCTATCAAAGACTCAACTTAAAGAGTTCTTGGATGCGAATCTATAATGAAAAGTAACGAAAACCGTGTATCTTAACAAATACACGGTTTTGTTTTTTTCAAAGCTAGACTAGACTCAGTTTTAGTGATAATTTATCGCACGTTAAATAAACAAGTGTTCACTTCTTGGTCGATCCTGAGACCAAATCCTTCTTAACAACAAAACAGATCCTATTTTGACTAAACAAACATCCACCACAATGAACTTAACAGAATTGAAGAACAGACCTGTTTCTGAGCTCGTTAAACTTGGCGAATCTCTTGGTCTGGAAAATTTAGCTCGTCTGCGTAAGCAAGACATCATTTTCGCCATCTTAAAAGCCCATGCGAAAAGTGGTGAAGATATCTTTGGTGACGGGGTCTTAGAGATTCTTCAAGACGGTTTTGGTTTCCTGCGTAGCGCAGACAGCTCGTACCTTGCGGGTCCAGACGACATTTATGTTTCTCCAAGTCAGATTCGTCGTTTTAACCTTCGCACAGGTGACTCAATCGCTGGTAAAATTCGTCCACCAAAAGACGGTGAGCGCTATTTTGCTCTGCTAAAAGTTAACACGGTTAATGACGACAAACCTGATAACGCACGTAATAAGATTCTATTTGAAAACCTAACACCTCTGCATGCGAATGAGCGCATGACAATGGAGCGTGGTAACGGTTCAACAGAAGATATTACCGCTCGTGTTCTTGACCTTGCATCACCAATTGGTAAAGGTCAGCGTGGTCTGATTGTTGCTCCGCCAAAAGCGGGTAAGACAATGTTGCTTCAGAACATCGCTCAGAGCATCGCTCACAACCACCCTGAATGTGAATTGATGGTTCTACTTATCGATGAGCGTCCAGAGGAAGTAACAGAGATGCAGCGCCTAGTTAAAGGTGAAGTTGTTGCATCGACGTTTGATGAGCCAGCGTCTCGTCACGTTCAAGTTGCTGAGATGGTGATTGAGAAAGCGAAGCGTCTTGTTGAACACAAGAAAGATGTGGTTATCCTACTAGACTCTATCACTCGTCTAGCGCGTGCATACAACACCGTAGTACCTTCTTCTGGTAAGGTCCTTACTGGTGGTGTTGATGCTAACGCATTGCATCGTCCAAAGCGTTTCTTCGGCGCGGCTCGTAATGTAGAAGAAGGCGGAAGCCTAACTATCATCGCAACGGCACTGGTTGATACTGGTTCTAAGATGGATGAAGTTATCTACGAAGAGTTTAAAGGTACAGGTAACATGGAACTGCACCTAAACCGTAAGATTGCTGAAAAACGTGTTTTCCCTGCGATCGATTTCAACCGTTCAGGTACACGTCGCGAAGAACTACTGACTAAGTCGGATGAGCTACAGAAAATGTGGATTCTACGTAAGATTGTTCACCCTATGGGCGAAACAGACGCAATGGAGTTCCTCATTGATAAGTTAGCAATGACGAAGACGAACGATGAGTTCTTTGATGCGATGCGTCGTCAGTAATACATTTTAAGCTGACAGCAAATCTCAGATTTTAAACGTCACCCAATATGGGTGGCGTTTTTGTTTGCACTTAACCTCTTTCCAGCGCACAATATCAAAAGTGTTAACAGGAGGTTAATATGCTACAAGGATGGTTAGCGTCTCTTCTCCTAGTATTTGCTGCGTTGTTGTCGCAGCCAGCATTCGCGTCGAAGGAGATGACGCAACAAGAAGTCAATCAATGGATCAGCAATCCTATTGTTCAGCAGAAAGTCACTGAATATATGGATCTGGTGATGAAGGACGATATTGACGGATTAAAGTTTGCTCTCAATCGCTTAGCTCTACCTCAACAAGAGGTAGCTCGGTATGTGCTGTTGCAAGAAATCGAGCAGCGCAGCATCATCTTGACGCCTAAAATGGCGATTTTCGTAAAAAGTCAGAAATCTCTTCCTACGACCTATACTATGCTGGAGCGTGGCGATGGTTACGAGTTTTCGATACCCGCCTTTAATTATCCTGCCATCTCTGCGCGTCTGATCAAAAGCTGGAATAGCGACCAAAAAACTTTGGAGTTCATACTACAAGTCGAGCGAGAAGAGCTTGTTTTGCGAGACTGGTTATCTGAAGGGACGGATTACGATAGACAAATTCGTGAAGATCTATTGGTTCGTGAGTTTGATAGTTTGTCACCAGAAGCCAACGCCTATTTGACCAAGCAACTGACTGAAGCGACGATTACAGAATGGCTACCTTCAACTCGAGTATTAGTGCGTATGGCGCAGGTCAATCAGGATGAAAAGTTGTATGAACTGCTGTGGAAAATGCGTGCGGACTACCATAGCCAAGCTGAGCTTGAACGTTTGGCTCAAGTGAAGTCTCCATTTGCGATGCATCAGATCATGTTAGCATCCCGTAACCCTAGCTTAAAACAACAAGCCATTACAGAATTGGCAAGCATTAATCCATTGCCTGAAAACGTAAAGAATTTTCTTGTCGCCCGTATGACAAGTGTTGATGATGCCAGTTTCGTTGCCACTCAACTAGCGCAAAATGGTCATAGTGGTTGGGTTAGAGATGTCGCTTCGTCAAATAGCCAAGTAAAAGCTAGCTTAATTCTGCAGGCGTTGTCCAACTAGTTTCGTCCAGTGTTTGAAGCGCAAATTTCACTCATAGGTGGGTTTGCGTATATAATGCGTGCATCTTTCAAGGCGATGTTACCCCTATGAATTTTAAGGATTTACGAGACTTTATTCAGCACTTGGAAAGCCAAGGGCTACTTAAACGCATTTCTCACCCTGTCGACCCAGACTATGAAATGACTGAGATCAGTGACCGCACATTACGAGCGGGGGGACCGGCATTGTTGTTCGAAAACCCCATTGGCTATGATGTTCCTGTGTTAACAAATTTATTTGGTACTTCTGAACGAGTAGCCATTGGGATGGGGCGCCAGCAAGTCTCGGAGCTTCGTGAAGTAGGTAAGTTATTGGCTTACCTAAAAGAGCCTGAGCCACCGAGAGGGTTTAAAGATGCGATCGATAAGATTCCTGTCTTTAAACAAGTCCTCAATATGCCAGTTAAAAGACTACGCAAGGCAAAGTGCCAAGAAATAGTTTGGCAAGGTGAAGAGGTCGATCTTGATAAAATTCCAGTAATGAGCTGCTGGCCAGACGATGTTGCGCCATTACTCACTTGGGGTCTGACCGTAACCAAAGGGCCAAATAAGAAACGACAAAACTTGGGCATTTATCGTCAACAAAAGATTGCCAAGAATAAAATCATCATGCGTTGGCTTGCTCACCGAGGTGGAGCGTTGGACCTGCGTGATTGGATGGAAACCAATCCAGGTAAACCTTTTCCAGTATCGGTTGCTTTCGGTGCTGACCCCGCCACTATCTTAGGGGCGGTAACTCCTGTACCAGATACGTTGTCAGAGTACGCGTTTGCCGGTTTATTACGGGGTGAAAAAACTGAAGTGGTCAAATCCATCAGTAACGATTTAGAGGTTCCGGCGAGTGCGGAGATCGTTCTTGAAGGCTACATTGACCCGAATGAGTTTGCAGATGAGGGACCTTATGGTGATCACACGGGTTACTACAACGAAGTAGAAAAACACCATGTGTTTACCATTACTCACGTTACTATGCGTCAGAATCCTATCTATCACAGCACGTATACTGGACGTCCACCTGATGAACCTGCAGTATTAGGTGTGGCACTTAACGAAGTCTTTGTGCCAATTTTACAAAAGCAATTTCCTGAAATAGAGGATTTTTATCTTCCACCGGAAGGTTGCTCGTACCGCATGGCAGTGGTGACAATGAAGAAACAATATCCCGGTCATGCAAAACGAGTGATGATGGGAGTGTGGTCATTCCTGCGACAATTTATGTATACCAAGTTTGTCATTGTATGCGATGAAAGTGTTAATGCTCGTAATTGGACTGATGTCACTCAGGCCATGAATGAGCATATGTTGCCAGGTCGAGATACGTTGATGATTGAAAGCACCCCCATTGACTCGTTGGACTTTGCCTCTCCGGTTGTTGGGCTTGGTTCCAAGATGGGATTGGATGCGACGATAAAGTGGGATGCAGAAGTTGTTCTTGGTGAGAATAAGTTTGGACCTTCAGGTACCATCGAAACCGCTCATGCATTTGACGAAAATGCATTGAAAAGCGAGATAGTTGCTCAGTATCCTGAAGTTATAGATTTGTATGTTGCGCCTGGAACAGGTACAAGTCGTATGGTGTTACTAACATTAAATAAGCAACGCGCAGGTCAGGCCGTGGAAGTAATGAAGGGTATTGCTGAATTGGTTGCTTGCTACTTTGACGTTAAGTTTATGGTAGCGTGTGATGAAGACGTCAATGTTAGAGACTGGAATGACGTAATCTGGGCAATTACTACAAGAATGGATCCTGCTCGTGATACTGTCATGACTAACGATGTGAGTTCTCGAGCACTATTAGACGCCACCAACAAGTTGGAAACAGAAGTTGAGCGGGAATGGGGTATTCCAATAAAGAAAGATCCGCAGTTGGTCGAGAAGATAGATGCTATTTGGGATCAGCTTAATATCTTATGACCAAGCATGTAAGGCTAAAGCCTCAGAATCTTGAATTTACGGTGAGTGATGGGGAAACCATCTTAGAGGCAGCGCTCAACCAAAACCTCGCGTTTCCACATCGATGCCGAGTCGGGGCCTGTGCTTCTTGCTTATGTCGAATAGAGTCAGGACAAGTCAGTTATGACTTAGAGCCAATGTTAACTGAAAAAGAAAAACAGCAAGGTTGGATGTTCTCTTGCCTTGCTTATGCTGAAAGCGATCTGGTGATTACTTTCAGTGACGAATAAAAGAGATAAAACATGACAGTAAAATGTAAAGTAAAGTCGATTGAGCCTTTAGCAGCAAACACCTATCAAATCTTGCTGCACCCGGAGCAACCAGTGAGCTTTAAAGCTGGTCAGTATTTAATGGTAGTAATGGGAGAAGCAGATAAGCGCCCATTCTCTATTGCTAGTAGCCCTTGTCGTCACGAAGGCGAGATCGAACTCCATATTGGTGCGGCTGAGCATAATGCTTACGCTATCGAAGTCGTCGAATCAATGAAACAAGCACTAGCAGACGGTGGTGACATCACTATTGAGGCACCTCATGGTGAAGCTTGGATTCGTGAAGATAACCAGCGACCTATACTATTGATTGCTGGCGGTACTGGGTTTAGCTATGTGCGCTCTATACTTGATCACTGTATTAGCCAAAATATCGAACAGCCGATCCACCTCTACTGGGGCGGTCGTGATGAAGCTCAGCTCTATGCCAAAAAAGAGCTGATGGAAATCGCTGAGCAGCATCAACGCATTCAGTTCATTCCGGTTATTGAAGATGCGTCAGTGGAGTGGTCTGGGAAAAAAGGTAATGTGTTGCAAGCTGTGAGTGAAGATTTTGAGACGTTAGCGGATTTTGATATCTATATAGCAGGCCGATTTGAAATGGCTGGCACCGCTCGTGAGCAGTTCACGCAATCCAAGCAAGCAAAGTCTGATCATATGTTTGGTGATGCCTACGCATTTATCTAAATGTTAGAGTTTTGTGGCCAAAAGGAGAGTTTTTATACTCTCCTTTTGCTTTTATGATGCAATTTTCAGCAAAAGCGCTTTTTTTCCAAAAAATATTAAAAAAGGGGTTGCGCCAAAAGAGGAACTCCCTATAATGCGCACCACCAGACGGGAAGGCAGCAAAGCAAGAGCCTGAAAGGTCTGGAAGGGCAAAAGCCTTAACGAAAATAATTTGAAAAAGTGGTTGACACGACAAGTTATCTAGTTAAAATGGCCGCCCACTTCAACGGAAAGCTGAAAAGCTTAAAAACAATAGTTTAGTCCATTGAAGTGCTGTTCTTTAACAATATAAACCTATCAATCTGTGTGGGCACTCGTTGATGATAATCAAATTAGATACTTCGGTATCAAATTAGGTTTTCAATGAACTGAGTGACCAATCAAGTCGAAAGACTTGGCACAGTCAATTCATTATCGTTCTGTTGGAGCGATAATAGCTTTAGATTACTAAGGTAGTTTAAAGTCAGTATTCATTGAGCCGAACAAAATCTTAAATTGTAGAGTTTGATCATGGCCCAGATTGAACGCTGGCGGCAGGCCTAACACATGCAAGTCGAGCGGAAACGAGTTAACTGACCCTTCGGGTGACGTTAACGGCGTCGAGCGGCGGACGGGTGAGTAATGCCTGGGAAATTGCCCTGATGTGGGGGATAACCATTGGAAACGATGGCTAATACCGCATAATGCCTTCGGG
>NZ_JPJA01000008.1:0-11347 GCF_000733315.1 Vibrio sp. ER1A
TGCTCGGATCTGAAGCGTTTTGTGCCAGGTGAATCAGATAGAGAAACGGGCTGGTTTATTAGTGAAAATACCGCACAAAGTGTGCGTCAGCTGATCGAACGCTTGCATGTTGAGTCACATATCGACAGTGAAGAGTCACGCATGATTACTCAGTTCATTTTTCAGCAGATTATTGTTGAGCTGTGGCGGGGTAAAATGAAAGACGCTGATCTGCTTAATAGTAACGATAAAGTCATTTACGCTTTGTCTCATATCCAGCAGTACTATGCTAGCGTTAATGAAATTGATGATGTTGCTGAGGCGGTCAAACTGTCTTCGCGTCAGTTGACAAACAGTATGAAGAAATTAACGGGCATGAATTTTAATCAATATCTGCACTACATACGCACCAGCAAAGCGTTTTCCGACATTCTTTATACTGATCAATCTATTACAGATATCGCATTCAGGGTTGGTTATCAGGACAGTAATTACTTCTCCACTAAGTTTAAACAAGTATTCAACCAGACACCGAGAGAGGTTCGAATGAGACATTTTGTTAAATAATCTCTGCATAATTCTAATGTAAGCGCTTTCGGAACGGGTAAGGTTATATTTAAGCGTAAGCTGATAACAATAAAATAATGCAAATAGGTTGGATGGTTAGAAAGCTCGTAACTTGTCTTTGTCCAGAAATGTCTTAGTACTATCTCTGCTAACTGTGTGATCACCAAGCGATTCTGTCGTACCCTGACTCGATGTTTAACTCCCGTAAATCACTTCTTCTTGCTCATAACGGCGTCTAGTCCGGTACCGTCTGGAAGATGACTAAGCTTGTATGCTGCTTTTCGTGTTCTTTCGTGAATCGCACCTTCCTTTAAGCCGTCTACTCTCAGAACCTAGTGAGCAAGGGTATATAAACGCTTCTTGCCCTTGCTAACCAGAACCATGACAGTAGGCCGGACAGTCAGGCGACAACGAAATGGACACTAGGAGTAAGCCATGACTGTATCACTGGTTAACTACACAGACACCTCAATTTTCACTGCCGATGAACAAGAAATACTGGCACACGCTGCTGACATCCTTAAATCAAAACTGATTATCAGCGAACAACCTGCACTGACTGCAGCGAACTTGGTTAAAGCGTTTTGTCAGACTTCGCTCTTCTGCAGAACTGCTCACTTGCACCATCGATGCGGCTTCCGTTTATTCTCGCGAAGTGGTTAAGAAAGCACTGGCTGAGAACGCCGCCGCGGTTCTTCTTCTCAATAACTCCTCGTTAATACTCTGAAAGGAAATTACAGTTTTTTGCCAAATATTAAGAGCTTGTGACGCATTTCCATTTCACTTCGATCCTGCCCTTAAATCTCCAAAATGATCTCTTTTCTCTTCTAGTGCACTATAACTAAATCTATTTGTATCGACGAGTTTACGTTGGCTCGAATGGAAGTGGCTCTGTTGACCGATGTGGTGGTGATGTCGTTGAAAGTGGTGATTTAATTCCCTTTGGTTATGTCGCTGATAGTGTGTTGGTTTATGTCCTCATGACACTTTTCATACATTATGTAGATTGACCTCTGAGCGTATTGGTCTCTATGCTTTCACTTTTTCGAGCAGTATCAGAAAAAAGGCAGAGTATTTATGGATGGCATGGCCGTGATTCAACGTCTCCAACTTTCAGGCACAATAACAACCCATCCTATGTTCTCTGGCGTGGGCTATTTTATTGATGGGGCGATGTTTGGGATTGATTTTGAAGGTTTGTTCTATGTAAAAGCCAATGGCCTATTGAAACAACAATGCAAACAGGCAGGGTGGCGTCCTTACATCTACCGAAAAAATCAGACTATCGTGACCCATTACTATGCGTTACCTGATGACTATATCAACAACTCAGAGCGTTTAGTTTCATTGATAGACCGTGTGGTGGAGGCCGCCAAACATGATTTCCAATCGCGGTTAGAGCTGAAGCTACGACCGACCAAACTAAGAGATCTCCCCAATATGCGTTTATCGACGGAAATATTATTAAAACAGATAGGGATAGCGACGGTGGATGAATTAAGAGAAATCGGCACTGCTCAAGCTTATGTGTGGATACGTGACCGCTTGAAACTGGATGTCTCAGAACGTCTGCTCTTTCGTTTAGAGGGGGCGTTAATCCAACGGCATTGGATGTGTTTAGGTAAGGCGAAGCAACAGACGCTAAGAGAACGGGTCTTGATGTTATCTCTGCCCAAACAGAGTAAAAACCAACGATGAGTGTTATCTATTTAGAGTCCGGGGGCAGAGTGGTTTCGGTTTACCGATACGCCAGCCAGTCGAGGGTATCTGCCTCTGCCTGTGGGAAGAAGAAATAAATCGGTGTTGTTGGGGTACCCGAATCAATGCATCGATGAGCGTGAGTTCCAGCGCCTTCATCATATGGACAAGCACGCGCCTGACGAAGTACGGCAAACCAGTGTTATTCCTTTGCTATCAGAAATCGAAGCCTGGCTGCAGGAGTTTGATGCCATTGGTGGAAGAATGTTGTCTTTAAAAAAGATGAAGACGGATGGGGCGAAAGGTTGATCGGTGGTGATTGACATTTAGGTGTCTGAGTGGGGGAGGTCAGTGTCTTGAGAGCAGGGGAGTGAGCGATCTAAACCTAATGCCAACCGCCCAAGAGGAGCGAGGCATTCCTTTGGGCAGGGACGTTTTTCTTCGGATTCTATTTGAGAAGATGGTAGGCAACTCAAATCAATATCGACCAGACGGTATTCATACAGGGCGTTGGGATTCATCATAAATTTGTGAAACCGTGTCGCCGTGTCAAACGATATCGTGCGGATTGGAGATCGCTTTCAACTGATGTTAAAGCATGCAGGGCTTTTAATGACAAGTATTGGTCGTGATGGTCGATATAAGCTTTAGCAACCTTGCCCAAGTCACTATTCTGTCGCGAAAGCCTTCGCTCCCATTGTAAGTATTTCTTTTTCAACACAGTTAATGTACCCATTCTTGCGTTGTTGAATATTGTTGGTCTAATGCGATATGTAAGCTGATTTTATCAGCATCTGTGAGCGTATTGTCAGGGATACCATATCGTTTTCGGAAAGTAGAGAGATACTCCTCTAGTGAGCGTTTAGGTTGGGGATGCGCGGTGTAGTCAGCGATTAATAGGTAAAGAAATGTCAGACCGCTTGATTGATGCCTGTCATCACATTGTCTTCAGTACGTTGAGCCTCGGGTGGTGGGGTTGATGATTGTTGAATAAAGGCGTGGAGGTCCACCAATTTCTGTTTCAATCGTTCGTTAAGTTGGGTTCAAATTAGTGTGTAGCCTGCCTCTATAAGCGGTGTGTTTTATAGAATTCAGGTGGTAATCAAAGCTCAAGATGGTTTAATTATTTTGTGTCAGGTCGGATATCTGTATCTGTCAATCAGTCTGAAAAGCTTGGGCGTTACCCTTCGGGCAGGGCTTTACGCGATAAGCAGCAAGTGACCAAAATCCAAGATTTTGACTTGCGCAGCTTCCTGTTGCAATACTGAACGCCTTCGTTCCGTTATCACTTCACTGCGCATCGTCGTGACCTCCTCTTTGCCATTTCACTACCTTCAATTAAGTTCGAGTAAGGGCCGGTTTTGTCGTGTCGATGTTCTTCTACTCGCATCATTTTATGGGCTCGCAAGCTCACCAAAAAATGATATCTCCTTAGTTCTGCGCTCAGAACGTGACTATGAGCAAGCCAAAGCGGAGCTGGCGTTTCTAGAGGAAAACTTAAGTGAGCTAAGCGCAAGTGACATCGATGCGTTTTATCAGCGTGTTGCCGAGTTAAGCCACGCTATCGAAATATGGGAAAGTATCCAAACCGAGCCAGGATTTACCATTGCTAAAGACAGCAATATCACCCCTCAAGAGCTCGCCCAATCTGGTTTTGTGATGAAGGATTTTAAATTCTATCCATCCGATTTTTCAGAAGTGAAAAAGCGTGTTGAGTTTCATTTAAAAAACGGAACGCTTAATGACTCCTTTGTTATTTTGGATGTATCTGCATCCAATGAGCGTGTTTATTCTTTCGACCGCTGCCCGTTTTAACGGGTGGCTTTTCTTTTATTCATTAACCACATAATAAGGAAGCGAAAATATGAAATACTTATCTGATTACACCAAGGATAAACAAACCGAATTATATGATAAAACGGGGGCATTTTTTGCTTTTTCTAAAGAGCAATTCGAAGACGGTAAAAAAGAAGGCATAGAGTATTGCCATCTTTTTGCTGGTTTAATTTGTCCACGTGATACCGCACAAGAGGTAATGGCTGGATTAGACAAAATACAAAAAGAGGGGATTGCTCAAGATATCGCGGAAAATGGCAAAGCTGCCATTATTCGCAGAGAGCTATTTAACCATGAATGTTTTTATACCGGTGATGTTACTGATTGTGTCGAAAAGCTCGACGGTTACGAGATTTCACAAGAGGAAATAGTAGCTGTGTATCTGCATATATGTAAAACCGAAGACGTCGATTGAGCGACAAAGAAAAGCGCCTTGATATTCGCTTGGAACAAATATCAAGGCATGTTCACAATTAAATATATTCGAGGAATATTCACTATGAACGAAATTGATACTATACCAAATTACAGCGAGTCGCAAACTTATGTTTGCACCGCTGTACCCTTTGAACTAGGTCAAACAGTAATGACTCAAGGCGTTGCTAATTTATTGGAAACTAATATTGGTGCAAACCTGCATATTTATTTAATGCGTCATCAGAACGGCGATTGGGGCGATATGCCAATCGAAGACAAAATCACGAATGACGAGTCAACAAAATCAGACGGCCGCATTATGTCGAGTTATAAATTTTGTGGTGAAAAAATCTGGATAATCACCGAGTGGAATAGAAGTGTAATCACCGTCTTACTTCCTAGTGAATATTGATGATATGAATTGATGTGATAAAATGGAGTCCTAACAAGGACTCCATTTTCTATGCCTATGAAAAATCCACGTTGCTTTGTTGTTTACTCCCCCAGTGTTAGTATGGATTTTTATTTTATGAGGTAAGAGCTTGTGTTAGTGTGTCGCCTCATTTATTTCGCTCTATCGTTAGAGTTGAGAGTAGTCTCAACTCTAACGTCTATAATGAAAATCGCGATCAATACGGAAAGCTAAATTTGCCAGTTATAATTGGAATAGTGTTGGTGCGTATACTGTGGGCTTCTCTAAGCGCACCGAAAACGCCAGAAAAATATATACCCAAAAAATACAAAACATGTATTTTTCACAACATTTTAAATATACCGTCATGCACCAATATGGTGCAAATGGTTTTGTCCGCGACCCTCCCCATCTCTTCTTGCTCACCTCTAGAACTGCCCGATTCAAGCGCCAACGGTTAGGCTTTTCGTTCTGTTTGAGCTGATCTTGTCTCTTTGGAAAGATAAGCCATCGGACGCACGACAGAGGCAAAGTGGTACTTTGGATTTTCCCCACACACCACGGCGCATTTTTCAAATGCGAATGGTTGTCTGTTGAAAAACATAAATCTATTAAAAACAACAAGATAAAACAGAACAAGGTGCCCTAAAGACACTCAAAAAAATTTTCAAAATCTCAACTAATTAGCCGAAAAAATCCGATGCACATTTACATCATAAGTGAATCAATTGTACTTAACACCTTTTGCAGTAAGGGCTAAGCAAGGTGTTACAGTGAAAGTGATGTAATCATGATTCATATGTAATTAAGGTACTGTTTGTAAATGAAATTATCGGCATTTTTGTTATCGGAGTGATTTACATGTGATGCATTTGTAATGTATATTTGAGGTTCTTTTTTATGGTTGGTTTAAGAGGGAGTGGTGGGATCATGGCGAAAGCTTTTTCTGTACAAAGCTACATTCGAGGTAAATTAGAGCAGGACTTCAAGACGTTCAGAGACAGAGAAAAATTGGGGGATGCTGAAGCGGTTCGACAGCTTTTGACGTTGGCACTGCGGATCAAGTTGAACGACAAAGAAGATGATCGTCCCTCCAACCGAGAGTTGATGGAAGAAACGTTTCGCAGAGTCAGGCAGCTTCAAGGTGTGCTGAATTTAAATTTAGCTCACAGTTTCGACGGCGAGAATTATTATAAAAACAAAGCCGAATCGATAGAGCAGAGAAAATCGAACACAGCCTTGGTCGATAAAAGCGTGGATGCTTATCTGGCAGGCGAAAAAAAAGGGTAGCCCGCAGGCTACCCTCCTTTTATCGTTCTAGTTCTCTATCAATTTCTTTGTCTTCAATATGGTTCTGTCTTTCCTTATTATTAAAGTCCATCACTTTAAAGTCCATCACTCGTTGTGGTGAGTGGCCTTTGTTTTCAAAATACTCTAGAGATTGACTGTCTCTCTCTTTTCTCTCGTCAAAGTTAAGTGAGCCAATATCATGATTTTGGTGCATGTTCACGCGATCATCTAATTCAAAGTGGTGCACACTATTACCTTTCTCTAGTTTTTCAATGTAAGACGCAATGTCTTGTTTGAGATGGTCATCGGATATAAATTGAACGTCCCGGCCATTGAAGTTTTCCATGATTTTCTCAACATTGTTCGGATTTAAATCCTGATTACCTTGGCTTATTACAATAACGATGTTCTGCCTCAGTTCATCCGTGGAAAGATTTTGAATGTCATTCTTGTGATTGACGTTAATAATATCAATCTGTCCTTGGGTTTGGTCTCGAATTAAAAATGAGTTTTCAATCGAAGTACTGATAATGGTGGTGTTTAGATCCTCTCCTTGGTGGAAGCTCGTAAATTGTTTAGATTTTGTCCCCAGCGTTCTTGGGTTAATGTCTAGGGTGTTATCCTTATTTCCTTCTCCATCCAAATAAGTAACTTCAATCGCTTTGGTTTCTCCTTGTTTGTTATGGATATTCGTTAACATGGCCGGGTGAAAGGATTTGTCTTCGGATGAATACACCGCAGGGTGGTATTTAACGTTGTCGTTTTCGATATTGCTCACACCAAGGCGGTTTAAATATCGTTGCGCTAATGTGCCATCAATAGGCAGACTTTGCTCTACGTATTCTTTGGCTCTTTCTTCAAACTGAGCAATATGCCTTGGGGTGGTGGCGAGGAGTTTGTCGTGCTTGCTGTTTTCCTCCAACTGATATTTGTCAGGCTCATTGAGCATGTTATGCGCTTCATTCATGGCGTCTTTGTAACTTATTTCCTTATGGCTCATCATTAGGTTAATCAGTGAGCCTTTTTCTCCGGTGGTGTAGTCTTTAAAATAACCCCGATACTCTCCGGTCAAGGTCACTTTAATAGCAGATTGACCTATGCCAAAGGTTAAGTAATCACGGTCAGACTTGGATTGATTGGGCTGACCTAATAACGCCACGGCAAGACTTTCGGTGTATTTGGGGAGTTGTGTATTGATGTGCTCCTTAAATTTATGGTAATCGAAGTCACCACTTTTATTTTGGAAACGGACATCCTCATGGAGTAGGGCGTTACGGTTAAAGTAGGTGGTGTCTTTCGGTGGAATGTGGTCGAGGGTTTCTATCGCACTGGCTTTATGGCTCTCTTTCGATAACCAGCTTCTGACTAATTGCTGGGTGTTATCGGTATAGAGTCGGATGTGCTGACTAGCACGAGTCACATCGATACCTGCACGTCTTAGGTTAGTCAGTCCCCCTTTGCTTTGAATTGTGGTGATAACATGAGGATAGGTGCTCCCTTGCGCCATGTCAGCGGTTCGACTGTACGCATAATCCCAATGCCCGTCCTTCAGCTCGTTAGGTCGAATGGTCAGGGTTTGTCCTGCGTCGGTTTTTGCGATGATGCCATCGTGACTGGCTTGTGTGACGCGATATTCCACATTGGCTTTGATGCCGCGCTCTTTATCGGTAAAGCGAGTCATAATCTTATCACCAGTAGAAAGCGGCTTTTCGGATTTGGACAACAACGTGGTGAACTTATGGTCTTTGTTGCGTGGCAGAAACGCCTTTTCAACGCCAGTGTTGGTGTCTTTTACCATCACCACCCCATGCTCTGAATCTACGTGGGTAATTTCACCGTACTCACCAGGGCGAGTACTCAGTACCAACCCTTTTTGATAAGGCATCATGGTGGAAAGCTCTTCGACGCTGTGACCGGTTGAGCGCAGTCTTGTGGTCATGATGTTTTCTGCTCCAATGTTTTGGCTTTTCATTAATCCGACTCGGATGTATTCCGTGATGGCGTCACGCTCCTTGTTGGTATAGGCGATGATAAGCGTATTCTCGCGCGTCTCTGGCGTACGCTCTAGATAGTCTTTCGCGACCACAAAGGGCAGTTTCTCTGTGGCTTCGAGCTGCGCCTTGCGTCGGTCTTTCTGGTTCACATCCAGTGTGGAGATGACGTGTTGGTGATGGCCTTGGGTGTCAGGAGCTTGCTGCTTAAGTTTATCTAATGCACTTTCTGGCTGCTTATCAATGGTGTTTTGCGCCGCATTAAGCAAGAGGTCGTTTTGCTGACGAATGATGTCGGTCATGTAAGCGGTATCGATGCGACCTTGACTGATGGCAAGCTCAAAAGGTTTACCGGCGCTTTGGGACAATAACTGCTCTTTATCTCCCAGTTTGGCGGTTTTGGACTGACTGTCATTGATGAATTGAGTGAACTCATCGGCTTGCTTGTTACTGACCATGGAGCTTTCATCAAGGAAGAACAAGGTGTGTTGATAATCACTTGGGGCGCGGTTACCTTGACGAATGTCAGAGAGCAGGCTTTCCAGTGTTTGTGCTTTCACCCCTTTGCTTTCAAGCTCTGCCACGGCTGCGTGAGTAGGCGCAAGCCCAATGACGTTTTGCTCAGGCAGATGGCTGGCTTCTCTTACTAACTGGATAAGCTCAATATTGGACTCCAGCATCGTGGACTTACCTGTGCCGGCTAACCCTTGTACGGCTACAAAGGCGTCTTTGGTGGTCGAGATAAGCGTAATGGCGTCTTTTTGTCCTTGGGTTAAGCGAGGCTTGGTATCGAGAAAGGCCTGTACCTGCTTAGGGGTAGCAAAGGGCTGATGTTGGTCTTTGCCATCAGTGATGGTTTGTAAGATGCGTTTTTCTGTATCGAGCGCGGCTTGTGTGGTCCAGCGTGTGCCGTCGCTGTACTCGGCAGAGAGGGTGTCACTGCGTTTGGCCAGTTCCGTTTCAATTTGCGTTTTAGTGATGGCGCCGCCTGCTTCCTCAAAAGCGTAGCGCACCGCTTCGACCACTAACGCTTTTTGGCTAAATGCCGCTTCTCGCTCTGATAAGTGGTTAAGGGCAAAGCTGACCGCTTTCTCGATGAGCGGGGTGTGCTGCTCTTGGGCGAGGGTGGTCAGGGCCAGTTTGATGTCAGAGCGCAGCGTCAGTGCCGTGGCTTCTGACAGGTATCGGTCGGTGGTGGTGTGAGTGTGGGTGACGCGTTCAATGGCAGAGGGTTTGACGTCACTTTTTTCCAATGCTCGCTGCGCTTTATCTGGGTGGTCAGTAAACACATCGATGCGCTCAGTCTTTTCCGTTACATCATGAAAGAGGGCTTTAGAGAGCGTAAAGGCTTTACCAGAGACGAGGGTGCGCTGCGCCTCTCGCAGTTGATTGGCGCTTTGCACGTAGTCGTATTGCAGTGGGGCGTCTTTGAAGGCATCAAGCGGTAGGGTCTGTTGTTCACCTTGGCTATCTTTCAAAGTTATTCCATGTTTGCCGATATCTGTGACCGTGTATCGGCTGTTGGCGTCCAGTCTGGCTGGGAAGTGCTTGCCTGTCGTGATAAGTCGCTCTCCCTGAACAATGGTCAGGGCTTCAGGTTTAAACACCTGCATGTTCAGCGCTTTAAAGTCTTGGCTGGAGGGGTTAAAGGTCATGGTGCTGCCATCTGTTTTACTGAGTACGTGAATGAGGTTATCTTGACGGTCGGTGCTGGCCACCACAACGTCGTGTGGCTTGCCGTCTTTCCAATGTCGTAGTGTCATGCCGGCCTTGCAGTGCTGTGCGAGCGATTGTTGAGGTTTTGAGAGGTAATGGGGCTGCTGAGTGAAGAGCGTGACGCCTGTTCGAGCGAGCTGCCCAGCATTTTGCATCGAGGCGCGGATAGCGTCGGTTAACCGGCGCTGCTCCACACCAGAGGTGGCAATCACTTGCGTGTTGTCTTTATCGGTTAAGTAGGTATAAGCTTTTGCCAGAGCTTGTGTGTCTTGCGCGTGCAATGACACCTGCGTGTCTTTCGTGGTCTGGTTGACCCATGAATGGGACAGCACATTGCCTTTACGATACAGTTCAATGGCGTTATTGGCTTTAAAGCCTTGACGACTCGATACGCGGTTTAGCATCACCACTTTACTGTTCGATTGCTGAGCTTTTTCGGTTAAAGCGATGAGTTCATCCGCGCTCAGGGTTTGGGCATCATCGATAAGCAGGATGTCTTTGTTGGTCAACGGCGTGTCTCCTTGCAGTAAACCAAAACGGGTATGGCGCTGCTCTGGGGTAAAGTGGTGTTTTACCCAGGTCGCAAACGTACGGCTTTCACGCTGTACTTGCTGGTCATGGCGCTGCTTGTCTTTAGTGTGTTGTGAGACAAGATGAACCCGTTTGCCAGCATGGTTTCCCACATTGAGCAAGCTCTGTGCGATGGACGCATTGCTGCCATGCACGTTAACCACATGAAATTGTTTAGTGGACTGATAGATGTCCGCCACCTTTTGCTGTTGGTCTTGATGGATATCAAGAGTATTGAGAGTACGGCGACTCACAGGCGTGCGCATATGATGTACTCGTCCTTGGGTCACTGTCATTAGGTGCTGCTCGGTATCGAGCATGGCGTGGGTGGTGTATTGCCCTTTTTCCGCCAGAGGGACGAGCGCGCCCTCTTTTATCCATTGGTCTGCGACCACTTTTAAGTCAATGACGTTGGCTTGTTCGCCCCCTTTGGTAAAGTCAGAGGCCGCCAGTTCAATGATTTTTTCCAGCTTTAATGCCGTGTTGTATTGTCCAAGGTGCTCGACAGCGCGATGAAACGCCTCTTTTGCCACCCGTTCAGGGTTGTGCTCGTGCTTGGTGACGTTTAACGCATTTTGAACCAATTCTTCAGGCTTAAACCCATTGTCTTTGACGGTTTGTTGCCAGCGAGCATTTAGGACGGAATCACTTTCGTAAGTTTTGGATTTGCGTGTGTCGAGGTTCGCTACGTCTTTTGCTGTACGAGAATCAAAGCCTAAGTCTAAGGTTTGTTGTTCGATTTGCTGCGTTCGAGTAGAGAAGGTGTCGATGAGTACTTGAGGTACACCCTCTATATCAAATTGCCCGTTGCCGAGGGGGCGCGTTGCATAACCTAGATTTTGAGCTTCTATAGCCAATTGGCTTTGGTATA
>NZ_JPJA01000009.1:0-21192 GCF_000733315.1 Vibrio sp. ER1A
GCCTGGTGCCCATCGGGGCCCTCGTGAAGGCTTGAGCCTAGTGCGGTGAAAGTTGCCCGCTGGGGTCTTAGAGGGACGACCCTTGGTAACAAGTGTCGTCTAATCGACAAAAATACAACAGAGGGCACTATCAATTTACCCTTCTGCTGTTTGTGCTCTTACACTGTGGCGTAACACACTACATCCACTCTAAGAAATCCAATTCATCACGATAGCGTTGGATTTGCGACTCCGTTTCCGTGAATCGAACCGTTGTCTCTTTTTGGGGTTGTTTTGCTCTATTCCGGTGGATTTTTCCAGTCATCACCTCTGATATCGAATTGTTACCATCTATTTTTTCTTGGTTTTGTTACTAGCTTTATCGTTCAAGATATTATCAATAACCCAGCCTATTTTCTGAGCTTCTGTCTCTAGATATGCGTCACCTACGTGTGTGTAACGAAGCGTTGACGATATTCGCTTATGACCCAATAACTTTGCCACCATCGGTATCGGATACCCTTCCAACACCGCATAACTCGCAAACGTATGCCGCAAGTCATGAATACGTACACCCTTTATTTCAGCCAGTGTTCGAACCTGAACCCACACGGTATGGACTTTCGTCGGTTTACTCGCAAAGCCGCTTAATAACGGAAACACATCCTCACTTTGATACCCTGCGTATTCTTTACGCAGTTGAGACACCAGTCTTTGTGCTGCCTGTCCAACATACACAATCTTGGCCCCTGTTTTACTGTCGGGTAAGTGCCATTCACTCCCTTTCACAAATGACCACTGCAACCCCGTCACTTCTGATATCCGGCATCCCGTCAACAGCACTAACCGGAGCGCCTGACAACAACAGGCCTCTACCTCCCCGACTTCACTCACCGCTTGCAAAGCACTATCAAGCTTTGATAACTCATTATGACTGAGAAAACGGTTCAGGTTGCGTTGACGATTTTGCTTAACCCCATCACAAGGGTTGTCAACACAATATCCCTGCTTCACCGCATACGCAAAAATCGACCGAAGCACATCCAAATTACGATTCGCTGCTCCTGCATACTTTTGACTGAGTGCATCAAACCAACGCTGAACATGAATCGAATCAATTCGATGTATGGGATATCGACCAAATGCTTCGAATAAGTAACAATGAAGTGCGCTTCTAGCGGTACTTTGTGTCGCTGGCTTCCAACTCTGCATGACTTTCTCTGTCCATTCATTCTTCACCAAGGCGTCAAAACGAATCATTCGCCCACTCTGACGAGACCCTTGCTTCAATGCCGTACGAAAGGTTTGCTCTACATATTCACGTGCGGTTTTCAACTTGATTTGCTCTGTAGAAGCAACCGTCTGATTGCCTTTCGCTGTCCGCATCACATAAAAACATCGCCCATCACGGCACACTCGCACACCTAGTATAGAGGTCAGACTGTCCCACACCGTATACGTTCGAGACGATGGGATGTATGACTGGATAATCGCTTGCGTTAGCTTCACCGTCTTCATTGCTTCATCCCCTTAACCAGTACTCTGGAAACATGAGACGCGGCTTTATATGCGTCATCATGACTAAGATGAGCATATCTCAACGTGGTTTTAGGGTCGGCATGACCAAGTAATCGACTCAGAGCGTACAAGTTCACTTTAGATTGCAAAGCGAGGCTGGCATAGGTATGACGCAAGTCATGCAAACGAACATCTTCTAATTTCGCGTCCTGACACACTAATTTCCATACCTGAGTGAGCGCATGTTCGGGTAAGGGTTGACTGCGGTCTCTGCCATGAAAAAGATACTCACTGTCTGATGACCAATGCGCTAGATATTCCCTGACTTGTGAGCACAGGTACACGGTCTTCGCCCCTGTTTTACTGTCAGTTAAATGCCAATGCCCGCCCCGATATTCATCCCAACGCAACGTCCTGACTTCTGAAGAGCGACACCCCGTATACACCAGTAAACGTATCACCATTACTGCAATTGGATAACCATGCTCTAATGTCTCTAATGCTCGCCACAACTGACGCAATTCATCCGGCGTTAAATAACGCTCTTTTCCTTTCTCTTTGTAACGTTTAAAACGTCGGCATGGATTGGTGTTATTGTCTCGATAGCCCCACACTTCACACTGTTGCATCATCACTGACAACAAGACTAACGACTGATTCGCAGTAGCCTTAATGTGACTTAACTGACTGAACCACTGTTCAACATCTTGACGTTCAATGGTATGTACCCATCGTTCACCAAGCAAAGGCGCTATATGCAAGCGAAAAGCACTTTCATTTTTCTCTAAGGTTTTGGGCTTCCAATGACGAGAGTAACGCTCAAAAAACTCCACAGAAAAAGCCCGAAGGGTCACAACCGGACGCTCATTAGACACAAGGCAACGAGTTTGATTTATCAACGTCTTAGCCTTGATTCTCGCTTGGCTCAATGACAGTTCGTCTGTACTGCCTAACTTTTGATTCTGCCGTAATCCATCATGTTGAAAACGGACAAAATAATTGACCTTACCGGATGGATACACCCGTAAATACAAATTGGACACTTTAGTGTCATACACTTCTTGAGTTTTATTACTGGGTTTGATTCGGTCTATGAATCGTTGAGAAAGCATCTGTTTTGGCATGGTTCATGCTCCTGTTTTCAGGGGCACATTGCCACGATAAACGAATAAACAATGTGCCATTACGCCTAAAAACAGAGACTAAAATCAACTTACTTTCAGTAAGTTACACCAGACAACCATCCATAATCGCCAGATTATGACGTGGGGTGTGGGGAATTTTCAGAGAGCAACGACAGTTCAGTGAAACGTCAATCCGTTCGGTGTGTTTTCGGGTGTTTTGGTTAAGTGAGTATCGTAGAGCCGACTCGATGGCGATTGAATCGTTCAGGTCTGGACGCGTTCGCGAAGAGGTAGCAAGGGAAATCTGGAAGGACAGGCGCACCATTATGGTGCAAGTCGGTTTATTTAACGTATTGCGAAAAATACACGTTTTGGACTTTTTGGATGTATATTTTTCTGGCGTTTTCGGTGCGTTTCGAAAAGCCGGCATTATACGCGCCGACACTGTTCCAATTATAACCATGACTGGCAAAGTTTGAGCTTAATACCCAAGCGCCTAGTGACACATTGAAACATGGATCGTATACATTGGATTCATTCACTTTAAATTCTGCCAATCGAGAAAACCAACTTGAATTGATCTGCATGAGTCCAAAATCACGACTTTTCACATTTCCGTATTGATCGCGATTTTCATTATAGGCGTTAGGGTTGAGACTGCTTTCAACTTGCGCGATAGATCGAAGTAAATCCGGTGACACATTATAATAGGCTCCCGCTTCATCAAAACAAAAAGCCATACTAACACTGGGGAGTAAACCGCAAAGTAACGTTAATTTTCTCATAGGCATAAAAAATGGAGTCCTTGTTAGGACTCCATTTTATCACATCAATTCATATCATCAATATTCACTAGGAAGTAAGACGGTGGTTACGCTTCTATTCCACTCGGTGATTATCCAGATTTTTTCACCACAAAATTGATAACTTGACATAATGCGACCGTCTGATTTTGTTGACTCGTCATTTGTAACTTTATCTTCAATTGGCATGTCGCCCCAATCACCGCTTTGATGACGCATCAAATAAATATGCAGATTTGCACCAATATTGGTTTCCAATAAATTAGCAACGCCTTGAGTCATTACTGTTTTACCTAGTTCAAAAGGTACAGCGGTGCAAACATAAGTTTGCGACTCGGTGTAATTTGGTGTAGTATCAACTTCGTTCATAATTAAGCAGTCCTAAAGATTAGTTTATTGTTTGAATATGGGCATGCCTTGATATTTGTTCCAAGCGAATATCAAGGCGCTTTTCTTTGTCGCTCAATCGACGTCTTCGGTTTTACATATATGCAGATACACAGCTACTATTTCCTCTTGTGAAATCTCGTAACCGTCGAGCTTTTCGACACAATCAGTAACATCACCGGTATAAAAACATTCATGGTTAAATAGCTCTCTGCGAATAATGGCGGCTTTGCCATTTTCCGCGATATCTTGAGCAATCCCCTCTTTTTGTATTTTGTCTAATCCAGCCATTACCTCTTGTGCAGTATCACGTGGACAAATTAAACCAGCAAAAAGATGGCAATATTCTATACCTTCTTTTTTACCGTCTTCGAATTGCTCTTTAGAAAAAGCAAAAAATGCCCCCGTTTTATCATACAATTCGGTTTGTTTATCCTTGATGTAATCAGATAGGTATTTCATATTTACGCTTCCTTATTATGTGGTTAATGAATAAAAGAAAAGCCATCCGTTAAAATGGGCAGCGGTCGAAAGAATAAATACGTTTATTGGATGTAGACACATCCAAAATAACAAAGGAGTCATTAAGCGTTCCGTTTTTTAAATGAAACTCAACACGCTTTTTCACTTCTGAAAAATTGGATGGATAGAATTTAAAATCCTTCATCACAAAACCAGATTGGGTGAGCTCTTGAGGGGTGATATTGCTGTCTTTAGCAATGGTAAATCCTGGCTCGGTTTGGATGCTTTCCCATATCTCGATAGCGTGGCTTAACTCGGCAACACGCTGATAAAACGCATCGATATCACTTGCGCTTAGCTCACTTAGGTTTTCCTCTAGAAACGCCAGTTCCGCTTTGGCTTGCTCATAGTCACGCTTTGAACGTAGAACCAAGGAGATACCATCATCGGCAAATGTCATACCAGATTCAATGACAGCATTAACAAGTGCCCTTGCTTCTTTTGCATTTTCGCATTTGTGCAAAACAACCGATCCGGCTTGTTCTTCATTTACGCTCTTTTCCCATGCACAAACTCGCCAATTCGTTTTCTTATCATCTTCGTCAAAAGGATGACCGTCACAAGACACAAACACCTCAGTATGTATATAGACATCGAATTCTTTCACATTCCATTCAAAATTCGCTAACAAGGCACGAGAGCGAGAGATATCATTTTTAGGAGGGCTGGCGTGCCCCACGGCGAAACGTGGGTCGCTGTTTTGCAATGTAGAGAGAGTTGGGGTTGTGTTTGGCTGTGTCATAGGAGTTTCCTTCTGTTTGAGTATCACTTTCTGGAGCCGCTTGGCTGTCCAGTCCTTCTCCATGGTTCTCATTGACAAGGGCGCGCTAGCGTTCATATACCCTTGTCAATGAGGTTCTGGTGAAGGATGGTGAACAGCCTGCGAGTGCCAGACAGTGATGCGAGTAAAGGAAGCTCGACACAGACAAGCCAACCCCTTACTCGAACTTCATTGGAAAGCAGTGAAATGGCAAAGAGGAGGGACGACGATGCGCAGTGGAGCGCGTCGCATAAGACGCATAGCGCAACGAAGGCGTTTAGGATTGCAGCGATATCCTTTTAGATAGGGACTTGTAGAACATCACGCCCTGGGAAGGCACGATAGTGACTTTTCGGGGCATGAGGTTCTGAGTCCATAGCTGAAAGATACAAGCGGAAAGCCCTGCCCGAAGGGTAACGCCCGTCTTGCTTATTATTTTCAATTAACGATCAAATCCAGTCGTAATAAAATGTCATCATCAAGTTTTTTACCTGACTAATTTGTGCCCTCACATCGACAAATCGCCACAGAACCCTTTAACCCACTGTTTTAAAATAATAATACAGGTGACTAAAATGAGCCATAAAAGGTAAGAGTTAGAGCACAAATACACAGTGGTGGTGAGTAGAGCAAATAGAAATGCTGGCAGGCATTTCCCCTCGAAGAGGGGAAATTAGAGATTATTTCAGGATTTGGAGAGCAAGACTGGCGATAACGCCAATCAGTGTCGTGATAAGTAGCCAGTTAAGGCGGTCGAACTTCTTGTCGAACTTGGCTTCAAGTTTCTCGAAGCGTTCATCGACTTTCTCGAAGCGTTCGTCAATCTTCTCGAAGCGTTTATCCATGCGAGCTTCCAACGCGTTCACCTCTTCACGGGTGGCATTGTGCTGCGCTTGGTCAAACAAGAGCTTGAGCAAGTCTTTTTGGGTGATGTCGCCAGAGTCATTTGAGTTCATGTTGTTATTCATTGTCGTTCTCCTTAATTGATTGTACCGTAATGTGTTGATTTTTTCATCTCTGTTTACACGGACGCGTCAAGGGGAAAAATCAGGTTCGTGCAACTGGCCTAGCGAGCCTGCGAGTGGGCAGTTGCAGGGTTCTTATTTTTTACCTAGCGTTAAGAGTGTGAACGAGTTGAAAAACAACCAAGGCAATTCAAAGGGGCATGATGATGGTTCACCATGCCCAGCAGACAGCGCCACCGAAGTGACGCTATCAACGGATTTAAAAGCCTTGAGGCATCCACTTAGCAAAATGCGTCTTTTGCGCCACTGTGAGCGATTCGTCACCACCATTGAGCCAAGTGTCTAACTGCGTAACCAAATCGCCTTTTTTGAGCGATTGAGCGCTTTGCAGCCACGTGTCTGACATAACCGGACGAGCAATATCAATCAACGCGTCTTTATCGATGCGTTTCAAGAAACTGTCGGTATCTGGTCGCCAGTAGTCTGCACAGTCAATGGTGACTTTACTGCGCACCTGCGTGGCGATATCAACAACATGGTAAGGGGCTTTAAACACCATCGCCGACACAAACACCAGTAACGCTTCTTTGTCGTCAGCAGATAATTGACAAAAGGCTTCATAACGCTGCGCTGGGGTCTCTTCCTCCATCCAAGCAAGGGGTAACCCTTGTTTATGTGCATCAATGGCCTCAAGTGCCTTGTTACGCTCAAATTCACCTTGTTTGGGCTCTAGATGGGTGTCTTTCACGCTTACATCCATTGGTGTATCGCTATAGCGACTGTTCAGCACATTGATACACAGTGAGTAGTAGAGCGCATCCAGCACAACCTGTGGGGTATTCAGCAGAGCCACTTTTGACAACACCAGTTGATGGGCCTTGAGATCTTCTTGCAGCGCATTGGAATAGTCTTTTGCTTCAATGGAGACGTCTTCACTTCCTACCCCGTCCCCGTAGCTACCTGCTTCGGTTTTCGTTTTGTTATCCTGTAACGCTTTAAGGGCTTTACGGTCAGCTTTTGCCACTAAGCCTTTGGTGACGTGAATTTGACCATCGTAACCTAATGATAAAATACACCCTGCCAGCGCTTTTTCGGCTTTTTTGTAGTGGCCTTTGTTGGCGACCAACTCTTTGTAGCCTTTGGTTTCATCAAACGTGCGCTGTAAGATAACCTCCGTCCACTTCCACCCTTGCGCTGTTAGCTTTTCTGCTTCCACGTCCATTTTTTGAGTGGCAAGCGATTCCATCAAGTCGCGGTCTTCAAAGTACACCTTGTCGGAAAACAAATCCGACGTAACAGCCCCTCCCGCTTGTTCATACGCTTCTTGGCCAACAAACTTAACCAGTAGATGGGTAGACTCAATGGCGGTTTCTTTAAGCATGTTGCGAATTTCATTATCGTTGTACCAACGACTCTCTTTGACTTGCTCCCATACCTCTGCTTGACGCTCAGGACTGGCGATAGCGAACACCATCACTCTATCAAGTCCGACTTCGCCCTCACGATACGCATTGAGCACAGCAGGGATAACCGCCGCCAATTTCATACGCTGATGGATGTAGGTTTGCGTTTTACCAAAGTGCTGCGCTACGGCCTCAACCGTTGCGCCTTTCTCTATCATATCGCTGAATGCTTCGAATTCATCCGCAGGGTGCATGGCTGCACGAGATAGGTTTTCTGTCAGTGACAATTGTTGTGCGTAGTTCTTCGCCTCACTGTCTGTTAGTACCTTAACGGACACAACATCATCAATACTTAACAGACCGTCTTTGACCAATTCATTGAGCTGCGTCAGACGGCGACCGCCAGCCACGACCCCATAGACTCCATTGTCTTCTGGTAAGCAAACTAGGTTTTGAATCAGGCCGTGAGCAGCAATAGAGGCTTTTAGCTCGGCATCTTGCTCTTTGGTGGTTTTGGTTTTACGAACATTGAGTTCAGATACAACCAGCACACGAATAGGTAATCGCTGTAAAGCGTTATCGCTTTGTGCAGTTGCCTGAGAGTCCAACGTCGATACGTTGGTCGTTGCTTGAACGTTAGAGCGCGCTGGGAGTTGAGTGATGGTGTTCATAAGGTGGTCCCCTTTTAGTTGGTTGAGTATCACTTCGTTTGTTGCCTGACTTCTCTAGCTCAAGCCCTAACCCCACTTGGCAAGGGCGCAACGCGGCTCTGCCCTCCCTTGCCAATGGGGGCGGGGTTTGAGATATCTAGAAGTCAGAGCGATAGACAAGTGATGCGAAACCTCAAAGGGGATAACCGAACACCAGAGCCAACCCCTTGCGCGCTCAACGATTCAAGGGACGAAATCAGCGGTGGGCCGCAGGCACACAGCAAAGCCTCACCCCACAAACGAACACGCGCCGCTTCAGGCGCCTAGTGTAAGTGACGTGGGGAAAGAAAGCTGTCGCGATCGCGACAACCTTATCCTGGCTTTTGCGTTGGGTGATTGGGTATCTGGAACGTTGTGGCGTGAGAACGCCCTAAGGTGAAGATATTTTCAACCAAAGTCTGGATGCTGCGATAAGAACAAATAGCGGCCCGAAGGCCGCTATGACTTAAATCCAGCCGCGTTCAGCAAACGATACGGTATCTTCGAACGAGATAACGAAGTGATCGAGCACTCGAATATCAACCAGTGCCAATGCATCGACAAGTCGCCTGGTGATTCGGCGATCAGCTTGACTAGGCTCTGCGGTGCCAGAGGGATGGTTATGGTAAAGGACTATAGCCGCCGCGTTCTCAGCCAATGCTTTTTTAACCACTTCACGAGGGTAAACAGACGCAGCATCGATGGTGCCGGTGAACAGCTCTGCAGAAGATCGAACGCGATGTTGGTTATCAAGGAAAATAACGCCGAATACTTCGTGCTCTTTGGCTACCAATGAGGTCTGACAAAACGCTTTAACTAGGTTCGGTGTAGTCAGTGCCGGTTGTTCGCTGATAATCAGTTTTGATTTAAGAATGTCAGCGGCGTGTGCCAGAGTTTCTTGCTCTTCGGCCGTGAAGAGTGAGGTATCTGTGTAATTAATCAGTGATGCAGTCATGGCTTACTCCCGTGTTCATTTCGTTGTCGCCTGACTGTCCGGCCTCTCTCCATCGTTCTGCTTTGACAAGGGGCAAGTAGCCCTTAGCAACAAGTTGCTTTAGGGATACTGCGTGTACTTCCCTTGCAAAACAGGTTGTGGTGAGAGACGGTTTAAAGGAAGGTGCGATTGACGAACGAACACGACCGCCGACTTTACCGCCTACACGGATGATTACCGACGTCGTCCTCGATGCTGCAGACACTGAGCGGCCAATGCAGAGTCATAACCAAATTGACGAGCTATCTTCAACGCCTCTTTCGAACGACGTTTAAAGCTGCGCTCAAAATAGAGTGAGAACAAACGAATATACTCGTCATAGGATGTGCCGCTCTCGATGCTGGCTTGCTCTGAGATATCTTGGATCTTAAAGAAAAGGGAACGGACGTTCATTACATTGCTCCTGTTATCAATGCGATATAAGAGAGGACCGACATCGTGCCGGCCCCGACCCTCGACTTTTAAGCGATGGCTTTTTCGTAGTTTATTCGAATGGTGCGCAGCACCGTCGAAGGCTTACGCATAGCGTTAATCATGCATTGAACTGCGGTTTTAGCGCTGTCTGGTGTCTCACCATAACCCGTCGTCACGAGTTCGCACTGCTCACAGAAGTTTTCGACTTGAGCTTCCGTTAACTCTGGCCACTTTTCTCGCACCATATCAGCAAAGGCATGCTGATATTCCGGTTCACTCACAACTGCCGCACCCTCTTGAGGCGCCTCTGGTTGTGGTTCTGATTCAGTCGATGCATTCACAGCAGAAGGAAACACTGTATCAGGAAAGTATTGTCGCTCTAACGCTTGTAGCTCTGGTGACACTGGACAGTCAAGATGGCACAGCATTTTGATGGCCGTTAACTTAATGGCCGTCGCATTAGTGAGCATGTTGCCGGTGACCGCATCGATACAGCGCCCCACAAACGCTTCACTGTCTCGCTTAATATTCAGCGTTCCTAAATCACTGATTTTCTCTGTCGTCCCATACTGACCAACCAAACACTGTCCTACCAACCCTAACGCATTGAGAAAGACGCCGTGAGAAGATAGGTATCCTGCACGAAACTCATCCGCCGAATCATCCCAATAACGGAAGGCTTGCCACAGTAACGGTTTGGCACACGCACTCCAAAAGTCTCGTGCCACTTCACGCTGTTCATCGCTCAAACTATCCGTGACTTTCACACACAGTAAACGCGCCGTCGCATCCTTCAAGATTTTGATCGGGAAAAGATACTCACTGCTCTTACCAATCACATTACGCTCGAAGTCCACAAGATTGGTAAACACTGCTAAGTCTTTTGCCATTTCAACCACAAACTTAGGCAAATCGTCGCGTTGATTATAGGTGTCGCTGATGCTGGTACTGGGTTTCACTGTGTGGCCATTGATGTCTGAAAACGCTTGTTGACGCTCTTCCAGGGACATCTCCATAAACAGCATCAACGGAATGTTGTGGCCACGCAGTTCAACCTCACTTTTCAGCGCATCGATGATGCCAGTGGTTCGGTGCTGACCATCAAAGAGCAAGATTTCCGAATCCATACTCACTTTTAACAGTCCAACGTTGGCGTGCTCCGATTCAATAAACTCTGGCTGTTCATTAATTACACCCGTGAGTGACGTCAATACGTAGCTCTCTGGGTTATTTTGGATGTATTGAGAGATTTTCTTAGCACGAGTGGGGTTCACCTCACGCTGCGAACGTGCCAGGACATTACCGGAATCGAATGCTACCAAACGCTGCAGCACACCGAATGGCGCATTGATGGTATAAAACGGACGGCCCGCTTGGATGCCGCGGACAGCTGGGATATCAAATGTAAATTCAGACATAATGGTTACCTCATTTTTTGGATTTAAAGCATTAAAACTGTGAATTAGATGTTGCCTTTCAGGTGGGCTTTGACTTCTTTGATGGTTCGAAAAGATTCGCTACAAAGCCATGCTTGCCCTAAGGCACAATGGGTCTCGACGAAATACAACGGATTCCCATCGACCGTGGCGATGTCGAGTTTTTGGTAAACGTGCGTTTTATACTCCACAGACCAATTAATGACATTGCACTTTTGCACCCCGTCATCGTCATACACATCGAATTTATGTTTAGGCGTGATGACGGCTTGCTTTCTAAAATCACGAGCGGTCAGTTCCGATATGGCAGTAAATAGCGTTGGCATTTTCATGATTCACTCCCCTAGTCCGCGCAGGCGTCGATGATGAATTTGTGTGGCTGGCTTTGGCATTAAACCGGCTTTACGAAGCTCATAAGCTCTTGTCATGATGGTGTGGATGGTGCGCCCTAGCGCAAAACTCACTTGCTCAGGTCCATCAAGGTCGTAACGCTGTATCAAGTAAGCTTGGTCGGTTTGTTTCCAAGGCTTCCCATGATTCGGGTGATAGTCTGGGTGATATTGCATTCGCCCATAACGGTCATAACTAACTTCTTGTGTCGAACCTTTCATTGCGTCTTACCCCATCAGTTGTTGTGTAGAAAAGTCAAAGTGGAACGACTGCAACTCAAAGCCATTAGCAGTACTTTTCAGAAGCAGGGCTGGCGCGACCGTTTTAAAACGGGAAAACATCACAACGCCATGAAATAACGCATTCCCTACGACGAACCACGACCATTCATGGAGCGCCGTGGTAGTCGCTAAGCGATGACGTAACCTATCGATGTCTTCGGTACTGAGCACACGCTGCTCTGGTAGGCACTGACAGACCTCTTGATACAGACCGCTTTCTTTCAGTGCATCAATGACCACGCGCTTCTCTGCTCGTTTTTGGTCACTCAACACTTTCAGCTGACGTACCTTTTTAAACGCTTGACTTAATGACATCGCCGGACGGGTGTCACGACCTTTCTGCTTGAGGCTTCTCAGCTGACGACGACCGGTTAATAAGACCTCGGCACAAGTACCAGGAATTGTTGCTTGGCGCTGTGTTTGACTTGAAAACATAACATCACTCCTTCTTTCTCAATGCCGCCATAAAGACGGCAAGAACGTGTTTAAATTTCAGTACTTCCTAGCCACCAAGAACCGACTGTGGCATCAACGTTATCAAGGGATTGACAAGGATGGTTTTTGGCACGCTCTTGCACCGTCGTTAACGTCCAACCACCTTCTGGAGCAGAGTATTGAGTGACGACATCACCCGAATGACCATCACGAATAAGTAACGGTTTTTGAGCACAGTCACGAAATCGCGAGGCGTTGTATTTCAGAGGAGCATCAATCAACTTGATGGATGTAGTGACTTTCCCTTCGTAAGATGAGATAGCGGTAGCAAGCTCTGACATACGCAGATGGAACGCATCCAACTCACTTGCACTTACCTCACTGTATTTTTCTTCCAAGAAAGCCAGTTCTGATTTGGCTTGCTCATAGTCACGTTCTGAGCGTAGAACTAAGGAGATATCATTTTTAGGAGGGCTGGCGTGCCCCACGGCGAAACGTGGGTCGCTGTTTTGCCATGTAGAGAGAGTTGGGGTTGCGTTTGGCTGTGTCATAGGAGTTTCCTTCTGTTTGAGTATCACTTTCTGGAGCCGCTTGGCTGTCCAGTCCTTCGCCATGGTTCTCAGTGACAAGGGCGCGTTAGCGTTCATATACCCTTGTCAATGAGGTTCTGGTGAAGGATGGTTAACAGCCTGCGAGTGCCAGACAGTGATGCGAGTAAAGGAAGCTCGACACAGACAAGCCAACCCCTTACTCGAACTTCATTGGAAAGCAGTGAAATGGCAAAGAGGAGGTTACGACGATGCGCAGTGGAGCGCGTCGCTTAAGACGCATAGCGCAACGGAGGCGTTCAGGATTGCAGCGGTATCCTTTTAGATAAGGACTTTAGAGATCCACGCCCAGGGAAGGCACGATAGTGACTTTTCAGGGGATGGAACTCTTAGTCCATAGATGAAAGATACAAGCGAAAAGCCTTGCCTGAAGGGTAACACCCAAATTAATAACGAGTGTGAAAAAGAAAGCAGATAGGAGACCGAACAAGAGGGAAAAGCACAAACGCCAGAAACAGGCTTAAACTCGCACACTTATTTGAACCCACAAAACTACACCTGAGTTAGGTTCAAAAAAGTATGGCGCTATATATTTATGACTTTATGACTTTATGACTTTATGACTTTATGACTTTATGACTTCTTAGATTTTGTGTAGGAACGCTTTGGTCTGAGTCTAGCGGAATGCAAAGTTTCAGCATAAATACGACCTTTCTGGGTCAACTGCCACATCATTTCGTTATCTCTTGCTTTAACGTTAAGAAGCTTATCCGTATTAGGTTGGGCAACTAAATAGCCATTTTCAACCAGTTTATTCAACCCAACACTAAAGTGATTACGATGAAGCTCTTTAGACAAAGAGAAGCCAACTTGCTTGCGAAGGTAACCGGTATTCACTGGAGTATGAGTACCCATTTTTAGCTCAACGAAGTGGATCATCAATAGAGCATTCTTTTGTTGAGCACTGATTCTGATGTTCAAGTTTATCTCTCCTTAATCGTATGGATACGAATAAGACATGAATTATTTCTTTAACTCATGCATACAGCGTTTTACATCTTGGCCACAGAAATAAAACCCGCTATAGCCAATAGCATGGCGTTTAGGTGGCGTTACTTCCCCAGGAAGCAATTCATTTTTGAGGGAAGCATTTTTTAGAACAGAGACGCGAAGGCCAAGCAAAACTGCGGCTTGAGTTAAACATATAGGTTTATCGAAGTAATCAGTAGCCATGCTCCACCTTAGTCGGTAATGATAGCCGAATTTTCTTCAACCAATTCTTGAGCCGTTTTAAGTCGTTGACCAAGCTTAATGTAAAGCGCCTCTGCTGCTTCATAAGAAAGCTCAAGTTTATGAGTGTGCAAATTCTTCAACTCTGTCTCTGTGTGGGCTATAAGCTTATCGCTGACAATCTCAAGCTCAACGCCTTTAATGTGCTCAACTACATGAGATTCACTTAATAGCAACACTTCCACGTCTTCTATAAATGCCATGCTTTTTACCTCTAATTAGTCTCTTCACGCATAATGCGATAGTTAACGACTGCGATATACGCCCCAAATGGAACTAAACATATCCCCAATACTGCAAAGAAATTCCACATTAAGCCGCCATTGGCAAATGAGTCGAAGCAAAGGAATAACCCAAACAGAACAGCGATACAACCTAGTAGAATTGTCAATTTCGCCATAGCTTCATTTCCCCTTAGTAATCTAAATCATCCAGATCATGTGAGAACTCTTTGCCTTAGTTACTGGCCTTACATCTATATAGCATTACGCTATGATAAATAAACCCAATAACGCCGAAGCTTAAAATAAAGTATCGAATCTCTGGTTTGACTGTTAGAGAGGTAAAAGAGTATTTCAAAAAAGCTTCAAAATTCACAAAAGCGAAAACTCCCAAACCTATAAAAGCCAAACGGCTAATTAGACCAATCTTAAAGTAGGTACTTGCCTTTAGGTTCAAAGTTCTAACCACATCTTTTCTCCTAAATTAGAAATTTAGACTTCTCTATGCGTCCGATAGCTTTTAATATTCTGGTTCTAATCGGCTTGTCACTATTAACTTCATCACAATAAACCTTTAAAGCAGGTAAAATATTTGGGAAAGAAGTCAGGAGCGAAACACTAGCTTGAACAGCATATGTTTGATGGAAGTCCAGCCTTGGTTTCAGATCATAATTAACATTAAAACCAGCCTTAGATAAACGTGATTGAATCAATGGAGAATCAAGGCTCTCTCTAGCTGTTCTTTTTCTTGCCTCTTTGCGATTTTCTGATTCGAAAACGTCAATTATAACTGTTTCATTTAGTGACCAGTCTAACCATTCATCAGAGTAAATAACATCAGTGCAAATCATAAATAGTCTTGTCATAAGTTTTATCTTTACGTCTGTTTTTCCAGTTCGTCAGCAATATCGCGAAGCACCTCAATCCATTTTTCTTTAGCTTCACCCTTGAACGTCATATTTTCGAAAGATTGCTTAAGTGAAAAAGTGGATAACGGAACTTCTGGTGATAAGGAAACATTCACTATTCCAGCGGCAATTTCATCAATGATAAGTGAAGGTTTGATAGGCCATGACAAGCCTTTTGGATCTGTTTCATACTGCATGTTCTTTACTCCTGTTTTGAGCTTTCCAAGAATTTAACCGTAGCCCGTCAGGGTCATTTTAGCGGTAAGAACGGCATCATGTAGGACGTTCATAAACGCATCTAATTTATGTTCTGTATCAGCACTTTTTACTGCTTCTTTTACCAGTGCCTAAAACTCAAATGACACTTCACCTTGTGCGTATTTCATGATCTCTTTTCCCTCTCGATACCTAGATTTGCTCATGCAATCCTGAACGACTATAGGTGAGCTGCTTACATGCTCGTAAGTGCCCGACAAAATCACGCCTACTATAAATACACCTAAACCAGCGCCTGCTAACGCCATTTAAGATGGTTGGAATTCTAGAAGCCTTGGTTGAGGGATTTCTTTGATTTTTGTGCCGTATTTCATTTCATTATCATTGTCAGAGTTTAAACGCCACACAATGGTGCCTTTAAAAAATATTAAAAAGATCACATCATGCATCTTCCTATGTTCGGCGATTTCCCAGAGTAACTGGTGACATTGATTGAAAAGCGAGTCAAACTTTTGCCTAAATAGGTAGTCGTAGATATTTAGAAGCTCGCCTATGTCTTGGTCTTTGATTCGCTCAAAAAGCCCCATTTCTACATGTGCTTGATGTTTGTATATCTTAGCTCGACATACGTTATATTCGCTTTGATCTGATTGTATTGCTCTATTAAGATTGTTAATCTTTTCACTATGTGTACGTTGTCTGTTAACAGTAAACAAAATGTTGTTTGCTGCTGTAAAATAACCGAGCTTTCTTGCTTTTTTCTCTAGTTTAACTAACGTCTTTAAACGAAGGTCAGATGGTTTACGTTCTGCAAGTAGGGCTTCTGACACAATGCTCTCGACAGACTGTTTGTGGAATTCATTTTTCCGTGATTTTGCTAGTTTAATTGCCGCGTCCAAATCGATACTTTCAAGTAAACTCAATCTTTCTCTATAAATCATATCCAGCGTCCATTTATCAGACTCTGGGCACAATTCTTCACATAAATCTAAGTACTCTTTTGCTTCATCGTAATTAGCTTTCATTCTATACGAACTGGACATTAGAGCATAATAACGGTG
This sequence comes from Vibrio sp. ER1A, assembly GCF_000733315.1. NCBI lineage: Bacteria > Pseudomonadati > Pseudomonadota > Gammaproteobacteria > Vibrionales > Vibrionaceae > Vibrio > Vibrio sp. ER1A. The sequence goes on from NZ_JPJA01000009.1 coordinate 16,345, forward strand.
TAACTGTTCACTATCGACCTCTTTAATTACATCCAATAAGCTATCTATGGCTGTAATTGTTTCTGTGAATCGAGATGTACTTTTCAGCAAAAACACATACGCTCCGCTTAGATAACACAGCTTATTCATTCTTCTGAATGCCAATTCAGTTGACTGACCTGTTGCTTCTAAATGACGAATATTATCTCGACACTCCTCGAATGCATTGCGAAGCAAGGTGCAGGTATTATCTTCCTCTGTATTGTATCCGGACTGAGAGATTTTTCGGTTGATAGAGCTGAGCTTCACACCCTTTTTCGTTTCGGTGAGCGTAACATCTAGGTACTCGTTTGATATTCGCAATATCTCTTCACGAGTCATTTTACTCATCATATAGTCTTTGATTATAGGGTTAACCTTAACTAATTTTGAGTCTTGATCTAGTTGCACTGTTGTGGCGAGTTCTAGTCTAACAAGCTCCATGGTGTGCTTAGCATATAGACCGACTCCCATTTCAGCTTTGCGAATGTTGGTCAACGTTTCTCCGTTCTTGAGAACAGCTAGAATTTTCAGGTACCTTAATACTGGTTCTTTTGTAGGCTCATTGAACAACAAATTAATCTGATTCATAGTGGTTTTAGGGATGTGTTCTGAGTGGAACGCATCATTGAACATCTCGACATCCGAAAGTACTTCTTCTACAGAGCTAACATTCAAATAATCCATTATTAGTTCCAGCTTCTCTACCACTCCTTCTGAGTATTCGTATATCTGGGTTATTTGCGCATGTGTAAAATTATGTTTGTCGAATCTATTATCTAGAATAAGCTGAGTATCGTTTCGATCTAGTTTTTTTAGTTCAACTTGCACTTTACTAAACTGTTTAATGTCAACGCTTGACGTATAAATAAAAAATACCTTGTTGTGTATAACGTTAAGATTCTTCGGAAGGTTAGACAAGTACATCAAAGCTTCCGCATCCATGTCACCACGAATTTTATCGAAAATAATGAAATGCACGTCATCTTCACGCAAGTTGAGTAAGTAAGAAAGCTGCGACAAAGATTGGCCTGAATCCATAAGAACTTGATGTTCAATTTGTGCTTGAGAAATCACCTCAGAGCAGTTCACTCTCACGCAGTGAGTAGCTTTATCAGATACCGAGTTCGTTAGCGAATAGATAAAGTCATAGACACCGAACCCTAATGGTGACCTTACAAACAATGAGTTGTTTTTTGTCAGCTTTTGTATAGCTTTACTTCTCGTTCGCCCACGAGTTTGACTACTGTAATGCCGTTCGGGAATGTTGTAGTAGCTAATGGTTTCTAAACGTTTTTGTTCAATGTTACGTTGCTCAACTTGTCTTTTTTTTATTGCACTTACCTGTGCCAGTGTTGCGAACACCTTATTACAATCGACCCCCTTATATAGCTGGATTCGACCACGACTTATGCCATCGTTTAAACGATTTAATAAAGGGGCTTCTCTTTGCTCTATTACGGCGTTGTTGCCTTGGTAAAAACACCATAGAATATTGTAGTTCATCTGTGTGTTAATCACTGCTGACGCCAAAGAACGAGTAAAGCTATCATCCCATCCACCATACCCCATAACCACCAAACTTTGATTACCAATGAGGTTTTGCAGCGAAGTTTCAATGCGGTCTCTGTTTGATTGCAACTGATTCGTTGTGTGCATTGAGTCGCCACGCACCCAACTACCATGTAAATGATAGATATTGATATTGTCGTTTATATCGTTTGGTAGCTGAGTATCTGCTACTACGCTAAAAGAGTTGACAGAAATTCCTTGATTATTGAACTCCTCCTCAAGTAGCGTATCAAAGTTTGTCGTGATGATATTATTTACTACGATATTGCCGTTTTTGATACTAGTAACGAAATCTTTGATTGCCTTGGGTACTCGATGTTTACCGTTTTCATCGAGATTACTTTCTACTACGCGTTTAATGATTTCATTCACCGACTCTTGACCACATAGACCGGCGATTAAGCTAAAAGCTTGTTGGTATCTATCCTGTTCCGAAAAGCCTTTAGCTTCTTCAAAATAGAGTTCATCAACCTCTTGCTCTATTGCATATTCTTCAATAAATTCAATGACACCTTCAACGTTTGGTATGCCTACCCCATTAGTTACTTGACTTAATGCAGCACCAAATAAAAAAGTAGACCCTTTGTTATTTTTTTTGAGGCGTATATTTAGAATACGTTCATCGTAAAAGCCAATTGACATATATTGCTTTTTCTCCTGCTATTGTTTTGCTTTGTCGTTGATACTGATCACTGTGTCGATTTGAGGCTGCGAAAACTCTTTACTCATAAGCGAAGAGGTAACTAGCTTACGCGCTTTTAGAGTGCGCTTGTCGAAACTTTCAATGTTATTTAACCAGTTGATATTCTTTCACAAGGCTGTCCAATGGGATTCTAAGCCCATCGTGTAGCTTGCGAATCATTGAGATAGATAAACGTCTTTGACGGCTCAGAATCTCCGTAACACGGCTACGCTGACCAAGGAAAGGTACAAGGTCTTTATCCTCTAAGCCTTGCTGTTCCATACGGAACTTGATTGCTTCGATTGGATCAGGTGGTGCAATTGGATAATTAGCTTCTTCAAACGCCTCAATTAGAGTGGCAAGCACTTCTAACTCATCACCCTCTGGTGTGTTTGGTTCAGCATCCCAAAGCTGCTCGATACGCGCTAAAGCAGCGCGGTTATCATCTGCTGTTTTGATTGGTTTAACTTGCATATCTGCCTCTTCTAAACGGTTTTCGCATCAACTTTGTCATAGTCTGCATGTGTGCCAATAAAGCGAATATATACCATCGAAAATTTGTAATTAATCGCGGTGATCAGTCGATACTTGTTGCCGTGAACGTTGAACACAACGCGATTATTGCCAACGAAAGACGCATTTCGGTACAATGCCTTTATGTCTTGGGGCGTTTGCCAATTTGCGTGTTTGGCTTCGTCGTACCATGCCATTAGTGGCTGTTCAGAATCAGCGTAATTAGGCTGTTCCCAAAACTCTCGTAAAGTTGCTCTTGATAAAATTCGCATACATCCCCTTTGCCACATTTCCCATTATGGGAAATATGCAATAAACAGTCAAATGTTATTTTCCCAAAAAGGGAAATAACATAAAATCATAAACCTAATAGAGTTATAAAGCCAGTTGCGCAGCTTGGTATAATTGAGTTTCTGAAATGTCGATATACTCCAAACTCATTGATGGTTCAGAATACCCTAATGCTCTACTCGACCATTTTGGTTCTATCGCTACCAGAAGTATTATGCAACAAATTGAATTAAAGGTGTGAATTTGGCGTCCCGTTCTTGGAAAATTGAAATCAGCCCCAATATAAAAGACTTCAATGTAGCCGTAGAGCAAAACGTGGCAATCACCATCTATCAATAGACATTAAAGCCAGTATGCAAATCAAAAAAGACTTCGAATACTATAAGAATCTGCACAGCTTAGTCAGCCATGCCCTCCTCCATCTTTTGTTTCAAGTATCGACGTCTTCTCGCTATGTCCCTGTCACAAGGCGAAATGAGATCCTACTTAAATATCTCAAACCAAAGCTCAATGATAAAGCCTTGTTGAATATCAAAAAAGACATCAAGCTAATGATCCAAACCGCGAGAAGCAAGGGGAGTAATTTGGAAATGAAACTGTATGAGATAAATGAAAAAGCCAAACAAACTAAAATTGCTGGAGCTGAAAAGCTCTATTCGTTGTTGGTCTATCTCTACGATGAAGAACGAATTGAATCCCGCTTATTTGAAGAAGGTCAAGCAGCCGAGCCAGGCATTTTATACATGTTAGAAGAGCATATCGAACACTGCTTTGACCATGATGATTCACAAGTCGCGCCGTTATCAATGCTTATCCAGTTAGAGCGCGCCCCAGAGCTCATTGACGTTATCAACCGTCATGGCTGGTTCATCGCCGAAATGAAAGAATGGAATAGTGACACGTTCCAAGCCCACCTACTTCTCCATCCTGTGACCAAACACTAAAAAACCATGGCGAGTAAAGAAGAAAGAGCAACGCAGTTTTTAATTAACGCCAAAGAAAAGTTTGGTGAGCTCTATGATTATTCAAAAGTTCGGTATGAAAACAATCGAGCCCACGTCACTATCACCTGTCCTATACACGGTGATTTTCATGTTTCACCAGGTAACTTTCTCACCCGAGAAATAGGCTGCCCTCACTGTGGACGCCAAGCATCGAGACAAAAAAGACAAGAGAACTACACCAAAAAAAGAGCCGAAGAAGGCTGCGGGACAAATCAATTCAATGTACGCGGTTACCAAACCCAATATCCAGACTTATTGAAACGGATATTAAAGTAACCACGCTCAATATCTGTACGCTTACTACCGTACAAACAATCAATCAAACTAACATACAAATAAATATGATTTGTGCATGTGTGTGTTTTTGAGCGTCACTGAATCCGAGTAGTTTTAAAAGGGTACACCTCAAGCGAACCAGTAAAATACACGCCCTTCTGGTTCGATAAGTATTGATTTTCAACCCTATGCGAACCAAAATAAAAAACCACACCCAAAACGAACCATAAATACGCAACGATGTTTATAAGAGCCTATCTACGAGCCTCAACGACAGAGCAGGATGCCGAACGAGCAAAAAGTGATCTGCACAATTTTGCCAAACAACACAATGTACGCATTGCTAGTTTTTATACTGAACATTTATCAGGCACTAAATTAGAGAGAGCTGAATTAGCTCGTTTGATTGAAGACTCACATCGAGGTGATGTGTTGCTCATTGAGAAAGTTGACCGGCTTTCTCGCCTCCCCTACAAGCCGGCGACAGAGTCG
>NZ_JPJA01000010.1:0-13912 GCF_000733315.1 Vibrio sp. ER1A
TGTGTTTTTTACATTAGGCGTACTTTTATTGCTTGTCAACGAAATATTTCATATATTTACGTCTGCTCATGACGCATTGTGTCATGGTTATTTGTGGATGTAAATAAAAAAACACGAACGTGAATTGATGTGAATATGGAAGATAAAACAGACAATCTCATTGAGGTTGATTTTAATGAAAATGAAGTCATCTTATCTAAAGGCAACAAAGAGCTAGAGCAACTTGCTGGTGAGTGCATTGAGCATAATTGGCGCAGATTTTGTTCACATTTGCTCATTAAGAAAGCTGCTACAATGATGGACATTGGGGTTGAGCCCGTCACCAAACAGGTCCTAAAGGGGATTATTGGTGTTGATGAGCATTGGTCTTATATTGATAGTGAGTATCGCTCAGATGAAGAGCCCCCATTGAGCGTTGTTCAATCTCAATTTGCCATTAGAAGCATCATATACAGCACGCATCAAAGCGATATCAATAGAGTGAATAGATTGATCACTGCTCAGCTTGAAGATGTATTTGAATTGGCGAGGTGACACAACAGGTCGTGAAGTGCTACAGTCGGTCATGCTTACTGATTCGGCATAATGAAATGTATATACACTGGACGAGATAAGGGGGAGGCAATGACAGATCAAAAAATATCACTTACGCCAGAGCAAATGATCGCCCTTGTTGGTCACGGTGTTACACATGACCAACTTGATGCCACGAGACGAGAATTGAGCGATCAAGTAGCATCTAATCGAACAGGGCTATCAGGTCAGATTGAAAAACTTGATGGGAAGGTTGACCGAGTTGATACAAGACTTTCAAGCCAGCTTGAAAAGCTTGATGAAAAAATTGACCGAGTAGATGTCAAGTTGTCAGATCAGATTGAAAAACTTGACGAGAAAATTGATCGAGTAGATTCAAGATTGTCGAATCAGATTGAAAAACTTGATGAAAAAGTTGATCGGGTAGATCTAAAAATCGACAACCTTAAAAGCTGGATGATTGGTGCAATGTTTACAATTATTCTTGGTGGAGGAAGTGCTTTGTGGTTTATCATTTCCAAACTATCGAACCTAGGTTGATGGCAAAAGTGTCTACTAACAAATCAGGGATAAACAGGTCTATTAAAGCAATTCAAGTCGCTATAGGTATCACAATTGCCATCTGGATAGTTGGAGGGCTTGCCTTAAATGAATTGCTTTTGGATATATCGACAAGCCTACAAGCCATCAAAGGTAATGTTCTTTGAATTTGTTTATCACATCTACGTGATATGTATTTACAGAGCCGTAACGTTGGTCGTTGACTTTCTTGATTTCTCTTTCCATTAACATGCTTATCTTTTTGAGCACTCTCCATGACTGAACGTTATCCTTCTCTTCTGTGTCAACCCGGTCAGGTATTCCAGCAGCTATAAGGCTCATGTATTCACCTTCATCTTGAAGTTTGTTTTCAAGGGATTTTATCTTCTTAGTGGCGGCCCCAAGCTTACCCATTGCTGAAGCTGTCTTTTTGTTGTTGATATGTGACTTTGTTTTAATGGCGCTATCACGTTCAAGGCAAAGCTGTTCTTTTTCTTCTTCCATAGCCACAAGAGCAAGCAATGCCTCCTTGTATGTCGAGGGAAGTTGAGGTTGGTTTAATGACTCAAGCTCATGCCAACGTCGAATTACTTTCATTCTAGCCTTGGCGGAGTAGCCAGTGAGTAAGCATTCGGTGTGTTCGCGGTCTAGGTGGTATTCAATTTGCTGGCGGTTAGAGATGTCAAGATAGATGTATCCAAACTTGGATGCATCTTCTTCTAGCTCCGAAAGCATCTTTTCAATATCTCTCTTTACATGAAAATGCTTTTTGCCTGTAATATCAGAGATCTCACGGCTAGACATTTTATGTTCTAGTGAAGTAGTGCTTGCAGTGTGCAGATGAAATGATGTAGGATTTGTCATACGAAACGCCTCGTAGTATTTGGTTTGTTGGAATCCTCAAAATACTACGAGGCGTTTTTCTTTGTCAATAACAAAAACATTATCATGTTAATATGTGCGAAATGGTGATCTGTTTATTCTCGATGATCATAGGCAAGTAGATGACAAGGTATGCTGATGGACAGGGTGAAACTCGTTCCTTTCGCAGGAAAATACGAAGCTGAAGTACTAAAACAGGCGAAAATTATCGCAGCTAGGGACAATCTCTCAACCTTAATTACCACGATTACCGACTCATTTCACAATGAAACAGCCTTTCTCTTTTGGTGTAATGATGGATTTTTCATCTTAGAACCAATCACATACAAACAATACAACGCTGTCAATGTTCTATTAGCATACTCAAACTCCATACATGGAGTGTTACGCTATCACTCCGCCGTAGAGGAGCTTGCTCAAAGAATAAACTCTAGTTTCATTGTGGGTTATACTGCTCATGAACGAGTTTTGAAAATATACGAAAGGGTTGGTTTTGTTGTCGATGGTAAAGATGGTAACGGGCTACATTTTTTCGTCAAAGATTTGAGGTGACTTATGTCAAAGGGTGGAGATAACGAAGTTAAAGAAACCGCTTATCAAAAGGAGTTAGCTAAAACCGCTGCTAAGGAGTGGAACAGGTATCAGGATAAATTTGTTCCTCTAGAGAATGAATACATTGCAGATGCACACAAGATGGGTGGTCAAGCTGTTTATGATCGTACAGCGCAAGACACCAACACCGCATACAACGCTGCATTCTCAAATGCTGGTGAACAAACCGACAAACATCTAGCCGCTTCTGGTGTTGATCCAACCTCAGGGAAACGCACCGCAGCACAAGATAGCCTCATTAATTCCCGCCTTGAAAAAGAAAACCAATCAGTATCCCAAGCTGATCAAGACGCTACTAATCGATACACCAATAGTCTGAGTAATGTTGTTGCAATGGGGCGAGGGCAGCAAACTCAGGCAGTTAATTCACTTCAAGATGTAGCGAGATCATCAGGACAGAAAGCACAGAACGAAGCAATTAACAAAGCGAATGAGATTAGCGTTCCCGGTGCGGTAGTTGGGGCTGGTGCGTCAATTGCAGCTAATAATCCGGATTGGTTCAAAAAGCAAAATTCTCTATCTGATTACCAAGGGATGAAGAGCGGTTCAACAAGTGGCTTTTCTCCAATGGGTGGAGCTTCTAGCTATGGAATGAAGGAGTAGGCATGAATCTTAGTTCACGAAATCAAGAAGGCTTTTCCGCAACCACAGGACCTTCATATAAACCACCTCAAAACAACTATCAGGTTAACTATTCAGGTGGTGATCATGCTTACGCAGACACTATGGCTGCATTGACAAAACAACAGTACAGCGATTGGTTAAATCGATTTGCTCCAACTGAAGATCGGCTGATGGAGCTAGCAACTAGCAATGAACTGTTTGATGCCCAAAAGGAACGTAACGAGACCAATGCGGCATTAAATTTGCGACAGGCCGAGACTAGTGCAGCTAACTCTGGCGCTAAGTATGGACTAGGTGATCGAAGAACGGATCAGCAAAAAAACAACCTTGAGCTAACAAATGCTTTAAGCCTAGCGTCAATGAATAACGAAGGTCGTCAAGCAATCGGTGACCTTCAGCGCCAGATAATTAGTGGTGCGTCATCAGGGGCAAAACAGAAAATAAACGAAGTCGGGGGGAGGTAAATAATGGCGTGGTCATTAATGCAGGTAGGGCAGCAAAGTAAGCGTAACGCAATGAATTCTCTGGCTGACCTAAGCCGACAGGAACAACAGCGTGAAAACACAAATGAGCAATTAGAAAACCAACACAAACAAAACATAGCTGGTGGTGTGGGTGCTGGTGCTTCTCTTGGCGCAACAATTGGATCGGTAGTGCCTGGTGTTGGAACTGTGATAGGTGCTGGTATTGGTGCGGTTGTTGGTGGTTTGGCTGGGGCTTATTTTTAAGGATTGGTTATGGCAAATGTAATAGGTAGTTTTCGTCAAGGGTTCCAAGCGACAAATGATGTATTTGATCGAGCGAATGATATCGAAGACCGTAAGACACTGAGAGACCGTCAAGATACAGCATGGAATCAAAGACAAGAAGATCGAGCTCTAAGACTAGAAGACCGTAAAGATAACATCGAGCGCCGGAATACTCTGCGTGATCGTGAAGACACTGCATGGAATCAGGGACAAGAGGATAGAGCGCGAACCATTGAGCAAGGAAATAAGTTATTTGAGCAGAATAGTGTATTGAACAAAATCAATATACGAAATGCAAAATACAAAGAGGCGACCAAGCTCTATCAAGACTCATTAGAAACCGCATTAGGTACTGGTGATATGTCGGTACTGTTCTCTCCTGAGTTTATAAAGCTAGGGGAAGATTTTAAAAGTTTTGATTTGGGTAATAAGTTTACGCCTGAGGCAATGCATACAGCTGGATTGGCGACAAACATGCTAAACGGCCTTGCAAATGGCCAGCCTCCACCTCACAACTCGAAAGATGTCATCGCGGTACAGAAACTGGTATTTCCTGAGACATATTCCGGTTATGGAGTGCCTGAAAAAACGAAGGAAGGGAAGACAATTACGTCGATAGAACCTGCTGGGCTAGACGTTTCTCCAGATGGTCGCGGACTTGTAGCACTAGTCAAGGTTACGGATGAAGATGGTAAGTCCTATACCGCTCCAGTTACCGAAGGCCGCACTACCGATGACAATGACCATGTAAAGGTAATCCCGTTTGAAAATGCGGTTGCGAAGCTTAACTCTATCGTTGAATTACAGCGAAATGAGCAGTTTGCAACGTTACGCAACGTCTATAAGGTGAAATTTGGAAAGGGTAAATCAGACAACAAAACTGCTAATGAAAATCGTAGTGAGCTATTTAAAGAATCGAATAGGATTAGTGCCGTATTTGAGAAGCAAAGGGAGGAGGCTAGAAAAGATGCGCAGTTAAGTCAAGATTCTGAAGCATTGCAACAGCGTTTAAATCAAATTGACCTACAAGAGAAACAAGCGCAAGCGCAACTTGAATTGCGCTATCAAAATTTGTATGACTCGCCTCAATCAGCTACCCACGATCTAAAAGAGAACAACGATCACGTCAAACAAGCATTGGGTTTATACAAAGATATCTATCCAAATGTTCAATGGGATCCGGAGACGGAGCAAGACATTAAAGATGCAATTCAGCGCGGCTGGCCGCAGGAGAAGATTCAGCGATTTATCGATAGTCTTATCAGTTCCAATAAGGTCAAAACTAAAGCATTGTCGTCAACAATGAATACCACCGACAGGAATATCAATCCAGCGCTTACGGAAGGACTGACAGCCACTCAAATCATGCAAAACCAAAGAAACGCTGAGAATAACGAGTATAACTTTCCTTCATCTGAGCGCTATCAACAGCAACAAGATATTTCAAAAGAACAACTACCACAGCCTAGCAATGTAGATGAAATTGCTAGACAAGAGGAGATTTGGGGTCGATGAGCAGATTAGATGATTTTGAAAACTTTGAAAAAGAGCGCAACACTAATCTATTCCAAGACACTGTTGATGCTTTTCAAGCTGGTGCAGCCCGTTCTATGGGTGGTATGGCAAGTTTCGTCGGTTTAGATAGTGCCGCCGAAAAGATGAACGAAATAGCTAACGCTCAATACCGCACGATGACACCAGAGTCACAGGTTGCAATGGGTAAACGCCTTATCAATGATGATCTTTCATTGGGTGAAGGTTTTACCGATGGAAGAACGTGGTTGTTAAACGTGGCGCAAATTGTCGGTGATATGGCTCCAACCATTTTACCGGGTGGTGCAGTTGGTAAAGGAGTTTCATTAGCTGGTAATGCAATGAAAGCTGGAGCTAGTGTTGCAAAAGTGGCTGGTGCGGCAAATATGGGAACATTGGTCGCTACAAACTTATCAAGTGCTGGTGGTCAGGCTGGACTTGCTGCGCGTGACGACATAATGAACTTGAGCTATGAGGACTTGGCTGACTCTCCGATCTTCCAAAAACTAGCTGTCAGTTACCACAAGCAAGGTATGAGCCAAGAGGATGCACTAAGCAAAGCCCAACAAGACATAGCCGATGAAGTTAAAAACCGAATCACTTACGACCCAACAATGATGGTTATTAACGGTACGTTAGGTGCTCTTGGTGATAAAGCAATGACCAAAGTAGTATCGGGGAAGCTAGGTCGAACTATTAAAGGTGCCATTGGTAAAGCAATTGTTGCTGAAGGTGGTACAGAGGCCGCTCAAGGTGCCGCGCAGCGTTACACTCAAAACGCTGAAGCAAATAAAGCAGCTGGTGGTGAAATATATGACCCGACACAAGGTGTAGCTCAAGAGGCAATTGAGGGCGGTATTCTTGGTGCTGTAGTCGGTGGCGGCGGCGGTGCTGTTGGTGGTGCTGTTGGTAATGTTCGCCGTCGTTCTTTTGAGAAAAATGTTGAAGGAATTATTACACCTCAAGCTATTACTGATGCAAAAGCTAAAGGACTTACTGACGGTGAGATAAGAAAGAGCTTTGAAAACTTAATTACCAACGCTGCATTGGAACGTGGGTTTGAAGTTGATGAAGCAGAGACGATGGCGAAAAACGCTGTTATGTCAGCATTTGGTGAAGGCCCAACGGCAGAGCAACGCGCATCAATGGAAGACGCACAAGAGCAATCTTCTCAATCTGAAGACCGTCAGCGTCCTGAAGGCGCTGAACGACGTGATCAGATGGTTGCAGAGCAAAGAGCTAGCCGAGAAGAACCGAAACTAGAAGTTGGAGAGCCAAACCCGCGCGATTTTGGCTTAAAAGCTGAAGATGCAGAACTGTTAATTGATCCACCAGCAGAATTGTTTGATAGCAATGGTAATTTTGCCAAAGGTGCACCTAAGGAGCTTAAGCAACGTTATCAGGTTGCCATGAATCGCAGAGGCGCTCAAGATTACGTTCAGGCTGTTACGGACTATCGCTATAACAACCGCAAGCCATATCAAGAAGAGCTTGAGTTAGCGCAAGTTCCAACACAACAAAGTGAACAAACACAAGAGTCCAAACCTACTGACGCGGAAGAAACAGATTTCAATCGTGGTATTGAGCCTTATATGGGTGATGATGCTGTGAAGGAGCAATACAAGATTCCTCTTGATCATGAGCCTACAGATGCCGCTAGACGGATACGCGAAGATTCAGGAACAGCTTTGCGTGATGAACTCTATTACCAGCAAGGTAATGAATATGCCAACCAGGATGCCCCTGACATTCGTCGTGAACGAGAAATGATCGCGCCGACTGAGGCCGCTCAAAGAGTTCGATCTCAACTACCAGAGTTCGAGGCTGAAGCACAACGCCGACAACAAGCTGAAGAATCGCAGTTAACAGCAGAGCAAGAAGCGGAAACTCAAAGAGAGCGTGATCTTAACAGAGGATTCGAGGCTCAACAGTCATTTAATAAAGAAGGCCAAAAGGCGACTAATCAAGCTAAACAATCTCAAGTTGAACCAACTAGACAGATTGAGCAATCCACTGTTTACCAGCCAAGGCAGCAAACCCGTGAACAAGTGCGTTATGAAGAACCAGCGCCGACAGCTGAAGAACTCATTGAACGCAATCGTGGTAAACGAGGTGGCGTTCTTAAAGGTAATCTTGGTGAGTCTATGCCAGCCAAGAGAAATAAGCGCCAAGTTAAGAAGGCTAAGAGCAAACTAAAGGCCGCACAACAAACTATCTATGATCGCATTACCAAATCTGATCCGCTTGCGACTAATGAAGTTGAGCAAGATTTTGCTGCTACTACTGGTTACACACCTAACAGCGCAATGATGGAAGCATTTGAAGTGCTTAAGCCAACGAAGAAAGAACCAACGCCTGAAGAAGTTGAACAACGTGTCGATGAGTTGGAAGATTCTGGAACGGTTGAAAAAGCTGACGCTGATGCTATTCGATTGCAAGCACGTCGTGATTTTATCAATGAATACGAGTTGCCAGATGGCGCACCTGTTTGGATGCAGAAAGACCAAGACAACATCGATAAATTGAAAGACGCTCAAGTGAATAAGCTTTATGAGGCTATAAGTAATCCTAACACTAAGGAGAATGTGCCAGTAAAGCAGGATGAAGAAGCTAATTCAATAAAGCAGCAAGATGCAGCCGAGAAGCAAACAGCCAATGAAGCAGCCAAAGAAACTAACACCAACCCAACCGAGGCACAAAAAGAAGCTGGAAACTATAAGAAAGGCAGTTTTGATTTTCACGGATTGACTGTGGCCATCGAAAACCCAAAAGGTTCAGAAAGAAGCGGTACAAATTCGGATGGTGAGTCATGGTCTGTAACCATGAAAAATCATTACGGTTATATCAAACGTACAGAGGGTGCGGATGGTGATGCGGTTGATGTGTTTGTTGGGCCTAATGAGGCTAGTAAAATTGCTTATATCATTGATCAAGTGGATCCCAAAACAGGACTGTTTGATGAGCATAAAGTTATGCTTGGTTTTACTAAAATTAAGGACGCGAAAAAAGCCTATTTAGAAAACTATACGGAAGGCTGGAAAGGCTTCGGTGAAATGTCGGTTGTTAAGCTTGATGACTTCAAAAAGTGGCTTAATGATGGTGACTTGTCTAAGCCATATTCAAACAATTTGCCAGAGCCAACACCACCAAAAGGCACGAAGAAACCTGTTGGCATTTCTAAGAGTGAGATTACAAGTGAGTCGCTTGATACTAGCAAGCTTAAGGTGAGTGAACCTGATGATAGGTCAGAACTACAGGCTAGTAAGGTCAAAATCTCAAAAGTGGCAGAAGCAAAGGCGGGTGGTAACAAAAAAACTGAACTAATTACAAATCATCTAAAAATCAAAGGCGTTAGTGATTCCATAATGGTTGGCATTCCAGACGGTGATCTTAAGTCGGCAATCACAAATAAAGCGGGGAAAATAAAAGAGAGCGATAACTTTCTCCGCCTAAGAAAGCCAGAGCAGTTTGAGTCAATAGTAATGATGCCGCCAAGAAATCTCGAGGAAAAATACCTTTCTCACGGAGTTAAACTGATTAAGCCGGGCGGAAGAGTCATTGCTGTGGCTAGTGATTTTATTGGTGACTCCAGTAGGAGCGCAAGTGTAAATCTAAGAGAGTATTTTGATGCTGTCGGTGCTAAGGAGATTAAAAACGATGATGGAACGAAAACGGTAATAATTAACAAGCCAGAAGACGTAGCTAGCCTTCCTATCCCTGATGATATTCGTTTTAGCCAGTCCTCCATTGTCAATAAAGCAAAGGGTTTTAAAGAGAGGCTCAAAACGCTATTGACGTCGAAAAATGAGAATTTTGCGATTATTGTTAGCGACACACCTAACGTTCTACAGCATTTGGGTATGAAAGCGAAAGAGCTTTACATCTCTAAGCGGGTAATAAACAAGGCTACTGTAGACAAGCATGAAGTGCCAATGAGCATTCTTGAAAATTTACCTGAGTTGATATCTGATCCAGTGGCAGTATTTAAACCTAAAGACAAAAACCTAGCAGAGCGGGGTGGTAAAAATGTCATTATCGAAGGAAAAGATATTGAAGGCCGTCCTATATTAGTTGCGATACATGCTGATGCTAATCTAGGTAGAGTTAAGGATATTCATGCGATTAAGTCAGTACATGGTAAGAAACCAGAATCGCTGAATTATTGGATTGAAGATGGCTCACTGGAATACATAAAAAGCAAAGCTCCCGAGTGGCTTGATCGACCCGGGCTCCCATTGCCCGGCACATCAAGCAGCTCCCGTATACGAGAGAACACTCAAGAGCCTAAACTGTCTACTAGGCAGCTTGGGCATGATAGCCACCAATTGGCATACAATCCAAGAAAGCTACTAATAAGCAGCACCGCTAGCGACAATTTAATTGTAGGTGATCGTGATCTGAAAAGCAATGATAAGACACGACCTGCACAGTTAGGTGCTTCTTTAGTCGAAAATGAAGCTCAAAAGTGGCTTGATGGATATCAGGGCTTAAAAGCAGCAAATATTCAGGTGGTTGAGAAACAATCGGACCTATCACAGTGGGTAAAAACGGATCCTGAAGCGACTGTTAAAGGTGTTTGGTTGTCAGGTGATAACCGCGTTGTGCTGGTGGCTGAAAACCTAAGCTCGATGGCTGACGTTCGTAAGACGTTGCGCCATGAGCTTATTGCCCACAACGGTTTGTATGGGAATTTAAGCAGCGCTGAACGCGATGCATTAACTAACAAAGTGATGAAGCTACGTGGTAACGCCAAGCTTAAATCAATCTTTAATGAGGTGGACAATTCCTACAAGAATGCACCCGATGATGTGAAAGCAGAAGAGGTGATTGCGCGAATAGCAGAAAGTGAGAGCGGTAAACTTCGTCAGCTAGTGGATCGTGTTATGGCTATGGTTATGGGAGCTCTACGCCGTTCTGGTGTGTTGTCTCAAGAGAAAGTGACCATTTCAGAAGTTAGAAACATGATCAACGGTGTCGACAGATATTTACGTCGCAATGACGGTACATTGAGCTTACCTAATGCCGTTAGGTTTTCTCAGCGAGTCGATAAAGTACAAGGACTAGATCAGGAATACAGCGCAGTCATTGATGGTGCGCGTGATAACTTCTTAAATAAGATACTTAGCAAGACACTCGACAAGAGCAGAGTTATTGACGCCATGAAAGGCTTTGGCTGGAGCTTACTAACCATGCGTCAAACTGAAAAAGTAGCGAGAAAGAAAGTTAGTAAAGAGTTTGCATCGCACATAAATAACTACATGGATGCTGTAAACCAAATGCTTGCTGATGAAGGTCGAGCAACACAAAACATCATAGGTCAATATGAGAATATCAAGAAATGGAGTAAGAAAAACCCTGAGCTTGCGGATCGTACATTTACCTTTATGCATGATCTAACGTTAGATAATGTGAATCCATTAGAAGAATACGTGGATATGACTCCAGAGCTCAAACAAGCCAAAGCTTCACTAGAGGCACAAAAAAAGAGTCGTAGTGGTGAGGCGAAAGCAAGGCTTCTTAAGGAAGTGGGGGAAATAGACCAACAAATAAAAAATGAACCTCGTCGTGAAAAAATCCATGAACGCCGCCGAAAAGAATTTCTAGCTTTGCCTAAAGGTGCCCAGGATATCATTGGTCAGATTTCAGACCACTACATCAAGCAACGCGAAGAAATGACCCAAGCATTATTGGATAAGGCCGAATCATTGAAAATTGACGGAGGCAAAAAAGGCAAAGCCATGATGCTTAAAATCAGACTTGATAATGAAATTGCCAAGAAGGGTTTTTATGTGCCTTTGGCACGCTTTGGTGACTACTTTGTCGATGGTACTAATGAGAATGGCGAACGAGTGTTCACCATGTTTCAGACCGAAAACGAAATGAAACGCGCCCTTGCTCGATTGCATGCGGCGGGATTTGAGGCAACTCATGGTCGCCGTACAGATCACCAAGCGGGTATAGACACCATTTCTTCATCGTTCGTAACCCAAATGACCCATGAACTAGATACTACGGTTATGTCAGAAAAAGCACGTGCTGAGTTAAAAGACCGCGTGTATCAACTCTATCTCGATACGTTGCCGTCTCGCTCTATCCGTAGGCAGTTTATTCATCGCAAAGGTGTGAAAGGCTTTTCAAATGATGCATTACAAGCTTTGGCTGACCAGGGGGCTAGGCAGGCAAAACAGCTGGCTAAGTTAAAACATGAAGATGCTATGGTAGAAAGCTTAGCAGCGCTTAAAAAGGAGCATGAGGATTTAAAAAATCGCCCTCAAGATTCGGAAGATCGAGTGGCAGCAAGTCGTATTGTGGAAGCTATGGGCAAACGCCACGAATGGGTAATGAATCCTCAGCGTGCAGCATGGGCCAGTAAGATGACTGGTTTTGGCTTCTTTATGCTAATTGGTGCCTCACCAGCTTCAGCGCTGTTAAACATTACTCAGAATGTGCAGGTAGCGTTACCAGTAATTGGTTCTAAATATGGTGTGCTAAACACCAGTAGAGAGATGACAAGGCTAACTGGCAACTTCTTTACCAACTTTGTAAAGGCTAACAAAAATGAAGAGTCTCGCCGCAAATATGGGATCTTGGGTTCGACCATTCTCAAAGGTGATGAACGAAAAGCAATGGAGGAGGCTATTGCTATGGGGGTTATCGATACAACCCAAACTCATGACCTTATCGGTTTAGCAGAAAACCCAACTGATGAAATTACCGGGCGATGGGCTACAACTATGCGTTATGTTGGCTGGATGTTTCATCATGCAGAGGTGTTAAACCGTGAAGTTACTTTCATGACGGCCTATCGAATGGCTAAGAACGCTGGTGAAAGCCACAATGATGCTAAGAAATATGCGGTTGACGCCACTTGGGAGTCCCATTTTGACTATGGCTCATTAAATCGTGCGGCATTTATGCAGAAAGACGTACCTTCTGTAGCTCTTCAATTTAAGCAGTACAGTCAAAACATGACGTTTTTTCTGGTACACAACTTCTTACAGGCATTTGCGGTGAAGGTTCCAAAGACGGATATTTGGTTCAGCACAGTGAGTAAGAATACAACTGCTGCTGAACGCTCTATGGCGCGTAAGCAGTTAATGGGAACAATGGCTGCTACATTCTTGATCGGCGGTTTGGGTGCTATGCCAATGGCGACATTGGCTGCTATAGCGAACATGGCTCATTCTATTGTTGGTGATGATGACGATCCGTGGGATGCAGAAACTGAGCTCAAAGGGGCTTTGGCTGATATGTTTGGTGAAGATCTTGCTGACGGGATGTATTACGGATTGGGCACAATGGTAGGACTACCTAATGTTTCTAGCCGTATTGAGATTGATCCAAAGTCCCTGTGGTTTAGGGATTCATATAGCCTAGAGGCGCAAGGGTCATACAAAGAACAAATGTTCAACTTGCTAGGCCCGGTAGCAGGCATCGGTGGGTCATTCGCTAGAGGATTGGATTATGTCTTCCGTGACAACAAGTATTGGGAAGGTTTTGAATCGTTTTCCCCTAAATGGGTGAGGGATGTTTCAAAGACAGCTCGATACTTAAGTGAAGGTAGTGCAATTACCAATAGACAGGGTGATGTTGTTGTAGCTGATCTTTCTCCACTTGAGTACGCAGAACAGTTATTAGGTTTTACACCTAGTAGACAGCTGGTTCAGGGTGCTAAGAACCGAGCGTATAAGGATTATGAACGTCAAATAATGGATAGACGCAAGCTTCTAATGAACTCTATGTGGCAAACCTACCGTACCAACGATGTCGAAGGTATGAAAAATGTATGGAAACGTATCGATAAATTCAATAAGAGCGATTGGGGTCGTTTGAACCCTATAACGCAAAAAACTGTAAATCAATCAATGAGAATAAGAGCTAGAGGGCAATCAAAAGCTAAGAATGGCATACGAATAAATGATAAGTATATTTCTCAATTAAACGCTATGTATGCCGCAAATTAAGAAAAACCGTGATCTCGTAGAAAATTATATGTAATGGTGTGTAAGTTGATAAATCTATAAATTATGATGATTTGTGATTAATATGGGGCTCTAGAGCGTTCGCTCTAGGCTCCAAATACAACAATAAACTACACAATAATCTTATACGGAAATGGCTACTAATATGAACGATTTACAAAACAGGCTGGAGGTGGTTTCAACACTGATGGAATCTCCTAACCCAATTCCCGATAACGTGCGGCTATTCATTTGCGAAACCGTGAATGAAGCCAAAGCTAGATTGGAACACTTGGAACAAGAAGATACTACAGCGATATGAATAAGCCCCCTTATGGGGGCTTTTTAGTTTTGTAGCAAAAAATTATGTGTATATAAGTGTGTATATGAGGTGTTTTTGATTGTTGCTGTATGTTGATTAACGTTATGAATTTTAAAGAATAATTCTAAATTCTATTTTTAATTATGTAGTTACTG
>NZ_JPJA01000011.1:0-12021 GCF_000733315.1 Vibrio sp. ER1A
TGACACACCACCAACACACACCTAATCATGACATGAACACACATACTACAACGTTGTAGTATGTGTGTTCATGTCATGATTAGGTGTGTGTTGGTGGTGTGTCATGTTTGTGTGTTGGGGTTGTGTCATTCTTTTGGTTGTGTATTCACTATGTGTCACTCTGTATTATGCTATTGTTGTATTTGCATTCTGTCACGCAATCCTGCACTCAATAAATCAAAGTAAATCAAGTGGGAAATAAGGTAAAACAGAGGAAAAAATAAGGGTGACACAGAGGCTATCACAAGCGATAAAGCAGAGGTCAAAAGGTGACACAGTTCAACCAGAAATCAAAAGTTAATCAAAAAACAATGTTTATTTTGGTTATCTTACGGCTATCTAAAAATAGCAATCCCTTACATAGCAATGCCTTTAGATTAGTTTTGAATATTTACCGTAAAATTAGGAAAAACATGGTGTCTTTGCATGTATCAAGAAAAACGCCACAAAAAGACCAAAAAACAACACAGATTACCCGTGTAAAACAGTAGCTTCAAAGCTCTACATAAAGCCAGATTAACTTAACGTCCGTTACTATGGTTGAAATTTGGACTATAAAAACAAAGAGAAATATAGAGCAAAAAATATACAAAATTAGTGTACAATATAGATATAAAAATCAAAGAGGTTTTCCACATGTCAATGACTAGTGATTTAAAGCTTACACTCAGGTTTGACGCTGACACAAAACGATTCGCTAATGAAGTGAAAGGCGCTGACAGTGAGGTTAAAAAATTCGGCAACTCATCAAAGATTGGTGCATCACAAGTAAAGCAACTTAGTGATAAAACGAACACTGCATCATCTGCCATACGCTCGCTTAAAGGCGATCTTTTTAAACTTGCCAGTGGCTTTGCTGCACTTGCTGGAATAAATGGCATGAAGAGCATGATAGAACAGCAGGCTACACTTATTGACCAAACAGCCAAGCAAGCTGACAAGCTTGGCGTAACTACACAAGCACTAACAGAGTTTAGATATGCAGCAGAACTAACAGGCGTAGGAGCAAACAATCTAGATACAAGTCTGCAAAGAATGGTAAGGCGCATATCAGAAGCTGCACAAGGCGCAGGCACAGCCTCACCAGCACTAAGACAACTGGGTTTAGACGCACGACAGTTATCTAGGATGACGCCAGAGCAGCAACTAAAAGCCGTGGCTGATGCTTTCCAAAATGTTAACAGTCAGAGTGACCGTGTTAGATTAGCCTTTAAGCTTTTTGATACCGAGGGCGTCGGAATGGTTAATATGCTTGAGAACGGTTCAAATGGACTAAATAGCATGGCTAGAGAAGCCGAGCAATTAGGCATAAGCCTTAACCGTGTCGATGCTGCAAAGGTCGAAGCTGCAAATGATGCAATGTTTAAAGTCAATGAAACTACACGTGCAAGTATCCAGGCACTTACCGTTGAACTTGCACCAGCCATTGGAGGAATGGCTAATTTATTTGTTGAGTACGCCAAACAGAACGGCGGTATGAATCGTGTTATGGCCGATGGCATACATTCATCAATAACAGGTATTGGGTACCTAGCCAATTCATATAGAGGACTGGAGCTAATCATAAAGTCAATAGATGTTGCATGGCTAGGCTTTAAAGCTTCATTCATGATTGTTAATCAAGCAATGATAAACACTCTTCATTATACGGCTGAATATATTTTTAAAGCCTTAGTGAGTCCATTGCAGGGAACTCTAGACCTTGCTGGATTAGTGAGTGATGAAGCGGAAAACATGGCAGACAAACTAAGAAAATTTTCTAACATGCCTCCGCCAGTTATCTTTGACCCAGTCGCAATCAACAATGCAAAACTCGATGCCAGTGATGCACTTTGGGAATTAAGAACTCTAGCATCAAAACCACTTCCAAAAGAGGCAATGGAAGAATGGTACAAGGATGTGAGAGAAAAGTTCCAAAAACTAGCTATTGAACGAGCCAAGACACTTGATATGAGAAGCGCAAGTGGATTAGGTGCAAGTCAATTATTGTCTAGTCCGAAATCAAACGCTATTGACGCCTATTACAATTCCTCTGACAAAATCAATGAGGATTATCAAAAAAGGCTAGCGATACAAGCGGACTTCCAGAACAAGGAAAAAATCGAAGAGGAGTATGCCTATTCTGATAGGTTCGATAGATTACAAGATCAGTTTGATAGAGCATACGCGCAGGCCAAGGGTAATAATGACCTTAGAACTCAGCTTGAAAAGGACTACTTCAATACCAGAACAGCACTTAGATTAGATCATGAGGCAAGGCTAACTAAGATAGAAGACGACGCTGAAAAGAGACGACTAGCAGCTCA
This sequence comes from Vibrio sp. ER1A, assembly GCF_000733315.1. Classification (NCBI taxonomy): domain Bacteria; kingdom Pseudomonadati; phylum Pseudomonadota; class Gammaproteobacteria; order Vibrionales; family Vibrionaceae; genus Vibrio; species Vibrio sp. ER1A. The sequence continues at coordinate 2,346 of NZ_JPJA01000011.1, forward strand.
AAAACAGGCTCAAATTGACACAACAAGCTTTATCTCGAATCAGCTATCCATGACCACTAATTTTTTAAAGCAATCTGGTGGTGAGCAGAAAGCAGCATATAAAACACTCTTCGCAATCCAGAAAGCAGCTGCTATTCCATCTATGGTTATTGACACAAATCAAGCCTACACGAAAGCATTATCAGCATATCCGCCACCGTATGGTCAACTTATGGGTGCTGCCGTTCTTGCCTCTGGTGGTGCTGCTATCGGAATTGCAGCAGGCACAACCATTACTGGCATGGCACACGATGGTATTAATAAGATACCTAAAGAAAACGAAGGTACTTGGTTACTCAAAGCCAATGAGATGGTATTGAATCCTACTCAAGCGGATAACTTTCGATGGATGGTAGACGTAATGAACCAGATGAAAAGTGCCATGCACGGAACTGGCGGAACGAGTGCTAAATCTAATGGTGGTGTGCATGTTTCTGTTAACGTCGATAACAAGACGGACTCAATTGTTAGTGTTGAAGAGTCAATAGACCGTGACGGACAAAAACAAATCAATTTCATAATAGACAAAGCGGTTAGCGCTTCAAAAGCTGCAATATTTGAAGACGCGGACAATGGTGGTGCGATTTCCACTAGAATTAGAGGTGCGTAGTGTTTCAAAAAAAATGGGCATATAGCCCATTATTTTAGGCTGAATGATTGTCTATAGCTTTTCTGGATGCTTTCAATATGTCCATATTGCCAGATAGAGCTAATGCCAATCTTTCAGGGTCTATACAATGAAGATCTTCATTATAACGAATTAGTTCAATTATTAGTTCAATCCCACCGATAGCATGAGCCTCGAAGTCGTAAGCATTCCAATCAATTACAAGCATTGGCTGGCTCGTAGATGTCGTTGCCTTCATACTAAAGCCCTCCTTTGCTTGTGGCTTTAGCAGCCTGTTTAAGTGCGTTTAACAGGGCTTTAAAATCACGTCCAGACATGGCATGAATAGTGATTTGCTTAACGCCGTAGTTCTGGCGTAGTATTTGTGCGTTCATCAGCATTCTCCTTTAGGTTGCTGGTGGATATGCCCCTTGTTTGTTTAGACGCTAGCAAGGGGCTTTATTATGATATTTAATATTATTTTGTAGCATCTTGCAAACTGTTGTTTTATACAGTATGATTAATTCATCTGATTGATGGAGGTAAACATGATCAAGAAAGCAAGTATTAACATTCCTTACACACTTAATGAGCGTATTGATAAATCAAGAGAAGCTCACATTCAAACCAAGGGAAAAAAGCCAACACTTACAGATTGGTTTCTTGAAGCAGCAGCAGAAAAACTAGCTCGTGAGAGCAAGCAAGCAAGGACAAACGCATGATCAAAACTGAGTTGTTTAATACCCACCAGTTTGTAAAAGACTTAAAAGCTGCTGGTATGGATGAAAAACAGGCGGAAGTATTAGCTGAAAATCAACTAGTAATGCTTGAGACTCACATAGCAACCAAGGCGGACATATTAGATCTCAAACGTGATATTGCTGAATTCAAGGCTGAGTCAAAAAAAGATACTGAATGGATGAAACGCTTACTTTTAGGGATAGGGATTGCAGTTGGATTCGCTGCGGTAAAATACCTATTTTCTTGAAGATATAGGTAAACAAAAGAATAGATCAGAAAATGGGCTGTCCTGATTCAATAGATATAGCTCTGTTTAAGTAAGGCGTGGATCGATTTTGAAGCATGAGTACAATAATACTCCTATGAACGGAAAAGGCTCCACAGACGGCAATCTGTAGAGCCTCATAACTGATTCGCCAGAACCAACATCTATCAGGTTGAATTCTGGCGAATCTTGAGACAAAAATCAAGCTGAGGCCAGACATGGACGAGCAAAAAAGAAAATTTAACCAACAAAGAATATTCTCTTTACTGAAAGAGCAACAATATAAGCACCTTGGCATTGACCATTCAAACAAGCCTAAAAACTTGGATGATCAGCTATGGGAAGAAGCAGAAGAAATAAGCTTTTGGTTAACACCCTCTCAACTAACCAATGAATTTATCGAACAATGGCTAGACCTTTACAGGTGCAAGCCTGTTAGTCAAACCCCACCTTATAGAGTTCTACAAGACGAAAAGAGCGAACCAAATAAAGAGCATGACAAAGACAATCATGTGACTAACTACGGTTCACCCAAAAAGTCCAGTACTCGATTCATTAACTTCACCTAAAAACTGGTTATTGATTCAAATGGCCTTTCAAGGCTGTTAGTTCGTGCGCGCTTGTTTGCGCCCTTAACCGGTTAACTAGGAAAAGAACATGAAAAATAAAAATAAGGTTGCAGAGGGCGCGACACTAGACAGTGACAGCCATTCAACCGATAACGTCACTAAAGGCGTAATGTTTGGAATAGAAAATCACCTACCACGTGACTACATCTACGATGCTCATAACGGCTTGATAGTGCATCAAGAGATAAAATATATCGGTGGTGATGAAAGGCTTGTAGAAACACCTATATGTAGCTCCCTTGCCGTCACTGCGTTAACTCACAGTGAAGACCGCAACGAGGGAGGCTTTAGGCTGCAATGGTTAGATCTTGAGGGACGCTTAAGAACATGGGTATACCCTCAAACAATACTAGCTCAAGACTTCAAGGTTATAGCTGAATCACTGCAACGCCAGAGAATGCCAACGCTAAACCATGACGCTAAAAGCAAACGCTTATTCATGCAGTATTTGCAAGACTCTTTACCCGTTCAAACCAAAGCCATTTTGTACACTGAAAAAACAGGCTGGCATGATGGGTGCTTTGTATTTCCCGACCATATCGTAGGCGATAAAGAGATCGTTTATCAGTCCACTAACTACCATTCAAAACCGCCTAAACTGGTAGGAACTATTGAAATCTGGAATGACAGCATCGGTAAGTATTGCATCGACAATCCCGTGCTTATGATGGCTGCTTGCGCTGGATTTGGTTCGCCTCTGATTGGCCTATTAGGTGAGGATGGCTTTATCCCTCACATCATGGGTGAAAGCTCAAAGGGTAAGACAATTGCTATTGGTGTGTATGCGTCAATCATGGGGCAAGAGAAAGGAAGCTGGCGAGGTACTGACAATGCAAAGGAAAGCGAGTTCGAAGCACTAAACCATATAGGCGCGTCTCTCGATGAATTGGGTCAATCAACACCAAAGGACGCATATCAAACCGCCTACATGCTCTCTAATGGACAAGGTAAAGCACGTTCGAACAAGGACGGCTCACCGCAGCGTATACGGTCATTTTCACTAATCGCTTTATCGACTGGTGAAATGACGCTTAATGACTTTCTATCAAATGCTGACAAGCAAATCACTGGCGGTCTATCGGTACGTTTTATCGAGGGTCAATCCGATATATTCAAGTACGGCTGTTTTGACTCTCTACATGAGTTTGATAGCGGTCGAGACTTCGCAGAGTACCTAAAGCAACAAACGGGTATATCTGGCAGTAAATACACGCCTAAAGCGTCAGGTGTCATTGGTACTGAGTTTATCAAGTGGCTAGCTGAGAACGTGGGGGACGACTACCAGCAGCACACTAAAATTATGGAGCGTGTAGACACGCTCACCAAATCACTAACGCCAGAGAACGCGGACGGGCAAATAGGACGTATGGCTAAAAGCATCGCTCTATTGATTGTTGCTGGCGAACTAGCCACACGCTCAGGGCTAACTTGTTGGGACGTTAAGACAATCTATAAAACCGTGTCGCGCTGGTGGTTCGAATGCGTACTACCTACACGTGGTGGAACTCAATCTACAGAGAAAGAGAAAGCGGTAGAACGAGTTAGGAAATTCTTAGACTTAAAAGGGCATATCCACTTTGCACAACTTGGTATTGGTGAGCATGAGCAACCTATAAAACTTCATACACAAGACCATTACGGATATGTAGAAATTAAGGCAGGAGTAACAACTTACTACATTCATGATTCTGGATGGGAATTAATAAATATTGGTCATAATGCTAGTAACGCGGCAAAAGCATGCTATGAAGCTGGAATTTTAGATAAACCGAATGATGGATGGAAGAAACAAAAACGAATTGGAACATCTAATAGTAGGTACTACGCAATATTAAAAACATAGACACTGTTACAAGCGTTACAAATAAGGGTAAAAAACCGTACATCTGTTACGGTTTTTTTGTTTTTTAACAATGACTTACGAAAAGTGTAACATGTGTAACGGGTGTAACAGCCATAAATTTAGAATTGAAGTAACAAGAAAAAACATGATATAGATCACAAAAAAAACACTCTCGTGGAAGTAAAAAATACGCTGTTACATTCGTTACTTCTGTTACAAAATGAAAAAATACAATGATAACAACAATATATACAGATTGAGGTGTAACAAAATGGAGGGATATGTAACAGATGTAACAGGATTCAAAGAAAACCACTTTAGATCGAGGCTACGCAAGTCAACATATCCACTAGTGATAAGTACAGTGCACCGTCAGGGCTACGCCCCGACACCCCATGTCTGGCAGGAAATGGGATGGTGAAATTCTGGCTACAGCATCGAATGACTGACCGCGCCCCTTTGAGGCCGTGCCACGGTTCGAATGGATCAGGGGCTTGGTGCATCGGTCGCGCTCACGCTTCCTTATATGCCTTACGGCATGGCTTCGCTTGCATCTGAGGCGATGCGCTACGCTTATGTGTAGTGTTTGCTGTGAAAGTGTCGCTAGAATCGCGTGTATTGGACGCAGTGAGGTGTTTTGATGTTTAGTAGTGGTTTGTGTGCTCGATTAGTTTAACGCGCTAAAATGAGCTTACAGCGCGTTTGTTTCTTAACTGCCGTGCTTGCTTTTCAGCCTTTTTAGCAATACCTCCGTGGCCTCTTTCAGCTTTTCAGGGTTATAGCCTTTGTCTTTGAGTTCTTGGTTGATTCGTTTGGCTTTCTCGTTGACTGAAAGCATGTTCTTTATCACTTGGTTTGCTTGTTCGCTGTTCATAATTCTATTCCTAGTATTTCTTGCTTTAATTTTCTTACTGTTTCTTCGGTTAAGCCTTTTTTCTTCGTGCTTTCAGCTTCTAAGAATGCTAGTACTCTATCAGTGTACTTGTTTACGCTATCTTCGATAGCTTTATTCACTTTTGACTGTCTTTCTTGGGACAGTTTTTCAGGGCTTACACCTAGTAGTATGCCTCTAATGTTGTCCTCCAGTTCTTCGCTCATTCCATCTACACCACGACGTTTAATGTTGTCTTCGTTAACTACTTTGCCATCGATGTTCATGTGCTTACTAAGTTCTGATTTGATCTCATGACTTACAAGGTCTGCACGTTTGACTATCAGCCGTTCAAGCAGTGTAGCTGCTTCTACATCTACGTTACCCTCCGCTATTTCATTAAGCAGTTCGTTAAGTTGGATATATGGGGCTGCGTTCTTAGTTATGCTTATAGGCTGTATTTCGTGCTTGTCCTTTGTACCAGCGCGTTTTACATATCTATCGAGTACTAATTGTTGTGATTTGAAGTCACCTTGTGAAGCTTGAAGTAGTAGCCTGCCGTAAATCAATTGGTCTACTTGCTGAGTGGTAAGAGAATCTAGACCTTCGCCTAGCTCCTCAAGCTTGCTAACAATCGCTTTAAGATCGTCTATAGATAGGCTTTGTATGTTGGTTCGTTTATCTTTTGAACCCAACGGCCTACCAGCACCTTCACGCTTTCCGCCTCTACCACCCATTAATTCACCTTTGATTCTTTGATTAATTATTGAATTTTAACAGTCAAGCTATATCAAGTAAAAACCACAAACAGAGCTATCCGTGGTTTTCTAGTTTTTAATGCTGTGAGCAAGTAAGTTAGAGTGCGTTTTCTTCTGCTTTTTCTCGTGCTATTACTTTTTTTTGCGTGTCAATAAATCCAATAGCTGAGTAATTGTTACCATCAATACTCACTGCTGTTTTTTTCTCAAATTGGTTCAAAATGTAATGATTCCCCTTATTGGTTGATGGAATAAATGAGACAATCGAATTAGATGTACTAACGTTTTGACAGCCTGCATATGTGAATTTGACTAGCTTTTTATTTACTTTCAAAACTCGTTTCTCTTGTTCGTGTTGCCATGTACATATTCCGTCTGATATTTGACTAAGCGTGAACCTTACCGAATCTTTGTAATGGGCCGTTTCATTAGGTAAGATCCAAATAGATTTACTTATATCTGTACTTGCTCCTACATATCCACTACCACTATTTTCGTTAAACTTCCAGTGCTGACCATTAGCCAATACTGGAAAACTAAGAAGTATTAGGCTTGCAATACCTAGTTGTTTTAGTGTTTTCACTCTCTTTCCTCTCGTTTGATTTCGGTAACTAAAACCCCACGGATAGGGCTATCGCGCTCTATCCGCTTTCTGATACTGGCTACTTGATAGGCTCTGCACTTGAATTTACGCAGTTCGCTATCAGTGAGTATTTCCAGTATTACGGGCTTCATTTGGTCTTTGGGTCTTGATGCTTTCCGCTTCATTGGTTTCTAGTGTCTTCACTATCCCAAAACACAAACAGCTTGAGCGGTGATTGAGATTGATTGATAGGCATAGTATCTATTTCAATCTCGATATTTGGCATATTTGAATTTGGCTTGTTAGGCCATAGAGTCGCACGGCCTACAGAGGCATAGCGATTCTTCGTCATCGGCTGATTGTCTTGTCCGATTGTGTTTGTTTGATAGCGTTCTGCGATATACACGAGACGGCCTTTATCAATTGGCCTTTGATTGTTCATGATTCTTTACTCCATTTTCCGTTACGTTCTGTGGCTACCACCAAATCTAAGCTATTGGTGATAACGATGCTTTCGGTTCCCGATGGTGCGAACGCTGCCGTGCTGACCTTTGCCCCTGTCAGCGTCCCCATAAAGATCGTTTCCTGTTTAATGGTTTGGTCGTCAGCGTTCCGATACTTGATATTAAAAGCTTGCATTACTTTGAATCCTCCCTTTTCTCGTGTTTAAACCACTCTCGAATGTCGGCATAGGTTGCACCATTCATTTCTTCACTCGCGTGTATAAACAAGTTCCCTATCCATCTAGTCGGTCGATAGCTTTCAATATTGTTTATTAGGTGGTACTGGTTCCCATTAATACAGTGTGTCGCGCTATCGAGAGAGGCAAAAACGCGACACGCTAACGGCCTTACTCGATAAATTGAACATTGGTTATCCTTCAGAAATGGACAAGCGGTATTGTCTGGTTGTCGAGGCTTATTTTTTCTTGGACGTGTTAACCTTTTCCCCGTTTCTTCTGCAATGTGCAAGGCTTCAATCTGTGTGACCTCTACGGGTACATGGCAGCAAAACGAACAGCCTTTCTTACACGCTGCGTGAGGGGCTACGGTTTTTGTGTAATAAGCGTCAATGTCTTTGTAGATTTTCGATAGCTCGATATCTTTTGAACCGTCGAGTTCGTCGATAAGTCGCCTCATGCGTCGTTGTATTCCGATAGGTATTTCTAGGTTCATTGCATCACACCCCAAACCACGAACTACCCACTTTTTTCGCTACGTAAGTGCATAGAATAGATTCTTTAATATTGATGAAGAGGGTATCAACCGGTCGCCTTTCATCTGCATATTTTTTCGCTTCGTCTACTGAATTCAAAAAAGCGATATCTTGTGCAATTCGCTTCCCGTCGAAGTCTAAATACTGAATAGTGAATGATTGCATTACTCTATCTCCTCTTCATATTCATCTACCACCATGTGCTCAATATCGAAGTCGTTAGCGTCCCATGAATCAAAGTTATAGTTTGTGTCGTCTACATAGCTTTCCGCAGCGTTCGCTATCGCACGCTCCCACTGTTCATCACTTGCACCCTCTTTAAGCTGTACGTCCACCAGTTCGCGTTTAACGAACGTGTAGGTCACTTCGACTTCTATCTGCTTAGTTATGAGTTTTTGCGTTTTTTTCTTCTGCTCCTTAACCACCAAACGCGGTTCATGAGCATTCACGGATTTTATAAGCTCTAGTAGTTTGGTGAGCGTGCCACGAACACCACCGAAGTGCTTACGCAAGAATCCAGTATCGATACTCGCCTCACCGTTCGCCTTGAGCCATTCCACCAGCATAGGAACAACACGCCTCATTGTTCGATTTTCGATAACGTCATCGCGTTTTTCTAGAGGTCGGATAAGCTCGTACTGTTCGTAGAACTTGATTTTGCTTCCCTCCTCCTTGGCCTTTTTGATGTTGTAGGCCGTCAGTGCGTCTTCATCGGTGATTCGAAACTGCAAATAACTAAGCGTCTCGTTAGTGTCGGTATGTAGCAGTGACTCACGGAAGAAGATTAATTCCTGCTTTGGTGATTTACCTGCGTGCTTCATGTTTGCGCAGTAATTGGCGTAAGCGAGGCGCGCATAGATAGCGCGAGTATCTTTAAATACCCACTTTGTCGGTTCGTCTTTTCCCTTATTCAGTTCATCGTTAATAAGCTTATTTAGGGTCGGTGCCGTGTAGCCGTTCAATCGACGCGCCAGTTCTGCATCGTGCAAGCCCTCTTCCTTTAAACGCTCAATAGGCGTTGAAATAAAGTCACTTTCTCGCACGTTTTTAAGCGTCTCTAAAAACAATTCAGGCTCGATTAAAACGGGGATTTTAAATTCTTTAGTTGCTTTCTTTTTTGCCTTTCTCATGCCAGAGAATAGCAGCCTAGAGTTGTTTGCTTTGTCGAACTTACCAAAGTGCAATATTTCACTACAACGTCTACCACTGGCTAATGCCAGTGCTATGGTTTGACATTTGGGGTTTTTGGTTGCTATCAGTCGATAAATGATAGTAATCATATCAAGGCCAGAGAATGGTCTAGGTCGTTCCTGATACTTGTCCTTACGGGCACTCTCGCGCTTTCCCATGTTCCCTTTTTCGGTCTTTGTGCGTACTATCTTAAACAGTATGGCATTTTGTAATTTAATCAAGGACGGGTTTTTTAGGTCTTCCAGTTTTTTTATCAATGATTCAAGCGTCTTTTTTGTTGAATCGGCTTTACTTCTAGCCAGTATATTTTGTGACTTTTTAATCAATGCTTGAATGTTGTCTAAAGTCTCTTTGTAGGTACTGCCTTTTAGTTCAAGTACTGATTTTTTATATCGACCTGCGCCAGATGCTACGCTTTCTATCTGTTCGTCGATATCAAAGGCCATTACCCCAGCCTCTTCTAAATCACGTCTAAATCGTGTCAAATATCGGTTATACGTAGTGGCGGTAACATGCTCCTCTGGCGTGACCTCAAAGTCATCTTCTTCATTGATAGGCCTAGTATCGGCTACTTTTATGTGTAACTGCTTAGAGACAATAATCCCGACCTGCTCAGCCTTTTTGCTCTTCTGTTCAGTGGTAATCTTCATTCGCTCGATGCGCGCTAATTCTCGCAGGCACCAGCTTAATATATTGCTGTAGCCCTCTGGTAGTTTCTTCATATTACACCTCTATAAAGTGACAGAATTAAATTAATCCACAAACCCTAGTATAGCATGACACAAAATAAACACAAACGGATAAAGTGACAAATTTCACATGTGCTAAAGTGACACACCACCAACACACACCTAATCATGACATGAACACACATACTACAACGTTGTAGTATGTGTGTTCATGTCATGATTAGGTGTGTGTTGGTGGTGTGTCA
>NZ_JPJA01000012.1:0-4750 GCF_000733315.1 Vibrio sp. ER1A
TTGAGTTTCCTTACCTTCAAGCAAAATCGTATCGTTCTGAGGCGTATTATTATCTGTTTCATAAGTAATTTCTGGCTTATCAGCCGTACCATTGATCGTGACGTCAACGGAGATATATCCCACGCCACCCGGCCCGACGATTCTCCACGTTTCGGTTGCTGTTTGGCCTTCATCTAGTCCCTGGACTAATGGCGAATCGTTATCGAGCTCATATCGCCAACCACCATCTCCAGACGGTACCAATTGACCGTATACCCCACCCGTGATCGGAATAAAGCTTGATCCGACAGGTAATGGGATACCTAATGGCAGAGAATCACTGTCCGTTAGGTTAGAGTCCTCGGTCACATCCAACGTTGAGCTATCGACTTCAACAAGACCGCCACCACCAGAACCATCACCTGTGTCGCGCTGACCAATCACGTCGATAGTCACTTCTTGTCGATTGGAAATTCCACCATCATTGTCGGTTGCGATAATGTAGAACGTTTCTTTACCGACATCACCTGGCGCCAGTGCTTGAGTTGCTGCCTTAGTATTATCAAGAACATACGTCCACTTACCGCTATTATCTAACGTTAAGGTACCGTATTGACCCACACCTGAGGACTCAATCGACCACGCATGAATAGAGCTATTGTTATCGACATCTGTAGCGACCAATTGGCCTTCAACGCGGGTTAAATCAACACCAAATACATCCGCAGTACCGTCCTCTACAACCGTGCCCGTCGATTCACCATGAATCACTGGAACGTCATTTCGGCCTTCAATCGTGATAGTGATTTCTTGGGTGATGGTGGCGCCATTTTTGTCTTGAGCAATAACGGTGAAGACTTCTTTTTGTGTTTCGCCTTCTGCTAGTGCTTGCAACAGATCATTCTTTGGCGTGAACTCCCAGTTACCATCTTTATCAATCGATAAGTCACCACGAAGCCCCGTGTAGACGCTATGAGTTTGACCATCTGCAATCACAAACTCGGCTGAGTCCCCATTGTCTACGTCAGTAAGTACCGCCTGACCAGTCACAGGTGTTAAGTCATCACTTGGGTCATCCGTCCCGTTATCTTCGACAAATGTGCCAGAGACATCACCACTAACTGTTGGCGCGTCGTTTTGACCCTCGATACGGATAGTTACCGTTTCAGTGGATGTTGCCCCATGGCTATCCGTTACCGTGACTTCAAAGGTATCAGTGACTACCTGCCCTGGTTTTAAGGCTTTAATTTCTGCTAATTTGCTTGGCTGGTCATAAGTGAACATCCATTGACCATTGGAGCTGAGTGTCAATGTGCCATATTCACCGCGTCCGTTATTAGAATCAGTGAGTGTCCATAGATGAGTGTCATCGGCATCGACATCGCCGGGTTCTAGCAATCCCGTTGCCGTATTTTGCCCTGCCTCTATCGCATCTTCCGATATGGAAGCGACTTTCGCCCCTGTAATGTTTGGTGCGTCATTCTCACCTTCAATAACAATCTTAATTTCTTGAGTCGACTCAACACCATACTTATCTCTAACACGCAACTGAACGGTGTCACCACCTGGTAATATGTCTCCCTTATCAAGAGAATCTACATCTGGATGGTTATTGTTCAGCACATAAGTCCAAGTACCTGTGGCTTCATCAATACTGAAAGTACCGTATTGGCCACCTTGCAATACACTCCAAGAAACGATTTCACCCTGATCCGGGTCACCACCACCAATAACATTGTTATCTAGCTGATCTTGGGTCGGAATACCCGCTATGATCGTTCCACTCAAGGCGGCTCCATCTTCTATCACGGTATATTCAGGTTTAATAACAATTTCTGGCTCACTGTTGGTGCCCGCAACGGATACCGTAACAGTAATCGTGTCTGTTAAACCGCCAGCGTCCGTTACAACAACTTGGAAAGTATCTGTTACCGTCATGCCTGGTGGTATTGAGCGAGTAGCCAATGAGTCACTATCGAGCTCATAAGTCCACTTACCATTATCATCAACCGACAGCAGACCGTAGGTACCCGTCGCTTTCCCGTTTACTGGATTTTCACCCTGAACCTGCCAAGAATGAGTATCAGTAGAATCAATATCAGATACGGCAAGGTTACCCGTCGCCACTTCACGTCCTGGAGTGTCTTCGATAACACTACCAGTTGTGGTGCCCGCAAGTTCTGGAGCATCATTCGTGCCGTTAATGCTAATCGTGATGGTTTGGGTAGCGGTACTATCAATCTGCCCAGAGTCATCTTTGACTGTCACTGTAAAGGTGTCAGTCAAAGCAGTATCGCCAGGTCTGAGAGCTTGAACAGTTGGGCTGTTGTTATTTAAAACATATGTCCACTCACCTGTGTCAGGGTCAATTAAAATAGTACCAAATTGCCCTTTCGGTGTGTTCAACGACCAGATATGGTCGTCACCAGTGTCTACATCACCATCAGAGAGTGAGCCTGTAACCTTAATATCTTCTGTTACGTCATCATTTGGATGGACATCTTCAGTCACCGACCCAGATAAATCACCACCTATAATCGGCCGGTCATTATCACCGTGTACCGTTATCGTAATGTCTTTTGTACTTGTAGCCGCATACTTATCTGTCAATGTAATTGAGAACGACTCTTTTACTTTGGCATCATGCGGTAAAGCATCAACTGCAGCTTTTTGTGCATCGGTCACGCCTAATGTATAAGTCCACTCACCATTTTGGTCGAGGACTAGAGAACCATATATCCCAATACCTGAGTTGGCATTGTTTATTTGCCAACTTTCTGTTTCGTTTAAATCGGGGTCACCTGTACTTAGATCTTGAGTGACGCTCTGCCCGTACCCGTTAACTTCATAGAGTTCTGCTGTGCGAGTGCCTGTGATTTCAGGTACATCATTGGTACCAATAACATCAATATTGACATCAAATACCTTAGTCGCAGTACCATCGGTGACTTGAATTTGGAATATATGTTCACCATTCTGAGTACCTGACGGATACACTATCCCTTGCTCAAGTTTTTCAGCTGAATTCTTATCTAGTGAGTAGGTCCATTTGCCATTTTGGTCGACTGTAAGAGTTCCAAGATTTCCATTTGGATTTAGTACTGTCCACGTAAACTGGTCGTCGATATCAATATCTGAAACGGTAATTACACCACCTTCAACCGTGTGAAGATCTTCCGTCAATGTTGCAGAATTATCGCCTGAAAGTGCAAAGGTATCATTGGTACCTTCAACTGTAATCGTGATATTTTGCGTGCGAGTCCCACCATTTCCGTCATCGACTTGAACAGTGAATACTTCTTTTTCTATCTGGCCTTCGGATAAAGAATCAGCTTTATCATTGTCAAGGATGTACTTCCAAGTACCTGAGGTTGGATCAATGGTAAATGAACCGTATATACCTTCAGAAGACCCTAGTAAAGACCATTCGTGAGTGTCTGATGTATCTTTATCTTTTGGATTTAGATCACCGGTTGTACTCACTTCAGTATTAATATTCTCAGGGTTTTCTTTAACACTCCCTGATTTGTCTCCTTTTATATTTGGCCTGTCATTAGTACCTGTAATAGTAATAGTGATGACTTCTGAAGCGCTTCCATCTGCAGAATATACTCGGAATGACTCCTGAATAGTTTCGTCAACTGCTAGGCTTTGAATTGCTTTGAGTTTGGTATCAACTTTATAGTCCCAATCACCTTGAGCGTTAATAGAAAGAATACCCAGCGTTGAACCTATAGATTCAACGCTAGTATTAAAGTGGCTTTCATTCGCATCAACATCCACAATTCGTAAAGAACCATCTTCAGTGATGTATTTCGTGCCTCCTTCATTGGATATCTGTCTATCTTCTACAACATTACCAGTATTGGTTCCTGATATGGTCGGTTGGTCGTTTGTACCATGAATCGTCACTTCTATGGTCTCGGTTTTTGAACCATCAATCGATGTCACCGTGAAACGTTCTACACGCGTCTCACCTTCACCAAGCTCTTGTACACCTGATATAGCGTTCGATACTTGATACGACCAATCACCATCCTCAGTAATGGTCAAAGTACCCAATGGCTGCTCACCATCGTCATTCGCCACTTTGGTTACAATAGTGCTGAATTTGTTCTCACCCGCATCTTTATCGCTAATGCTCAGGGATAAGCTGTCACCTGCGACCAAGAAACCGGCATCCACATCCGTATCTTCTTTCACCGTATCCGTAGTCGGACCCGTAATAAAGGTTTCGTCCTCCGCACCATGAATAGTCACAGCAATCGTATGTGAAGTGCCATCCGCTGACGTGACTGTAAACTCTTCAATGCGTTGATCACCAACATCCAGTGCTTGCACTGCCTCTAGTGAGTTATCTAAGGTATACGTCCACGTGCCATCTGCTTGGATACTCAAAGCGCCCCAAGTTGTACCGACAGGTATCGCATCCCCAGCATTGAATACCTCCTCACCAGCATCTTCGTCTGCAATAACCAATTTATCCGTCGCAACCAAGTTGCCAAAAGAGTTAGTGCCAACATCCTCTGTCACAGACCCTGCGTTGCCTTCCACGATTGCGGGTGCACCATCAACACCAGTAATTGTCACAACAATATTCTGAGTCACTGAACCATCTATTGAGGTAACTTGGAATACTTCTTCACGCGTGATGCCATCACCTAACTCCTGAACTCCCGTCAATGAGTTGTCGACGCTGTAATGCCAATTACCATTAGCATCAATGGTTAGTGTTCCCAGTGGCGATTGCCCATCGCTGTTGACGAGCTTA
>NZ_JPJA01000013.1:0-3012 GCF_000733315.1 Vibrio sp. ER1A
ATGATGCGGCCTTACAACTAGGGGTTTTGCGCCCATTTCAGCGAAAAGTCCAATGTGAGCCTACAGCTCTTTATTTATAAGGGCTGTAGGGAATGGCTTATTTTCTAACACCCTTCTTAGGCCACCAGTTCGACCATGCTCTCCTCTCTCCAAGGCTCTAAGTTCTCAAGCAGTTTCTCTAGAACAATATTGTCTTTCTGAATACCAAAGGTGTAATTACCGGCAAGTTGGATATGACGCCATGCGACTGGAGATAAACCCGCTATCAGATTCACCACCTCCTGATTACCTTCTTGCTCAAACTTATCAATCAGACTGGATAGCAAGGCCGAGTTATAATAAATGATGCAGTTAGCAATAATTCTCGCACAATCATTCCATTGATCTATCTGATAATCATTACCTCCACGGAATTGATTTCCATTGATTGAAGCAATAGCTCGACGTAGTTGGTGGTAGGCTTCGCCACGGTTCAAAGCTTGCTGGACAAACTGTCGCAGGACTTTATCGTCAACATAATCGAGTACATAAAGGCACTTAATGATTCGGTCATACTCTCTAAGTGCGGCTAATGTTCGACTGTTCTGTTTACCATTCGACAGCTTGGTAATGATCGTACTTTGTGTCGTTGTCTTACGACTTAACGAGCAAATGATCCTTTGAATATTTTCCCACTCACGTTTGATTAGTGAGGTGTTAAACGGTCGGCGCAGCTTTAATGATACGGCTTCTCCATGCTCTATTTCGAACAAATCATGGAAGACATATTTAAATTTGGCGTATCGTGGCGCGAATTGGTAACCAAATAAGTCAAGGATCGCAAAGTTGACGTTATTGACCCCATGAGTATCGGTTGCTAACGCTTTAGGCTGAATATCGCTGCTATTGTTATAGAGCAAATCAAAAGCATGATGTCCTTCATACTCGTTAGCTGAAATTATCTTGGTGTTGATTGGCACATGGTTTGACACCAACGTTAGGGCGGATACCCCTTTACCCTTACGGAAGTATTTTGCTGAAAATCGAGCTTTGAATGTATTGATACGGCAGGCATGCTTTTGACCATCAATACTACCAAAGGGGGTGGACTCATTGATTGTGTAATGTTTAAAGATTGGAAGTTTTGCCAGCGAATCTGAAATCACATCATTGGCATCGCTTGTCGTCTCCGGCCGAATATACCCATCATTTACGGCCCTCAGAACACCAATGGCTCGATCAGATATCGATGACATATGATGCAATCCATAATTAGAGCCATTGCCAAAGATACAAGCGAGTAAGTCTTCTTCTCTCGCCTTACTCCCTAGCTTCTTAGTTCCGATACTTTTGAAGGCATCTAAGTAACCGGTTCTCTGATTTACGTAATCCATAATTTCGATAATGCCCATATGTTGAAGTTGGTTGTAAATCGGGTTATCAAGATCGTCTTTCCAACGCTTATTGGCTAACTTCCAAGTGAGCTGGTTGGTGCGAGGTTGATGGATAACAAAATCATTGGCTCCATCATTGATATTACGGCTGACTTGAGACATTTTGTGACGTACGGATTTTGTTAATGTCGCAAGGGTTTGCTCGATAGGAGCAATCAACTTATCTAACCCTGTATTGGCAACAAGATTTTCATTCTTTTTCCATTCAGTTATAGGGATAAGATCATCTTCGAGACGTTTGTTTTTCGCACTTTCATTAACAAATATATGGTTGCTATCAAGCATTCGAGAGACTTTCTGGTACAAGTAATGTTCAAAACGTCGATAGTTAACGCCTTCCTTATCAACGATATAGTCTTTGTCCTGCTTAAGAAGTAACCTTTGGTCTGCAGTACAAAGGTGCTTTTCTTTTTGAAGCTCTGATTTTGCTACTTGTAATTGCGTAGAAAGTAATGTCTGACCGGGTTCACATTCAATATCTATCGCTAGAAAAAGGGGTCTAATCGAGTTTGAGATCTTTCTATATTGGCTGTCAATGTATTGCCACTCGTATTGTCGCTTATCAAAATTTTCCTTATTTAAGTGCTGACTAATGAGCTGGATTTCATCTTTGGAGAGCTTTTCAAAGGCATTTTGCCGAATATCACCAAATTGAGTCTGGTCACTGACGGAGTCATCGACAAATAGTCCAAGGAGGTGACCGGCGTGGGTCAACTTGTCTCTGACCACTTCAAGCTCATCTGCAATCCGTTGTTTAGCGGCGGCAGAGGCGGATTCCCTTAGTTTTCTGGTCACATATTGAAAAGCAGTGACTAACTTATCATTCGTTTCTTGATAACGAAAAAACAAGTAGCACACGATGTATAGCATCCCTTGCCATTCAGGAGAACGGCGGATCTTATAGATAGATTGGTGTCGAATAATAGACGCGTAGTACGTTAAGTTTCCTTGCGATAACCCTAGTTCATTGATGAGTCCTTTTATCTCCTGATACACACTTCTTATTGTATTGTGCGTTTCAATTTCACGCATGAGTTCCGATGGGGTGAAGTCTTTCGCTGAGCCTTTCTGCGCAGAAAGTTGATTCAAGCGCCCTTTGGTATGCAGTATTTTTTTAAGTTGCATATGAGTGGTGTCTGACATGGAGCTTGAGAGAATGGACTCTGTCCTCTTCCTCTCACTGGCTAGGACGGACGTGATCATGGTTTGTAATGTTGAATAAGCGGCTAAGCCAATGCGTTTTTGGCCAAAGAAGGCTAAGCATTCATCAAAAATATACTTGGGATAGGTGCAAATCGTTGCCACATCTTGTAGACGTTCTAGCAGCGATTTTTCATCTACCTTAGAGAATCGAGTAAATCCAAGGATTTCGTACATCTTCAATATCAATGTTGCTCGAGTACTTTTGGCAATGAGCGGGTATTTGGGTTTTCTGGTTGGAAAGTAAGTCGCGTAAAGGTAATCGACGTCTTGCTTAACATCTCGCAATCTGAACTTCGGTACGACTGGCTTAGCTCGGAAGTACCCAATAAGAAGCAGTAAGTAGATTCGAGTTTCAACCTTCCCCAAGTTTGATAGC
>NZ_JPJA01000014.1:0-25309 GCF_000733315.1 Vibrio sp. ER1A
CCACTGCTCTTCGCCGTTTAGTGCGCCTAGTGCAGAACCTTGGATAACTGGTAGGTCATCACCTGGGAAATCGTACTCAGATAGAAGTTCACGAACTTCCATTTCAACTAGCTCTAGAAGCTCTTCATCATCAACCATGTCACACTTGTTCATGAATACGATGATGTAAGGGATACCAACCTGACGGCCTAGTAGGATGTGCTCACGAGTCTGAGGCATTGGGCCGTCAGTTGCAGCAACAACTAGGATACCACCGTCCATTTGCGCAGCACCAGTGATCATGTTTTTAACATAATCCGCGTGTCCTGGGCAGTCTACGTGTGCGTAGTGACGAGTTGGAGTGTCGTACTCAACGTGAGAAGTTGCGATTGTGATACCGCGCTCACGCTCTTCTGGAGCGTTATCGATAGATGCGAAGTCTTTCGCTTCACCGCCGTACACTTTAGCTAGAGTAGTACAGATTGCAGCAGTTAGAGTTGTTTTACCGTGGTCAACGTGGCCGATAGTACCAACGTTAACGTGCGGTTTAGTACGTTCAAATTTTTCTTTAGACACGATCGTGTTCCTTCCTAGTTATGATTCGCCCCGAGAACGAATTTTGTCGGGGCGCGTCAGAATTTGCTATTTTATGCGTCAATTTTACTCAACGCAACAGATTCATTACTAAACAATAGCTGATTAGCTGCGCTGTGCAATAATCGCATCCGCCACATTCTTCGGAGTCTCAGCGTATTCGCTAAATTCCATCGAATATGACGCACGACCTTGGGTCGCACTACGCAAGTCAGTTGCGTAACCAAACATCTCAGAGAGCGGTACTTGTGCACGGATGATCTTAAGGCCAGCGTGGCCGTCATCCATACCTTCGATCATGCCGCGGCGACGGTTAAGGTCACCAACAACATCACCCATCCAATCTTCTGGAGTCGTTACTTCAACCTTCATCATTGGCTCAAGCAGAACAGGTTGTGCTTCAAGCGCACCTTTTCTGAAGGCCATCGAGCCGGCGATCTTAAACGCCATCTCGCTAGAGTCGACATCATGGTAAGAGCCATCATACAGTGTTGCTTTGACATCCAGTACAGGATAGCCAGCAAGAACACCGTTGTTCATCTGCTCTTCGATACCTTTCGATACCGAGCTGATGTATTCCTTAGGAACCACACCACCCACGATCTCGTCAACGAACACAAACCCTTCACCCGCTTCAGATGGCTCAAGCTTAAGCCATACGTGACCATATTGACCACGACCACCTGATTGGCGAACAAATTTGCCTTCAACTTCTGTGCTGCCGCGAATCGTTTCGCGGTACGCAACTTGAGGTTTACCCACGTTGCAATCAACACTGAATTCGCGCTTCATACGGTCAACGATGATATCTAGGTGAAGCTCACCCATACCTGAAATTAGCGTTTGGCCAGTTTCGTCATCGGTTTCCACACGGAACGACGGGTCTTCTGCTGCCAGTTTACCTAGCGCAATACCCATTTTCTCTTGGTCAGCTTGAGAGCGAGGCTCTACCGCGATCTGAATAACTGGCTCAGGGAATTCCATGCGCTCAAGAATCACTTTGTGGTTCTGGTCACACAGGGTATCACCTGTTGTTACGTCCTTCAGACCAATCGCTGCTGCAATGTCACCCGCACGAACTTCTTTTACTTCTTCGCGCTTATTTGAGTGCATTTGAACGATACGGCCAAAGCGTTCACGCTTTTGCTTCACTGAGTTATAAACGGCATCACCCGAGTTTACGACACCTGAGTAAACGCGCATAAACGCTAGAGTGCCTACAAACGGGTCGGTTGCAATCTTAAATGCAAGTGCAGCGAATGGTTCGTTGTCGTCCGCGTGACGCTCTACTTCGTTCTCATCATCGTCGATACCTTTAATCGCAGGTACGTCTACTGGAGAAGGAAGATATTCGATAACCGCGTCTAGTACCGCTTGCACACCTTTGTTCTTAAATGCACTACCACATGTTGCGAGTACAATTTCGTTATTTAGTGTACGAGTACGCAGACCCGCCTTGATTTCAGCTTCCGTTAGTTCGCCTTCTTCAAGGTATTTATCCATCAACTCTTCGCTTGCTTCTGCAGCGGCTTCAACCATGTTGTTGCGCCACTCTTCAGCTTCATCTTGCAGTTCTGCTGGAATCTCTTCATAAGTGAAGGTCATGCCTTGATCGGCATCGTTCCAGTTGATTGCTTTCATCTTGATAAGGTCGATGACACCTTTGAACTCATCTTCTGCACCAATGTTTAATTGGATTGGAACTGGGTTCGCACCAAGACGATTTTTAATTTGGTCCACAACGCGTAGGAAGTCTGCGCCTGCACGGTCCATCTTGTTCACAAATACCATACGTGGAACGTGATATTTATCAGCTTGACGCCATACAGTTTCAGACTGAGGTTCAACACCTGATGAGCCACAGAATACAACCACTGCACCATCAAGCACACGCAAAGAACGCTCTACTTCGATAGTAAAGTCAACGTGTCCAGGGGTATCAATGATGTTTACGCGATGATCTTGGAATTGTGCTTCCATACCACGCCAGAAGGTAGTAGTCGCAGCAGATGTGATAGTGATACCACGCTCTTGCTCCTGCTCCATCCAGTCCATGGTTGCAGCACCATCGTGAACTTCGCCGATTTTGTGAGAAAGGCCAGTGTAGAACAGAATACGCTCACTTGTGGTTGTTTTACCTGCATCTACGTGAGCAACGATACCGATATTACGATAGCGCTCAATAGGAGTTTTACGAGCCACGATTGTATCCTCTTACTAAGGTTAACCTTAGAGTATAGAAAAGTGCTGCGAGAGAACCTCGCAGCACTGAAAAGGTATTACCAGCGGTAATGAGCAAACGCTTTGTTAGCGTCAGCCATGCGGTGAACGTCTTCACGTTTCTTAACCGCAGTACCTTTGTTCTCAGACGCGTCTAGCATTTCAGCAGCTAGGCGTTGAGCCATAGATTTTTCACCACGCTTACGCGCAGCTTCAACCAACCAACGCATAGCAAGTGCGTTACGGCGAACCGGACGAACTTCTACAGGTACTTGGTAAGTTGAACCACCTACACGGCGAGATTTAACTTCTACCGCTGGGCGAACATTTTCAAGAGCTTCTTCAAATACAGCTAAGTGGTCTTTACCAGACTTCTCAGCCATAGCTTCTAGTGCAGTGTAAACAATTTTCTCTGCAGTAGATTTCTTTCCGTCAACCATAAGGATGTTAACGAACTTTGCCAGCAATTCAGATTTGAACTTAGGATCTGGAAGGATCTTACGCTGACCAATTACGCGACGACGTGGCATGGATATTCTCCGTTGTCTTCTTCAGGTTATCCAAAACTTTACAGTTTCTTCAAAAATTAAAAATAATTTAGTGTTTGGCCTTACTTAACGGAATCCATTAAGACTTAGGACGCTTCACACCGTACTTAGAACGACCTTGTTTACGGTCATTTACGCCAGCACAGTCTAGTGCGCCGCGAACAGTGTGGTAACGTACACCCGGAAGGTCTTTAACACGACCACCACGGATTAGAACAACACTGTGCTCTTGAAGGTTGTGACCTTCACCGCCGATGTACGAAGTCACTTCGAAGCCGTTCGTTAGACGAACACGACATACTTTACGAAGTGCTGAGTTAGGTTTTTTAGGTGTAGTAGTGTAAACACGAGTACATACACCACGTTTTTGTGGGCACGCTTCTAGTGCAGGCACGTTGCTTTTAACAACTTGCTTTGCACGAGGCTTACGTACCAACTGGTTAATAGTTGCCATTAACTAGCTCCTGATTTACTTGAAAGTAAGCTTTGTGAAAAATCTAGCCCTAACCGCCAATGGCAATTAGGGACGCAAAATTCTATGCAGCAGTGGGAGGTGTGTCAAGAAATATACAGATCTTTTTTAGATTAACTGCCGGGTTTTCATGTTTACAGCAAGCGATATGAAACGACTACTCCCAAGTAGTACTATTAACATGTCGTTCGGTGAGTTCAACAAACCCATTAAAATCCACAACTTGAGTTGATTCTGATACTAGAGGCATCAACCCTCTAGCACTAAGATCCGGTTGCAACACGAAACATGCCGAAGGTAACGTTAAGTTTTTGTCAGTGATTAAATAACACGCATTTTCGACCAATATTACTTGGTCATCTTGCGATAAATAGCGAAGTGCTTGTTGGTAGCCAATTTCGGTTTTGATGATATGAAGCATAAAGGGAGACCTAGAACGTTAATACTTTATGACAAAGACTCAACTGTTTGGCAATTTCACCCGTTTCAACTACTTGTGCATCAATAACCAGTTGCTCGGAGTCTAGCTGATATTGCAGCATACTCTGCTCGCAGACAAAGACGTCTTCAATGTCATACAGATCCATCAGCTTAAATGCGCTGATGTAGTCACGTGATAACACGTCGGCACTGTGTTGGTTTTGTCTGAGCTGATTAACACCTGCGCCAACAAAGAATACTTTGATGTCTTCAGTAAACGCCGATGTCGCTAACAGCGCGTCTAGTCCTTCACGCCCTTTTGCTGTTGAATGTGGTAATGAGTTAAATACAAATGCTAGTGTTGTCAAAACTGCACCACCCTGTCTTGCGTTAACATAGCGCTGGCTAGGCTACCCAACCCAGCGAGTTCAAAGCCTTGAGCTAAGTTATCGACATCGCGCGTATGTTGTGAGGCTTCATCAACACCCAAGACACCACGTCGCAAAGAGGCGGCAACGCACGTTTCTAACCGTACACCATAATCTTGTGCCAAACTCTGCCACTCAGCTGTCAAATCTAGCTCATCATTCGCAGGTACCACAAGGCGCGACGCATTGTGAATCCCATCCTGATAAAAGAATACACTCACTAGCTTATGTCCTCTAGCAATAAGAGCCTTAGCAAAGAGCAACGCGTTACGCGCAGACTGAGTCCCATAAACCGATCCATTGATAACTAATGTATAGGTTAACGCAGACACGTTATTCGTCCTCAGTCTTACGCTGACGGATATAGAGATAAACGGTGTGTTTTGAGATATTGAGACGATCTGCGACACGATTTATCGCATCTTTAATATCAAAAATACCTTTGTCGTAGAGCTCCATAACAATCTGGCGGTTCTTAGTATTGTTCGATACCGATTTATCCGCATTGATGTCTTCGATAGTGCGTTCTACGGTTTGGTCTACTAGCTCTTCTACATCACTGGCAAAGTTCACTGAAGATGCGGCATCTTTTGCATCTTGTGTCGGCATAAAAGATTGAAGGATTTGCGAGAATGGCGCATCTAAGTTCACGTTAATACACAGCAAACCAATGACACGATTATCACCATTGCGAATCGCGATAGTAATCGACTTCATCAGCACGCCGCCTTTAGCGCGAGTGAAGTATGAGCGAGAGAAGTTACGCTCAGAGCCTTCGATATCTTTGAGCATCTTAAGAGCTAGGTCGGTTATTGGTGAGCCAACTTGACGCCCTGTGTTTTCACCGTTGGCAATTTTCACCGCGGAAGTATTTAACGACTCCAGTGAGTGCAAAACGATTTCACAAAAGGGACCAATTAAACTCGCTAATCCATCGACCACGGCCTCATAGGACTTAAGGATGATTTTGTCATGCTCGCTAAATGGCGCCACATCGACTGACTCCATTTCAAGCAGCTCATCGGGATTGGTAATTTCAGTCACTGTACTTTGACCCTAGAGATAACTTAAAAAAATTACCGTAAGTTTATCAGAAAATTTGAAGCTGACCTCTAAGTATGTCTCTAACAAGTGATTTAGGGCAAAAAAAGTGCAGTTTTTTATCTACCGTGGCTTTCATCAAACAAAAAAAGACCCACCGTAGTGAGTCTTTATCGTTCAATGTATTAATTATTGAGTTGCTTGAGCGTCATCGCCATCGATTTTTAGCAGCTCTACTTCAAATACCAATGTAGAGTTTGCAGGAATCGTTGGTGTGTCTTGCTCGCCATAAGCTAACTCTGGTGGGATAACGAACTTGTACTTAGAACCCACTTTCATTAGCTGAACACCTTCAGTCCAACCTGGAATAACACGGTTAAGCGGGAATGTCGCTGGTTGACCACGATCGTATGAGCTATCAAATTGAGTGCCGTCAATCAAAGTACCTTTGTAGTGTACTTCTACTGTGTCAGTCTCTTTTGGTTGCGCACCAGTACCTTCTGTTTCTACTTGGTACAGTAAGCCAGAGTCTGTTTTGGTCACGCCATCTTGTTTCTCGAATTCAGCACGGAAATCGTCGCCAGCTTTCTTAGCTGCCGCCGCTTTTTCTTCTGATTGCTTCTGCATAGTTTCAGCAACACGCTTGTCTAAACCTTCCAGTGCAGCACGAATTTCATCTTCTGTCAGTTCAGCTTTACCCGCAAACGCTTGTTCTATACCTTTAAGAACCAGTTCTTTCTTCAGCTCGATGCCAAACTCAGCCGGTTTTTCAATGCTCGTGCTTAGGTAGTTAGCGAAAGAAACGCCGATTGCGTAAGCTGCTTTATCATCTTCTGTCTTAAAGTGAACCGCTTTGCCTGTCTCCGCTTGAACTTGCTCTTGCGCCGCTGGCTCTGCTTTTGGTTCTTCTTTTTGACAACCGACTGCCAACATTACTGTCGCAGCAAGTAGCGACACTTTAAATAGTGATTTCATTTAATTCTCCGATTATGGAATTCAACGCCTACTCATACTTATTAAACTTGTCTTTCAGCGCAGCATGCGTAACTATCTCAATCTAGTAACTATTTCTACATAGCTCAAGCTTTAAATATACTAGCTTAAACTCAAGACTCAACGTGGAATAACGCTAATGATGCGAATAATATCTCATTCTGTGCTGTGGTTAATTGTCATCAGCCTGTTAAATGGCTGCTTTTTCTCCAGTGATTCAGAGAGACAATGGGACCTAGCGCTAGAGGGAACCAGTGCCATTGCGTTAAGCCGCGATGCCAGATTCGCCTTGCTTTACTCCAAACAACAGCACCTTCAGCTATGGGACCTCAACCAAAACAAACTGTTAGCTCGCTTGGGCATTCAAGATCCTGAGCAGAATATTATTTCCCTCATCCGTTTTAGCGATAATGGCCGTTTTGCTGTCACCGCCACACAAACCAACTTTGCCGTCTGGGATTTAGCCTGGTCTCAATCTACCGGACTTTGGTCTATCTCTGACGGACTCATACAAGACATCGCCTTAGGCAATAATGGCGATGAGGTGCTTATTGGTCTCAGTAATGGTAAAGCCATATTCATCGATTTAGTCACTGGAAGACGCCTAGAGTTCCTCGCTCACGTAGAAAAAGTGAATTCTGTTTCACTGTCACCTAATGGAAAATACGCACTATCAGGAGGCAACGACCATAATGCTTACTTCTGGAGCACCGAATCTGGTCAAGTATTACAGCAATTTGAACATGAGCAACGGGTCGGCACAGTGGAACTACAACGCGATGGTTTATACGCACTCACTTCAGATAGTGGAAATAATGCCATTATTTGGGATCTGAAAACTGGCAAAGAGGTCAGTCAGCTAAGCAGCTGGACTCGACAGCTTATCTTCTCCTCTGCGCGCTTTTCCGATGACGGTGCTCTTTTAGTCACCGGTTCTCCCTCTTCTAGAATGGTCATCTGGGACACCCAATCTGGTAAACGAATAGAAGGCTTCGAAGTTGAGATGTTAAAAGATGTTCGTCCGCCTCGAGGAGTAGTGTATGATGCCGCTTTTGAGAGCAACCAACGCGTCCTCTCAGCCTCTTCTGCCGGTGTTGTGCAGGCTTGGAATTTGAGTGAGTAGAGATTATGAGTAATAAAGAAGTTCAGGCTCTCGAAGAGAGAATTAACGATATGGAATGCAAAATGGCATTCCAAGAGCAGACCATCGAAGAGCTCAATGACGCCTTAACTCAACAGCAACTACTGATCAGTAAAATGCAAGATCAAATGAAGTATGTTGTTGGTAAAGTGAAAAATATGGATACGTCCAACCTTGCCGATCCTTCAGAAGAAACGCCCCCTCCTCATTACTGATTGCCCCAGATATAAGAAAGCCCCTGCGTAATGCTGGGGCTTTTGGATTACCTATAAGTCCTGCTAAATCACTAAAGCGCGCGTTGGCGTACCGCTTCAAATAAACAAATCCCCGATGCTACCGAAACGTTCAAACTTGATACCGAGCCCGCCATTGGAATTTTAATCAGATCGTCACACGTCTCACGAGTTAAACGGCGCATACCGTCACCTTCCGCACCCATAACAATCGCTAAAGATCCATCAAGTTTCGCTTGGTAGATATCGTGAGTAGCTTCCCCAGCAGTCCCTGCAATCCAGATTCCTTGCTCTTGCAATGATCGCATCGTACGAGCGAGGTTAGTTACGCGAACCAAAGGAACGGTCTCGGCGGCACCACAGGCCACTTTACTGACAGTGGCCGTTAATGGCGCAGAGCGATCTTTCGGCACAATAACAGCAGCAACACCTGCCGCATCGGCATTACGTAAACAAGCACCCAAATTATGAGGGTCAGTCACACCATCAAGAATTAGCAATAGTGGCTGAGCATGCTGGCTTAGAATACTGTCTAGATCATTCTCATTGAGCTGCTTAGCTGGTTTTACTTTCGCAATGATTCCCTGATGATTGGCACCACGTGCTTTGTCATCAAGCGTCTTACGGTTCATTTGCTGAATCGACACACCAATTTGAGTCAATTCATTCAGCACTGGCATCAAGCGCTCATCTTGACGCCCCTTTAATACGTACGCTTCTATAAAACGTACTGGATCTCTTTCCAATACAGCTTTCACAGCATGAATGCCGTAGATAAATTCATTACTCATGGTTTAACCTTGAATTCTATTTTTTCTTCGCTCGACCCGCTTTACTGCGCGCTTTGTTCTTGCGAGCTTTTTCGGCTTTGGACTTTTTGCGCTTATGCGGCAATACGTCTTCTTGTCCGTCAGGCCTTTTCGTTGCTTCGACAAGAGGCTTAGCTTTTGCACCTCGCTTACCTCTTACCTCTGCGACACGTTGTTTTGCCTTCGCTTTTTTCTTCTCAGCTTCAGCAACACGTTTTTTAGCCGTTTTTCCTTTGCCGCGTAGCTTACGACTTGTTTCCTCTAATTCAAAGTCTATTTTCTTCTCATCGAGGTTAACCGCAAGCACTTTTACTTTTACCGCATCACCTAATCGATAAATCGCACCAAAGCTTTCACCGATAAGTCTTTGACCTATCGGATCAAACTGATAGTAGTCATTAGCAAGTGAGGAAATATGCACCAAACCATCAATGTGCAATTCCGTTAAACGTACAAAGAACCCAAAACCGGTGACATTCGCAATAACACCATCAAGAACTTCGCCAACATGGTCTTGCATGTACTCACACTTGAGCCAATCTGCCACATCACGTGTCGCATCATCTGCTCGGCGCTCTGTCATCGAGCATTGCTCACCATAGAAGTCCATATCATCGAAGGAATAATGGTAGCCACCGGTTGGTGTCCATCGATCGGTGTTGCGACCTTCTTGCTTAGCAATTAGATACTTAATCGCTCGATGCAACAACAAGTCAGGATAACGACGAATTGGAGAAGTAAAGTGCGCATAGCGTTTGAGCGCTAACCCAAAGTGACCTGCATTATCTGCGTTATACACCGCTTGCTTCATTGAGCGTAATAGCATGGTCTGGATCAACTCTTTGTCTTGGCGCTGCTGGATTTTTCGAATCAGCTCAGCGTAATCCGTTGGTGACGGGTCTAAACCACCAGATAAATCTAAGCCAAGCTCTCCCAAGAAATCTCTAAAGCCTTGCAGCCTTTCCTCTCCCGGAGTCTCGTGAATACGATACAGGGCCGGCTCTTTGGCTTTCTCAACCAGAGAAGCGGAAGCAATATTTGCCAATATCATACATTCTTCGATGATCTTATGGGCATCATTGCGAATCACAGGTTCGATGCGGTCAATTTTACGCTCTGCATTGAAGATAAACTTGGTTTCTACTGTTTCGAACTCAATTGCACCACGATAGTCACGTGCTTCTTTCAGCACTTGATACATATTGTGGAGCTCATGCAAGTGTGGCACTAACGCACTATAGCGTTCACGTAACTCTTCGTTACCCTCTAAAATATCACTCACTTTGTTATAGGTCAGACGAGCATGGGAGTTCATCACGGCTTCGTAATGCTTATAACCTGAAAGTTTGCCCGTTTCCGAAATGGTCATTTCGCACACCATACATAAACGGTCTACTTGAGGGTTAAGCGAACACAATCCGTTCGACAATACCTCAGGTAACATAGGAACCACCTGAGATGGGAAATAAACAGAGTTACCACGTACGATGGCTTCTTTATCTAGAGGGGAATCCGGACGAACATAATAGCTGACATCCGCGATCGCAACCCATAAGCGCCAACCACCACTTTTTTTACGTTCACAGTAGACGGCGTCATCAAAGTCACGAGCATCTTCACCATCAATCGTGACAAGAGGCAACTCGCGCAGATCGACGCGGCCCTTTTTAGCCTCTTCAGGTACAAATTCGCCAAATTGCTGAACTTGCTTTTCAACTTCGGCTGGCCACTCATGAGGAATTTGATGAGTGCGAATTGCTATTTGGGTTTCCATGCCAGGCGCCATGTTCTCGCCAAGCACTTCAACTACTTGCCCCATCATTCCACGAGATCGGCTGCCACGGTCTGTCACTTCAACCACAACAACATTGCCCATTCGGGCGCCGCCTCGGTGTTCGTTCGGGATTAGGATATCTTGGCTAATACGAGAATCATCAGCAACGACATAGGCGTAACCATATTCTAGGAAAAATCGGCCTACGACTTGCGTCTTGCGCTCTTCCAACACACGTACGAGTCGCCCTTCCTTTCGACCACGTTTATCGGTGCCAGATGGCTGTACTAATACAAAATCGCCATGCAATAGTGTACGCATTTGGTGATGAGGAAGCAGAACATCATTGTCCTTATTCATGCTTCCTTCAGGTCTCACCCAGCCATGTCCATCTTTATGACCTATGACATAGCC
The DNA here is from genome assembly GCF_000733315.1 of Vibrio sp. ER1A. Classification (NCBI taxonomy): domain Bacteria; kingdom Pseudomonadati; phylum Pseudomonadota; class Gammaproteobacteria; order Vibrionales; family Vibrionaceae; genus Vibrio; species Vibrio sp. ER1A. The sequence continues at coordinate 11,067 of NZ_JPJA01000014.1, forward strand.
TTTAATCATTTCTAATTTATCTGGTAAGGCATAACACTGGCGTCGAGTGAAGACCAACTGGCCATCACGCTCCATAGCACGTAAACGACGACGCAGCCCTTCATAATGCTCTTCGCCTTCAAGCCCTAATGCTTCAAACAGATCATTTCTGTTCATTGGTACATTGACGCTTTCTAAGAAATCGGTGATGAATTCTCGGCTTGGAATTGGGTTGTCGTAGTTTTGGGACTCTCTTTCTGCAAAAGGGTCGTCTACTTTGATATCGCTAGGCTTGTTCGACATAGTCTGACCTATATTTTAGGAGGGATACGTCGATTATAACTGACAGAGCAGATAAGCTACAGAAATGCTTTGAATTTCTCGTATTGCTGAAAGATTACCAGAACGTCGTTCGACGCTTTGCCCTTGCAATAATGTTTTCAGGCATACGTTGCTCTAAGCCACGTCTTAACATAGAGATACGTTTATGCTTACGACTATCAGGAGTCACCGAGTTGTAGAGCCAACGATATGCATCTTCGTAGTCTAGAGGGCTACCAAAATCTCGAAGCAACAATTCTGCAAGTTGAATCCTCGCATCAATATTGCCCATTGACGCCGCTTCTCTAAAATAGGGAATGGCTCGCTCTTTATCCTGCTGCACAAAAGTACCACGAGAGTAATAGCGACCTAGCTGTTCAAGCGCTACCGGTAATCCTTGATGGGCTGCATTTTCCATGTAGTACAGACCCAACTCTACATCTTGGGGCACACAAACACCCCAAGCAAGCATATCGCCATAAAGAAATTCATAGGAAGGTAAGTTGATGCGTGTCGCGCGCGCCATAATATCTTCAACCAGCTGACAGTTATCTGCTTTGACTCGAGCTAGATGTCGATTTTCTTCAATTAAACCAATCAGTTCATCTTCAGAATAGATAGGGATCGGAGCCCCCACTTCTTTGGCGTGAAGTGTTTTTACAGAGCCAAGTAGCGCCATGCAAACAAGTGCTGCTAGTTTGTGTCGCTTAATCACTGTGTAACTACTCCTCATACGCAAGTACCAAAGCCAACCAACGCTTATGGATGGTTTAACTTTTATCGGCAGTTACTCGCCTCGCTTTAGAGAAAAAATGGGAAAAGTGGCAATATATTGCCACTTTTGAATAGCTGAAGTTCAAAGACGTCAAAACCTTGGCACAAGATCACATTTGCTCTATGTTCATCACCAATAAAAAAAGCCAGCGTAAATGCTGGCTTTTTAGAACTTTCAATCGATTAAGCCTCGAATGGCTGAACCTTAATGATCGTTTCGTTACGATCTGGACCTGTAGAGATAATATCTACTGGTACGCCTGTCAGTTCTTCAATACGCTTGATGTAGTCTAGAGCGGCTTGAGGAAGTTGCTCGATAGACGTTGCACCAAATGTTGTTTCAGACCAACCAGGCATAGTTTCGTAAATTGGTGTTGCTTCTTCAAAAGCTTCAGCAGCCATTGGAGAAACTTCCAAGATAGAGCCATCTTTCATCTTGTAACCAGTACAGATTTTCAGCTCTTCTAGACCGTCAAGCACGTCTAGTTTGGTTAGACAGAAACCTGAGATAGAGTTGATTTGTACTGCACGACGCATTGCTACTGCATCAAACCAACCAGTACGACGTAGACGACCTGTTGTAGCACCGAACTCGTGACCAACATCACCAAGGTGCTTACCTACTGGGTCTTGCTTATCTAGGCCATCGTAAAGCTCTGTTGGGAATGGACCAGAACCAACACGAGTACAGTAAGCTTTAGTAATACCTAGAATGTAACCGATATGACGAGGACCAAAACCTGAACCTGCAGCAACGCCGCCAGCGGTAGTGTTTGAAGACGTTACATAAGGGTATGTACCGTGGTCGATATCTAGAAGCGTACCTTGAGCACCTTCGAACATGATCTTGTCACCACGCTTACGCGCTGCATCAAGTTCATCAGTTACATCAATAACCATTGAAGTTAGAAGGTCTGCATAACCCATGCATTGTTCTAGAACTTCGTCATAGCTTACTGTGTCTGCTTTGTAGAAGTGCTCTAGTTGGAAGTTATGGAACTCCATGACTTCTTTTAGCTTCTCAGCGAAGACTTCTTTATCGAAAAGATCACCAACGCGTAGACCACGACGTGCAACTTTGTCTTCGTATGCTGGACCGATACCACGACCAGTTGTACCAATTGCTTTATTACCACGAGCGATTTCACGCGCTTGGTCAATAGCAATGTGGTAAGGAAGAATTAGAGGACAAGCTTCAGAAACGAAAAGACGCTCGCGAACTGGAATACCACGCTCTTCTAGAGGCTTCATTTCTTTAAGAAGTGCTTCTGGTGAAAGAACAACACCATTACCAATAACACACTTAATGTTATCGCGAAGAATGCCTGATGGAATCAAATGAAGAACGGTTTTTTCACCGTTAATGACTAGAGTGTGACCTGCATTGTGACCGCCTTGGTAGCGAACCACGTACTTTGCATCTTCAGTTAAAAGGTCTACGATTTTACCTTTACCTTCGTCACCCCATTGGGTGCCCAGAACGACTACGTTATTACCCATCTTTCCAAATCTGATTGCTAGTTAAAAAAGGATTCTAGCATCGAAATCACAAATTTGCAGTCATTTTTTAAGCATTAGAATCCCGCTTTGTGGTAAGTGACTGATGCTGGCTAATAAAAAAACGATATTGTGACTAGTTTAGCATCATGAAGGTAATTACAGCACCTGCCACAACAAGACAGCCGCCGATTCTTCTTAAATGCTCATCAGGTTGCTGAGCTAATTGGGAAACCATGTTTCGCCAACCTCGCGGGGCAAGTAAGGGCCCTAGCCCTTCGACAACTAACACTAAACCCAAGGCAATCCATAACGACTGTGACATTGTTTTTCTCCCAAAAAATAGGGCTCCCTTGAGGAGCCCTATTACGGTATAGCTTAAGATTATTTAACTGGAGCGCCGTTCATATCGTTCATGTAACGGAAGAACTCACTCTTAGGATCAAGAACTAAGATATCGCTCTTGTCCGAGAATGACGTCTTATACGCCGATAGTGAACGTAGGAAGCTAAAGAACTCTGGGTCTTTGTTATACGCCGAAGAGTAGATAGCTGCTGCTTTTGCGTCTGCACCACCTCGAGTTACACGAGCTGTTTTGTCTGCTTCAGCCAATAGTGTTGCCACTTCTAGCTCAGCTTGAGCACGAATAACTTCTGCTTTCTCACGACCTTGAGAACGGTGCTTACGAGCTACTGACTCACGCTCAGCACGCATACGACGATAAATCGATTCACTGATTTCATCAGGAAGGTTGATTTTCTTCATACGGAAGTCAACAACACGAACACCTAAATCTTTCATCGCGCTTTCACGGGTATCGCGAAGCACGTTGCTCATGATCTTATCGCGTTCGCCATCGATCTCTAGAGCTTGCTTAGCCGCTTCAGTGGTGACTTCTTCACTGTCTGCACTTTCAGGAAGTACATCGTTGTTACGAGGACCAGAAACAATCTGTTTGATCTCACGAGCACCGATTTCAGAACGAAGCACATCGGTAACTTTACGTTCTAAAAGCGCTTGCGCAGTAAGAGCATTACCGCCACCCGTTGCCAGATAGTATTGACGGAAATCTTCAATCTTCCACTTAACATAAGTGTTGATGATGACGTCTTTTTTCTCTGACGTTACGAAACGGTCACCGCGACCATCCATTGTCTGGATACGTGCGTCCAATGTTTTCACGCGATCGAACAGTGGCATCTTGAAATGCAAACCAGGCTCGTAGATGCGAGATACTTGGTTGTCATCGGTAAGAACACGACCAAATCGAATCACGATTCCACGCTCACCTTCAGGGATGACAAACAAAGACATCAGCATCAATGCTAAGGCAACGACTAATACTGGTATCATCAATTTACGCATTATTAGTATCTCCCTTGACGCGTCGAGTTATTGCGAGACGTATTGTTGCTTGAAGAAGTATCGCTGGCCGACGGATCTAATTGAATCTGTTCATAAGCCGATGTTTCCTTCGGTTTACGTGACTTAGATGAACCTTCTTGACCTGCTAGCTTATCGATAGGCAAGTACAACAGGTTACCACTTGATTCAGAGTCAATAAGAACCTTAGATGTATTTGAGTACACTTCTTCCATCGTATCTAGGTACAGACGGTTACGAGTAACCTCAGGTGCTGCTTGATATTCTGGGAGTAGTTTCTCAAACTGAGCTACTTGACCTAGCGCTTCGTTGGTTATTCTCTCTGAATAACCTTGAGCTTCTTTCTTCAAACGCTCAGAGCGACCTGTCGCTTTAGGAATAATCTCGTTTTTGTACGCTTCTGCTTCTCGAATGAAACGCTCTTCATCCTCTCGAGCAGCGATCGCATCATCAAATGCATCTTTAACTTGCTCTGGTGGACGAGCTGACTGGAAGTTGACGTCAACGATGGACAGACCCATATCGTAGTTATCAATGATCTCATTCAGCGTTTCTTGAGTGCTTTGACGAATCTGTTGACGACCACTGGTCAGGATACTATCCATCAGTGAGTCACCGATTACTGCACGTAGTGCCGAGTCAGTTGCTTGGCTTAAGCTGTCATCAGCGTTAGTGACAACAAACAGATACTTGTATGGATCAGAGACGCGGTACTGTACGTCCATCGAAACTGAAACTACGTTTTCGTCTTTTGTCAGCATGGTACCTGATGCACGAAGCGAGCGAATTGCTTGCACGTTAACAGGTTGGTATTCGTCGATAAAGCGAGGACGCCAGTTCAGACCTGGGTCGACGATTCGATCGAATTTACCGAGACGGAGAACGACACCTCGCTCACCTTCACTAATGGTATAGAAGCCAGAAAAGAACCAAATAGCGACTGCGATCAATGCAATGACACCAAAGCCTATTGCACTACCACCACCGCCAATTGATGGGCCACCATTACCACCACGTTTACCAAACTTACCACCGATTTTCTGACTCAGCTTATTAAAGACTTCATCTAAATCAGGCGGTCCTTGATCACGACCACCGGAGTTCCGGTCACCACGATTGTTATTACCCCATGGGTCTTTATCGCGGCCGTTGTTTCCATTGTTATTACCAGGCTCATTCCACGCCATTAGGAAGCTCCATCATTTAGTATGACGTTATACTGTAGCAGTCCTTTAAGTAACTATAAAGTCACTCAAAACTGCCCCTTCTCTTTTTTCAAGTCTAGACCAATCTACTTGTTGCATCCGAATATCAATCAACAAGTTACCTTCTTCGTCGTATTCTTCACGTTGAATACAATTCATCTGGAAAAATGTACTACGAAATCGCCCTTGAAACTGCGGCGGAATTCGCAATTGATATTGAACCATTTGGCTCGCTAAGCGCTCTGTTAGCGCTTCGAACAACAGTTCGATTCCTTGCCCTTCCATGGCAGAAACCCAAACGGCTCTCGGAATTCCTTCGTCATTACGTTCTATACGTGGACGTTGGCCATCTAGATTATCTATTTTATTCATCACAACGAGAGAAGGCACTTCATGTGCATCTATCTCTTCTAGCACGTCATGAACAGCTTGAATATTCTCACGAAATCGGTCATCACTGGCATCGACAACATGTAACAAAATGTCAGCTTCCTGCGTTTCTTGCAGTGTTGCCTTAAATGCCGCGACTAAATCATGCGGTAGATGACGGATAAATCCTACCGTATCCGCAAGGATAGCCGGACCGACGTCCGCTAATTGTATTTTTCTTAAAGTGGGGTCGAGTGTTGCGAATAACTGGTCAGCAGCATACACCCCTGCTTCAGTAATACGGTTAAACAGTGTTGATTTGCCCGCGTTGGTATAACCTACTAGGGAAATCGTTGGGATTTCAGCTCTGTTTCGGGCTCGTCTGCCTTGTTCACGCTGTTTTGCGACTTTTTCTAGACGACGCAAAATCGCTTTAATTCGATCACGCAGAAGTCGACGGTCGGTCTCTAACTGAGTTTCGCCGGGACCACGTAAACCAATACCACCTTTTTGCCTTTCAAGGTGCGTCCAACCTCGAATCAATCGAGTCGATATGTGACGCAACTGTGCTAGTTCAACTTGCAACTTACCTTCGTGGGTACGTGCTCGCTGAGCAAAAATGTCGAGGATCAGACCAGTGCGATCCAAGACTCGACATTTACACAGACTTTCTAAATTACGCTCTTGGGCAGGAGAAAGCGCGTGATTAAAAATCACAATGTCAGCACCAGTTAACTGCACAGTCTGCGCAATCTCCTGAGCTTTACCTTCTCCAACATAGTATTTCGGGTGAGGGGACTGCCGGCTTCCGGTTACTACCTGTAACGCATTAACGCCTGCAGAAGATACGAGCATCTCAAATTCGCTAAGATCTTCCCACTCACCTTCCTGCGTGAAGTTGATATGAACAAGTACAGCTTGCTCCCCCGATTCATAACGGTCAAACAAGCTACCAACTCCTATTTAATTGTCTTGTTTTATTAAATTCGGTATTAATCGTCAGATTTCTCTTGTTGACGATCACCAGCTGGACGCTCACCACTGTGATGGCTAACCGCACGAGCTGGAACAACCGTAGAAATCGCATGCTTATAAACCATTTGATTTACGGTGTTTTTCAAAAGGATCACAAACTGATCGAAAGACTCAATTTGACCTTGTAGCTTGATCCCGTTTACAAGGTAGATTGATACTGGAATACGCTCGCGACGTAGTGCATTTAGGAATGGGTCTTGAAGAGATTGCCCCTTAGCCATTTTTATTTTCCTTATATTAATATTGTAGTTTTAATTATTTAGCTATTGGTGCACTGCAATGTTAGGTGCTGCCTTTGCATCTGAGCTAAACCAATGAAATACCCCTTAGTTTTATAATCATAGAACAACTATTGCCTTTGAAAACAAAACTCAGTTCCTTTTTGGGTACAAATACGCAAAAGCGACCACATTATACACAGTTAATGCCATCAGATGCTATGGCATCTGTGAGAGTTTTCATTGAATCCTCAACATGTTCGCTGTCTAACCAAACCAAATCATCCCAACTCCTTAACCAGGTGATTTGACGCTTGGCCAATTGGCGAGTCGCACAGATCCCGCGAAAGATCGCGTCATCTAAAGTGCTCTCTCCGTCCAAATATTCCCACATCTGACGATATCCGACACAACGAATAGACGGCAGATCCGGGTGAAGATCTTCACGAGCATATAACGCTTTGACTTCATCTTCAAAGCCTGCTTGTATCATTTTCTCGAAGCGCAATTCAATTCGTTTATGTAACAAAGCACGATCTTTGGGCGCTACCGCAAATTGTTTAACACGAAATGGTAAAGGCTCGCCTTTGGTTTCAGTCAATTCTGTCAATGATTTACCAGAGATACGATAAACTTCGAGCGCACGTGATAGTCGCTGAGGATCATTTGGATGTATCCTCTCTGCTGAGACAGGATCTATAGCTCGAAGTTCATTATGAAGTGCTTGCCACCCTTTTTCCGTGGCTTCTTGCTCGATCTGTTTACGGATTTCCGGGTTCGCTGCAGGTAACGGCGATAAGCCTTGTAATAGCGCTTTAAAGTACAGCATTGTGCCGCCAACCAGCATCGGGATCTTGCCTTCAGCGTGAATTTTGGCAATTTCGTTCAAAGCATCGCGTCTAAAATCCGCCGCAGAATACGCCTCTGCTGGATCCAAAATATCGATTAAGCGATGTGGAGCTAGTGCAAGCTCATCAGCATCTGGCTTTGCGGTACCAATATCCATGCCCTTGTATATTAGGGCTGAATCAACACTGATGATCTCCACAGGGTATTGTTGACGAAGACGAATAGCTAAGTCGGTCTTACCGGATGCGGTTGGACCCATTAAAAACAAAACGAGTGGTAATTTTTGATTCATGATGAAAATGCTGCAATTGTGGCCGTAAAATCGACAGGTCGAACAAATTTAGGGTCGCTTAACGGTAGCTGACCTTCGTAGAGCTGTTCAAGGTTGCCAAGCAACTGAACGGATTCAGATAAAGTGTAGCTACTTTTCACTTGCAGCACTTTTTTCGCTAACCAAAGGCTTAACTGACTGGTGGTTTGATCATGCTGCTCAAGGGTTGCCAAGTATGACAGCATTTCATCAATTAACAATTGCAAATTTTGCTGCCTTAATGGTGAAGGTACCCCCATCACCATTGCGGTTTGTTTATTGCGTACCTTAATGTCGATACCAAAGTTCAACATAAGCTGCTCATGATCCTCAACCGCCTTTAATTGCTCTTCATTGACTTTCAATGAGAGCGGCACCAACAGTGGTTGCATGGTCAACGCACCTGTTTTTGGGCTCAATTGAGCAAACAATTTGTAAAACTCCGCCCGGCGCAAAGATACTACCGCGCAAATAGGCTCCGCCTTCACCAACACATAACATTGGTCGACAATGGCAATAGCCTTACCGATTCGCTCAATATTCACGTCCATCTGGTTTGGCTTTTGCATTTTAGGTTCAGCCAGCTGATGAACGTTAGTTTCAATATCGGGCGTTTGCATCAACTCCTGATAGACTCGAACTTCGTCGGCCGTTGGCGCTTTTTCTATGACACGAGCCGAATCCTTATTCCTAGAGGGTTTCGTATCTCGCTCAGAGACCCAGTCGCTGCTAGGAGAATACTCTGCAATTTCATGACCTACCGAAGCACTTTGCGCAGCATACTCTGATTGACTATCGCGTTTTTGATAATCCGCTCTACCGGGATAAGCAGGTATGCTTTCTACAGCGCTAAGCGTAGCATCGTCGACATCAATTCTCGATGTTTGCTCCGGCTCTGTGTGTTCAGTGACTTTTGCTTCATTTTGACTGTTAGCCGATGAGCTAAAAGCTGCTGGAGAAGCTGGCTGAGCGTCAATAGACTTAGCCTGAACCAAAGCATCGCTCAGAGCTTGGTAGATAAAGTCGTGAACCAGGCGAGCTTGATGGAAGCGAACTTCATGTTTTGCGGGATGCACATTCACATCCACCTGATGAGGGTCGATATCAATAAACAAGATATAAGCAGCAAACTGCTCTGGGGCTAGACTGTTTTCGTAGCTTTGACGAATCGCATGATTGATGAGTTTGTCTTTCATCATACGACCATTCACATAGCAATATTGCAGATCACTTTGAGCTCTAGCACCTTCTGGGGTGGTAATCCAGCCATGTAATTTCAAATCATTATGCTGCAACTCAATCTTAAGCATATTGCGCACAAATGGCGCCCCACACACGGCTGCTATCCGCTTCTCTGTTTGCGCATCGGTCTTTGCAGCCCGGTACTGCCTTACTAACTTACCGTTGTGCTTCAGGTTGATCGAGACGTCAAAACGGCTCAAGGCGATCCGTTTTAATAGCTCATCAATATGAGTGAATTCCGTTTTCTCAGTACGTAAAAACTTGCGTCTTGCTGGTGTGTTGAAAAACAGGTCAAGGACTTCAAGTGTAGTACCAATGGGATGTGCAGCAGGTTTAAGCTTCACTGCCATGTCACGCCCTTCGGCATATGCACTCCAAGCTTGTTCTTGCGTGGCTGGACGAGAAGTCAGTGTCAATCGAGCCACAGAGCTTATACTTGCTAATGCTTCACCGCGAAAGCCTAGGCTCATAATGGCTTCAAGATCATCCAAGGTATGAATCTTCGACGTCGCGTGACGACTAAGTGCCAGTTGCAACTCATCTTTAGCAATCCCTTTGCCGTTATCACGCACACGGATAAGTTTGGCACCACCTTTTTCGATATCAATATCGATACGAGTCGCACCAGAATCAAGACTATTTTCGACTAACTCCTTTACTACCGAAGCTGGTCGTTCCACCACTTCACCCGCGGCAATTTGGTTAGCCAGTCGAGCGGGGAGTATCTTAATCGTCACTTATCTTCTCCAAAATGAGCTACATCATTCTTGTTTACTTATTAGGTATCAACAAGACTTGGCCTACAGCCAATGAGTCTGAACGTAGCTTGTTCGCATCTCGTATACTTTGAACGGTCACACCATACTTAGATGCAATCTTGCCTAAGAACTCCCCTCGCTGCACTTTGTGTTTACGAAGAGGTAGGTCTTTTAAACTGACTGTGATTTTGAGTTTCTGCCCCAGTTTCAATACATCAGATTTGAGGTTGTTCTCACGTTTAATATCCGCAACGGAGACTTTGTATTTGTTGGCAACCTTACCCAAGTAGTCACCTTTGGCCACAGTATGGGTTACCGTTTTAGTTTCAACCGTATTTACCTTGCTGCTGACCTTCACTGGTGCGCTGCTCCCAGGAATAACCAAAGTTTGTCCTACCGCCAGCGAAGTACTCTTCAGGTTATTGGCACTCTTAATAGCCGAGACCGACGTCCCATAATTTTGAGCAATCACAGATAAGGATTCACCACGCTTCACGGTATGTTTTTTCTGCTGGCCGCGATTGGCAAACAAAGTCCCCTCCGGCGGATTCGCTTCAAAATACTGGACGATCGCTTTGGCTAAGGCACGCGCCAATTTATCTTGGTGACTACGAGTCGTCAGCAAGCGCTCTTCTGTTGGGTTGGAAATAAAGCCAGTTTCAACCAGAACCGAAGGAATATCCGGTGATTTCAACACCGCTAGGCTCGCATTAACAGGCTCTTTCTTATGAAGATGCGCCACTTTACCCATCTCTTTTAAAATCTTAGTTGCGACTTTGTAGCCCTCTTTTTGAGAGTGACTAAATTGCAAATCTAAGAGTGTTTGACTGACATTTCTATCGTTGGTGTTCTTCGATAACACCTCACCAGCACCGCCCAATAATTCAGATTGCTGCTCGTGATTCTCTACCCAGCGCGCAATCTCGGTGTTCGCTCGTCTAGTATTCAGGACAAACACTGACGCACCACGAGGTTGTGGCGTTCTAAACGCATCGGCGTGAATTGAAACCAATAAGTGTGCTTTATTCTTACGTGCAATCTCAGAACGTTTATTAAGATTGACAAAATAGTCACCACGGCGAGTCAATACTGCCTTCATGCCTGGAATAGCATCGATCTGTGCAGCCAGTTTTTTCGACACGCTCAAGGTCACGTGTTTTTCGTATTTCTTAGTTGGTCCAATCGACCCCGGATCTTCACCGCCATGGCCGGCATCAATTGCAACGATAATATCTGCTGTGCCTCTTAACTGAGAAGCATCACGACTTACTGCCGTTTTACTGCTTGGTGCCGTTGCTTTAGGCTGGCTGCTCGCTTTACCGTGAGGCAAGTCGATAACCAGGCGATGTCCATACTGTCCACCCGGTGTGGGATTCAGTTTAAAGATTTGCGGCGTTGAAGACTTCTTTAACTCGAACACCAAGCGATAGGTCCCTTTGCTAGGTGGTGAGCTTTTACGAATTTTGCTCAGCACTGGGCTATCGGTTACGTTCATTGGTAACTTGGTGTTCAAGGTTGTGTTTTTAAGATCCACTACAATTCGGCTTGGGCCCGATAGTGAGAAATAACTGTAGTCCGCTTCAGACTTAAGGTCGATAACAACACGCGTTTCGTCTGGTGACGGCCAAACGCGTAGACCCTCTAAAGCATTGGCTAAAGTAACGGTAGGAAATATCAACAAGATTGGCAGCATGACTTTAGCCATGCTGCTAAGAAAACGACTGATCAATTTAACTCCAACTGACTTATTAATTCTCTTCCGTAATCGCTATTTGCAGTGAAGGCAATCTCTCTTGCCTCGCCAACATACTTAATCTCGATATCAATATCGGCATCAGGTAAGACGCCTACGCCTTTTTCAGGCCATTCCACTAAACAGATAGCATCATCCGAGAAGTAATCACGAATGCCCATGAACTCAAGTTCTTCAGGATCCGCTAAGCGATATAGGTCGAAGTGATATACGTTCCAACCATCAAGCTGATAGGGCTCTACCAAGGTATAAGTCGGGCTTTTTACATTACCCTTATGTCCAAGACTCTGAATAAAGCCACGACTGAATGTGGTCTTCCCAGCGCCAAGATCACCATGCAAATAAATCGTTGTCTGTTTTGAACAGAGATTGGCCAATTTAGTTCCAATTAAAATCGTTGCGGATTCATCTGCTAAGGTAAATTTTTTAGTGCTCATCACATTTTTCTCTGAGTGGTGCCTTTGAGAGTCGAAATAGTAAACTGTGTCGCTTTTCGTAGACAAGTGATCTTATGTAAGTAATCAGAAAATTTACCATTATTTTATCGTTATCCCTACTGTGCATACACAAAATAGTCGATGAAAGTTTGTTCTAAAGTAGATTAAGGACTTTTTGGCGCTCATACTTGGGTTAGTATTGGTTTTGAGTATAGAATACGCGTCCTTTTCTATTTGAGTAATCATGATGGACTTAAACAAGCTTGCTAGTGACATCAAACAATGGGGACAAGAGCTCGGTTTTCAAAAGGTCGGTATTAGTGATATCGATTTGCAAAACCAAGAGACGGTTCTCAAAAGCTGGTTGGCCGCTGGATATCATGGTGATATGGCTTGGATGGAAACGCACCAAGATTTAAGAATTCACCCAGATAAACTGCATCCAAATACCTGTCGAATTATCAGTGTCAGAATGGACTACCTTCCAGAAGACGCGAATTTTGCATCCAATTTAGAAGATAAGCACTCTGGTTATATCAGTCGGTATGCTCTTGGACGTGATTACCACAAACTGATTCGTAATCTACTCAAAAAGCTTGGTCAAAAAATAGAACAAGAAGTCTCAGAGCTTGGTTATCGTCCATTTGTCGATTCAGCCCCCGTTTTAGAACGTCCTCTAGCAGAAAAAGCCGGATTAGGCTGGATAGGCAAGCACTCATTATTACTGGATAAAGAAGCTGGCTCTTGGTTCTTTCTAGGTGAACTATTTATCGACTTGCCTCTTCCTACGGATAACCCGGTAAATAACGAATGTGGAAAGTGTCGAGCATGCGTAACATCCTGCCCTACTGGTGCGATTTTGGAAAACGGCGTTATTGATGCTCGCCGCTGTATTTCCTACCTCACCATCGAATACAAAGGGGTCATTCCACTAGAGTTTCGTGAAGCAATGGGAAACCGAATCTATGGATGCGATGACTGTCAACTGGTTTGTCCTTGGAATCGTCATGCTGAGCTTAGTCAGCGACAAGACTTTCAACGACGCGATAGCTTTGCCGATACCAATCTCGACATTTTGCTTTCCTGGGATGAAGCTACTTTTCTTAAAAATATGGAAGGCTCAGCCATTCGAAGAATCGGTCACGAGCAATGGCAACGAAATATCATCATAGCGATGGGGAATGCGCCTTTCTCTCAAACTTATATCGAGCAGCTAGAACAGATAGAGGGACAATCCGACCTTCTAGATCCACACATCGAATGGGCCTTGCAGAAACAGCTCGGGCAGCTACCTGTGAATCTAGATACCAGCCTTCATACTAAAAACCAACGTCTCATCCGTATCGTAAAAAAAGGGTTACCCCGAGACGCATAGCCATCAATGGTTGTAGAAAAATCAAATTAATTTTCTTGACTAATATCTCAAATCTACATTTGTGGAAAAACTACATTTTCATTAGCGGTTAGTCGTTGAGAAATCAGGTTAAACACAGTTTCAATATATGACTAGGATCAAAAAAACGTCACTTGCTGATCATTTTGCTGTCAAGAAACAAATGCCAAAAATACACTTAACCCCTTATATTTCAACAACCTAACCGTAAATCTTAATCTTCATCATTGCCAATGTCGGTGTAAAGATCTTTCAAGCCCCGCATCTTAAGAGCCTTCAAATACAATTTATCAACTAAGTTATCCACAAAATAAAAATGTGGATAAGTCTGTTAATTTAACTATGACAGAATCGCAACAAAGGCCGGTGCCTAGTGCTGTTCAGGTGTGTAGAAATTAGATACACAGTTCAGTGCATTGCGTTACTTATGAGTAATGCAATAACTGAATGACTTAATTTTTGGGAGTGATGCTTCTCAGCATTAGGAAAGAGCATGCGGCGAAGGGACGAAGTTTCTCAACTTTGCTATCTCTTAACGAGAGGACCGCTTTTGGTGTCCATTATGAGGAAGAAATTGGAGCGACACACGAGGTTCGAACTCGTGACCTCAACCTTGGCAAGGTTGCGCTCTACCAACTGAGCTAGTGTCGCATTATTATCGCTAATTAAATAACGATTATTTCTTTCACTCTAGGAAAATGGAGCGACACACGAGGTTCG
>NZ_JPJA01000014.1:25429-25764 GCF_000733315.1 Vibrio sp. ER1A
CCAACTGAGCTAGTGTCGCATATCAACAGCAAACGCTATTGACTAAATTTGGTTGCGGGGGCCGGATTTGAACCGACGACCTTCGGGTTATGAGCCCGACGAGCTACCAAGCTGCTCCACCCCGCGTCCGTATTGTGTCACCGTTAAGTACCGTGAGAACTTTCAAACTGGAGCGACACACGCAGCTCGAACTCGTGGCCCCAACCGTGGCCAGGTTGCGCTCTACCAACTGCGCTGGGGCCGCACATCAACAGCAAACGCGACTGCCTATATTTGGTTGCGGGGGCCGGATTTGAACCGCCGACCTTCGGGTTATGAGCCCGACGAGCTACCAA
>NZ_JPJA01000015.1:0-5264 GCF_000733315.1 Vibrio sp. ER1A
ACAACATAATCATTTGGTAGAATCCAACAAACCTGTGTATACCTTAGTGAACTTACACCCTGACGGAACGCGCGCAAAACTCTACTCCTAAAATTATCAGCAAGGCGGTTTCATCCCTCGCTGTACCGAAGTCGATGTGCTCTCCGCCACCACAAAACTCATGGAGTTCACCGTCAAAGACACAGGCCAAACCTATCGCTATTATTGGCATAAACGCACACCTGATTTTGCTCAGAACATTCAAAAATATTTTGGCACGACATGCGCTCCGCTCTCCAATACGCTCAGCGACATTGACAAGCAAGGCATCAGTGATGGAGAAGCAGAAATCGGCATGACAAAAGCCGCCGTTATACAGGCTATGGGTTACCCACCCGTCTTTAGAACGCCAAAACCAATGGCAAGCCGGACTTGGGTCTATTGGACCAATCGCTGGAATACCATGACCGTGAAATTTGATGCGGCTGGTAAAGTGTCTCATGTGAATTACCCGACCTCTTCTTCTGGCGGCATTCACTTGTTTTAACGGTCTTCATTTCGCTGACGCAGTACGTCCTGAGTATGCTCTATGTGCTGTGCCAACAACACAAAAAAAGGCCCGTCGTGTTTACTCGTCATCTCACTCGCACCCATCCCCTTAAGTTTGGGGGAATTGTTTTAAGAGTCATGCTAATGAAATCATTTATTTCTTTTCTTCTTGCTTTTCTTCTCTGTGCCTTATTAGGGGCGGGATTAAGCCTCATGTACGTACAAACTGTTATGATGCCTAAATTTGAAAGTAAAACCATCAAAGACACCAAAGCCGACCTTCTGGCTCACCCTGAGTTTTTACAACAGATGGCCAATGCTTACCAAGCTCAGCAAGAGACGGTACAGAAAACTCAAGCCTCAGAGTTGGTGCTTGACCAGCTCGATGCCGTTAAACAAGGCATCGTAGTCGCTAAGCATTCTGACGCCCCCGTTACTGTCGTTGAGTTCTTCGACTATCAATGCGTTTTCTGCTCCAAACTGGCGCCAGTTATCAATGACCTCAGCCAAGACAGCCAGCTGCAATTCATCTTCCATGAAACCCCGATATTTGGCAGTCGCTGGCCTGTGAGTACGCTCGCAGCGAAAATCGGTAATGCAGTCTATGAGGCAAAAGGTATGCACGCCTATGATAGTTACCATCGTGCGCTCTTTGCCACCGGACATAACGAAGGACGCTTCACTGAAAAGGACATTCATACTGCGCTGGCTGACTTATCACTCTCAGTCGATGATTTGACGCTGTCTGACAATGAAATCAATCACACCATGACGTTATTCCAAACGCTAGGCTTTAGAGGGACGCCTGCTCTGATTGTGATGCCAACCCAGCACCCTACGGCTGACAATATTCATGTGATATTTGGGGCCGACCCATTGCAAATCAAACAAGCCATTGCACAGGTGAAACAATCCTTTAAAGAGCAGTAAGCTTCGTCTACCTTTCAAATTTGAACACTAAGCTTGCTAAGCCGCCGAGCGTAGTCAAGACGACTACGCTTAGTATAAGGTCACCGTTTTGACCTTAGCCTGATAGAAGGAATAATACATGCAAAAAATCATCATTCAGTTCACTCAGGATGGTCGATACATCGACAACGCCTGGGAAGGTCGATTTCAAGCACTGAAAGGAGACCAAAAAGCGGTGTCACCTTCACTCGCTATGCGCTTGGTCGGACAGCGCCTAGCCAATGCGGTTCTTGGAGAAGATGGAAAACCACTAACCTTGTCTGAGAAATAAAAAAACGAGAGGCCACCTGACATGACACTCTCGAAAATGTGGGTGGTCGGACTCAATGAGTCCTTTATTGTTATAATTCCGAAAAACAAGGAGCAGACAATAATCCCCCCTTATTGTGCAACAAAGTGACTTAAACACAATAACTCAAAAAAAACCGAAAGCCATGTGGGGGTGACTTTCGGTAAAGTAACATTATCGATAATAAAGTTGTCGTTAGCTCAGGGAGCTATAGAATGTCGGAAAGGTGATGATGGAGTCTAAGCATCATCACGTCTGTTAATATAAAGTAATAGAGCCTCAGCAATATAGATAATAGTTTTTACAAGAAAACAGCGTATTATGACAAACCATCACACAGACGACTGGGTTTGCTTAGAAGATGGCGAAGACGATTACGTCATTGACCGCTTTGAGCTTCGCGTCAAAGGCAAAAAGCCCCTAGTATTGAATAATCCTAGCTTTTCCAAATTGTTCTATAACGTACAACAATACTTGCACATCAACCAAACGCAAGCTAAAGCGCTACTTCAACTCACCATTGTAGACGTGCCTGACCCTTTGACCGCCACAGAACACCTCAAACTGGTGCAAGTTCTCAGCAAAAGGTAAGTTACCTACCGGATATCCAACCAAACGGGGGGATAACCGCCATTTGATGAACGACATCAATCAGATACCACCAATAAACGGGCCAATCCTATCGATAGCTTGACCGAACGACGGAGAGTTTAACAAAGCATCAATATCTGGATAGATTGACCGGGTCAAGTTGACCACAAAAGCAAGAACACCGCTTCAAGCAATGACGCTGTAGCCAACTCTCATCCTGTTACACAACGTCCTTGTTCATGACCATGATCATACCTATAACAGAATGAAGATTGCCACCGAGAAAACGGGGCGAGCCCTGCTACAGCGCACTTATAGCTTACCGATCCTACCTGAATGAAACCATAGAAAAAATTTCATCGAATAAACTTTAGTATGACAAGGCTGTAGCCGTTTGATACGACAAGCCAAGCACATCAAAAGTAGGTGATGACACCTCTTACTCAATCAAAGCACGACTACAGCGCGCACACCCTAACACATCCTTATGTCAAGTGACACCACCCCCCTCCAAAGAAGGCGTACTCTGACGTCACGTTTATCACTTGACCTATGTTAAATGACTTACCTTTAAGGACTCAAGCCGATGGCCAACACCAATTACACCACTCGTGGAGGACAAATTGTCTTTCATAACTTACGCATGTTCTTTCAAATCCAAGGCTGGGTAGTCAAACTCGCGATGTTCCTCGCGTTCGTATTGACGTTGCTGTACACCTGGCTAGCAACCAGCACGGACACCTTGCTGAACGCCTTTTTCTATCTCAAGTTCCAAATCCTGATGTTGCTTCATCCTGCGGACAGTGCCACCTCCACCATGATTTACCACGGCACCACCTATAAAAACACCATCGTTAATTTTGCCAATAACACCATGCTCTACAACGATTGGGCGCACTTCGCCATGATAGCGCAGCTCGCCTTTGTGGCCGCCTTCTTTAGCGTCTGTTTGGTGGGTTGGACCATCATGCATTTCTTTAACCGACAAGGTCAAAAGCAAAGTGAAGACAAACACATTCGCGGCTTTCAGTTGGCCGAGCCGAAAGTGATAACCAAAACACTGATTAAGCGCGCTAAGGTCAACAAAAAACGCGGGTATGGGGATGGCTCGATATCGAGCTTTAAGATTGATGGCCACGCGCTCAGCAAACAAGACTTTGAAGTGCAGCACCTGCTCATTGATGGCACCACAGGCGCAGGGAAATCCGTCATGATACGCAAACTGCTTCGCTGGATACGTAAGCGAGGCGACAAAGCCATCGTCTACGATAAAGGCTGCACCTTTGTCAGTAAGTTCTACAACCCTGATACCGATGTGATTTTAAACCCCTTTGATGACCGCTGCGCTCATTGGGATATCTGGTGTGATGCCAAGGATGCGCCTGACTTTGAGAACATGGCCGCTGCGCTTATCCCTCAACATGGTGAAGGTGACCCGTTCTGGGTCGATTCCGCTCGCACCATCTTCTCTTCATCCGCGTACCGAATGAGTCAAGATAACCAACCTAAAACCACCGCTAGACTGCTCAGCTTAATCCTGACCTCAGAGCTGGAAGCGTTAGGGAGTTTCTTAAAAGGCACAGAAGCGACCTCCCTCGTCTCTGGGGACATTAAGAAGACCGCCATTTCCATTAAGTCGGTACTCGCCACCTACATTAAAAGCTTACGCTTTCTTGATGGGCTGGATAGCCCAAACCGGCCTGATGCGCTCAAACAACGCTTCTCTATCACCGATTGGGTGCAAAACGATAAGAAGCGAGGCTTTTTGTTTTTATCCAGTAATGCCCAGCAACACGCTTCCCTGCGACCGCTGATTTCCACTTGGCTGGCCATCGCCTCCAATGCCATATTAGGGATGAAGCCTGATGAAAGTCGCCGTATCTGGGTAGTCATGGATGAAATGCCCAGTCTGCATAAACTCCCTGAGCTGGGCACCATCATTTCTGAAGTAAGAAAGTTTGGGGGCTGTTATCTGATTGGTATCCAGTCTTATGCTCAACTCGTCAAAACCTACGGTAAGAACGCTGCCGATGAAATGTTTGACCTGCTCAACACACGATTTTTCTTCCGCGCGCCATCAGAGCCGATGGCTCGTATCTCCTCTAAAGATCTTGGGGAGCAAGAAGTTGATATTTCCAAAGAGAACATCTCCTATGGCGCCAACACCTTACGTGATGGGGTGTCTTTAGGTCACCAGACCATTACGCGTCCCGTGGTCTCTGCCAGTGAAATTCAAGCGCTGGATGACCTGCAATGCTACCTGCGCACGCCTGGCGTCAGTCTTATCACGAAGCTGGATTTGCACTTTGATAAGATGCGCGATATTTGCGCGCCCTTTAATAAGCGCGACATTGTCTTCTCTGCCGCCATGAACACCGCCTATGAGCAAGCGATATATCACGAATGCGTCGCGCCCACTCAACACCTCAGCACTGAAGAGCGCCAAGCATTAATTAAGGTGCAGGAGTCACAGTTTGAGAATGACGAGCAGATGCACGCCGAGACCAAACCGATGAAATACGCACTGAAAAGTGACACGGTGACGCAGATGCGTGAAGAGAACAAAGCCCATCAACATGCTCATGAGCAAGACCAAGAAGCGCAGCGTAACATCGATGAAGCGGCGATTTCCCAAGAGCAGGAGTCCGGAGAGATGATTGAATAACTGTCACTAGCAGAAAAATGACTCACCACATACTTCATCAGACAATAGTGAGAAAAACACATAACCAACCACAAGCCTTGCAAGAGCAAGGCTTTTAAATTCCTCTTAACTTCCCTTCTCTAACCACTACACACCGCTCAGCTTTGCTGCCAGCGGCAATTTGCGTTGCATAAGGAAAAGATCGATGCTTTCCATTAGCCTCCTAAAATCGGCTGCAGGCGC
>NZ_JPJA01000016.1:0-3875 GCF_000733315.1 Vibrio sp. ER1A
TGATGCTTTGTTAAACTCTCCATTGTTCGGCCAGGCTATCGATAGGATTGGCCTCATCCTCTTCACCGTTTATTGGTGGCCCCTGATTGATGTCGTTCATCAAATGGCGGTTACTCCCCGTTTGGTTAGATATCCGGTAGGTAACTTACCTTTTGCTGAGAGCTTGCACCAGTTTGAGGTGTTCTGTGGCGGTCAAAGGGTCAGGCACGTCTACAATGGTGAGTTGAAGTAGAGCTTTAGCTTGCGTTTGGTTGATGTGCAAGTATTGCTGTACGTTATAAAACAATTTGGAAAAGCTGGGATTATTAAGTACTAGGGGCTTTTTGCCTTTGACGCGAAGCTCAAAGCGGTCAATGACGTAATCGTCTTCGCCATCTTCTAAGCAAACCCAGTCGTCTGTGTGATGGTTTATCATAATACGGTGTTTTCTTGTAAAAACTATTCTCTATATTGCTGAGGCTCTATTACTTTATATTAACTGGCGTGATAATGATTAGACTCCATTATCACCTTTCCGACATTCTATAGCTCCCTGAGCTAATTACAACTTTGGAATACCAATAATACTTTACCGAAAGTCACCCCAACATGGCTTTCGGTTTTTTTATGTCTCAGACAAGGTTAATGGTTTTCCATCTTTACCCAGAACCGTATTGGCTAGGCGCTGTCCGACCAAGCGCATAGCGAGTGAAGGTGAGACCGCTTTTTGGTCTCCTTTTAACGCTTGAAATCGACCTTCCCAGGCGTTGTCGATGTATCGGCCATCCTGAGTAAACTGAATGATGATTTTTCGCATGTCTTGTTTCCTTCTATCAAGCTAAGGTCAAAACGGTGACCTCATAGTAAGCGTAGTCGTCTTGACTACGCTCGGCAGCTTAGCAAGCTTAGTGTTCAAATTTGAAAGGCATTCGAAGCTTACCGCTCTTGAACGGATTGTTTCACCTGTGCAATGGCTTGTTTGATTTGCACAGGGTCGGCCCCAAATATCACGTGAATATTGTCAGCGGTAGGATGCTGAGTTGGCATCACAATCAGAGCAGGCGTCCCTCTAAAGCCTAGTGCTTGGAATAACGTCATGGTGTGATTAACTTCATTGTCTGAA
The DNA here is from genome assembly GCF_000733315.1 of Vibrio sp. ER1A. Taxonomy (NCBI): domain Bacteria; kingdom Pseudomonadati; phylum Pseudomonadota; class Gammaproteobacteria; order Vibrionales; family Vibrionaceae; genus Vibrio; species Vibrio sp. ER1A. Next base: position 1,103 of record NZ_JPJA01000016.1, read on the forward strand.
TGTCCTCTTCAGTCAAGCGTCCTTCGTTATGTCCGGTGGCAAAAAGCACACGATGGTAACTATCATAGGCGTGCATGCGTTTCGCCTCATAGACAGCATTAAATCCAAAAATCATCGAAAAGTGCTATATGTTGAGTGATAACCAGTTTTGCTTTGTCTTTGCTTCCAATCGCTTGGGGCGATGTTAGTTGCTGCCAACTATAATGGCGTTGATATTTGCTTTGTAAGTATCGTTGTTCTTCAAGCTTGTCTTTAAAAACAAAGAAAATTCTAGGAGAAACAGTAATGGTATTTTCTTGAAGTGACCGCTTGAGGTAGTCTTTGATCTCAAATTACGTGTAGTATTTTTGAAACGTATTTCGTGAAGAGATGACCGACTTAAACTGCGCTACGTACGTTAGCAAGCATCACAGAAACGACAAACAACCTCCCAAGCCTCCAGAAGCGCGTCAAGCCGCTCATCTTGATCTTCGATCACGCTAATCGACAGGTCTTCATTTTCGCTCAGAAGCTCTGATAGGTGTTGAAGGTTAAAGTCGTAGTACTTGGTTTGAATTAGGTTCTGAACCTCTTTCTTGAGTGACTCTGGGATTTTATTGATGTGAGTACGACCAGTATTGCCACGAATCACGAACCGAATGCCTTCCTTGCGATAGCGACTCATGTAACGCTCAACGGTTCCTCGTGATTTTTGCAGCAACTGAGTTGCACTATTGATAGTGATTTTACTATCTATGACTTTGCTAATGATATCGACTGTATACTGTGATTTTGAATCCATGTAGAATATCCCTAGCCCAAAAATTCGTTAGACTAAATATGCTACATATTTTAAGGGTGTGCATTTCCACTACCAAATCTAATCCGATGAAAGAGGGTAAGGCCATACTTATTAGGGAGGAGTAGGTTGAAAATAGCATTTTTCAGAATCTAACGGAGTGCTCTTGGGTATCTGAGCTCAGTTAACTTTGAAAAAGTTCTAGCGCATTAACCTTTGACCGCGAATTACTTATCATTTCCCCTGCGTATTCAGATCTAAACTTGAGTAAATGCTTTGCCTCTTTCATTTCTTTTGGTTTTCTTTTGCTCTATAGATATGCATTTAGAGACTAGGAGAGTCTTCGCTTTGGTAAAATTAGGATGATTAAACTGCATTAAATTTTCCTCGGTAGCAGGAAAGTGAAGATAAGAAAAAAGCCAACATAATCCCGATCAATTCCATTAGGTTGGCTATACATCTATCATAACAATTGGTATCTGAACTCCGGCGTTCAAGTGGGAGGACTGACTGGTTAAACAAAGGAAGAAAACCCACTCCAAGTTGGAGGTGCTGCGCCTTTTTTTGTGCCTACAATGACTTTCCATTATGCCTATCTTTGAGCGGAAACATATCTGTTTACTGATATGGGAGTGATGTCCCTGATAGTTTGTCGGTTTATGTAATCATGACACTCTTCATACCTTGTGTGGATTGACTTCCGAGCATATTAGTTTCTATACTTTGATGTTTTCGAGCAGTATAAGAAAAAGGTAGAGTATTTACGGACGGTATGCCCGTAATTCAGCGTGTCCACCTTTCAGGCACAATAACAACACATCCTATGTTCTCTGGTGTGCGCTATTTTATCGCTGGAGCGATGTTTGGGATTGATTTTGATGGTCTGTTCTATGTAAAAAAGCCAATGGGTCAATGAAACAACAATGCAAACAGCAGGGTGGCGGCCTTACAACTACCGAGCAAATCAGGGTGCTGTAACCAATCACTATACATCGCCTGATGACTATATCAACAACTTAGAGTGTTTAGGTTCATTGATCGGTCATGTAGTGGAGGCCACTAAACATGACTTCCAATCGCGGTTAGAGCAGAAGGTACGACCGATCAAATTAAGAGATCTTCCCAATATGCGTTTGTCTAACGAAGTACTGCTAAAACGGGTCGGCATAGCGAAATTGGAAGAATTAAAGGAAATCGCGACGGCTCAAGCTTATGTGTGGATACATGACCGCTTGAAATTGGGTGTCTTTGAGCGTCTGCTCTTTCATCTAGAGGGCGCGTTAATCCAACAGCATTAGATGTATTTAAATGAGGCGAAGCAAAAAACGCTGAGAAAACGGGTCTCACGGTTGTCTCTGCTCAAACAGAGTGAAAACTGACGATGACTGTTATCAATTTAGCGTCGGTTGCAGATCGGTTTCGGTTTACCGACAAAGCTGTGGGGGAAGGGTATCCGTCTCTGCCAAAGGGCAGGAGAAACACAGCAGCATTGTTGGGGTATCTTAATCAATACATCGATGAGCTTGAGTTATGCATAGTTACTTTGGCTACCATTTCATCACGATTAGAGTTGCGGTAACAATCAATGAAGTTTCCAAACTTATCAACAGCTCGATAGTAATAGAACCACTCTGATGTAGGTATCATCCATACGCCATGAATCAGAGCCCGTCTTCTTGTTGAGTTTGGCTTTCTGTTCCAAAATAGGCTCAAATGTGATGCTCCAATGATCAATAGCTGCATGCACCGCCCCCTTTGGATTTCTTCAATCTCGTAATCAAAGAGCTTGTTAGTGAGAAAAGAACGACCGATTTTGAGATCAACGTTTGATGGAAAGTGGCAGCCTTCAAACATTAATACTCAGAGTGTTGCGTCGAAATTAGGGGAATCTTAACCTATGAGACTAAACTTTGCGACACAAATAGGTGTGTGTATCCAGGTTAAAAATGAGAAACAATATTACAGAACCTAATTTTGGCTTTGTTGCCGAAATCG
>NZ_JPJA01000017.1:0-10437 GCF_000733315.1 Vibrio sp. ER1A
CGATTTCGGCAACAAAGCCCCGTCAACGCTAAGAAAATGAGCAAGAATTTTTCTACATTAGAAAATTTTATTGCGAAGTCAGCCAAAAATGGCGCAAAGAAATAGAGAATTACAGCACTGAATAGACCACCAAATAATGAAGATGCAACTGCTATTTTTAGTGCTTTCTCTGGCTGTCCTTGCTGCGCCAATGGATAGCCATCAAAAGTCGTCGTTATAGACGATGGTGTCCCAGGGATTTTTAATAAAATAGCAGGAACTAAGCCTCCTGAAATACCACCAACATATAAACCTAGTAGAAGCGCCAAGCCATCTGTTAGACCAAGAGAATAGGTAAGAGGAAGACAGACAGCAACAGCTAGAGTTGCTGTCATGCCGGGAATTGCTCCAAACACAATCCCAATGAGCACACCCAATGAGCTAAGTGCAAACATACTCAATGAAAGATGGGATAAAATATCCATAAATAATCCTTTTACTTGATAGAGTGCTACTCGAATATCAAGGAAGTGTGATGTTAAATAGCTGTCCTAAAACTAACCATGCAGTTATTGGAGATACCACTGCATTTATAGCGATGAATACGACTTGTTTCTTAGTTAGTGTATCTTCTACTAAAAATGGGATCAGGAACATCAGTGGTATAGTCAAGATTAAAAAAGCATAGCCTGTATTCGGAAACAGCTCACCTAGGGACTCCATACCCAAAATATAAGCACCTATTAGACCAACAAAAATATAAGCTTTTACATTATCCTTATTGATAATCTGGTGAAGTGAAAATGATCTTAATCTGCACCAAATATCTTCTCTTCGTTGAATTAAAATTATTGCACCAACAAACAACAAGCTGATAATAATTATTCTTGGAAAGAATAGATGCGAGCTGTCGAAATCAATACTGACTTGCATAATTATATGATCTCTTACTAATTTGAAATCTCTGCCTCAATAGCCCGCAACAAGTCATTGCGGGCTAGACCTTACGAATTACGTTTTATTCCGTAATATTTTCAAGTATCTCTTTGTACTTGTCATTTTTCTGATGAAGGTGTTGATACGCCAACTTAGACTCCCTGAAGTTAGGAACAAAGAATGCTTTCTCTAACTTAGGCTGAATAAGACCTTCTTCGTAGATCTCTTTAAGTGCTTGGTCGATGTACTCGATCTTATCTTTAGGCATATTCTTGTTGTATAAGAAAAAGAACTCTTTATCGAAAGTGAAGTTGGACTGAGCATCCATCGGAACCATTACGCTAGGCTCAGCGTAGGAGTCCACTTCTTCTTTACTCAGCTTACCAAAGCCGTTTTTGTTGGCGATCGCTAGCGTTTCTTTCGCAGAAGTTAACCATACAAACTTCATCGCTTTCTGATCTGACTCCGGTAGACGAGAGAACTGTTCGTTCGCAGTCAAACTGCCTTGAATCATATCAGCGAGACCATCAAACAACTGTTGGTTCTTGTCTGACTGAGAACCGGTATTTACAGGGATGAAATTTGATTCCTTACCAGGATACTTAAGCTTAATTGCATTCTTGATAGCACTGAAGCCAATTTCGGAAACGCCACCTGGTTGAATAGCAACACGAATCGTTTCACCATTACCTACTGCATCAATAACTTCATCTAAATTGTTGTAGGGAGAGTTCTTAGGGACTAAGTATGCGTTTGCAGGGTTAATCGCAAATGTAGGGCCAATAATGAACTCATCAAAAATGTCAAAGTAGCCGCGTTTACCATATAGGTTGCCCAGATACGATTGATCGTGGAAAATCATGATGGTGCTTCCATTACGCATACGTTTCAGTGTACTGAATGCCGCGCTTGAACCAACTGCATCAACTTTCACGTTTGTATCCAGTTTTTCCGCTAGTGCTTCTGAAATAATCGACGAAGCCTGATAGGTGTCACCACCTGTTGATTTTGAACCGATGACTACACGGATATTACCGAAATTTGGCTTTTCGACTGCCATGGCAACCATAGGTAATGCCATCAAAGATAGTGTAATTGCGTTTTTAATGATGCTCTTCATAAGAACCTCTGTTTCAAGTTATTAAATAATATTTACGTTATTGGCGCAGGGTTAAATACCGCCAGTTGGTTGTATAATCCCCACTTATCTGAATAAGTTTGTTTTTCACCGCTCGCTACAGCCATGATGTGATGAAATATCTCCCACCCCATGTCTTCTAGGCTCGATTCACCAGTTGCAACCGTTCCGCAATTTATGTCAATCAAGTCATGCCAGCGCTTGGCTATTGAGTCTCGAGTGCTCAATTTTATTACTGGCACTGCTTTAAGCCCGTACGGAGTGCCACGGCCTGTGGTAAAAAGCTGAACCGTTATGCCTGAAGCAACCTGTTGTGTTCCGCACACGAAGTCACTTGCTGGTGTCGCCGCAAAAATCAAACCTTTTTGTGTTGGTCTTTGCCCTGGTGAGAGAACTTCGTTGATGACTGATGTACCTGATTTCGCTATCGAGCCTAGTGCTTTCTCAACAACGTTTGATAGGCCGCCCTTTTTGTTCCCAGGTGATGGATTTTCTCGGCGATCTGTTTCACCTAGGCTCAGATAGTTATCGTACCACTCCATCTCTTGCAGTAATCGCTTGCCGACCTCTTCGTCGCTGCATCTAGGGCCCAAAAGGTGCACACCATCTCTAACTTCTGTAACTTCTGAGAACATGACAGTGGCACCACATCGCACCAAAAGATCCGCTGCGTAGCCAATAGAGGGGTTAGCGGTCACTCCTGAAAAAGCATCACTACCACCGCACTGTAGGCCAACAACCAAGTCTGCTACAGGGCACTCTTCTCGCTCCTTCTTGTTAAGCTTCGCCAAGTGCCTTTCTGCCGTTTCCATGATGTTACGAACCATCGATTGAAAACCAATATGATTTTCACTTTGAAGTGAAATAACATCTGTTTCTTCAACACCGATGTCCGATAGCCCTTCTTCAGTTCCTGCAAGCAACATCTCTGGTTGGAGCTTTTCACATCCAAGTCCCACAACCATCACTTCCCCACCAAAATTGGGGTTCAGTGAGATATTATGTATCGTACGAATAGGAATAACTGACGTTGGTGCGTTGATAGCTACACCGCATCCATACAGATGGTTAAGTGCAACCACCCCGTCAACATTTGGGTACTTATGAAGCAGTTCCTTCTCAATAAGGTCAACAACGTAATCTACAACTCCAGATACGCAATGCACACTGGTTGTAATGCCTAACAGGTTCTTAGTGCCCACGCTACCATCTGCATTTCTGTAGCCCTTGAAGGTGTAGCCATCTATTGCCGGTTGGTTAGGTCGGCTTCTTGTCGCGAGAGGTATGTCTGCTAATGCCGGAGGATTTGGAAGTTCGACGAGCGATTCTGAGATCCAACCACCGCTCACAATATCTTGTTTTGCGTAACCAATGACCTCACCATATCGGACAATATCATCTCCCTTTTTTAGGTCCACAAGAGAGACTTTATGCCCTTCTGGAACATGTTCTTGCAAAGTGATGCTGTCACTAAATGCAGTGCCTTTTGGTAAGCCACCAGCATTGACAACAATAGCAACGTTATCTTCAGAGTGGACCTTGATATAACGTGGAATTAGCTCCTTCATCTCAAATACCTATTACTAAAACTGTGCTACGTTAATCACGAATCATGCAGGGTTTCTTAGGATCAAAAGTCCAGTTCTTTATCAAGTACTGCATACCAATGGAGTCATCCCGCGAGCCTAAACAATATTCGTTGTAGAGTTTGTTCGCTTCTTTCACTTTCTCCATATCAAGTTCAATACCTAGACCAGGCTTGCTGGGCACTTCCACTAGGCCATTGACGATCTCAAAAGGAGATTTCGTCAAACCTTGATTTCCCTCTTGCCAGATCCAATGAGTATCAATCGCGGTAATCTCTCCAGGTGCAGCAGCTGCAACATGGGTAAACATAGCTAGAGAAATGTCGAAATGATTGTTTGAGTGCGATCCCCATGTATAACCAAATTCATAGCACATCTGAGCGACTCGAACCGATCCTTCCATCGTCCAAAAATGTGGATCGGCTAGTGGGATATCAACAGATTGTAAACTTAGGGCATGGTTCATTTGACGCCAGTCAGTTGCAATCATATTCGTGGCTGTCGGAAGGCCTGTTCTGCGGCGAAATTCAGCCATAACTTCTCGGCCTGATAAGCCACCTTCTTCACCACATGGGTCTTCCATGTACGCAACCACATTTCTCAACACTTTACCGATGCGGACAGACTCTTCTAGTGACCAAGCACCATTCGGGTCAAGTGTGACTCTTGCATCTGGAAAGCGTTCTTTAATTGCCGTTACTGCCTTGGCTTCGTCATCAGCACTCAGCACTCCACCTTTTAACTTAAAGTCATTAAAGCCATATTTGTCGTGAGCTGCTTTAGCCAATTGAGCAATGCTTTCTGGTGTCATTGCTTCTTTATGACGGATTCTATACCATTCACAATCTTCAGAATCCTGATCTTGGTACGGTAAGTCCGTCAGCTCTTTGTCACCAATGAAGAACAAATATCCCAACATCTCGACTTGATCACGTTGCTGTCCATCTCCAAGTAGAGACGCAACATTTACACCTAGATGTTTACCAAGCAGATCTAATAGGGCTGCTTCAACAGCAGTGACGACGTGTACCGTTGTTCTCAAGTCAAACGTCTGCTTACCACGACCCTCTGAGTCTCTACTACGAAATGTTTTAGTTATGGCTGTTTTAATGTTTTTGTACTCAGCAATCGGTCTATCAATGATTAGGTTTACCGATTCTTCGAGCGTTTGGCGTATTTTTTCACCGCCAGGAACCTCACCAACACCTTGATTACCACTTTCATCAGTAATAATGACAATATTGCGAGTAAAGAAAGGTGCATGTGCACCACTTAAGTTAAGCAGTATGCTATCGCGACCTGCGACAGGAATTACTTCAACTTTTATAACCTTAGGAGATGTCATTAGGAATACCCTATTTTTTCTAACATGATGTTTTCTTACTAAGTTATCCAGGATTGATCTACTTAATCTCAATACCAGTTAACTTCTCGTAGTACAATGCAAGGGCGTTGTGGTCGCATTGACCATGACCATCATTTCGTAAACATTGCATCATTTCCATAACCTGAGCGGTTAATGGCAACTGTGAACCAACACCATGAGAGGTTTCTAAGGCATTCATCAGATCTTTGATGTGCAAATCAATCCTAAAGCCGGGTTTAAAGTCTCGATTGAGGACCATTGGAGCTTTTGCGTCGAGTACAGTTGAGCCAGCCAAACCACCACGGATCGCCTGATATACAGCTTGAGGATCCACATTCGCCTTTTTGGCTAGAGCAAATGCCTCACTCATTGCTGCGATATTAAGAGCAACGATCACTTGATTCGCGAGCTTGGTTACGTTGCCAGCGCCAATCTCACCCACATAGGTAACAGAGCTAGCCATGGGTTGAATCACTGATTGAACTTCTTCAAAAACAGACTTTTCCCCACCAACCATGACAGCTAGCGTACCTTCAACCGCCTTAGGCTCTCCACCAGAAACTGGGGCGTCTAAATACCTCACGCCTTTCTCAGCCAATCCTTCATGGATCTCACGGGCAGCAAGGGGGGCAATTGAGCTCATATCAATGACTACAGTGCCTTCCTGAGCTGTTTCAATCACTCCACCCTCACCCAAAAGCGCAGCTTTTACATGTGGACTATTAGGGAGCATGGTAATAATCACCTGACATGCCTCACCAATTGCTCGGGAAGAGTCTGCCGAGGTAGCCCCAGCCTCGACTAGTTCTGAGACTGATGACTTATTGAAATCGTAAACCGTTAGTTCATATCCCGCCTTGAGAAGATTTTTCGCCATAGGCTTACCCATGATGCCAAGCCCAATAAATCCAATGTTCATGCTCTTTACTCCATAAATTTGTTTTTTAGTTCAACAGTAGCGTTTTTTAATAGCCCGATATCGCTACCAACTGCGACAAAGTTAGCGCCACACTCTAGATAAAAGCGCGCGTCATCATTATTTGGCGCTAAAATACCGACCGATTTGTTCGCTGCACTTGCCGCGTTAAACACATGTTCAATCGCTCTCTGGACTTCTTCTGCTTTCGCATTGCCAAGGTAGCCATATGACGCCGCTAAGTCTGATGGCCCAATAAAGACTGCATCCACACCATCGACATCTAAAATATCTTTGATGTTTTCAACGCCTTCTCGGTCTTCGATTTGAACAACCACCGTAATATTGTCATTGATTTCAGACTGATAATTCTCTTCAAAACCCCAGTTGTTGCTTCGATGAGCTACGCTGACACCTCGAACACCTTGGGTAGGGTACCTGGTGTACGACACAGCTTGTTCGGCTTGCTCGCGAGTTGCCACAAACGGGACGAGAAAGTTGTAAAATCCGATATCAAGTAGACGTTTGATTTCAACCTTGTCGTTCCAAGTAGGGCGAACAAATGGAAAAGAGTGACTATCTTTTAACGCCATCAGTTGCGGTATCAAAGTGCCTAAATCGTTTGATGCATGCTCACAATCAATCAACAACCAATCAAAGCCTACTTGGCCAATTAGCTCAGTAGAGAGGTGGTTGGTTAGCCCGCACCAACAGCCGATTAGTCGCACTCGTTCTCTCAACGCGATCTTGGCTTTGTTTGGAAATACTTTCTTCATATTTAATCCTATATAGGAAGTCGCCGTCGGAAACTGCGACACAATCACAAAATGTTAGCGCAATCATTTATAACCATTTACTGTTCTCTTTGTAATCTAAAATTGATTAAAACATTGCCAAAATCACAGTAGTAACAAGTTATAAAGACAGATAGATGATCTTTATCACTATTTTAGAAAATTTCAGATATTTATGTTAAGGCTATCATTTCATGATCTAGTGCAACTTAATGCGCTATTTTGCTTGCTCAAAATGGAGAAATGATTAGGCTAAATGATTCGGAATCTGCCTATTGATAGAGATGAACGAAAAAAACAAAACCAAATCTCCAACTCTTGCTGATGTTGCTCGTGTAGCAGGGCTTTCTGCTATGACGGTAAGCCGGACCCTTAACAATCCATCAATGGTCAAAAGCGCAACGTTGAAGAAAGTGCAACAAGCAATTGAGTGCACGGGATACATACAAAACAAAATGGCAGGAAGCTTAGCTTCCAATAAGAGCAATTTAGTAGCGATTGTTGTACCGCAGATCAACAACGGTATGTTCGTTGAAACAATTGAGGCAATTAGCAACACCATTACTAAACGTGGGTATCATGTACTCCTCAGTGTCGCAGGCTTCGAGCAGGATAATGAAGCAGATATCGTGTCTAACCTACTTACCCGGCGACCAGATGGAATCGTCCTAACCGGTGTGCATCACAATAATAAGCTCAAGAAGCTACTGTTAAACTCTCAGATTCCAGTTGTAGAGATATGGGATTCGACACCAACACCAATTGATATGTTAGTTGGACTTTCACATGATGCGATTGGTGAAGAAATAGGTCGCTTGATTTCCAAAAGAAAACCAAAAAAAGTGGGTTTGATTTGGACTAAAGATGAGCGAGCTTTAAAGCGTAAAAACGGTATCTTAAAGGTACTCGAGCGAGAATCTATCTCCTATAACACTTCTTACGTCCCTGTACCTGCAAGCTTGATGTCGGGCCGAGAAGGTCTCGATAAACTTCTGAGCCAGCATCAAGATATTGATACCGTTGCATGCTCTACGGATACACTAGCCCAAGGTTGCATCACTGAAGCTAGACGGAGGGGGCTCAGGGTCCCTGAAGACCTTTCAGTAATCGGTTTTGGGGACCTCGACATCGCGTCGTCAAACATCCCATCGATAACCACCATAAACATTGACAGAAAAGGCATGGGTATAAAGGCAGCCACTTTATTAGCGGACAGAATTGAAAATATTGAGGTTACTGAAACTGTTGTTGATTTAGAATTCTCAGTGATATTTAGAGAATCGTTTTTTTGATTTAGCTGAGTATTCAAAGAAAGCTCTGTCCAAAAATGTAACAAGACAAAAGAACGCGGTTTTTTCTCGCTGATGACCAAGTCATTTTTCGATAACAATGCCATGTATATTGGTCGTAGCCGCGTTCCAATGCCTTCGCAGTTTTGAACATTCATTTACTCCCTTACCTGTGGGGAACGGTATCGTGTTTGATTAACAATAAAGCACTGCATACAAAAGACTTGGGCAATTACTTAGTTTCTATAGAAGAGAAGGTCTAAGAACGAGATGTCTTCAGTACAGTGGCCTTATCAGATTGAGCATACTAGCCAACCGAACCAGTGGCTGCTAGCCAGTGACATTACTTCCGCTATCATGAGCAAAATGATACTCCTTTTGTGAACCTTCATTGACGATCAAGCTTTGTCTCACAAAGACAACTTAACGGGACACAACCGGTACCTACATTGTGAATGCCGATTAGCTCACCTAGTTCATTTATACGGTAAACAAAAAGCCGTCCAATCCTTGTATCAATTGAACGCAATTGGCCAAGATTCGTTATTCTTATCTACACGACAAGAATGCATGACTTGAATGGACTTATCCATGTCCTTGTCATTGGCGATATGACCAATAATAGGTTGTTATCAGCCTCAAACGTAAAACTCTATTAGATTAGGAGCCTTATTTCCTTTTTCAATAAGCCGTTCGTCAAACAAAGTCGTACAATTTACCAACTTCGCTTTTATGAAAATGGAATATCGGGGTTGAGTGCATACAAAATATATACTGATCAGCAAAGCAGAGCTTATAGCTAACCTACGACCTGTTTTGCTTCTCTCGATTGTTGGATTTTGATATTCTTTTCATCTTGAACAAACGCAAATCAGGCTGATGGAATGGTCTTTTGTCATGGTAACTCCTTTGACTGACAACTTTCGCCAATTATAGCCTTATATCTAGTTCTTTCATTACCTTGCCATACCCGCCCGCCATCAAACCAGTTATTCTTTGCTTGTGTAAACTTAGAGCGACGCAGATCAAACTTGGTGATTTAGGTGTCATATACGCTCCTTGCTCAATTGTAATTTCTGAAAAGCGCTGTCCAAGATAGTCGTATAAATAGCAGGCAAGAGGACCCGCAGCCATGCCCGTAGCTGATTCTTCATCAATTGCAAATCTAGGCGCAAACATTCTCGTGGTAGCGGCAATACTTTTTTCTGTATGCTGTTGAGTGAAGGCGTAGAAGCCTATCAAATCTAACTTGTTGCTAATATCTTCAATCAAGTCCAAGTTAGGTTTTAGCTTGGCTAAGGTGCTGCAGTTTTTAATTGGAATAATAACGAAGCTATTTCCGGTATTGACCTTTATAATCGGAGCTCCCTCTATTAATTCTGAACTAGAAAGGTTAAGTGCCTTCAAAACCTCTGCTTTCTCCACTGAGGCTTCAGACCACTGGTTCGGTTCGCTATAGATGGGAGCAACCTGTTCCATATAAGCCATGCCTTTCTGGATGAGAATCTTTCGAGAGCCATCGACCGTTTCTTTACTCGCGGCACCTTCTTGAAGTAGCCCTTTCTCGGCCAAATACGAAAACGTTGCAATGGTGGCATGACCACAATGAGCGATACGTTGGTTCGGTGTGAAAAAATCAAGTTTGTATGTATCACTATGAGAGGAACTCACGAATGCGGTTTCAGATAATCCGATTTTCTGTGCAATCTTCAGCATTTGTTCTTCAGAGTATTGGTCCGCATTCAGTACGACTCCTGCGGGGTTACCACCGTTTCCATCTTTAGTAAAACCATTGATAATCTGTGCTTTAATATGGGTCATAATGTATCTCCTATCCAGTTTTATTTACCTTTCGCTGGTTATGTTAGGAAAGGTAAACTAGGATATCTACTCATGAATACATGAGGATATTTCATGAATCGACAAGAAGATAAGTTAATAAATAAACTGAGCAATGCTGCACCACTATTAGCAGCTATCAGTGAGGAACTGAGTTTTACTCGCGCTGCAGAAAAATTGAATGTTCAACAATCAGCAGTCAGTCATCGTATCAGAGTATTAGAACAAGCCCTGGGATATACTCTATTTGAACGAACGACTAGAACTCTAAAATTGACAGTGGCAGGCAAGATAATATGTGGTGCAGCGTCTAATTCTTTAGACATTTGGCCACAGGCGTTGCAGAAACTTCGAAATATGCATACTGAAAAGGAGTTACGCCTCTCCACATCTTCATCTTTAGCCTTGAAGTGGCTAATCCCTTGTTTAAATAACCGAAATACATCGGATTTTGACATTACATTACACGTTAGTGACACACTGAATAATTTTGAGTTGGGTAATATCGATGTAGCGATTAGGTTTGGTACAGGTCCATACCCAGGATTGTATGCAAAACGTTTAAGTCGCTGCCAGGCTTTGTTGCCGAATTCA
>NZ_JPJA01000018.1:0-3453 GCF_000733315.1 Vibrio sp. ER1A
TTGAGTTTCCTTACCTTCGAGTCACTGCCTGCCGGTCCCGCTATCGTACTGGCCGCGACCATTATTTTTTTATTGTCAATTCTGTTTGGAGCCCATAAAGGCATCTGCCCCATCTTTAAGTCTCAATCTATTCGATATAAATAAAGGAATACATAATGAAAAAAACGCTTACCGCTATTTTTTCGTTTGCTGCGCTCCTGAGTACTTATGCGCATGCACAAACCGTTCAAACTGTTGCAAGCTTTTCGGTTCTTGCCGATATTGCTAAACAAGTCGGAGGGGAACATATCCAAGTCTCAACTTTAGTTGGTCCTGATGGTGACCCCCATACTTTTGAACCTACGGCAAAGGATAGTGTCACTCTGAGCCAAGCAGACCTAGTATTCGTAAGTGGATTAGGTCTGGAAGGGTGGATGGGGCGTCTTATCTCAGCCTCCGGATATCAGGGGATGGTTGTTACCGCATCTAAAGGTATTTCGACACGAAAAATGGAAGAAGATGGGGAAACCATAACCGACCCACATGCATGGAATAGTGCCAAGAATGCAGAAGTCTATGCGAGAAATATTATGGAAGCACTCATCAAAACCGAGCCTCAATATGCCGACTACTTCAGGGCAAACGGAGAAGCGTATATCGCCCAACTTGATGCATTAGATCAATGGGCAAACACACAGTTCAATACTATTCAAAAATCAAAGAGAAAAGTCTTGACTAGCCATGACGCGTTTGGCTATTTCGGCGAAGCCTATGGCGTCAAATTCTTGTCCCCTGTAGGTTTCTCCACCGAATCAGAAGCCAGTGCAAGTGGTGTTGCCAAGCTTATTGATCAAATGAAAACGGAAAAGATCCACTGTTATTTTATTGAAAACCAGACTGACCCACGTTTAGTCAAACAAATTGCAAGCGCAACAGGAGCAACTGCGGGTGGAGAATTATATCCAGAAGCATTAACACATGCTAATGGGAATGCTCCTACTTACATCGATGCCTTTAAACATAATGTCATCACAATGGTTAACTCAATGAAGTAAATTTGAGTATTTCTCCATAGACCACCTTCAGCGTATTGACTGAAGGTGGTTAATCGCGTCGTACAAGGCAACTAATCACTATGCCTTACGAAACTAATCAACGTTATCTCAGTCCAAAGTGACATGATGCAACATTTTACTCTATGTGTATGTCTCCTAGATTCTACTTCCAAATCACGCTATTTATCATGAGTTTTCTCGGTAGTAAAACTTCGTTCGCCCATCCTCACTCTTGGATAGACATGCAAACCACCGTATTGGGTTCAGAAAAAGCGATTACTGGTTTTAAAATGCGATGAGTATTCGATCCAATGACTACAGCTTATCTCTTTGATGGAGAAGATATGACTCCTCAACACAAGCAGCAGACACTAGATAAGTTGAGCAAAGAGGTTGTGGGCAATATGCTAGGCAGCCATTACTTCACGTATTTTCTAGATAGTGATGGTAAAACACCGATTCGATATAAGGCAGTTCAACACAGTGAGTTAACTCAAAGTAAAGGAAAAGCAATATTAAGTTTTACTATCACACTTGTTCATCCGTACCCCTTTAATAATCAAACTCTAAGCCTCAAGATATTCGACCCAACCTACTATATCGACATGTCGTGGGCCACAGCCAATGATATAAACCTAGATAAGACATTAACTCCCTACTGTGAGATTAAACTGCATCAACCCAATCCTACATCGGCACAAGTTAACTATGCACTGTCAATCCCAGCAGATGCAGATCCTGATGATTCGCTCGGACAACTCTTCACCCAAAATGCAAAGATCACTTGTCATACGGAGCATAAATAATTTATGAAAACGACTATAACGGACCCTCAATCGGTCAAAATAGATCAACGTTACCGTTTTTTTATTGTGCTTCTCGTTATTGTTGGTTTGCTGTTAGGTTATATACTCTATCAATTTTGGCCAACTCTCCTAATGAAGTCCATTCAATGGCAAAAAGTAGTTGTCAGTCAACTCAGCGATATTCTCTACACATCGAAACTAGATTGGTCCTCTTTTTCAGTGTTAATCAAAGTCAGTCTGATTTACGGTATCTTGCACTCACTAGGTCCGGGACATGGTAAGGTGGTCGTCAACACGTATATCGCCACACACAATTCGAAACTCAAACTCGGTATAGCTATTACCGTCATTTCCGCGCTGCTTCAAGCCATTACGGCTATCGCTGTAGTAAGTGGAATGCTATTTGTGATAGACACTACTATGAAAAAACTCAATCTTGTGGTGGTTGATTTTATTCACGCCAGTTTCGTTGCCGTATTTTTACTTGGTGGGTATATAGCTATCCAATCACTTCGTCATCGTCCAAGTCATGTGAGACACTCTCATGTACACAATGATGGTGTATGTAGTTGTGGGCATAAACATCAAGCCACACCAAATGAGCTCAATACTATTTCAAACTGGCAAGAATTTGTATTAATGGTACTAAGCATTGGTATTCGACCATGTACTGGTGCAATTTTAGTTCTCTTTTTATCCAGTATTACTCAGCAATTTTGGATAGGAATATTAAGTGTATTTGCTATGGCACTTGGAACTGCTTTTACCACCTCAACCATTGCAGTCATGACAGTAGCGGGTAAGAGGATCGTTTATAGCTACCTCACAACATCCACATATATTTCGCCATATTGGGGAATTATATTACGATTTTTAGTGGGAGTGATGCTGATGTTGATGGCGGTACTATTTTATCAAGTAAACCAATATGCAATATCTCCGTTGTTCGCTAAATAAATCAGCATATTACAATTCGATTTTTAATGCGGACCTCTCCTTTACAAGAGTTTTACGCTCATCATGACGTAACCAGAAATTAAACTGACCTTTGTTCACATCCGCTCGAAGTCGCCCCTTCTTCTTCAAGCGGGCAATCACATTGACAATAGCTCGTACTTATACGCGTCTTATCCCAAAAGAAAAGTTGTTAGTAGACTAAAATAGGTTTTTAGATTCATTAGTATAAGCTAATTTATATTATTGCAATATGTTAAATTAGATGTTGCTTAATTTAGGTCTTGAGTATCTATTTGATGTCAGACAGTTGAGTCTGAGTTTAGTAGTGGTAACGGCACGAAATGATCGTTATTGCTTGCTCATCGACTGCATAAACAAACCTATTAGTATCATCGATACGCCGAGACCAAAAACCAGATAGGTTCTCTTTTAACGGTTCTGGTTTACCAATCCCTTCAAACGGAGAGCGCTTAACATCGTTGATGAGTTTGTTGATACGTTTGAGAGTTTTCTTGTCTTGTGTTTGCCAAGGCTTTGTTGCCGAATTCAGCTAAAGAGCGAACGCTAGGAACGTTAGCTAAATAGATCACATCTTAAACAACATACTGAGTTTCAGGCATACCTATCCCGGTCAGCTTGTTGAGTGCTTTGATCAT
>NZ_JPJA01000019.1:0-29132 GCF_000733315.1 Vibrio sp. ER1A
ATTTGTAAGTCTCTTAATCTATCAATTAGTGCACTAGAATTCTGTGCATATTGCACCATTGATTTCTTAGATGAACTCAAGTGATCATTTAATGAGACATAGCTAACAAAGTCGTCACGGTATCGTTCCAATTCGTTTTTAATACTATTAAGATTATTATTGAAGTTCGTTTCCGAAGAATCAAGACTACCGGTAAATGATAATGCTTCATTCATGTAGTGCAAAGCTTCCTTTGATGCATCGGATGTTAAGTCACGAGTATAAGATAATTCATGTAATCGAGCCCTATCCAACGTTATTAATATTTGACTTGCGCCATCATAACGTTCGACAGCTGAAAACAGTTTATTTAGACTTTTCCAAGCGGTGACTCCTAAAGTCATTAATATAACAACGACTAAAACAAAGCCTAAAGTGATTTTGTTTGACCTATCTATAGAGCTATCAACATGCTCATCATTCATACGTGAAGCCTCCAACATTTTAGTCGGCAAAACTTGCTTTTACGTCCAATATCTTTGCTTTTTGTGTAAGAAAAACATCAACTAGCTTACGGTCAAAATGAGTACCCGCATGCTCTTGTAAATAGCTAAATGCTTCTTCAACTGGCCAAGCCTCTTTATAGGGCCTATCACTTGTAAGTGCATCAAATACATCCGCTATCATCACTATTCTCGCAGATAATGGTATCTCTTCACCTAGCACGCCTTTTGGATAACCTGAGCCATCCCATTTTTCATGGTGATATTCAATAATCTGCCTAGCCATATCGATTAACTCAGATTTATGATCACCCAATATCTGAACACCGTAGTTAACGTGCTCCTTCATGTGCTCCCATTCTTCTGGAGTTAAGCTTCCGTTTTTTTTAAGTATATTGTCCGCAACACCTATTTTACCGATGTCATGCATTGGAGATGCTTCAAATAATAATTGGCACCACTTTTGTTCAATATTGAGTGCCTCTGCAAGTATTCGACTGTAGTGACTCATTCTCACTACATGCATACCAGTTTCGTTATCTTTAAACTCAGCGGCTCTACCAAGACAACTAATTATCTCAAGTTGGTTTTCTCTAATTTCCTGCGTACGTAAATGTACTTGTTGTTCCAGTGTTCTTCTTTGATTGTGTAACGCCAAATGCGTAGCCACTCGAGATTTTACTACTGGTGGGCTTATAGGCTTTACGATGTAGTCAACAGCTCCAATATCAAATCCTTTGGTTTCGTCTTCTACCTCGCACTTAGCCGTAACGAATATCACTGGGATTGTAGCGGTAACAGGATTACTCTTAAGGAGTGTGCAAACCTCATAACCATCCATCTGAGGCATCATTACGTCTAATAGGATCAAATCAGGCTTAGGTGATTGTTCAGCAAGTTTTAACGCTAAAGAACCATTCGTGGCGACTTTAATATTATATTCTGATAGTAATATACCGCTCAGGAGGTCAATGTTTGCCGGAGTATCATCAACTATTAGTAAATTGAAATCTTTTTCTTTCATTATTTAGCCTTTTGAACTGGTTACGTTAAAGTTCCAATTACCAGATCAGCCAACTAGGTTGGAGCGCTGCATACGGTTTAATTTGATATTGGTAATTTCTCTAAACTTCTCGTTCATCAGAAATTTGCGTTCAATAGCGGCATTTTGTTTTAGTGCACGCCTTACAATATTAAGTAGCTCTACTTCCCATGTAGGGTCATTAGGAAAATCAAATGGTGAGATATCTACAGTCAGACCTATAAACTCCTTATTAGGGAGAATATCCACCGAAAACCCGTTTTTATAACCGTATGTAATAGCGATGTTCACATAAGAGGCTTTACCCACAATGAAGAATCCTGATTTGAAACTCTTAGAAGTCATTAGATCAAAGCCGAATCTTGTTAGTATTGATTCTGAAACCATCATCATTTCGTTCATCGTAATTTCCACCCCACTCTCATTTATTGAGCCTTACATCTATAGTGTAGTTCATAGATAAAAAACTCTGTTTGTAGTACGCTGGTTGGACTGAGCACTTAAGTGCACATCAACAAGACATGTACGCAACTGGACTATTTGCGAATGTTATCCCAAAATCTGAATATATTTTGTAGGAAAATACTTAGTTTTCTGTGGAATGCACTTGATTTAACTGATAAAAAATGTTTTGAGTAAAAACTTAAACGTTCCATTTTCCTCTTAGTAAGGTGAACTTGCTAGTTTGCTCGATATATCATTTGGAATATCTGTTATTTATTGATTTGTAAGGCTAATTTAAGATACCTTTAGATGCATATGAATGTTGATTGATGGTGAGTGATGTCTATAAGAGCTTTGATTGTTGACGACAACCCTATAAACAACCTTATTTTGGAGGATATCCTTTCAGATCTAGGTATTGATGTGGTTGTAGAATCAAGCGTTGTATCTGCAATTTCTACGTTTAACAACTCTTCATTCAATATCGTAATTACCGATATCGTACTCCCTAGCGAAAGTGGGTATGACCTTGCAATGCATGTTCAGTCGAACAGCAATGGTAAGATACCCATAATTTCATCCAGTATAGAACCTATAGAAAGTCGATATGAAGAGTTGTTCTCGGGCAGTATCACTAAGCCTTTTGAACGCGAACACATTGCACAATTACTTATGGAGCTTCAACTCTCAAGCCAAGAATTTGAGAACTTGCCGCCAACTGCAACACAAATAATTAATGAGTATGCCCCTGAGTTAATTTCCATAGCAAAACAAGATGCTAGTAAGCTTAAAGCACTTGTTAGAAGTCATGATATTAATATGTCTAAGAGAGCACTTCATCAGCTCAAGGGAGCAATATCTACTATTGCCCCAGACTCATATGCTATTCATCATATAGAGAAAATTGACCAGCTTCTAACGGAAAACTCCATTGTCCAAAGTAGTGTAATACGCGATATAGAGCGAATGATAGACGAAATAACAGACACCTTGTCATCTGCTCTTGCAACAGAAAAGCAAGATAGTTAGTTTGCGTGATTACGCTCTTTTTTTAAGTATCGAAGTCTGTGTATAAGCTCCCGTTGGGAGCTTTTTTGTATTTGTTGCCGGTGCTAAAGAGTCTCGATCCGGGAGGAGACTCTTGCTTAACGCCCTTTAAAAAGAACACCCCTATGATGTTCCAAGTAACGCCTATGCTGACTTGATATTTGAAATGACATAGCTTCATGAATACCAACTACCTCAGGCTTTTCGAGGTATTTGGAGATCATCACTTTTCCTTGATTATCGAACGATATAAATCCAAGGTCGAACGCTTTATCTAAGTTTGCCAACAGGAGCAACCCGTTATATTTATCTAGACGTTCTTCGTTACTCGAATCCCGCCAAGGTTTGATATGAGAAGCAAGAAGGAGTTGAGTGTTCTTATACCCGGTTAAGGCACAACCGCCCCACATTTCAACCAGCTGAGCCCTAAAATTGCCCTGTCCAATTCTAGTATTCACCAGAATTGTCTTTTCCGTTTCAGTAAGCTTCTGGTCAGACATAACTTGACGTATATCTGCATTGACGTCTACCTGAGCCAGATCTGCCAAGAAATTGTTGTAGTGAACCAGCGCCGCACTATACATGCCTTTACCTTTGCTATCGCGCTGTTTAAAGAGCTCCATCGTTTTGGCCTTCGCTTCCAACGAAACAAATCGGCTATATGATTTCACCTCTGTTAATGGTTCTCGGATCTCGTTTGCATCCATCAGCCAATTTGAAATTGAGCCACGAATAGCTCCAAGGTAATTGGTTGCCGTCTTCTCAGACTTACCTAAATCCAATAACCATTGATAGTAAAGTGATGCTATGTCGGACAAATTGGTTACTAAGGCATCTTTCAACTCGTTTGACACGATATGACTTTTCATAAAGTCAAAAAGCTCCTCATCTAGATAAGCATATGAGATAGCTTTTGATGAGTAACGTTTGACAGCTTGTTCCTTATACCCTTCCTCCAATTTAAGATGCCAAAAGCCTTCGCTCTTTAGATGAAAATATGGATTCTCAGGCGTATTTTTATCTCTTCCTTGAGCAAAGTTATCAAAATGATGGGTAAATTGATCTTTGAGAGCCTGATTAAAAAATATCTTATTCGACGCAATGCCACCCACATGAATAAGATCCATAACAGCCAGTAGCATACAAACCTTGTGAGGACTTTTCTTACCGCCTGCACTATTCATATTGAGATTTCTGAACTTATCCAGATACAATTCAAGAGCCATCTCGTCCCTCCCTATCGACACTTGGATTGTTTCTTAGCACAACGGTTTGCCATCTGACTCCATGCCTATGTTGTATGTCTTCGCCATTGAATACATCAACTAAAGCTAAGTTGATGTCACTCGCCAGTTCCGTTAACTCTTCAACCGAAACAGAGTAAGACTCGCGGCCATCATTGAATAAACCATGACGCAATGAAATCACAATAACACCACGATTTTTCAAATGGTTAACTAGGGCATTCAACGCCTTTTTACGCAAGTTACTAGGAATATGCATCCAAACCGCAGAGACCAAAATGACATCAAATTTAGTATTAAGCTTTGATAGTTGGTTAAGGCCAGGAAGCCTATCATCAAGCCATACAACCTCTTTCCCAGTGTGAGCACTACCTAAAACGAGCAGCTCTTTGCAAGGTTCACATGCAACCACATGACAGCCCAGACGAGTAAACCAAAGTGAATCTCTTCCCGAGCCCGCGCCAATATCTAATACATTGTCTCCTACACTGGGCCAGTACTTTCGCCAAATGTGATGGACTTTCGTAGCCGCTAGAGAATTATATTGTTTAGCAAGTTCATCTGCATTTTCCGCGTAAAAATAGGAGGTTATAGACATTATGATACCCCGTTTTGAACTGAAACCATCTTATAGGGCCAAGTTGCATAAAGCTAGAGAGTGCTAGGTTAGTACGAGATGTTTTGAGCTAAGTCACTATTTAGTGAAAAGGCTGTCGGTCATAGAAAGGGGGGGAAGTATGGAAACGAAAAAGCCCCAGCATTTCTGCTGGGGCTTCGAATTTGGCGGTGAGTGAGAGATTGCCATATAAATATAACCATATGTTTTTAAAATGAAATTCATGGAATTTTAAATTTCCTATACTTTTACACATACTTTTTATCTTTGTTTTCATTACGTGATTTTCATCGCAATTTGTCCTAAATCCCACTTATCAATCTCTAAGACAATGCAGCTCACGTGGGGCAATTTTAGGTCGGCGTTAGTAGGTCATTTTTACATCAGCGCAGACAGCATATCTAAATCTATTAATGAGACAAACACATCCTCAAGAGTTACACTATGTAGCTCTAACATTTTCACCTACACATCAGCATCGTACAGAGTCAGAGCCGCTCAAGGGCAACAAGATGTATAACCCTCTCTGGCAAAACTTATCTGCACATTCATCAAACGGTGTTTTGAGCCCAGCACATATTAGTTTAATATTGGCAGTTGTATTATGTAACAGAATTTAATGACCGTTTGATACTCCAGTTATCAGACGCGGCAAGCACAACTATCAGACTCGAGTTTATGGCTTTTTTTATTTTACTATTCTTAGCAGTGGGCTTTATCGTTGGTCTAGCGACTCCTGAAAATCGAAAAAGCCACGCTTATTCAATCTACATTCTCGTTTCAATTGGTTGGGCTTTTGCTTGGGGACCTTTCGCTATCCTAACATTTCTCGAACTCGCAGGTGGAGATTGGTTGGCTCGTAAAAGTAAGTCACCTTTCACAAAACCAGCTTCCTCCTCTAACACAGATTTAAAAGTTGCCAGCCAAGATAAGGCTAGGAAACAAACCAGCGTAAGAGCGCAGATTGAGGATCATCCAAAAGTCGTTAGTAATGTACATTCTGACAAACTGACCATTGAATTATCAAGTCTTACAAAGAATACAGATGCACTAGAAAAATCATATTCAACCCTACTAAAGGTCCACAGCCTCGTTCCGACCAAACTACCGAATTCAAGGAAGATCTTCGGCGATCTTGTTGCTGTCTGGTCTGTTCAATTAAAGATGCTCGAAACCATCGTCCAATTTTTTAGCCACGATGTTTTTAAGCAAACAGCGACTAGGGAGATGGTTGAACACATTATCAAAATCAAACAAAAATCAATAGCGTCTAATGAGGCACTCAAACCTATGTTTGAAGATCCTGTAAACAGCCTTTTAGAAGGTATTTGTATTTCAAAGCAAGTGGAAGCATACAAGCATACTCAACACCTGTCATACTTTAATGCAATTCAGTATTGCTTTAGGGAGCACGGAGACTTTATTGAAGAAACGACCACCAACCATTTCAATGAGCTGCAAGAAATGGCTAAAAAACCTTTGAAGCAATCCGAAAAGTTGTACCGTGAACTTAAAGATATAGCAGAAATAATAGATGATTCATTCTTAGATTCCAAAGCGAACCAGCTTGCATTGAGCGTAGCCAGAGCGAAAAACCAAATAGATACAGCACCAATAACGCAGGCTCCACGTCAACTCGAACAGAAAAATGAAAGACGACAAAACAAAAAGCAAGCTCTCTCGATACTAGACCAAAAAATCTCCGCAAGTAGAAACGACAAGTTAATTGACCAACAAAATAATGTAACTTCAATTGTCGCAGAGCCTAAAAAACTGGCAACGTCATCTACAGTTCAAATCGAGTCGCGCCCCGCATCAGGAAGTAAAGAAAGCTCTGTCATTTTTGAAATCTATGACAATTTCACCAAAGCCAACTCATCGGCTAAAGCTCATGCGAAAAACGGTCAGCCAGTGAAAGTTACTACACTAGGAGAGTATCGAATTGTATCTTCCAGTGAGCTTTCTTTTGATCTCTCACCAAATGAAGCCAAATATTTCTATCAGATGATAAGTGAAGGTTTAAATACCCAAGAAATTGCAAATAAAAATAACACTAAGCATAGTTCTTCAATTGCAATTGCTGCGAGCTTAGTGAAGCAAAATATATTATCACTAGCCGATGTTAAACATCAATTTAACATCTCTTCACTTGAGCAGGAGATTGCGAAACGAGCATTTGAGCAACAATTCCGACAATCAGGAACTATCCATCTTAAGCCGTTTTATGAAACACACGCTTTTAAGATCCCAAAAATTAATTACAATGACTTGAGCCTATTAGCGGCAGAGGTTCAAAGAAGCGAGAGCTAACCTAGCTTAAGAGGGTAACTTAAATGGTATTATAACTTAATCAAAGTCATTGCCCATATGCCTAACTTCTTCTCGCCAATCAGACTCAGTTTGTGCCTTTAGTTTAAATTTGGGAGTTATCGTTGGCTCTTTGAATTTATTAGACTTCTGATGTTCATCTGGGTTAGAAACCCTTTCCATTGTAAGGAGCTGTTGCATTCTATCACCTGGCGAAGGCTTTGCATCATTAAGCAGCTCGAGCAATCTTCTTAACTCTTCTTCTGGACTTTCAACCTCAGAGTTATGGTTAGTACGTCTCTTTAATCTTTCATCAAGGTTTCTTGACAACTCTTCGTTTATTACATGCTGTTTTATAGGTGTGGTGTTGTCATCTTGAGTTGATGAAGACCGCGCGTTTTCTCGAGCCTCCTTCTCCCTTTGTTGTCGCTCGAGCAATGAGTCTGCATGATTTTCAAGCGCTTCGGCATATTTTCTGATTGCACGGAAAAAAGACATAAAAGCAATACAAATATAACTGGAATGTACCAACGATGCTACACCATAAAAACTAAGTCATCAACTATACCCCAACCACGTATCTCGGTGATTGCGATCGCTTGTTTCCGCTTGATTTTTAAGCGAGCTGTCGTATTTCTTACATATTTATAACTTATTAGGCTGCTTGAGCTTTGTGATAAATAAGCTTACGATGATCTAAGATATCATGATCTTCATCAGTGTGCCTCTGCTCAGGTGTTACATATTTGATTCCGCTGTGCTTTTGTTCAAAGTTATACCGATAGGTTGAATCTCCAACTCATTTCCTTGCTTCTTCAATAGTTCTGAACCCACCCAAGGGCTATGACGGTATGTATTTGACAGTTTTAAATAATGACTCGGAGTAAGGGTTATCGTTACTAACTCTAGGGAGAGAGCACGAACTCATGACACAAAGTGCATTCATCTTGGCCAACATTGTCTAGCTTCCCATAGGGGCACCATTATCAGAGTGTAGCACTACCCCTTTATTGACACATTTCTCTTTCCAAGTAGTACGTTGAACTAAATCTGCTGCGTGCTCGCCAGGTCTTTTTAGAATACTTCTGCACCGACTATTTTCCTGCTAAAAATATCCATAATTACATAGAGGTAGTAGTACTCACCATTAGTAATTGATGGAAAGTAGCCATTATCCCAACTTCAAACTTAGTTTGGCTTTGTCGCTTTCTGCACCTTGGGCTTTGGTGTGCTGATTGAGGCAGCCCCCTCGTCTTTTTAACTGAGAGTGCTCTTTTGAGATTCTGTAGAATATTGATTCTGAAGCGATGTAAACTCTCTTATCTTCAAGCATAGGCGCGATGACGTTGGGAGGAAGAGCTGCTTATTCAGGTGCACTACATACATCTAAAGTATTTTGCCTTTCTTGTGCTGTGAGCTTGTTGTGGGGAGGCTTCGAAATCAACCTCTACATCCTTGGCTGGGCGGCTTACACGGGTATAGTGAGGACAAACCAATGACACGTTAGCCAATCTAAAAACTGAGTCAATAAAGCCTTGTCGCGCCATCAAAGGTAAGGAAAAAATGCGCTTTACCATGGAGCCGTCGTGGTAACGAGATCACTAAACAGTCTTGGCCTACCACGTCTGTCCTGTTTAGGTTGTTTCCACTCAGTTATGGCTTCCTCGTCAATCCAGAACGTGAGCGCCCCCCTGTTGATCAAGGAGTTATTGTTCTTGCGCCAGTTGGCGATTTTGTAACGAGACTTCGGCACGAAATCAAAGTCAGTGAATGAATGTCCCTAATCTGATCGTGAGGTTCTGATTTAATTCACTCGATTCGTGCAACAAAGCAGTCCCCCATTGCTATGGCAAACTAGCCGCAACTCCATACTGAAAGGGAAGCAAAACGACTATGAAGATGAGTGACTCTGCAAATTTGAAAATTGGTTCCAGAGCATATTTTTTAATCGTTGTCGACAACCGAGGATTCCGTGATAGTTCTCTATTCTCTTTCATTAAAGAGGACATAAAGCTTGATTACGTTATCCATATGCTTATCATTCACTAACTAATTGATTTTCCTTAGATACTCTAAAAACAACATAAATACGTTTTTTTGTCTCAACATTCTAACATATAGATTGCTATACTTTGTCCATCACTAACAATGTAATACTTATTATTTACATTCCCGATTACACGATCAAAGCCGACTTCGATGGCATCACATGACATCACATTACATCAGCAAGTTACTCAAGAATATTGGCTTCAAGCCAGTACCTTAAAGTATCTTTACCAACCTCACCAAAATTTACTGCAGTTTCTATCATTGCTAATTGAAATGTTTGACTTAACGAAAATTGCCCACAAAGCGCCAAACTACGGATAATACGAGATATTCTTAGGTGATTATGACCGCCATGTTTAAGCCAGATGTGGTCTTTGATACTTAACTCTTCTGTTGCAACTATGTGCCCATCTACCATTTTCATCCCAAAAAAACCTAACATCAGCTCTAGCGATGTCAGGTGTGCAGCTTTGAGCTTGTCGTTTTGTGCAAATGTTGTTCTATCCTCTAGCGTTAATATTGGAGCATGTCGGTTAAACTTTGTTTGTGTATCAATTGGAAACAGCCACTGAATATATTTGTGGTCATACTCTAGCCAAAAATCGTCCAAAGCCCATATCTCTTGAATTAATCGACCCTGGCTGTCTGTTGTCATACCTAACTGAAATTGAATTAAGGTGCTCATAAAGACAAATGTACCTCTAATAGTCAAAACGGTATATTATCATTCAAAGCCTCATTAGACCGATGCTTCATTTCACTACCTCCAGCACTCGTAACAGATAAACATTTACCACAAGGTTGAGCTCCTAGTGCTAGTAGAGTTGACTCGTTAAACCTCATTTCATCTCTAAAATACAAATTAACAAGATAATTAATAACAGCTATTCTAAGCTTGTACTTATAATCAGACAATTGAAGAACAAAAATATCGGCATCATTTCCAGATTGTTGAGTTTATCTTGAATAGCACCTAACTGTTGAAGTAGTGTCAAAGTAACTTCGTCACTCTCTACCTTTCCCGAGTTTTCAGACTCTTCATGCTTGATAAACATTATCTTCAAATGCTTGTTCTGCTCTACGAATAAACAACTCATAATTAGTGCCATATAAGGGCTCTGATGTGATGGACGTACCGCTTTTCCGACTTCTGAACCGCTCCAGTCAGACTAGCTACTGTTCTTACCTCAAGTATTCCCGAAAACACATCGATGTTGTTCATTAGGAAAACTAGGTCAATCTAGCTGGGGAGCTTTTCCGTAGTACTTAGTTCAAAACTGCTTTGGGGCAAAAGGCAAGGTTTACGCCTTGCCTTTGGTTTAGTTGCCGTTTACTTGGTCGCATACCATCCATCAGCCAATACTTCAGCCTGCTCTAACACAAGCTTAATCGCCTCTTCAGCCGCATCAGGTGGGTACTTCCATCTGCGCAGTAGTCGGCGAACTAGGTTACGCATACGAGCACGGACACTTTCCCGCTTCTGCCAATCTACCGTTGCAGACTTACGAAGTTGATTCGTCAGCTCTATAGCAAGCTTACGTAGGTTGTCATCTCCCAACTCTCGGACAGAAGACTCGTTTTCGACCAAAGCTCGATAAAACGCAATTTCATCAACAGAAAGGTTTAACCTATCCAGCATAGCCGCATCTTCCTGCATCTCCTTCGCCCATTGAATCAACTCTTCAATAACCTGAGCCGTTTCAATGTTACGGTTGTGATACTTTTGAAGCGTAGTCATGATGCGGTCAGAGTATTTCTTTTCCTGAATCACATCATTTTTCATGCGAGCTTTCACCTCATCACGCAGTAGCTTTTCTAGTAACTCTACGGCAAGGTTCTTCTCTTTCATGTTCTTGACGTCTTCAAGGAACTCTTCTGACAACAAACCAATGTTCGGTTTGTCTAGCCCTACCATTGAAAAGATATCATCAACACCTTCGGCAACAACCGCATTGTTAAGGATTTGCTTAAGAGCGGTATTGCGTTCTTCGTCGGTACGCTTTTTATCAACTGTTGAGTGCTTGATGAATGCAGCTTTTATCGCGGAGTAGAAAGCGATTTCGTTCTTATAGCCGCGAGTCTCATCCATCGTGTTACAGAGCGAGTAAGCTTTTGTAAGCGCAGCCATGACATCAAGGAAGCGTCGTTTACCGTCTCGAACTTCTTTACCATTGCTATCGTTATGAGACAAGCCGGATAAATGATTCACAGCACCAGGTAGCAATCGAAGTGCATTGGTTTCAAAATCAGGTCGATAATTAAAGGTGTGACCATCGACAGGTGTTGCGAACATGCCTCGAATGATATCGACCTTTTCCATCAACACTGCAAAGGCTTCTGCTGTGTCTACTGTTGGCTGACCTTTACCCTGACTGTTCGTGTAAGTCTTGAGGGCATTCTTCAACTCATTAGCAATGCCGATGTAATCCACCACTAAGCCACCGGGCTTGTCTTTAAACACGCGGTTGACTCGGGCAATAGCCTGCATCAAGTTATGCCCTTTCATTGGTTTATCGATGTACATGGTATGACAACACGGTGCATCAAAACCTGTTAGCCACATATCGCGCACAATCACTAACTGGAGTTCGTCCTCGGTATCTTTGTAACGTTTCTCAAACAGCTTTTTCGTTTTCTTGTCATGAATATGAGGCTGCATCTTTTCTTTGTCTGATGCACTGCCCGTCATAACGATTTTGATTGCCCCTTTTTCCGGATCATCGTTGTGCCACTCCGGTTTTATTGCCACAATAGCATCATACAGGTCGACACAAATTTCACGGCTCATGGCTACAATCATCGCCTTGCCGGGAAATGTAAAAGTACGGGTTGTGAAATGATTGACGAGATCTTTTGCCACTTGCTGTATACGAGGCTCCGCACCAACAAGTTTCTCTAACGCTGCCCATTGTGATTTGATTTTCTCACGATCTGCAGTCTCTTCGTCCTCACCAATTTCATCCTCCACTTCATCATTTAGAACGTCGATCTTATCCTGATTAATATCAAGTTTCGCTAGGCGTGATTCGTAGTAAATAGGAACGGTTGCGCCATCATCAACGGCATCTTGAATATCATAGATTGATACGTACTCACCAAATACACCGCGAGTATCTTTGTCATCCATGGCGATAGGCGTGCCTGTAAAACCAATGAACGAGGCATAAGGCAAAGCGTCACGCATGTACTTAGAATAACCAAAAACGTACTTGTGAGCTTTTACAGCGCCATTTTCGTCCTTTACTTCAACCAGTTTGGACTTGTTACCATACTGACTTCGATGTGCCTCATCCGAAACGACAACAATATTTGCTCGCTCCGATAGAACTGGGTGTTCGGTTTCATCGGCTAGTAGCGCAAATTTTTGAATGGTGGTGAAAATGATGCCGCCTGATTGACGATTAAGTAATAACTCTCGCAGGGCATCACGATCATCAGCTTGCTGTGGGATCTGTTTGAGCGTCTCTTGCGCCATGCCGAACGTGTTGTAGAGCTGGCCGTCCAAATCATTTCGGTCTGTGACGACAACTATCGTTGGGTTATTCATAGTTGGCTGCTGAAGCAGTTTGCTGGCATAACACACCATTGAAATACTCTTACCACTTCCTTGGGTGTGCCAAACCACACCAGCCTTACCACTTCCGGGGTTAATTTTATCTAAGCCTTTTGTCGCCTGAACCTGATATTTTGCTATGTTGTCAGCCACCAAAGGTAAGTTGGCATCAGCTTGCTTCGCTTTTACTGTTGCTTCAACTGCCGCTCGAACAGCGTGGAATTGGTGGTAACCAGCGATCTTCTTGATGATTTTGTCGTTGTCAGTTTCGAATAAGACAAAGTAGCGAATGTAATCAAGCAACAAATCAGGTTTAAAGAATCCCTTAACGACAGTTTCAAGCTGGTAATCCCAAAGTGGTTTATCATCTTCACCAGAAACGGTTTTCCAAGGTAAAAAACGTTCTTTGTTTGCAGTCAGAGATCCAATCCTCGCCGTCCAACCATCACTGACGACTAACGACTCGTTAAATGAAAACAGATCAGGGATCTCATCTTTGTAGGTTTGCAGTTGGTTGTATGCGTTCCAAATGTCGGCGTGTTCATCTGCTGGGTTCTTTAACTCAACAACTGAGACTGGAAGGCCATTAATAAACACCACCACATCTGGTCGACGATTACCCTTGGTGCCAATAATAGTGAACTGATTAACAACTAGGAATTCGTTGTTATCTGGATTGGTGAAATCCATTAAGCGAGCATGAGTATGTTTTGGAGTTAATTGACCATCTTCAATGATTGTGTATTCAACAGGTACCCCCTCAATCAAAAGCTTATGGAATGCCCGGTTATTTTTGATAAGCACGGGGGTTTCAGGTGTGCTTACCGTGTTCACAACCTGATTGAGAGTCTCTTCTGGCAATTCAGGGTTCAGTATCCCTAGCTGACTAAGCAAACGTTGTTTGAGAACTACCTGATGATAATCATCACGCTCAGGAGCATCTCCATCCGGTGCGATGTCATAGCCATTTTTGTATTGGTAGCCAAGCTCTTTAAACCAATCAAGGCATTGTTGTTCTAGTTGGTCTTCTGTGATCATTAGAGTAGACCTCCACCATGATTTTCGTTATTCATGTTGATATCAAAAAACTCCGAGAATTGACTTTCCTTGCTAACATCCAAGACGATAAGGTTCTCCACAGAGCGAGTTATTGATGTGTATACAATCTCAGGTGTATCCTTTTCGCCCATTAGATAAAAAACCGTCTTAGATTCTAGTCCCTTGAAACTATGCACCGTCGACAGCTTGATAAGACCACTATTAGCATAAAAATGGTTCTTTTTAGTTCGCCTGGCTCGCTCGATATCCGACATTAGCGTTTGGTGCTTATTGATAGTCGAACGTAATTCATCTTCAGGCATTGATTTCAAACATTCTTGAGTCACCTTAGAATCATATCGCTGCACAAGTTGCGCTAACTCTTTGTAGGTTTCAAACATGCAATGCGTCTTTTCAACCTTTGCAAATTGTTCAGCAATCCTTCGTACGAGATAAATGCTAGATGACAGTATAACCACATCGTTTGGGACGAGGTTGTGAGCTCTAATGGTTTTTTGTATCAACTCAAATGATTGATTTTCCCAATTGTCTTGGCACGCATGATATTCCAGAACCTCAAAAGTAAACCCTTGTTGCACAGGAACGGTTTCTAAAACTTCAGAGTCTGAATATTTTTCGATGAGATACTTAGATTGGTAGTCTTTAAATATCAGGTTTAATGATGAGTCTAGGCTTGTACGATAAGAGCGCTTTAACTTTTTCCAGCTTCCAAACCCTTGGGCAATCACTGCTGCACGTTTGGTCTCCCTCTCATATATATTCTGAGATTCATCACCGAATAACACCATTTCTCCTTCCGAAGAAAGAAAATTATCCCTCAAAATTTTAACCCATTCACTCTCAAAATCTTGGACTTCATCGACCAAAATAGTGTCAAAGCGGCTTAGACGATACTCTTTGAAAACATCCGTTTTGTAGAGCTTATCGAAGTCATAGCGTGCGATCAGATCTCCAATGTCTTGGCCTGACTCATTAACTTGAGAGTTAAAAAACTGGTGGTAGTTAGTAATTGCAAAATGTTGTTCATCCCTGAAACCTAAAATGTCGCTGATTCTATCCTTTATTAGATTTTTTAGTGTGATGTTAAAGGTTACTATCAACACTTTCTCGCCATGACGTTCGTGTGCATTAACCGCTCGTTGTGCAATGATTGCAGTTTTCCCACAGCCAGCTACGCCTTTGATCTTTTCCTTACTTTCACAACTTGCGGCCAATTTACTTTGTTTATCATCCAGCGGGATCGGCTTGCCTTGCTTTTTCGTGTGTTCACTTGGCATTAGGCGACGTGTTAAGTCGTCATAAACACGCTCATCAAACAACACGTGTGATGAAAAACTCTTAATCTTTTTGACTAAAATTTCAGTCTGATCGCCTGCGAAAGCCATAGACCTATCACGAGCAATACGTTTCTTTGTTCGTGATAACCCTTCAGCTTGGCGATTAAAGTCATCAACCTTGATTTTCTGATTTCGACGAGCGACAAGTAAATCACTCTTTTTTTGTCTCAACTCGTTTTCAGCTGGTTGATATAAGCAATTTACCTCAAATTTAGTAGCTTTATGAAGGTAAACAAAAGGTTGAACTAGATTAAAGAAATTTCTATTACCTAATTGCTCTAACCCCAATACTGGTAGATGCAGCTGATACAAGTTCTTCTTATAAGTAAACGCTTGAGACTGAGGTGAAGATATTCTAGATGTCCCTGACTTCGATTTGACAGACCACTTGTTATAACTGTCTACTTGGTAGTTTGACAAAGAGTAATCTTTTACCTCAATAACAAATATGGCGACTCCCTCCTTTGCGATTATAAAATCAGGTCTATCACCATCCAAAAATGGGTTAAAGAAAACGTTATAACTATCATCCAGTGACTGCTCAAATACGTTTAATAGATGCGACTCACCTTCTGTTGGCTTTACTTTTAGCCGGGAGATATTTTCAAGGGTTGGATAAAACTTAGCCATAGTACCTCTTACAAAAATGGCAG
Source organism: Vibrio sp. ER1A (assembly GCF_000733315.1). Classification (NCBI taxonomy): domain Bacteria; kingdom Pseudomonadati; phylum Pseudomonadota; class Gammaproteobacteria; order Vibrionales; family Vibrionaceae; genus Vibrio; species Vibrio sp. ER1A. The sequence continues at coordinate 15,837 of NZ_JPJA01000019.1, forward strand.
TCCAAACAAAGCACCAATAATTCCTATCGGGCTAATGGGCAAAGCAACATCAGCAACTGCCTCTGCCAATCCTTCACTCACCGCATCGCTTGCCGCGCTTTCAGCAATATCAGTTAGCACATCATTAGACAGGGCTTCTGTTACGGCCTCGTCCAATGCTGCATTATCAATTCCAGAGTCGATCACCATGGTGCTATCCAAGCTATCGGCCACTTCACTCGTGACAACAATTGGGATGTCTGGGTGTTCTGCCAACGTTTCATTGATGTATGAAACGCTGTCTGTCGCTTTTAATTGCACTTCAGCTGCAATGTCACCATCACTCATTAATGCAATATCAGAAACGGGATGGTTAGCGGCTTCAAAAAGCATGGCATCGATACCTTGCTCATTGAGTGCAGTAACAACTTCTTGCTCAAAGACCATACCTTTGATGTTGCTGATATGCCCTGACATAGAATCAGGGTTAACATCAGCAAAGTAATCAAGGATTTCGCCGTTACTTGCAAGCTCAAGCTCGTTGTAACCTCGACGTACTGCATCAAAAACAGGGTTAGAACCAATCAAGACTTCAAACACCCGCGTTCAATTAGGTAATCCTTTACATCATGATAGCCATTGTCGTAAGCGATTCTTCGTGCTCTTTTTCCATGTTTGTTCTTCAAATTTACATTTGCTCCCGCTTCCACTATAGCTTGAACCACTGCGAGGTGCCCTTCTTGGGACGCTAGCATCAACGAGCTAAATTTATCGCTCGTTACAACATCAAGAGCTGCGCCTTTAGCTATTGCCAACTTAACAAGCCCAGTTTTTCCGTCATAGGCGGCTGCCATTAAAGGCGTCCAGCCATTATTATTAGCTCTATTAACTGATGCACCCGCACTCAACAATTTTTCTGCAATTTCATAGTGATTACTTGATAAAGCGACACTCAATACTGGATTCCCATGTTCACTCAACGTATTTACATCCGCTCCTGCGTCAATTAGCAAACTCGCGATATCAAGGTCACCATTACGTACCACAAGAACTAATAGGGAATTTCCTTTATCATCTTCAACGTTAACCGTAACCCCACTCGTTATTAAAGCTTTAACAAGGTCTAAGTAACCATGTTGATAGGCAGAAAGAAGAGCTGCCTCAGAAAACTTAGAGCTAAAAACCGCCCCTTTTGCAAGGAGCTTATCTACAACCTCTAAACGCTGTTTGAAATGGGCACCCGTTACCGCATTCCAACCATCATTGTTACAAACATCGACGGCAGCACCGTGTTTAAGCAGAAACTCCACCGCTTTGACTCGACCTTTCATTGAGGCCCAAATCAATGGCGTCCAACCCTTGTCGTTACGGATGTTCACTTCGGCACCTTTTTCGACCATCAACTCCGCGAGTTCAAAATATTCGTTGTCCAAGCACAGTAGTAACGCACTGCTCAATTGCTTTGGTCGATAGTTTGGGTTAGCGCCTTTATTTAACAAAGAGTTGGCAATATTCAAAAAACCAAGATCGATGGCCAGTCGCAGTGGGTTATGGCCTGAATGGTTTATATCGAAACCGTCCACCTCGATGAGCACTTCGGCCAATGATGAGAAACCATATTTCAATGCCAACTCAAATGGAGTGGCTTCCTGCTCATCGAACACGGTATTAACCAGTTCAGGCTGCTGTGCAATCGTATCTTTCAATAACGTTAGGTTACCCGATTCTATGGCGGCAAACAGTCGGTCAGTCATTGGCACTTTTTCCTGTTTCACCTAACTCGATTTCGCCGGAAAGCAATTTAGGAAGTAAGGTGTCACGCAGTTGAGCTAGTGTGGCATTCTCAAGCTGATTCGTTAGCATTTTCTGCATCAATCCGCCGATCGTTTGATGGAAAGCTTCCATAACATCTGCCGTTGGACGAACTAGCTCAACGTTGGAGAACGTTCTAGTGTTCATGTTTAACGTGGCGCTACCCCCACTTGCCAAATCATGGAAGTGCTTACTCAGTCCCTTAAACTTAAACAAAAGGTAATACAACGAATTACTATCGTGAGGTACAACTGAGTTAATTTGTTGATTTGTATGACTTGGTTTCGTCGTTATGAACACTTGACCAACTGTCGCAATACAGCTCACACAAATACTGTTTTCCGGTATGCGCTTCTTGGGTTGCGATTCATCACCTGCTTGCGTCAGAGTATCTGTCGTTTCAGTAATGAACACTTTTCCGTGTGTATCTGGAATCTTGATGAAAGGCACATCACCACCGTAAAACTCAGCGTTTTTCTTAGATGGAGTCTTACCACAAACAACTGAACCAAAGTCCTTGATGGATGCGATATCCCACCCCTCAGGAATCAAGCCCATTTCAGATTCAACTAGCTTTTCTGGGAATAGCGAGGCAGTAGCCGCATCCATTCCTTCTGGTTGCTCACCACTCATCTTCGCTTTAACAGGGTCAAAATCTACAAACCATGACTTGAATATAGCTTGCGCCATTTCTTCTAAGGTTTGGTTGATTTCGGTGTTCTGATTCGCCTTCTTATCGAGTAGCTCTAACGTATCGGCTATTGCGGATTGAGCTATCAAAGGAGGAAGCTGCAATGTATGTTTTCTCAGTTGCCCTAGATTAAAACCCGGAACCGCTGCCCCAATACCATTAGATATAATCTCTTGTTGTTTTAATGGACTGGAAAACACGTAGTACAAAAACCTTGGATCTACCTTGGTTGTATCAACAGTCAATTTCATCTGCTTATTGGAAATAATGTATTCATCCCAATTAGATGTTCCATCGATGTAACCAACTTGGTTAATGGTTCCCCAACAAGTAAAAACCAGATCGCCCACTCGTGCCACGGATCTAGTGAACTCTTTGGACTTCTCCTCAGAGACAAAAACTATTCCTTCATCCTTTAAACGAACACCTGTGTCTGCACTAAGATTAGAGCCTCGAATTACAGGGACACCACTATCAGTAAAAAATTTTGAACTGATAGCCGAACCAAATGGGCCTGTAGCTAGTGCGTTGGGTGACTTAGAGGCAATATCTTCAACTGTGACTGTAGGCCAATTACAACTCATAACCCAACCCCGCTAGGTTCTTCTTGATCTCGGCTTCTAGCATTGCTGACTCAGCGAACTGTTCACTCAACTTAGAAGTCAATGTTGCCATCTTCTCAGTAAACGGAACGCCATCATCCTCTTCCTCAGCCGCACCAACATAACGCCCCGGAGTGAGAACAAAGTCATGCTTAGAGATTTCATCAAGTGTTGCTGATTTACAGAAACCAGCTTGGTCTTCATAGCCAACACCATGAACTTCTTCACCTGTTTTCCATGCGTGGTATAGGTCAGCAACTTTGCGGATGTCATCAAAACTAAAGTCACGTAAAACACGGTCTTTCATGTAACCAAGGTTACGAGCATCAATAAACAGCACCTCGCCTTTACGCGCACGTAGTTTGCGACCTGCTTTATCATTACGAGCTGTTTTGTTCTTAGTTAAGAACCAGATACATGCAGGGATTTGCGTGTTGGTAAAAAGTTGACCGGGTAGCGCGACCATACACTCGACAAGATCGTTCTCGATAAGCGCTTTACGGATCTCACCTTCATTGTTGGTTGTCGAACTCATCGAACCATTTGCCAACAGAAGCGCCTGAGAGCCATCAGGAGCAAGATGATGAAGCATGTGCTGCATCCATGCGAAGTTCGCGTTACCCACTGGCGGCTGACCGTATTTGAAGCGAGGATCGTTATCATCAACACCCGTGTTCCACTCTTTCATATTGAATGGAGGGTTTGCCATGATGAAGTCAGCACGTAGGTCTGGATGCTGAATATTAGTGTAGGTACTTGCAGGCTCTTTGCCGAAATCGTAATCAAGGCCACGAATCGCCATATTCATCGCCGCTAGCTGCCACGTTGTATGGTTGTATTCTTGACCGTAGATAGAGATTTTTTGCTTTTGCGTCAGTGCATCCACTTTCTTCTCGTTGGCGTGGCGCTCAATGAACTTCTCTGATTGCACAAAGAAGCCACCGCTGCCCATTGCTGGGTCATATACGCGACCTTCAAACGGTTCAATCATCTCAACGATTAGCGTTACGATAGAGGCTGGTGTGTAGAACTGACCGCCTTTTTTACCCTCAGCAAGCGCAAACTGACCCAGCATGTATTCGTACACATGACCTAGGATGTCTTTACTGTTTAGGTCAGCATGCACAAACGGGATAGTCGCAATCAGGTTGATAAGCTCATTCAACTTAGCCTGATCGATCTTCAAACCTGAGTAAGATTTGTTAAGTACGCCTTTTAGTTTCGGGTTGTCACGCTCGATACCCTCAAGAGCGTTGTCAATAAGGTGGCCAACAGAAGTAATCTTCTTCGCCTTACCGTCAATCTCAAGATCAGCACCACCAATCACTAGTGGGCCGTTATTTTGTAGGAACTGCCAACGAGATTCCGTAGGCAGCCAGAACACATTCTTCTCTGTGTAGAAGTCACGCTGCTCTAGCTCGATCGCAATCTCTTCCGCTAGCTCTTCTTCTGAGAAGTCCGCCGGGTCTAGGTAATACTCATGCTCTGGGTTAGCTAGGTCAGCTTTAATCTCATCCTGACGTAGTTTGAATGCATCAGAAACGTACTTTACGAAGATTAAGCCAAGCACAGCATGTTTGTATTGTGCTGCATCGAGAGTGGAACGTAGCTTATCTGCCGCTGTCCAGAGCTTGCTTTCAAGCTCCTTCAGGAATTGTTGTTCTTGTTGATTCATCTTGTTTTTATGCACCTAGAAAGATTTTCTCCATGATAGCATCCAAGTCCCAGAATTCTGCAATTTATGCCTTACTTAGTGATGAATTTTATGAAGTAAGGAGCACATCATGGTTGCTTGGAACAAAGGTAAACGAGTTGGTCAGAAGAAAGCATTCAAATTAGAAGACATTTGGCGCATTCGCATTCGGTTGGAGCTGGAAGAACGACTGTTCGAGTTAGCGCTTTTTAACCTTGCTATCGACAGTAAGCTTCGGTCTTGCGACTTACGGAATTTGAAAGTGCAAGATGTCAGCCGCAGTGGTTGTGTGATGTCCAGAACCATCGTTAAACAGCAGAAAACTCACCAAGAAGTTCACTTCGAGATCACTCCCAAGACGCAGCAGACTTTGTCGCAATGGATCATTAAGAATGCGTTGTCACCAACCGACTTCTTGTTTCCTAGTCCATGCAGAGAGGGTCAGCCCATTTCGTATCACTACTACACAACTCTAGTAAATAAATGGGTGACTGATATCGGCTTAGACAAAACGCAATACGGGACGCACTCATTACGACGTACCAAAGCATCTTTGATCTACGCCAAAACCAAGAACTTACGTGCTATCCAGTTGCTTCTTGGTCATGCTAAGTTAGAAAGTACAATTGAATACCTTGGTGTTGAAATTGAAGATGCGCTTAGGATTTCAGAGAGTTGTGAGACTTGAGGAGCCGTTATGCAATGCCCCGAATGTGAGAATCACTTTGGCTGGGACTGGATTGAAGACGAATGCATTGAACCAAACGAAGAGTTTGATTGCCCAAGTTGTGGCGTCGCGCTGCGTTACACCATTGATGAGAGCACCTACTTCGGTGCGCAACATAAGACCGTTGAGGTTGTAGATGAGTAATTCACTACCTGATAAAGAGCTATTCGTTGAGTGCCCTCAATGTAAAAAGGATATCAAACAGAAAAACCTTAAACGCCACCTTAGAAAAATACATGGCGAAAAAATAGCGCCTATTCAACCAACATCCTCTCCAGAAACGCCAAGTACCAGTAGAACAACATCTAGAACAGAGCGTATAAACGCTCTGTTTTCAAAGATAAATCAAGGGCAATACGATAACCAAGATAGTCTAGTTAGGCTTATGAAAAATGCTGAAGCTAAAGGCGAACAAACAATACTGAAAGCAGTACAACAACGTTTACGAAAAGTATTTCCCAAGCTTTACCGTCGATATGTAGGCCCAATAACACTGCGAGACCCATTAGGTAGTAAGAACTGTTACTGCGCCAAACCTACATCACTCCACAATATAGCACACGACATTTTAAACATGACCATCCCTACAGAAGCATTACAGTGCGACCTTTGTTGGGACGAAGACATTACAGTCGCGTGGGGTGTATATGGGCCTTTGGGAGCAAAAGTGATTGATAAACACACATGGACGACTACTTGCCACGAGCGTGGCGATGTCAAGTACGCTACTCACTAAGAATATAATTTATAAGGCTTAATTAAAAAATGAACAATATAACTTTTGCTTGTCGTGACGAGTTCAAACGAGAAACCGTAGCAGAAAAAGTAGCTCTATTACTTGAGTCGTCAATAGATATCTCCCCAATGGTCGTTGACGGTGGGTGGGGAACCGGAAAAACGGAGTTCTGCCATAAACTAATCAACTTAATGAAAGGCAGAGATTCGCATCATCTGATTTACGTTGATGCATTTCAGGCTGATCATGCCGATGAACCTTTGCTAACAATACTAGCTGAAATCTTGAAAGTTCTACCTGAAGGTGAGCAGCGAGAAAGCTTCGTTCAAAAAGTCTTACCAACCGTTAGGTATGGTCTAAAAACTTTAGCAAAAGCAGGTGTTGCCCATGTATTAAAACAAGATACAGAAACTGTCCTTGATGGATTTGATAAAGAGATCCAGAAAGCAGCAGACAAAGCGATAGATTCATCAGTAGAGTCGCTGTTAAAAGATCATATAAAGGCTAATGAAAGCCTAGAAGCTCTACAAAAAATGATGGCTGATATTACGGAAGAAAAGCCTATTGTAGTATTCATCGATGAACTAGATCGGTGTCGACCTGACTTTGCGGTGAATATACTCGAAGTAATTAAGCACACATTCCCTGTTTCTGGTGTTCAGTTTGTCCTAGTGACCAACACAAACCAACTAAAAGCCTCTATTAATCATCGATATGGTGACAGTGTTAACGCTCAACAATATCTTGATAAGTTCCTCAAGTTTACTTTCGTATTACCTAACTCCTTTTCAAATCATAGTGGTCTAGAAAAGTCTCTAGCTTCTGTTTGCCACTATCAAAACCTTGTTAACCAAAGCCTCCTTTTGGAACCCCTTAACTTAGCAGAAAATGCCGAGTTTGCTTTCGTAAAGCATGTCATACGTGAGCATCAACTTTCATTACGTGAAGTGGAAACACTAGTTAGGTACATAGAGGTATATCAACAACTCTCAAATGGGCAAGCTCTAGCTGATGACATTGTATTCGGGTACCGATTACTTAGACTTTTTGGAGTTATGCTCTTTTGCTTTAACAAACAGATAGCTAGCTCGCTTACTCGTTCAAGAGCTGATGCAAAGCAGCTTGCTGAGTTCTTTGGTGAGCATCAAATAGTTCCCATCCGAGAAGGGTCACTTGATGCAGAACACCATCAAGTAGTCCTTACAATGATCGCGCAAGAATGCTTGTACAACTCAGACCTGTTTGAGCCTAGTGATGATCACCATGACTCAGAATGGCAACACTTAATCGAAGCCTACTTCCGTCGAGCAGGCTTTCCTCCTAGGAAAGGGGCACGTACAAAAATCGTAGCGGAAGCAATTCAAACCCTTAATCTAATGTAAATCATATAAAGCTTGGCGATTTAGGCTGACTCCTAAGTCGCTTTTGTCCCAAAGCAAGGCGGCATAACACGTCTTTGGACAGTTCCAAGTTTCATTTTTTCTAATTTAGAAAAATTTGGATTAAGTAAAGTATTACAAATCGTTTTAGCGAGTGTTCAGTATCTCTTGAGCAGATAAGTTTATTTCTAGGCAGACTTTGATACAATAACTTTAAGTAAAAGTATGATAGTTCATGAGGGCCAATGCTTAAGAAACTTTTCGTTAAAAATGCCAGTGCTAAAGAACGACTTTTTGAAGAACACCTATATGCAGCCGTAGCTGATGAACTGCAAAGAGGTGAAAAGAGAATTGGCTTATGGACAAAAGCATTAGCAAAATCTTCTGGTGACTTAGGTAAAGCCGAAAGTGAATACATAAAGCTTCGTGTTCAATCACTAATTGATGAATCGAAACTATCTGATGAAATATCTGAAAATGTCGCAAGACAAAAACTGGAACAAGCTAAACACAACAAGGAATTAGCTGAGCAACAGCAACGCGACGTAATCAGAGCAAGACAACTAGAAACCGATAGAGAGATCCAACAAAAGCGAAACACTCGAAAAGCCATACAAGAGAAGTATGGTGATAAAGCTAATAACTTAGAGGCTTGTCTCCTTGATGCAATTTCAAACGATGATGAAAGCACAGTAAAAGAACTAATATTTCTCGGTGTAGAAATAGATGCTTCAGGTCTTTCTATTTCACATACCGACTATGCCAGCATGTACCGTAATGACCACATTATAGAGTTGATTGCTCAAGCAAAAGTAAATAGTTAATTCTCGAATATATTTCAGCATAACTTCTTACTTAGATTCCTTCAATAAGTTACACTTTAAGTATTGCGAAAAACCGTGAACAGAGTATGAATGAGTAAAAAGTTTAGCCAATAATGGGGCAGAAATATTTTAGACCAAACTAGTTTACCAACAACGTCTACTTGTTCCAATGCATCTTAACCGATGCAATCCCAATTCCTAACGTTAAAGCTACTTTGGACTGAGATAAGCCTTCTGCTTTTTTGGCTTGAACAGCCATTGTTATTCTCTGTACCACTGGTCTACCTAGCTTTTTGCCCTCAGTTTTAGCACGTTCAATTCCTTCTTTTGTTCGCTCTCGAATTCGATTTCGCTCAAATTCTGCAAACGCCGAAAACATCTGCAACAGCAACTTACCTTCATCAGCACTGGAAAGATCAGCAACAGGTAAATCAAAGCAAACTACTTGTATACCTTTTTCACTGAGAAGGTTAATCGCCTTCTGAACATCGATATTATCTCTACCTAACCTATCCAGTTTCAAAACCACGAGTTGATCCCCATATTCCACACGATGTTCTATTAGTGTTTTGAATTTTTCTCTCTTCATTGCTTCAACCGAACCCGAGACAGTTTCACTAATCACGCGTCCTTCACTTACCTCATACCCTTTTTGTCGAATTGCGATAATCTGGTTCTCCGTTGATTGCTCGACAGTTGAAACACGGCAATATGCAAATGTACGCAAACTACTCCCTCCTATTACGTATCATCTCATGTAGTATCAAGATAGTTTTAGCATCAAAAACCAAAATCCTATATTTATGATACCAATGTGATCAAAAAATAGCTGGTATCAACATTCGAGTGTTTTTTGATACCAGCTGTAAATAGAACATTATCCAAATAAGTTATAGATCTACCCTTGTCGACAATAGGTCGTTTTACTACATCTCATTATGAATCCCTCACTAATTATTCAAACTAAATGCACATGTCAATTTTGCCTCAACATGTTGATGACTCAAGTGAGGGGAAGACCATTTCAACAGTCTTTCTGGAGTAGAACAGATGTCTCCTCCGAGGCATCTGTTCTTTCTAGCATTCACTCACTTCAACCTTGAATGAAAAGTCGATCCCACGGCCAAAGCTCTCGAAGGTGTTCTTCTTTCAGCACTAAACCTCTGTGACCATCAGAGTCTAGAGAATCTTCAACTTCATGCTCTTTTAGCATAATGGTTGTATGGAACACACTCAAAACCAAAGAAAAAAGAACTAGATCATTTAGAGCAAGTTTAGTTTCGCCGCACGCACTAAAAACGATTGCGTTGACGATTTCCTCTGCCTGTACTGGCGTTAGTAGTCTTAAATCAAACTGAGCGCCATGAGCATCTTTTCCGATAACCCAGAACTTTGTCGCTATCCGCTCAATCGCTTCTCTGGCTCGGTAGTCTGCATCGAGACCATCAGTGACTACCCAATTGAAAAAGCCATATGCTTCTTCCATTTGCTCAATGATCAATGAGTAGCGGCTATTTTCTGAGCCTATACTTTCATACATAACTTTACCTCCACGTTTTAGTTATACATGTCGTATGGTCAACTATCGAATTGCGTCAGGGTGTTGAGTTTTTTTTCTGCTTAACTTACAAATCCAGCTTAGGAAATGGCACTCTACCCCTTAGGTGCGCTTGCTCAAAGAACAGCTTTAGAATTGCATATTTTTCTTTTCGGGTTTGGTTTGATTCATGTTTAGTCCTCTCCCAGTACCCAATTATTTGACGCCTCCCAACTTTGTGGAGTTGCTCGCCTAAGTACTTCTCGTGCTGAAAAATATCCTCCAGTATCAAAATTAATCGTCGGATTTGTTTCTGGCGGAAAGGAATGCCTTTTTTACGATACGGAGCCATGATCGTCATTACTTGTGAAAAAGTGTTTTTGTTCACGGCATTATCCTAGGTAGGCGTTTGTAATCTCAACGCGATGATGTCCAAGGAGTTCTGACAACTCTAACCGAACGATACGGTCTAAGCTCTGCGCATGCTCGATTGGAATAGCAAGTTCTTTGGCTATGAAGGCAAAGTGGTCTTTACCATGTGATATCCCTGATTGCACTGGACATCGAACACCGATTTTTCTTGCGTAAAATTCAGTGGCGAAGAATTTTCTTTCCCCATGAGTAAGGTACAGAGCATCTATTGCTTTTGTTTCACGCCACGCATAACTTTGGAAGCTTTTAAAACTGCGGCCGTCAGGGATCAGAGTGTGTGTCTTATGCTCTTTTTGGTAAGCTGCCACTCGGACGAGCAGGTTGTATTGCTCAGTGTTTTCAACAGGCATCGACCTAGACTGACCTCCTTTCGTGCCCCTAGAGATCGTGGGTATTTCGTTCTTTGCTAACGCTCGTAACGATTGCTGGGCATCGTGCAGGCAAGCCTCTCGAAATCGCATGCCGAATTTTCGTTGCAACTGAATGATCAAACCTAATTCTTCACTAACACTATTAAGTACGCACTCATGCATCCTTTCCGCTATGGAACCATCTGTTTGCGCAACCCCTGATTTGGGTACGAATCCTAAATCTGCAGTAGCTCTAACAACGCAAGTTTCATCACCTCTCGCCTGCGCTAGGGTTCTATTTATATGACTAAGATAGTCTCTTGCCGTCACAGGGCTAAGAGTACCAACTTCATAACGTTCCTGAAGCTGTTCTCCATATTGAAGCACGGTTGTTTTATCTATGTGATTCAACCTCTTAATTCTTGTATTAACCTTCAAAAAAGCTGAAAAATCACGAATTGCAGCCAACCTGGACCTGTGGGTATTATTCTTAACTCCTCCTTGCTGTTCTAGTGAAGCATTGATCAGTGCTTTCTCCATGTCTCGAGATCCCAACGAAAAGTTGGGTTTTGTAAAATCTCGCACTCGGTTCAGAGTATGCCCTGAGTATTTCCTGTTCATTTGTATTTTTCTCCTGTATTCCGTTGATATTCTCCTGTATCTGACATAGCTGATTGCGCAGCCATTCGGCTGTAGCGATAAATGATATACGTCGATCAACCTTTGATGCTCCCTCATCGCGAGGTCGAGGGCTTATTGCATCCTCATCAAATGGTACAGTCTCTACTAGACTAATCCCGATGGCGCCGTCGACAGCGGCTTTAGGCGTTGCTTCCACCATCAGTTTGCTATGTATTGTGTTGTGCAAATTTACGTCATGCATCGAATTTGCGTGATTAGTGGTAGCGCCTAGCATCTGCTGCCTACCACAGTTATCGATCACCTAATGACGCTCGAACTTCCTTTAACTTCTGTGTCGAATGTTCCGCACCTCCCGCCTCCCTAAACGAGCTAGATTTATTTTCTCTTCGTCTAATTTCTACAATGAAATTAGACGAAGAATACTGACACCAATATGTGCCGGATAGATTCCTCCATTAATGCCTTAGTAGGCAAAAAGCTTAGCCCTGAAGTGGGCTATCGTATGTGTGTATGGTAGAACTTCAATAACATCAACGGTGTTGTGAATTATTTTTGACTCGCTTAATAGCTTTTGGGTATGTGAGGCCGGGCTAACATGGTCACATGTTGAGTCAGCACGTAAGAGGCGAGGATCTAGAGTGGGGATTTAGGTAGAAGGTCCAAACAAAGTCTTTTGGTAATTAAGGCCCGACAGAATCGCTTGGTGATCACACCGGTCTTGCGGACTCTATAGCTCATTTTTGGACAAAAACACGTTAGAGTATGAAATCTAACGTGCCGAATTGGATTAGAAAAGTATCTTGAAGCCTTAAATGCTTGTTAGCTATTTTTCAACCGTTACTGGTCCAAAATTTCTATAACCAAATGAGTAAGAACGAATATTGTCAAGCAACATTTTGGCGTTAGCGGGAAACTTGTCACTTTGAATGCTATTCAACAGCTCTTTAATCAATTCGAAGAAGTGGTATGCGAAACATGGGTGCTGTAGAGCTTTTAGGACATCCAAGCCAAACACTTTTTTTGTATATACGGTTAACGACTGGGTTTTAGATTGCCACTTAAAGAGGTAGCTTCCCTTGTCTTCATCAGTCAGAGCATGTTTAGGGATCACGTAACTGGTTCCGTGGGCGGCGATGTTCCTTAGTGTAAAAATTGAATTTATTGCCGACGTTTTTTCTTTGTCGAGAATGTCATCTAGGTTTACCCCTAAATACTCTTTGTATTGACGTTTTAATTTATCCCACCCACCTTGGAACTCAACTTCCTCTTGCAGGCGCTTGAGTAGCTCGTAAGAACTGGTTAATACTCTATATTCTGGTTGATCTGAATTTGAAATCGAGTGCTCACCTAATAATTCTGAATCACGCTGGATAATTTCACAAAGGAGAGATCGCAGGCTTCCCTCTAAGATCGCCGCGTTCATATTCATTAACGCTAGATTCAGCGCTGTAAATCCCCCATTAAGCTGATGCTTGTCATAAGCAACGGAGAAAGGGTCACTTATATCAAACATACCGATTTTTTTCTTAATTGTTAATGCAAGTTCATCGTACGCATAGAGTAAATGAGCCGATGTGTTCATTTGTAAGAACGTAAATTGATTTCTTTCCATTCAAACTCCCAATAATCTAGTAAAAAGTAGCCCGAGGGGCTTTGTGATAGCTTACGCTAATTAAACGGCAAGCAACCGCTTTTCATTCTCACATCATGCCGTCTTTCACTTACCAACTCAATTACAAATCAATGTCTTATCAACAGCGCTAGGAAGTTAGGCTGCTGAGAGTTTCCTAATTTTTAGATGAAAAGAAATCGAATAACTTGTTGTAATGCAAATTTACGCAACAAGATATGAATTAATAAAAGCTCTAACTAATAATGGGGCGTGCGACGTG
>NZ_JPJA01000020.1:0-13464 GCF_000733315.1 Vibrio sp. ER1A
GCGACTCTGTCGCCGGCTTGTCAGCTAAATCACAGTATACCGATGCACCATGATTTTCTAGTAATTTAATTACCCCAGGTAAGTACTCAGCATCCTTAGATGAGTGAGAGAGAAAAGTATCTTTATTAACTTTAGAGTATGCGGCCTTCAATTTAGCTTGAGAATTAGTCGCTAAGTTTCGGTTAAAACTCTTAAGATCATCAAACGTAGTAAACTGAATCATTAATTATCTTACCCAATAGCTATCATTTTCGTGATAAAGATCAGAAGTGCCAATGACAAGTAAAAGCCCCATACAGAAAACGACAATAAAGATTGAAATTGCAAGGTGGATATTTCTCCTTTCGGCACTACAGAATATAAACTTTCTTCTGTAAGCGTTTTGTTATGCAACTTAGATATGAAGTCATTGTAGGAGTTACGAAAAGCTTTCTCCAAAGCCAAATAATAAGCATCTAAAGCCGTGAATATTATCGTGGGTAAAAAAGCGATATAAGCATAATCTGAGCGGCCTTTATCTGCTACGATAACCAAAACAGCGGAAACCAACGTCACACACCAAGCCTTACAAGCTGAACTATTGGATGCCATACGCTGTATGACACCCTGCAAAATACCTAAATGTGTTTGAATTGAAACAGATTCAGGGTCTATTGTTAGATATTTTTCAGCCATTAGTTCGCCTTATTCTTTATTGCGTGATCAACCCAAGTTGCCATGTTTAGGGCTATATCTTTATATGTATCTGTTGAGCTGGGGTCATAACAAGGAACTACAGACGATAGTTTACTGCCATCTTGAAATTTGATCAGATCGAAGGGGTTTTTACCCTTTCTACTTGTTCCTGTTCGAGGGCATTTTAAATTATGAATATGAATGCCTAATAAAGCTTTACCGTCGTTCCAAGCTTTGATTATTTCATGTTCAACCCAAGGTCTAGACGCAGTTTCACTACCTATCAAAACAACAACACAACGTTTATACTTCATGTTCTGATCAATCCAGTTTTCTACTGCTTTTTTACCAGTTCGTTTTAAAGTTTCCCATTGATTTGGAGTTGTAGGAGCATTGCCTTCAATGCTACCAATATTACGTACTTGTTGGACTCTCATTACGTCATTGTCAAAGTGAAAACTATAAAAAACAGGGACTTTTGCCATAATTATTTCCTTACGAGATTCTTTGCCGATGACTCCACCAATAGCACCCCCAATAATAACTCCCCCCAGTCCAGGAAAAATCAGATGACCTATTACTGAACCGAGAGCAATAGGAACAATGGTTTTAGTTACTCCGGACTCAATATGGATGCTGTCAGGTATGTATTTAGGGTCTTTTAACTGTTTAGTTTGCATTAAAATATCGTGAAATTGGATGTAGCTAACGATGTTGCCATACTACCTCATATCAAACCATTTACATAATATATGCGTGAAATTAGCTCAATTCATAGCAAAAGAATGTTGTAAGTTGCTCTATTGCAATAGTGGTAGGCCATACACCCTTAAAGCCAAATATCGAATATCACAGAGCGGTGATCGTGTTACCTATTGGGCGTGTGACTCGCTTGAACTGGTCTTTCGTGATGTGCTTAAGAAGTGCGGTTACAAAGGCGCATCGCGCCATACAGGCCGTAGAAGTTGGGCAAGTACCATGAATGCTAAGGGTGTGAGCTTAGATAAGATAGTAAGGGCACTAGGGCACTCAGATCCGCAATGCTCGCTTGAGTATATAGACGTTTCAGCTAACCAATTATCTAACAGCGGCTGAACTAGCATTGTGGTTATAACAATGTTGACACGAAGGTTGAAAGGTATACAATTAGTGTTGTTATAACAATGTATCCACTTGCGAGGTTGAGATATGCGCACTCAAGTACGAAAAATTGGTAACAGTCTTGGCAATATAATTCCTGCCGCTTTCATTAAGCAGTTAGGACTTGTTGAGGGTGCAGATATCGAAGTTAAAGCCGATGGTAAAAAGATCACTATCGAACCAATCAAGCGCCCGAAGAAACGCTTCCCGTTCAGCGAAAAAGAACTGCTGAACGGCTTAGATACTCATACGGCCCATGCTGATGAATTAGCTGTTGTCTCTGGTAAGGAGTTAGGCGAGTAATGACTCAGTATATCCCTAAACGCAATGACATTATCTGGTTAGATTTTGAACCCGTGAAAGGCAAAGAGATCGGCAAGTACCGTCCAGCTCTTGTCCTTTCAAGTAAAGAATACAATCAGCAAACAGGGCTACTTATCTGCTGCCCGATTAGTACCAGTATTCGAGGCCAAGCTACCGAGGTTCCAGTAAAAAATCTGGATAAACCTAGTGTTGTTGCATCAAGTTTGATTCAAACGCTCTCTTGGAAAGACCGTAGTGCCAAGAAGATAACCACCGCAGAAAACGGTGTGATGGAAGATGTTTTGCTGAGACTTATCCCGTTGATTGGGGCTGAGTCTTTATTTGAAGAATAAGCGAGGGAAGTTTCATGGCAGAAAAATGCCCTTTCTGTGGCGCAATATTTACAGTAGCTGAAATTGGCGGTGGTGGGATTTGTGGTGCTTGTCGTGAGCCTATTGACTGCCCTAACTGTCACAAAACAATTCGAGAAGAGCGTACCACTGGTAGCTTTAGAGAAACTCTTGTTAAAAAGCCAAATAGCCATCTTTCTCAGCATTTGGGAATCACGGATGAAGAATGGGTAGAACTGGATATTGAACTTAATGCAAATACCAGTACTCATGACGGAATGATTTATTGTTATTGGTTTGAAGTTCCAGAAGGTGCACCGCAAGACACTCTAGATAAAACAGGATGGCAAATTGGAGAGGTTATCGATGACATTCCTGTTTGGGTTGTTGATGCTGACTAGAGTGAGATTCGACCATGATAAAGAATGTAGTAATTGGAATTTTGATCTTACTATGTCTCTGGTTCTATAACAGCAGTAACCTAAAAACGTTTGAAGGATGTGTGGATAGTTACTTTGCACAGTTTACGGGTATAGAAGACCGTACGCGTCGAAGAGTTAGGGCTATTGAAGTGTGTGACGAACTAGTAACGGACGGAAGAGTTTTACCACCACACAATTAAGCTAAAAGGGAGACGATAGTGAGAATTGATTATGAATATTTGAACAACTTTTTAACGTTAGTTTTGGATAGTGGAAAGAGTGACTTCAAACTCAATACTGAACCATTTCAAGCATTGTGGCCAAAAGATGATGAACAAGCGTTAGATAAATTAGTGTTTCATCTTGAGATATTAGCTGACCAAAACTGCCTTGAACCCGCTCTCACTAAGAAAGATAGCATTGGCTTTAGAAGAACTGGTTCAGGGTGGATAGTTAGTATCATACCTCTACGTCTCACAGCTAACGGACATCAGTTTGCAGCTGACTTAACGAAACCAACGGTAATCGAACAGCTGAGAACTTCATTCTCAGATGCAGGGCCTAATGAGGTTGTAAAGATCGCATTTGCTTTAAGCAAGCAGGTGCTTGAGAAGAAGTTGAAACAATTAACCGATCTTTGAGGGAAATGAGCATGGCATTTAAAGAAGAGGTTGAAGTGTTGCTACTAACTGAATCTCATGTCGTTGAGCACATTAGAGGTGTTGAACTTGAGATTGTCAGTGACAAGCTTGTCGCGCACACAGAAACAGAGTTTAAGAATTTACACACTCATAAACTCAAGCTTTCCTATGAAGCAGCAGAGGCGCTTTACATCAAGCTTGGTCAACGACTTAAAACGGCTCAAGAATTGGTCGAAGAAAATTCGGCTATCATTACCGACTAAGGTGGAGCATGGCTACTGATTACTTCGATAAACCTATATGTTTAACTCAAGCCGCAGCTTTGCTCGGTCTTCGAGTCTCCGTTTTAAAAAATGCTTCCCTTAAAAATGAATTGCTTCCTGGGGAAGTCACGCCACCTAAGCGCCATGCGATTGGCTATAGTGGGTTCTATTTCTGTGGCCAAGATGTAAAACGTTGTATGAATGAATTGAAAAAATAATTTATGTCTTATTCGTACCTATACGATTAAGGAGAGATAAACTTGAATATTAGAATCAGTGCTCAACAAAAGAATGCTCTTTTGATGATTCACTTCGTTGAGCTAAAAATGGGTACTCATACTCCAGTGAATACCGGTTACCTTCGCAAGCAAGTTGGTTTCTCTTTGTCTAAAGAGCTTCATCGTAATCACTTTAGTGTTGGGTTGAATAAACTGGTCGAAAACGGATACTTAGTTGTTCAACCTAATACAAATAAGCAACTCAATGTTAGAGCAAGAGATAACGAAATGATGTGGCAGTTGACTCAGAAAGGTCGTATTTATGCTGAAACATTGCATTCCGCTAGACTCAGGCCAAAGCGCTCATACACAAAATCTAAGAAGTCATAAACTTATAAATATATAGCACCTTACTTTTTTGAACCTAACTCAGTTGTAGTTTTGTGGGTTCAAATAAGTGTGCGAGTCTAAGCCTGTTTCTGGCGTTTGTGCTTTTCCTTCTTGTTCCTTTCAATATTCAGTAACATCTCTTGTTCGGTCTCCTCTCTGCTTTCTTTTTCACACTCGTTATTAATTTGGGCGTTACCCTTCGGGTAAGGCTTTTCGCTTGTATCTTTCATCTATGGACTAAGAGTTCCATCCCCCTGAAAAGTCACTATCGTGCCTTCCCTGGGCGTGGATCTCTAAAGTCCTTATCTAAAAGGATATCACTTCAATCCTAAACGCCTTCGTTCCGTTATCACTTCACTGCGCCTCGTCATACTTCCTCGTTACAAAAGCATTTCACTGCTTTCCAATGAAGTTCGAGTAAGGGGTTGGCTTGTCTGTGTCGAGCTTCCTTTACTCGCATCACTGTCTGGCGCTCGCAGGCTGTTAACCATCCTTCACCAGAACCTCATTGACAAGGGTATATGAACGCTAACGCGCCCTTGTCACTGAGAACCATGGCGAAGGACTGGACAGCCAAGCGGCTCCAGAAAGTGATACTCAAACAGAAGGAAACTCCTATGACACAGCCAAACGCAACCCCAACTCTCTCTACATGGCAAAACAGCGACCCACGTTTCGCCGTGGGGCACGAAAGCTCTCCTAAAAATGATATTTCCTTAGTTCTGCGCTCAGAGCATGACTATGAGCAAGCCAAATCAGAACTGGCTTTCTTGGAAGAAAAATACAGTGAGGTAAGTGCAAACGATTTGGAAGCGTTCCATCAGCGTATGTCAGAGCTCGCGACAGCTATCTCATCTTACGAAGGGAAAGTCACTACATCCATCAAGTTGATTGATGGCCCCCTGAAATACAACACAGCTTTGTTCCAAGAATGTGCTCAAAAACCGTTGCTTATTCGTGATGGTGATTCGGGTGACGTCGTCACTCAATACTCTGCTCCAGAAGGGGGATGGACGTTAACGGCGGTGCAAGAGCGTGCCAAAAATCATCCCTGCCAATCCTTTGATAACTTCGATGCCACAGTCGGTTCTTGGTGGCTAGGAAGCACAGAAATCTAAACACGTTCTTGCCGTCTTTATGGCGGCATTGAGAAAGAAGGAGTGAAGTGATGTTTTCAAGTCAAACACACCACCAAACAACAAACCCTGGTACGTGTTCTGAGGTGTTATTAACCGGTCGTCGTCAGCTGAGAAGTCTCAAGCAGAAAGGTCGTGAAGCGCGTCCAGCGATGTCATTAAGTCAAGCGTTTAAAAAGGTACGCCAACTGAAAATGTTGAGCGACCAAAAACGAGCGGAAAAACGTCTGGTCATCGATGCGCTGAAAGCAAGCGGGTTATATCAAGAAGTGTGTCAGTGCCTACCCGAGCAGCGTGTGCTCAGCACGGAAGACATTGACAGATTGCGTCATCGCTTAGCGACCACTACGGCACTCCATGACTGGTCATGGTTCGTCGTAGGAAGCGCATTATTTCAAGGCGTGGTGATGTTTTCTTGCTTTAAAACGGTCACGCCAGCCTTGCTGCTGAAAAGCACTGCAAACGGCTTTGAGTTGCAGTCGTTTCACTTTGATTTTTCCACACAACAATTGATGGGGTAACGGTGATGAAAGGTTCAATAGAAAACGTCACCTATGACCGTTACGGACGCATGCAGTACCACCCTGACTATCATCCTAATCATGGCAAGTCATGGAAACAGCACGATCAAACGTATTTGATTGAGCGCTATGACCTTGATGGACCGGAACAAGTGAGTTTTGCACTAGGGCGTACCATTCACACCATCATGACCAGAGCTTACGAACTACGTAAAGCCGGCTTAATGCCAAAGCCAGCCACACAAATTCATCATCGACGCCTGCGCGGGCTAGGGAAGTGAACCTATGAAAATGCCAACTGTCTTTGCCGCGGTCTCTGAACTGACCGTTCGTGACTTTAGAAAGCAAGCTGTGGTGACACCGAGAAGTCAGTTTGATGTGTATGACGATGACGGGATGCAAAAGTGCAACGTCATTAATTGGTCTGCGGAGTATCAAACGCACGTTTACCAAAAGCTCGACATCGCCACAGTCGATGGGAAGCCGTTGTATTTCGTCGAGACCCATTGTGCCTTAGGGCAAACATGGCTTTGTAGCGAATCCTTTAGAACCATTAAAGAAGTCAAAGGCCATCTGAAAGGCAACGTCTAATTTACTGTTTTAATGCTTTAAATCCAAAAAATGAGGTAACCATTATGTCTGAATTCACTTTTGACATCCCAGCTGTCCGCGGTATCCAAGCAGGCCGTCCGTTTTATACCATCAATGCGCCATTCGGTGTGTTGCAGCGTTTGGTGGCATTCGATACCGGTAATGTCCTGGCACGTTCGCAGCGCGAGGTGAATCCTACTCGTGCTAAGAAAATCTCTCAGTACATCCAAAGCAATCCTGACAGCTACGTATTGACGTCACTCACAGGCGTGATTAATGAGCAGCCAGAGTTTATTGAATCGGAGCATGCCAACGTTGGACTGTTAAAAGTGAGTATGGACTCGGAAATCTTACTCTTCGATGGTCAACACCGAACCACAGGCATCATCGATGCGTTGAAAAGTAACGTTGAACTGCGTGGCCACAATATTCCGTTGATGCTGTTTATGGAGATGTCTCTGGCAGAACGTCAACAAGCGTTTTCAGACATCAATGGGCACACCGTCAAACCCAGTACCAGCATCAGCGATACCTATAATCAACGCGACGACTTACCTAAGTTTGTGGTTGAAATGGCAAAAGACTTAGCGGTGTTTACCCATCTTGTGGACTTCGAGCGTAACGTGATTGGTCGAAGCAGTGAGTATCTTTTCCCTGTCAAAATTTTGAAAGATGCGACGGCGCGTTTATTGTGTGTGAAAGTCACGGATACCTTGAGCGATGAACAGCGTGAAGTGGCACGAGAGTTTTGGAGTGCCTGTGCCAAACCGTTACTGTGGCAAGCGTTTCGTTATTGGGAAGAGTCAGCCGATGAGTTTCGTGCAGGATACCTCTCTTCTCACGGCGTGTTTCTTAATGCACTAGGGGTAGTCGGGCAGTGCCTAATCAGTCAATATGGGACGATAGAGAAAATCAGTGACTTAGGAACGCTGAATATCAAGCGAGACAGTGAAGCGTTTGTGGGTCGCTGTATCGATAAAGTCACCGGCAATATGCTCACCAATACAACGGCCATTAAGTTGACGGTCATCAAAATGCTGTGTCATCTCGATTGTCCAGTGTCACCCGAGCTGCAAGCGTTAGAGCGACAATACTTTCCTGATACGCTGTTTCCTTCTGCTGTGAATGAATCAACGGAACCGGAATCACACCCAGAAGCGCTTCAAGAGGGTGCGGTGGTAGTGAGTGAACCTGAATATCAGCATGCCTTTGCGGATATGGTACGAGAAAAGTGGTCAGAGTTAACCGAGGCTCAAGTCGAAAACTTCTGTGG
The DNA here is from genome assembly GCF_000733315.1 of Vibrio sp. ER1A. Lineage (NCBI taxonomy): Bacteria > Pseudomonadati > Pseudomonadota > Gammaproteobacteria > Vibrionales > Vibrionaceae > Vibrio > Vibrio sp. ER1A. Next base: position 7,924 of record NZ_JPJA01000020.1, read on the forward strand.
TCAGTGTGAACTTGTTATCACCGGTTTTGGTGAGACGCTGGACAGCGCCAAACCTGCCGTTCAATGTATGATTAACGCGATGCGTAAGCCTTCGACGGTGCTGCGCACGATTCGAATAAACTACGAAAAAGCCATCGCTTAAAAGTCGAGGGTCGGGACCGACACGATGTCGGTCCTCTCTTATATCGCATTGATAGCAGGAGATAACGATGAACATCCGTTCCCTTTTCTTTAAGATCCAAGATATCTCAGAGCAAGCCAGCATCGAGAGCGGCACCTCATATGATGAGTATATCCGTCTGTTTTCGTTGTACTTTGAGCGTAGCTTTAAGAGACGTTCGACAGAAGCAACACGAATTGCTCGCCAGTTTGGGTATGAGTCTTGATATGGCGCAAGCCAGCGAAAAAACGAAGCCGTTTCATGACTGAAACGGCTTGTTGTAGGTAATCAATAAAGTCTGATTGTCTATCTTCCTTTTGCCCCGAAATCAGTTAGATGATGTACATCTATACGATGTGTGTGTTTATCTTACCATATCTAATCCGATTTTAAGGTTTGCTAGTCTTTGATGCACTCAAACCAATGGAACTAAATCAAAAAGCTCCGATCTCATCGGCCATACCCATCAATAGTCGCAGTCTCATACCTAAACCTCGGTACAAAACAACTAACTAAAAAGCGTCAAGTTCATGAGGCAGCCTCCCAAAAAAAGTACTTGATTGTTTCTTTTTAATGGGAATGAGAATAATATTCATTTATACTCATCTGTATTCATAAGGTAAGGAAGTGCTATGTTAAAGAAAATACATAAACTAATGAGTTATACCGGAAGCAACAACCTACTTTATTTTGTGTTATTGCTTCTTCTTCTTCGGTTTTTCAACCTAAACCAATTTTTCAAAGACATTCATTTGGATGAATCTTTGGGTATAGCGCTTATCACAACAATGTTTTTTTTTATTACCAGCAAGTTACCAAACATAAATCCACGAAAAGATGCCAGCTATAGCGTTCTAGCTACTGCTTATTATCTTGCGCTGTGGTTGCTTCTGTTTTGGGTATTAATTTCTTAAGTGAAAAATAAGGAGATCTAGAAATGTGCTGTAAGATTAAACAATTGATAATGTTAATTGCGTTATTGGTGGGCTTTCCTGCTTTTGGCGCTGATCCTTCGGATAATAACGTTTTCGACTCAAGTCAGTGTACTTACTTGTATCAAAATCAATACTATAGGGTAAAGGCACATCGTGATGTTTGTTTTGGAGTGCCTAATTTAAGTGCAAAAATAATAAACGCTGATGAAAACAACAATACTTACCTGGTTTCTAATGTTGATCAAAGTGACAGTGCAGTTGTTTTTCCAGGTGACGTAATCAAGGCGGCACATTACTTTAAGATTCAGTCCCCCGAAGATTCCATCGTTACACGCATCGACGATGTCATTATATTTATTGACGCAGAACAATTCCCTGATGGTGTTTTTGAACCAGTGCCCCCCCGCAGGCGTGGCAAAAGATCGGCCAGTATTCCACCTTATGCCGCAGCCGCGACTGGTGGCGGAGCGAGCGCAGTCGCTGATACAGGTGTTACACCTCAAAATGTGGTAAATGGTGCTATTGGTGGCATCGTGGGTACGGGTGTGGGCGCAGCTACTATGGCTGTAACTGGGAATCCATATGCAGCAGCTGCTGCAGGGGGGTATGTGGGAAGTAAGTTTACCAAGGCACTTAATAAAGCAACTGCAAGTAGTAGATTAGGTCCAAGCGCGGGAATGAAAGCGCTAGGAACTATAAGAAGTGGAAGCTGTAGTGCGGGTTGTCACGGTTAGTCTAATAGAGTGTTAGAAAAGGCGTTCGTACGGGCGCTTTTGATTCACTGTTTTTCCTTCGCTTCGTAACACTCTAAAGTGATCTTCCCCAGCTAGACTGAGCTTTTAACAAAACGACTTTCTTATACTAAAAGTTATCCGAATTTTTCTAATTTACTTGAATACTCTGACAAAGTTCTGTCCAGAAATGTCTTAGTGCTATCTCTGCTAACTTTGTGATCACCAAGCGATTCTGTCGTACCCTTACTCGACGTTTAACTCCCGTAAATCACTTCTTCTTGCTCATAACGGCGTTTAGTTCGGTACCGTCTGGAAGATGACTAGGCTTGTATGCTGCTTTCCGTGTTCTTTCGTGAATCGCACCTTCCTTTAAACCGTCTACTCTCAGAACCTAGTGAGCAAGGGTATATAAACGCTTCGCGCCCTTGCTAACCAGAACCATGACAGTAGGCCGGACAGTCAGGCGACAACGAAATGAACACTAGGAGTAAGCCATGACTGCATCACTGATTAACTACACAGACACCTCTATTTTCACTGCCGATGAACAAGAAACGTTGGCACACGCTGCTGACATCCTTAAATCAAAACTGATTATCAGCGAACAACCTGCACTGACTGCACCGAACTTGGTTAAAGCGTTTTGTCAGACCTCATTGGCTGCCAAAGAGCACGAAGTGTTCGGCGTTATCTTCCTCGATAACCAACATCGAGTTCGCTCTTCTGCAGAACTGTTCACCGGCACCATCGATGCGGCTTCCGTTTATCCTCGCGAAGTGGTTAAGAAAGCATTGGCTGAGAACGCGGCGGCTATAGTCCTTTACCATAACCATCCCTCTGGCACCGCAGAGCCTAGTCAAGCTGATCGCCGAATCACTAGACGTTTAGCTGACGCATTGGCGCTCGTTGATATTCGAGTGCTCGATCACTTCGTTATCTCGTTCGAAGATACCGTATCGTTTGCTGAACGCGGCTGGCTTTAAGCGGTAGCGGCCTTCGGGCCGCCATTTTCGCTGATCGCATAATTGTCTACGATCGCTCAAAGTGATTTCTGGACAAAGGTTAGCCAGTAGCTTTACTAATGTAACAAACCATGAATTACTTCAGGTATGATAAATCGCTTAGTAAGGTGTCTGGCTGGAGCCGTTCAATAAAGAAAATTAATTAGGTGATCGCCTGTTTGACTGCTGCCACCTGTTTATCAAAGATGGCTTTTGATTCTGTACTACTTGAGCCCACTACTGATACCCATTGCAGCCCAGTCTCATCTATATGCTCAAACTCAACCTGAAGCTCATACTTTTTGATAGTAAATGCAGCAAAAACTATGCCTATGGCAAACGCAAGTGGAGCCATGATTATTCCGAAGCCTCCAGGGGAGATAATCCATACTAGGCTCGATACAATCGCCCCGATCAATAAAATCTTTGTAATATGGTCTTTGATAGAATTTGATTTAACTCTAGCATTTTTTATTTTCGACAAGGCATATTCATCGGACTTGTATCGAAAAGTATTGTTTTTAATTTCAAAGCAATTCGTTGAGATCATTTCATCCTCTTCAATTTAATACATATCTGAGTAACCGCCAACTGCCGCTTTACCTGAGCAAAGCCACCGAAATCTACTAAACCTAAATAAATCCAAGATCGCCTATTTTTAGCAATCTTCTTGAACAATTGTTATGCGACTGGTGATGATAGCTTTGAATTTGCCATTCTTACGATCTGGCGGATGGGCTGCAAATGAATTTCAGCAATAATTGCGGAGGCAAAACCCTTTATCACCACGGGAATGCCAACACAAAAACTAAACCACATTGCGGTGCTTAACTCGGGCTGTTCCCACTGACTAAAAATCGACGATAGAATTGAGGAAAGTAGCAGTGTCAAAGCAATAAGCTGAGTCCAAGTATGAGTCGACACGACAAAAGTATTTGAATAGGCACTTTTACGAATAATCGCCTTACCCGTTAATGCACTCATTTTCACTCGAATACTTACATCGTTACCAGATACTTCATAGCCCAGGGCCACTAACTGATCAATAATTTCTTCCACTCGAAGCTCCTATTTCTGGATCGCATAACGGCCAATTAACGTGTGAGCAACACTGCCACTGCGCTAAAGCAATGCGCCATAAACACTAAGCTCAATCTGAAGTGAGAGCGCCGAGCGTCTAAAATATGGACTTCAGAAATTGCCGAAAGTTTCCGTATAACACCGGCGGATTCTGAGCAACACGATTTTCAACCTGCTCAAACTAATATGAGCATGGTCTTACCCTCTTTCATCGGGTTAGATTTGGTAGGGAAAACGCCCGCGCGTAAAACTGTTAGAGTATGTAATCTAACTGATTTTGGTGTATAAATTATTTGGGCGCTCTCGCTACGCTCGGTTCATTTCGCCTCGCCTGGCGTCGGCTCGTATCGCTAACGTGTGGCGCTGTTATCGAGACAAGCTCGATGCGCCACTACGCTCCAGATACTCAATCACCCAACGCCTACACTCACTTCGTTCGTTGCGCATCGTCGTACCTCCTCTTTGCTATTTCACTGCTTTCCAATGAAGTTCGAGTAAGGGGTCGGCTTGTCTGTGTCGAGCTTCCTTTACTCGCATCACTGTCTGGCACTCGCAGGCTGTTCACCATCCTTCACCTGTTCCCCATTGGCAAGGGTATATGAACTCGCTGCGCTCGCCCTTGCAAATGGCTCTCAGGAGAAGAACTGGACAGCCAAGCGGCTCCAGAAAGTGATACTCAAACAGAAGGAAACTCCTATGACACAGCCAAACACAACCCCAACTCTCTCTACAATGCAAAACAGCGACCCACGTCTCGCCGTGGGGCACGAAAGCTCTCCTAAAAATGATATCTCTGTAGAGCTACTACGGTTTAGACAAGGTTTTCGTGTTGCAAGAGGTAGCAACATTTTACCAGAGCACTTTAAAGCCGCAGGCTTTACTATGCATGATTTTGAGTTCTATCCATCATCATTAATTGAAGTAAAAGCGCGTCTTCCTCAGTTCGTTATTTTAGATTTGTCCACGCCAACCGAGCGCATTTATTCGTTTGACCGCTGCCCGTTTTAACGGGTGGCTTTTCTTTTATTCATTAGCTACATAATAAGGAAACGTAAATATGAAATACCTATCTGATTACACCAAGGATAAACAAACTGAATTATATGATAAAACGGGGGCATTTTTTGCTTTTTCTAAAGAGCAATTCGAAGACGGTAAAAAAGAAGGCATAGAATATTGCCATCTTTTTTCTGGTTTAATTTGTCCACGTGATACCGCACAAGAGGTAATGGCTGGATTAGACAAAATACAAAAAGAGGGGATTGCTCAAGATATCGCGGAAAATGGTAAAGCTGCCATTATTCGCAGAGAGCTATTTAACCATGAATGTTTTTATACTAATGATATTAGTGATTGTATCGATAAGCTTGCAGAGTACAGCTTTACCCGTGACGATATTCAAAATGTGTTCAATCACATTCGAGCAACAGAAGACGTATAACCCTAAAACGAAAACGCCTTGATATTCGCTTGGAACAAATATCAAGGCATGTCCATGATTAATCACTCTAGAGGTTCATAATATGAACACACAAGATACTACACTAAATCAAAATGAATCACAAACTTATGTTTGTACCGCTTTGCCTTTTGAATTAGGTCAAACAGTAATGGGCTTTGTTGCCGAATTC
>NZ_JPJA01000021.1:0-4546 GCF_000733315.1 Vibrio sp. ER1A
CAAGTACCGGAGCACTTTGCGCTGATGACGGACTCTGGAGACAACAGTGATAACGTGACCAACGTGACGAAACCAACGTTAGGGGGGCACTCGAATGAGGCGGCGCTCTTGACGGTGGAGATTTTGGGTGCGGATGGTCATGGCGTGCAGACGCTGACGCAAAGCGTGACGGCGAATGAGTCGTTTCGCGTGGACGTGCCGACGGAGATGGGTGACGGGGAGTACACTTGGCGCGTGCAAGCGACGGACGCGGCAGGTAATAGCGATACATTCCAGGGGGCAAATTTCATAATCGATAGCTCTGTTAGCTTTTCGTCTGATACTGGTCTGGATAGTGCATCTGATCTAGGTAAATTTTCTAATGATGGTATTTCTAAAGATAAGACTCCATCTTTTTCTGGTGTAACAGATGGCGGAGCAAATGTAACGTTAGTTATAAAGCAGGGGTCTCAAAAGGTTTACGAAGACTCAAAACGAGCAGGAAGTGATGGTTCATTTCAGATACCTGTAACTAATGCACTTTCTGATGGAACCTATCAGTGGACACTTACAACAACGGATGTGGCTGGCAACTCTACCAGTAAGTCGGGTACTTATGAACTTGATACTAATCCACCCGATGTGAGGTTTTCACTAATAGGGGATTCTGGTGCAAATACCACAGACTGGATAACTAAAAATCGAACCTTTGCATTGAGTGGTACTACAGATGATGAGCAAACGCCTGTATCGCTAGAACTATGGAAAGGTACAAGTCTCTTAGAGGAGATAGAAATAACCCCACATAGCAATGGTTCTTGGAATTATCAATATAATACAGATTTGGTAGATGGGAGATATTTACTAAAGATTAGCTCTACAGATGTAGCGGGTAATAAATTTAGCAAAGAACAAGTAGTGGTGATAGATAATGACGTTGTTAATGACTTCAAATTAGACTCTGACACTGGTGTATCTACGACCGATTGGATTACGAATGCAAATGTTCTCTCTGTCAGTGGAACCACTGATAAAGATGCGTCGGTTACTTTAGATATTAAAACTAAGTCAGGGACTCTATTACATTCTTATAACCCTACTGTAAGCATAGTTGACGGTAGTTGGCAATTTGAAATACCAGATCGCCTTAATGACGGAGACTATACATTCAACGTAGCGGTTGTCGATGCTGCAGGAAATAGTCGTTTAGAAGCTCATGATTTAACTATTGATAGAGATGCGCCTATAATTTCTGACATAGAATTAAAGGCGGAAAGTGACACTGGCTTCAAAGGAGATTGGACAACTAAGACAAAAGAGCTTTCATTTGAAGGTAAAATTATAGGTAATGCGTCGTCTATTAAAGTATTAGATTCTCATGGTGTTAGTGTGTCGGCCGATAAGGCAGTTAATAGTGACGGAAGTTTTGAGATTACTTTATCACAGTTGGATTTTGGAGCTCATAACTTAACATTTGTAGTCACTGATATCGCTGGCAATACTAATACGAGAACACAAAGTGTCACTATTACTCCTGATACGTTACCATTTATAGTTGGATTAGACTCAACAACGAATAGTGGTAACAATAGCGACAATATTACAAATGTAGACAGCCCTATATTATCTGGCCAAGCAACACCTGGGTACCATATTGTTGCTACTATGGGTGGTGTTACCTATACAGAGGTTACTGCTGGACTTGATGGGCACTGGTCCATACCTATTAATAGTAGCGATGTTTTGGCTGAGAAAACATATGATGTTTCATTGCGAATTACAGACGAAACGGGAGGGGTAGTATCCACGGAAAGTTTTCAGTTTGTAATTGATAGGAGCGTATCTACCACGTTTAACTTAGATGGAGATAGTGACTCAGGTGACAAAGGTGACTTTAAGACTAACTCACAAAAAGTGAATTTGGTTGGCAATACAGAGTCTGATACGAAAATAAAAATTGTAGACGGCGATGACCCGAGTGTTGTTTTTGCTAGTATGACAGCAACTAATGGAAGTTGGAGCTATCAATTTAACAACTTAGATGAGGGAGCGCATAATTTTGTTATACAGACAGAAGATGTAGCGGGTAACACTAATAATCAAAATGTAAGGGTTGTTGTAGATATAACTCCTCCACTTTTAGAAGTCAACATCGATGGAAACCAAAATATTAGTCACAATGTTTCAAGAGATAAAGAACACACTTTCTCTGGGACAGTGCATGATGCTCAGAAATTGACATTAAAAGTGAATGATCAAACCAGTAATATCAGTGTTAATCCTGACGGAACTTGGAGCAAAACATTAAATTTAGTTGAGGGAATAAATAACTTCACGATTACAGCTATTGATAACGCTGGGAATACGTCGTCTTCTCGAGGAGTCATGGAGATTAAAACTCGTATTAACTTTGATTGGAAGTTGGTCGGTGATAATGGTCTTTATAGCAATGACAACATTCTGAGTGGAAGTACATTGTCGTTTAATGGTAGTGGTGGGGAGGGTGATCATGTTACGTTAACACTTACCACATCTGATGGTACTAATACAGTTAAAAACTTCGACATAGGTGCAAATCATAAATGGAATGAAACGTTCGATAGCTTATCTGATGGTGTATATTCTATCAAAGCTGAGGTTCGAGATAACGCGGGAAATACAGCGAATCGAACGATCGACGATCTAAGAATTGACAATACTAATGACACCTTTACTGCAAGCCTTGTTGATAGTGATGGTGTCAATGATGATGGTATTATTGCGAACGTTAATCCTAAATTTACAGGACAAGGTGAACCGAACTCTGAAATACATATACTTATAGTAGGTGGCAATGAATATACAACGCGCGTTAGTTCAACCGGTACTTGGTCGTATACTGTAACTGATACCATAACTGGTTCGGTAGAGGCACATATTTATTCTCTAGACTTGGCTGGGAATAAGAGTAGTGTTGAAACTATCAATTTCACCGTTGATTCGACTCAACCAAGTTTGACCTATGATATAGAAGACGTTCATAAGGAAGGTACGACGAATTATATTAACCAAAATCATTCTGGTATAGTTGTATTTAAAGGTACTGCTACAGAAGCCGGTACGGTAACGATTGATATTAATAATGCTCAGTATACGCAAACAATCGCACAAGGAGGCCAATGGTCTATAGATACAATAGAATTGCCAGAACGACGTCATCCCTTCACTATTACTTTTGAAGATAAAGCTGGGAGTAAGGTGTCGGAATCTGGTGCTTTAATTGTTGATAAGACTATAAATGCCACGGTGCATTTGACGATTAGTTCAGACTCTGCGGCACCGGACGTATGGCATAGTGAGCAAGATGGCCGAACAAATAAAGATAATTTAGATTTTCAATTTAGTTGGGATAGATATGGAACAGACAGTGATGTAACTGCATCGGTTGACGTCAGTGGACCTAATGGTTTTAGTCATCATTACGATAATATAAATACGCAGTCTAACTGGCGTTTCCCTGAACAGTTTTCAAGTAGCTCACAAGATGGTACTTATACATTTACATGGCATTTTAAGGATTCTGCTGGCAACACTAGTACTAGTACTAGCACTATTGTTAGGGATACTCATATTGGAACGCTTGAGTCAAATGAACTTAGTTTCCAAGGCCAACAATTTGAGGATGGAGAAGCTCTAACTTTAAATCGAGGCTTAATTAATCTCATTTATAGGCCCAAGTCTGGAATGGAAGTGGCGAATGCTATAATAAAGTTCGACAATGGAGTTGAATCATCTGCGACTCGTCAGGGTGATCATTGGCTTTTCCGTGGGACATCTCTACAAGAAGGTGAGAACAATTTCAAGTTTTCGGTATTCGATCGCGCCGGAAACTCAAGGGAGTTGAGTGAAACAATTAACTTGAAAACGAAGTTTAATGACTTCAAATTAAATATCGATGGAGATGAGGTGTTAGATCTATTGAACGTTGAGAACATTACAACGTCATCTGACACGATAGACATTGGAGGGGAAATTGACCTAGGCACCAAAATCGTTGTTATGGTAGATGGAGTGAGAGTTTATGATACCGAGACTATATCTAAAAACTGGTCTGAAACTTTACATTTAACTCATGACTCACAGAGAGTTGTCATTAATTTTGAAGATGTTGCAGGGAACACAAAGTTTGCCTCTTTTAACGTAGATGTTGATAAGTCTGCACCTTTAGTTGTTCTTGATAGCATTAATGGTAAAACTCTAAATGATGGAGAGTATATTGATAGTGATACAGCTGTTTTTGAAGGTAGACTCGATGCAGGCTCAAAAATAGATAGCATTTTCATAAATGGTCAGAAAGTAGCTAATCCAACAATGTCTATTCAAGAGGCTCTAGGTAAATGGCAAGCCAGTATAGATTTAAGTGAAGGTTCTAATGCTATTAAAATCAATTTTATAGACAATGCAGGTAATACTCAGGGACTGTCTCGCACATTAGTTCATGATACTACTGCACCAGTACTGGATCACTTAGCGCTGATGACGGACTCTGGAGACAACAGTGATAACGTGACCAACGCGACGAAACCAA
>NZ_JPJA01000022.1:0-5373 GCF_000733315.1 Vibrio sp. ER1A
TAATAGCATAGCTAGCGATGTAGAGTGTATTAGCACTGAAGTTAGAGATCTTTCTAAACAGTCTATAAAAAACAATAATAAATTGTGTGAAATGGATGAACGAATAAGCAGTATGCAAATAGTATTTGCTACTTATAAGAAAAAATTATTAAAGCTATTTGTATAATTGCAGAATATTACAGGATTTATGATGAACAAAATTAACGTAAATAATTTGAACGATGTCCAAGTGATAGGTTTGGATATAAAAATCAAAGGCGAAAGTGGCGAAACCAAAATTATAAATGATGGTGTCGCAAAATTGCTTAAAGGTGAACTTTCAATTTCTGGCGTCGATGGAACAGTTTTTTCAAAGGGCGACATTTTAAGTCAGGTAAATATTGAAGGAGCGTCTTCAGTTTTAGTTCCAGAAATTATTCGTTCAAATAAGGACTCTATACAGAAAAAACCTTCCTCGGATAGCAGTACGATTCAAGATTCCGATGGTTCAGACCAAAAAGAACAGCTCGAAATTATCAAGCAAAAGTTAGAAGAGCTTAAAGAGTTGAGGTCTCAAATTGAGAAGGAAAAACAGAATGCTGAGGAAGCACAAGACAAGGATAAAGAAGAAGATTCCGCTTCAAGTATAGAAGCTTTAAATTCATTGGTAAATCAGATAAATAACAATATCCTAGTCAAACAAGCGACGGCGGATTTAACGAAAGGACAGGATGACACTCAAGAACCTTCAGCCGACGAACAATTAACCGGACAAAAAAGGGGTAGCGACGAATTACCAGCAACTAGCACTTCTAGTTCGTCTTCTAATAATGCTAAAGCTGTGGAAGAGAAGTCTAGCGATAATGAAAAATCTAATGTATTACTAAAGTTAGGTCTATCCACTAACTCAAACAGTGGTAGCAAAGATGATTTTATTACAAATGTTAACAAGCCTTCTTTTGAAGGTACAACTCAAGCTAATGCCCGTATCCAAATATCTGTAAATGGTGAAACTGTTTCTGCCGTAGCCGATTCTGCTGGTAAGTTCATTATTCCATTAAAAACGAAATTGGATGATGGTGAATATGTTGTAACTGCTGCTGCTTCTAACAGTAAAGGCGAGCATGCTAGTATAACTGAAAAATTGGTAATTGATACTATCCCGCCAGAAGGAACATTATCGTTAAAGGATAGTCGCGTCCTAGATTCTGGGGATGTGATCACAAAAGATAGTCATCCTATTTTCGAGGGCACAGTGTCAGGTGACCCAAAGACAGTCACGCTTCTTCTTGGTGAGAAAGCGTACTCTCTTTCTGCGCAAAACGGTAAATTCTCATTTACATTTCCTGAAAACCTAGATGATGGAAGCTATAATTTTACTCTTTTATTGGTAGATGAAGCTGGTAATGAAAGTAGAATTGAGAAAAACGTTTCTATAGATACAATAAATGATTTCAAAGTTTCATTGCTAGATTCCTCTGACTCGGGCGTTAAGTCTGATTGGATTACTAATGATGATAAACCGACTTTCAAAATAGACTTTGAACCAGGTTCTCAAATAAAACTAATAATTGACGATAGAGAGCGGGAGATTGATATCAAGGGTGAGTCCCCGGCATTATTTACAATTTCTTCAATCCTATCTGAGGGACCTCATAAAGTAGAGTTTATATCCGAGGACTTGGCTGGTAACAGGGTAACTAATACTCATGAACTAATTATAGATAAGACAGCTCCTGATTTTTCTTTTGCTGGGGCACAAGTCGGTGCTAGTTCTGATACTATAATTACACAAGGTTTTACAAGTAATAATTTGCCCTCTTTCCTAGGTAAAGGTGAGCCCGGTGCTATAGTTCATCTTGTCGTTGAAGGTAAAGAGCCAATAGAGACTGTAATAAACGACTCTGGTACCTGGTCTTACGAACCTAAAGATACTTTTTTAGATTCACATTACGTAGTAACGGCTTTCGCTGTAGATAAAGCCGGAAACTCTTCTACCCATAGCACAATACAATTTACAGTAGATACCGTAGGCCCATCAATTACAGGTAGACTTGATTCCTCTTCTGATTCGGGTATTTCTTCTAATGATAGTATTACATCTGACACTTTATTGAAGTTTACGGGGAGGACTGAAGGAAATATAAAAGTTAGATTGGTTATCAAAGAATTAAATTTTGATCAGGAAGTCTATTCAAAGTCTGATGGTACTTATGAGTTTAATGTTAACGCAGAAACAGAAGGTAACTACAATTACTCTATTGTAGCAGAAGATAATGCGGGTAACTTGAGTGCATCTCCTGCTAGGGGGTTAGTCGTAGTAGACAAACATATATCTGCTTTTTCAGTGGACCTAACATCTGATAGTGGTAATTCTCACGACAATATCACCAGAGTTTCTGCCCCTAGCTTCGGTGGTATTGGAGAATCTGGTGCAAAGATTACAATCTCGGTTCTACAAAATAATAATGAGGCGATACCAACATATGGTCCGGTTTCTGTTAACTCTGAAGGTACTTGGGAAGCTACGTTACCAGAACAACTAGCAGATGGTGTTTATGATCTGCGTTTTATGATACAAGATGCTGCAGGTAACACTCAAGAAGTCGATACATCGATTACGATAGATACAAAAAGTGAGCTTACGGCATCTTTAGATGTTGCATCTGATAGTGGTTTTTCTAGTCATGATCTTGTCACAAAAATTGATCGACCGATTTTCTCTGGGGTAGCTGATAAAGACTCTCAGGTATCGTTATCTTTATTTCAAGGAAATGATGCAAATGTTATAGCTATTAGTACTACTGCTAACGATGATGGGACATGGTCAATAAAAGTTCCAGCTGAATCAGCTTTAACAAAACAAGGGACTTGGAACTGGTCGGCAGTTTCAGTTGATGTGGCAGGGAATACTTCGAATACAGTCAATGGTGAATTCCGATTCGATAATATTGCCCCTACAAGTACTATCGAACTTCTATCTAAAACGGGTTCGGATGAAGTACATACAAATGTGCTGAACCCAAGTTTTGTTATTTCTTCAGAGCCCGATGCAAAAGTAACATTATTTGTATACAACGCTTCAGGTAAGGTTGTCAGTAGTAATTTAGTGGACAAGCATGACTTCACTATTGGGAGAGATGGAAAGGCAAATTATACACTTCCTAGTCTTAGTGAAGGTGATTTTGCCTATCGCTTAGAAACAGTAGATGCAGCTGGTAATAACAGCTTGTCTGATTATCAGTATTTGACAATTGATAACACCCCGCCGGAAGTTGGCACTATCTCATTAGTTGATGCTTCAAATAGCGGCGACAAGAACGACACTATTACTAATGAAACACAGCTTTCAATTAAAGGAAACGGAGCAGAAATTGGCAGTTACATTACATGGTCTGTGATAGATAAAGATACTGGTGAAGAAATTTCGTTACCGTATGAGTCTTGGAAGGTAGAGAGTGAAAATTGGGTAAATGCTATTCCACATACTTTCGATAGTGACGGTAATTACGAAATTAGTATATTTGCAAAAGATTCCGCCGGTAACACATCTAGTGTTCAGTCTTTGGAAGTTACGATAGATACTCATGAGCCCACTTTAGGGGGGATAGGTCTTAAGGCAGGAAGTGATACCGGCTTTGATAATTCCGACTTTATCACTAAAGAGTTAAGTCCTACTTTTATCGGTTCTAGTGAAAAAGGTGCTGAGATCTCTCTTTCATTATATAAGGGTGACGCGCTTTTAGATACCCAATCAACTTTGGTCACAGACGATAGTGGTATGTGGGAGTTGAACTTTCCTCAGTTAAAAGACGGAACTTTTACTTGGAGTATTGTTGCTACAGATGCAGCAGGCAACACAAAAGAGCTAAATGCTTCGACTCAAACCATAACAATTGATTCATCTTATGAAGGTGAATCTGCGAGCTTAGCTTACGCATCAAATAGTGGTTCAAGGGATGATAACGTAACTAAGTTAAAAGATATTGAGTTGTCTGGGAAAGGAGAGATAGGGTCGCGTGTTGAGCTTATTTCATTAACAGACCCATCTGGGAGAGCATTATCCGTAGCGCAAATCACACCTGTTGAAGTGAGTAAATCAGGTGATTGGCATATTTCCCTACCTCCATTGTCTCTTGAAGGAAGTTATAAATGGACAGTTCAGTTTACGGATGTTGCCGGCAACACTGAAAAACTTTCTGATACGGTTCAATTAGATACTTCGATTTCAGAGTTTACTGCGCTACTTGCTACAGATACAGGTTCTCTCAATAATGATGGTGTTATTAATATCGACAAGCCAACTTTTCGCGGTAGAGGTGAAGTTGGCTCTGAGGTAACTATTGAAATAACGGAACAAACATCTGGACATGTAATAACTCAGACAGCTTCAGTGTCTAACGATGGAACTTGGGATCTTACGTTGAAGAACCCTTTAACAGAGCAAGGTACCTACTCATGGACTGCAAAAATAGTAGACATTGCAGGAAATGAAAAAACTACCCCTCCGACGAATCTGACATTAGATACAGTAGCTCCTATTCTTCTTAGTGCCAAGATGGATACACACGGTGCTTATGATGCTGACCCGATAGAAATATCGACCGGGCAGCCTCAATTTAGTGGCATAAGTTCTGAGAGCGGCAGTAGAGTTCATGTCGAAATCTTTACGGTAACGAGTGGCATTATTAGTGGTAATCCTTTTCATGTCAGTAGTCCTAAAACCGCCAATCCCGACGGGAGTTTTACTCTAAACCTCGATATGGATTTACCAGAAGGTGAATACCGTTGGAAAATCTTTAGTTCTGATGTAGCAGGCAATAGTTCTAGCTCAGGTTTCAGTGCATTCATCGTCGATAATACTCCTCCACAAGAACCAAATTTACTGACGCTGATGACGGACTCTGGAGACAACAGTGATAATGTGACCAACGTGACGAAACCAACGTTAGGGGGGCACTCGAATGAGGCGGCGCTCTTGACGGTGGAGATTTTGGGTGCGGATGGTCATGGCGTGCAGACGCTGACGCAAAGCGTGACGGCGAATGAGACGTGGAGCGTGGCCGTGCCTACTGAGCTGGGTGATGGGGAGTACACTTGGCGCGTGCAAGCGACGGATGCGGCGGGCAACAGCTCGGCGTTTGTGTCGGGGCCGAAGTTTGAGGTGGACGCTACGGCGCCAGTACTGGATCACTTAGCGCTGATGACGGACTCTGGTGACAACAGTGATAATGTTACCAACGTGACGAAACCAACGTTAGGGGGACACTCGAATGAGGCGGCGCTCTTGACGGTGGAGATTTTGGGTGCGGATGGTCATGGCGTGCAGACGCTGACGCAAAGGGTGACGGCGAATGAGACGTGGAGCGTGGCCGTGCCTACTGAGATGGGGGG
>NZ_JPJA01000023.1:0-2030 GCF_000733315.1 Vibrio sp. ER1A
ATCTACAATAGAATCTATATTAAAAGGGGAAGGTGACATCATACTATCAAAACGTACTGGACACATACGAGTTACATCGAGACCAGACAAAATAGATTCAGTTAGAGGGTTTATAGATAGATTACTAAAGAATCAAGAAAAGCAAACCTCTATTGACGTTAAGATTGTGCAATACTCCGGAGATGAAAGTTCAGTTTTTGGATTATCCGGAAAGTTAGCATATAAAGATAATAATTTTTCAAACTCAATAACTTCACCAAATACTAATACTGACTCTCCCGTAGGTGAAATAAAGGGAACTATTGTGTCAGGAAAATTCAATGGAACAGATATATTGCTGTCAAGCCTATACGGAAATAAAAACGTGTCAATTACTAGTTCAATAAATCTTGTTGGTATTAATGGTTCACCTTTACCATTTAATGTGTCAACAAAAAGAAATTATGTACGCTCGATTGAGTCAGAGTATGATAAAGACAAAAACACAGAAACGAAGAGTTATGAAATAGATAGTGTTGAGTCGGGACTTGAATTATTAATGCTTCCAACAATTGATGAACTTAACAATATTGAAATGACCATAATGATTAAACAGAAGGAGCTGTTGA
This sequence comes from Vibrio sp. ER1A, assembly GCF_000733315.1. Lineage (NCBI taxonomy): Bacteria > Pseudomonadati > Pseudomonadota > Gammaproteobacteria > Vibrionales > Vibrionaceae > Vibrio > Vibrio sp. ER1A. The sequence goes on from NZ_JPJA01000023.1 coordinate 609, forward strand.
AAATTACCAAGTATGAAAATATCCAGTTGCCGGAAACAACGGAGAACTCCTCTTTTCAAAGAATGCGCCTTCAGTCTGGTGATACTTTAGTATTAACAGGATTTGATGAGAATCGTTTGAATGATAATAGAGGTAGTACTATTCCCGGTATTCTCGCGCTAGGGGGAAGTATTGATAAGAATAAGGCTAATAGGAAAATTGCCATTTTAATATCACCGAAGGTAATATGATGGACATTGGATATTGGGCTAATAATGGTATAGGAAAATCAGAAAAGAAGAATTTTAGTCACTTCTATCGAATGATAGGTTCTTCTCTAATTGATAAAAAAAGTAGATATATAGTAAGGGAAAACTCCGACTATAATTTGGAGACAGAGTTAATTAGATTGTTAGAAAGCAATCAAGATTTCGATAGTGCTAAGCCTCATTTTGCGGTTTATCATAATAAAGAAACAGACGAAGGATATATAGCAATCTACATAGGTGGAAGATTCCTAAATACATCAAACATGTTTCCGCAGCCAGTAAAAATGACGATTGAAAATATAAATAAGATTGTCAGGATGTGTGAAAAATTAGGTGGGCAACTTCATGAGATTAGCGATATTAGTAGTAAAGTTGAAGGTTCAGTTAGGTTAAAAAAGGTAACTCTACTAGATTATAAATTGGTAGTTTTATGTTTGATGATCTCTTTGTCCTTTATAGCATCTTTAATATTTAGGTCTATATACTTATGAGGCTATCAATTAATACTTTCTTAATGGTGTTCATAGTTATCGGGTTACTAAGTACCGTATATGTATCGGTAAGTACCTTTTTTGATTACAAAGAAAAGCAAGATCTACAATTACTCGAAAATCAACGTATAGAATCTATAGCTAGTCAAAGCTCCAAAAAGCGTCAAGTTCTGACCTACTTAAACTTACTTAATGCTAAGGATGCACTACTATATTTTCATACAATCGTCAATATCGGAATTCTTAACGAGATATCTGATTGGAAAATTAAAAGTGTCGACTATGGTATTGATAGTGGTTCTCCACCTAAAATATCAGTTATTTATCAGAATATTAACGGTTCTCAGGTATTCTTCATAGAACATATTGTCAATCAAATTGTAGAGTTAGGGTTAATGGAAAAGGAAGACACGGTTAATTTTAGTGACTCAAATAAGATCGCTACTTTAATGTTGGAACCAATACCCTCAGAACCAATACCGACCATAGATTTTGAACACGTCGAAGTCAAAGATACTCACTCAATATCAGACATGGCAAATCTTATTAATAATTATACTGAGCTTTATAGAAATATGGATAACAATATTAAGGTCACTTTAGCGACTACTCAGAATGAGATTTATGTCTCTGAAGATATGAATATATATAAAATTAATCTATCTTATGAAGGAGATATATAC
>NZ_JPJA01000024.1:0-13448 GCF_000733315.1 Vibrio sp. ER1A
AAACGTAAGGTTCTCAAAGGACTATAGTGAGTTACCATACAACTCGCCGATTTTTTCATGGGTTAAGTCAGTTAACGCGCTAGTTAAAAATACTTGGGGTTCGGAGAATGTAGAACTATTAGAAAACTCTAAAGTAGAAAAAGTATTCGAAAAAAACGCAATTAATCCATTTTCAAACGAAAAGTTGGTTAGATATATACATGATAATGACATTACACATCTGTATATAGCTGGCGTAAGTACAAGATGGGCTGTTGAATCTTGTGTTAGAAGTGCCCATGATTTGAATTTAAAGGTAACTTTACTGAGTGATTGTTGTGCTGATGCTAGTGAAATAGAGCATAAAAATGCTCTTAGTAATTGTGGCGTTTTGGGTAATGTAATTAATGTTAATGAGTATGTGGGAAAGTAATGTAGCAAGTTTAATATGAGGTTACTTTGGAAGTACTTCGATTGTTTTCTTATAAATTGTTACCATTTACCATGTTCCTAATAGTTCTGTTAGTGTAGATAATGCTCTCATGATAAAAATATAGCCGTGAACTTTCGTAATTGTCCTAGCGAAATTGATATGTTTCGCAAAAGAGCGTTTGCCGCCTTTGTTATTGTTTTATCTCTTACTCTAATTCTAGTTATAAACATTTACTGGCTTCAAGTGGTCAACTTTGATAACTATAAATTACAAGCAAATAACAATAGGTTAAAGATTTTACCAATAGCTCCAGTTCGAGGGTTGATATATGATCGTAATGGAATATTACTTGCCAAAAACAAACTAGTTTATAGTTTAGTTATGATTCCGGACAGAATTGTAGATATTGACTTAACAATTAAGAAGATTAATGGGATATTTCATTTAGATAAAGCACAAGTATCTCGTATCAAAAAACGTTATAAAAATACGCCTCACTTTAAATCAGTCAGTATATTAGAAGACTTAAAAGAAAAGGATGTTGCTAGGTTTTCTGTTCTGAAACATAGATTTCCAGGGTTATCTATTACTGCTAGCTTTAAGAGAGTTTACCCTTATGGCCAAGTGCTTACTCATGTTCTTGGATACGTGGCGCATATTAATGATGATGATAAACGAAAGTTAAAAAAACAAGGGAAAGAGAAAAACTATCGAGCAAGTAAGGTTATAGGAAAACTGGGTATCGAGCGATACTATGAAGATTTGCTCCACGGACAAGAAGGATATCAAGAAGTTGAAGTGGATAGTCAAGGGCACGTTGTCAGAATAGTTAAACATCAACTACCTTTACCAGGAAAAGATCTAGTTTTAAATATCGACATTAAGCTACAGAAATACGTTTTTGAACAGTTTGGAGATCAAACTGGTAGTGCGATAATTTTAAACCCAAAGGATAATAGCGTAGTAGCTATGGCATCGAGTCCTAGTTATGACCCTAACTTGTTCGTGGAGGGTATTTCTACGGTAAAATACAAAGACTTGTTGAACGACCCAGAGCGGCCTCTCGTGAATAGAGCAACATTGGGTGTGTATCCACCAGGGTCTACTGTAAAGCCGTTTATAGCAGTAGCTGGTTTACAGGAACATGTGATTTCGAAAAACACTATTCGCAACAACCATGGAGTATGGCGAATACCTGGAAGTAAAGCTAACTCGAAATCTTGGCGAGACTGGAAACGATGGGGACATGGGCCAGTAAATGTAACGTTGGCAATAGAAGAATCAGTTAACTCATTCTTTTACCAAACAGCGTTTGACCTTGGAATTGATAGAATATCTCAATGGATGAATCGATTTGGATTTGGAAAATCAACGGGCATCGATATCTATGAAGAAAGCAAAGCCAACATGCCAACTCGTAAGTGGAAGATGAATCGTTATCACATTCCTTGGTATCAGGGCGATACTGTACCAATCGGCATAGGGCAAGGTTACTGGACTTGCACGCCTTTGCAACTCGCCAAGGCGACATCTATACTAGTCAATCATGGGAAGACAGTAGTTCCTCATCTTCTCAAAGGAGTAGTGGAGCATGGGGAAAGCTTTCTTAAACAACAACGAACTACTCCAATGCTTGGTACTTCGATTGCCGAGGTACCCGACAAAATATGGGACATACCGATAAACGCTATGCGACTCGTAAATCATGGGCCTCGAGGAAGTGGTAGAAAAGCATTTAAGAATGCTAATTATATAAGTGGCGGTAAGTCGGGCACTTCACAAGTGTTCAACCTTGAAAAAGACCAAATCTACGATGCAAAAGTACTAAAAAAGAAGTTACTAGACCAAGCTTTATATACAGCGTTTGCACCTTACAATGATCCTGAATATGTGATCACAGTAGTAATTGAGCATGGCAATGGTGGCGCTAAAGTTGGGGCACCTTTTATCCGTAAAGTACTGGACTATGCTTTTAAACAAAACAGTAATAACTAGTATATGACGGCAGCTACACTTACCTTTCGAACCTTACTATGTAGCCCAAAAAGGGGCTTTCTAACGAAAGTGGGCAGTTGTCTTCCGCCTTTCGATACCACTAGGTGTGACAAATAGCAATTGTAGGTCTTGGTCGCTCAGTCGATGTCTTATATCGTTTGAACTAGCTGATAAATACAATTAACTACGCGTAATTTTTTGACTATGTTAAATTTACGATACTTGAGCTTAAGTAAACAAGAAGTCATATCATATGTTCGGGTAAGAGGCCCTTATGAAGAAGTACACTTTACATATTGCTTTTGCGTCTCTTTTGAGTAGCACACCAGTTTACGCTTTGACACCTGAAGAATTAGCCACTGTTTTTTTCAATAAGTTACCTACAGAACCAGAGAGTGCTCTAGATGGTTTACTGGCATCAAACCCATCAATTAAAACAGATGATAATCAAGTAATGTCATTAAAGGCGCTTTTAAAGAACTACCCTAACATTCATGGAAAATACCAATTTAGTGAACGTATATGTTCTTATTCGATAGGTGAGCACATCAAGCGATTAACTTACATTGCAGGATATGAGAAAAGTCCAATGATGTTTGATTTTATTTTCTACAATGACGGCGATGAATGGCAACTTAATAGTATTGATACCGATACAATGGACATAAGTACCATATTAAACAACAAAGAGCTATGTAACGTTAGTAAGTCATAAAGTGTCCACTGACAGATGCGTAGATGAAGTTATAACATCTACACGGACCAAAAGGTAGCACGGTTGTATTTCGTCGTAACTTTTTTATTTTTGCATTGTGCGACTACCGCCTTTGCTACATGTACAAGCAGAGTACGAATGTGTTTTTCGCCTCTTTTTGTTATATGGCCGAGGTTTGTCTGCCCCCGGTTGAGTACTGTTTGGCAACTAGGCCAACCCATGCAGCGAACTGACGGCTTGAGCCAATTTGCTTACCATCATTAACTGTTGCGATGATAGTTGTAGCAGTATGTTCTCCCTCACAGGGAACTGCCAGTAGCTTTGAAGCTTGCTTTACCTTTTTGCTTAGGATAGATCTTCCTGTTATAGCGAAGGATTTCTTCGTTTAGTTTCTTGATGTTAGCCATTAAATCATTGAGTAACTCCCTCGTTAGGAACGGGATGCCGTTGTTTGCGTCTTCTAGTATGTTTGGCACAGTTTTTTTGAAGTGAGTAACGGCTTTGAGGAACTATTACGCCAAACTCTGACAGTAACCCTCGGAGTTGGTTAATTGTGGCAGTACGATTTTTTATTAGGCTATGTCGAATTCGGTGTAGGCAAAGAACTGCTTGTTGCTCCTTGTTCTTGATAGAGACAAAGCGTGTTTTTGGTCTTGATACGGCTTCACAAATTACCTCGGCAGCATTACCAAGAAGCTGGGATTCATCTACTCCAGAGAATGACTATGGAATTGATTTGGTTGTGCATATCTTTCGAGATACAAGTGCGACTGGGCAAGAGCTGTTAGTGCAATTGAAAGCCTCGGGGAATTCAAATGCGACAACTACCGGTAACTCAGAACGAATTACCCTAAATGTATCTACTTACAATATGCTAATGAGTAAATTACAGGTGGTGATGTTAGTAAAATATTTGGCAGCTGAAAACCGAGCATACTGGCAGCTTCTCAGCCAAATAGATGAACCAAATCAAAGTCAGGAAACAATGACAGTACATATCCCTAGGGATAATGTGTTGTCCGAAATTAATTGGCAGCAGATTAGTAGTTATGTAGATCATATACACCACCAAAAGTTAGGTCGGAGAAAACGGGTCAACCTTGAAGATTTCGCCTAGCAAGCGACTATAGCACGATTCGCCTCACTCGGAGTAATCCGTACATATCTAAATTAGTAAATTCACTGACACGGAAATGTCCAGCTTCGTGCTGGCTATATGGCTAGCTAAGATTTCTTTTGCTCATTCACATCTTGTCAATGTCGATTTGCCATATTTTAGTTTATGTAAAAGAACTCCTCATTTCCCATAATGAGCATTAGCTGTGTCAATGAAACGAACGGGCGATTTACAACCTCGAAGCATAGTTGATTTGTAGGCCCAGCAACGCACCATAAATAGCACTTTACATATGTTAGGGTTATAATATATGTAAAGTGTAATGTGTAACCATTAAAAGCCCATCGTGAAAGAACATAAATTTCCACCATTACCCAACCTAGATAACGTAGACATTCGTTCACTAAGAGTCTTTATGGCTGTAGTACGTCACCGGGGATTTTCAGCCGCTAAAGATGAGTTAAACCTTAATCAGCCTGCAATTAGTTCTTACATGTCACAACTGGAATCAAGGCTAAAATTGACCTTGTGCCAACGAGGCCGAGGAGGTTTTCAGCTTACTGAACAGGGAGAACAGGTCTATGCCTCAGCTAGAAAGCTGTTCTCTGCAATAGATAGCTTCAGAGCCGATGTGGCGGGTTGCAGAGGACAGATGGTGGGAGAGTTACATATAGGGATGGTTGATGTGTTGGCGACATGCCAGAGTTTTAAATTGCCGGAAGTGCTCAGCGAACTTGGCCGGCAAGCACCAGAAGTCAATATACAGTTACATAAAAGCGACCCACGAAAGCTGCTTAAGATGTTGCAGGAAGAGCAAATTCATGCTGCCGTGACGCCTATCTATAAAGCGCCGGACTCCATTGAGCACTTTGACATTTTTGATGAATATCAAGTGATGTATTGTGGCAAAAATCATCCCTTCTTCGCTGTGCCTGACGATGAACTGACTCTGGAGTTGTTGCGGGAAACCAAGTATGCCGCAAGAGACTATACCCAAGACTGGACTCCTCCGCCGTCCCCTTATTTAAAAACAGCCTCCCTCACCGGTGATATCGAATGCATTGCTACCCTTATTTTATCGGGTAACTATGTCGGTTACTTGCCTCAGCACTATGCGGAATTCTGGGTAAGAACGGGCGTAATGAAGCCACTGTTGATTGAAGAAACGGCCTATCACTGCAACTTGCAATTGGCATACAGAAGGGCCAACAAGAACCTTGTGGTCGAACTGCTGGTTGAGTTAATGAAAAAGACTTATGAGCTTTAGCTAAAAGAATATCGAACTTATCTCTTAGCTATAGCTCAACGAAAGTCGGCCATAGGGCGATACCATTTATGGTCTATCATAGTGGAAAGGTAAGCAGCCTGTTTTTTCTTTTGTGTTATTTCGCCTAACAATCTTACTGTCCCGTTTCTCATTTCCTACTGGATAGTCTCTGCTGAAGCCAGAGTGTATTGATGAAAATATCATTGTATATGGATTACTCAATACTAACATTGTTACATTAGTATTTAACCCGGTGATGAGATGGATAAACTTGAGCTTAGTAAGAGTTATTTCGATTTTCTTCGTTAATCTCATAAGGCAAGAAATAGCATGAATATTGATAAATCAATCATTGCCAAAAAGACAGCGGCATTACAAAAAAAACAGTTTTACTCAGATAGCGGGGTTGTTAAGACACCGCTGGTGTACTCAAAAGCCCTCTCCGAATTGTGCAAATGTAATCTCTATTTAAAGTGTGAGAATTTACAAAACACTGGCAGTTTCAAAATTCGCGGCGCCACAAGTGCGATATTAAACCTGAGCGAAAGTGACAAAGCAAAAGGGGTGATTACCGCCAGTTCAGGGAATCATGGCGCAGCTACGGCAATGGCGGCTAAGGCTCTGGGTATTCCTGTGACTATTTATGTGCCAACCTCTATCAGCACCGCCAAGGAAGAAAAAATCCTTAGTTGTGGTGCCACTCTGATCAAGGTGCCCGGTGCATGTGAAAATACTGAGCGGCAAGCGGCCTCTGATGCCAGGGAAAATAGTCTTACTTATATCAGTCCTTATAATGATCTCGATATTATGGCTGGTCAGGGCACACTGGCAGACGAAATACTCGCCGAATTGCCCGAGGTTGACGCTATTTATATGAGTGTCGGAGGTGGTGGTTTGAGTAGCGGCATTGGTTCAAGGATAAAAAGTAGTTCGGATGATGTGGAAATTGTTGGCTGCTGGCCTGAAAACGCACCAGCTATGCTCGAATGTATGAAGGCAGGCAAAGTTGTAGAAGTTCAGGAAAAAGAGACTTTGTCTGATGGTACAGCCGGGGGGATAGATGATGATGCTATGACCCTTTCAATATGTCAGGATGTTATTTCTACCACTATAACAGTGACTGAAAACGAAATCGCCAATGCGATGAAATTGGTCTTTAAATATCATAACTATATTGTCGAAGGTGCTGCTGGTGTTGCCTTGGCTGGTTTATTGAAAAACGCATCGAAATATAAAAACAAAAATGTGGTGGTTATTCTTTGCGGAAGTAATATCTCGGAAGAAAAATTTAATTTTGCCTTGAACAGGATGGACATCTAGTTTTGAAAAATCTCATTTTTCTATGAATATAAAGGAGTTAAGTATTGAAAGTTTTCACTAAAACAGAAATTGAAAAAAATTTACCTTGCTTGGCTGTATTAATGACTGAGTTAGAGTGCGGATATATAGCTTATTCCCTAGGCAAATGTATTATTCCACCTGTTGGGTATTTGCCTTTGCCCCACGGCGAATTGCATATTAAATATGGCATGCTAAAAGCGTCAAATTATGCGACCATCAAAGTTGCTGCAGGTAGCTACAATAACGATAAGCTGGGATTACCTTCATCGTCGGGATGTGTGATGGTAGTCGACACTCAGACCGGATTTCCTGTTGCGCTGCTGCAAGACGAAGGTTTGCTGACCAATTACCGCACTTCAGCGGCAGGTGCTTTGATGGCAAAAAAATTCGCACCGGATGCCGAAATCTTGGGGATTGTGGGCTGTGGGACGCAAGGTTATTACCAAGCATTACATACCTGTCAGGCGACAGGGATAAATCGTGTTGTTGCCTACGACAAAACTATTGATGAGGTTGCAAACCTGACGGAAAAATTACGATCAGCGGATATCCAAGTCGAAAGGGCTGACAGCGTTGAGCAACTTTGCCGCCGGGCCGATATCATTACCACGGTGACACCCAGTAAAAAAGCCTATATAGACGCGAGTTGGTTAAAGCCAAATGCACATATTAACGCCTTCGGTTGTGACTCTATTGGTAAAAGGGAACTGTGCGCCAATATTTTTGAAAACGCAGAGTTAATTATGGTTGACAGTTACGAGCAATGTATTAACCATGGTGAATTACAGTATCTTAACGAAAACAATAAGGCTAATGTGACTGAGATTGGTACCGTACTGTTAAGTCAAATCTCACCCTCTGAAGGCTTAACTGTCGCAGATTTTACCGGTGTTGCCGTGCAGGATATTGTTATTTCTACAATGGTATATCAAAACTTAATGGCTTGAAGTGTTGTTTAATGTTAACCAAAAAGAAGTGTTTATTGTTAGATATCCAAGTAATTTTCAACAATATAATAACTTTAATCTTTTTGGGCTTGCCCCACTGCTACTAAGCATGATTAATATGTTATTTATTCTTGCACAACATATTGAAAATATGACATGTCGAGATTGTAATTCATCTAGTGGTAACCGCAAGGGATAAAGCCACTTGAATTAAGATGCTTTTTCTTATCCGAAATGCCAAAATAAGAGCTAAAATTCTAACACATTAATTAGATGGTACGCCCCATACTTAAACTAAACTCAGCTATGTCGCTGAACTTCAGGGGGTGCCATCATGTCAACTATTAAAACTATCGGTATTGATTTAGGTAAATCTACTTTCCATGTTGTTGGTCATGATTTCTCTGGTCAACAGCTTTATCGACACAAGTTTTCAAGAGCTAAGCTACTTCAATTTATCTCGGTTCATGAACCAGTGTTGATAGCAATGGAGGCTTGTTGTGGGGCGCATTGGCTTGCTAGAAAATGCCAAGAGTATGGACATCAAGTTAAACTGATCCCGCCACAATATGTTAAGCCTTATGTCAAGAGTCATAAAAATGACTTCATTGACGCTGATGCGATTGCTGAAGCTACAACTCGACCTAGGATGAGGTTTGTCTCACCTGAAACTGAGCAAGCGCAGTTAGGAGTAGTAATCCGAAGAATCAGAACAGCAACTTAGAGTGCTTTCTCATCTTTGAGGACAATCTGGCGCGGATCTCATCGTAGAGTTGGGGCTAAAGTAAATTGGTCTCAATTAGACTCTGAATACACTAGCGCAAACCAACTCCGTTATTTTGGAATTTTCACTTGTAAAACGGGGCGCACCATACATTGTCCAAAAAAACCATAAGTGAGTCTGACTACTGTAAGGGATGATACATTTAGTAGGTTTTTATTAGATCTGAATTGTTCGGTCACTCATTGCAATGGTTTCGTGTCTATGTGCGATAATTATCCTTGTCATTTTCAGCCGACAAATGTTGTGATTGATTCTATTTTCGTTGTCAGAATCTAAGTGGCTTGTTGCTTCATCTAAACAAAGAATTTGGGGCTGTTTGTACAAGGCTCTTGCAAGGAATATCCTTTGTAGTTGTCCGCCAGAAAAACAGTTACCCATATCGCCGACTAAGGAGTGAAAGCCCATTGGCAGGGCGTGAATTTCATCTAAAATACGGGCTTGTTGACAGCTTTTATGCAAACGCTCTTGGTCGTAATTGGATTCAAACATGGTGATATTTTCACGCAGTGTGCCTGACAGCAAAACATCATCTTGCATGACGGTTCCGAAGCGACGGCGATAATCAGTTAGCGACATCTCGTTAATATTAATGTCGTCAAGATAAATATTGCCTTCATTCGGTTCAAGTACCCTCAGTAGTAGTTTCATCAATGTCGTTTTACCTGTACCAGAGGTGCCAACTAATGCAATACATTCACCGGGCATCACTTCAAAAGAGATATCTTTTAATACCCAATTGAGATTTTCGGCGTAACGGAAGCTCACGCTCTCAAATCGTATATGTCCCAAGAGTGATTCAGGGATCATAGTTCGAGAGCTTACATTTTCTCTATCTGCTAGAACGATATCTGACAAACGCTCAAAGTGAAGATCAAGCAGTTTATATGAGAATATTTTATCTATGAAACTACTGATGCTTGACGTGAATTGCATTTTGTAAGCGATAAACGCTAAAAGCATCCCGACGGTTAACTGGTTGTTCATGACGGCCGTTGCTCCTAAATAAGTGACAAATATACTTTCTAAGCCAAATAAAAGCTTATTCAAGGTATTCTCGGCTATTTGAAGTCTTCCCTGTTTAATTTCGGCATTTATCACGTCAGCGAATCGGTTAAGCCACATGTTTTGACGTTCCGTTTCGTTACTGAACAGCTTAATAGTCTGTATGGCCCGAATAGTTTCAAGGAAAGTGGAGTTTTCTTGAGCGGATGTTCGTATCACTTCCCCTGTTAGGTTTCGATTAGGGAAGTAGAAGATTAATCGGACAAGATAGGAGGTAGAGACAAACGATAAAACCAATAGTGTGAGTTTGATGTTATACAAAAACATCATGATCAGAACAACGGTTGCCATGATGCCATCGATGAAGGATTCAACCACCCCCGTTGTGAGCATTTCTCTGATGGTGGTCATAGAGCCAAAGCGAGACACAATATCACCAATATGCCGATTTTCAAAAAAACGGATGGGAAGACGTAATAAATGATGAAAGAGGTTTGCTCCCATTTGAAGACTCACCGTGTTATTGAGTTTCAAAATCAACCAACTACGTAAGGCATTCACGGCTACTTGTATGAGTAGCAATAGCGAAAAGCCTATTGTCAATACTAAAAGCAAAGGTTTATCACCATTTAGTAACACAGAGTCTACAACCCATTGCATATAATAGGGCGATATCAATGCAGTAAACTGGATAATAATAGACAGTAATAAGAGTGAGGTTAACGACCGTTTTAACCCTTCGATCCTTTCCCATAACTGAGAAAGTTTCATCTTAACCTGTGAATTTTGTTTTTTAAATGCAGAGCTTGGAGTGAGTTCTAGAGCAACTCCTGTGAAACTCTGACTCGCTTCACTTAGCCTGATCTTCCGTTTTCCAATAGCAGGGTCATTAATGAAGACATAATGTTTGTTCACTTTTGTTAACACAACAAAGTGGTCCAAGTCCCAGTGAAGAATACAAGGTAGGGTCAGGTAGCCCAACTCACTCAATTCACATTTTACGGCTCTAGAAGCAAGGTCAAGATGATTACCTAATTCCATAATATCGTTTAGGCTCATCCCTTGCCCGCTAAGCGATATGCGTGTCCTTAAGGAGGCAATATCAATTTTGTAACCGTAGTAGGAGGAAATCATACTCAAACAAGCTAATCCGCATTCTGACATTTCTGATTGAGTGAGTAGCGGAACTGTTCGACCTATAGAGAATGACAGCAAGGATTGAGGGGGAGCACTCTCATTGATGAATTTCCTTAACATACTTATCCTAGTTTTCCTTTTATTGCGTAAATAGGGTCAAGTAGCCACTCTATTAGGCTACGTTTTTCTTGGATTATATCGGCTTCTGCAATCATCCCCGTTTTCAACGGAAAGGACTTCCCGTAGGCCATTATGGATTGTGTCGTTAAGGATGCTTTAACTCGATACATTGGTTCAGTGATCTTTATCGGGAAGATGGCATCACTTGGGAGCACTAACGCTTGATCAATATTAATAACGTTACCTTTCACGAGTCCGAACTTTTGGTATGGAAATGCGTCAAATCGGATCTTTACTTCATCTCCAACTTGGGTAAACCCGGCGGAGCGACTAGGCAACAATAATTCTATTTGTAATGGAGAGTCGTTAGGGATGATACTGAGAATGAGAGTTTCAGCATTCAGGTGTGCTCCTTCAAAAGGTTGGATTGCGGTAACGGTTCCGGACTCAGGCGCAGTTATGATGGATTCATACTCATTATCTCTTGCGATCAGTTGAGTTTGAATTTGTGAAATTTGTCTGTGGAGTGTGGTAACTTTCAGTGTTTGCTGATCAGGCAATGCATCTATTGTTGATTTTATGGCATTGATCTGAACTCTAACGGAAGTGAGTTCTTTATCTAATCTTTCAACGGACTCGAGTACTTCCAAATATTCACCTTCAACGACGGCAAGTTGAGTTGTCGATAGGTAGCCTTTTTGTTGTAGAGTCTGATTTTTGTCATATTGCTGCTTTTTTAATTGTAATCTCAAGAGACTCGTTGTTTTGACTTTTTGAATGGCTTTGTAACTCTCTTCCAATTGGCTAAGCTCGGCTGTCGTTCGTTTTTTTTCTTTTTTGAAAATGGAATTCTGAGTAATCAGCTCCTGATCTAGTGCTTTGAGCTGCTTTTTTAGCTCACGTTTGAATGCCAAAGAGACTTCAACGCCTTTCGTGATGCCTTGGCTATCTTGTATTTTGGCAATAGGTTGTCCTTTTTCTATATAAGAACCATCCTTAACAAGGAGTTTAATAAGGACTCCCTTTCTGCCTGATACCACTTTAACTACTCCCTTTGATGGAGAGAGATACCCTTTTACGGTCTCTTTTCTAGAGTAACCACATTGAGATAAGTAAATGACGACAATAAGAAAAATGACAAAGAGTATTGATGATAAAAAACAACGGGATATGTCTTGACTGATGATGATTTTTCCAGTTAACCGGTGTCTATGAGCGTCGATTACTTCTTTGCGAAAGATCATGAAAAACTCTTTTTAAGAAAGGGAAGCATCTTGGGTGAGATACTTTCCTTTATGTACTCAGTTTGTAGGTGGTATATCTCAATTATTTATTCCATAGTGCCTGCCAATCCTTTTGCTTGCAGATGCAGCCAATAAGGAAACAAGTTGGTTCAATGAACAAGCGCACCAATTTGCCACGTAGAGAACCTTTTTCAACGACGTTCATTTGATAAGCTAATTCGATAGCTCTGTATTTAGCGATTGGGTACATGATTTTTTCCGCCAATGGGCTTTTTCGCATTAATTCAACGTAAGGAATTGCCCAGTAATGGTATCCGCGAACCGTTGTTTCGGACAAATGATCTTGAGTATATTGAAGATCAGCGCGCCACACTGCGGAATCAATCATGCCTTTGCGATAGAAGTGAGTACATATTACTCGACTACTTCCCCCACTATGACCTCCACCGCTGTGACTCGCACCAGATGAACATCCTCCCGAATGGCTGACATGAGTGCTTTGAGAGTGATCTTTTGCAGACTGAGCTCCAGAAGCACATCCGGTTGAACCTGAGTCACCAGCAAGCCCGCCGCCTATACTGCTAGCAACAGTGTTAAGCGCATCGTGCCAGTTCATCTTTCCACCGACAACTTTATGAGTGTCATTATGGTCCAGTAGGGTAATTTTGTTACATTGAACTTTTTTCATGATTGTATTTCCTCTTTGGTATATGCTACGTTATGTAGGTGTAAATAACGTAATTAGTCACTCTTATTACATTGATATTTTTCTGTTAATCCTTGTGTCATGACCATTTTGGATTTATCGGATTCTAATACTCGAAATTCATTTTTCGTTTCCGGAGTACAGAGCGAGGTGATAGTGTCATATATACGACTGTTCTTGTTCTTGCTAATGTTACCCAATTTACAATTTTTAGACCTGATCGTAAGATTATTATCATTTAACGAGTAGATACCTTCTTCATTAAATGAATATAATTCATTGCTTGCATTTTTATGAAGAATATGCATTTTGAAATTTGCATTATATTTGCTATTTTCTTTAAAATTGAAATTTACATTGAGGTTGATATCACTAATTCCTCTGTAGTAGGTGCAGTTCCATTCACCAATAATGTTATTTTCAACATCATTGGAACTGTCAATGGAATAAAATCTTGTTCCATATAAAAATATTACATATGCACAGAGTAGAATTACTAATAAAACAGTTATTTTCTTTATAGCCATGATGACCTCAGCTGCTCTGGTGTGTAGTGAGTTTGGTTATTAAATCCCAAGAATGTACGATCTATTCTAAATATATATGACACTGAAGTGGGAGATATGTTTTTTGGTATTTTAAAAACTTCATAACATAGACC
>NZ_JPJA01000025.1:0-2899 GCF_000733315.1 Vibrio sp. ER1A
CACCACTGTCTTGCCAGACACTGCGTTACCATGCGCGTCTTTAAGCACTAACGTCAGCGTCGACCCTGTCGACCCTCCCGCTGTAATTGTTGCGGGACTCACGCTCAGCGAAGATTGAGTGGTACTAATCTCGCCCGCTTCAATGGTTACTGTTTTTGAGGCGACTGCGAACGATTCACCGTCCACCGTCACTGTGGTCGTCGCCACGCCAGCGGTGTTACCCGCGGTTAGCGTCGCCGTATACGTACCACTCGTTGCACTTTCCGTCGTCGCTCCGACAGTTACACCACTCACACCGGTTGCACCCAGCACCACTGTCTTGCCAGACACCGCGTTACCATGCGCGTCTTTAAGCGCTAACGTCAGCGTCGACTCTGTCGACCCTCCCGCTGAAATCGTTGCTGGGCTAACGCTTAACTCGGAACCTGAGTTACTGACTTCCCCTGGTTTTATGGTGACGGTTTGTGAAGCCACAGCAAAGACAGTATCATTTACTAGCGCAGATACAGTTAGTTTCTGTGCAGAAGTACTTTTAATGGTAGCGGTATAACGCCCCTTTGATTCGATTACCTTGCTCAAAGTAAAGCTAGGCGAGGCGAATGCCTGTTCTCCCTCACTCTTCACTATAAACTTCACTTTCTGATCAGTAACAGGATTGCCATTATTATCGTTTAGCTCGAGTACAAGAGTTGAGCCTCTATTATCACCTGCAACAAAATCATTCGGCGACACAGTTAACTTAGACTTAACGACTTTTGCGTCACCCGAGCCAATTTCAATCGTTAAAGGTCCGATATTAAAGGGTTTTCCGTCCACAAGTACACTCACTAACACCTTGCCCGCTGTTTGACCTGTCAAGATGGCGGTATAATTGCCTTTGTTTTCAACTACTTTATTTACATTGACGCGGTCGACACCCGCTAACTTGAACCTTACATCTCTACTTTGGACTTTATTACCATTTAAATCTCTGAGCCTAAGTGTTAGCTCCAAACCTTTAGAATCATCTGCTGTAATAAAATTCTTTGATGCGATAAATTCAGAGTGTTCTGCACTTGCATTACCTTCTTGAAGTATAACCACCTGCGGAGGGATTTTTATAATAGAGCCATTGACTTTAACAGTAATGCTTGCGGATCCGGCTGTTAGCCCTTTCATACTAGCTGTATAAAGACCATTTTCATTATGCTTAACTTGACCGATAGTTAAATTAGCTAATCCATCAGACTCAAATTCAACAGTCTGATTGTTAACGGGTTTTCCAAGCTTGTCTTTGAGTATAAGCTCTAGTGTTGTAGTAGCTACGCCGTCTGCAACTATTTTTTTAGGACTAACAGACAAAGAGCTTTTTGATACGTCGACTACCGAGACTAAGTCGACAAAATTGCCACTTTGCTTTAGTTCAATTCCATTTAAAACAGCAGTAATGTTGACAGTTCCTTCTTCTTTGCTTAAAAGTGAACCTTCGACCATTCCCTGACTGCTGCTATAAAGTTCAATAACAGGTTTGTTTTTTTCTTTAAAGTAGGAACCTTTTAAGTCAGCTTTTAGTGTGACAAGTTGTGAGACTAAAGGACGGCCAAGTACATTAAAAAACGACGCAGAAACTAGCAAACCATCTGTCTGATTAATCCCCGCAGTCTTAGAGTCACCGTTAATTGGATTAATTGACTGTATTGTTAAACGTGATTTTTCTAATGATGGAGTTTGATCTGGTGTTACAGTTATTAGCAGAGGGGTAGTAGTCCTTACAACCTGCCCTGTGGCTAGCTTCGCTTCGACAAACAATTCATATTGGTTAATACTATTGTCACGTAATCGAGTTACATTATCTTTATATCGCGGTGCTGTGTAGAACTTAGTTCTATCTTGGGTAGAGACATCATGTTTGGCACTACCATACGCAACCCAAGATGTGACTTGCGATTTTGTTCCTGAGAGCGAGACTAAGCCTGAGAGAGCTTTTTTTGAACCTTCCATCATAGTAATGGTGGATGTATTAAATGTTAGTAATACCTCTTCTAGTTTTTTTCGGTATTCAAGTCTAACATTATGATCTCGGTCTACAAGGTCAAGAAAATGTGAAGCAATAGAGAAATCTGAGTCTGCTTCAGTTCTATCAAACTGTTTAGCTAATGGTACGCCTAAACGATAGGTACCTTGAACCCCAACATTAAAGTCTTGCTCTCCTCCCTTTTCATAACTATAACCAGTACTCAACGTCATAATTGGGATCGGCTTATAATTAATGGCCGTTGAGAGTTTAAATAGATTTTCTATTGGATCCTTTCCACTTCGACTTTCAACGTATTCCCCAAAAAACTGTTGATAATCTGCTGAAACGAAAAATGAACGGTTATGTGGGATATAACCTTTGAAGCGCAGTCCTAAAGCGTTAGCTGGCCGTTCCTCCAATTTCCCATTACCCATCGTTTCAAACGCAGAAGGAGAATCCTTCCATCCGGACAGCGGAAAGTAATAGTTCCCTGACAATGTGAGATGCTTATTAATATACTCTATGCCCAAACTACCTCTTTGATGACCTCGTGTTATATCTCTATCATAAAAAAAGTTAGTACCCCAAATAGAGTCTTCATCACCACCACGAATACCAAAACCAATATGAGCAAAATCACGGCCTTGATATAGGTCGTTGCTATTTATCACTACTCCGGGTTGAACAAACAGTAACAGATTACCATCTTCAAAATTACTTTCATTTCCAGATAAAGGAAGTAATATATCGAAATTTGCATTGCGTAAAGAAAAGTCGGTATTTAGAGAAAAACTAAATTCTGAGCGACCAAGTTCATTTGTATAGTCATCAACTAGCCTCGAAGCCCGATCCGTTATTTTTTTGCGAGCATAGTTATTTAATTGATCAATGTATGGCACCCCA
>NZ_JPJA01000026.1:0-3933 GCF_000733315.1 Vibrio sp. ER1A
ATGGGGCGTTAAAGCTTCAGCGGGTGATGTTGCTGCAAGCATTGGTTTAGTCGCAAAGTCGAATGGCGCAGATTATAGAAACGCTTATTTCTATGTCAAGAACGCCGATTTTAAGGTTTCGTATAACGATGGTTCGAGCGATCAAGCCGTTCCAGTATTTGGGACAATGGACAACCCAAGATATGGTCAGCCCGGTCAACCGCGAAAAATACTTGTTATAGATACCGCTCATATCAAAGCGGCCAGTATCAAAGACCTAGTGGTAAGTAACTTAGTATCTGACGTTATCATTGCTCAATCAGAGATACGATCGCCAGTTATCAAAACACCAGTGATCAATGATGTTAATGCACCTTTTCATGTATCTTCAGCTGGGCACGTTACCGCAAGAAATATAAGAATCGAGTCTGGAACGAGTAGTAATGGAATGGTAATTACACAAGATAGGATAGATGTGTACGAGAATGGTGCGTTAAGGGTTAGGCTGGGGAGACTTCAATGAGTTGGGGAATTACATTACAGTTCGATGGTTATCCTCCATTTGATATTGACTCCATGCATCCAATTGTTTGTCTTGGAACACACTTTTATTCATATCGAACCAACAGTACAAACGGGTCTTTTACTGCGAATTTCACATATCCTAGACCGCCAATGACGCAAGCAAAGAAGTATGGTTATACAGGCGGGTATTTCTGGCGAGTTGGAAACGTAGTGCCACCTAATGCCGTAAATAGTGTGTCTATTGGTGATACGGCAATGTCAGCCAACTATAAGCTACATGGTGCGGGTGGGTCTATATATGCTTATGCAGCGGTTTATAGCTCCGCATTTGCTGATTATACAGGCGTATTTACTACAGATTCTTACGGCATGGTAACCAACAACAAAGGCATGCAGACGGTATTTAGTTACACTCATGCACCGATGCGCGTTAAGTCTAAGTATGAAATTTCGATACCCGCAAATACGAAAATGAAAATTATAGAAATACCAGACTTAGAAAGACCATTAAGTGGTGCTGAAAGCGTTCAAGTATTTGTTGGAACCAAGAACAATGAAGTTGGTTTTGCTTCAGAGCTTATTCCAGTTAGTGGTTATGATTGGCAGCATGGCGCTAGGTTAAAGCTATGGTTTTTTAACCCAAATGTAAGTCAGGGTGGAGTTAGGGATATTACGGGGTCGTCCTCTCATGTAGCAACAACGCTTTATTTGATTGTAGCTGATGCCAATAATGATTCTGAAGGCACTGGTTGGAGCATGGTTATCAAAAACAAAAGTGGGATCGTGTCTTTCTCTAAAGACCAGATACCACTACTTGCCAAAGGTGTTTTATATATAGCTAAGCAGCCATACATTGAATGGCCAAAGCCAAACAACCCATTTGGAGTGCCAAAACCCATACCATCATCATTAGATGGGACAATACTAATGCCAGTAGGAATTCATTCAAGAACGAGTTATGTTTTTGAGATCAGCGGGAGCAGTTCATTCTGGACAGGATTTTGTCCGATGTATTTTTACAATAACGAAGTTAGGCATTGTTTTTTAGCTACAAAAAGAGTTGCCTCAAGTGGTAGCTCAGTGCCGCATGGTTATAGGACGGACAAATCAAGGCATACTGGGGTAATGAATAATGAATATAAGATCCCAGCGATAAGGGCAATGGATTATTTTCAAAGCTTAAATTAGGGGGTGTTACCCCCCTTTTTTTTATCTTCTAATTTATTTGGTCAAAATGTAAAGCCCAGCAAGATACTAGTAGTATAATTATTGTAGTCTGTATCTACCGATTTTCCATTTATATCAACAGTTTCGATACTGCCCAGTGAAGAATGAACATTAACAGAAAGTCTATCGTTGATTTGATAGCCAATCCCTATAAATGGAAGAGTTTTGCTTTCGGATACATCATAAAGTGTATCTGAGCTATTCTGTCCATTTGTGGTGCCGTAAACATCACCTTTCATATCTACCGTCATTTGGCTAGCACCAGCCTTAAGTGATAAGCCATTAAGAAGTGAATCTGTGAACTTATAGCCAACATAAATACTATATATGCTATTGTTCCGATCTAGGGAGTATTTAGCGTTATTTATAGATGAATGGGTTATTGATCCTGTTTCGTAAGTGTCTGCACTTCCTATGTTAGCTTGAAAGCCAAGAAGATAATTTTTACCGACTACGCCTTCTGCCCCGACAGAAAAGTTTTTATTGGTATCTACCCCAGCAAGCACATTTATATCTAAAGCGTGCGCATAAAAGGGCGGTAGCAATGAACAGAACAGTGTAAGTATTAGCTTTTTCATTATTATTACTCTCTATTACGATCGTTACATGAGAAATCGAACACCAGCATAACCAACCGTTAGGTCATATCCAGAATAGTCGCCCTGAAAGAATTGCGCCCTATATCCGACATATACTCCCACTTTGGATTTGTTTATGTCCCAATTTAACTCACCACCAACTTGTGTAAAGATCGAATTGTCAGATGATGCACTAGAGTTTAAGGCCGAATAACCTAGACCTCCATATCCACTAACGCTAAATCCATGGGTTAAGTCTAATGTAGGTTTTAGATTTACAGCCCCTCCCCATCCTGATAGTTCTGTTTTATAAACAGAAAGTCCATATGCGGTGTTGATGGGTACATACACATCAGCCTGGCCTAAATACTGACCTTGCAAGCCAATACCAACAGTAAACTTATCCGCTACAGGGATGTAGTTTGTCACATTTATACTAGAACTGTAACTGACTGGAATATCACCAATGACTTTATCCCCAGAGAGATTGCTAGAAAATCCGTAATCAGCAGAAATAACAGTCTCGTTTGTATCTGCAAACGAGACTCCTGAAATAAGAGTTATTGCCAATGCTGTAGGAGCAATAAACTTTAGCGTTTTCATTGTACGTACCTATTTAATCAATGTTAGTGAGCCATATGCATCACGTACATATTAAATCAGTGATAACCTTACAAGTAATGTGTAATAATGTATTGATATGTATGGTCTTGAAAGAGATCACAATATGAGCGTCAATGCATGACGCTCATAGCATAATGGTTACATTCTAGAGAGTCTTTTTGCTGCTATCGTATTAATGGCAATGATCTCTTGATTCGTGAATAACCGATTATTCCCCATGAAGCTAATGAATTTCTCTTTGTTGCACACAAATGCGTCTTGAGGAACGACCATCGAGCGAACGATCTGACCATTCTCGATATCAAGTAGAATTCGGGTGTCGAGACCATCCTTAAAATCGTCCATCAGTTCAGCCTTAGTTGGAAGCATAAATGGAAGGGGCTCCTGATGGGTTTGCTTGGCTAGCTTTTCGGCCATAAGGTTAAATGCGTTAATGTAGGCCTCTTTGATAACAGCTGCCTTTTTGCCAGTGAAGCCCATAACCAAAAACATAAAGCCGTCTTTGGTCATTTGGTACTTTGGGCGAACCTTATCTTGAGCGTCGTGATAATGGGCCAGCACAAAATTGTGTTGGCTAAAAATGCTAGAGCAATCAAGGGTGTTTAGCTTTCTAAGCACTTGTTCATGACGCTTTGAGAAGTACTTAGCAACCAAGATAGAATCTGTGACTAATTCATTGGTTTGAGAAACAAAAACTAGATCTTCTGGACGATGTTGTGCGATAGGCAAAGTTTGTGCAGTCATAATGTGACTCCTTGGAGAATGATTTATTTATCACCACCAAGGGGTTCGAATCAGTTGGTGGCAATCTGGACAAGATTCGAACTACCGCTCCAAGGTGCGGCCCACCGAAGTGGCCTTATCCAGATCACCATAATTTTGATGCACTGAATAGCACGCAATAAAAAACCAGCAAAAGCTGGCGTTATTACGCCTTGGAGTCATGCGGGGTTCGAATCCCGACAACGGATTTTGCCGTTGTGTTTTTTACATTAGGCGT
>NZ_JPJA01000027.1:0-40227 GCF_000733315.1 Vibrio sp. ER1A
TGTAATGCAATATACAAAGCAACGGCAAGAAATGAGAAGTTACCAGTAGTCAAGAATCCCCGTTTAGCCTAGAATTGTCAACGGTTTCAAGGAAACCAGAAAGGACACGACCAGACACACTATGACACCGAATTTTACCGACTGCACTGAAAAATGTGTATATAGGTGTGCATATGTAACGTGAATTCTATGCAGATAACAGGGGCCAATATGAAGCTCACAGAGAAGTTTTTAAAATCAAAAAATAACACCACTGACGGCAAGCCGTTTAAGGATTTTTCAGACGGTGGCGGTATGATTGCTAGGCTGTATAAGTCGGGCTCTATCTCGTTCTACTATCGTCATCGATGGAACTCAAAACCAGCAATTGCACTGATAGGCAAATATCCAGATATCACGCTCAAAGAAGCTAGGTCTATTCACAATGAAATGCGTATTAAGCTCACCAAAGGCCAGAACCCAAAACATAAGATAGAAAAGGATGGTGAGTACACAATACAAGAAGGTTTTGATTGCTGGTATGAGAAACACGTCTTGCCAAACAGAAAGCACAGCAACGATGCAATTGGAATATTTAGACATAACTTGCTAGAAAAACACGGCTCGTTAGTTCTCAATGATATTACGGCGTTAAAGTGGATCGAAATCCTTAAGAACAAAAAGGCACCAACGATAAGCGGCCGCCTTCTAAAAGAATGTCGTGCAATGTGTTCTTACCTCATTAGATTGGGACTTATCAAGCCTAATGCTATTTCAGCAATTAAGATTGAAGACGTTGGTTCTCTTGGTAAAGTCCGAGATCGCATCTATACCCGCACAGAACTGAAAGCAATTTTGGATTTTTGCGAAGGGAACGCGACCAACATAGAAAATAGAGCCTTACTATTTATGCTCATGTTTTGGGGTTGCCGTGTATCTGAGATTGGCACGTCTACTTGGAAGAGGAATTTAAACTTCCAAGATATGCAGTTTATTATCATGGCCGACAATTCAAAAAACAGTAAGAAGATAGTACGGCCAATTCCAGAGTTCATGATGCCAATGCTTAACGAACTGAAGCAAATAACCGAGAAAGGTGGCTATTTAATACCTTATGAAGATCCAGCCTCACCACCGGGTAAGTTGTTGTCGTTAAGAGTTACCTACATGCGTCGTTACACTGGTATTGATGATATGATTGCTCACTCTTTTAGACACACTATGTCTACTCACTTAGCTGATTTGGGTATTGCGCCACACGTAGCGGAAAAGTTACTAGGTCACTCGATGGCTGGAGTAATGGCCGTCTACAACAAAGGGGATTATCTAGCGGATCAGCTGGTGGCTTTGAATACTTACTACGAATGGATTAAAGGGGCTTGAAGCCCCTTTTTTGATCAACCTAGTTTAGCTCTTACAAAGCAGTCTTTGGCTTCCAGTAATTTACGCATTCCTGCGCTTTTTTCGGGGCAGTTTGGCAGTTCGTTCATGACAAGGGCAAGGGCTGCAATTGGTTCACTTACTTCTTGCAGGTGCGGCGGTAGATGTTCGTATGCGAAATATTTCAACATCGGGTTACCTGTTGCATCAAAAGGACTTGGACTAGTAAGAACTCCGACTGGACCACCGTTAGGATGTGAACATTTATCAGAGTGTGAAGACTTAGACTCGCCGAGTGTGTACTCGTGATAACCTTTATCAAACACGTCTTTAGGGCTCCAAGAATGGTATTCGTCTGAGGTTCCTTTGCTATATATCACCAAATAACCTTTATTATCAGGATCCATAGGCTCTATATCTTTCATAGCTGGCCCTAACCGATGGTAATTGTCATTAAAGTGAGCGACGTAATCGTCGTAAGCCATAGGCTCTGCATGTACCACTTTATGGCTTCTATACTTTTTTAACATTTTATTTACCTTCTTTATTTTTTCTAGCGTCGTAAAAGGCGTTGTGCCAAATTACGTGATATCTGTGACGTATGTCGTATGGATTGTCTGAGATATCGAAGACATATCTCCTGAACAATCCTGATTTTTTCTTAGCGCACTTCTGCACGTGCTCGATTACCTCTTTCTTTGTTATCATCCGGCCACTCCTCCGCTGATGACATTCCAGTCATCTGCTAGTGTGTCTTCTGAATTTGCTATCCAGTTGTAACACAAGGTGCCTTTTTCACCGCGTCTAGTGAGCATTGGGGCAATACCTGGTTCGGGAGATTCATAGTGACACCACATTCCCTTTCTGCTCCATTCGGCACGAGCTACTTTGTGGCCTTGCCTCATGGCTTCAATTGCTTGACCGAACGTCATGCAAATGTCGGTGCTTTTACTCACTTCATCAATCCACAAAAATCCACCGCCATCTGCTATGTTGAGGCCAAAGCCTAGCGCAGAATAATCTTTATGCGGTTCTCTAGGCTTTTCTTGATGTGCAAAAAAATCAGGATTCGAGTATAAGTAGGCAGTTGTTCGCTCGCCGTCTTGACTAACTAGCGTGTAATACAATCCTGGTGTTAATATTTTTCCGTTTACTACTGCTGTTTTCATTTTTTCTGTTTCCTTATTTGCTTTATAAAATTCACGTATTAGATTACTGAACCCGTCGTTTCGAGCTTTCCATATTATTTCTTGCATGAGTGGCCCTCTGCGCCAATGGAATAAACTCGCACCTCTCCACCCGTCTTACAATCTCTCGTCATTGCGTATTCCACCGCCTCCTTTGCGGTTTTACCGAAATCCAACGCGGCTTGTGCGTATGCTTCACCGCTACCAGCAGTGATATCGCAATTAAGCTCAGTCAATATGACGTCTCCATCATCAAGAGAGAGCCAGTGATTTTTATCATTCCTCCAAATAATTCCGTACACATGCGCGTTTTTACGCGGCGGCGAAGAGAAATTCTCTGCAACGTACCGACAGTCCGATGTATTGCCAGCAAGAAAAAATACTCCATGTTCGGTAGCGTAGATTTTGTTTTCGTCATCATTGATGATGCAGTCACCAATCGTTACTCTTGAATCAATGGCGACTACTTTTTCTTTATGACTGTATGCGATTGTCGTCATTGTTTGATCTCCACAAAATAAACGTTTCTTCCATCTTTACGCTCAATTGGCAAACACTTAGCTTGCATACACTTTTCGTCTCTTAACCTAAAAGTGCAACAATTGGTGCAGTCAAAGACAGTGCCATCTCCCTCAATAACTTTGTAATCTTTGCCGTCGATAGCTTGGATTTTGATTTCAGCTTCCTTACTCATAAATAAACGCTCTATATTCGGGCTCATCGGCCTCTGTAGAAAAATTAGATATAATACTTACCTTACCAATCGCTCTTAGTGCTGTTTCTGTACCTTCAGGATTGAGCTCACGACAACCAGAAACAATACTTGACCATATAGGTACGTTAGTCGTGTTATTGCCTGATATTCCTTCATTAAGATCTGTTGCTGCATCTCTGAGGTATTCTTCTGTGTTGCATTTAGGGCAGGCAGCATCCCCACCACTGGTAAGCATTCCATTGTCAATGCTATCTAGATCCCAAAGTCGCCCATTAATGCAAGTTGCATCATTGTAGGTCGCTCCGAAATGCGCCCCTTCGTAGCCACAAGATTTATTAAGCTTATTCATCGTCATCCTCCAAACCTGCGCATTTCAAATTTACCAATCTATACGCCTCTTGCGCATCTTCGGATAAACCAACGATATCCACATCGGCGTAACCACTATGATTTTCCTCTGCACGCTTTAAATAGAGTGACTCAGCGTAATTAAAACCATCAAACCACCCATCACCGTAAGCTTCCGATTTAACTTCGATTTCTTCGCGCTTTGATTTACTAGGCTCTCGGCTGAATACTTTCCAGTTGGTTGAGAACTTCGTATCTTTCGCGTGAGTTAACTTTCTCTTAATGCGCTCGGCTCTTTTAGAAGTACCGACTTTTTTTGCAATTAAGTCCATTTCACCGCACTTAAGAGGAACTAATTTGCATCTAGGCATCTTCGTCGTCCTCGTTCTCACTCACCAACTTTATCCCACTGTGACGCCAGATAAGCACTCCATGTTGGTCTTTATCAATGATTTTTAAGTCCATTAGCTCATTAGTCATAACATCCAATAAACGTTCTTTTTCTGTAAGTTCGGTAATCGCTGGTGAAAACGAAAATGCTTCGACGCGATGGCGATTGCCATTTATCTCTATATCTCTTCCTATCGAGATATCATCTGTTGCGATTTGAATCGTAGTGGTCATATGGTCGTATCCTTTTTTAAAAGCCTAGAACTAAAGTGTTGATAGGCTCGATGTGGAATAGTTGTCCGTTCAGGTAGGTTCGTATTTCAGTACAGACAATCATATTTGTGTTTAGGTGTGGTTTTGATGGGTAGCTGAAGTGTTTTATTTGGCTGGTGGACACTCCACCAGCTAATAAGGCAAGCGCAACCTCTTCCTCTTCGGCAATGTGCGCTTGTGCTACATCATCAATGAACTTCAGTTTGTTGTTCATCATTCGCGTGTCCTGGTAAGAATGTGTAGCCTTTCCCTTTTTCCCAACCCAAAACATCGGTACCCATAAATACACATTGAGGACGAGTTCTAATAGGGTCTGGGTATCCTTCTTTCTCTCTCCAGCGGTGAAGAGTACGTGCACTTAAAGGAGACTCACCATCGTTTGAAAGAACCGAGTAACGAACTAATAGTTGTGCGGTAGTAAATACAGACATAAGTCTAAATCTCCAGTTTTGGAATAATAAATTTTGCTGGTTCGTAGATAATTGAGCCATCGGCCTGATTACCAAACACGTCCCAACCTTCACGACGCTCATCGCATCTAGCGAACATTTCTATTCGTTTAACGTCGCCTGTCATGCCCTCTACAATCTCATAGGCTTCGTCAGGCTTGGCGCTATGAATGTATTCCCCGTTTTCGTCCACTGGCATAGGTGCACTAAACAGATTTCTGTGATTCTTTTCTTTGATTTGTCGAGTGATCGAACCGTTGTACATTAGCAAAGCAGATTCAGTCGCGGCACGTGTTCCCCAGCCCATGCCAAAATGAGGCTTTCCTGTCTTAGTGAGCTTTTCCCATACAAGCGCATTGATATTAAGAAACTTCTTAAATCCCCACGCATGACCTACTTGAATGGCATCCATAGGCATGGAACTGAGGTACCACATGATCAACACAGATTCAGGAGCAATAATTTCTGATACTGGCATTTCGCACAGCTGCTTAGTGCTCATGGTTTTGTACTTGGCAGCCGCACCGGATTTTAGTCGGCCGCCAGTATTAGCATTTCTTGACTTCCAAGGTGGATCCGCATAAACCAACTGGTACTTATCAGACATATCTATCTCCCTTAATTAAGCTTTCCAATTTTCTTAGCTAGTTCACCTGTCCAGTTCTCACGTTCCCATTTCTCTACATGAGATCTGACTGCTTCACGAACTTGCTTGATTCCTTTCGAACCCATGCCTTTAACTCGTTTTTCTAACTGGAGTTCTGACATGTGTGACACGGAATAAACAGTTAGGACGTTAGAACCGTTCAGTAGCTCTAGTTGACGCTCTGTTAAATCTTCAACGTCGTGCAGGTCTTCAGATTTAGCCCAATCAATACGGTCAATAAGGTATTCGTGAGAAATTTCCATGCGTTCGCGGAATATCTTTGTTGCTTCGTCCACCAAACCGTTAGGAACCTTACCTTCGATTTCTGAGATTTCAGGCCAGAATAAAACGCCCCATGCAGAACATGACGGAATAAAGTTGATCGCGTAGCTGGTGCGAATCTCTATGTGGAAATTAAAATCGCCAATGGTAGAGACTTCACCACCGATTGGGATAAAGTTCATAGGCCAATGGAAGTAATAGATCGCACACTCAAGGTTATCTTTGCCTTTAAAGCGTTTTTCGATAACGTCACCATCATTGTGCAACAGGCGTTGCTTTAACTCTTCATGAGCGTTGCCAGCTTCGAGTGCCACTTTTTCTAGTTTTGCTTTTTCAATGATGTGCGATGAATTCTCGGTGCGATATTTCTTGTTTTCTGTACGAAGCTTGATCACCTCTTTTGCCTGATCTTCATTTTTTTTGCGGTAATTAGCCAAGCGCTCTTTCATGGCCTTCGGGTTCATTTCCTTTAGCTCTTTAAGCTGTTTTTTGAGTTCTGCAAAAGTACCAAGCTTGATGTTTTGGCGAGTGATAGTCTTAGTGAGTTCAGCAATTTGCGTTTCAATCTCAAGTTTATCTTGCTGGTGGCTATCACTAAGGGAATTAAGCTTAAGCTCAAGGCTGTTACGTTCTGTCTGAAGCTTTTCACATTCGTCAGCAAGTGTGTTGTAGGCTTCAACGTCATTATCTAACGCTTCGTTAATGGTGCTAACGTTATTTCCAAGAAGTGACAGTAAATTTTGAAGCTGTGTTGTCATGGACCGAGCTAGGCCGTTAACGGCGGTTTCTACTGAGATCTGTTCTGTCATGGTGCTACCTGTTAAAGAAAAATTGGTCGTGGCCTTTGGGGTGGCGCGTCCCTGCGCCTGTTCAATGAGAACTGTTAAAACTCACCGATGTAGATCGGCATTTTGATTTCGTTGGTTTGGAATTCAGTAAGAAGCGTATCTTTAAACTCAAGTGCCATTTCTTCTTGAATTTCTTCCAAGCGCTTAATGCGCAAAATTAAGATCTCGTTCTTGATGATTGATAGGCGCATTTCGAATTTTCGGGATGCTAAACCCTGATAAGGTACACACTCGAAAACAAATCCGTCTGGAATAACTAGTTCGCCTTTGGTAGTGACCGCTTCGCGCTCATACTCGCTTTGTGATGATGCAAAATTACTAACTGCACGATCACTGCCACTAACACGTTCAAAGTTAAGCTCACGAAGCGCTGTAATTGCTTGAGTCATATCTAGAGGATTCTCACCACCAGAGATAGGGGTTAGATACTCTGAATAATCTTCTAACCATTCAGCAATTTGGCGCTGATCCATCTTGTGACCATTCACACCAAGTAGTGTTTTGAAAGGTGCCGTTTTCTTTAGAGCGCATTTAGCTGTGTGACGCTGGTGGAGTGGTAGCTCAACAGTACCAATGTCGAAAGTGATTTCTGCTGACATAAAATCAACGTCAACAAAGGCCGCCGAACCTTCAGCAGAATAGACTTTGGCATACTTAGCGATTTCAGTGATTAAGCCAGTTTTGAAAGTTCCACGGAAGCTATCACGATGCGTTTTGAACTCTTCCAAATCTTTCATTACATAATCATTAGGCAATGCAATGATTGTCGATTTGGTATTTGATTCTTTGATTTGATCAAGGAAAAGTGGTGCGTTTGCTTTGTTTACTAGCTCTTGAATTGCTGCTTTATCGAGTGACATTAGTAGTTACCTCCTACTTTAAGATGTGCCATGCCTTCAGGGATTAAACCAAGTTGAGAACGAACATCTTCTTTAGGACGTTCGTATGTGACCTTGCCGCCATAGCCGCAGTAAGCAACAGTGTCGTATTTGAAGTCTTCTTTTTTGCTACCAAATTTTGGCTTAGGTTCGTTAACTGCCATGCTAACTACGGTATTAAGAATCGATGGGTCGGTTTGTGATGCTGGCTTTAGCTTGATCTTAAGGCTTACTTCGCCCTGCTTTCCGCTATTGGCTACAGCTAGGGCAACGTTAGACATTGCTAGGCCAAGCACATTAGAGATAGAGCCAGCTTCGATTTGGGATATTAGACCAGGGAAGTCGGTCTTACGGTCATAGGCCTTTTCTAAACTGCCGCTGGATTTTTCTTGCGTTTCTTCACTCATTGAATGAACTCCAATTCACTGTTAGTATTGAGTGTGTAAGGGGTTTGGTCGCTCCTTACACCACTTCCAATTCCTGTTAATTGCTGGTATTGGTCGTGTCCTTTGGAGCCGCCTCGCTGTAGGCGGCTTTTTCATGCAAAAGATAAACTTGTTCGTGTGTATCTTGTTGCGATTCGTGACATACCATAGCAGTTTGTGACGCAATAATAAATTGATGTTCGTCAAAAAAATTAGCGCAGATTGATAAAAAAAACACGAATGTGATTTGAATGCATAAAAAAACGCCAGCTAATTTGCTGGCGTTTCTATTCGGTGAGAGGTTTTGTGATTAGATAGCGTATGATTTCATTACTGCTATGATTTCCATTTCTGGTTCTATCTCTGTGACCAATAGTTCTTTTGGTATTTCTTCGCTCAGGCATTTTAAAAACTTCTTCCCTCTAGCAAAATAGTATTCCATGACTTCAGGTGCCATGCCTTCGGCAGTTCTAGCTACAACTAATTGACCACTACTAGGTTCGCTATCCCAATCAAAGTAAATCATTCCACCAGCTGGGTACTTTCCAATTTGCACGTCTGTTTTGATGATAAATAGACTTTCAGCATTACCTTTAGGGCAAGGGTGGCGTTCTCTAGTCTCATCTTCACTAATAGATAGTAGAAGGTCTTTAGGGTCTGTACGTGCAAGCTCATTGATTTCGATAACTGGAGCTCCAAAACGTAATCTATTAGCGCGTTCTACTTCATCAAGGTTCATTGGGCCTTCGCCAGTAACTAACCATTCAACGCGACACTTTAGAGCTTTTGCAAGCATAACAGCGACAGGAGCCATAACGCTTTTTTTAGGGTTGCTTGAGATATTAGTAAGTACAGAAGCAGACACTTCAGAAATGGCGGCAAGTTCTTTATAGGTTCTGACTCCAAGATCGGCCATACGCCTATCGATATTTTGAGCCAGAACGGACTTGGCGATGTTCATAGATTTCTTATCTCCGATGCTATGTATGTAATACGGGTGTATTACATATTTTTGCAGACAAATTGTCACATAGCAACATTTCGTGTCTTTCTGCGTCCGTTCGTGGCGTATATAAAATGCTCAATAAATAACCTGTTTCGATTCTATAAAACATCATCAAGATCACATAAAACACCATTGATAATTTATGACTTTCGATCAACAATTAATGACGGCTCACGGAAGAGCCATTGAATTGAAGGATCTATAACCGTATCCATGTAGTGCGTTTTGGGATGAATGGTTTAGTCAGTTATTACATGGAGCTGGCTAAACAAGAACATTTATCACCAAAGCGCATTTTTTTTATCAGAGGAAAACGATGATTTACAAAAACATTAACCAGACAAACGGCCTTTGTGCTTTTCCTGCTTTGGCATTAACCAGAGGTTTGAGCGCTGAAATGTTGGGTTACTACATCCTGGTGGATACCAATATGGGTTTAGACAAACTCGATGACCAAGTTCTGGAATCATATCTATCTGAACTAGGCGCGGTAGAGCCTAAAGAAGTGATCGCCGTATTGCGTGAAAAAGGCTTATTGGTGAAGCCGCAAGTAGAGAACGAAGAAGAAAATCCCGAAGCAATTTCAGAACGTCTGGATAAGTTCAAAGAAGAGCTAGGGGAGTTTGACAAGAAGCTTGATGAAGTTTTTGACGACCAAAAAGACGAAAACCGCCAATAGGCGGCTTTCAAGATTCTTTTTACCGAAAAGAAACGCTGTTTTGGACTCACCCAAACAACAAGGTAAATGCTATGTGTTTTTTGAGAACGGCGCAAGCTCTAAGATTTAAATTAAACAATCCAGCTAGGAAATTGATTCTAGTATCACTTTCTGATTTGGCGAATCCGCAAACTGGTGAATGCTATCCAAGTTATGACTATCTTGCTGATGTAGCTAACGTCAGCCGAAGAACAGCAATGCGACATGTTGATGATCTCGAAAAGCTGGGATTTATCAGTGTTATTCGAAGAAAGACGAGCAGCAACAAAAACAACTCTAACCTATACAAGATAAATTTTGGTGGTGACATTGTGACACCACAGCAAAGTTTTAGTGGTGACAATATGACACCACCTAGTGACAACAGCGACAATTTTGATGGTGACACGGTGTCACCCAATCCTACTACTCTAGATCCTACTACTGAACAAGATCTTACGTCAGAGAATAAATTCTCAGACGATGACATGAAGCTTGCTCGGTTTATTTTTTCTCGAATCAAGGAAGTCACTCAGTACGTTAAGTTCAACCCAAACAAATGGGCTGATGCTATTCGACTCATGCGTGAACGTGACGACCTAACCCACAAAGAAATTCAAGACGTGTTTATTTTTGCCAACAAAGATAGCTTTTGGCGAAAAAACATACTTAGTCCTACCAAGTTGCGGGATAAGTTCCCTCAACTGGATGCGGCACGTAAAGAGAACTTCCAAAAACCGGATGGTTATGCCTATGCACAGAGACAACAAACCGAAATCCATAGAGGAATTGAATACGGTGAGTTTGCCGACCAATCGATCTTCCCCGATGAGCTCCAGCTCGCCACCAATGAGATCCCAGCAGTTAGGGAATCAGTCATCGCAATGCGTCGAACATACATTGAGCAACATTACGATGAAATTCTGGCGAAGAATGGCGGCGCTGTACGGGAAGACTTGGGGAACGATGAATGGCAGGGATCCGAGTAGAGAGTGGGATAACTTCATAGCACCTTTGTCGTTAACCGATTTAGAACGCCTTTTCTTGATTTGCCGTGAACGTTTGGCGCAAGAAGTGAAGTTTCCACCGTCGTTAGGTGAATTCATCGCTTTGGTGAATAGCCGAACCAAGTCGGAGTATCAACGGGCCTATGCGAGATATCTAGCTAGGACACCAGAAGGAAGGGCAGAAACTTGGGTAATGGCGAATTGCTCTTTCAATTTAAGACGAACGCCAGCTAACAAAGTGCAGGAAGAATATTGCAAGTATCTACAACAGGCCGACGAACTGGAGAGAAATAACCAACTTGAGTTACCCGGTGAAGAGTTAATTGCATTACCAGTGCACAGTGCAGTCTCGATAACTGACCAAAAGCGAGAAGAGTTTGCACGAAGTGGTAAGAAACACAGATTTAGTGATCGCATAGCGAATCTAATCAAAAAGGACACGACCAATGACAACAGTAACAACAAAGAAACGCGGTAGGAAAACGCTGGTGGTCAACATGGCCAGTAAAAACCGCGCCAAACCGAAAGCGAGAAAAACAGTACCCAAAGAGAAAAAGGCCAAGAAGATGACCCGCGCCGAACGTCAGCAAAAACTTATCGATAGTGGCGTTGCTAATTGGTTCACCGATAACTTTCCCGCGCTATTCACTAGTTTTGTGCCAATGCAGATCGGCACAGGAAAAGAGATCCGCGCCATGGTTCAGTCCATGGATGAAAAACCATTTCCAGTTATTAAGGTTCGTCAGTTCTTGCGCCTATGGACTGATAACCCTGCATATCAACAAGCGATCATCAATAAGACCTATCGGACGTGTTTGGATGGTTCACGCGGTGACAAGATTACCGACCAAGACAAGCAAGCAGCCCGTGAAGTGATGAAACGCTTTAAATAAGGATCTGTTATGGAAATTACGACTCTGAAGCAAGCAGCGACCCACTTAATTGAATCTGGTGTTGTGGATATGGAAACAATGCAAGTGGAAGGTAAGCAACTACTTGAGGTTTGCGGTTTAAGTTTGGCCGCGCCAGCTAGGGAGATAAGACGCCAAATAGTAAAACACGGTTTCGTAGAGAACGAAGACTTTAAAGCATTGACGCTCGAAAGTTCAGGTGGCCGTCCTGGTACGGTTTATCAGTTTTCTATGAACGCGGCCAACCATGTTTTGCTTGCTGCGATGACTAAAGAAGGTAAAGCCGCTCGTCAAGATGCTATTGAAACTAAAACGGAGCAGCAAGGCCAATTCGAACACTTCTCTGATGACCCGATAATTTCCCTAATGAATAGCATGGCGGCACAACGTCGCATTCAGTTAGAGCAACAGGCCGAAATCAACAACCGATTTGAAGAGGTGGACAACAAGATCAACCAGCTTACTGAAGGTGCGCCTATTGGTTGGATGGTGTTAACCCGCATTGGTGAGCATTACGGTTTCTCGAAACAAAAATCAAAAGAGATTGCAGCTGCTTATGAGCTTATCACTAGGCCAATGTCGATAGGTGAGTACGGCACGATCACTCGAATTGTAAAAGAGTCGGATTTTAAACAGGCCCTCGCTCAAGAAATGAAAGCGACCAAATTAAACGGCAATTGGTTCAAGAGCAGCAAGCTAGGCCGTTACGCAGCAAAAGGGCGTTTTCACGAACAATACATGAAAAAAATGCTTCAGAACGAAGCTTAAGTAAAAGGACACGACCAAATGATCACAAAACTAAGTAAGCAGCTGCAAGGCAAGACGATTCTTGCTTTGGCGAATAGAAACCCGCTTACAACTTGCCGACTAACTAAGGAAGAGCGTGAAGAAGTTTACACGTTCAAGGTGTTAAAAGTTGCGCGTCGCTACATGGACATTATTGAACTCGATAAGAAGTTCCCGATAGAAGGCCGTTACACCGCTGATGGCATTTCGGAAGGAAACATTAAGTCAGGATACGTTAGAGACTCAACATTCCGTTTCTTTGAGAGCTTAGAAGATATAGATCACTGGAAACTGATCACTAAGCAACGCCGCGAACTGGCTGATTTTTTCAGCCGTGGTGCTGATGGACTCAATGACGATCAGGTTTTAGCCATTCACAAGATGATTTTCAAAGGTGATAAGCATGTCAGCACTAAAGCTTGATCAAATTCTAAAACAAAGTGCTGTGTTGCATGAAATATGTAATTCACGCCGTCTTACATACATCTTAGCAGGAAAAGAGATTTACCAAATTTTACTTGAGCGCTTGAAGGTAATTGAGTTTGGCGGTGGGTACGCTTCATTTCGATTTATCCATTCAGGCATCGAGTACATAAAGTTTGGGCTAACTGGTGACTTTGATTTGATATTGCTAGACCAAGACCACCAGCCGTTAGAAACAGTTCGCATCGAACTAACAGATAAAAAGGCATGACCAAATGAACGAAGAAAATTATGACTATTACTTTGTACCTTCAAATATCAGGGATGAACTTGATAAGAAGTATGAGGAAGAGATTTTAGGACCGAGAAAAGCTGTGTTTGACGAGTTGTTGCTAGCTACAGGAGCAATCGCTTGGACTGAAAATAAAAATTGGGGCGAAGTATCCACAATTAGAAGCCTTGCTTTTCATCCAGATCATGAACTTGTTGGAGCGTCATATATGACCAAACCAAAGTTTGATCAGTTCGAAGGAAGTCGGGTGGCGATTATTAGGGGTAAGCAGAGTGTTTCTCTTGGTCGCGACTTCAATAACCTAGTCGTCGAAGCTAATAAGAAGTTAAAAGACCTTCCAGACTACAGGCAGTGGCTTGTTGTCCATTTCAAGGTAATGAGAACTGGCTTTGGAGCAGCTACGGGTAGAGGTGTATCGATGCTTTCAACAAATGCAGGTCATTTGAGTGACGGTTTGGGGTTTGCGATCCCAAAGGGTGGCAATGAAAAGCATGGAACAATAGAGATACCAGATTGCTTTGAAAAACTAACCTACGGCCAATGGTACGACTTAATCAAACCTAAAACTGAGGCTTAATTATGAAAGAGAAACTTGCATTTAATTGGAAGTGGGTAGCCAAGGCCACAGGCGCAAATGATTTATCCATCACGTTAGACGGTACTACTCGCGCCCCGAATATAGAAATGGCAAGTAACCAGGTTCGTCGCGGTATTTCTGAAGAGCTTGGTTTACCTGAAGAGGCCATTATCGTTCATAAGCTTCACCAAGTAGGGGGCAGAGCATGAAGAAGTGTTTTTTTAGTGCATTAGTTACTTATGAAGAGCGCCGCACTGGAATATGGAAAGAAGCGCCAATTAGTGGCATCGAGTCGTTTGATTTGAGTGAGAATATCGCTGATCAAGTAACATCAATATTCCGTGAATACGAACCTGACGCAACGCTGATCTCTAAGATACATATTCAATCGTTTAACCCGGTAGAACTTGATAGCAATAACCATACTGAAAGATTGATTGAGTTATGGCGCATCGAGCGCACATCTGGGGAGTATTACGGTGGACTACAAACGAAGAGCTACGTGAATATCCAGCTTGAAAAATTGGGGATCGTGTTATGACCGAAGCTATCAAAACGGTGACGCTAGACGGTGATCAGTATGAGGTTCACAAGGGAACAGGCACCTATTCAGATTGCCGTATTCACTGCGATCTTTACCACAAGTGTGAGTGGGTAGATATCCCCGACGAATATTGCTCACCATGCCAATCACAGGATGTTTACTTTAAGCGCCCGAAGCAGAGTAATGACAAGGTGAATGGTTATGACAAAGATTAAGGCGTTTAGAGAGGTGAATCGGCGCTCATGGCCCATCAAGCATGCTGAAAACTTGATTCGAGTTTTTCTTAGCAAAAATTTTCTGGTCCAAGTTTATGACGAAGGTGAGGGTGTGTATCGGCTTTCCATTTCATCAACAAAAGTACAGGGAAGCCGTTGGGCTGATGGTATTACATGGGATGAACTTCAGGCCATTAAGAACGCAGTAGGTTATGGAAAGATGGTGGCGGTAGAAGTTTTTCCAGAGAACGCGAATGTTGTTAACGTAGCAAACATGCGTCATTTGTGGGTATTGCCAGAGCCGCCAGCATTCATGTGGAGGCGCGATTGATGATTAACAAAGCACTAGCCAAGCAAGCTGCTAACCATCATACCCACCAAGTACGATCGGGAAAATTCGAAACAGCTACTTTGTCAGTACCTAAAGCTTGTATACCTGACATATTGAAAGTTGTTGTTAAATGGAAAACCAAAGGACACGACCAATGTTTGATATCTACTTAAAGACAGGACTGATTTACGCACTATGCGTTGTCATCTTCTACATAGCGTTATTAGTGCACAACCAATACAGACTAAAGATAGGACCAAATAAGTCAGAGAACTTGTTTGTAGGTGTTGTGCTTCTCGGCATTTGTTTGGCTGGTGGATTAATAACGGACAAAGAACCAATACTGTGGTTGTTCATAGCTGGTGCAGTGGTTTCCGCTGCGACGTTATTCTTGATGTGGAGAAAATACACTAAAAGTATTTTGTGATTGATGATCGTGATCACTGCTGCTTGTTCGAAAATTGGCTAATCTAAGTGCTGTTAGTCCTCCAATACTAACTTTAGCCATTGGGTAATGCCTGTTAATAGAGAGCACTTAAGCACAAGGGAAACCGTTTTGGTTTCCCTTTTTTTATGTCTGGAGCCAAGAAAATGAACTCACGAACGCCAACAAAAGCAGAGAGGATTTACTTAGAGGCCGCGAAGATAGCGGTTGGTTGCGTGGCCTGTAATAAGTTGAATTACGAGAATGATTATCTACCAGAGTATTTAGCCATTCACCATAGTACTGACAAGGGAAGTAAGGCACCGTTGGCGCACTTCTTTGGTGTGCCTATTTGTGGTGTGCATCATCAAGGAGTAGTACCAAGCGGTATGAAGTTACCGAAGGGTGAGCCTGTACGACACTCGCCGCTAGGTAGTCATGAGAAGGTATTCAAGGAGAAGGTTGGCAGTGACCTGGAGTTAGTTAGGTTCGTGTGGTCAAAGCTGTCATTGGATGCCATTGACGCGATAGGAGAGATCACGGGGATTTACTCTTTTGACGACTTATTAAAGATTGATTCAGGTCAAGGTTAAAACATTAATGCGAATTGACTATTGAAATAATGTCACATTGACGTATATTAAAAACACGTTCGAATATCAAAGGACACGGCCAAATGAACAATGATATTAAGCAAATTCGAGAGAAACGCTGGGGCAAAAAGCCTGAACAGGTTTCTAAAAGCTTTTTTAGAGTACATCCCATATCTCGCAAAGGAGGGCGTAAAGATGCCAAGTAAGCAAGAGGAAGCAAGACAAATAAATCCGTACATTTATGAAGATATGGCTTCTACAGGATTCAAGGCCGCAATCAAGCTGTTAGCTAATGACAGGAACGAATCTAAAGAAGAGACGTTTCAATACCTTTGTCAGCAACTAGGCCGCGATTCTATTCAGATCAACGCTTACCTAAAACGCGGGTTACCTCACTACTTAGCAAAGCAGCTGTTGGACATTCTGAAGCAGCACCGCATTTGTTTCGGACTCCACCAGCTATCACCAACCAAAGCAATTATTGAATACGCACACCTTAACCAAGTTAAGAAATCTGAACGATAAAACAAAAAGGACACGACCAATGTTACTTAGCAAACTGCAATCTGCGCTTTTCTTTGAAATCAAAGCAAATGAAAACATCACAGGGTATGACATATCGAAGGCGATAAGTGCCAAGGGTTTAAAGTGGAGCCATCAACAGGTCTATCGTGAGCTTCCGAAAATGCCGCTCAACATGACCTATGTTCCACAGGAAGGTAAACCAGACAAAAAGCTCTACTCATTAACTTGTAACCATGAAGCCTATGAACACAATCAAGACCTAATGGATACCGAGTTCTTACTTTGCTATCCCGACGTTTCCTTAACGTCAATACACCTCGAAAAGCTTGAGAAAGAGCTAGAGCTATTGGCTGAAATGCCAGAAGAACCAGTAGTGACCTATCGAACTAGTGCCGTGAAGCTTCAGATTGAATCGCTAACGGCCACATTGAAGAAGGTCAAAGCTAATGACTGAAAAAACGTACACCATCAAAATGGCCGTAGCCACTCAAGAAGACTTTGAGACGGTTTACCGCATGAACACACTCGCTCAAATCTTAGATGAATATACAGGCCATGGTAAGCAGATTGAATACATGTCTGACTCTGAAAGACGACCAATTCTATTGCTTGCTCAGTTATGGCACAACGAAGGTTCCAGTGCTTTTGCTCGCGTTCTTGGATGTGCTGCGACTCTTATGTCAGAGGGTAACGGACTGATCGACCAAAAATCTGATGTATTGGAATTTAGCCCTGAACTTAAGCGTGTTTACTCGCTGGTGGATTCAATAGAGTCAGGTACACACCTAGATAAGCTCAAAGGTCCAATGCGTGGTGAGCATTCATTTCAACAAGAGCGAAGCTGTAGCGCGTGTAACTACGATATACCTACTCACGACTGTGAAGTATGTAATGGTGATATCGAGTACATCGAAAATGTAGATGTACCTTGGGATACACAGAAAGAAATTATCAACCATGCCCTAAGAGAATTGGGCTTTAAGTTCAGAGAAGGAGAAACGCATGAATAATCAAAATACAGCTGTGTTGGGTGATATCAATGCTGGAAAAATAGC
The DNA here is from genome assembly GCF_000733315.1 of Vibrio sp. ER1A. Classification (NCBI taxonomy): domain Bacteria; kingdom Pseudomonadati; phylum Pseudomonadota; class Gammaproteobacteria; order Vibrionales; family Vibrionaceae; genus Vibrio; species Vibrio sp. ER1A. The sequence continues at coordinate 17,187 of NZ_JPJA01000027.1, forward strand.
TAAAGAAGGTAAGTTTGAGCGCCTACATAACCTGCTTTTGACACTATCGGGCTCTACTGCAACTAACTCGGTTGAGACACAAGACCTAAAAGTAGTGCTAATTGGTTCTGACAATGAAGAGTCAAATGAAACTTGCGGCGAGACTGTCAAACCTCAAGCGTCATATGTCGATGCGTTGATCGAGTTAGCAGAAGATAGTGTCAGAGAAGTCAACAAAGCTACTAACAGCGTAAGGGCTATAAGACCCCAATTCCCAAAACAATTCTGAGATAGCTTTCGAGTAAGGAAATTATCTGCCATCACCTAAACAGAACGTAGCGGCTGAGGCAAAACGCCTCGGCTTCTATTCCTTTATGGTGGAGCTTGCAAAACACATTGGTAGGTTCCAATCAATTACGATATATGAGAAAGACGAGGTTACAGCACATTATGAATCAACTAGAACTCACCACCCAAGAGCTATTAATTCAGGAAAGCGCACAGAGCAGAGCGCACAAACAAGCTCAGAGTATGCTAGAGCAAGGCGTAGAGGTTAACGTAGCCAGCGTAATTACAGCGGCACTTGCGAAAGCTATTCCTCACATAAAAGATCAGGTTGTCCAAACACAAGTAACTCAAATGCTGGTGGAAGCAGCTGGCGTTAATCTGGCACTCAATTCTAACCTTGAAATCATGACAAAGCGTGTTGCTGTGTTGGAGCAAGAAAACCAAAATCAAGCTGCTTCTCTAGTGGAATGTCCAGATCAGGAAATCGTCAGTGATGCCGACTTTACTCAAGAAGGAGAAAACGCGTCATGACCTTAAAAGAATCCGTTAACAACATCTTTCTTGATCTGCTTGGTATTAAGCCGGAGAACTACTACGAAGATTGGATGAATGTCGCGTTCGCTGATCAAAAAGACCTAGATGAACTTGGTTGTGGTATTAACGCGCATGGAATGAAGGTGTTGTTAGCTAACGTACTGGAACGAAGAACGGGAGCGACGGCCAGTATTATACTTGCCGGGATGACTTCACCAAATGCTACCAAGGCAATCGCAGCTAAGAATTTTATTGATCTGAGGTGGGTGCTTGAAAAAGAGTGTGTGCAGTATGACAAGCCTATTGTCACATTTGATAGAGCTAGGTTGATTCTAGCATTTCAGAGAGACGTTCCTAAGTTTGGCGAAGCATTAGCTTATGTGGTTGAAACTGGTAAGGACGTTCCACAGGAACAACGAGAGTATGCGGTTAAGCAGTTAGAACAGGCCGCTAAGGAGGATGGAATTGCACTCACAGACGACAACGTTATCGAAGTACCTGAAGCGTCACGGATTGCGACATGAAGATTTAGTCAATGAAACTGGTAGAAGCCGTAACACTATCGATAGTTGGTGGAAGAATGGCGATATCAAGATTATTGATACAGCAATCAAAGCGGCCCTTCTTACTCGATACGTCCCCTCAATAGACCTTTCAAAAGCTAACTTAAATTTATACAGAACCTAAACTCAAGCGCCTATGTGCGGCTTTGTTATTATTGGCTAGTAATCAATCACAGGAGCTAGTCATGAAGCGCACTTTATTAGCTGGGCTAATCACGCCACTGATCACCAAGACTGTAGTCGCTAACGCGGCTCCAAAACCAAAGCCACCAGTTGTTACCATCACTCCAAATACTCAAACACTAAATGAAGGTGACCCAATGACGGCCACCGCTGACCACGTTAAAGAGAGCGGCCATACATACACATACCTATGGCAAACATTCGATGGAAGTTGGCAGGACTTACTTGGAGGGACGACTCAAACCTTTACCATCGCCAGTATCACATCGGGTAATGCTGGCAGGTTCCGTTGTATCGTGACTGATAGCACTACAGGATTAAGCGGTACGTCTAACGAACTAACAGTTAATTAAATATAAAACAAACGCAACATCGAGCTATTGACAGTGTTGCGTTTGTTGCGATTTAAATTAAGAGACATCTTGATTTCTAGTCGCAATGCGCGCAAACTTAGTATTAACAGTTACAGTTACGGAGAGCACTATGTTTCACACCAGTTCAAGCAAAATAGAATCAATCATTAACGACGGTGTATCAAATAGCTGCTTGTTTTTTTCTGACAATGTATACGTGATGACTGCAAGCAATTGTTATTACGTCTATGAAGCGGATTTTGATTGTGTTCGCGCTTCACAGCTTCATGATGAAGAAATCATTTCTGAAATCGCAGAGTATTTTGACTGCGATTTAGAGCTTGCTGAATCTCTTTTAGATGCAAGCGAAAATGAATATCGTCAAAATTTTGACTGCGACGCTGAAAAATCCTGGTGGTTGCAAGGAAAACGTGGTCAATGCGCTGTTAAGATGGGCTTCGATGGTTGTGAAGACGTAGACGAAAATGGAACTGTTTACATCATTCCAATGTTAGGTCGTGAAGATGAATTAAAACTAATTGAGGTGGTTAATGGATAATCCAGCAACATCAGAAATAGTTTCTCTTAGAGAGTCTATACAGTCTATTAACAGTTAATTAAATATAAAACAAACGCAACATCGAGCTATTGACAGTGTTGCGTTTGTTGCGATTTAAATTAAGAGAACGGTACGGTTAAGCTTCAGCGATTGGTTGATAAACATTGGGTAGATGTTCCGTCAGGAAGTTTTACGGATTCTACCGCATTCAACTTAGCACCAGGAACGCAAAGTGTTTACTTTAAGTTTGTCGTATCTAGTGGTGAATTTGAGATTGAAGTGAATACCCCTTAACAACGAGCCTGAAAAAGAGCTCTTTTTTTTGGTATCCTTAAATTGCTGAACGTGTTTTAAGGATGCCATTCAATGCCCGTATATATCCCTTCGAGATATCTTGGAAGCCTCAACATTGAGTCAAAAGCCAAGGTTCCTACCAAAACCCAATCCGATATTAAGAAGGCTCACGCAAAGCTACAGGCGAGAATTCAGCGCAATTTAATCGGATTACCTCCATACGAACAAGAGTATTTATTCCATCCATCTAGAAAGTGGCGCATGGATTATGCGTGGCCTGACAGTAAGTTAGCGTTAGAGGTTCACGGCGGTCATCACACCAAAGGTAGGCACACTAGAGGTCTAGGCTTTGCCAACGACAGAGAGAAGATGAACGAGGCCCAATTGCTTGGATGGATAGTTATCGAGGTTACAACTGACAATATCCCTCAAATGCGAGGCTGGATTGAACATGCTCTAGATATTCGCAATGGTGATCAGTGATGCTTGATAAAGGTAATCAAAACACTGATCATGTGATCACGTGATCAGGTGGTAATTATTTATGGCTAAACCAAGAGATTGGGGAAAACTGCAACTAGAGTGGGTGGCTTCAGGGCTTGCCGCTGCTGAGTTCTGCAAGAAAAACAACATCCCAACTCCGTCAGGCCGACGCTATTTCAACAACAAAGTAAAAGAAAAACTGATCAGTTCTGGCGCTGTAGCGTTGCCTGATCAGGTGATCAGTAAGGGTGATCAGCTGGAAAGTGATCAGTCGAGTGAAAAATCTAACACTCGCAAGCAATCACGCGAGTCAACGTCTGCTGGAAAATCGACGGAAACGGGGAAACAACCTACGAGAAGGAAGAACAAAGGTGGAGCTCCGAAGGGGAACAAGAATGCGTTTGTTCATGGGCTGTTTTCTGCTGTGTTCGAAGGTCTTGAGAAGCATGTGAATGAAGTCGATGAAAGCATGAAGCTTGAGTTCTTGAAAGCAGCACAGCTTAAAGCGCTTCAGGCCCATGTTGATTACAAGAAAGAATTAGAGCAGCTGCTTAAGGACATAGGGGAGCGTGAAGACGGACTTATTACTGAACTAGAGCAAGAGAATATTTCTAACTTAGAACGAAGAATGAATAGCTGCTTCGACCAGGCTATTAGATACGCTGGTAAAGAACTGCAATACGCCGACCAAATTCAAGGCACAAAACTCAAGAAGGCCACCATCGAACTGGTCAACATCAATAAGAAGAAAGTCGAAGCGCAAACCACCCATATCAAAGTTGATACCGACCTTAAACGCAAAGCTATCCCACTTGCACAAGCCAAGAAAGAACAAGCTGAAGCACAAACAGCACTTGTTCGCCATGAGTTAGACCTCAAACAGAAAGAAGGACTAGGGGATACCGACGATCTTGGTATGGAACTGGAAGACATTATGGATATGAAGGATGACGAAATATTAGAGCGCTTTACTGAAGCTGGTGGAGTCTTACCAGATGATGAATAAAGGCCAAATTGAGCAAAGCATCGATTACAAATTCAATCCAGACATGCCATGCCTGACTGATCTCCAGTTCAAAGCGTTGTCACGTCCTCAAAAGCGTAGATACCTACGAACCTACCTTAAAAATAAGCGCTGGCGACTGAATAACCTTTACAAAATTGAGAATGAAAAGGGCAAGGTAGTTACTTTTAAGATGCGCGACGCGCAAAAAGACCTATTTGAAACCGCCCATACATTCGAAATCATTCTAAAGGCCCGTCAGCTAGGGTTCAGCACATACATTGATATCTATGCACTTGATTGTTGTTTGTTCACTAAGAACTTTAAAGCAGGGATAATCGCCCAAGACCTACCTTCAGCTGGCGAAATATTCGCATCGAAAGTCGTATTCCCTTATGAGCATTTACCAGGCTATTTGCGTTCTCGTATTACGTTGGTATCACGTCGTGGTGGTTCAAACGGCGGTAAGCTTCAATTCAACAATAAATCGTGGATTCGTGTTGCTACATCGTTTCGCTCAGGAACGTTGCAGTTTTTACACATTTCAGAGCTGGGTAAGATCTGTGCTAAGTACCCACAAAAGGCAGAGGAAGTTAAAACGGGCTCAATGCCTACCGTTCACACAGGTTCGAAATGCTTTATCGAATCTACTGCTGAAGGTGCTGCGGGTTATTACTATGAACTATGTAACCTCGCTCAAGAACAACAACAAAGCGGTGCACCATTAGGACCAAAAGACTTTAACTTCCGTTTCATTCCTTGGTACACACACCCTAACTACATTGCAACAGTTCCAAGCACTGGCTTCAAACAATCCAAGTACTTCAAAGACTATTTTGCAGCTGTAGAAACTGCAATGAAGATAACGCTTAGTGAAGAGCGTCGACAGTGGTACATGGAGACGTACCACAAGTACGGTGAGAAGACTAAGCAAGAATATCCATCCACTCCACAAGAAGCTTTCCTTACTTCAGGTCGTCGCGTATTCAATGCGATCCAATGTATGGCCGCTGAAGGTAGATGTAAAAAACCGCTACTCATTTACGAAGTCAATCCAGAGACAGGAAAAATGTCAGACGTTCGTAACGAAGTGAACAGCACTAAGAAAGGTGAAGAGCTCGTCAAGGGATTGATGGGCTACTTGCTTATTTGGGAACTACCAGACGAAGGCCAAGACTATGCGCTTGGTGCTGACGTTGCTGAAGGGTTAGAGCATCGTGATAGAAGTTCTCTAGACGTACTCGATGCACAAGGACGCCAAGTCGCTCACTGGTTTGGTCACCTCGATACCGACCAATTCGCCAAGATCATAAACCACATAGGCCGATTCTATAACAAAGCCTATGTTGGTCCTGAACGTAACAATCACGGTCATGCTGTTCTTAACAAGCTACGTGATATCTATCCGCTATCTCGAATCTATACCGAGGAATACCACGATAGAGACGACGACAGAGAAGAGACACAGCGCATTGGATGGCTAACCACTAGAGCCAGTAAGCCGATCATCATCACCAACCTTAACGAAGACCTACGCCATGAGACAGACGGGATCCAGTGGATAGGCACTATCAGAGAAATGAACACCTATGTGTATGACTCCAAGGGCAGCACTAACGCTATTGATGGCGCTTTTGATGACCAAGTAATGAGTTATGCCATTGCCAAGGAAATGGTTGTTCGTATGCCAAGAACGCCGAAGAAAATCAATACACCAAGACCACCAGCTGGAAACTGGAAAACTAAATAGGAGCTTCAACTATGTATTGCGAAGACCACGCACAGATAGATGACAGAAAAGGTTTTAGCGTAACTCAGCTTGAAGCCCTTATGTCTGATATCGATGCACAACCGCCATGGAGAGACACCTCTCAAAAATGCTGTGACTACTACGATAGTATGCAGCTGACTGACGAAGAAGTCGAAGAGTATGAGGAACGAGGACAGCCAATACTCATCAATAACCTAATTGCTCCAACAGTAGATGCAGTATTAGGTATGGAAGTTAGAACCCGTCATGACCTCGTACTAGCAGCTGATGACGAAAAAGGTGAAGACCTAAAGGATGCACTACAAGAGAAGTTTAAAGATGCCTGGCGATTAGCAAGAGGTGACCGAGCTTGTGCTGATGCTTATGCAGGACAAATCAAAGCTGGCATTGGTTGGGTAGAAGTCACAAGGAACGATGATGTATTTAGCGGTGGCGGCAAATACAAAATAAAAAATGTACGTCGACAAGAAATGTTTTGGGATTGGCACGCGGAAGAGGCCGATCTCAGTGATGCACGTTGGATGCTTCGTAAACGCTGGATTGATATCGATGAAGCGATCAGTTGGTTCCCTAAGCAGAAAGATATCATCGAGAACAACGTTTCTAATTGGGATGGATTTCTAGACACTGAACTACAGGAAGAAACTGAACAGAGATTGCATTCAGCACATAGTGATTGGGAGTCATGGAGCCGAAAGGAAACAGAATGGCTTGATCGTAGACGTAGCCGCATTCTAATGAGTGTTGTCTATTACAAGACTTGGAGAATTGGCGAAGTCGTCGAGCTAGAGAACGGCCGTATTATTGAGTTCAATCCTAACAATATGGTTCACGTTGTAGGTGTGAAGATGAAGCGCTTTAGTAAGCGTGTTGCTCGTTGGGCTGCTATCCGTGAATCTTGGTTCGTTGGCCCACATCGAATCGTTGACCGACCTTGTACAGCACCAACAGGTTACTATCCGCTAGTACCTTTCATTGCATACCGACAAGATAAGTCAGGCGCACCATACGGCATTGTAAGTCGAATGATTTCAGCGCAAGACGAGATCAACTTTAGACGTATGCGACTCACTTGGTTGCTACAGGCAAAGCGCGTTATTGCTGACGAAGATGCTACCAATCTGAGCCGTGAAGCGCTGCTTAAAGAAGTTCATCGAGCAGACGGCTACATCGAGCTAAATCCAGATCGCCGCAATAAGAAAACAATCGCTGAATCTATCCAAGTTCAACAAGACTTCGATATTGCTGCACAGCAATTCAATGTCATGAAAGATGCTATGGACCAGATTCAAAGCGTTGCTGGTGTCTATAACGCAATGATGGGGCAAGACTCCAGTGCTACAAGTGGCGTTGCTTTGAATGCTCTAGTGGAACAAGGCGCAACGACACTGGCCGAAGTCAACGACAACTATAACTACTCTCGAACCCGCGTTGCAGATCTTCAAATGGCCTACCTGATTGAAGACCTAGCGAAGCAAAACAATATTGCTGTTACCGTTCACAAAGAGGATATGCACCGCAAGAAGGTTATTAGACTCAACGTGACTAACGATGATGGAAGTACGGATAACTCCGTTAAACGTTGGAAAGGTCACATCACTCAAGCGCCAGCAATGGCTACTCCTACATATCGCGCTCAACTTGCTCAAGAACTCATGCAAGCCGTGTCGAAAATGCCTCAAGAAATTCAAATGGCGACTCTCGATATGGTCGTCGAACTAATGGACATTCCGAACAAGCAAGAATTCTTAGATCGTCTGCGCAAAGTCCTCAACATTCCTAAGAGCGAAGAGGATATGACTGACGACGAAAAAGCCGCAGCTATGGCCGAGCAAGAGAAAGCTCAACAAATGGAGCAAATGCAGTTCAAGACCTTGATGCAGGAAGTTGAGAAGGGTGCTGAACAAATCAAAGAGATTCAAGCCAGAGTCGAAAAGCTGAAAGGTGAAACCAAGTCGGGCGAAGTGAAAGACGACAAAACCGAAGCCGAAACCAGCAAGATTTTGCAAGAAATGTTGGAGGCTACCCGCCAAACAAATGCGCTTAAAAACAGTGTCATGGGCAACATCAATGCACAGTTGGCAAGCATGAACATAGAGGAAGATGAAGATGTGGGAAACCGTTAAAAAACTGATAGGAAGTGCCGCACCAATTATAGGGACCGTAATCGGTGGTCCACTTGGTGCTGGTATTGGAGCTATGGTCGCAAACGAGTTAGGCGTTGAAGACACTCCAGAAGCAATTGAACAAGCGTTGAAATCAGATCCAAAGGCATTGGCGAAGATTAAAGAGCTTGAAATTACGCACAAAACAAAGCTGGAGGAACTAGCTCTAGAACACGCAAAGATAGAAGCAGCAACAACACAGCTTCAAATTACTGAGCAAAACAAGACGGCCAGAACTGAGTTAGCCAGCAATGACGCTTATGTCCGACGTTGGCGGCCAACTTTCGGCTACACACTTTGCTTCAGTTGGGCAATTAGTTTTCTAGCAATTTTCATTGCTTCAGTCGTTCATCCAAGCTCCGCCGCCGAAATAATCGGCGCGTTCGTGGCGCTCACACCATTGTTCAGCGTAGCGTTAGCTGTGCTTGGTGTGAATATTCACAAACGAAGCCTAGACAAACAAACAGAGAAGGGGCTAGAGCCCAAATCAATAATTGGCTTAATAAGAGGTAACAAGAATGCACAATCGTGATGTAGTAGAAAAATGATAGTCGACCTTGGCTGCACTGGTGACCGAATTACCCAAAGCGGGATCTTAGAGCGTATCGTCAATATCGAACACAAAACTATCGAACTATGTGGTGTGAAGATGATGTATTGCGGCATCGCTTTGAAAACGGAAGACCACACACGGCCATTCGTTGTTACTGGAGAGCCATCGGTATGTATCGACCCTGATAACTGGCGTGAAGAGATCGGAAAGAAAATCAGCTTCGATAATGCATTCGCCAAAATTTGGAGCCTAGAAGCATACCGATTTGTGACCAAGCCAAAGCCACCAGCGCGTGAAACACCTGTGCGCGATGGATTCAAGCTATTTGAATCGAAGCCAGTAGAACGTGAAGCATATCAGTTAACCAAACGCGACATTATCACGATGACGTGGGCGAAAGATGATGCGAATAACTCAAACGTCGCATGTGTGCAGATCGAGGGCCATATGGTTGAGTTTGCTTTCCATTGTCATCCTGACGAAATCAAAGCTGGTGATTACGTCGTATTCCTAAATGAAAAGGATACATACCACTGTAGTGAAGAAGTATTCATTGAACGCAACGAGGTAACTTATGATTGATACAAGACTACGAAGCTATCAACCTAAACACTTTGCGACGGTTGAACTTGTTAGCCGTAAAACATACGCGGCACGTGGGGAAAAGGCACTTCAGTTGCTAGACCCTAGAATACTCATTTCAGGGGATACTTTGCGCGAAGAGTTAACGGCATTGAACCCTGATAAAACTGAAATGGGTGCACTAACGTGCAATGACTGGTATTTCGGTGGTAAGAATCAATATCGTGGCTATCGTGCTGGTGGTGAACCTTATTATGGTTCGTATAGCGCTCATGCTGGTAGAGCATTGGATTTAGTCAGCAAATATCACACAGCTGAATTCTTGCGCGAGTTCATCATTAAGAACCGCGAGAAATTTCCATACGTTACCAGGTTAGAAGGTGATGTTAATTGGCTACATATGGACTGCAACAACCTACCAAGTAATGCACCTAGACCAGACTCAATCATGATCGTCTATCCAGACGGCTCATTCAAATACGTATAAATCACGAATAAACGGACTTAGTGCAAGTCGTGGCTTCTCATGGCTTGCGCTGTCCGAATGGAGATATATAACGATTTACAGACACACGAATAAGCTCTAAAATTATCGAAAGTGTTTTCATTGATTGAGAACGTATGCCAAAGCCGCCTTTAGTCCAGTACTTCAGGCGGCTTTTGTATACGCAGTGCAGCGATACGCACACAACGACCAACCTACGCAGCTTGAGCGATAGATAGCAGGGAAATGAATGAGTGATTTAGATGATGCTTTGTTAGGCGGCGACTTGGATGCACTAGAAGCGGCATTGGGTGAAGGGTTAGATAACTCTGAACTCTTTGGTGATGAAGGTGGACCCGAATCAGAGATTGAAGGCAACCAAAATATTGAAGCTGAACAACAACAGAATGCTGAAGAAAGCGATCAACCAACAGTGATCGATACAGCTGGAGTTATTGAACAGCAGGGTGGCAATAGCCCGGAAAATTCAGACGAAAAACCAGCCAACAAAGACGGTATCAAAGAGATTGACGGGCAGTTGTATGTTGCAGTTGATTCGAACAACGCAGAACTTGTCAGCAAAAACGGTAAACATCAAATTCCTTACGAGGTACTTGAGAAACACCGACGCGGTGAACAAGAACTGAAAAGCCAACTTGAAGAAGTACAGCAAAAGCTTACTGGTTCAGAAACAACGCAACAAAAGCTAAAGCTATTTGAAGAGCAACTTAAAGAGGCTGGTATTACTCCAGACCGATTACCTGAAGAGCTCCTAAACGATCCCGATTCAGTTAATACCATCGCTGAAGAAGTAGGGGGAGTAGCAGGGCAAATCATTGCTGCTTTAGTAGCTAAAAACCAAGCTAACCAACAACCAGCCCAAGAGCCAAACCAAAGCCAAAGCGCATCACTAGAGGAAATCTTAGCGCTACCAGAGCTTGCCAACCTTAACAGTTGGTTCGATTCCGATAAGGAACGATGGGACATGGCCGTCAATATCGATGCTCAACTTCAGTCAGATCCCAAATGGAAATCAATGTCTGATGCTGAACGTTTTATTGAGGTTCAAAAACTTGTCGAAGCATCCTTTAACGATCCTGTTGAAGCAGGAGCGAAGAAGGAACTAGCCGATCAAGGTAAGTCACAAGGCCAACAACCTAATGAAGCGCCACAGCAGCAAGACGTAATACCTAATTCGCCGTCGTCTCTGAGTGGTGGGGGTAATAACAGTACAGAAGCAGCAAGACAAGCACTAGCGAACGCTGATGCTTTAACTCTTGAAGATGCTATGACTGGTATGAGCTCTGATGAAATTGATGAACTACTAGAAGAAGCGTCGGCCGCATTTGATTAAGGATCAAGTATGGCTATTACTAAGGCTCAAGCCGCTAAAAAATTTGGTGCTGCGTTATTCGTTCATACGCGTCGCCAAAATACGTTTGTAAACATGCTTACAGGCTCAGCGCCTAAAGCAGCAAAAGCAGACAAGAACAAGAACAAATCCCAAACTGAAGCTGGTGCTCCAGTCGTTATGATTAACGACCTTTCGAAAGAGGCTGGTGACACAGTTGAAATGGATCTATTCCACAACCTTTCTAAGCGTCCAACTATGGGCGATAGAAAAATTGAAGGGCGTGGTGAGTCATTGGACAAAGTAGCATTTGAGCTATCTATTGACCAAGGCCGTCACAATGTAGATTCAGGCGGCAAAATGAGCCAGCAACGTACTAAGCACAACTTATTGCAAGTTGCTAAGACGATGCTAGGTAACTACTTCAACGACGTTCAGGACGAAATTGCTACATACCATCTTGCTGGTGCACGTGGTGATTTCATGCCTGATGACATGATTATCCCAACAGCAGACGATCCAGAGTTTAAAGAACTAATGGTTAATGATGTTCTTCCACCTACTTATGACCGTCAGTTCTATGCGGGTGATGCAACAAGTATCGATACAATCGAGACTCGACACAAAATCACACTATCTTGCATCGATGATTTGGCGCTATATCTAGAAGAAATGGCACACCCAATCAAGCCGATCAAGTTTGAAGCTGACCAGCTTCGCAACGAGTCGCCGTTCTACGTGCTTTTTGTTACTCCGCGTCAGTGGAATGATCTTTGGGCTGATGCTCAGTCATCTAACAAGTTGCAAGAGCTAATGGCTCAAGCAATGAACCGTAGCACAGGATTTAAACATCCACTGTTCCAAGGTGACCGTCTAATGTGGCGCAACATCTTGGTTCGTAAGTACAGCAAGCCAGTCCGCTTTAATGCTGGTTCCGTTGTTACCGTGTCTAACAATGACCGTAAAGCAACGACTACTACCAAGCAAATCAAAGCTGGCGTTACGGTTGACCGCGCTATCTTACTTGGTGGTCAAGCTATGGCTAACGCTTACGGTAAATCTAAGAGTGGTGCGCAATTCTCTATGCACTCTGAATCCGTCGACCATGGTAATGGCCGCGAGACTTCGATTGCATGGATGAACGGTCTTAAGAAAGTCCGTTTTGAAGAGAAGAACGGCCGCATGAATGACTACGGCGTTATGGCACTTGATACGGCTGTAAGCCTGTAAGTGAACTTATAGCCCACTCCAGTAGTGGGCTTAACTCGTTTTGAATAAAGGTTCAATACTATGGCAATTAAGAAACTCCCATCATCTCACAAGGTGATTTACAACGGCACTCACGGCAACCTTTCCGTTGCTATGGGTAAAGCAGCTATCACGGCGGCAATCAATGATGAAATTGTACTGTTCTCATTGGATATTGGTACGCAACTGACCAATCTAACCGTTAACTTCCCAGATATTGGTGCTAGTGCCAAAGCAAAAGTAATCCTACGTCCAGCAACTAGCACAGATATCGATGTAACGACTGATGTAGATGTGTCATCTGCGAAAGTACTTAACACGGATGAATCTGGCTGGTTCCCAACAGAGCTACTTCAAGAGAAACACGAAGTAGTGATCAAGTTCACTGGTGCGTCCGTTACCAACAAAACGATCAAGTATCGTATGTTGAGCGAATCAATCGGTAACGCTTAATCAATTAATGCCGCCTCTAGGGGCGGCTACATCTAACAAATCAAAGGGGCGAACCATGCCAATAATGAAGCAAGTTGTCTATGTAGGCAGCCATGAAAAAGCGACCATGCAACATATGGGGCGACCATACGTATTTCCTCGTTTTGTTCCCGTTGAAGTAGAAGAGGCTTATGCCTATCACTTACTTCAATTCCTAGAATTTGAAGACCCTAAAGAAGCTGAAGCAGCCAAGGAACGTCAGGAAAAAGCAGAGCTCGAAGCTGAAGAGCGTCGCAAGGCTTTAGAAGAAGCTGAACGTCGAGAAGCCGTTGATAATACTTGGATGGTGATCGTTAATGGTGAGAAAACAGATATCAGCAAAGTTAATTCACCAACTCTGAAAACTTACATCGCTGCTGAAGAGCTAGAGATTGAGCCAGAAAACGTTTCTAAGCTAGAAGGTGAAACCGATGCTCAAGCACTTCGTCGTGTCGTTCGTGATGCCTTGCACAAGAAACACGGCAACCCTGTTGAAGACGAAAACGAAGACGGAGAGTAACCAATGACAGCGTTATCCGCTCTATATCGACTAGTAAGACGGCGTTGTCCCGGTGTTATCGATTTAGTTATGGATGACGCTCTCAACGATGCTTACCGCGAATTTTGTGACAAGTCTGAATATCTCACTCAGAAATTTGAACTCGCATCGGTTGTATCTGGTACTCAAAACACGCTATCTGCCAAAAGTGACCACTCAATCATAAAAGTAGACCGCGTATACGCTGGTGGAGATAGAGACAACCAACTGCACACTGGTGATGACTATCTAATGCCAGAACCAGATCAGATTACATTCAATGCTAATGCCTCAGATATCACGATTGAATGCGTGATAACTCCTGACGAGATTGCAGAACTAACCGAAATTGATGACAAAATTGCAAAGCTCTACGGCGGTGTTATTGCCGACAAAGCAGCTTCAATTCTTCGAATGATGCCAGGTGAAGATTGGTTTAATCCAGAGAAGGCCGCGATTTACGAACAGAGCTTTGTAGAAGGCTATCGAGACGCTTTTCGACTTAAGAAGGAAGGCTTTAACAGTTTCCACAATCGGTCCCAAAAACACAACTTTAGATAGAGAGAACCAATTATGGCTAACTCAACTATGCAATCATTGATTAAGACGGCTAGTGAGTTAGCCGTAGATAAAGACTTTGACCGATGGACTATAGAAGACCATTGGATACCTACCTTAAATGACGCAATCAAAGCAGTCATTATTGCCCGACCAGATTCATACGTCGTTGATTCAGTATTCGCTTGCAAAGCAGGAACCAAGCAGACACTAGATGAAGATGTAGTGTTGCTTTTTAACGTCGTTCGTAACGTTGGCGGCAAAGCCGTCGGTGGCTTGCAGGATATGAAGTTTCTCGATGACTATCGCCCCGAATGGCGCGAGAGCACAGGTAAGACAGCCACAGATACCTACATGTATGACGAAACTACACCAAAAACGTTTTATATCTATCCCGGCGTAGTTGATGGTCACCAACTTGAGATCCAAGCGGCCAGTATTCCAGCGCTGCTAGATAAAACAAAATATGACGCGAATGAAAAGATTGCCTTGTCTCCGATATGGGATAACCCGGTCATCGAATTCATGATCTATAGAACATTCTCACAAGATGCTGAGTTTGCGGCCAATGGACAACGAGCAGCTTTGGCACTGCAAGCCTTCAATTCATTATTAGGAATCAAGACGCAAGGCGATGCGATGTTTGCCACCAGCCAACAACCAGAACAGCAACAACCAAAATAAGGATACGTACAAATGGCATCATCACATTATCGCGTTGGTACTGTATCGGTTACGAATGGAAGCAAAATTGTCATGGGTTCTGGTACGAAGTGGACTCTTGGCGTTAATAAACCACTAGCTGGCGATATCTTCTATATTGGCTTTCAAGCATACGAAGTTGAACAGATTGTATCTGACACACAGCTACGTTTGTTTAGTGTTTTTCAAGGTACAACCGCAACAGGCCAGAAATATGCGATCTGGCGTAATGCTTCACTGAATATTTCGTCACGTATTGCCGCTTCCGTGTCTATGGCAATCAACCAAAAGCAAAAAATGCTTACTGAACTTAATGTTTGGATGACGGATACAACAGGGCCAACCGTACCACTTACGGACGTGTTTGGTGTGGCTAATCAATATGTACCATTGCCTCTTCTTATAAAGACGATAGATAACTTAGTGATTGATGCCTCACATATCACGCAAATTGTTAATGAAGGTAAACAAGCTAGAGACGAAGCAGTTAACGCTAACCAAGCAGTTCAGCAAGCTAAATCAGCAGTAGATACCGCAAAACAATCCGTTGATACCACTAAGGGACAGATTGACACTATCAAGGGCCAGATTGATACAGAAGCCCAAACAATCAACACACAACACGGTGAAGTAAATACTTGGCATAGCGAAGTTCAATCAGCCGCTAGTCATGTTGACACTCAAAAGCGAGCAGTAGATACGGCAAAATCAGCGATAGATACTGCAAAGTCTGATATTGATACCAAACACGGACAAATCAACACTTGGCATACTGAAGCACAACAAGCAGCTTCAGCGGCCACCAGCGCAAAGAACTCAGTCGATGCGACTAAAGGCCAAATCGATACCATTAAAAGCGGTATCGATACTAAGGCCGCAACTGTAGCTACTCAGCATGGTGAGGTTGATACATGGCACACAGAAGTAGCGGCTAACACAAACAAAGCAGAAGCAGCAAAAACCGCAGCTGAAACAGCAGCAGCCACAGCAAAAAGCAATGTTCCCTATGAATTCCAATACAACAAAGTACGTAACGCTCTACGTGAGATTTATGACGCGAGTGGTTTTATTAATTGGGGTAAACAGCGTAAATCAAGTAATGAGTCAGAAGGAGCGCCAATAAATGAAGGCATGACAGCGTATTATAAGTATGCTGGCGATGGCAATATGCTTTGGTTGGGTGCTCCATCGTCGCTATCAGGGGTAAATGGCGGCTCTGCTACAGACCATGCTGTAATTAATGTTGCTGGCCATGAGATTCATCTTTGTGGCATTAACCATAATGCCGAAACTCGATCAAATCTACGGTTCCAAGGCGCAGAAGACGGAACAACAGTAACCGACTCTACTGGTAATTGTCGTGGCTCTGGTAAAGCCGTTCTTAACCTTAAAACCGATATTGACCCTAAGTATGGTAATGCACCAACAGGTACAGCAGCAGAGATTCAAAGAGAGGGTGTGGGAAGGGCATTTGAGGGATTCGTAAGAAACGGTGACTTTCGTAAAGGAACAACTGACTGGACCGTTACAAATGGCACTATCTCTGTAACGAATGGTGTAGCTACTTTACGTTCGTCGACTAGTAATAACAGCTACGCGAATGGCACGACGGGCGGTAGAACCTATCCTGCGGGTACTTATCGAGTTAAGTTCTTCTGCCATTCCCATAATTCCGCAGGGCGAACCATAAGTGTTAGACTTGATAACCAGTTTATTGCCAGTGAACAAATTATATGTGCGCCAAACACTTGGATGGAGGCTGACATTTCGTGTGCAAGGTCATTTAGTAGTTTTGGTATATACGGTTCTTCCTCCAATGCAGAAACGGTTATTTCAAGTTTTTCTATCGCGCCGCTAACCGAAGACGTACTTACTCGCGCAGTAGACCTAAAGTATTTAGAGTTCTTTTTAGAAGAAGATGAACTAGAATTCTTCCCTTATGGTTCTGTGCAATCAGGACTAACAACCGTAGACGGATTTACAACAGAAGCCAGTTCTAGGCCAGATACCTATCGAGCCGTTTTCCTCGGCGATACTGCATCAAGCAAACAGTGTTTAAAAATAGCTAAGTTATCGTTTGTTGAGATAGCCAAATTGATGTCTAACCCTAAACATAATTGGTTCTATAACGAAGCTGGTAAGCCTACACAGGTACGCTATAGAGATTGCGCTAGACGTGGTGCTGGGAATGGGGATTGGGGGAATGTTGATCAGGCGCTGTCTCAATTAGGTTATAACTCAATATCACGAGTTCCAATTCAGGCTGGTAATGACACTGTAGAGGAATTTGTTTCTTATGGTGCAACAAATCACTACTACGGCGCGGCGTCTAGCGTTGGTGACAGAGAAAAAGGTGTCTTTACTGCATATTCAGGTATAGGGACTGCTAGATATGCGTATAAAGGGGAAGCTTACGCACTTGTTCTTTGTACTGTACCTAGATTGAATATGGGGGCTTATTCTCATCTTAATCCGTTTGGAGCTAATCGATTCCTAAATGCAGACGGTGGTGGTGGGCTATGGTATCAATCCTCTAATCACAAGAACCCTACAAATTCTTTGTTGGACTGCTTCGTAAATGCACACCCTAGTCAGGGTGTAATTGGTAGTGCGTCAGGCCATCCAGACGGATTATTCCATGATGCTATTTACGCCTCTGGCTTTAATGGAGTCATAGACCATAGACAGCCAGCTAAATCGCCACAAGACAATTGGAAAGAAAGCTTACAGGGTTACTATGCAGCCAAAGTAAGAGGAGTTCAGAAACTTCCGTTTACTAAATTTATATCAGGGGCATACGTTGGGTACTTTTTCGCGGAAAACCCTACACATGCAAGGTTCAATACCACTAGTGGTAGCAGTACTTCTGTACCTTTTTTAGCTAGTGGCATGACAGTCGGCACGCCGATTGTAGCCTACCAGCCAGCAAGCGGTACGGTTGCTTATGGCACAGCTTCACCAACAGAAGGCTACTTAAAATTATCCTTATCTAACGGAAATAAAGGACATGATACGCACCAGACTGGTTTTCTTAATGCTCTAGGTCAGACCGACCCTTGGTATTTTGCGATAGAGTCTGAACTCGACACCTCAGTAAGTGGCGCATTTAGCTGTAACACTGTAATTGCTGACCCTGCTAATTGGGTACAAACACCGCAAATCTCGCAAGGGGTTATTGGGGTTTGGTGTTCGGTTATTCCTGATGGGACAAGCAAGCCATACCAAATGGTTCGTAAATGTCTTGATCTTCCTGCATCCCCTTATATTTACTCAAGAGATTCCGGTGCTACATGGACAACAAACAATATAAGCTTAGATAGCACTAAAAACAGCTTCCAAAAAACTGCCAGCATTGGCGAGGTGGCTATTGTGTCCTACAAAGCCTACGCCTACCAAGTAGAAGATGGGGAGAATTTGAAGCCTGTAGAAGTCGCACCAGTAAATACTTTTAACTTTCATCGTAAAGATTGGGGCGCTCTATTCCACGAGTCAGCGTTACATAAAATCAACGTAAATGATGATTCATCGGCTTCACTTATTTCTAGCTTGGCATTGCTAGACATTAATAGATACCCGACAGTTCGAATTGATGAAAATTTTAGCCGACGACCTAAGCACGCCCCTTTGAGCTTGAGCGCTCCGACAAATGACTCCCCAGCATGTAAAGCACTTCCTTTCCTAGCCGAAAAGAACGGCTATTTATATATCGCTTGGCATGTTAATGAGTTGGTGTGGAAAGATATTGTGTATGCGGGCGCAAATGGCACACTTAGCCAAAGTTACGAAGCACACAAAATTTACCGTATTACAGATGGAGCATTCAAGGGAAAGATAGTTCAACGCACCGCATCAACTAATGCATATATCTTAGACAATGATATGTTCGAGGTTGGCAATGGTGATTTAGTGCATATTAGTAACATACAAAACGGAAATCCATCGTTATATAGCGTTAATCCTCCAGTTGCAGGATGGGGCGACGACTCAAAAATCAAAGTCACTTCTAAAGGCTGGGATACGTTCGTAGACCTGAACGGTAACAAAATGACTCGACGTGTCGTTGTCTCTGCCTTCCCTATTGGCCCAGCTAAGAAGAAAACCTTAGTCGGCGGCTTATCTAGTCCAGCATAAGGAAACAGCAAGATGAACATTATCGATACTGAATATAAATCTCTTGCTGAAATCGATGCAGAGATTGTGCGCTTTTACCGCGAGGATAAGCGTACACGGACTATTGGCTATGACGAAGAGAAAGACATACCAATAGAAGAAGAGTACATAGTGATTGTGCTCGAAAAGCCTAATGAAGTGCATTACGACTATGTGAGTGAAAAGCGTGGTGATCGTTTCGGTTGGGATTTTGTAAGAGGTATTCTAGAGCAAGCCATTGCTTGGGAAGACTTCTATGTTAATCATGATCTCTATCTTTTGTGGAAAAAAGACTATGAAGATTGGGAGGTAGAGCAGCCATTTGAAGAAGACGAAGACGGCGATAGATATGTAATTGATTCACCAGAAAGGCCAATCATTGATCTGGCTGTTCGTCGTGCCGTTTATCAAGTTGAAGTAGACCAGTTTGATAGCAATCTTGCTACAAAAAGCGGTTTGCCTACGATTTCATTTGATGACGATAACTACATCAAACATATCGTTCCTACCACTACGCCAAAATCTACAGAAGAGATCTCGAATTATCATCGAGAGAACGCAAATAAACTGCGAGAGACTATGAAGCTTGCAAACATCTTTGTGCATGGTCATTACTTCCAAGTTCGTCAGGACGACAGAAACAACATGGATGAAACCATAGCGTTCGCTAAAAGAAATGATCGCATGGGAGAAACAACACCTTGGATTACTGCCGATAACCAACCAATCACACTTACTTTTCACCAAGTCGAAGCGATAAAGGATGCGTATGTATTGCGTATGGCCGATCTGTTTCAAAAATACGCCGCGTGGGTAGCTGGTGATATGCAAAAGCCTTTTGTTTTTATGGAGTCTAATTATGAATGATAACGTTAAATTTATGGCTGGGATTGCTGTAACTGCATTGGTTCAGATAACAGCGGTAGCTTATCTGCAAGGTGGCGTAAATACTTCAGTGTCGTCATTGACTCAAGAGTTTTCAGAAATGCGTTCTGAGTTCGATAACATGAAAACTAAGGTCTACACCATAAAATCAAGTACTGACAGTAATGGAATAGTACTTAAGCGAGTAGACGGCAAAGTCTCAAAAATAGAGGGTGAGGTTAATGACTATGGTCAACGCATCGCAATTTTAGAATTTGCTAAAAATGGCGGTAAGTAATATGGCAAGGATTAATCTAAATATGTTTCGAGGTGAGCGGCCAAACACGGCCCCTCACTTATTGCCTAATGAATATGCGACAGTGGCTAAGAACGCAAACTTTGATCGCGGCATCCTAGCACCTTACAAAGCGCCACTTGGTACGCTTGACCCTATTGATTCAAGCATAAAGACATTGTTTCGATATCAGAATCAATATTGGTTTAAATGGGATTCTAAAGTTGATGCTGTTCTATCACCGATAGCACAAGATCCGTGGGGACGTGTTTATTACACTGGTGATGGCTATCCAAAGCTTACGAACAACATTATTTTTCAAGGGCCAGCAAATAGCAATCTGCCAGCTGCTTATTATCGTTTGGGTGTTCCTGCTGGTACGGACAAGCTTACTGCTACAGTCATTCCACCTGACCCATTGCCGGGCGATGATACAAAAGAAGATGATGAAACACGTTTCTATGTATATACGTTCGTGACGGAAAGCGGGGAGGAAGGGCCACCGTCGCCAGTAACCGACCAAATAGAAATAGCTTATCCTGGTTCAATAGTTCAATTAACAATTCCAGCAATGCCAACTCAAACCAGCAATATCAAAAAGCGCAGAATTTACCGCTCTGTTACTGGTGGTGGCGTTGCTGATTTCTTCTTAGTTGCTGAAGTGGCACCAAGTTTAACAACCTATTCAGATTCTAGAGGAAGCGAAGAACTTGGCATGCCACTAGAGTCAGAAGGCTATGAAATGCCTAATGAGAACTTAGCGCATCTTACGCTAATGCCGAACGGGATCATGGCTGGTGGTTATGACAATAACGTTTGTTTCAGCGAACCATATTTGCCACATGCTTGGAATCCGGGTTATCAGCAGACAACAGAGCATGACATTGTTGCTATGGCTTCAGTAGGTAATGTGTTGATCGTTGCTACTGAGGGCTATCCGTGGATGTTCCAAGGTGTTTCACCTGATGCCATGACAGGTAGAAAGCTTCCATCAAAACAAGCTTGTGTATCAAAACGATCAATGCAAAACATCGATAACATGATCATCTATGCCAGCCCAAAAGGGTTAGTTGCTTTTAATGGTCAAGATATGATTAATGTGACTGAAGATGTTATCGATGAGGAAACGTGGGCCAGTCTTGAGCCAGATACCATTGAAGCGTATTACTACAATGGGAAATATCTCGCGTTCTACGGCCAAGCATTAGATAAGTCTTTCATTTTTAACCCAGCATTTAAGGACATTATTTTCTTTGATATTGGTACGGATTGTGGATTTACCGATCTCATCGATGGCCGTTTTTATCTTAAAGATAATGGTCATATTGCCGTATGGAATCAGGGCCAGCCGAAAACATTTACTTTCCGTAGCAAAGAATACCAAGTGCTCTATTCATCATTTAGCACCGGTTATGTGTTGTCTGATGACAATTCACTTGTTGCGTTAAAGGTGATCGTAGATGGACAAGTCATAAAGTCCTATCCAGCAGGAAAGATTAAGAACGGTATCTTTCGAATCCCACCAAAGCGCGGCAACGTTTGGCAGTTTGAAGTAACATCACAGGTAAATGTTACAAGAGTCTGTTTAGCAACTTCAGTTGCGGAGGTTTATGGATAATGGGAACGAGCACGCTCCAGAGAAAGAATAAGCCGGGTAAGTTCTTAGCGATACCACAAATAAGTCCATCAAACCCTACGATGGATGCCATATCCGAAAACCTTGAACAGTTGACGGGCATGCGCGGTTCTGGCGGTAAAAAAGCAGTGCTATGGGAAGATATGAATTCTCTTGGTTTTGCGAAGATGAACAAGAACGGTGTGCCTTCTTCAACATTGCCTGATAATTCTGGAACGGGTTCAGGTGGCAATACTAATGTAGTTGAGCCGCCAACGAAGCCACTTAACGTAAAGGGTTATGGTGGCTTTGGTATCATCACACTTACTTGGGATTACCCAACATACAAAGGCCATGCTTATGCAAACGTATATCAATCTGATACGGATAACTTTTCCACTGCCGTTCAAGTTGGTACAGCTACAGGCGATATATTTAGCTTTCCTCAAGCGAACGCAACAGCAAAGTTCTATTGGCTACGCTTTGTTAATGCGAATGACGATATTGGTCCACTCAATGCGACAGCTGGTATTCAAATATCAACGCAAAGTGAGGACTTCCTTAAAGACCTAATCAAAAGCGAATTAGGCGAAATTGATTTTGTTGACCATGATTCTCTCGTCGATTTTGCGCATGTCGATTTACTCGATAGGCTTGATGTACTGCTTGCTGAATCCGCGCTCGAAAACTCAACAACGATAGATGAGCAAATAAGTGAGGCCAAAGTAGATACGGCCACACTACGAGCTACGGTCAAGAATGAATACTATACGATTGTAAAATCAAACGAAGTCATGGCCGCCGCCATTCAAACGGTTAAGTCAGAAATAGAAGATCCTAACGGAACCAGTCTCGGTGCTACTGTTAAGAATAACTACGTTACGAATGTGACGTTTAATCAAGCTCAAGCACAGTTAAAGCAAAAGTTACAGAGTAACATTGATAGCGTTAGCTCTACGCTTACCAATGATTACTACACAAAGACTAAGACTGACGAGGCAATTTCACAGGCTACAACTACATTAAACAGCGCAATCGAATCCGCTAAAGACGAAGCTAATCAAAGCATCAACGCGGTAAGCTCTAATCTCACCAATAACTATTTAACTAAGACGGAGACAAATCAGGCTATCTCACAGGCTTCTTTGCATCTATCAAGTGAGATAAGTACAGCAAAAAGCGAAGCAATATCAGCGGCTGCTAGTGATGCAACTAGTAAAGCCAATGGAGCAATATCAGCAGCGGCCAGTGATGCAACAAAGAAAGTTAACGTCGTTTCATCGAACCTAACGAACAATTATCTAACCAAAACTCAAACCAATCACGCGATCACGCAAGCAACTCAAACGCTTGAAAGTTCGATAAATGGGGTTTCAAGCACTGTTACGTCATTAAGTAAAACAGTGGCCGACAATGAAAAGGGCTATGAGGCATTATGGGGCGTTAAAGCTTCAGC
>NZ_JPJA01000028.1:0-1827 GCF_000733315.1 Vibrio sp. ER1A
ACTCAAGCAAACACGCCGAACCATCAAGGAAATCTCGGGAGATGGTGCATACGGTACAAGGGAGTGCCACGGAGCGATTAGGGTTAAGAAAGCGATACCTTTAATCCCTCCGCGTGAAGGTGCCGCTTTCTGGGAAAAAGCGCATCCACGTAATTTAGCATTAGGTTGTCAAAAGCTCTACGGCTCCAACAAGAAGTGGAAAAAGCGGTATGGCTATCAGAGACAGCAATGTATCGAGTGAAACAGTTGTTGGGTGGGAAATTAAGCCTCAAGAACTACGACGCTCAAGTTGGCGAGACTTACGTAATGATCAAAGCGCTGAATAAGCTTACAGGGTTAGGTATGCCTGAAACTCAGTATATCGTTTAAGAATCAAATACTACGGGACAGGCATGTCTTATCTCTGAGTTAAGCAACAAAGGCAATTTGTGACACAGCTCCATTATTTGAATTACCTTTTATTTTCGATTGAGGTTTCTGCTTCAAAGGTAGGAAAGTAAACCTTCTCTACCTTCAATTTGATGTCTATTTGGAGTTCGACTGTATAAGACAGTTCCGAATAATTAGGTTTAACGCCCTGCTAATACTGTTAGCTTTGCTTGACCTAAGCTATGAGCAAGCAAATTGAGTGATAACACTTGGGGAGTGGTATCGGAACCGATATCAAGTTTATCTACATCCAATGCTGTCAGTTTCCATTGATAACGATGAATTTCACCAGTTTGTGGACAAGAACCTATGAATCCAGGTATACCAAGGTCAGTACGACCTTGTACGCTTCCCTTAGGAAGTTTACCTCCGTCAATACCACCGGCCAAGTGATCAATGTTACCGTCGATGTTAAACAAAGTATAATGCCAAAAACCACTGCCTGTTGGAGCATCAAGGTCGAAATAACTCAGCGCAAAGCTTTTCGTATTTTCCGGAGCATTTTCCCATTTCAAGTCAGGCATTTTATTTTCACCAGAACAACCAAATTGATTTGTAAAGAATGCGTTAGAAATAGGTTTGCCATTAGCCACAGAGTCACTAGTTAAGGTGAATTCAGATGCAAATGTCGAATAAGATATAAAAACAGATACTATCAGCAATAAGGTATTTTTCATGATATTTCCTTTTATTAGAATGAAAATCAGTTGTAGAAATTATCACCACTATGTAAACAGTTTACACTTTAAATGAGGATAATATAGTCAAGCTCCTGATAACAATTTGATAAAGGGAATATTGGATTTATCAGTTTTCAAAACTACGTCCAATGAAATTGCCCCAGCGTTACGAGGTAGAATAAATGGATAAGTTACCATGAAGAAGTAGAAAGGCACTTCCCATCCACCACCTGGCATCATCCATGTATAGCCGACCATAAAGTGACCACTCATTAACTGTGCGGCAATCAAGTAAACGCAAGCTACAAACGCCCCGAATCTTGTTAGCAGCCCCAAACCTAAACAGATAGCAGCGGTCAACTCTACTAACCCTCCTAAAACGATAACGTAATGAACCAAAGGATCCGGAATACTTGTACCAATAGTGTTTGGTCCAACAACATTTGAAAAGAAACCAACCAAGCCGGCGTCGTGATGGGACAAAAATAGTTTCTCAGTACAATGCGTAAGCCAATTTAGACCAATAAAAGTTCGAAGTAACGTTAATGCCGTCAAATGTGAGCCATTTGTGTTATAACTATCTTTCGCTAATGAAATCAACTGAAATAAAAGAGGAATTAAAACTAATGATGTAATCCAACCAATGATACTCCAGTCGTGTTGATCCGCGTTACGAACCACAATTATAGCAAAAAACGTTGTAGTCAAAAACGAAATT
>NZ_JPJA01000029.1:0-8472 GCF_000733315.1 Vibrio sp. ER1A
ACAAGTGTCGTCTACTCGACAGATCTGAGCTAGCAGCATCAGCTAGCTCGAAGATGGACAAAGGTGTGTTTACCGCGATCGGCTTCAGCACACCCTTGGACAATTATCATTTATTCAGTACAAAGTGTAATGTGTTTTTAATGTCATAAAGAAGCATTTCTATTCATTCTCGAAACATCTATCTCATGAAGAAGCACCCGAATTTCTAAGCTGCCTGCTCGGCAGTGAAGAAAGAAAGCTTACAAGGGTACTATGCAGCTAATTTCTAAGCTGCCTGCTCGGCAGTGAAGAGCGATCCTATCATGTGTACGTTAGATTATCATTTCTAAGCTGCCTGCTCGGCAGTGAAGACGAAGCGCTTTGGGGCGTTAAGGCGAGTGTTTTTCTAAGCTGCCTGCTCGGCAGTGAAGTCTCGATTCTCCGCCGTCAGGGTTGGATGCATTTTCTAAGCTGCCTGCTCGGCAGTGAAGTCTGACTTCACCACGCGGACCTTTGCAAACCGTTTCTAAGCTGCCTGCTCGGCAGTGAAGCACTTTTGACTTTGGGGCAGGTGGGATTCATGTTTCTAAGCTGCCTGCTCGGCAGTGAAGTCCATTTAGAATCAATACCTATACGTCTGTCATTTCTAAGCTGCCTGCTCGGCAGTGAAGGTCCCAATAGTGACTTGTGTTGATTGGCTCATTTTCTAAGCTGCCTGCTCGGCAGTGAAGTTCGCAGATGATTTGTTGCGCGAGTCACAAGATTTCTAAGCTGCCTGCTCGGCAGTGAAGATCGACACTTTCAACTTACAGATCCGCGCAAAGTTTCTAAGCTGCCTGCTCGGCAGTGAAGTAGGATTAAGCGAGTTTTTAAAGCTGTTAGCATTTCTAAGCTGCCTGCTCGGCAGTGAAGCATGACGAACGCCATTACTCGATCGGCAATTTTTTCTAAGCTGCCTGCTCGGCAGTGAAGCCTCTCCATTTCATGCAACTGCTACTTTCGTTTTTCTAAGCTGCCTGCTCGGCAGTGAAGAGCGATTTGTGGTGTTTGTACCCAATTAGCAGTTTCTAAGCTGCCTGCTCGGCAGTGAAGTTAATGTTGCTGGGCATGAGATTCATCTTTGTTTTCTAAGCTGCCTGCTCGGCAGTGAAGACGGATACAACAGGGCCAACCGTACCACTTACTTTCTAAGCTGCCTGCTCGGCAGTGAAGACGTACAAATGGCATCATCACATTATCGCGTTTTTCTAAGCTGCCTGCTCGGCAGTGAAGAAGCGAGGAAGCATTAAACCGCTTTTGGTCATTTTCTAAGCTGCCTGCTCGGCAGTGAAGAGCCAAAAATGATTATTGCGAAGAATTTGAATTTTCTAAGCTGCCTGCTCGGCAGTGAAGAATCTTTGTCATGGCCGTTATCTGATTGTGTATTTCTAAGCTGCCTGCTCGGCAGTGAAGGTTGCCCACGCGATAGCTCGATTCCATCCATTTTTCTAAGCTGCCTGCTCGGCAGTGAAGCATGATATTTAGAGCCGCCGTAATAGAACTTATTTCTAAGCTGCCTGCTCGGCAGTGAAGTGTTAAGTTTATCGCTGAAAGCTTGATTATTAAAGAGCTTGATGGGAAAAAGTGAGAAAAACCCTATTTTTTAAATACCTTGCCCACCATTTAAAAATCAATGAGTTACGGGCAGAAGAAAAAATAGGGTCAAAAAGCTAGAACCAAGGGATGGTCGCCTGGGAACTAAAGCCATAGCTAGAGTATTCTCCTCTCACGGCTTCCTGAATGATATCTCCATGCTTCACATAAATACGCAATACGTTTTTATTTGAAAGGCTTCGCAGCTGCAAATACGGTAAATCCAATTGTGGTTGTTTGGTATCAGGAATTTTGTGCCGAGCCTCCTCCTCTGTTAACCAACCTTTTGCAACGGATCGCTTACGCAAGTTTTGTGGGCTTTTCCTTTGCACTCGTGAAACGGTGCGATAACCAATTAGATCGGATGGAACAGGCAGCACGTCGCCAACTTGAGTGTAATCTCTCAACCCTTTTAACCAAGGTTGTTCCATAAGTAACTCAATAGCTGGCTTAGAGCCATGTAAACGCAGTACATCACCTAGCACTCGGTCATGCTTAGGAAAGCTTACTGCAACCTGCCCATTGCAAGTTTGAGCCATCGAACGGTGGAATTTAGCAAATAAGTTATTCAACAACGCAGACGCCGTTATTTCGAGATCTGGCTCTACTTGAATATCAAGGTAGTGATCCATAATTACTCTCCGAAAACGCCACCACGAACCAACATCGCCATTAGGTAATGCTGCTCGTTTAGCGATGGTGTTTTATCTTTTAACATCCAGCTATCTAGGATGTTATAGAAATCGTTTTTTTCTTTTGGTTTACGATAAGCAATGCCGCGATTGGTTACGCTGCCATATGGTTCGATAGCGATCGGACCAAACTCGTTACTTTGAGGGTACCATGTATCAATGGTGCGCAGGGCGTTACCAATTTTTTGTGAGTGCATTGCCGCTTGACCGCTCAGTTGAAAGAGGATCTTACTTTTCTTATCCCCCGAGTTCATTACTAACTCCTGTGATGGGAACACAGTTTGCGCTTCGCCAAGTTGAACGTAAGCTTCTACTGTCAGTAGCGTTGCTTTTTCACCTAATAGTCCGAGCTCAATAACAGATGATATTTGCTCTAATTTATCATTGTTGTGATCAAATGATGTTAAACCAAGCTCTTGTGCATCGAATATCCATTGTTGTTCACCGTGGTTGATACGTACTTCAATTTGCTCTGCACCCACGCGGTTTCGCCACAAGAAACGCCCATTTGCTAAGTTCGTTGCATAACGTTTCGCTAACTCTTTAAAACCATTTTCTTGAACATAGGCAGCGATCTTATTAGCTAACTCAGACTGGTATTCTGGGTTGTTGCAAGTTGATGGCACAGCTAAGTTGCCCAACACACGCAGTGTAAAGGTGACTTTTAATGTGTCGGAATTAAATGGTAATGCCGCGTTATCAACGGTTTGTAGGTTTGCTTTTTCTACTTCTGCATCAATCTTGCTGGCTTTCGCGCCTTTTAAGCGATTTGAAATAGTGCCACGTACTGATTTTTCTGTCACTTGAATCGCTGTCCAGCCACTTTTTACAGTGCGATCTTGCCAGTTCCCTGACAACATGACGGCATCTGAACACGCAAGTTTAGATTCGAAAGCCAGTACCGAAGGGGTGGTTAATTTTGTCATTGTTATTTTCCTTAAAAATCTAATCCGTTATCACCTATTGTACCATCCTCTGTAACTTCTTGAGTCCGACAAACATAAAACGGAACTTGGTAACTGTATTGCCACATAATGTCTTGTAGTGATTCGAGCTTACTCGGCGATCCAACCCACTCACCAATACTGTGCACCGGCTCAACAAAGCTCACTGGTGTTTGGTTGTCACGCACATTGGCAACTTCTCCGGCAGAGTAGGTTGGTGCTATTTGCTTGTAACCAATTTGAATCGGCACTAGGTAACCTTTGGGCATTGCTACTTTTTTCCATTTCACTTTACCGCTTTCGTCAACGTCACTTAGTGGTTCGTCTGTCGCTGAAAATTTAAGTGCTGAAAAGTCCAACCAGTTCTTTAAAGAGTTACCACTTTGCTCATTCTTAGCAGCCAATAAGTCAGAACGTTCACGCAGCACAAAACCCGGTAATAAAGGACGCAAGAGCGCTTTATGGCAACCACTCTTAGCCAGTTCGCAACTGTCGATAGAAGTAATGTGCCCGCCAGCTAACTTATGCCTTTCAGCCAACGCTTTGATCGCCGCACATTGCTCATCCTGTATATGTTCACTAACAATATTGATACCGCTTGCTTTAATCACTAAAGAAACGGTTAAGTGCATACGCCCTTCTTCATTGATTGGCGCTGTCTTGCCTTCTTTTGTTAATGGGTTTCGAGTCAAGGCAAAAGAATAAGGTTCGTATTGATTTTCTCGATAAGCATGAACTTGATGTTGGTGACACATTATGCCGACATCGTCTAAACGAACACCGTGGCTTTGTTGTAACTTACGTGATAGTGCATGCACATAACCCAGAAAATGCGTAACCGCAGGAAAACCATAAGTAAACCCAGCAATGGCATTTGCATTACTGATGCGTATATTTTTTAAAATAAGATATTGTACGGTCATTAGTTTATTTCCCACAGTGCTTGCTTAAAGGCTTCTTGCCATTGATTTGATTCCACAAGGCCAAGTGAGAACGCATCTTTGGCAAAATGATTGACACTCGCGACTAACCAGCTACCGAAGGCTTTAGCAATATTTTGCTGCCATAGGTCATCATGCTGATCCCATTTGGGATTGCAAGGGTCAAGCCAACGACACTGAGCAACCGGAAGTTCGTTGGTATCGTCACTCCACCCTAGAGGCAATTGTTGCCATTGGTTTACTTTGGCAAACACCTCATCAATCACTTCATCAACTAACCGCTTAACTTTGTTTCGGATAGCTAAGTTACTTTCTCGCTCTTGCTGATTCACTTGGATCAAAAAGCTCACTAAGCGCCTGATAGTAAATCGTGTGGCATAGCGAAGCTCTGGATGAGTAAAGATATTGTCAATGTTTAATGGCACTTTAAGCTGCGATTGCCACTCTGGAGGGCGACTAGAAAATAGATAATTGCGACCACCACGACCAGAGTTAAGCTGTGATACATTTTGTGGTTTAGAACCACCAATAATCGTAATAGCTAGATTTGGGTATGCCACTACAGGCTTAGAATGCGGTACTTGTTTTTTACGAGCCTCTCGGGCGGCGACCATCTCTTGGCTAAAACGACTGTGATTAATCTCTTGGTAGATGGCTTGAGAAAGTGAAGAAGAATATAGAGGAGATAACAAGTGGTACTCGTTATTCGCGATGGGAAAATAAACTTGTTTTGCTAGTGTGTGGCTGCTTGGTGTGGCATCGAGCAAAGCTTGCTTCAAACCAATCCGCCACTCTTCTAGCTGAGCATTCGTTTTAGCAATGGCTTTCAACGACGATACATCATCTATTTTCAAGTAATCAAGCAAAGACTTACCGTTGTCGTCCGATAGTTGCAATAACCTTGCAACATCAAGCGCTGCAGCATTACCTACAGCGTCAATTGCAGGCATTTGTAGTGCGGCAGTATCCAAATAACGGTTGTCTTGACCTAAATCAACAGCCAGAACATTTGTGCCCTTAGCTGAGCTATGAGTCAATTTAATGGCATGCGTTGCCATGCTGATCTGTGAAGCTCTTTTGGCAGCGCTATCCAACCAACTTGCGGCATCAAAATCTAAACGTAGTTTTTCTCGCTTATTTGCAAATTTGACGTCAATACTCCCTATGCTTGATGCTGTCGTCGCCTGGCTACGTTCTTTTTCATAGTCTTTATCAAGCGCCTCAGATTTTATTCTATAACGTTCTAAAATATAGTCTTCTATCTTTTCAGTTAGCATTCACTATCCTTTATAGTTCGAAATCAACAACATATTCAATACGCCATTTTATGGATTGAATGAATATTTTTAATCCAATCGCTTTCAGACACTTCCATAGAAAATTAATATATTTTGCTTGCCTTGCACTCATACAACCTCATCTACCTATGTCAAGCTAATCCATTTCGACTGTATTGCAATGTAGTATCATGACACTGCTGTCAAAGCAGCTTAGAAGTATGTAAAGCTTTATTTTTTTACTACCGAACAGGTAGCTTACTGACTTAGCTCATTTCTTTACCTTCAAAAATTCCGAGCACTGGGTGATACAACCAGTGCTTGCCTAACTCGTTCTCGCGCGGTGCTCGTAAGCTAACCGACGCAAACTGAATACAGGTTTCTTGTAAATCGGTACCGTGCCATTCAGATAGCTGTTCAATAACATTTGGCAACTCCGCAGCCCCCCAAATTGAATTGCTATCATTCACAAATAACTCACCAAAAGGTTCAAAACCTGCCGACTCGATAAATTCATTCGACATCCTATCCCACTGTTTGAACACTGGGCTCTCATCAAGTTCATTCAACATACATATGTAATTAATAGATGGGTGACTTTGCCTAAATGGTGTCTGCTTTTGGAACTCCGCAAATAAATGTGCCTTACTACTGCTATACCACGGCTTAACGGTGTCTCTAAGTTGTAAATTCATAGCAAGATGTTCTAACTCGATAAAGCCATTCACTTGTCCTTTGTTTGTGCACAACTGACTTTTATCAGGCTCTACAAATCTAGGCGAAGAGCTAATCTCATGTAACTCGGAAGCTTCCATTTGCAAACATAAATCATGGGAGGAAAGCTGAAGGCATGGCCTCTCGTTACCATTTTTTATTAACCTAAAAGGTTGCTTACTTTCAAACCCAGGTTTTGAATAGGCTACTTTATCTTTGCCTTTAAGAGCCTTAACATTCTGATTTAATACTAAAATATTGGTACTTTGTGGTTCAATCCGTCTGTGTCTTTGCACTCGCCCTGCCAACTGGATTATCGAGCGCATAGAACTTGGTTCTACCACTGCCCAGTCGTAGTCATGATCTCGCCCGACTTCCGCCACGGGTGTCGCGAGTACCACAAAAATATGGTGTTGCTCGGGGTATTGCTTCAATGCGGCTTCAACCACTGACATTTTGATTACCCCTTGCAAATCGTCTCGGTCACGTTGTAACAACCCATCCAATTGTTGCTCTATGGCCGAGCGCACCGCTAAAGGATGCTGACTATGATAAATACAGTAATGGATGCGTGTATTTTCAGGTGGCGAGGTTGCGAACAAGTGCTTTGCTACAGCCACTAAAGGCTCAATATTGGCCATGCGAACAATACCTGCCGATACTGTTTTCCCTTTAGAGCTTTGCTGTTCAGAAACTGTTTTATGATCAACGGCAAGCTGAGTTATTCCTTGATATACGGTTTTAGCAAAGGTCTCGATAACTTGATGCCGCGGAAGTGGACTCTCTGCGATTTTCAGCCAGTCACCTTTATGTAGATGCTCGGAATGTTTGCTCAGCTTCTCTGCTCTAAGCTTTGTAAACTCATCGTGACTGGTTCTAAACTCGGTAACACCAGTAACACTGGTTGATTTTACCCCGAACTCATCAAACCATGCACATGAAACAGGTCGCTCGATTTGTTGGCCAAATACTTGGTTATACTGGGCTCGACCACTTTGATAGCAAGCAAATAAATGCATGACTAACGCTGGCGGTAGCGTGGCTGAAGACAGTAGAATACGAGAACCCAGTAAGCCTGAAAAATACACCAAACGCGCAAGTGCTGGGTCGTCTTCTAACGAAAAATCATCCGGTTCATCGAGAACCAAATCACTGGTTAGTAGGCGTAACATAGGCGCAATTTGTTGGCCTCCTGTAACACCTTCTGATACTGGAATAATATGATCTATGGTGCTAACCGAAAGAGGAGCACTCACTAGCTTATGAACGGCACCTTTATTTTCTAACCAACGATGTAAATACTGATTATCAACTTCGCCGTCATAACGCACATATTCATGTTCGGCAAAAATCTGCTCTGACTCACTGCCACTTACACCAGTCTTCTCTGATTTTTCTCGCTCTTCTTGCTGCTTTTGTTTATAAAACAGCTCTTTCACTGCTTGAGAGCCAATGTGCACTGCAAGATCATCATTATCTAAGTTCAACCTTTGCTGCAGCGCATCACCCGTTTGTAAGGTAAGGGTGCGTAGGCCTAATGCCACACTAAAACGACAGCCGATTGTCGGATTAGAAAGACCATACATAATACGTGCGTTACCAAAGGTTTTACCTTGGCCTGTGGACGCCATGTTTACACCGAAAAAACCTTGCTGCTCGGTTTGCTCCGCAATGCTGTAGGCACAGTCGTAGGCTTTATCTTGCCAGTGAAATTTACTGATTTTACTGCGACGCTTGAAGCCTTTGTGATTGGTGATAGCAGGCATTACGCCGCGAAGCTTGGGGATTGTTCGCGCCAATATGTAGGCATTATGAGCCACGCCCACGCAGTGCTCATCAAGCTTTTGTTTTGGCTTTCCTGTTTCTTTGTCGGTATTGGCATAGGCGTTGTAGTCTTCATCTTGCCAATAGGTGGTAGGCTCCCGTGAAGAGTAGGCATGATCAGCCAGCATCAACGCCATGCGAGCAATGTGTATTGGAAACGCTTTATCAAGGGAGGCGTACTCCACCAAGTTAGCTTGATTCAATGCGCGCTTCGCAAACTCCTTGGCTTTACTGCGCCATTTATAACTTCGCATTGGTGTACCGTGAGGAAACTCAGTAACAGCGTTTCTTTCTGATGAGGTAAACTTATCTATGTAGTGGTTAAGTGCGTTCCAATTAGCTCCAAAGCCGATTAGCCAGCAATCCACTTTATTCAAGTCTTGTTTTGGTCCGTCCCCAAGACATTTGGGTAATCGGTGATGAGATAAAATCAACCAGACAATACATTGGGCAAGCCGGCGACAGAGTC
>NZ_JPJA01000030.1:0-1582 GCF_000733315.1 Vibrio sp. ER1A
GTAACTATTCACCCGCGAGGCCTTGACACTAAAGTTATGTGACCGAGTTAACTTGATCCCACATTCAACTTGAGTGATCTTTTTTCGGTGGCAACCTGGAGGTATGAATAAGAAAACATTACCACCTCCGCCAGATTTCGATTCGCCTGAAGAAGCGAAAGATATCATCCATTTTTTATGGAATAAGTTGGCTGAACTTGAAGACCGACTAAATCAAAATAGTCGAAACTCTTCTGTGCCATCATCACAGCAGCCTTTGCATAATAAAGCTAAGAATACTTCACCTAATCGGAAGAAATCAGGAAAAAAGCAAGGAGCTCAACCAGGTCATAAAGGCCATCGCCGACTGCTTCACCCCGTTGAAGACAGTGCCTCGGTTGAGCAATATTTACCAAACAAGACATGCCATTGCGGTGGCTGTGTTGTTCCAAATCGACATCCCTACAAACGACATCAAATCTTCGATTTGCCTGATATTTCGTACACACTTATTGAGCATCAAGTCTTTAAAGGCGAGTGCTCATGGTGTGGTGATAAGCATCAAGCGGAGCTTCCAGAGTATGTGCCTGATGTTCAAATGGGGCCAAATCTACATAGCTTTATCGGAATCCAAGCAACCCAGCACCACCAAAGCATAGGTAAAATACAATCTATGTTGAAAGACGTCTTCCAACTTAACTTCTCAACTGGTGCAATATCAGCGGCACAAGGGCGAGTCACGGAATACTTAGCCGATACGCATGCTCAAATCCATGAAACAGTCAAAGCATCTAAACTGATTATGGCAGATGAGACTTCGCATCAGCGCAATAAGGATAAAAGCTGGATGTGGGCCGCACTAAGCAATGATGTCGCCTTTTTCCAAATTAACAGCGGAAGAAGCCAACATGCAGCCAAACGACTACTTGGTGAAGCGGTTTTACACCTTTTAGTGACGGACCAATATTCTGCCTACAAATATATCGACGAATCTAAGCGGCAATTATGCTGGGCTCACATATTAAGGAACGTCATTGCAATCGAGGAGAGCGTTTGTCCTGAAAACCAAAAAATCGGAGAAAAACTCGCTTTAATCGCTCATAGCGTATTCAGGTGTCACCACCGGTATATCGAAGGAAAAGTTACCGAAAGCCAGTATTACCGCCGACTCCGGCGGTTACGAAAGAGTTGGCTTCATTGGCTCAAATTGGGCAGTTATCAATGCTCAAAACGATATCGAGGTAGATGTCGAAACCTCATCGCTGATGACACTATGGTCTGGCGTTTTATGGATGACTCCGAGTGCCCGTTAACAAACAACGCTGCAGAGCGAGTCCTGCGTAATTATATATTGATGAGAAAGTGCTGTTACGTGACTCGCTCATATCGAGGAGATCTGTTCCGTGAGCGAATGTTCTCACTGATAGAAACCGCCAAGCTTCAGAAAATCTCAGCTTATAAGTGGCTACGTAAAATCGTCGAGCACCATATGCTTAAAGAGGACTATCAGACGCCAGTATTCTTAGCATAAACCGACGTCAATAGCTCGCGGGTGAATAGATACCTACAGGAAACATTGCCATGGCGTATGGCGCATAAGCAT
>NZ_JPJA01000031.1:0-1302 GCF_000733315.1 Vibrio sp. ER1A
AGATGGCACGTGGACGTATACCTTAGATAACTCACTAGAGGCAGTGCAAGCACTGGATGTTGGTGATCAACGTATTGAAGAGTTTACAGTCACGTCAGCGGATGGCACTTCACATACGATTGCTGTGACTATTCATGGTGCGGAGGACGAAACCTTTATTACGGGTCCGACTACGGATACGGTGAAAGAAGATACGGATGTGGATGCCGGTTTCTTGGTCGCAGGTGACAGCTTATCCCTGAGCATTAGCGATAAAGATGCGGGTGAGAACAAATTCAGCACTGTTGTAACCAAAGTGGCGAATGACGATGGTGAGCAGCCATTGGGTACTTTGACCATTACTGAGGGTGGTGATTGGTCGTATCAAGTATCGAACGCTATATCAGGTGTACAAGAGCTTGGTGAAGGTGAGACGCGTGTAGAACGTTTCACGGTGACATCGATTGATGGTTCAAAAACCGAGACCATAGAAGTGACGATTCAAGGCACTAACGATGCGCCTATTATCGCAGGTGATGATATTGGACGTGTTACCGAAGATTTTGATGTTCAGGCTGGCAACTTACTAAAAGACGATGGGCAACTGACTATTTCGGATGTTGATGCTGGAGAAGCGAAGTTCCAAACGTCGGTGACACCTGTAGGTTCGGTAATAGGCTCATTAACAATGACGGCGACAGGCGCTTGGAGCTACGAAGTCGATAATACCAACTCTGCAGTGCAATCGCTTGGGAAAGGTGAGACGTTAACGGAGACGTTCCAAGTACTGAGTGAAGATGGCACACCACACAACATCGTAGTCACTATTCATGGGGTCAATGATATTCCTACGATTACGTCGGGTGACTCTGTGACGGCACAAGAAGATGTCATGGTTGACGGTGATGGCAATATCGTTGCAACGAACACCTTAGTCATTTCGGATGTTGACGCAGGAGAAGAGGTCTTTAACGCTGGTATCGCTACTCCGGTGGGCAGCACTCTTGGCTCTTTGAGTATTAATGCTGAAGGAGAGTGGACGTACAAAGTCAACAATTCACTCTCTCAAATTCAAGCGTTAGACGTGAATACCAGTTTGACGGAATCGTTTATTGTAACGTCGGCAGACGGTACTCAGCATCAAATTGATGTGACGGTCAATGGTGCGGAAGACCCAACCATCATTAGTAGCTATGAGCCTGGTGCGGTGACGGAAGACACTGCGGGTATTTTGATGGACTCTGGAGACCTTTCCATCGCCGACCTTGATGCAGGTGAAGCGTTGTTCAGTACAACGGTTACTAAGCTCGTCAACAGCGATGG
>NZ_JPJA01000032.1:0-1771 GCF_000733315.1 Vibrio sp. ER1A
CCGAGATTCCGCAGCATATTTAGGAATAAACCAATTCATACAGCTTTCCTAGCAAATTCAGCAGCCTCGTTTGATGCTCTTGCAAGCCGATGATGAAGCGCTGCTCCCCCATGGATAGCGTATCGATCCCCTCAAACTTCAAGAATACCCACCGTGCTGTGGGTTTTGAGGTGGTTTTGTTCTTGACCATGCTAGGGAAAAACTCAGGGCTATCTGCTAGTTGCTCTCGCATTTTGTGCTCCAGACCTGCATACACCAAGAGACTCAGTGTCATTATCATCAACAGTGCTTCAATGCGCTGAGGCTTCTTCAAGAATATGGATGACGTTAAAAACTCTGGGCTCTTGAGGAACCGAAAACCGCGCTCTACTTTTTGTTGTGACTTGTAGTGAGCCAGTAACGAAGTCATATCAAGATCTGTGCTCGTCGTGTCGTTGGTTGCTAGAATAAACATACCGACTTTAAGCTTTGCGAGCCTTACTTTCTCAAGGTCGGTATAGGGTGTGGTATCGACCTGATAATAATGACCAACGGGCTTTTCGCCAGTCTTCGGTCGGCCACGACCACTGTACACTGGTACGTTTTTCACTGCAGAGCTGTCAAAACTTATAAGGTCGCATTGCTGACCAAATTCAGTGAGCGCTTGCTTTGCATCGGCTTCACAAGCAAATTGGTTTTTGCTGAGCTTTTGAAGGGCTTTGAGTTCAGCGGTGGTGTTCTTTTCAAGATTTTTAAGGAAAGTAATTTCCTCGCGCTTTGTTGCTTGTTCACTACTGACGAGTAACCATCTTTGCTCGACACCGCCATAGTCAGATGTTATCCAATGACCTGAATAACCATTACCAATCGATATTAACTTCTCGGTATCGAGATCGAGTAAAGCTTGTTTGGCACGCTTAATAGTCATCGGAACGCGAGTTATAAACTGTTGCTGTTGTTCGTCGAGTGAGCGAATGCTGGCTTCGGTATACAAAGCGGCATCTGCGATAAAGTAGCGACTATTTTGAGCAGCTTTTAGGCAATGAATGTGGTGCTTAGTGACTTCTGCAAACGCCTTGGAGTCATTGGTATTGCCGCTGAGAGCCTGCATATAAACGGGAATGCCAGCCTGGTTTTCACAAATAAGCTCCAGTACGACTTGGTTCAGCTCCGGTCGATGATCGCGACTATAACCCTTAACCAGCTGGATCGTGTTGATGTCTTCATTGTTCGGCTGGTTGTACTCGCCATCGACGTGAAAACTTGTGATATCAAGGTGTACAGAGCTAGTAGCCAGACCTAAATGCACGACGACATGTTCAGCAATCGCTTGGTATAGCACCGATACATCAGCGTCGTACAGCGCATCAAGAGTACGTCCCAATACATCATCAGTTAAGTGATGAGCCGAAATGTCTTTACCCAACAGCTTATCAATGGGCTTAGTTTCAAAAAAGTCGGAGAACATGTGTAGTGTTCGACTGTGGAACCCCAACCCATTGAGTAGCATAGCCAACACAGCATCACCATGCGATACCGTGTGCCCTGCTGTCTTAGGGATGATGTTGTCAATGATGCGGGGTAAGCCCGTTTCATGACAAAAAGCAGCAATCAAACCGAGGTGGTCGAGGCGTTTAATAACAGGCTGGGGTGCAGACATAATAAGCTCCCGTCAAATAACAGTAATAGATCAAAACTGGTGATCGGCGTCAAGGGAAGCGTGAGTTCTTGCTGCCTAAATGCTCACCAGATCACACTATTTTAAAATCTGAAATATGGTGCGGAATGACGG
>NZ_JPJA01000033.1:0-6355 GCF_000733315.1 Vibrio sp. ER1A
CTCGCGGGTGAATAGTTACCCCTGCGTTATTGACCTTACTCATATGACAATAGGAGGTAACGCTCTCCTTCCAACTAGCAGAGTACTAACATTCGCAAATTTAAGTCAAATTACGGTTAAGTGAATAATGTAGCTGTTCAGTCGTAACTCGCCTTAGGGCACTTCTTAGTTACGAAGTGCCAGCTGTGAAGGTTCTGGACACTTCCGTGTCAGTGAATCCGCTAATTTAGATATTTACGGATTACTTCCAGTACAGCGAATCGTACCATAGACGTTTGTTAAACTACTGATGTGTATAAAATTCTATACCCAAACGTAAACAACGATACTACCCAAAAACCATACCCCATAAGAAACATAGGAGTCGATTTGTAGATCGAACGTAGTCCAAGTAAATTCTTATCGATATCGTCTAATTCATGTAGCCTAGCTTTCTTCACATCGCCTTCAAGAAATGACTCTTCAAGGTCGAACTTAATGTCTTTAAGTACCTTCGTGAAAGTTGATTCAAACTTTTTGTCTTTCGAAATCTTTGATGAGAAAAATATTAAAACTAAGATGATTGCAATTATTTGAATAATTGGCTGGTCGACGCTCCAACAACCCAGCGTTGCAACAAACAGCCAAATCGCTTCTAAATTTAGTGTGTTATATCGCATCGTAATTTGTCCTCGTAGGTCTTCGATTCTTACGATAAAATCTCTTCTTACTTCATCTGTCATCTTATTTAAATTTCCTCGATTTTAGAAAAGTAGCTTAATGATTTATAGACGGACTTTTTCTTTCTATGTTGCTCTTATTTTTTATAGAACTCAATTGGTATCAGCTTGTTATGTGATTATATAGAGTTACGGGGGCGATTTACGGAAGAATCCGTATAAGAGACCAAAGTACGGATTAGATTAAATTGGTCTTTTGGTCCACTGACCAAGTCGTCCTTTTACTGGCTCTGAGAAGCTTTGGGGCAAAGGAGAGTTAGAACTAATTTTTTGTATGGGTTAACATCCGGCTCACACGCCGGTTTGAAGCCGCAATACGGTGAAAAAATGGTCACAGTGAGCCGATTGTCAGTGCGTGATTTCTAAAGCTGTGAATGACTATTTCCATATCTTATTAAAGACCGATATAAACATCGCAAAAAGCACAATCAGAAATGACGCAGCAGCGAATGCAGCTAGTCCAACGAACCAATCAGCCCAGCTGGGATAGGTTGCTTTCATCAGCGGCTTAAGGACAAGCTCGGCCAGTCCGGCAGCTCCCACTATACCAAACACAGCAGTCAACCATCGATCCATTCGAGACCGTCGCTTTTCGGCGTTATAACGTCGCTCATCCAAGTACCATCTAGCTTGCTCTTTACCTGACTCGATGAGTCCTGTTGTACCGGCAGCAGTCATCAAATACTCAAGCGCATCAGTAATCTCTCCCGCTTGGCTTGATTTGTGAATTACAGAATTGGCTTTGGCCAAAGTTTCGTACGCATACACAAGTTGTTCTTCTGTTGGGGGAGCTTCTGCTATGGCACATGCACGCGCAATTCGAATATTGTGGTACTCGAAGTGTTCTGCTCTAGCCTGATTCTCTATCAGATGTGCTCTTGTGTTGAGATCATCCCAAGTGTTGTCAGATGCGCCGGATGGCCGCAGCCACGTCCAGAGCAAAATCGCTCGATTTCCGTGTAAACAATAGTCCTCAAATAGACGAAGATCTGGAGGAAGATGTGGAGTATCAGTCACTCCAGCGGAGCGCAGCAGGACACGCGACATAGACTGGCTGTACATGTCAAATAATTGGTCCTTGGATTTAGGTTGATCGACAAATCGCATTAAGGAAATCGAGGGCCGACCTTGCCACAACTGAACACCCACTACACCATCATTCTTTTTGTAACTTGTTGAGACTACCAGTGAAGCTACGGCATTAGCGTAGATGGATCTGCAAAGGTCGATCGTTCCCTCCCACTCCGCTTGATCCTCCGAGCCCGCGATTTGATGCAGGAGCCATGGCTCTCCATCCAAATCAAAACGTCGTCCTTCTTTACTGAGAGAATTGTCGAGTGCAGTTCTTGCTGTTTGTCGCATCTTCTTAACGAGCTTACGTGCCTTTCGGTCAACTACACGTTGCCCACCAATGGAAATTTCACTCTCGTATGCACCAGGCAGAAGCAGCTCACCATCTATTTTTTGAAGTTCCGCTTTTACCCAAACAGATTTAAAATAGCGCTGGAACAAATTGACAACATCACTGATGAAATCTTCCTCGATCAAGTCGTCCCATGTCGTATCGAGTTGAAAGCTAATACACATGAGTCCGTCAGCATGAAGCTTTAGGCATGGGTAGACTGGCAGAGTCAAATCGTCATTCTCCAACACGACTGGAGGTAGTGAGGCTCGCAAATACGGAGCTACTTGCTCAACTTCATCGCCTTCGATGCGGCGCTCGTGAAACGCAAACTCCAAGCAGAAAGCAAGCTCCTTGGCGGTATACTTCGGCAAAGAGTCACTAAGCTGAACCGTCCAACTGTTATCCCATCGACGCCCCTCCGGACGAAGCCATTCGAGCTGGATTTCGCCATATTCGTCACGATATATGGCCTTCAAATCCGAAAAACAAACAGTCCTTACTATGCCTGCCTCTAGAAGTGCCTTAGCCGTTTTAAGAAGATCGACTTTGGTGACATCAAGGCCAATTGCGTAATTATAGAAGCAGTTCACTTGCTGTACCCGCAAGATTCCTGGTTCGGTCTTCATAGTTACCTCTCCAAACTGTGAATTGTGGGGCTAATTACATAGCCTAGGGAGTATGCGCTAACGCTAAAAACAGCAACACATTTATACCTTCGCCTAATTTTGCTTGTGTACGCTCTACATGAACTATGAAAACACTCTATGGGGAGCTCACCATTCAATAACATGCTGTTAACACACAACGGGGCAGAAGCTTGTTGATTGACTCTTACCTTCTCGACGAATAAAATGCTGATTCACCGGCAAAATCCGGTGACGGGTTTAGGACCCCGTTTAAACACTCGATACGAGCTATCACCTTAACGCGTGACAACTCGTGGTGCTTTAGTACACCTGAATTTCACGGTTTTGTCTATTTTTTAGACCAAACTAACCTAATGATGGTGGACTGAGCGAGGCTGACTTCGGTCAGGCCGTATCCGAGTGTACGGTAGTCCTAACCTTGTTCAGTTCACCACCCATTCTTAGGACCTCTGAGTGGTGAATACTTGTCAACAACACTCGGAGGCACTTATGCCTGTTACAATCGCTTATGACCCTCTCCTTTCCCAGAAAGCCCGTGAATATCTGATTCAATTGGAAGATTATTTAGTTCACACCAACCCTGAATCAAGTGATGTTACTGACGTGTTGCTCTATTTGAACAAGTTAATCACTATTCACGCCTCAATTGAGGAAAGCGACAACTGAGAAGCCAGATATGGAGATTAACGCTTTTGTTCAAAACTAAGCTAATCCAGAGCCACGTCAAGTGGCTCTTTCTGTGTCGCTCTCATACGCAACCATGATTCGGGGTAATTACCAGTTGGCAAAGTCAAACTCATCTCTGATGTGCCTAACTTCCTCATCAGTCAAAGTTGAATGACTGGATCCCTTGTTGCGATTTTTGACGATTTTTGTCTTGTTGATCCTTTTCTTGAGTGGTGTTTTATGGGGTGGCTTTTCGGGCTTACCAGATACGATGTCGCTCAATACATTGCCGATGTTCTGCACTGAATCCAGCACCTGAGTATCACTGACATGCGTATAACGAAGCGTTGATGATATACGCTGATGTCCTAGCAATTTTGCGACCATTGGCAAAGGATACCCTTCCATCACGGCATAGCTGGCGAAGGTATGCCGCAAGTCATGAATACGTACATCTTCGATGTTGGCAAGCTTTCGTACTCGCTGCCAGACGACGGACACTTTCATCTTCCGACACACATAACGACTGAGCGGCGAAAACACTTCATCCTGCACGTTGTTGATAGGTGTAGGATATCGCTTTCGTATCTGTCGCAACAGTGCTTGAGCCTCCTTTCCAACATACACTACCTTAGCTCCTGTTTTGCTGTCTGGTAAATGCCATTCGTCCCCTTTAACGTACGACCACTGTAATCCTGTGATTTCGGATATCCGGCACCCTGTCAGCAAAATCAAACGAAGCACCAGACAGCAGCACATTTCCATTTCGCCATTCTGACTTACGGTATTCAACGCGTTGTCAAGCTGAACCAGTTCGTCTTTGCTTAAAAACCGATTCAGTGTGCGCTTTCGATTTTGCTTAATACCATCACATGGATTAGAGCCACAATACCCATACTTCACAGCGGCACTGAATATTGAGCGAAGCACATCAATATTTCGGTTTGCAGCTCCAGTGAAAGTGCGACTGAGCTCATCGAACCAACGCTGCACATGACGACTATCTATACGATGAAGAGGATATCGACCAAACTCAGGGACTAAGTGACATCTTAATGCACTTCGTGCTATCCGCTGTGAGCTTGGCTTCCACATTGAACATACGTTAGACGACCACTCCTCTTGTACAAAGACATCAAACCGGACACTTCCTGTAATAGAACGGTTAGCGGTCTTTTCGATGTCACGTTTCACTTTTTCACGTGCTTGCCTTAAAAGCAAACTTTCAACAGGTGCTATCCGTTTCACGCCCTTCTCAGCTCTAATGACATAAAACAGAGAGGTCTCATTAACTTGCACCCCTAATCCAACTCGTTTGGTATCCCAGAGTGTATAGGGGATGACTTGTGGCTTTAAGCCGTCAACACGCTTTTGAGTGAGTTTTTCAAAATTCATGAGCGCATCCCCTTAGCTAACACCCCTGATACACAAGAAGCCGCTTGATGTATATCGGTGCGACTCAAATGTGCATACTTTAATGTGGTTTCGGGTTCAGCGTGACCAAGCAAACGACTGAGCACAAGAAGGTTGACCTTGGACTGTAACGCGATACTGGCGTAGGTATGGCGTAAATCATGTAATCTCACATCATCGAGTTTGGCTTCCTTTCGAATGATTGCCCAAGCTGCCGTTAACTGATTGCTCGACAAAGGCTTAGCGCTATCTTCACCATGAAATAGGTACTCCCCTTTAGATGACCACGCCTCAAGATAAGCTCTCACTTGGGAGCACAAGTAAACGGTCTTGGCTCCGGTCTTACTGTCCGGCAAATGCCAATGCCCTCCCCGATAGTCTTTCCATTGCAGTAAACGAACTTCTGAGCTTCGACAACCGGTATATATCAGCAAACGAATCACCATGACTACAACAGGATGGATATTCTCAAACTTGTTTAGAGCCCGCCACAATGACCGCAATTCATATGCATCTAGGTATCGCGTCTTGCCTTCTTCTTTGTAGCGTTTGAAATGACGAC
The DNA here is from genome assembly GCF_000733315.1 of Vibrio sp. ER1A. Classification (NCBI taxonomy): domain Bacteria; kingdom Pseudomonadati; phylum Pseudomonadota; class Gammaproteobacteria; order Vibrionales; family Vibrionaceae; genus Vibrio; species Vibrio sp. ER1A. The sequence goes on from NZ_JPJA01000033.1 coordinate 5,413, forward strand.
AAGGATTCGTATTGGGGTGTCGATATCCCCACAATTCGCACTGCTTCATCATCACCGACAACAAAACTAGCGCTTGATTAGCCGTACCTTTAATACGTGTCAGTTGTCCAAACCAACGTTCTATATCACTCCGTTCGAGCGTGTGAACTGGACGCTCCCCTAACATCGGTGCGATGTGCAACCGAAAGGCACTCTCATTCTTTTTTAAGGTTCTCGGTTTCCAGTGACGAGGATAACGGCGAAAGAACTCCTCAGAGAACACACTAAGCGTAATGTTCGGTAAGTCTTCAATGTCTTTTAGATATCGCGTGTGGTTAACTTCATCACGCACTTGCTTTCGAGCCTCTGATAATGAGAGTTCGTTGATGTTGCCTAACTTACGGTGCACTCGTATACCGTCGTGTTGGTAACGAATATAGAAGCTCTTCTTACCCGAGGGGTAAACCCGCAAGTAAAGCGCTGGCACCACCTCATCAAAGAACTCTTGAACTCGGCCAGTCAGGGCCACTTGGTCGATAAATGATGTTGTGAGTCGTATTTTATTCATTGTTTTTGCACCCTTTTTAGGGACACTCAATCGCCAAAACGCGACAAAAAGTGTCATTTCATTCAAGGGGATGACTTATTGACTCTATAACTTTCAATCAGTTACCGCAGACAACCACCCATAATCGACAGATTATGAAGTGGGGTGTGGGAAGAAATTGGAAGGCTCAAGGGCACTTTTTTGAATACACCCTGACTAATCTCTGTTTTCGCTAAGACCTTGGATTATCACCTAATAAAGCCCTTATTTAAAGGGATAGGGTGTAGATCGTCCCACACTACTTTTACATCATCGTTCTATTTTCTCTTGTAGGGCCATATTAAAACTAATAAAGATATCGGTAATTAAAGTGATGCCATGATAAATAAAAAACACATCAAACCTAGATTATGATTA
>NZ_JPJA01000034.1:0-28464 GCF_000733315.1 Vibrio sp. ER1A
GCACGCCCCTTTTCGAGTTAGCAACTATTGTAGCCAGCAATCTTGGCTGATGATTTAACATACTTTTTCTAATGCGTATGAAAAAATTGAAGCCACCTGATTCTGGGTGGCTTCTGATTTAATATACAGATAGTTCTTAGCTGAATTATTCTATCCGCTCTACTGGAGTCATTGGGAATACTTCATCAATTAACTCTTGGCCCGGCCCAAATGAGCGGAAATACAAGAAAAATGACTTATCCGGTGTTGTTTGGATCCAGTTCCCTTCGTTAACTCCTTCCGGAAGGCTTGGTCCAAAGTACATATCTGTTGAACCATCTGAATTTAATTTGAGCGTCGGCATACGGTTGTTCAAGTCAGAACGTTTTTGCTCGTTTCGCGTAAACAGTCGGGTGTCTGCATCATATAGAGATATTGACCAGAAATGCTCTGCTGGTACGTTTGGAGCAATGTGTAGCTTGTATGTGTTGCTACCTGACAACACATTATGATCGGAATCATAGTATGCACCTAAATAGAATGAGCCTTTTCCAGCAACCTTTGAGACCATACCGTTGGAGGTTGTAGTCGCTTCATATGTATAAGCAGCACGTTCATCAAACAGGGACTTAGTATCAAGGTCAATTTTAGGATCCATGTTAGCTAGGACATCATGCCATCCAGTTTTCTTCGATTGATACTCTACATTAGGCATATCTTTGTTGAATGAGTTAGCTTGAGCCATTGCAAGACCAACCTCTAAACCTTCTTTTAAAATTCGTTGCTGATACTCGTTCGGCTTAAACTCTTTACCCTTTTCAATACCCATATCCGACAGCCAAGCATAAAAGAATCGGTCTCGGTCCAACATTGGTTCATTTTGAACGTAGCGATTTACAATTTCCCAGTAACTCATGTCCGTTGGAGGCGTGTTTGTGAAAATAGTCTTCCCTTCTGCTTTGAACTCAGCGTAAGAGAACGGAGTAATTTGGGTTTGTGGTGGGTTATTGCGCTTCGCATAGGGATAAACCTCTACTTGGTTTGATGTCGCTTTCGCTTCATCTCCTTCCGATAGTACGCGGAAAAACCATACTACACGGTTAGTTTCTGTATGAACGATCTCACCATCCCATTCTGCTGGCACTTCGTCATTAGGACCTACGAACAGATATGAAGTTTTTTTGAAGGTGTTAAACTCAGCGATAGGTTCTTGCCATAGATTATTAGCAACACCATATACCATACCTTCAGGTAAGTTTAGGACCACAGGGCCAGTTTCTTGAATATCAAGAGCTCCAATAGTATATGGAACTACTCCATTTGGTGTGAAAAATGGATAAACGCCATCATAACCTTGGTAAAGACCTATCGGTGTGTCGGTTGTCGTTGTACCAGTCGTTTGGTACACAGCATCTACTGTTTCAGAGAACTGGACCATTGGCATCGACCATACCACTAGTTGGGAGACTCGCTGGAGGTCCATACGCTCTTGCAAGGCGTCAGCCGTTGTTTTAGTGAGTGTTTGATCCAGGTAATCTAAAGTACCTACGTAACTAGATACCGCTGAAGGTGCTGCTAATAGTCCAGACGATACAGTGGAGATTAAGATTGTCAGTAGTGCTTTTTTCATTTGCTTGCCTATAAAAGAATAACGTTACCCAGTTAGATAGATACACAGATTTAACTGAGCCAATAATAGATTTGATTTTTTTGAGGGGACGAGCATAAAAGTTGTCCCTCCATTAACGAATGTTTGCTTTAGTCGCTAAGCATTCTTTGATTAAGTTTTTAAAAGTGGCGCTAACCAATAGTTTTTATGCCATTTCAACCAATGAATGGTTAGAACTGATAGTTAACTTCTATTCGATGGTCACCATCGCCAAAGTCGACTTTTTCGTTCCAGTTGGCGAAGTAGCGTACGTTGGTGCGAGGGTTAATTTGATACGACAGCGCAAACTCGTGAGTCAAAATGTTGCTTTCACCTGCATAGTAACCAGCTTTGTAGTCATCGCTACCGCTTAGAGTGGTTAGCCACATTGGGTTGTAGTTAACCCAGATGTTATCTGTAAGGGCCCACTTACTATACATGCCTGCTACTGCAAAGGTTCCCGGTAGTTCGTAACCTGAATCGGCGGTGTTCGTTACAGTGGCACCGATACCCGCAAGAGGATAGAACTGAAAATCGCCCACCGCTGGCAGTGCTTGCAGTACGCTATATGAAGCATCGAGGCTTTCTTTATCGACATTGTAGTTGATATCAAATTGCGAGCCGCGGCCGTTAGTTAGGTCCACTTGAAAGTTGCGAAAGCGAAATGCATCGATGCTGTCGTCGACACCTTGATACAGAGGCTGTTCATTGTTACGAATGCCAAGCGCATCACCTGCAATACCTTTAAGTTCAATCACATTCATCGCCATCGTGGTTTCTGAACCAGTATCGTAGGTTTGACCTACTTTGACGTTAAGCCCTTTATCGGTGAAACCAACGCCCGCTTGAGTGTAAACCGCTAGTGGGTCTGACATATCTTGGTATTCTTTTTCTTGCTGCGATGCTGCTGACTCGCTGCTTATGGTTGTCTGCGAGTGCCCATCTGCGGCGAAAGCTTGAGCGGTAATAAGGGTAAGAAGAGTTGCAATAATAGTCTTGTTCATCATGGTTTCCTCAAAGAGTCTGTGTTTTCGATGAGGCTATTTAACCATTGCGATGCGTGAGGTGGCTCACATTTTGAGAATGCAGATGGGAAGTAATCTAAAGGGTTCTCAAAGTGTGAATGTAAAACTGAGTTGAATATTTTCAACTTGATTATCTATATGATTTATATGAATTAAATAGTTATGGTGACTTGTAGGCTCATAGAGGGGTTATTCATTTTTATTCTGCTTATTTAGGTTATCCACCTTGTTTATTGATCGAGAAGGTGAAATTTAACTAAACTTTAGAAAGGTAAGAACTAAAGTGTGATCAGATTTGGATAAACGCGACCAACACAGCGAAGGCTTCCTTGTACCAAGTGCCTATTTGCAGCCCATTTTAACAGTCTGCCGTGGTTATCATCTCGACTTTGCTAAGCTGCTTGCTTCAGAGCATATATCAACTCGTGCTTTGGCCGGAGAAATTGAAACGGTTGACTATGAGAGTTATGTTAACTTACTCAATAGAGGTTCCAATTGGAGTAAAAACCTAGCATTTGGCCATGAAGTTGCCAAACACTACGAGTTGCAAACAACTGCTGAGTTAACCTATCTCATTGCTAAACAAGAGTATTTGGCTCAAATTTATCCTGCGCTTTCTTATATTGTCGAGGCGCAAAGTCGTGGCGTTTATCATGAGTTGGAAGTGAAAGGCTCAATGGCATATCACTGTGTGGATTACGAAAAACCCGCATCACTCAACTGTGACCAATCGGCGCAGCTATTAATTACTTTTTATCACCTGACGTTTAAGCGCCTTTTGGGCAGCGCTTGGAAGCCTACTTCGGTATCTTTGGAAGGCAATCGTCATATTGATATCAGGACTCTTGAACAGTTTTTTGGTTGTAAGGTAATCGTGGAGCAACCTTGCAACTTTATCGAATTTCCTGCTGCGCTGCTCTATCAGCGGTTCGAGTCAACGTTACCTGAATCTAAAGAAGTGACCATGGAAACATCGAAAATACTCAAAAACTTTGACGACTTGGAAGGCTTGGTGTCTAAGTACATTGAGTTCGGATTGGAATCAGGCTCTTTTGCCAAAGAAGACATAGCTAAACAGCTGTGTGTACATCCTCGTGTACTTCAAAACCGTCTTTCTGAGAAGGGGCTAAAGTTTCGAGACTTGCTCAACTATGTGCGCAAAAAACGAGCAGAGTTTTTACTTCGTCATACTCAAAAATCAATTTTGGCCATCTCACACCTTCTTGGCTACCAAGATTCGCGAACCTTTATTCGAGCATTCAAAACTTGGTTTGGGGCAACACCAGATGCGTGGCGTGGTGAAGTACTTGCTACATCTTAGCTCCACAAAAAACGCCAGTATTTATACTGGCGTTCTACTTTTTTGGAGTTATTGCAGTTTTTCGATATTTGGCAAAACCCATTCTCTATCAACTACAGTTTGTTCTGGAGAGTAGAAGCGGAAGTATGGAAACCATGCGCGACCTTCTTCGGTTTCTACCCAGTTACTTTTCAACCCTTTTGGCTCTTGAGGACCAAAGTAGAGGTCGATGGAACCGTCCTTATTGATTTGAAGATCTTGCCGCGAAGACAGGTCGGCTTTTTCGCTGTCGTTCTGAATCAGGGTTCGAGTATCCACCTCATAGGCTGTGATCGACCAGAATGTTTTAGCTGGTGGGTTGCTTGGTAAGTGCAAAGTGTAGTTTTCTCCACCGTCTAACCAGTCGCCTTGTGCATCTTTATAGGTAGCTAAGTACACTTGTCCCCAGCCGCCGTTAACCATACCGTGCATTGCAATGTCATTGGATACCGCTTCATAGAACCAAGCTGCGCGGCCGTCGAGATCGTCGTAGTTATCACGACGCTGATCTGGGCGTGATGTAGTTGCAATCTCCCACATCGAGCCTTCGGCATAGTGTGCGTCTTCCAATCGTTCGGTTCCAGCAAAGTCGATTGATTTAGTCATTGCTTCACCAACGATCGCCGCTTCTGTTAAAAGTTCTGCTTGCGCTTTAGTTGGTGAGAAAGTTTTACCTTTTTCAATACCTAGTGGCTTTAACATCGACATGTAGAAACGATCGCGTTCGTGAATAGGACCATTTTTGTTGATGCCTTCCGCTAGCAGCTCAAAGTACTCTAGGCCACGAGGTGCAGCAGCCATCCACTTGCGGTCGTTGGTTTCGATGTAACCACGAGGTTGCGGGTCATTAGCTTCAGACAGTGGGTAAATATTGATGTTTTCCAGTACCTGTTGACGCTCTTCAGCATTAGCTGACATGAGTCGTACGCCAGTCATTACCGTGTTGGTATCTGACTGGATCACGGTATAACCCTGCTGTTCTACGTTTTCAGGGATAACCGATTCAGGACCTGCAATGAGATATTTCCCCGGTTCAACGATAGCTGCTAGGCCAATTTGCCACATGTTCGATACTGAGCCGCGCACTCCGCCCTCTGGAATTTCCATCACCCAAGGTGACTCAGCAATATCAATAAAGGTTAATGCGTAGGGTGTAGTGGCGTTGTATGTTAATCCACCTAAGCGATCGCGGTAGCTTTCGTGAAGAATGATTTGACCATTCCCTAGACCAAGCTCGTCGGTAAAGGCTTGCTGCCATGCCATGAAAGAAACATACGGCGTCGCCCAAATGTAGGCTTGCGTAGCACGTTGAAAGTCCAACTCTTCAAACAACATCTCCACTGTCTCATCGGTTGGGTAGCCGGTTTCAAAGCCGTGAGTAAATTCAAGTTCGCCAATACGGGTTGAGACAGTATCACCTGCGAATACTGCCCCAGTCAGAGTGGTTGTTGCAAGTAGTGCGCAGATAGTTTTTGTCAGCAGTGATGTTTTCATTTTATACCTCATTCATTAATTTGATTGTTTGCCGTTGTGGCTATGAGGTTATTTAATCACTAGCTTGAACTAGGTAACGCACATTATGAGAAGCAAGCATAGCTCAACTCTTGAGTTGTTCTCAAAATGTGTATTCGTGATGGAGTAAATAAAGTGTCGGACAACATGATGAATAGCTAGCGTCAATGCGAACGCAACGCAGTCGCGAGATTAGTGTTTTCAATACTTGAGCTAATCCGAGAAATGCTAATTTAGAAATACCATTGACAAGGTTTTGTCCAAATATGAGTTTGGTGATGCCTAAACAATATATGATCACCAAGCGATTCTGTCGTGTGATACAAGCCTTTTGGGAACATACCTCCATTCATCCAACTTTCAAATTAGTAACTAATAGTCTGTTACTCCGCGGTCAAGTGCTACATTTTAGCATTTGACGTATTACCATTCTTGTTCGGTTCTATTTGTTAATCCGTTTGTTTCCGATTGATTGAATGTAAAACTTAACGACGCTCAAGTACTAGCACTCAGCCAATGAGTTAAACTATGTCACTTTACGAGGCATATCACACTTTGAGGCGGTACGTACGATGACTAAGTGGACACTTTCTACAAACTTCATTGGACGGTTGTTTAAGCAGCAACTATCAGTCGAGATAAATGAAGTAGGCATAAGTGCCGACCTAGGTGGTGAAAACAGTTTCTTCAGATGGGGAGATTTGGATAGTTCTCCAGTTCTAAAAACGTCAATCACTGGTGGTTGTTTGAGTTTTAGCGTAAAAGGCAAACATTATTGCTTTCGTAGGCTGAGCTATTTTCTCCCCTTTAAGTATCCACATTGTTTCTTTCCTCTCTGGGCTAATCAGAATGCACTGCATTTAGTTGAGTTCTTAGGTTCGGTGGAGCATCAATGCCAATCCAGATTTCTTCGCGACTCATCAGTTCAGAATATACAGAGCTTTGCCAAAACAGAATACAAGCGTTGGCGAGGTTGGGATAAAGCATCAGATCTATCGGACTTCGCAAAAGACACAGCAGCTCAGTTAAGCCGCATTGCTAATTGGAAACCGGCTGATGTTGAGCATATTAGAAGTGAGTATGTAGAGCGAGCGCTTAATACCTTTGATTCATTTTTTACCAAAGTGGAATCTAATCCACTAACTGCCAAGCAAAGAGTTGCGTGCATCACGGACAATGACAATAACCTTCTTTTAGCGGGAGCAGGAACAGGAAAAACCAGTGTTATGGTTGGCAAAACTGGCTACTTAGTAAAAAGCGGACAAGCGCAACCAAACGATATTTTGATGCTGGCGTATGGTCGAATAGCTGCAGAAGAGATGGATGAACGTATCAAGGAAAAACTTGGATTTGAAGATGTTAAGGCGAGCACGTTTCATAGCCTAGGCGTGAAGATAATCTCTCAAGTTGAAGGTAAAGCCCCAAGCTTATCGCCCCTTGAAGGTGATATGCGGGCAAAAGTGAAGTGGATGAATGAGGCTATTGCCGCTCTGATGCAAAATGCTTGCTATAAGAAAGCAATACTCGATTATTTTAGTGCTTACTATTTCGTAGACAAAGACCCATTCAAGTTCAAAACCCAGGGCGAATACTTAAAGTACCTGAATGATAACGATATTCGTACGCTGAAAGGTGAGCAGGTGAAGAGCTTTGGTGAGATGGTAATTGCCAACTGGCTTTATAGAAAAGGCATCAATTACCAATATGAAGCTAAATATCGAATCGATGTCGCTACAGAGCAGTACCGACAGTACGAACCCGACTTCTATCTACCTGATTATGATATTTATATTGAGTATTACGGTACGGATGAAAACGGCAATCCTCCACCATATATCGATAAAGAGAGGTACCAAGAAGGCATTGAGTGGAAGAGAAAGACGCATGCCAAGTATGGAACAGGATATGTTGAATTGTATTACCATCAACACCGTAATCGCTCGATGTTGGATATTTTGGAGCGTGATCTAGTCGTTCGTAAGGTAAATACCAATCCTCTGCCTGATAACGATCTACTAGATAACTTAGAGCAAACAGGGCAAGTCACGGAACTAGCGCGCCTTTTAGGGTCGTTAGTTGATCTGTATAAGTCTGCTTGTCTTGATGAAACCGGTATTCAAAAAATCATAAAAAACTCTCTTGATCCAAAGCAAACTGCCAAAGCTTTGGAATTGTTGATGCCGTTGTATCAGCGCTATCAAGACTATCTTACAGAAGAGAGTGTGATTGATTTTAACGACATGATTTCAAAGGCTTTGTCGTACGTTGAAACCGGTCAGTTCCAATCCCCTTGGAGCTATATACTCGTTGACGAATTCCAAGATATCTCAGAGCCTAGGGCAAGACTTGTAAAGGCTCTTCGAGACAATAAAGAAAACTCATCGCTGTTCTGTGTGGGTGATGATTGGCAGGCAATCTATCGCTTTAGTGGCGCAGATGTTCGTCTAACGACAGACTTTGAAAAATACTTCGGGGCAACGTCTAAAACGACTCTTGATATGACGTTCAGGTTTAATAGCTCTATCGGAGATGTGGCAACGCGCTTTGTTACGCAGAACCCTGTTCAGCTCAAAAAAGAGATAAAGTCTCTGGTACAGGTTAGCAAACCAGCTGTAAGCATCATTAGACAAGGATCTGAAGAGCAAGGGATGACACCACTGGATAAAGCGTTAACGTCTATTGCTAACAGTGTCGTTGAATCTAGTTCGCCAAACAAAAATAAAGTCTACTTGCTGGCAAGGTTTTGGTATCAAATGCCAGATGCTAATTATCTAAAGTGGCTTAGACAGCGTTATCACATGTTAGACATTGAGAACCAGTCGTTCCACGCATCCAAAGGTAAAGAAGCTGATTACGTTGTGGTTATGGGACTGACGACAGGAAAACACGGTTTCCCCTCTGAGAAGCAAACGCCTACTCTTATAAATGCGTTGTTACCTCAAGGCGACACGTTTGAACATGCGGAGGAACGTCGATTATTCTATGTGGCTCTGACCCGCGCTAAACACAGAGCATATCTCCTCGCGGACATGACCGATGCAAGCGACTTTGTTACTGAGCTAATTAAAGGTGACTATCCAGTTGAGACTAATGAGTTTGATGTTTCCTTAACGCAACTTGAGGCTGACAAAACCGTTTGCCACTCTTGTAAAATAGGAGTCCTTAAGCCTCGCGTTGGTCAATACGGCAGGTTCATGTCTTGTACGCTGTTCCCGCGTTGTAAGCACAAGGAAACGCCGTGCGATAAGTGTGGTAGTCCTATGAGTCACGAGATCAAAGAGGGCTATCAAGTTTGCATTAACTCTAGTTGTGAACATGAGCGTCCAGTGTGTTTAAACTGTGGTAGTGAGATGAAATTGAGGCGCGGTAAGTATGGTGCGTTTTGGGGGTGTTCGACTTATCGTAGGAACGTTGAAAATAATTGTTCCTATAAGATCAACGCTGCTTAGGTAGCAAAATCTAATCTGCTACATATTTGCTATACAGAAAACCAAAAACAACAAAGGGCTAGCAATCACTAACTTGCTAGCCCTTTTAATATGGGGCTCCCGACAGGATTCGAACCTGTGACCTGCCCCTTAGGAGGGGGCCGCGCTATCCAGCTGTGCCACGGGAGCTTATGACTAATAATACTCAATTATTTTAATAAGTTAAGTCGCTTTTCTACATTTATCACAGTTTGTTCATCACGTCACCAATTTGAATACTGTTGGCGAGGCTTGGCTGGTCGACGGTTGCTTCAGCATCATTTTCATAGACGCGTGACACGGTTAGGGTGATGTTGCTCTGACTCACTTTATTGCGCGGCAAACCATTTTGGTCGATAAAGGAGCCTGTATGCCAAAGTTGCAATCGGTCTCCCGCTTGCACACCGTGGACTCGGCCTAAGTCGATGGTGACTTTATTGCCGTAAGAGGCGACCACTTCAGGCAAGGTCATCTTACAAGAGATCTCTGCTTCGAGATCGAGCATGATGTTTCGGCTGACTTTCTGGATCATTTCGCCGTAAGCGGATGTCCAGAAACGAGCACTTTTGGTGTCGACTTTACTGGTTTTAGCAAATGGCCACTGGGCGATTTCACGGTAATTACGTTGATAGATTTCATGGCCGGTTTTGCCGTCGTAGACCGACATATCCATAGCAAACTGGCGATTGATTACATCGTCTGTCAGTAAACCGCCCTGTGTGATGGTGGCCGTCAAGTCGTGGATTTTCCCGGTCACTAAGTATTGAGCTCCCAGATCTTCGGCGATCATCTTTATACGTTCAGGTTGGCGCTTATTAATTTCATAGCGCGTGGTGCCGACCGAAACAAAGCTGTATGAGCGATGTTCAAGCTGATTAGAGATAACAGAACTGAAGTCTTCACCTAGGTCGTATATTTGCCCCATGACCGCTTGTTGTGGGTCAACGATATCAAACATTGCCACCCCAAACGTCTTTTTGTATTGCTCGTTATGGCAAGCCTTTGCCGTCGGGTAAATGTCGATTCGCGCTTTCACGACCATTTGGTTGCCGCTTTTGTACTGATCGTCGATGACGATCTGGCGAACTTCGGAATCAATGAATTGGTATTGTTCTCTATCGTCTTCGAGCAGCGGCGCTAAGTTAGCAAGCCCACCGATATCAGCTCCGGAGAAGTCTACTGCTTTGTAGACGGCATCTTCTAGTGCGTAGATCCTTGCCGCTTTCTCAGAGGAGACGATGGTGGAAGTACCGGTGACTTCATACCATGCAGCAAAGGCAGAGCTACTACTAAATGTAACCAATGCCGTTGAAATTAAAGAAGAAACGATTTTTTTCATACAACCAATCCAAATGCGGAACAATATTTGCTAGCTAGTTTGTAGCGAATATTGGAGCGGGCTTTCTTATTAAGGACAGAATGAGAATAGCAAGGATTGTTCCAACCTTGAAAAGGTGGGGAACCTATCCATCCAATTAATAACTTTTTGGAGAGTGTGTAATGAAAAAGTGGCTCCTGATGGCATCAGTGTTAACACTGACCGCTTGTGCCTACTCACCAATCTATAACGGTAAGGAATCCTATTCCGGCAGTAAGTTTATGCTGATGGAAAGTCCTCGCCATACGATGGATTATTTCGTCGAGAGTTTGACGGAAGACTTAGTTGAATCGAACACTAGTGTGTCGTCTCGCACTCCGATAGCGGTGGCATCGTTTGTTGATTTGCAGAATATGGATGCGACGAACTGGTTAGGGAACTCGGTATCAGAGGGCTTTATTTACCAGCTTCAGCGCCGCGGCTTTAAGGTTGTTGACTTCAAGACAACGGGCTCTATTCAGGTGACGAACCAAGGCGACTTCGTACTAAGTCGTGACTGGAAAGATCTGGCCCAAGAGCAGCAGATTCAGTTCGTCTTGACGGGAACCATGTTACGCCAGGAAGGTGGTGTGCTGGTTAATGCTCGTGTTGTTGGCATGCAGTCACGTATTGTGGTCGCTTCGGCTCAAGGCTTCTTGCCTGCTGACCGTATTGGCCGTGATTTGGATACGCTGAATCAAATGCGTACCGAAGATGGCGTTCTGATTCGTTCAGACCCGACTATGACGACACCTCATACAGTCATATTGCGCCCATAGGAAAGGATAATGAGATTTTTATTTGCCGCGCTTGTAGCGCTTGTGATGATAGGTTGTACTCCGATTACAGCCATGGACCAGAACACATTAACGGCGGTGGGCTATGCGAGTATCAGCGAGCAAACTGGACGTAATGAAGAAGAAAAGCAAGTTCGTGCTATGCGTGCTTCTAAGATTGACGCTTACCGTGAGTTAGCGGAGCAAGTCTACGGCCTACGAGTGTCTGCACGTGCTGACTTACAAGATCAACGCTTGGGTGTTGAATCGACGACAGGTGCGGTAGATGGTGTCATTCGTGGTGCAGAAGTAGTTCGCAGCTATAAGGTAGGCGACAGCTATGTTACTGAACTGCTGCTCGATATTGAGAAGATGGATCGTCTAAGAGACTACGGTGAAATCCGTCGAGTACCTGAGAAGAAACGTCAGAGCTTATTCTAATATCAACGCCCTAGATAATAGCAAAAAGCGGCAACAGTTCTCCTGTTGCCGCTTTTTTGTATTTGAGAGATTAGGCTTTTAAGTTGGTTCCTAATGTCGACAAAGTGTGGGTCTGACCGCCCGCGTTGTAAGTCATGCCCACTTTGCCATGACTTTGCTGCATCAAGTTATTGAGCTTATTAAAGCTTAATTGGGCGCGTTGCAGACTCTGCCCATTGATGTCGTTAAGTTGTTGGCAGTCGAGGATAATCGACTTAATGTCGGCCACCTTTTGAGCTAGTAATGCTTCATCGGTGAGTCTTGCCACATCTTGATGTTGAGCCAGTCTTTGATCGGTTTGCTGAAGCTGACCAATGATTGCCATCTTTTCTTTGGCAAATCGCTCAATCTCAGATGATTCACGAGCAGTAATGGCTTTGGTCTCCTCGGAGAGGAGCATAGACAATGCTTTTGCATTTTTCAGTTGGTATTCAACCAAATCAACCAGTGCTGCCATTAATATACCTGTGAGTATTATCTGTTAACCTGTTTAGCGTAATCCGCCAAGTTCGTCTTCGAACTTCATCATGTTGTCTGCCAGTTTTTCAGCATCGACGGTGTAAGAACCGTTCGAGATTGCTTCTTTGATTGCCGCAACTTTTGCCGCGTCAAAGGTAGGCTGACTTGCCATTTGCTGATGCATTTGACCAATGGCTTTACCGCCTTGGCTTAGTGTTACGGCATCTTGCTGTGCTGATGATTGACCAACTTGAGCTGAACTGCTGTCTTTGCTTGCTTCCGAACGGGCAGGTGCGCGACTTGTCGTCGTTAGCGTCTGTCCAGAACGAATATTATCAATGCCTGCCATCGTTTAGCCTTCTTGTTGCCTAATTTGCATAGTTTACCTGTATATCGAGCATATCGACCAGCGTAATGATTACTTTAGGAAAAAATCAAAAATTAACCGTGATTTCCGCAACGCCAGTAACAATACCCTCAATTATACGCTGAGACTTGTCATTTTTCACTCTTACTTGATCGCCGTTAGCGCCATCGGTAAGTGCTGTGCCTTTAGTGGAGATGGTCATTTCACCTTTCACTGCACGAATAACGACTTTTTCGTTGCGGCAAACAACACAGACATCATTACGCTCAATAACATCACCCATCTTCATGTTTTTCTTGAGCTTTGCGCCAACCACTTGGTCAAACTCGGTAAAGCCTTGGCGGCGAAAACGGTTCTTATCCACCATGCTCATCGTGACATCGTCACTGGACACAATATTGCCTCGAGATAACGGGCGAGTTGCGGTCACTAACGGCAAGGAAATGGACATTCGAACGGGTACGTAAAGTCGCCAATTATCTTCCGGACACTCCACCAAAACGGTGACATTACTGCTGGTGTTGCGGGTGTTTGACGACGAGGTCAAAAGCGGAGAGGGGCAATCTGTTGCATGTACTCGAGAGTCGATACGGCCAGGTGTGGCAACAATTTCACCGCCGATAGGTTGCTCAATAGTATTTAAAACATGAGCTTGGGCAGCCTTTTGAATGTTTTCTATTTGCTCAGGCGTTGCTGCGTGCGTTAATACACTAAAGAATAACGCTTGCCAGACGATACAGAGGGAAAGCCAGTTGCGCCTTAACCTCGTTTTGTAACTGGATGTACACAAAAAAGATGTCTTATTATACAGCATTCTGTTTCTCGGGTTCCTTGTTGCCTGTGTAGACTATCACTTTTTTAGCTTTAAAGTTTGAGATGGAGATGAACTTATGACCGGTATCTTGGATTCGGTGAATCAACGAACGCAACTAGTTGGTCAAAACCGACTAGAGCTACTGACGTTTCGTCTGATGGGCCGCCAGCGTTACGGCATTAATGTGTTCAAAGTTAAAGAAGTGCTTCAGTGCCCTAAATTAACGCGCATGCCCAACCTACATCGTCTTGTCAAAGGGGTGGCTCATATTCGTGGTCAAACTATCTCAGTGATTGATTTAAGTCTTGCTGTTGGTGGTCGACCAACAACGGACATTGAAAACTGTTTTGTGGTTATCTCAGAGTTTAACCGTAGCGTACAGGGATTTTTGGTAAGCTCTGTTGAACGCATTATTAACATGCATTGGGAATCGATTTTGCCGCCGCCTGAAGGTGCAGGTAAAGCCAACTACCTGACAGCTGTGACCAACATCGACAATGAATTGGTTGAGATTCTGGATGTTGAGAAGATTCTCGCTGAGATTTCGCCTGTGGTTGAGACCATGGACAGCAATATCGCCACGGAAATTGCCGCAGCTGAAGAGAAAGAGCAAAAGCAGATCGTTAAGCGTATTATGATCGCTGATGATTCCGCAGTGGCACGAAAACAGGTCCAACGAGCCATTGAGTCTATTGGCTTTGAGTCCATTTTGGTGAAAGATGGTAAAGACGCTTACAACAAGCTGACAGAGATGGCAGCTGAAGGCGATATTCATGATCAGATTTCCCTGTTGATTTCTGATATTGAAATGCCAGAAATGGACGGTTACACCCTAACGGCAGAAGTGCGCCGCCATCCCGATCTTAAAGATCTTCATATTATTTTGCATACCTCGTTAAGCGGTGTGTTTAACCAAGCAATGGTAGAGCGAGTAGGGGCTAACGAATTCATCGCTAAGTTCAACCCTGATGAATTGGGAGGCGCCGTCAAAGCGGCCATTTTGCCGACAAATTAAACAAACAAAATTAGAGCTTGTAGTTGCTTGAGAAAAGCGTATAAAGCAAGCCTTCAAAGCAGTATAGAGAAGTGAATGACAGCGATAACCATAAGCGATCAAGAGTATCGTGATTTTAGCCGCTTTTTAGAGTCCCAATGCGGTATTGTTCTTGGCGATAGTAAACAGTATTTAGTCCGCAGCCGTTTAAGCCCGTTGGTGGCAAAATTCGGTCTAGTCTCTTTGTCTCAGTTATTAAGAGATGTGGTTACTGGACGCAATCGTGAGTTAAGAGTTGCCGCTGTTGATGCCATGACCACCAACGAAACCTTATGGTTTAGAGATAACTACCCATTTACGGTGTTGTCTGACAAACTGCTCCCAGAACTTGCCGCCAACAAGCGACCGATTAAAATTTGGTCGGCTGCGAGTTCTTCTGGTCAAGAACCGTATTCCATGGCGATGACAGTTTTGGAGACACAAAACAAGAAGCCGGGAATGATCCCTAACGTGTCGATTACCGCGACGGACATCTCGTCTACGATGTTAGATATGTGTCGTCTTGGAGAATATGACAACCTCGCGTTGGGTCGCGGTCTATCACCGGAGCGTCGCCGAGTTTTTTTTGAAAACACCAGTAACGGTAAGATGAAAGTGAAAGACAACGTAAAGCGTTTGGTGAACTTTCGTCCGCAAAACCTGATGGACTCGTATGCGTTGTTGGGTAAGTTCGACATTATCTTTTGTCGTAACGTACTGATTTACTTCTCCCCTGAAATGAAGTCTAAAGTGCTGAACCAAATGGCACGTAGCCTAAACCCAGGTGGTTACTTGCTGTTAGGGGCATCGGAGTCGCTAACGGGGCTGACGGATCAATTTGAAATGGTGCGTTGTAATCCGGGCATTATCTACAAGCTCAAATAGCTAATAGTTATTCTCCACAATCTTTACCGTATCTAGCCTTGGTTTTCGCCAAGGCTTTTTTCTTGCTATTCTCTAGGTTCAGTGACGGTTTGGAGGCCATCACTGTCGACATTCCTAATTAAACCCTCCGCCAAAACTGGCGTACATTTTGCTCTCTATCTTTGCCAGAAGGAGCACGATGAACGTCGAATTGAATAGCGTCATCAGTGGTTGTTACCAAAAAATAACTTTTGGCGCGGAAATTGCTTTATCTCTGTATAGGGCACGTATTTTTGAACGATGAGGTTTCAATGGCCATCTCTTTTAACAATGCATTAGGTATTCATCAGTACACCGTTGGTGTGCGTGAGAAGAATGCTGAAGTCATCTCCACCAATATCGCGCAGGCGAATACGCCGGGTTATAAAGCGAAGGGGATGGAGTTTGATCGTGCGTTAAAAGCGGCAAGCTCAGGGGCAAGTATTGGGCTTAGTCGAACTGATGGACGGCATCTTTCTGCCTCTACTAACGGCAGTGGCGAAATGCTTTACCGCATTCCGACACAGCCAGATACCGGTGACGGCAATACTGTAGACGTAGATTTAGAAAGAAACTTGTTCATGCAGAACCAATTAAGACATCAGGCATCACTCGATTTCTTAGGCGGCAAATTCAAAAATATGACCAAAGCGATTAAAGGGGAGTAATTTAGATGAGCTTATTTAATGTATTTAATGTGACAGGCAGTGCGATGAGCGCTGAGTCGGTTCGTCTAAATACCACCTCAAGTAACCTTGCCAACGCTGACAGTATTAGTAGCTCGGCAAAAGAGACTTACAAAGCTCGCCACGCCGTATTTGGCGCGGAACTGAGTAAAGCTCAATACAACCGCGATCATTCAGTACCTGTGAAAGTATTGGGTATTGTAGAGAGCGACAAACCCTTAAGTGCAGAGTACAACCCAGATCATCCACTCGCTAACGATGAAGGCTATATCTACAAGCCGAACGTTAACGTGATGGAAGAAATGGCCAACATGATTTCAGCTTCGCGCTCATACCAGACTAACGTTCAGGTAGCGGACGCGAGCAAGCAAATGTTGTTGAGTACTTTGCGAATGGGTCAATAGAGATAGGAGTAGCTCATGGCTGGAATCAACAACGTTGGTCAAGGCAGTTTATCCTACATTGACCAACTGAAAAAACTGCAAGAACAAAGCAAGCCTGAAGAGACAACCGGTAAGCAGGATCTGAAGCAAGAAGACTTCTTGTCCCTACTCACCAAACAGTTGGCTCAACAGGACCCATTTAAACCAGTCAGCAACGACCAGATGATTGCTCAAATGGCGTCGTTTGCCACGGTAGATGGTATTGGCAAGATGAACACTCAGTTCGAGAGTTTGAACTCGTCAATGACGTCTAACCAAGCACTACAAGCGTCTTCACTTGTTGGGCGTGATGTCTTGGTACCCGGTGCGGCTGGTGTGAAGGAAGCAGACGCTGGCATGGCGGCAATGGTCAAATTGCCACAGTCCATGGATAACGTGTTTGTTCGTGTAGAAAATGAAATGGGTCAATTAGTACGTACCTTTGATGTCGGTGCAAAACCTGGCGGTGATGCTCGTGTCGAATGGGACGGTAAAGATGATCAGGGTAATCCAATGCCTGCAGGTAAATACAAAGTGAAAGCTTCGGGTTTACTTGATGGAGAAAGCCGCGAGTTCGAAGTGTCGACTTATGCGAACGTGAACAGTGTGCTTCTTGGTAAAGGGGATGGAAACGTACTACTCAATCTAGCTGGCTTCGAAAATCCAGTTCGGCTAGCAGAAGTACTGGAAGTCGGCAAAGCGTAACCGCTGGCTAGATTAGGAGATTAGGAATGTCATATGTATCTTTAAGTGGTCTATCTGCGGCTCAGTTAGACCTCAACACCACCAGTAACAACATTGCCAACGCCAACACATTCGGCTTTAAAGAGTCACGTGCCGAGTTTGGCGATGTGTATTCAAACTCACTGTTTACTAATGCGAAAACCACACCGGGTGGCGGTGTTCAGCCAAGCAAAATTGCTCAGCAGTTCCACGAAGGTTCGAGTATTTCGACGAACAACCCAATGGACCTGCGCATTAGCGGTACGGGCTTTTTCGCCGTATCTAAAGATCGTCTTGTACCACAACAAAATGAGCTAACGCGTAACGGTGCTTTCCACCTAAACAAAGATAGTTACATGGTGACGTCGAACGATGAGTTTTTACTGGGTTATGAAGTGAATAAAGATACCAATGAGGTTGTGTCTTACGAGCCTCGTCCAATCAATATTCCGCCAGAGTTTGGTAAGCCAAAACAGACAGCGAATATTGAGATTGGTGTGAACCTTCCTGCTAACGGTGATCTAAAAGATCCGGCTCTGTTCGACTTTACCGATCCTGAAACTTATAACCGTTCAACATCATCAACGATTTATGATTCCATGGGACAGTCGTATAAAATGACGACGTACTATGTGAAAGATCAAACCCAGCAAAACACCTGGCAAAGTTACTACACAGTAACTGACGGTCAAGGTGAAAAGCCAGTGAATATCGCTGGTGGTGATGCAACGACGCCAACAGGACATGTTGGTCATACAATGCGATTCAACAACGACGGCACGCTGGCGAGCTTGAACAATGGTCAGCCAATTGTTACTACTGACCTAGGTACAAATGGTATCGACATGAACGGTGCCGATCCTGCGCAGACATTGTCGTTTAGTCTTGATAGTGCCACTCAGTTTGCCGCTCCGTTTGAACTGACTAAGTTTCAAGAAGATGGTGCGACGACTGGCTTCCTAACTAAAGTCGACTTTGATGAGCAAGGCAACGTGTTAGGTACTTACTCAAACGGTGAGAATGTGACATTAGGTCGTGTCGCTATGGTACGTGTAGCGAATGAACAAGGTCTTGATAAGAAGGGTGGTACCCAATGGGATTCTACGACTGCTTCTGGTGCTAAAATTTGGGGCGAATCAAACAAGGGTTCTTTTGGTACCATCAATAACGGCACGCTAGAACAATCGAACATTGATATGACCCAAGAGTTGGTAGACCTGATTTCAGCGCAGCGTAATTTCCAAGCAAACTCACGTGCTTTGGATGTACATAACCAGCTGCAACAAAACATTCTACAAATCCGTTAAGTCATAGTATGAGTGGCTGTCAGTCACTCGTTATTAATGCCTTGAAGATTCGAGCGTACGAGTGTATATGGACATTCGTACGCTGTTTTGCATTTCTATAAAGCGGTCATATTTTTGCCGCATCGTTGCCACCTTGCCGTATAGCTTTGCCTCTTCGATATAATACCGCTTGCCGATCCTCCACTTCCTTTCCTGATTTTCCTTTTATTTATTTGATTTATAAAGAATAAAATTAATGGCATAGTCTTTGCTTTATAAGCTCCGTACTTTGAATTTTGGAGCTATCAATGGATCGTGCCCTTTACCTCTCAATGAGCGGCGCAAAGCAAAATATGCAAGCTTTGCAGCTTAGAGCAAACAACCTTGCGAACGCGAGCACGCCTGGCTTTCGAGCTGACCTTGCCCAAGCGCGCTCAATGCAAGCGTATGGTGAAGGCATGCCGAGTCGTGTGTTTAGCATGACAGAACGCCCAGGACACAACTTCGAGCAAGGCAGTGTTGTGACGACAGGCCGAGACCTTGATGTCACTATTGAAGGCCAAGGTTGGATTTCAGTATTGGATAAAACCGGCAAAGAAGGGTTAACTCGCAATGGCAGTTTGCGCGTGGATCAAAACGGCTTGTTGGTTAATGGCAACGGTAACCTTGTGTTGGGGGAACGTGGTACACCAATTACTGTGCCGATTCCACTGCGTAAGATTGAAATTGGCCGTGACGGCACCGTCTCTGTTATACCGCAAGATGCACCGGCTGACGAAATGGAAATCGTTGACCGTATCAAGCTCACCAATACTGATAACCGTTCACTATTCAAAGACACTAACGGTCTATTTCGTAATAAAGATCCTCAATTAGGCTACACCGCTTCAGCCAATGTACAGCTGATGACCGGAGCTATTGAAGGCAGTAACGTTAATGCTGTTGGTGAAATGACAAGCTTAATTGATTTGCAGCGTCAATTCGAAATGCAGGTCAAGCTGATGAGCACCGCAGAAGACATGGATAAGGCTTCAGACTCATTGCTTCGCATGGGTTAATAGGATTGAGAGAGGAAGAATAGAATGCATCCGGCACTATGGGTAAGTAAGACTGGCTTAGACGCTCAGCAAACCAATATTTCGACAATTTCAAACAACCTAGCGAACGCATCAACCGTCGGTTATAAGAAAAGCCGCGCGGTGTTTGAAGATTTGTTTTATCAAAATATCAATCAGCCTGGCGGTCAATCATCGCAAAACACCGAACTTCCTTCAGGCTTAATGCTAGGTGCAGGTTCAAAAGTGGTGGCAACACAAAAGATCCACACACCGGGTAATGCGCAAACCACGACCAACAGTCTCGATATGATGATTGAAGGTGATGGTTTTTTCCAAGTATTGATGCCAGATGGCAATATTGGTTATAGCCGCAATGGTCAGTTCACGCTAAATGATGAAGGGACTATTGTTACGTCTGGTTCTGGCTATGCATTGGAACCAGAAATTGCGATTCCTGAAGATGCGATTTCCATCACGGTGGGTACTGACGGTGAAGTGTCCGTTCGAGTACGTGGCCAGCAAGATAACCAAGTCGTGGGTAACATTACCACTGTCGACTTCATTAATCCGGGCGGTCTAGAGCCTATCGGGCAGAACCTTTACTTACCAACCGGTGCTAGTGGTGATCCAAATGAAGGGGTTCCAGGTTTAGATGGTTTCGGTCAAATTCGTCAGTCGATGCTAGAGACTTCAAACGTTAACGTAACGGAAGAGCTCGTTAACATGATTGAAGCTCAGCGTGTGTATGAAATGAACTCCAAAGTTATCTCGTCAGTCGACAAGATGATGAGCTTTGCTAACCAGCAGCTATAACGGATAAGGACGACATTGAATGAAAAAGTTATTGTGTGTTTCCTTACTTGCCGTACTTTCTGGTTGTGCTCAGTTTGGTCAGGAAGAGTCGGTAGACGATGTCTCGAATAGCACGACGACAGTCGATGCAGTTGAAGGAGATAAAAGCCAATCGTCAGGGATTGTTGATACGTTACGTGGTCGAACTGATCCTGTTGCCGATGACCCAGCATGGGCGCCGATTCACCCAAAAAACAAGCCAGAACATTACGCAGCGGCAACGGGTTCACTGTTTAACACTCACTACGCGCGCGATTGGTATGATGATTCTAAACCCCGTGGCATTGGTGACATCATTACGGTAGAACTTAATGAAGCAACGAAAGCCGCAAAAAGTGCTGATGCCGATCTCTCGAAAGCCAATGATTCTTCAATGGACCCACTTTTCGTTGGTGGAAGACCCGTCACCGTCAATGACTATGACTTCTCTTATGAGTTGAAGAACGACAACAACTTCAAAGGTAATGCCTCGGCCAATCAGAGCAACAGTTTATCGGGCTCGATTACCGTAGAAGTGATTGAAGTGCTTGCCAATGGCAATCTCGTCATTCGTGGTGAAAAGTGGCTAACCTTAAATACTGGAGATGAGTACATTCGCTTAAGCGGCACGATTCGACCAGATGATATTGAGTTTGATAACACCATCGCATCTAACCGTATTTCCAACGCTCGAATTCAGTATTCGGGGACCGGAACCCAACAAGATATGCAGGAACCTGGATTCTTGGCACGATTTTTTAATGTCTCTCTATAGGGATAGGAATCGACGAATAATAAGCGGCAAACCCTCTCCTCAGAGGGTTTGTTTGTTTTTAGGGTAACATGATGAAAAAATTCACGTTTTTACTTCTTGGTTTATGTTTTGCTGCGGCAAGTGTACAAGCGGCACGCATTAAGGATGTGGCAGAAGTTGCCGGGGTGCGTAGTAACCAATTGGTGGGTTATGGTCTGGTGACTGGTCTCCCGGGTACAGGTGAGAAAACGCCGTTTACAGAGCAAAGTTTCCGCTCAATGCTTGAGAAGTTTGGTATTCAAATGCCAATCGGCTTCAAACCTAAGTTTAAAAACGTGGCTGCGGTTATCGTCACCGCAGAGTTACCAGCGTTCTCAAAACCGGGTCAGCGCGTGGACGTGACAGTTTCGTCAATTGGTGCGGCAAAAAGTCTCCGTGGAGGCACCTTGATGCAGACCTTCTTGCAAGGTTTGGATGGCGAGGTCTACGCTGTAGCACAAGGTAATTTAGTGGTAAGTGGCTTTAGTGCCGAAGGCTTAGATGGCTCTAAGATTGTGGGCAACAACCCTGTGGTCGGTATGATTTCAAGCGGTGCAACGGTTGAACGTGAAGTTCCTAGCCCATTCTCTCGCGGTGATTACATTACCTTTAACCTTCTGCAATCAGACTTCACAACGGCGCAAAACATGGCAAATGCCATCAATGACTTTCTGGGTCCGCAAATGGCGAGCCCATTAGATTCTACCTCTGTTCGAGTTCGTGCGCCTCGCGACCTCAGCCAACGCGTAGCTTTCCTATCAGCAGTTGAAAACGTTGAATTCGATACCGCAGACAGTGGTGCAAAAATCATCGTTAACTCGCGTACAGGAACAATTGTGGTGGGCAAACACGTGAAGCTTAAACCGGCGGCAGTGACTCACGGTGGTATGACGGTTGCTATCAAAGAAAACTTGAAAGTAAGCCAGCCCAATGCCTTTGGGGGTGGCGATACAGTGGTGGTACCTAACTCAGATATTCAGGTAACAGAAGGTTCGGGCAAGATGTTCAATTTCCAACCGGGTTTGACCCTCGATGATCTCGTTCGTGCCGTTAACGAAGTGGGCGCAGCACCATCAGATCTTATGGCGATTTTACAGGCGCTTAAGCAAGCTGGTGCCATTGAAGGTCAGTTGATCGTTATCTAGGTAAGTATCATGATTAAAAACTCCAATGACATCGGTTTTATCCATGATATCAGTAGCCTAGATAAGCTTCGTCAGCAAGCCGTAAGCGGCAAAGAAGGCGATGATGATGCGGCATTACGCGCTGCCGCTCGTCAGTTCGAATCTATCTTTACTTCTATGATGTTAAAGTCGATGCGCGACGCGAATACTCATTTTGAATCAGACCTGACCAATAGCCAAAACGGTCAATTCTACCGTCAAATGCTTGATGAGCAGATGTCGAGTGAGTTGAGTGCCAATGGTTCTCTAGGGTTGGCTGATATGATCGTCGCTCAGCTTGGTGCGGCACGTTCACCAGAAGCGCATGCTGCAGCGGGCAGTGAAATCCGTATGCGTAATGAAGCGTTCGACACGTCACTTAATCTCCCTTACGATGAAGCAAAAGCTCGTAATACCGCGAAATCACTGGGCCTAGACGGAGCCCCGGTTGCTCAGCCTGTTGATTTTAAGACACCACAAAATTTCGTCGAGTCTTTGAAACCATACGCGGACAGAGCAGCTCAGTCGTTAGGGGTGGATTCATCGTTATTATTAGCGCAAGCGGCTTTAGAGACTGGTTGGGGGCAAAAAGTCGTCAACAACAGTAAGGGCAGCAGTAACAACCTATTTAATATTAAGGCTGACAGAAGTTGGCATGGCGATAAGGTCGCAACGCAGACACTGGAATACCATCAAAATGTACCTGTGCAAGAGCGTGCAGCATTCCGTTCTTACAACTCGTATGAAGACAGTTTCAACGACTATGTGAAATTCCTTAATGACAATCCACGTTATCAGTCGGCATTGAATGGTAACCAAGGTTCTGAACGCTTCATTCGTGATATTCATCAAGCTGGATATGCGACAGATCCAAACTATGCGGACAAAGTGTTGCGCGTTAAGGCGCAAATCGATGATATGTCACTTTAACGGCTATCGATAGTTCTACTGATCTCATTAATCCCGGCAAATCGCCGGGATTGTTCTCACTACCTTCATCTTTTTCCCTTCATCCTTATCTTTTTTAGTGCCAAGCTCAGCGGCAAAGATACTCTGGCATATATATTGCAAATTAAACGGCAGAGTGGCGTAACTTGTGGATTTAGTTAGGCTAATTTTGGTTTTTTGGAGGCGATATGGCGTCAGATCTTCTGAACTTAGGTGCGCAAAGCGTACTGACAGCTCAGAGACAGTTAAACACGACTGGTCATAACATTTCTAATGCAAATACAGAAGGTTACAGCCGACAATCTGTTATACAGGGGACGAATGCCCCGAGACAGTTTGGTGGTCAAACCTACGGTATGGGAGTGCATGTGGAAAATGTTCGCCGCTCGTGGGATCAGTTTGCCGTCAAAGAACTCAACATGGCAACGACTCAGGTGAATTATCGCAACGAAAACCTGACTAACCTCGATATGATGTCGGGGATGTTGTCGTCTATGTCGTCTAAAAAGGTGCCTGAAAGTCTTAACGATTGGTTTGATGCTGTAAAAACATTGGCCGACACCCCTAATGATATTGGTGCGCGTAAAGTCGTACTTGATAAAGCCAACCTGATTCGTCAGTCGATGAATGATTTCCACGATACGGTTCGTGAACAGCGAGATAACGTCAACAAGAAACTCGAAGTGAGTGTTGAGCGAGTGAACCAAATCGGTATCGAAATTCGTGATATTCACCGCTTAATGATGCGCTCGCCTGGTCCACATAACGATCTGATGGATAAGCATGAGTCGTTAATCAAAGAGTTGTCCGAATACACCAAAGTGACGGTGACGCCTCGCAGGAACGCTGAGGGCTTCAACGTTCATATTGGTAATGGTCATACTTTGGTATCGGGTACAGAAGCCAGTCAGTTGAAGATGATTGATGGATTCCCAGATACTCACCAGCACCGCCTTGCGATTGTTGAAGGTAAAGGCATTAAACCAATTACCAGCGATGACATTGGCGGACGCTTAGAAAGTATGTTTGAAACTCGTGACAAAGAGATTCCATACGTTCTGGATGAGCTCGGTCGTCTCTCTATCGCTTTTTCTGAAAAAGTGAATGAATTGCAAGGGCAAGGGCTTGATTTGAATGGTCAAGTCGGACAAAACCTGTTCGCGGATGTCAATAATCTCGCGTTTGCCAAAGCAAGGGTCGTTGCACCAGTCAACTCAAGTGCCGACGTGGCAGTGTTTATTGATGATACCTCACAACTTAAGGGTGGAGAGTATTCATTGAAATTTGACGGTGCTAATTACTATGTGACCAACTCAGATGGTGTGACTCAGTCTTTCTCCGGTCCGAGTATGCAACTAGATGGTATTCGAGTCGAAATTGGTAATCCGCCTGCTGTAGGCGAGAAGCTTTTGTTGCGTCCGACGAGAGACGGTGCAGCCAATATGAAAATGACGACTAACGACCCAAAAACCATAGCAGCACAGAGCTTTGAAGCCTCAACTACGTTTGCGCAGGGTGATGCCAAATTTAAAGTCTCGTCAGTGGGCAGTTTGAAAGAATTTGAAGTGGTGGTATCGCCAACAGGGACGGAATTTGCCGTCACTGACAAAAGCGGCAACGTATTATTGAGCCCAACGCCTTATCCTCCGAGTGGTCCGGTGACGGTACTTGGCACCACGTTCGAGCTCAGTGACGGAGCGATGGCAAATGACAAGTTCACCGCTAACCTCAATCCGGCAGAGGGTGATAACGGTAACTTGAGAAAAATGCTGCATATTCAGACCGATAAATCGATGAATGATGGCGACTCGACGGTCATTGATATCTATCACAACTTAAATACCGATGTGGGTTTGAAAGCCTCGACGGCGACTCGTTTGCAGGAAGTCGCTGAGCTTGAGCATGAGAACGCGCAAAGCCGTGTAGCGTCTATTTCGGGCGTGAACCTCGATGAAGAAGCGGCCAATATGATGAAGTTTCAGCAAGCGTACATGGCGTCTTCTCGAGTGATGCAGGCGGCAAATGAAACCTTCGATACTATTTTGCAGCTAAGGTAAGGAGCTAGATTATGATGAATCGAATCTCTAGTTTTCATAATTACCAAACGGTGCAAAATGATATGCGCCGCCAAGAAAACAAAATTCATGAAAACCATGCACAGCTCGCCTCTGGTAAACAGCTGCAAAAGCCAGCGGACTCACCACTAGCGACGCATTATTTGCAAAAACTTAAACAGCAGACGCAGCAGTTGGACCAGTACGACAGTGCCATCACGTTGTCGAGAAATCGCCTTGAGCATCAAGAAGTCATGCTAGGTGAGACAGAGCAGTTTGCCGACAATGCAAAACGCTTAACGATGCAAGCAATCAACGGTGCGCTTTCTCCTGAAGACCGTGAAGCAAAAGCACGTGAAATAGAGGAATTGGCAAAGAACTTTCTCGCGCTTGCGAATACCCGTGATGAATCGGGTAACTATAGCTTTGCTGGCACAAAACCTAAGACTCAACCATTTTTCGTCGATGGGGAAGGGCGTATTTCTTACGCTGGCGATGACTATCAACGCAAAATGCGCATTGCAGCAAGTCTAGAAGTGGCTACGAGCGATCCTGGTAGCAAGCTGTTTATGGAGATTGATAACCCACTTGGGGATTACAAAGCCAATTATCAGCTGCAAAAAGGCTCAGAATTACTACTTGAAAAAGCCACCAACAGTAATGCAAACGACAACAGTACATACAAAGTGACGTTTGTGGATATGGGTAATCAGCAATTTGGTTATCAGCTTGAACAGAACAATACGGTTGTTGCTGCGGGTAATTTTGACCCGAGCCAAGGCATTCAATTCCAAGGGCTCAACATTCAGACTAAAGGTCAAATTACACCGGGGGACGCGATTGAAGTTGAGCCTCAAAAAACATTTAGTGTGTTTGATACGTTTAATGATGCGGTGTATTGGATGGATAACGATGTAGCCGATGCCTCAGCCAGTGCTCAGCTTCATCAGGTCACTGAGCAGTTTCACGCGGCATTTTTGCACTTAACTAGCTCGCGTACCGATGTTGGGGTAAGGCTTAACAGTCTTGATACCCAACAATCGCAGCATGAAGATTTCAAAATTTCGATTGCCCGTTCTAAAAGTAATTTTGAGGATCTCGATTACTCAAAGGCGGTCATCGATTTTGAAGAGAACTCACGAGCATTACAGGCTTCACAGCTTGCGTTTGGAAAAACCAAGGACCTGACGTTATTTAATTATCTATAGCGATAGTTTGGCACCTCGGTTGCCGCATGAGCATTGCCATGTGTGCAGAGGTGAAAGCGTTAGGTGGCAATCTTAAGCCACTTTGGATGCACTAACGAGGTCTTGTTATACACCGGCTCAATGAATGGGCTTTAATGTATTGATTTATAATTAAATGTATTAGTTGGCATAGAAAATGCTAGACATGAATGCAAAGTACCCGATTACGGGCTAACTCGATAAATAAGCACTTTAGATACTCCACCTGATACGGGGTATTAGGTGGGCGTAGTAACAATATTGAATTAACAATGTTTGTTATTAAGTGAGCCTACTTGAAGCTTGCGAACTCAATTAGGAGAGCATAATGGCAGTAACAGTAAGTACAAACGTTTCGGCTATGACAGCCCAACGCTATCTGAACAAATCCAGCGATGCGCTAAATACCTCAATGGAGCGTTTGTCGTCTGGTCACAAGATCAATAGCGCACGAGACGATGCTGCAGGTTTGCAGATCTCGAACCGACTAACAGCGCAATCACGTGGTCTTGATGTGGCAATGCGCAATGCGAACGACGGTATTTCGATTGCACAGACTGCGGAAGGTGCCATGAATGAGTCAACCAGCATCTTGCAACGCATGCGTGACCTGGCGATTCAATCGGCAAATGGTACTAACTCTCCTGCTGAGCGTGTTGCAATTAATGAAGAATCTAATGCACTTCAAGCGGAGCTAAACCGTATAGCAGAGACTACCTCATTTGGTGGCCGTCGTTTGCTCAATGGCAGCTTCGGCGAAGCGTCATTCCAAATCGGTGCTAACTCAGGTGAAGCCTTAATTATGGGACTAACCAGTATTCGTGCAGATGATTTCCGTATGGGCGGGACCACATACACTGCAAACAACGGTAAAGACGCTGATTGGCGTGTTGATAATACGAATAACCAGTTGGATATTAGCTTTACGACCAAATCTGGCGAAGCAGTAGCTATCAACATTACTGCAAAGCAAGGCGATGATATTGAGCAGTTAGCAACGTACATTAATGGTCAGTCTGACAAGATTAGCGCTTCTGTAGGAGATAACGGTGAGCTTCAAGTGTTTGTCGCAGAACCTGACATTGACCTAAACCAGTCTGTGACGATTGGTGGTTCGTTAGCTACAGATTTAGACTTACAAACCGCGTCTGCTGCTCAGTCTACAGTGCAAGATATTGACATGACTTCAGTCGCCGGATCGCAAAACGCTATCTCGATTATCGATTCTGCGCTTAAGTATGTGGATTCACAACGTGCAGATTTGGGTGCGAAGCAGAACCGCTTAAGCCACAGCATCAACAACTTAGCGAACGTTCAAGAGAATGTTGATGCGTCAAACAGCCGAATCAAAGATACCGACTTTGCTAAAGAGACAACCGAAATGACCAAGAACCAGATTCTACAACAAGCTGGTACGTCAATTTTGGCACAAGCAAAACAGTTGCCTAACTCAGCGATGTCTCTACTACAATAGAGATAGTGTCCGAGTTCTAAGTGACAGGAACATAAGCCAGACGTGGCAATAAATTTCCTGTTGCTTGGCAAACATACTTTGTGATGTGTTGGGGCTCTCTCTCTCAACCTGCCTCAATACGGCATCAAAGTATGTAGGTTAGCTAGGGTGTGTTTATTTCTCTCTGATCTCCGCACGCTTCTAGTCGCCACCCAGCCCCAGTTCTCTCAAAGGAAAAGGGGCTTTTTCTTTTCTTAAGATCCACAACTCACCCCTAGCAAATTCAGCAAAATCACAGTGTTTCGGCGGCATTTCGTTAAACTTTAATCTTTTCTTTTCAATTTTTCGTTAACTGCTCAAATCCTAATCAAACGGATGTTTTCTTTTGTTTTTTCGAGTTTTTTTCTAAAGGTTTTTTCGCTCGCGTCGTTAAAAGATTAACTTTGAGAGAACTACTTGGTTTTCCGAGACGTCGGAAACCGCTACACCGGAAAATCAATTGGAGAAACAACATGGCAGTGAATGTAAATACTAACGTATCAGCGATGACCGCTCAGCGTTACTTAAACAATGCAAGTCAAGCGCAAGCAACATCAATGGAGCGTTTGTCTTCAGGTCATAAAATCAACAGTGCGAAAGATGACGCAGCGGGTCTACAAATT
>NZ_JPJA01000035.1:0-1437 GCF_000733315.1 Vibrio sp. ER1A
ATATTAGAGCTTTTATTAAATTAATATATATTTTATTTAGCTAATGCTAAAGTTGTCATTTTCTCTAGAATATTATTCTTGCAGACGCTTTACAATAGAGTAAAACATGAATTCACTATTCGGTTTAAATATATAACCAGAGTTCTATTGCGTAATTCTACCTTACATCGCGCATTCTTGGCAGCTCTGTTGCAAGTAGGTATGGTGAGTGAATGGAACCATGAGGGAAGCATCAGCCCATCATCAACGTATGAGTGATTAGACAGATCTCTCCTGTTGTTCCTCGACCGTATTGCCACATTTGGTTCTGTCGCAAAGTTTTACTTCATAGGTTAAGATTTGCCCAATGTCTATTCAACACTCTGAATCTTAGGTGTTTAAAGGTTGCCATTTCCTATCCAACGTCATTCTCGAAACCCTACGCTACTATCTCTCTTACAAGCTTAGTTATCGCGAGATTGAAGAAACTCAGAGAGAGCGCGGAGTGACTGTGAATCACGCAATCATCAATCGGTGGGTCATCAAATACGCCCGCTATTGGAGCTCAGGACACGCCGAAGAAAGAAAACGGTCGTCTATTCGTGACGGATGGATAGGGCTTGTTGCAAGAAATGTAGCAAAGACTCAGAATTTCGTCTTTCCCCATCTAATCTAGCTGTTCAATGACTAACCCCAAATTTAAATGGAAACATTTTGCCCCTGATATCATCTTATGGTGTCGCGTTGGTATGGTTCAACTCCAATGAGCTACGCTAACCTCAGCGACATGCTGCAAGAGCATGGAATTTTGGTTAACCGCGAGACCATTTATCTTTGGTTCATTGAATATGCGCAGCATTACGTAAAAAATTACGCCGTCGTCAATTCATTCGAGCTGACTCTTCGTGGCAGCTCGATGAAACCTATATGAAGGTGAAAGGAAAATGGCATTATCTGTACCGAGCTATCAACAAACAAGGTGAGACGCTGGACTTCTATTTCTCCCACAAACGTAATAAAGATGCGGCTTATGAGTTCCTGAAGCGGTGTCTGCGTCAATATCCATAAGAGTTACGGCCTCAAACATTAAACACCGACAAGTGAAGTATCTCAATAATGGTATCGAATCCGATCACGTTCCTATCAAGAAACTCGTAGTAGGCACCGGTGGGGCTTTGTTGCCGAAATCGAATGAACTAAATCAAAATCTTACGATCAGATCAGGGACATTCATTTGCTGACTTTGGTTTTATACCGAAGCCTCGCTATAAAACCACCAATTGGAGTAAGTACAATAAGTATATAGTGAATTGAGGTTAAATAATGTTTGGGAGAGACGAAGAAGCAAGATAGGAGTGGACAGAATCTAAACAGAATAGATGAGGTAGCGAGCGATTGATTAGTGACTTAGCTATCACAACCGCTCTCATGGTGAAGCGCATCTTTTCAAAGCCCTTA
>NZ_JPJA01000036.1:0-9474 GCF_000733315.1 Vibrio sp. ER1A
GATTTCGGCAACAAAGCCGCTACGGGCTTACTGAATCTCAAATGAAATATGAAAACCTTCCAAAGGTGGATTTGGAGCGCGCCTATAAGCTAATGGGCGGTTATAAGTTCAATCGTATCGTTAGTGTGGAAGCTTCATATACAAATTACGGGAAACGCGTTGTTGGTTACTTTGAGGACAAACCGACCTCAATCGGTGTGACAGCTAACGTTGGGTACACCTTCGACAATGGCCTACGTCCGTTTGGTATCATTGGTGTTGGTCGCTTGGATTCCGGAGCGACTTATAGAGGGGAAGATCTACATATTGATAACGCAAAGCCATCTTTCAAATATGGTCTTGGGGTATCATACGAGATACCAACTTTGGATGGTTTAGAAGTTCGAGCAGCATACGAAGCGGAAATAGCGGAGTTTGAAACTCCGGTATTAGTTGGTATTTATAATACAAAAGTAGTTCACAAAGCCACATACGACTCACTCTATATGAGTGTATCTTATACGTTCTAATGAATATGCGCGACTGACCACTCCCTTATGTCCACTTGGTTGGTTGCGCATCCTTGTACGATGGTTCTTATACCAATTTCAAACTCATTTGACCGGTTATCTAAAAGTAGAAAAGCCCTAATGACAGAGTAAACAATGTCCTTAGTTCGCAATTTCGGTGAAAGTATGCCGACCTAGGGCCACGAAAGTGCACTTCCAAATACCTAGAAATGATAAACTCGATTTGATGTACAAAATAAAATGTATGGATAAAGGCAAGGTCTGGACAAGTGTCCAGAGAGAGCTGAGTCTGCTGGTGAAAGACGACCAATCCTCTGAAAAGAAGCACAAAACCGAAGAATAGCCGCCTTTGGGATGGGTTCCACAATTAGCTCCGGTTAACCCACACAAAGCTCTGACAGTGAGGGCTTTTTATACCTTTAACATGTAATTCAACCAAAGTTCTACATTCACTCGACAATGAGACCTTACGTTTTGCCTCCTCAATAGCAAAATCTAGTCGGTAATAAAATACTAGGCTAGCTTTACGAGTTGTACTGAGTAAGAGCATTAACGCAGATATAATCAAAACCAGCAAAGACGGTGCTGTCTAGTCCGGAAGTCCTCAAGACGAGTTAAGGCATATACGAAACTTATTATCAAATCTAATTGCTGCATCTTCACTAGACGGAAATTTGTGATCATTTGAGTACAACAGTGCTGTGGGAAATTTATCCATAGCGCAGTAATGTTATGTAAGAGTTACGTCATTACACCGCCTATCTAACGTTCGAATTATCTCTACCACTACCGTCTCCCCCTAAATTGTATTGTTAATCAAAATACAATTTACGGTCATGTAAGCATCTGAATCTGTGATGAAATATCTTGGATCATCTCTTGTCCTGAGTCCCCTTGCATCTTAACTAAAGAGATAAACAGAGCATCTGTCACTACATTTTGTGCAGTCCTAGCAACCATTGAGGAAGCTCTATTTTGAGATTCATCAGCGATTGTATCCAAACAAATGTGAGCGATATTACGCAGTTCGCTTACTGCTGGAGAAGTGAATGCAACTATCGTTGCTCCTCGCTCTTTTGCCGTCTCCGCCGCTATATTTATCTCCTTAGTTTCTCCTAAGAAAGAAACCACTATCTGTACATCTTCGGAGGTTAAAGTACGAGCAATACCAATCTGTACGTGGCTGTCTAACTCTGTCACAGCTGCAACACCAAGCTTCAAGAGTTTGTATGCTAGGTCTTTGCCTGAGAGGGCGGAGCCCCCCATACCAACGATCTGAACTCGATTGGCTTGGTTTACCAATTTGACAACTTTCTCAAAATTTTCAGTCATGAGTGCATTACTGGTTTGAAAAATAGCATCGGACTTTGCTTTAGCCAGTTTTAGAGCAATTGTTGCATAAGAGTCATTTGGAACAATATTTGTGTGTAGTGGAGAGCCGTGAACAGCACTTTTTCGACTCACCTCTTGGATTAAACCTTGCTTAAACTGGCTAAAGCCAGAGAATCCCAGCTTTTGCGCAAACTTTACGATGCTGGACTGACTGACGTTGACCTCTTTGGCTAGAGCTTGACTGTTTAACTTAATAGCATGGTCAGGGGCTGTTAGAACCCAATCGGCTATTTTTTTCCCACTTGCAGAGAGTTTGTCCCTGTTAATTAAGATTTTGTTCAAGATCGACATCACACTTTCTCTTTTTTTTGGAATTGTTTATTCCAAATGGCATAGGTATTTATTCCGGACAAAAAGACCTCATGCCTTAAAACTCGGCACAATGAGTATTGCCGCCCTGTATTTTGTTTAATTATTCCACATTATTCCTACTTTGGAATAATGCGTTGTGTGATTTGCGCCACCAAAATGGAATATTTTATTCCATACCATAGCCCATAGAACGATTAATTCATGGGGAGAAAAATGAAAATTGAACTAGAAACTTTAACAACAGAACAGCGCAATATGACGAGTAATAATATAGACAGTTTATCTACTCGAGAGATGCTAAAAGTTATCAATGAACAGGACAAAACCGTAGCTGAAGCGGTTGAAAAGACCCTAGATGAAGTTGCTCAGGTTGTTGATGCTATTGCAAAGTCATTTAAGAACCAAGGCCGATTAATCTATATCGGTGCGGGTACCTCAGGACGTCTTGGTATCTTGGATGCGAGTGAATGTCCTCCTACTTACGGCACACCAGCAAGCCAAGTAGTTGGCATTATTGCGGGAGGACATACAGCAATTCTTAAGGCTGTTGAACACGCCGAAGATTCACCTGAACTAGCGGTTGAAGATCTAAAGAAAATTCAGATTAATGAAAACGATGTGTTGGTAGGTATCGCTGCAAGTGGACGTACTCCTTACGTTCTTGGTGGAATGACGTATGCGAAAGAGCAAGGAGCTTTTGTGGTTTCAATCGTTTGTAACCCTATTTGCCCAATGATCGACGAAGCAGATGTAGCAATTACCCCAATCGTTGGTCCCGAAGTTGTCACGGGTTCGTCTCGCATGAAAGCTGGTACTGCACAAAAACTGGTTCTAAATATGCTAACAACTGGCGCAATGATTAAAACAGGCAAAGTGTTTGGCAACTTGATGGTTGATGTAGATGCGACCAACGCCAAGTTGATACAACGTCAAACGAATATTGTCGTTGAAGCGACAGGAAGAACGGAAATGGAGGCAGAAGCCGCACTTAACGCATGTAATAGACATTGTAAGACTGCAATTTTAATGTTGCTCGCTAACCTAAGTGTTCAAGAGGCAAAGAACCTTCTTAGTGAAAAAGATGGATATATTCGCGAGGCTTTAAGTTCTGAAACAATCGGTTAATAGTAATTCGAAGGATACCGTAATGGCTAAAATTAACATAGATACAATAAAGCACATTCTTTCTGCTGTTGGTGGCGGTGACAATATTGTGAAAGCAGGCAACTGCATGACTCGATTACGCTTAACTTTGGCTAACATTGAGGAGGTGGACAAGAGTACACTGAATGCAATGCCGTCAGTCATGGGTGTTGTTGAGTCCGATGAACAGTTACAAATCATCATGGGGCCGGGCAAAGCGCAGCAAGCTTCAGAGATTATGAACGATTTATTAGGAGACCTTTCCTCCACTGTAACTGTTGATGAACCCAACAGTTTGGAAGCGCTTGCGAAACAACAAAAATCGCAGATTAAGAGTACGCAAACCAGTATTGTACAACGTTTTCTAAGTAAATTTGCGACTATTTTTACTCCTCTTATTCCGGGATTTATTGCTGCAGGATTACTTTTAGGTTTAGCGACTTTGATTGAGCAAACTATGATCATTGGGCATGAACCTAGCTCATTTGTTGTGAGTATGGTGGCTTATATGAAGATTTTCGGTAAAGGTCTCTTTGCCTTTCTGAGCATCTTGATTGGTTATAATGCCCAACAAGCCTTTGGTGGTTCTGGAGTCAATGGCGCAATCTTGGCCTCACTGTTTGTATTGGGTTACAACCCTGATGCTACGTCCGGCATATACTCTGGAATGAGTGACTTCTTTGGCAATACCATTGATCCTCGCGGCAATATTATTGGTGTGCTTCTGGCTACTATTATTGGTGCGAAAGTTGAGCGAATTGTGCGTCAATATATGCCAGATGATTTAGATATGATTCTAACCTCTTTGGTGACCTTACTCATCATGGGGGCAGCGATTTTCACAGTCATCATGCCGATTGGCGGCGTTCTATTCCAAGGTATGTCTTGGTTATTCCTTAACCTTAACGATAATCCGCTTGGGGCAGCACTACTTGCCGGTCTTTTCCTCATATCGGTTGTATTCGGTATTCACCAAGGGTTTGTTCCGGTTTATTTTGCACTGATGGAAGCTCAAGGGTTTAACTCACTATTTCCTATTCTTGCCATGGCTGGCGCGGGTCAAGTGGGCGCATCTTTGGCTTTGTACTGGAAATCTGAGGAAAATTCAACACTACGAAATCAAGTTCGAGGAGCGATTGTGCCAGGGATCCTAGGTATCGGTGAGCCACTTATCTATGGTGTGACTCTTCCTCGAGTTAAGCCATTTGTGACAGCATGTATTGGTGGTGCAGCAGGCGGTTTCTTCATTGGCTTGATCTCATACTTTGGTTTTCCAGTGGGATTGAATACTGTATTTGGCCCTTCAGGCATTGTTGCTGTGCCTCTGATGACTTCAAATGAAGGCATCTTCCTAGGTATGTCCGTGTTTGTATGTGGCTTGGTTGTTTCATATGCCGTAGGATTTATTACAACACTTTTCTTCGGTATCAAAGATATTGATTTAAGCTAATGGATCTTTTGCTACGGATTTTGTCCCGTCTCTCCTCAAGGTCCGTAGCGCCAAAAATAACCTATCGCTCCCAAATATTATCAACCTTTTTTAGTTCCTTAACGCCCATGGTCAGTAATATTCCTGCATCTTAAACTTGGGCCAACGAAAAATGTAAGCCCCATCGGTCTGACCTATTTAGACATGTTCTCTTGAGTGATAGGATATGACCGAGATGACGCACTGTGGTTAGAAGTCCTAACACAGTGCGTATATAGCCATGAAAGACTATTGAGTGAAGTACATATCCCTAGAGTAACGAATATGCAGTGGACTGGTTGTTGAGTACCCTTTAAGGTTTGGTTGCTTAAGGATCGCTTTAGTTTCAAAATAGATAGGTGTTGCTGGCATATCATGCATCAGAATCGCTTCACCTTGATGATAAAGGTTATTCCGCTCAGTAAGGCTCGCTGTGGTCTTAGCCCTCGCAATGATGCGGTCATATTCAGCATTGGACCATTTCCCTGGGTTATAGCCGCCCTTAGCAAACATATCTAAAAAAGTTGATGCTTCATTGTAATCACCGCCCCACTGATAGCTGAGGATATCAAAGTCACCCGATCGTCGTTTAGCAATAAAGGCTTTTACGTCTTGTTTATGCAAAGACATATGTACGCCTAAGTTCTTTTTCAGCATCGCAGCAACAGCATTGGCCAACTTATCTAGCTCACTATCACTTGCATATTCGAAGGTTATTTCAAGTGGATGTTGCCTGTCATATCCAGCTTCTTTATATAACTCACGAGCTTTTTGTTCACGTTGCTGTTGAGTTAACTGGCCCCAAGGCGCGTCTGGTAAAGTATAATTGGCAGTTGCAGGAGGCACAAAGCTATAGGCAACACCAAAGTTTTTGTGGAAAATTCTATGGGCTATTACATCACGATCTATGCTATAGGCAATGGCTTTCCGTAAGCGGTCATCGTTAAATGGCGGTCTCGTGGCATTAAATCCGATGAAATATTCCGCCACCTTAGGCGCAATTACTAATGTTTCTGGCGCATCTTTTTTGATTTTTTCTACCATACCTACAGGAATATGACCTGTCATGCTTATCTCACCGGTTTGGAAGCGATTGTATTCCGATTTTGCATCAGAAAGAGCTAGGTAGGTAACCTTGTTAATGACGGTTTTTTCATTGTTCCAATATAGAAGATTACGAACTACCTCAACACGTTCATTCACAACGTGTTCTGTCATTTTGAAGGCGGAACTTACCACAATGTTCTCTGGTCTTGTCCACCGTATTCCGAACTTGTTAATCACATGCTCTGGTGCCGCGAATAAACTTTCGTGGATCAACATGGAGGTAAAGTATGGAATAGCTTTATCTAGCGTCAGTTCCAGAGTGCTATCATTAAGAGCCTTGACACCTAGTTGTGCCGCTGGAAGCTTACCTTGGATAATTTCAGAAGCATTCTTGATATGCGCAGCCTCATAATACCAAGCATAAGGAGCACCAGTCTTAGGGTCGATAACGCGTTTAAACTCAAACTCAAAGTCGTGTGCAGTAATAGGCGTCCCATCAGACCATTTGATTCCATCACGTAGATAGAACGTATAAGTTAGTCCATTATTCGAAACATCCCAGTGGGTTGCAAGGGCTGGTACAATGTTACCATTAAGATCTTGAGTCACTAGTCCTTCAAACATGTCGTTCACGATTGAAGAGCTAGCACCTGTTGATGAAAAAGCAGGATCAAAGGATGGCGGTTCATCAAAATTGCCACGGACCAAATGTTGTTTTACTGCTAGTTGCGTATTTGCTGGGATATCCGCCGCGAAATTTAGTGTCGACCAGACAAAAGTCAGCATAAGGCTGATTAACTTAAATAGTGTTGATATTTTCATCAGTGAATTAGATCATACGAATAATTTACTCCAATATAAGACACATGTTTTTAAATAGAAGTAACCAAAGTCTATAACTTATAATGATACACTTTATGTAAACCATCCAAGATGGCACTAATGCTCATTCCTATACTGGCATGACACCCTCTGATAACAAGGAAAATAAAGATAGGGAATTAAAAATGGATCTAGCAGAAAAGCTCTTGATCTACACTGATAAACGGCTTTGTTGCCCAGCTGAATCCAGCGGTAATGACCACGCTTCCCTGTGCTGTAACAGCGGAGAAATATGGCGTAAAGCCCATAAACATGACCGTAACAACAATCAAAATCAAAGTTGTATATGGCATGCCGATGAAGTCGGTAAGAAGAAACGCGGCGGCTCCCATTACAGGAGGTAACAACTGTCCTCCAGTAGATGATGCAGATTCCACGACGCCAGAGAAGTCATTTCAATAACCAGCTTTCTTCATCAATGGTATTGTGTATGCACCAGTAGAAACAACATTAGCTGTTGCGCTTCCTGATATTGAACCCATAAAGGCCGAAGAAAGAACGGCCATTTTAGCTGGACCTCCTTTAGAACGCCCAGCTAATGCAAATGCAAGTTCGATGAATAGCTCACCAGCTCCAGATCGCTCCAAGAACTTACCGAACAATACAAATAAGAAAATAAAAGTTGCTGCTGCCGCTAATGGGATACTGAATATACCGTCAGTAGTGTAAACGAGCTTATCTACAAGCTCAGTAAAAGAGCTTCCAGAGTAATAAAAAACACCGCTTATGTGGTTTCCGTACAATGTATACATAATTGCTATCAAACAAAGAACAATCATTCCCATACCGACAACACGTCTCGCACCTTCAAGTACCGTAATTAAAAACAGAGTTCCAATGACCAGCTGTTGTGAAGTAAGTTCATCTATAGAGGGGATTCGTTCTACTATGTTTGGGGGTTGTTGCAACTAATCAGAGAATACAGAACTGTCCATCAATAGGCTTAGCGATTATTGGTAAACCACCTCAACATTGAACAAACGATTCATAAAGGCAGGCCTTTGTTCAACATCCGT
Organism: Vibrio sp. ER1A; assembly: GCF_000733315.1. Taxonomy (NCBI): domain Bacteria; kingdom Pseudomonadati; phylum Pseudomonadota; class Gammaproteobacteria; order Vibrionales; family Vibrionaceae; genus Vibrio; species Vibrio sp. ER1A. Next base: position 7,770 of record NZ_JPJA01000036.1, read on the forward strand.
AGAGATTCGAATCCCTGAAGGGTTAACTAGGCTCGCTTTCGTATTTTGAAGCCACCAGTAACTACAACGAGTTTCTTGATGGGGCGTGATCGGATTCAATACCATTCTTAAGATACTTCACTTACCGTTGCTCGACATCCGCTCGAAGTCGCCCCTCCTTCTTTAGGCGGGCAATCGCATTGGCATAGGAGGAATGCTTGTCGGTGTTTAATGTTTGAGGCTGCAGCTCCTTTGGATAGTGGCGCAGGCAGCGCTTCAGGAACTGATAAGCCGCCTCTTTATTGCACTTATGGGAGAAATAGAAATCCAGTGTCTCACCTTGCTTGTTGATAGCTCGGTACAGATAATGTCATTTTCCTTTCACCTTAACGTAAGTGTCATCGAGCTGCCACGAAGGGTCTGCTCGAATGAATTGACGACGGCGTAATTTCTTACGTAATACTGGGGCATACTCAATGAACCACTGATAAATGGTAGAGCGGTTAACCGAAATTCCTCGCTCCGGCAGCATGTCATTGAGCCACTGGGTTAGATGAGAAAGGAAGAATTCTGAGTTTTAGCTACGTTTTTTGCAACAACCCCTTTAGAGCCTAAGAAGTTGACCAACCTCGTTCATATTGGCTTTGATGAAGTCGCCAATATGGATTAGCCTGCATATACAGACTCATGACAGCGGAGGCGGAGAAGAGCCGCAATTTGAATGCTAAAATGGAGGTGAGCTGGTGATGTGTCGAAAGCCAGTCGAAATCGTCACCAAACCATAGAACTGACATCACATTGAAGCCCCTTTAAACATTACAACTCAAGGGGTTGAGTCGAAATCTGGTAAGTATTGTTCCATAAACCTGAATTTGCGATAAAATCAATAAACTTGCTAAGCCATTATTAAAAGCGTAATTTACACAACAATTGTTATGTTATAACGTTCTATTGTGGTAGCTATGCTTTCAAATTTAACATTACTTACTTATTCATCGTTTGCTCGCTTAACATTGATAATCCCATTTCTTGCGCTAATGTGGGTCAGTATCTTTTGGGCGATATCGCTGACGTGATAGAACTTCAGCAAGTTAAGGTTGGTTACAAGAACAAACCTATCTTTCCCACACTTACAGGCACGTTTAAGTTAGGTAGCCTCACTGCCATCATGGGAGATAATGGGGTTGGGAAAACCACACTACTTAAAACGTTAATGCATACAATTACACCACTGGCTGGCGACATTATTTTCCATGGTGATTCCTCAAAAAGCATCGCTTGGCTTCCTCAGCATTCAGACGTTGACCGACAATTCCCTATGACTGTCTTTGATACTGTTGCAATGGGAGCGGTCAATCATACTTCTCTTTTTAAGTCTCTGTCTAAAAGTGACAATTTGCGTATCCAAGATGCAATAGCTAAAGTCGGGGTCACCGACCTCATTCATCGTTCTATCAACACCTTATCTGGCGGTCAGTTTCAACGTATGCTTTTTGCACGCATGCTTGTACAAGATGCGGATATTTTAATTATGGATGAACCGTTTGTAGGAATAGATACTGCGACACAACAGCAGCTTTTATTTCTAATAAAAACATTACATCACCAAGGGAAAACGATAATTGCAGTGTTGCATGACGCTAATATTGTCCATCAACACTTCCCTTCACTGCTACATATTTCTCAGCAGAATATATATTGGGGTGTGCGACGTGAAGTCGTATGA
>NZ_JPJA01000037.1:0-23292 GCF_000733315.1 Vibrio sp. ER1A
AAACCTGCAATAATAGCCGCTGTTAAAAGAGAAACTTTCTTCATGTTAAATTCCTATTTAGTCTCTAATAAGTTTTATTATTAATACGCTCTTGGCTCGTCGTATCTATAAATAGGCTAAATGATTATTAACAAAGCTATAAGTGCAGACAAATGGAATTATAGTTTCAGGAAATAGCTAATAGAATATATTTCCCGTGATGATCTTTACGGATAAATTAAATTATATTCGAAAACACGCTCTAAGTTACGTTCTATCGGTACTTGCGAGGGTATTATGTAATCTTGGGTAATATTATGTATTAAATGTAATATTATGTCGTACTATAAAGGTACGATGTTTATATAAAACTGAATGGTTAGATAATAACGTTTATACTTAAAAGTATGACGTAGTTAAAATAATTGGCAGTTACTAACAATATAGGGCTGGATAAGAAATGACCATAACATACTATTACGGCCATAATTTGAATGTTCTGTCAGAAAGTAGTGCTTAGGTTTGCGCAGTGTTAGCGCTGGGTTACTTCTAGCTTTCTAAACAATAGCGATAGTGAAAAGCAGAGTAAAAAGTAGCATAGGCCCACGATTAGCCAGATCTCAAATATCAATCCAGACGAATTAGCGATTTCAGTGCCAACAAATGTCATCTCTTGTATCGAAATCAGTGAAACAATCGAGGTGTCTTTGACTAAGGATATGGCTTGACCGGCTAAAGCGGGGCTTATAGCAGTAAGCACTTGAGGGGCAATAACGTCACGATATTGATGCCATGTAGACAAACCTAATGACTGACCAGCTTCCCACTGACCTTGTGGTATAGCGTTAAGCCCTGCTCTGACAATTTCAGCGACATAGGCGGAGGAAAGCAGCCCTATGCATATTACGCCGGATAGTAAGTTCTCCCACAGTGATTGAGGGCCGAATAAGAAGGATTGCCAGCCACTAATTTCACTACTACTACCACGAAGTAATTCAGATAACCCCAGTAATGGAATTAGCTGATTGGAAATGAAGAAATAGAAAATAAATATGAATACGAGTGGTGGAATATTCCTCACCAGCTGAATAAAGATATTTGCCGGAACCCGCAAAAACACCATATTTGAGTGCTTCGCTAGTCCAAGTAGGGTGCCTAGGGAAAGCGCCAACAGCATACCCCAAATACTAAGGCGTAATGTCGAGATGGCGCCTTGAACGAAGTAGGGCAGTCCACCATTGCTTGTGGGAGTAAACACCAACTCAAAAGCCTGAGACCATCGCCAATGGTAATTAATACCGATGGAAGAGCGATAGCCGAGCCACGCTAGTAGTACAACCAGCACGGTAAGAAGTACAAGATCTAAAGTGGATAAACGCCACTTCTTTTTCATTGCACTATTGCGATATTTACGGCCTGTTGAGTCGGTGTTCATCATAATATTTACTGTCCGCCGGCGATTTGATCTTGCCAATCAAGAGTAGAGAACCAGTACTCATAGCGATCTTTTAGCCAACCATCATCGGTACGAGCCTGAATCCACTGATCAAAGAATGCTTTTTTGTCCTCTTCACCCAAGCGCACTGCGAATGCCTCGTTACCTTTTGATAAACGCTCACTAAACGGAATAAACAGGGCATTGGCGTGTTTAATTGCTTCATGCTCTGGCTTAGGGCTAGATGCGATCACTGCATGCGCATTACCGTTGAGTACTTCTTGAAACGCTTGGGCATCATCGTCAAATTGTAAGACTTTAGCTTTAGGGAAGGTTTCACGAGCAACTTGAACCGTATAGGCGCCTCGTCTTGCCGCGATCTTAACTCGACGAGAATCGAAGTCTTCAATGGTCGAGAAGCCTTCCGCAAGTTTCTTACTGGCGGCAATTTGAACTCCTGAATGAGAGTAAGGTGCAGTAAAGAGAACACTCTCAGAACGCTCTGGTGTGATCGACATACCCCCGATGATTACATCAAATTTTTGCGCCAATAGAGCTGGAATAATGCCGTCCCACGCAGTTGGAACAAATTCTACTTTCCAGCCTGAGTCCTCTGCGAGGCGTTTAGCAACATCGATTTCAAAACCAATTAAATCACCTTGTTTGTCACGCATAGCCCATGGAACAAAGGTGGACATACCAACGCGTAGCGTGCCTCGTTCATTGATCTTGTCGAGGTTTGGAGTGTCACTGGCAGTGACACCTAGAGACACAGCCATACCAATAGCTGCGGTAGTGATGGCTCTAATTATATTTTTGAGTTTTCCTTGCATAGTCTGACTCCTTGATTGCGATTTAAGTTAAATCGATTGCGATTGGTTTAAGCGATGCTCCAACCAAGCGGATAAAGCTGATAACGTAAGTGTTAGTACTAAATAAATAGCGGCCACGGTAAACCAAATTTCAAAAGGCATGGCCGTTTCTGAAACGATGTTGCGACCCTCTGTGGTTAAATCGAAAATAGCCATAACGCTGACGATGGATGAGTTTTTTATTAGCGATACGATTTCATTGGTGAGTGGAGGGACAGTGCGTCTCACGACTTGAGGCAGTATCACATCGTAATAGGTGTAGAATCGCGACAAACCTACTGAGCGGCAGGCTTCAAATTGCCCTTTAGGGATGCTGTTTAAGCCTGCTCGCAATATCTCAGCTGTATAAGCACCTTGAAATAAAGCCAGCGCGAACACGGCAGTAGAAAAACGATCAAGACCTATAATTGGACCAAACACAAAGTAAAGCAGGTAGATTTGAACAAGTAGTGGTGTATTTCGAATCCCTTCGACATAACAATGAGCTATGCCACGACCAACGACTGAGTTTGATGTTTTAAGTAAGGCAGTAATGAGTCCAAACAACAAGGTGAAAACGAGCGCTAGTCCACTGACTTTGAGTGTTACGACAAGTCCTTCAAGCAGCTCAGCGGGCCACCACTGTCCATCTTCATAAAAGGCGAGGTAATCGGGTACGCGTTCCCATTGCCAGCGATAGCCCATCGCTTCAGCTCCGCTATCGAGCAGCCAAACAAGCGCAACAGTGACTAATGCGATCTGTAACAATGCCGATAGAACTGGCTTAATAATCTTTAATATCATCAGTGATTTAAGATCTTATCTAAGAAGGCTTTTGTTCTAGGGTGTTGCGGATTATCAAAAATCTGGCTCGGCGGAGCAGATTCTAGAATTTGTCCTTCATCCATAAAGATTACCCGGTCTGCCACACGTTTGGCGAAACCCATTTCATGAGTAACACAGAGCATGGTCATCCCTTCGTCTGCCAGTTCAACCATCACATTGAGCACTTCACTGATCATTTCAGGATCGAGCGCAGAAGTCGGTTCATCGAACAGCAATATGTCAGGCTTCATACAAAGAGAGCGCGCTATTGCCACCCTTTGCTGCTGACCACCGGATAGTTGAGAAGGGTACTTGTTCGCTTGCTCGGCGATTTTCACGCGCTCAAGCATTTCGAGTGCACGAGATGTGGCCTCTTTTTTAGATAGCTTGAGTGTGCGAATAGGCGACAGAGTGAGGTTTTCTAACACAGTAAGGTGTGGAAATAAATTGAAGTGCTGGAATACCATACCAACTTGTCCGGGCTTTATTCCAGTAGAGTTGATAGCTTGCCCCAATACTTGTATGTCACCATTATTGTATTGCTCTAATCCGTTAATGCAGCGGATTAATGTGGACTTTCCTGAGCCTGAAGGGCCGCAGATTACGACAATTTCACCTTGGAGGACTTCGAGGTTAATTGCTGAGAGAGCTTGGAATTCTCCAAACCATTTATCGACGTTGTTAAAGCTGACAGCGTTCACTTGGAACCCATTGTTTTTGTTATATGCGTCTACATTAGCAATATCGTTAAGCTATAACAAGCGATTGAGAAGTTAGTTGAATAATAAGTGTGTCAGAAGTGATTTCACACTTCTGACACCAGAAGGTTTAATGGTCTACTTGTCGAGGGAGCTCAGATAAAAACGCTTGAAAGCTGCTTTCTCGTACTTTTTCCAGAACAAAGCGAAGCTCTTCGATAAGGTCGGCCTTTGCCCAATCTATGCGGATGTCGATCGGTGCGAGATGCGCAAATTCAATGCGCAATGAAGCAGAAACTGTACCTCGTTTGTCTCCGCCCGCTGATAAGGCCGCTTCTAAAGCGCTAATAAGCGCATCGGGCAAAGTTGCTTCATAGTCTGGTTTATATTGAGGGGCCTCAATGTGCTCCAATACCGCTTGGGAATTTATGGCCGTTTGTTCAATAAATACTCGACTGAATTGCTCTAAGACTTGATGTCCCTCTAACATATTGCCAGCCACGGCAATAGTTGGATAGTTAAGGTGACCAATGTAGGCAATATTGTCGCTGCCATCTAACGCAGCGGATGCTCCGTTTTGGTCCATAACAAGACATTGTCGCTGACTATGTCCTGAGTCTAACGCAGTCAGTTCGTTGATAATATCTCTGGCGGAAGTACCTTGCTGTAATTTGTTTTTGGCAAAGTCTGCATACCAAGGATTGGTAAATAACCCTTGGGTAGCACATGCACCAACGGAGCGCCAAGAATGATTGACATATCCGCCAACGCAAGGACCACCGGTCGCAGTAATAGACGCGGAGGTTCCGGTTAATGGATTAAAATGTAATAGAGATATTGTCATAGTCTTTTGGAAATGGGAGGCGCAGTGCCTCCACTTATAATTGAAGTTAGTAGCCGATTAATTGGCCAATGAATAGTGCGACCCAGCTTAGTCCGTATACCATAAGCATGAATGGCATAATGGCTTTAAGCCATTGTTCGTAAGAAACTCGTCCCAATGCCAGCATAGCTAAAGTACCGCCCGATGTTGGAACAATTAGGTTGGTTAAACCATCGCCAACTTGGAAGGCAGTAATCATCAACTGACGACTCATTCCTACCAAATCAGCAACAGGAATTAGAATTGGCATAGTTACCATTGCTTGTCCTGAACCTGATGGTACAAACAAGTTGATAATACCTTGCACGACACTGGCTACGATCGCAGAGATGGCAATAGGCATATCTTGGATTAGAGAGCTCAGCGCATTAACGATGGTATCGATGATCTGTGCTTGATCTAGAATCACTTGAATGGATGCCGCGACACCGATTACCAAAGCACCTGCGGTTACACCTGATGCACCAACCATCATTTCTTTGACGATTTGGTTAGCATTCATTTTGTTGATGATACCGATAACGATCGCCATGAGCAGGAATAAACCTGCAATCTCATTGATGTACCAACCATTGGCGAAAACGCCGTAAAGCATCACGCCAAGGCCCGCAACAAAAGCAGCAAGCGTGAGCTTGTTCTCTCGATTCATCGAATATTCGCTAAGATCTTTCTTAAGACCGGTAGAGTCATCTTGCTCTACAAAGTCCATTTTGGTGACTTTCTTGCAGATAAAGAGTGAAAGAAGAGCCAGCGAGGCGATAACGAGAGCGGTACGCAGACCAGCGCCAGAGAAAGTAGGGAGTTCTGCAATACCTTGAGCAACACCTACGGTATATGGGTTAATAGGTGACAAAGCAAAACCGACACCGATACCACCTACTGCCATTACGGTGCCTACTAGACTTGAATAGCCGACTGCTGCGGAAATCAAAACAGCGACCGGGACCAACGCAATATTGTTTTCAAAACCAACCGCCACGCCGAAGAAACCATAAATAAACGTACCAATAGTGATTATTAGGTTACGGTTTTCTACTCCTACGCGATTTACTGCGACACCAATTGCATTTTCTAATGCACCGGAACGTTGCAGAATATGGAACAACCCACCAGCGATAAACACAATGAACAGGTAAGGTGCTGCACTAATCAAGCCTTTCGGAATGGCAACGAAAATATCGAAGAAATGTACCGATGGTGCATCTTGAAGGTACGTGAACGATTCCGGAACTACCGTTGTTCTTCCATCAACAACGGCTCTTTCAAATACGCCTGCTGGAACGATGAACGTGAGCAAGTAAGTTGCCACTAAAATGCCAAAAATTAAGACCATAGGGTCTGGCATTGACTTGTACCAGGGGCGTTTTGATGTTGTGTCAATCTGATTGGTCATTTCCATGTCCAATATTCTCCATAGTTTGATTCTAGGTTGATTCTTTACGTTTTTATATCGCTAGGCAGAATTCTTTTAGTACTTGTAAAGATGCTTGTAAGTCTTCCTGAGTAATCGCTTCGTCAGGATGATGACTTACGCCATCAGTGCATCGCATGAACAGCATTGCGATGTCGGTTAGAGAGCTGACCGCGAGGCCATCGTGACCAGCTCCACTGAATAAGGTTTTCGATTTAATACCACAAGTTTCGATAGCTTGAGTTAGCTTATCTGACAGGGCCTTTGAACATTGAACGGCTTGTTGCTCATAGGTCTGCGTATGGTCGTAACTGAGATTGAGTGCGTTAAGTTGTTGCTGAATTGACGCTAAAAATGTCGCTCTTGCGTTACGGCGCTTCTCATCAATAGGAGAGCGAAGTTCAACGGTAATATGCGTTTTCTGTGGGATGACGTTCACGCCGTTAGGGTAGTTTTCTATTTTTCCTATCACGCCAACGAGATCTCTATCACTTTTACACAGGGCGTCAAAAGTGCTGATTACACTTGCAGCGCCGACAAGAGAGTCTTGGCGGTTGTGCATTGGAACAGTACCAGCATGTCCCGCTTTGCCATGAATGGTTATGGTATGTCTTTCTATCCCAGTGATAGCGGATACAACACCGACTGGCAGTTGTTCGGCTTCAAGCTGTGGACCTTGTTCTATGTGCAGCTCAACAAAACCAATGACTTCTTCTGCGTCGTAGGCATCATTTTCTATTTGTTGTGTCTCACAACCAAAGTCGTGAAGTGCGTCTTGCAGCGATACCCCTTGTGGATCCTTAGCGTCGAGCATTGCAGGGTCGAAAATGCCGGAAATGGCTTTCGAGCCGAGTAGTGTTGATTGAAAGCGAGTGCCTTCTTCATCACTAAAGGCGATGACATCAATGTTGTACGGAAGTTGAATATCTTGCTGGTTCAGGTGGTGAACGAGAGCGAGTGGGGCAACGACTCCCAAAATTCCATCGTACTTACCACCATTAGGAACGGTGTCTTGATGTGAACCAAAGATGAGAGTCTTTGCGTCTGATTCCGCGCTGGCGTATCGGCCAATCAGGTTGGCGGCATTGTCCATTCTCACTGACATGCCTGATTCGATCATGTATTGCTTGAGTAGATTGATGGCCTCTTTATGTTCTTTTGTGGCACAAAGACGGGTTACGCCTTCTACATCAGGGTTGGTTGTCTCAGAACATTTTGCTAGTTGCTCAAGCCAATCCCAAGCTAGTGATGAAGTGGATGCAATGGTCATATTTATTCTCGTTTTTGATGCTGCGTTTACTTATTTATCATGATAAATTGGCAAAATACACTATTTATCATGATAAATGCAATCGATGTCGTCGGTTTTGTGAGTATGATTTGTAACGATATTGAGTGCTGATAACCGCGTGTTTTAAGGTAACTACTTCACCCAACAGGGAGTTTCAGTTACCGTAGACAGTGAAATCGAGTAAAAATAGAGGTGTCTTTTGACCGTCAAAAAACGACGAACTGAAAATGTAGCGTCAGCGATTAAAAAATGGATTGTGGAACAGAAGCTTCAACCAGGGGATAGACTTCCAAATGAAGTGGAAGTGATGGAAATGTTCGACGCCTCAAAAAGTACAGTACGCGAAGCGATGCGACTATTAGATGCACAGGGACTGTTGCAAACAAAAACGGGCCCCAAAGGTGGCGCTTTTGTTTCCGAAGTCTCTGAAGAAAAAGCACAGATGTTGCTGAGTAACTACCTATTCTTCAAGGAGACTTCAATTGAAGATTTGTATCAGCTGCGTCTCGCATTAGAGCCACAACTTGCCGCCAGTTTAGCGGGTAAACTGACGTCGAATCAGCTCGAAGAGCTAAAAGACCAAACCAAATTGTATGCTGAGCCACCTCGTGACATTTATGAAGAGCGAGAGCATCATTTAGCGTCGATTGAATTCCATCGTATTTTGGCAAGTTTTTCCTCCAATGAGTTATTAAAACTGGTTATTCGGTTTACTGCTCAAATGTTGTCAGATATGACAATCTACAAGAAGCTTTATGAGCCAGAAAATTACGATCTCTGGCGCACAGGTATAGATAGCCAACTTTCATTAATTGAGGCATTGAGAGTTGGTGATTCTGAAATGGCGTATAAAGTCATGCAGAAACATATGAAAACCGCGTTGAAACTAATGAAACTTCAAGAAGTTGAAATGGAGAATCGTTTTCTTGATGTAATTTAGGTCATAATGACTCAGGTGTGTTTTAATGTTGTGATTTTGGTCTAGGTCTAAATGACTGTTTTAATTGTGATTTTTGTGTTAAAAGTCTTTAATTACAATAAGATAAAAATTGGCACACGTTATGCTATAGAGACTTCAGGAATAATCAGCTTTGGCAAAGTACCAAGGCACGAATTAAAATACTGGAGTCCTCATTATGTTCTGTATTCAATGCGAACAAACTATTCAAACCCCTGTTGCTAAAGGGTGTTCTTATACTCAAGGTATGTGTGGCAAAACGTCTGAAGTTTCTGACCTACAAGACGTATTAGTGTATACCCTTCAAGGGGTTTCATTCTGGGCCGATCAGGGTCGTAAATTTGGTATCGTAGACCAAGAAATCGACCAATGGGCGCCTAGAGCATTCTTTTCTACACTAACTAACGTTAACTTCGACCCTGAACGCATCATCGAGCTTGCCAATCTGGCTGCAACATATAAAGCGCGTCTTCAAGAACAAGTTCAAGCTGCCTCTCTAGTACAAGGTATCGCGATTGATGAACTTTCTCCTGCTGCTCAGTTTGACTTACCAACTACAAAACAAGCGCTATTAGAATTTGCTCCGACTGCAGCGGTAAACCGTGGTCACGATAGTCTACATGAAGACGTGATTGGCCTTCGTTTACTCTGTCTCTATGGTCTTAAAGGTGCAGCCGCCTACCTTGAGCATGCTCGTGTGCTCTCTCAAAAAGACGAAGCGGTTTATGGTGAGTATCACCAAATTATGGCTTGGTTAGGCACTGACCCTGTCGATTTAGAGCCATTACTGAATACCTCGATGCAAATTGGTCTTATGAATTACAAGATCATGGAAATGCTAGATAAAGGTGAAACGGAAACCTTCGGTCACCCTGAGCCGACTCAAGTTAACGTTAAAACGGTAAAAGGCCACTGTATTCTAGTGTCTGGCCATGACCTTCATGACTTAGAGAAAATCCTTCAGCAAACAGAAAGAAAAGGCATTAACGTCTACACCAATGGTGAGATGCTCCCAGCTCACGCTTACCCAGAGCTTAAGAAGTACCCTCATTTAGTTGGTAACTATGGCAGCGCATGGCAGAACCAGCAAAAAGAGTTTGCCAACTTCCCTGGTGCGATTGTCATGACGTCGAACTGCTTGCTTAACCCTAATGTCGGTCAATACGCGGACCGTCTGTTCACGCGCAGCATTGTAGGTTGGCCAGGTGTGGCGCACATTGAAGGGGACGATTTCAGTCAAGTGATTGAATGTGCACTTGCGCAAGACGGCTTCCAGCACGACGAAATTGAACACATGATCACGGTTGGGTTTGGTCGCAATGCGCTAATGCAAGCAGCACCAGCAGTTGTCGAACAAGTGAAAGCGGGTGCAATCAAGCATTTCTTCTTGGTTGGTGGTTGTGATGGAGACAAGGCAGAGCGTAGTTACTACAGCGATTTTACAGCTCAAGCTCCGGAAGATAGTGTTATTCTGACGCTGGCGTGTGGCAAGTTCCGCTTCAACAAAAACCAGTTTGGTGACATCAATGGTATTCCTCGCCTATTGGATGTGGGTCAGTGCAATGACGCTTACTCTGCTATCCAATTGGCGTTAGCGCTTGCTGATGAGTTTGATTGTGACATTAACGAATTGCCACTGACTCTCGTCCTATCTTGGTTTGAGCAAAAAGCGATTGTCATCTTGTTGACACTCTTCGCTTTAGGCGTTAAAGGCATTTATACCGGTCCAACGGCTCCTGCATTCCTTACAGATAACCTGCTTAGCATCTTACAAGAGAAGTTTGATATGCGTGGTATTTCTACCGTAGAAAACGACTTAAAGACGATTTTGGCAGCGTAAAAAAAGGTACTAGAAATGGCGTTTAAGGCGCCATTTCTTACTCAGAGGAATGATGTAATGGCATGGTCCCAATCAGATACGATAGAGCTGACATGTACTAAAAAGTGGTTTGAAACACCAGATTCGGTATCGTTTGAACTTGCTTCAAAGTCTGGCGAGACTGAATTTCAGTTCAAACCGGGTCAATTCTCATCGCTTGGCTTTGATATTGACGGCAGTAAAGCGTATCGAGCTTATTCAATTAGTTCAGTACCGGGGAGTAAAACGCTTAAATTCACAGTGAAGCGCGTCGCAGGCGGTTTGGTGTCAAACCATATTGTTGAGCAGCTTGAAGTTGGTGCTCAGGTAGAAGCGTTAGCACCACTTGGTCATTTCAATAATATTGACTGTCAGCCCAAAAACAAAGTCCTAATGATCAGCGCGGGATGTGGTATCACACCTGTCATGTCCATGGTCGATCAGTGGCTTGTGGACGGTGCAGATGTCAATATCGAATTTCTCCATCTTGCGAAGAGCAAACAGGATGCAATTTACTTTGATAGGTTGGTTGAGCTTAACCAAACGGTCGATAACTTCGCACTAAAAATGTTGCTTGAAGACAATTCTGACACAGATTTTCCGCAAGGTTTGATAAATCTTGAATGGCTAACGTCGTTAATTCCTGACTTTCATGAACGCACCGTTTATTTGTGTGGTCCAACGGGCTTTATGGAGGTAGTCAAATCTTCCCTAGAGCAAGCCAACTTTGATATGTCGGAGTTCCATCAAGAAAGTTTTACGCCGACTGATGTTACGGTAGACATGGAAGAGGGCGTTGTAAAAGTAGCGGTGCCTGACTTTGGCGTTGAGCTTGATGCTGATAAGGGAACCTTGTTAATTGATGCCTTGGAGAAGGGAGGCGTGCCGGTTATTGCAGCTTGCCGCAGTGGTATTTGTGGTTCATGCAAATGTAAGGTGAAAGTTGGCCAAGTAGACTCTACCAGCTACGAAACGTTGACTGAAGAAGAGAAAGCTAATGGATTTGTGCTGGCTTGTTCCAGTACCATTAAATCGGATGTAGAAGTGAGCTTGAACTGACGGATTGTTGATAATTTGCACTGTTTTGGGAGGGCGTATCGACTAGTTCGAGCGCCCATTTTTTTAACGGGTTTTTATATCAACTCTAGGTATGACTTTTTGAGCAAGATGAACAAGACTGTGCTTGCTTGATCAACTGCTGGAAGTGAGCATCATCAAATGACTTTGAAGTGGGCTCCAAGTGAGATTGGGGACAAGGGTTGGTCACATAATGACTGGGACTCAATAAGGCATAGGCAGCGAGTAAGGCGATAGCAAGAGCGAAAAGACGTTTCATGGTAAATCAATATGAAATCAGTGATGAGTTACCATAACGAATGGCTTTTAGAAGGTCGTTTCTAAGAGTATTAATAATGATTAACTTAATCCTTAGTGTTACTCCATCATGTGCGGAAAGAAAACACGGGTTAGAATAACTATCACAGTGACTATCAGATACATAATATAGAGCGATTGCAGTCGGTTACTCGGATATCTGTGAACGTAAATCAGTCGAATATAGAAAATACAAACGGCTGCAATGAGCAGCAAGATAACCTCTATCAAGTTTCCTAAGCTTTGTGCACCTACGCCAAACACTGCCAGTACAGACCAAGCAGCGAAGACCATTAGAGGCAAAAACGCATCTCCCCAACTCAACGCCCCTTTGCGGTAGGCGTGAACCCCCCCCCGGAAAGGCGACTAAGTAGTACGCGCTTAGACAAAAGCAGAAAAAAACGACCAACACGGCTCCTCCAATTCATTGATAAATAAATTATTGCACAGGCGTATAGTTATATCTGTGGAGAAGTGTCATAGGTTTGTATGGAAGCAAGGGGAAGGAATGCGAGAAACAAAAGTGGTGAGTACAATTCGCGTTATATTTGCTCTATTGACTCACCAAGAACGGTTAGACTAATGCGCTCAGAGATTCTAGTGCAGATGCACGGTTTTCTGCGGCAGGTTCATCACCCATGTTTAGCGCTTCGGCGTAAATGAATTGCACATCTGTCATACCAAGGAAGCCTAAAATTGTAGCAAGATAGTCATTCATACTGTTGCGAGATGTATCTTTGTGAATGCCACCACGAGTGGTTAATACCACAACTTCTTTCTCTTGGATAAGACCAACAGGGCCTGTTTCAGTGTAGGTGAACGTTACTCCAGCACGAGCGATAAGATCAAAATAGTTCTTAAGCTGGGTTGGAATCATGAAGTTGTACATCGGTGCTGCAATAATCACTTTATTTGCGCTTTTGAGTTCCTCAATGAGGTCGTCTGAAAGTTTGACAATCTCTTGAAGCTCTGGCGCTAAGTCTTCGCTATTGCCGCGAAGGGCTGTCGCCACTTCCATGTTCAATACTGGCACTGGATTAGTGGCTAGGTCACGAATGATCACATCGGATTTACCCTCAATAGCCTGATCAATGATCTGATTTGATTGAGAGTAATCACCTAGAATGCTCGACTTTAGAACAAGAGTTTTAGACATATCGTTATCCTTTTATGGGGAAGTCACTTTCGCTTCCTAAACAATGCGTCCAGTCTAATCAGACGGAGCGTGACTGAAAAGTCACTAAATTTGAGTGAGAAGTTCGAAATAACTGAACAAGAAAATGCCCGCAATAAAAGTGGAACTACTTATGCAAGACAATTAGGAGCAATTGAATTTTTCATTACTTATTGGAGTTTAATTATGCCTAAATGGATAACATTTCTGATGGTGTTCGGGTTTATTGCCTTGGTTTTCATGAGCATTATTGCTTATTTCTTGGGGATGCAACTCATTGTTTATACGGCCTCTGAATGGAAAAACAGTTGGTTAGTTATTACTGGTCAGCTCGTTTGGTTCTTCTTCTGTTTGTCTTTGGCCATCAGCGTACTAGATAAGACCTTGAAAAAGTCAAAGATGCACTTTACTAGTGCATCCTGAGCCAAATTGGATCTGGCGTTCTTTTTATTGATAGAAAGTAGGGTAGTGCTGGCGATTTTTTCATTGCTTTACCCTTCTTCGTTCGACTGAGCCAAACGCATTTTGATATAGTCCAAAAATAGTTTGGTTCTCGTATGCTCATAATCCAATTTAGGATAATAGGCGTAGACGGTAGAGTCCAAAGCTTGAATCTCGGGAAGGACTCTAACTAAAGCGCCAGACTTGACGTCTTCTTTGATCATAATGTCGTTACTGATTAATACCCCCATCCCATTTTTGGCGGCATAAAATAATGCTTCTGGGTTAGTGGTCGCAAAATTTCCGGACAACATGACGCGTTGTGTTTTGGAGATCTTGTATTCTCGTTGTGGACGCTCACCCCAAATAAGAATGTTATGTTGTTTGAGCTCGTCAATAGATTGGGGAGCACCAAACTCTCTAATGTAGGAAGGCGCAGCATAAAAGCCGATTCGTTGCTCAAATAATGAAGTTTGTCTCATGCTAAGACTGTTGAGAGTTTCTAGCTCACGACTAATAAATACATCTAGGTTGGTATCTGGAAGCTGACCAGGAATTGTGGTGGTCAGCTGAATTCGAATGTCAGGATATTGCGTTAGAAAGTCGTTTAGATACTGAACCAAAAATTTGGAGCCGACGGCGATGGTTGCGCCAATTTTTAACAATCCTGCCGGAGTTTCATTGACCGAGCGAGTCTCGTCAATGATGGACTGAAACCTATCAAGAGAATCTTTTGAGCGTTGATAGAAAAGCGCACCTGCTTCTGTTTGGGTGACAGAGCGAGTGGTTCTTTTTAGAAGTTGGACACCGATACGTTCTTCAAGCCAGTGGACGCGTTTGCTGATGGCTGAACTAGTAGTATTAAGTCTTCTGGCTGCTCCATTGAAGCTGCCTTCCTCAACAACACGAATGTAAGTATTAATACACGATATCCAATCCATATGCGCTCCGAGATTGTTTCCTGTTAGGACGTATTCTGTTTCCTTTATAGTGTATTATCAATGATTCATACGCAATATAGAATGTGTGTATGAATAGAAAACACAATAAATCTTTTAATAAAACACCTATGTTGCTCGCGATGATGATCATCGCAACGGGTCAAGTGGGCGTGAGCATTTACTTACCTTCACTTCCACTTATTAGCGAAGCCCTATCAATTGGACATGCGGATGTTCAGATGCTCGTAACACTCTTTCTGGTTGGTTTCGGACTTTCTCAACTCTTTTATGGTCCTTTGTCCGATGCTATTGGCCGACGTCCGGTGTTTATCCTCGGTCAAGGAGTTTACCTAGTCGGAACACTGCTGTGTATTGCTTTGAATGAACACTTTAACGCGTTAGAAGTCGGTCGATTGCTTCAGGGACTCGGAGCTGGAAGTGCTTCCGTGTTGGGGCGAAGTGTACTTCGTGATAGCTATGACGGAAAACAGCTTACCAAGGCGCTGTCTTATATTTCGGTGACGGCTTCGGTTATGCCTATTATTGCCCCTGTCTTTGGTGGCTGGATTGCGTTTCACTTAAGCTGGGAAGCAGTGTTTGTTTTCGTCTTGGTATATTTGGTCGCTATCTTCACGCTTGGCTGGTTCATTTTGCCGGAAACCTTGCCTTATAAGCCTCGTAAATTCAAAGTGACAGAAGTGATCCATGGCTATTCAAAGTTAATTGTTAACCCTCAAGTGATTGGCAGCGCAAGTTATAACTGGATCAGTTACCTAGGTGCAGTTGTCTCTTTAAGTTTATTCCCATTCTTAATGCAGCATCAGCTTGGTTTAACTGCGGCAGAATATGGAACGATAATGATTATCCCGTCAGCAGGTCTTATGATGGGAAGCGTATCGCTCAATATCCTCAACCGGTATTTTTCTAACAACTGGATTTTGTTCCTCGCCATTACCATTATGTCGTTATCGGGTTTGTGGTTGTTAATGACTGAGATGACGGTATTTAACCTTGTGTTCGCTTTTACTTGGCTCACTGTTGCTCAAGGGTTGTCGTTTCCGATTTCCATCGCTTTGTTACTTGGTCCTCATAAAGAAAACGCGGGCGCGGTGTCGGCGTTATCCGGCTCAATTCAAATGGTGATAGCTGGTGTATTTGGTGGGTATTTGGTTGAACGCTGGGTAACAAGCCAAATGACGCTAGGAAGTTTCTATATTGCATCAGCCTTGTTGATGGCAGCCGTTCTTCTAATGAGCCAGATCAGACGCTATGCTGGTGGAACGAAACAAATGGACACTATTGATAGTTAATTGAATTATATCCTAGGTTATTCATCTGACTTACTACCCAGAGTGTCCGCTTGTTAACGTAATCTGACATCGGTGTCGGCTTAATTCGATAAGGGTTAGGCAGCACTACTGCGAGTTGAGCTGCTTGGACTTTACTTAATCTGTTGGCACTGATGCCAAAGTAATATTGACTGGCTGCTTCTACACCATAAATACCGGGGCCAAACTCGATAACGTTCAAATAAACTTCCATAATGCGCTCTTTACCCCAAATGACTTCGAGCAGTAAGGCAATATAAAGTTCATAAGCTTTTCGAATGTAAGTTTGGCTTGGAAATAAGAACACGTTTTTTGCGGTTTGTTGAGTAATTGTACTCGCTCCACGAGACGGGCTGCCACTCTCTGCCAAAACACTAAAAAGGGCTCCAAAATCCACACCAATATGATGAGGGAAATTCTGATCTTCTGACGCTATTACTGCGAGCGGCATGTTGGGGTTTATCTGAGATAGAGGAACCCATGTCTGGCGCGTTTGCGTTGGATACCCTTCCGGTGGAAATAGGGTACGAGCCACTTTCCATCCCCAAATTGGCGGATTAAGAAACTTAAGGAATACGACTAACAGAATCGGAACGCCGACTAATACCAAAATTAGATTGATGAGCAGCTTCTTTATCATAGGATTCATTAAGTTATTACTCGATTCGATATGGCAACAGTGTAGATTCTATTTGCTTTAGGTGCAAAACATGCTGTGAAGGAATTGATCTATTGATGAGTGCGTTATAGGGTGAACTAATGATGAAATCTGTCGTCAAAATACAAAATCTTACTCGAGAAAGGAAAGAGTATGTTAGTTAGAATTAGGCCTTATCTACTGGCTGCGTGTATTACCATCATCCCTCAAGCCTATGCTTCAGAAGTACCTCAGAAAGATAGTCAAAGTGTTGAAGAAGGAACTGAGGTAGCTAAAGAAAATGACCAAGCAGTTTCTGCTAACGAGAATAGTAGTAAATATGAAGCTACGTTAAACAAATTCAAGCAAGCCGACGCAACGCATCCATTTTTCAAAGATGCGTATGGTTATGCGGTATTTCCAACCGTTGGTAAGGGTGGTTTTGGAATTGGAGGGTCCTACGGTGAAGGGCAAGTGTATCGCCAAGGCGTTCACGTTGGTGATTCAACGTTAGCGCAGCTCAGCATTGGACTTCAATTAGGCGCACAGGCCTATAGCGAAATCATTTTCTTCGAAAGCAAAGCCGACTATTACTCTTTTACAAGCGGCAGTTTTGAATTTGGTGCTCAGGCATCTGCTGTTGCTTTAACGGTGGGCGCAAGTGCACAAGCTGGGTCAACAGGTGTTGGGGCACAGGCTGGAGACAACCAAACTAAAGCGAATTACATTAACGGCATGGCAGTATTTACCATGACTAAGGGTGGATTAATGTATGAAGCCTCGATCGGTGGTCAAGGTTTCTCATTTGCACCAAACAATAACTACGACGGTAACTAAGTCCATTATCCCTTTCAGCTTAACTACTGGTTGAAGGGGAACCTCAATTCGCGGTTAGATTCTCCGCCCCTCTCAACATAGCTTCAATCAATTCACCTGCATTGAACTTAACTAGTGCTTCGTGGGCGCCAACTTGATGAGCGCGTTCCGTGCACATTTCGCTTGAAAGCGAGGTGTGTAAGATACGGTAGGCGTGACTGAGCATTTGGTCATTTTGAACTTCGAAAGCCAGTTCATAACCATCGAGCCCGGGCATTTCAATGTCACTGACTAATATGTCGATGGCATCATTTTGCTTTGCTTTATTGCGCATAAACTCAAGGGCGCTATTGCCGTCTCGACAGATATCGAAAGGAATATTGATATTGTTAAGCGCATCACCTAGCTGTTTGCGTGCGATGGAAGAGTCGTCAACCAGTAGAATGTTAAGTGATTTGATTCTCTCGCGCTGGACGTCGGTTAACATTGGGATCTTGGTATCGGCATACTGTGGGTAGATTTTGGATAGTAGCAGCTCTACGTCTAACAGCTGAACTATATGATCTTCAAATCGAGTGACGCCAGTAACAAATACATTTCTACCTGCGCTATCGGGAGCTGGCTCAATGGACTTCCAGTCGCACTCGATGATTTTATCAATATCTCGAACCATAAACGCCACAACGGTTCTCAGGCAATCGGTAACCACTAAGTAGGTGTTGTTGTATTCCTCTGGTGCGATAGGTCTAAAACCAATTGCAGCTGCCATATCAATAACGGGGACGGTCAGGCCTCGAATGCTGACAGTGCCAACGACATGTTGATGAGAGTAGGGAATTTGCGTAGTGGGTAAGAAAGGAACGATTTCTCGCACTTTTAGCGTGCCAATGGCAAAACGTTGCTTTTGCAAGTTGAGGGTAAACAGTAACATGCCCTGTGATTGGTTCGCTTTACTGATGCTAGTATTCATTTGAGTTCTTACTCTATAAGCCAATAGATTGATTTTATAAACTTTATTATCAAAAGTTAATGCGGCCGGGAAAGAAAAAAGTTTAGTCGCTTGAAAAGTAAACGTGATTTGTATCTCATTTTCTATTACACTCTGCGCATTCCATCATCCCATAGACGCTAAAAAGGGTAGACAACTAATGGCAAGAACTGCGGCAGCACTTCACATTTTGGTGAAACATAAAGAACAAGCTGAAGATATCATCAAACAGCTGAAAAAAGGCGCTAAGTTTCAGACTCTTGCTAAAAAGTACTCCACTTGCCCTTCAGGTAAAAAAGGCGGCGACTTAGGTGAATTTCGTAAGGGACAGATGGTGCCTCAATTTGACAAAGTTTGTTTTAGTGGTGAAACGCTTGTTCCCCATTTAGTGAAGACTAAGTTTGGTTGGCATGTCGTCAAAGTCTTATATTATAATTAATAACCTTTTTGTTATCTTCGTCATATCTTGTTTGGGCAGGTTGTTTAAAATTAATCCTGTCTAAACAAGGAGTTAGTAATGGCAACTGCATATCTATACATTCGTTTCTCTAGTAAACGACAAGAGTTGGGCGACTCTGTTAAACGCCAAATCGAAAGGGCAGAGCATTTCTGTCGTTATAACAATCTTGAATTATCTACTCAATCATTTGAAGACCTTGGCATTTCTGCGTTTAAAGAAGGTGGTAAAAGACCTGCATTAGCAGATTTAATCGATTGCGTTAAGAGTGGCAAAATCGAAGAAGGCTCGTACATTTTATTCGAAGATACTGACCGTCTGTCTCGTAGAGGTTTCAAAACTGCACTGGATTTAACACACGAGCTGGTGGAATGTGGTGTCTTTATGGTGACCATGGGCAATGGTCAAATCTATGATAAACAAAATATTCAAAATCTATCCAGCACACTTCCACTGTTATTAGACGCTGATAGGGCACATTTAGAGTCTCAACGTAAATCAGTTCTTATCAAATCAGCTAAACGTTCAATACGTGAATCTAGAGTTATCAAAGGCAAACAGCCATTCTGGATTACAATCGAAGATGGTGTCCCAGTACTCAATGATAAAGCTGAAGTAGCAGTAAAAATGATTGACTATCGTTTAGAGGGATTCAGTGCACAGAAGATTGCTAAACTTCTAAATCAAGAAGGGTACAAATCACCTACAGGTAAACAAATCGGTGCAGCACTTGTAAAGATTTCAATCGCTAACAGTGCATTGTATGGTGCAAAGACATATTTCGATAGCACAAACGGAATGAAAGTAATCGAGATTGTAGAAGATTTGTACCCACCGCTTTGCACCAAACTCGTATGGAACTCTCTTCAGTACAACAAAGGCACAAACCAACGTGGAAGAACTTCTAAACAAGCACCGTTTAGCAAACTGTTTAAATGCTGGAAATGTGGCTCCGCTTTAACAACAAGAAGTGCTACTCGTAATAATAAAAAGTATTCATACAGAAGATGTATCGGAAGTTTAGAAGGGCGTTGCGACCAATCAAACAATTATCGTGACGTAGACCAAATCATGCTTGAGCAGTTGAGCCACTTGCAATACAAGAAAATGACACATAAGCACACCGAGTGCGACGACGTGTCTTTGTATCAAGATAAAATGGTTTCCTTAAACCAAGCAAAAGAACTCTTGCTGAGTAATCCCGTTGCACTAGCAGGCATATATGAAGATATTGTTAAGACACAACAATTGTTAGAAGAGGCTATTGCTAAAAGAGACACATTATCTAATCAGCCAAATGAAGTGGATTTCGAGTACATTGCAAACCTCCAAGACACTTCACAACAGAACCAACTATTGCGTCGTATTATCGATAAAATCACATTCAAGAAATTGAGTAAGTGGAATTGCCGTGCAGAAGTATTCTTTAAGAATGGACACAAGATTAGCTTCGTTATTAAGTATGGTTGGTATGATTACGACGTAGTATTCAAATCTGATACTGCTAAAGTTGGCAAGTGGATTGAAACACATGCAGCACTTGAGGCATGGGAAGTCAATTAAGGAATATGATTATATTGACAAAATAATTTCGTGCTACAGCTGTTGTCTGGTGTGCTCTGGTAAGTATAATAGTCGCGTTGAGTGGTTAAGGAGGGTGTATCGAAAGATACGATAAATTAACCAACCAAGATTTTACTTATGAATATCGAAAATACTGCCGCTCAACGAAATCTAACAATCACTACTGAAACAGAATCAACATATGTGCTAGTTGGAAACTTGCTAGACCTCATGGGTGTCGATTATGAAGAACACAGTCGTAACGAGTTTGCTTACTTCTGCGTTTCTAGTAACGAGATTCTGGTATGCGAAATGTTAACGTACATAGACGTTATCGAAGAGATTGAATGTCAGCTAAATCACGACTCGTTAACCATCGAGCTAATGATAACATTAGGGTGGGAGCATGAGGACGGCTTGACCCAATACTTTGCTGATAATAAAGACGGTTTAGCAGCGGTTGCTGGATTGTAAGAGGACCCTTCGGGGTCCTTTTCTCGTTTAAGTGCTTGAAAATACTTGAAAAACTTTGCAAAAAAAGCGTTTACGCAACTAAGTGCATATTTTATTATTACTCCATCAACTAATGAAGGAGTTACCAAAATGTCTAACAAAACAAACACACAACTAGTAATCGAGTACGCAGAAACAGTAGTTACTTTCACAGCAGCACAAGCAGCAGAAGCAACTGGTCTAGAAAACAAGCAAGTAATGAATGCAATTGGTACGCTTAAAAAGATGGGTGAGCTAGAGAGCACAGACCGTGGCGTTTATGCTCAAGTGATTAAAGACGAGCCTGAAGAAGAGCAAGAGCAAGAAGAACACAAACAAATCGTCATGGGTTCTCATTATCAAGCAGTTAAACCATGCACAATCGAAGATAAACCAGCTAAGAAATCTGTTGCTTCAGTTATCAAGCCTTCTGGCGATTTCGCGGGTCTTAAAGGTGCTACTGTTATCGAGCTTGATGAAGAGCAAATGAAAGAGTTCTTCACGATGGTTAACGAGCATAATCAGCATGGTTCATTACCAACATGGTCTGAAGGCGTTTGGCGTCGTAATCAAGCAATCTTTATCGATACTGATGGTGTACTACGTTATGTTGGTGTACTTGTAAACAGCTCTAAAGCAGCATGGTTTGAAGAACGTAATCACCACACAGAGCTACACAATTCATACGAAGCGAAGAATGCTAACTGGTGGCGCTTGTATGCAAATGGTGAGCCTTCTAAGAAGACATTCCCTCGTGGCTCTATCGATGCAATCATTGAAGGTGAGCTACCTAAAGACATGGACAAATTGCAAGAAATGCTAGTGAATCTTTAATCACCGTACGTGAAATGCGTATCAGATTGAATAGATACATACACAACAAGACACGAGCCAGCCCGTCATAAATACCTCAGACAATTAATCTGAGGTATTTTTATGTACATTCCAAAGCACTTCAAACCACAAGAGTTTGTATCACCGTCGATTTATTCTAAACGTGGCGTTAAATCGCTTGAGTTAATGGACGAGCGTATCCTACGTACAATTGACGATTTACGTGTAAACTTAGGTAAACCTATTACGGTTAACAACTGGTTATGGAATGGTCAAAGAAAGCAAAGTGGCTATCGTGACCAATCATTCTATTCTACTGACTCTGAATACGCATCTTCATTATCACAACACAAGTACGGGCGTGCCTTAGATTTCCTTGTAAAGGGAATGAGTGCACCAGACGTGCGCCGTCATATTCTAGAGAACAAGCATTTATATCCATATATCACGTTTATCGAAGTAGATATCGAGTGGTGTCATATCGACTGCCGCAATGGTGAGCTTCGTTGCTGGAGCCCTAGCAAGGGATTTGTTTCTGAAGAGCGTGTACTAAAGGACAACTTATAACCACTTGAACACATGCGCTCAAATAAGCGTTCTATTGCTAGCACCCATGAATATAATAACACTATCAACTGGTAAGTTATTGAAATTAAGAGATATTATGAAAACTGCTGTTATTAAAAATGCAATGTGGATGAACAAAGTTATCGAAGGCGAGTACGAGGTACAGAAACCTTGGTTCCCAGTAGAGAGTGGTCCACGCGATGGTAAAATGAACATTTTTATTCATGGCGGTGCAAAGCAGATTTGGGTTAACGAAGAAGACATTACGTACTCAAATGAGCCAATCAAGCCTATCAAGAAAATGACAGATGAAGAGATTCTTGAAAAGATTGAAAAACGTTTCGATGTAATGGGCAAGATGACGAATGGTGTGATTGCAGGTGTTATACGCTCTTTGATTATCTCTGGCGCACCAGGCATTGGTAAGACTTACAATCTTGAAAAACGTTTAAACACAGCTGCTGAAGCTGGTCGAATCAACTTTGAAATGGTTAAGGGTAAAATCAGCCCGATTGGCTTATATATGAAATTATGGGAGATGAGAGACCAGCAATCAGTGCTTGTATTGGATGATGTGGATGTCTTCGGAAATGAAGATACTCTAAACGTGTTGAAAGCTGCACTAGACACTGGTGAGAAACGCACAATCTCTTGGTCAACTGCAAGTAGCTGGCTAGAAGAAAAAGACATTCCTAACTCATTCGAATACGAAGGCACATGCGTTTTCATTACTAACACTGATATCGATAAAGAACTTGCTCGTGGTTCAAAGAATGCTCCGCATTTGGACGCACTGGTATCACGTTCGATTTATCTTGACCTAGCAGTTCATAGCAATCGCGACATTATGATTTGGGTGGAGAAGGTAATTTCTTCTACTGATATGTTGTCTAACAAAGGTTTGGATAACATGCAGCAAGCAAATCTAGTGCAATGGATGAAAGAGAACGTTGACCGTCTGCGTAACGTAAGCCTACGAACTGCACTTTATATCGCAGATTTCATTATTACTGACCCAGAGAACTGGCACTCAATCTCTGAAGTAACAATGTTACGACCACATTAATCACCGTACGTAAAAAATCAGGAAGGGGTGTGTATAAACCCCTTCAAAATTGACGAGTAATATTATGAACACTTTTGAAATTATTTTGAATTCATTTGAAACTGCTGAAACTGAAGATGCAGTTATTGAAAAGTTTGACGTTGTTAGCAGTGAATATGAAGAAGAGAATTTTCTAAATCATGGCTTGCGAATTATTGTGAATACAGTGCACACCGAGGAAGAGGTAATTAATATTCTTTCGGGTATTTGCGAGCATTCATTTGCAGTACAAGACCCAGAAAGCCCTACTCAACACGAAGCGTGTTTATAATCACCCAGCGTAAAATGTGAGACAAAATTAAAGGGGTTATAAACCCCTTTTTTAATGCGTGTTAGTCCAGATGCGGAAATAGTTTTGCATCTTTAGCGGCTTTGTTGCCGAATTC
>NZ_JPJA01000038.1:0-3359 GCF_000733315.1 Vibrio sp. ER1A
ATAAGCATAAGCATAAGCATAGATAAGACCTAGTCATACTTGTACCGGATTAAGTTTGTTTTGAGCGAACCTCATGTCGGTTCTTTCGCCTCTATTACATCAACACGGTCTCAGTTTTTGAACATTAGAAAGTTAAAGATGCATCCAGCCCCCAACACCGCTAATCACCCTGTAATTCGGGTATCAGACTTAAGCTACAAAACCAGTAGTGACCAACTTCTGATCGACACTGTAAGCTTCGAACTACACGTTGGAGAAAACCTATTTATCATTGGTCCCAATGGCTCAGGAAAAAGCACACTACTTAAACTCTTAACTGGAACGTTAACCCCCTCACAAGGCGAAGTCCTCTATGCCAACACACCACTCCAGCACTTATCCCTTAAGCAGCGCGCCGCGAAAATTGCGGTGATTGACCAACACGAAAAGCCAGACCCTCGCTTATTGGTTCGTGATTACGTCCGCCTTGGGTGTATCCCACATGAAGCTCAAACATCTAAAGAAGAGATAATACATCACGTTGAACATGCTATGTCATTGCTCGGGATATCACATTTGTCGGGTAAAACGATGCAGCAACTTTCGGGTGGTGAGAAGCAAAAGGCCTATGTTGCGCGAAGTTTATGCCAAAAGCCCGATGTTCTGATTCTTGATGAACCCACTAATCACCTCGACCCCAAAGCGAAAGGCGAGGTGTTATCTATCGTAGCTAGCCTTGGTATCACTACGATTACCGTCTTGCATGAACTGGCGCTCGCCGTTCAGATGTGTGACAAACTTCTTTTGCTCGAATCAGCCAAAGTAAGAGCATTTGGCACTCCAGACCAAACGTTAACCACTGAACTTGTCCATCAAGTGTTTGGTGTTGGATTGTATCGCTTTGAACACCCTCAGGGAGGTCGAAGCCTCGTCAGTATCGATATCCCTACGAGAAAAAACAGTCAAATAATGGAACTTATATGAAAAGAGTCATTTCCTCTCTCGCTCTTTGCTTGAGCGCAACAACACAGGCAAGTGTCACTGTCGAGAACTGTGGTCAGCCTATCACCTTTAACTCTGTACCTGAGCGTATGGTAGTGCACGACATTAATATGACTGAGATGGCTTTTGCTCTCGATCTACAAGACAAAATTGTCGGTTTAACGGGCATCACTGGCTGGTATAAAACTGGCCCCGAGTTCGACAAAATGCGCGGTGACATCCCGGAACTTGCACCTAAATACCCTACCATGGAGAACTTGCTTTCTGCAGATCCTGACCTGTTTTTCGCCGGTTGGTATTACGGAATGAAACCAGGCGGCGAAGTTACACCAGATACGCTCGCGGCACAGAATATCAACACACTCGTTTTGAGCGAAAGCTGCACGCACATAGAGGCCAAACGCGAGAAAGCGACGATGGATTTGCTTTTTAACGATATTTCTCGATTAGGGAAAGTGTTTGATAAAGAGCAACAAGCAGACAAGTTAATAACCGACTGGAAATCACAACTTTCGGATATCCAATCTAGAGTGAAAAACGCGCCAAACCCCCGAGTTTTCTTGTATGACTCTGGCGACGAGAAACCCTTTACCGCCGGAAAATATGCCATTATTACGCCAATGATTGAAGTCGCTGGAGGTCAGAATGTCATGGCTGATATGGAAACGAGCTGGGGTCGAACCTCATGGGAAATTGTGGCGATGAGAAATCCAGAGTTTTTGCTCCTTTTGGATTATGAAGATGGCAATGGTGCCACTAAGTTGTTGGACTTTTTGAAACAACACCCTGCAATGAAAGAAACGGACGCAGTTAAAAACGAGCGTTTTATCGCACTGAAGTACGCAGAGTTAACGCCAGGCCCAGCCAATATCGAAGTTATCGAAAAAGTGGCAAAAGCCATGCATCCAGAGCTTTTCTAACAAGATGTCCGATAGCGTTAAAACCATGACTTGGGTAGCGTTAGGTTTCGCTCTAATCGCTACCTTATTGATTTTGTCTGTTGTTCATGGCTCTACCCCTATTTCCCTTGAAACGACTTTACAGGCATTTGGACAACTGTTTACTCACAATGAAAACACGATGGGACCTGTGTATGGCATTGTTGTCGATCTAAGACTTCCCCGAGCACTTCTTGCCATATTCGTCGGAGCTGGATTGGGTATTGTTGGTACGCTCTTGCAAACCACGACGAAAAACGATCTCGCTGATCCTTTCTTGTTTGGTTTGAGCTCAGGAGCTGCCGCCGGTGCTGTCGCAGTTATTACACTGGGTGGTGATTTTCTAGGCATTTGGACGCTTCCTCTTGCCTCTTTCATTGGTGGCATGACGGCTTCAGGGTTAGTGATTTTACTAGTCAGGAGAATGGCGAATTCTGGGCCAGAAAAGCTCGTATTAGCCGGCCTTGCTGTCTCGTTTGTGTTTACCGCGTTGACCAACTATTTGATCTTTTCTGGTGACCAAAGAGCAGCACACTCTGTTCTATTCTGGTCTTTGGGAGGACTTGGGCTCGCTCGTTGGGACAACTTGTTTTTAGCTGTAGCAGGCTTTGTGATCGTGTTTAGTTATGCAGTCTATAATCATCGGAACTTTGATGCATTGTTGGCAGGAGAACACACTGCCCGTAGTCTTGGCGTCGACCCAGTTAAACAACAAAACCTCACCTTTGTCGTGTGTGCTTTTAGTACCGCAATCTTTGTATCACTCACTGGCATTATCGGTTTTATTGGTCTTATGGTGCCTCATATCGCACGCATGTTAACGGGCTCATTACATAAAGGATTGAGTGTTTTCTCCGCAGTCCTTGGCAGTATATTTTTGCTTGGAAGTGACTTGATAGCGCGGGTCCTACTCATTCCTCAGGAGCTTCCTGTCGGTATCGTCACGACCTCAATAGGTGGCGTGTTTGTGTTTTTCTTACTGATGAAGAACA
Source organism: Vibrio sp. ER1A (assembly GCF_000733315.1). Taxonomy (NCBI): domain Bacteria; kingdom Pseudomonadati; phylum Pseudomonadota; class Gammaproteobacteria; order Vibrionales; family Vibrionaceae; genus Vibrio; species Vibrio sp. ER1A. The sequence goes on from NZ_JPJA01000038.1 coordinate 2,912, forward strand.
GCGCATCGAGTTAGTGGCTCAGAGAAGATATAAAAGCCAAAGTTATCGGATTAAAGCGATAGAAACCCTCTTCAAATTTAACCAAGAAGAGGGTTTGTTGTTTGAGGCAAGCAATTAGTTCTTGTGCTTCCATAGACGCTTGCGATTCTGGTTGTGAAGATATCTTGCCTTTCAGTTCCATCATGAGTTGTTTAACCAAAATTCCTTAGATAAACATCGTCGGAAGTCCCACGAGCATACACAAAGACCAATTGGAGATTTATCTAGGAAGGGAGTCTGCACTCATTAATTCGTCGATAAGCTGATTGTCAAAATAACCAGCCCATTCACCATCTATTTTACTTTTATCCACACATGAATAGAATTACAAAAAGTAAGTCAAATAACGCTTTCGTGAATTTAATGTTTAACCATTCAAACTCACAACGGGGCGTGCGACGTGAAGTCG
>NZ_JPJA01000039.1:0-4134 GCF_000733315.1 Vibrio sp. ER1A
GGTATACTTTATTGTCATACGAAGATCATGATTTGATTTTGAATTTTAGTTAACCTATTATTGGCGTGTTAATTATTCACACAAGTAGGTGGAAATATGTCACGCACAACTAGTGTTACGATTGGGTCTCAGCTAGATGAGTTTGTCGGCCAACTCATAGCGACTGGTCGCTATGGCTCAACAAGCGAAGTGGTTCGTTCTGCATTGCGGCTACTCGAAAGGCAAGAGAAACAAACCACGGCTCTAAAAATGGCGATTGAAGCCGGAGAGCAGAGTGGTCAATGCTCATTATCACTTCATGACATTGCGACTAAAGTAAAGCAGAGACACAATGTATAAACTTTCCAACCTCGCCGCAGAAGACTTTGAGCATATCTTTGAATACACCCTATTGAACTTTGGCATAGAGCAAGCGGATGCTTATACAGAAAGTATGCATGACGTTTTGCTAACGCTTGCAGAACAACCTTTGATGGGTTACGAGTGCCCTGAAATTGCCGAAGGGCTTCGCCGCCACGATCACCATAAACATGCTATTTTTTATCGCTCACAACCTCATAGTGTTTACATAATCCGTATTCTTCATCAGCAAATGGAACCATTGCGGCATTTCCATCCAGATATTTATTAAAGTTCTTCATGGCTACATGCCGGAAATGGGAAAACAATACGTCACTGATTTGAGTTTGTGTAACCAATAAGAGGTTCTGGCTATGCCCGTAGATTTTTTAACCACTGAACAAAAAAATAGTTACGGGCAACTTAATGGGGAGCCGAATGATGTTCAATTGGCGCGGTATTTCCATTTGGACGAGGCTGATTTAGCTTTTATTACACAAAGACGTGGTGAACACAATCGATTTGGAGTCGCTCTGCAATTAGGTTGTGTTCGCTTTCTTGGTACTTTCTTAATCGATTTAAGTCAAGTCCCAACGAATACCCAATGGTTTGTCGCAAGGCAACTGAATATAACCAATATTGGTATTTTGTCTGATTATTCTCAGCGCGAAACCACACGCCGCGAGCATACCGCTCTTATCCGCAATCAATATGGTTATCGTGAGTTTGTTTGGCCGTGGTCATTCCGGTTATCCCGCCTCCTCTATAGCCGGAGTTGGATCAGTAATGAACGCCCGAGTTTACTGTTTGATTTAGCTACCGGATGGCTGGTCCAACACAAAATCCTTTTGCCAGGTGCGTCAACGTTAACGCGCTTGATTTCACAAATCAGAGACCGAGCAGAAAACCGATTGTGGCAGCAACTATCCAGCCTCCCAAATTCGGAGCAGCAAGCTAGATTGGACTCCTTACTACAAATTCCTGAAACAGCCAGAACATCACACTTCGACCGTTTTCGTAAGGGGCCGGTCAATGTCAGTGGCCCTGCATTTAATGAGGCCATTGAACGTTACAAAGCACTTCAAACCTATGGGATAACTGACCTGGATTTTACTGGTATTCCTCCCGTCCGGTTTAAGCATATTGCCCGCCATGCTGGAATGATCTCAGCATACAAAATAGGCCGTATGCCGGAGACTAAACGTACTGCGATACTCGTGGCTTTTGTGAAAGCCTATGAAATTATTGCATTAGATGAAGCATTGGATGTACTGGATCTTTTGATTACCAACATCGCTGGCGAAGCGAAGAAATTAGGACAGAAAAAGCGTCTTCGTACACTGAAAGATTTAGATAAATCTGCACTAGCTTTAGCCAAAGTTTGTGCTCTGCTGCTAGACGACAACTTAGATGATGAGTCGCTACGTCCGTCAGTCTTTGCTAAATTTTCACGGGAAAAGCTAGCGCAATCTATTTCTACCGTACACGAGTTAGCCCGACCTTATGATGACAATTTTCATGAAGAGATGGTTGAACAGTACGGGCGAGTTCGGCGTTTTCTACCAAAACTGCTCCGTGATATCGAATTTTCCGCCGCTCCTGCGGGAGACAAAACGCTTGAAGTTCACCAGTACTTAGCGCAACTACTCGACTCAAAAAAACAAATTCTTGATGATGCGCCAATGGATATCGTATCTAATTCATGGAAGCGATTGGTATTAGATAAAGATGGTCGGGTGACTAAACGAGGCTACACACTGTGTTTTTTGGATAAATTACAGGATAGCTTGCGCCGACGAGATATCTATGTCGAAAACAGCGATCGCTGGGGCGATCCGAGAGCCAAACTTTTGCAGGGGAAAGAGTGGCAGTCCAACCGAATTCAGGTCTGTCGATCACTGGGACATCCGCTAAACGCGAAAGAAGCCATCGATGCGTTAGTCAGGCAACTGGATACAACCTATCATCAGGTTGCCGCAAATTTTGACGATAATGGTTCGGTGGATATTGATATCTCGGGGAAACGACCGGCTCTGACCATCACAAATATTGATAGACTGGATAACCCTCCGAGTTTACAAGGCTTATCCAAACAAGTGGAGGCGCTACTTCCTGCCATAGACCTCACAGAACTGCTACTTGAAATCAATGCTCATACTGGCTTTGCCGATGAGTTTACCCATATTAGCGAATCCAATGCTCGTGCTAATGATTTAACGGTAAGTATCTGCGCCGTGTTACTGTCCGAAGCTTGCAATATCGGCTTAGAGCCACTGATAAAATCTCATATCCCCGCCTTGACCAGACACCGACTCAGTTGGGTTAAACAAAATTATTTACGTGCTGAAACGTTAGTAAAAGCCAATGCGAAACTTGTCGATTTTCAGTCTACTCTTGCGCTAGCTAAGCATTGGGGCGGAGGAGAAGTTGCCTCTGCTGACGGGATGCGATTTATCACACCAGTAAGAACCGTCAATTCAGGAGCAAACCGAAAATACTTTGGTTCCAGCCGTGGTATCACATGGTATAACTTCATCTCCGATCAATTTTCTGGATTTCACGGAATCGTTATACCAGGAACACTACGAGACTCCATATTCGTATTGGAAGGATTACTGGAACAGCAAACCGGATTAAACCCCACTGAGATCATGACGGATACCGCCGGAGCCAGTGACATGGTATTTGGTTTATTCTGGTTGTTGGGGTATCAATTTTCGCCACGATTAGCCGATGCGGGTGAATCGGTATTTTGGCGTGTAGATAAAGAAGCGGATTACGGCGTACTCGATGAGCTAGCTCGGAGCTGCGTAAATCCTCAAAAAATTGAGCTTCACTGGGATGACATGATGCGTATTGCCGGCTCTCTTAAACTAGGGAAAGTGCAGGCATCAGAACTGATTCGGTCATTACTCAAAAGTGACCGTCCATCAAGTCTGGCCCAAGCCATTATCGAAGCTGGCCGTATCAATAAGACATTATATTTACTGAATTACAGCGATGACGAAGACTATCGACGCAGAATTCTAACCCAATTAAACCGAGGCGAAAGTCGTCATGCCGTAGCCAGAGCCATTTGTCACGGTCAACGCGGTGAAATCCGCAAACGTTACCGAGAAGGGCAAGAAGATCAATTGGGTTCGCTTGGCTTAGTCACTAATGCCGTTGTACTGTGGAACACCATGTATATGCAAGCTGCATTAGAGCACATAGAACGGCAAGGTGAAACACTAAAAGATGAAGACATTGCAAGGCTATCACCACTCAGTCATAAGCATGTAAATATGTTGGGGCATTACTCATTTACATTGACCGAACAGGTTTTAAATGGTGAGTTAAGACCGCTTAAACAGCTGACAGATCAGGAAGATTTTGCTTAGCGTACGTTTTCGTTCCATTGGGCTTCAGACCCCTTTATCTAGATAGTGACCCAGCGATTGAAAACAATGAGGATTTCTTTGCATTGAGAGAACGTAGACCAAATTGGTCTTTTGATATGTGTGCAGTCTATTGGAAATTTGCGGTAGAACTTACAAATCGACCTTTTACAGACCAGCCAAGTAGTGAGGTAGAATCAATCGTCCGACATGTCGCTAGGTGTGCTTACACAAAATTCCAGTCAGAGTACGACAGATTGTATTAACTGATTACGAAAGAGTATCGATATAAGCGCCATTTGTATTCAGTGGCGCTTTTTTTATTTTAATACAAACACTTAACTCTCTTAACGTTGTTTTCTGTTCCATTGGTGCTCAAACCCCGTATAGAGAAGGAGCTATCAAACTTGGGGAAGGT
>NZ_JPJA01000040.1:0-9874 GCF_000733315.1 Vibrio sp. ER1A
CTCGCGGGTGAATAGTTACAATCGACGAGCTAACAGTGAATGTCACTACTTCTGCACCAACCGACGGCAAAAGCAATAGTAGAGGCAGTGGAAGTAGCGGCGGCGGTTCATTTGGTCCATTTGGATTGCTTGCTCTACTGCTAGTGGGAATCTATCGTAGAATCCGTAAATAACAACATTGCGGTCGTTGATTTTTGGGGTTCCGGCCCCTTATTCGCTCCTAGCTAAGAGGAACTACGCGGAAGCCTTTTGCTAACTAAACTTATACTCAATGCATTTAGTTCATGAATAACAAGAACGATTGCTCTCGACATAATGGAAAGGCCTCCATTAAAACGTATCCGTCTAGCACACTATTATTCGATTGTTTTTCCTGTCACTTGATTGAACAATTGTACTCACTGCTAGTGCAAAAAGGATACTGTAACACTATGCCTTATAGAGAAATTGAAATAGCAAAGCAAACACGCTTTGATCGGATAAGCGACACTTGTTTTCCTAAGACCCTTACGTGCAATTTTACTATATGTGCAATCAGATGCCTAGGCATTGGTGATGCAATTGAAGTTCTCGGCAAAAGGAACGGTATTTTGGAGTAATTCTGAGTTACGAAGAATCGACTACCAATGTGATCACCAAGCGACTTTGTGTTGATGCCGAACACTGTAAACACACCTTTTTCCTTTTGTGTGCCAACTTCAATTGAACCTGTCCTCTGATACTCCGTCACATGCCTTAGTTGTGGCAATGTTAGCCTGACTCTACGAGCTCAAAAGCTACTAAGCGAGCCAAAAAGAATTCACAACACCGTCAATGAAGTTAAGTTTCTAGCGAATACACATACGACAGCCCAATGCAGGGTTAGCTTTTTGCCTACCCAGGCTTCAATGGAGAAAACGACACGACAATGAATTCGTCTAATTTCATCGAAGAAATTAGACGAAGAGAAAAATCTACCGCTCGTATAAGGACTACGGGCAGTGCACAACATTACTTAGAGAAGTAGCTGGAAGTTCAGCGTTATTAGGTGATCGAGAAACGATGGTAAGCATATTTTTATTGGCGTTACCACTCAGACTGCCAACTCGATACATAACGTGAAAGTACAAACTTAAGACATAGCCCCTGATGGTGGAATCAACGCCTAATTCAGCTGTCGACTGAGCCATCAGAGACGTCATTTTTAGAATAGAAAATGTCGTCACCTCTTATTTGGTGAGGATGCAACAAGCCCTCGATTCCGCACATGGAAGAGCATCAAATAACTACCGACGTATATCATTTATCGCTACAGCCGAATGGCCGCGCAATCAGCTATGTAAAACGCAGGAGACATTATGAATAATTTATAGAGGAGACTAACTTGACAAAAAAATACACAGGACATCGTCTAAAAGGGGTAAGGGATTTTACAAAACCAAATTACTCTCTAGGTTCAAGAGATATTGAAAAAGCGCTAATCAACGCCAGTCTTGAACAACAGGGGGGCATCAAATCCAATACCCACATGTCGCGATTGCCTTGGTTGATGGGTCAGTGCCCGATGTATTACACCAAAAAGTTTTAGCTGGCGTAACGGTCGAACTTCAGTTGGTGATGCAGCTACAACGCTTTTTTGGAATGCGATTTCGAGAAGCAAGCCTATTTGATGCACAGCAATGTCTTAAAGCAATAGAGAATAATGAAACACCTTCCATAGTCCGTGCTACTAAGGGAGGGCAACGGCGACTAATTCCAATTGAAACCAGGAAGCAATACCAGCTTATTCAAGAGGTGGCTAACTACCAGAAGCAAAGCTATTCCAGAACGCTGATTCCCGAGCGGTTCAGTTTTAAGGCTTTCCAAAGTCATGCATGGCGAGTGTCCACGACGATAGATGCGCATTACAAGACTCATGGTGAGCGAAAATATTATGCTTGTGCCTTCTATTTAGACAGGGCCGGTGTTCCTTGTCCCGTTCAGTCTGGGATTTCCCATGGTAAGGAGCACTATCAATATATAGCAAATAAACTGTCGATGACTTTGCAACAAGCAAAGGCTTTAGACCTAAGTGTTCGCACAGAGCTGTCTAAGAGACTTGGACATCATCGCGTTGAGATTACAAACTCGTACCTGGGGTAGCGTTTTGAATCCTACTACATACAGGCAGGTCATGACGATAATGGCGTCGTATCAAAAGCCAGGCATCGCTTTTCGTCGTAAACAGGTTGCACGCCTCCTTGCTATTTTAGAGAATATTTTCGAGCATGAGCCTTATCTAGGTGAGCAGTTACACAAAGTAGGTAAAAGACAGATCATCGGCTATTGGCAAAGAACAAGATACGAATCAACCCAAACCCGCAAAGAAAAGTATGCAATTTTGAAGCTCTTCTTTGAGCAAGCACACTTAAGGGGTAGAGTGCCATTTCCTAAGATGGACTCGTAAGTAAAGCAGAAAAATGGCTCAACACACTTACGCAATTCGATAGTTGACCATACGACATGCATAACTAAAACGTGGAGGTAAAGTTATGTATGAAAATATCGGCTCAGAAAGCAATCGTTACTCATTGATAATTGAGCAAATGGATGAGGCATACGGTGTGCTCGATTGGATTATCGACAATGGTCGTGATGCAGACTACCGAGCTAGAGAAGCTATCGAGCGGATAGCGACTAAGTTCTGGGTTATCGGAAAAGATGCTCATGGAGCTCAGTTTGATTTAAGACTACTAACGCCGGAACAGGCAGAGGAAATCGTCAACGCAATAGTGTTTTCTTCGTGTGGAGAAACCAAACTTGCGTTAAATGATCTTGTTCTTTTTTCATTCGCTTTGAGTGTGTTCCGTACACATATCATGGTAGAAGACTATGAAATGGAAGATTCTCTAGACTCTGATGGTCACAGAGGTTTAGTGCTGAAAGATGAACACCTTCGAGAGCTTTGGCCGTGGGATCGACTTTTTATTAAAAGTTGAAGTGAGTGAATGTTAGAAAAAACAGGTGCCTCGGATGAGGCATTTTTTAACTCTTGAATCCAACAAATAAAGGTACTAGGATGGGGTACTGAAGCAACATTTATATATCCATGTCGATTTTCTAACTGACTGAAAATAAAAGACTAAATCTGTCATTTAGTCATGTGGCTGGAGCTTCCACCCATTGAAAACGCCGCTTTTATAAGCGGCGTTTTGCTATCTAAATCTCATCAGATCTTCGCTAATTACCGTCTTTCCTGTGATAACAGGAATCTATCCATACCGTCCACTGAATCACATGAATTATCTCAACTAGCTATCTTACGAGGTTGGCTTACTCTTGCCCCAAAGTTTGATAGCCGAGTGCTTAGTGTAATCTTCTATTTCTGCAGATTTACCTATTTTTTCTGATAGCAGACTTTATTCATCAGACGCGCAAAGGAGTTTGCATACCAGAGAATAATTAGAAACAGGATTAGGAGAGATCTAGAATGTAGCCGTAATTACGGACAAGATACATAAACAGAAAGTCTTGGTGCTTACATAAGTACCAAGACTTGGTTGATAATGCATACGCAACAAACAGTGTTGACAAATTTCAACTGGATATAGGGGAAATAGGGAAATGCCAACATGGTTTTGTTGGCATTTGTGTTGCGGAACAAAGAGTAAATACTGAATCTTCCGGAGCTACAGTGCTTTTCTATACAGTGCGATTACTTGATCACGAGTCATTGGATGCGGGTTACCGCCTGCACAAGGGTCTGCCAGAGCATCATCTGCCCAGCTCTGAATATCTTCTTCCGTTACGCCTAGTTGAGCAAAGCCTTCAGGGATGCCTACTCGGCGGTTAAGAGCATGAAGTTCATCTATCGCTGCCAGACTTGCTTCTTCTACGGTCATACCAGAGGTGTCTGCGTCAAGCGCCTTGGCAACCTGGGCAAATTTTTCAACGCAGTACGGGCGGTTAAACTCACACACGACAGGCAATAGAATTGCATTGCATACCCCGTGTGGTAAGTCTTTGTGAGCACCGGCAGGGTGAGCCATTGCGTGAACCATACCCAGACCTGCGCTGTTAAATGACAAGCCGGCGATAAACTGACCGTATGCCATCATTTCACGTGCTTCGATGCTTGTGCCGTCATCAACCGCTTTTGGTAAGTTTTGCGCGATGGTTTTGATTGCTTCCAGAGAAATATAATCGGTTAGTTTGTGTGCCCCAACAGATACAAAAGATTCAACCGCGTGTGTTAATGCATCAATACCGGTTGCTGCCGTTGTATCGCTTGGAACACCAAGCATAACACTAGGATCGTTCACTGAAATTTCCGGAATGATCTTGTCCGAGATAATTACGTGTTTAACGTGTGTCTCTGTATCAGTGATCACTGCGTTACTCGTCACTTCTGCCGCTGTACCTGCAGTGGTATTGATTGCGTACAGAGGAACGCCAAGCGTTATTACTTTCTCAATACCGTTATACGCTGCAATCGGACCATCATTAGCAGAAAGGATTTTGATGGCTTTCGCGGTATCAATTGAGCTGCCACCACCGAAACCAATAATAAACTGCGCCTCAGACTCAGAATACATCTTGTACGCGCTGTTCACGGTATGGGTGTCCGGGTTTGGACGCACATCTTTGAAAAGCATCAGGTTAAGCGAACTGATGAGAAGTTTGTCAGCAAAGCCAAGCTCTACCAGAGCCGGGTCGCAGATCAGAAGACCTTTTTCACTGCCATGCTCTTCAGTCAGACGTTCAACTAATGCTTCAATTGAGCCAACACCGGAGTAGTTGATCTTCGGAAAAGCCAGTTTGAACACACTCATAATATATACCTCTATAGATTGAATTCTCGTTTCAAAATATCCATATTTTTTCTCGTCACACCTTCAGGCTCATAACCAGCAGCTATACACATCAGGTATAATTTTGCGCCTTTGTTGGCGACATCTACGTAATCAAATGCTTGCAGCGCATCGGCACCGGAAGCGGTTGCACCGTGTTTTTCCCAGATCGCAACGTCATGCTTAAGCAATGCTGCTGTTGTACCATCCGCTAACTCTTCTGAAGAAGGCAGACAGTACGGGATCATGCCGATACCGCGTGGGACGAATGCACGGACTTCCGGCAGCATCTTCCAGCAGGTATGGGTGAACAGTTCGCTGCTCTTTGAAATGTCTGAGTGATGAGAAAGCGCAATCAGTTCAAGTGGGTGAGTGTGAACTACGGATTTGTGGTCAGAGCCTGCTTTGCTTTTTTCTACAAGAATCTTAATATGGCTGATAAATTCAGAGGTTGGGGCGAAATCTTCACTCGCTTTTCCGCCCCAGATGATTTGGTAACCGTTTGCCGCTGCGTTGACTTTAAGTATACAACCCGCATAGTCAGGCTCCCGCAGTTCACGGATTCGTTGGCCAGTACCTTTTACGTAATAAATGCGGTTAGCACTTTCTATTGGCAGTTGCAGTGGCAGTGTTTTTTCTTGCACGTCAACTTGCGGGATTTCATCGAATAGATCTGTGACGTCCACAGAGATGTTACCGCCGTTGCGCTCTGCCCATTCACGTTGCCAAAGGTACTGAGAAACTTCACTGACTTTCTCTATTTCACATATCACTGCATCGTTTAATTGAATCATAGTATTAGCCTTTTATATCTAGTTAACTTAGCCATACAAGTCAGACGTAGAATCTGACTTGTTTGATTGTTGAGCGGTTTGAATTAACGTGTTTCCAGAATGGTTGCTTCGTAATCCTTCACATCGTTGATCCAATCAAAGCCAACCGGGACTTCGTTTTGCAAACAGTGGTAATTCCATACAGCTGCCCATGGTAGAGAATGAGCCTCTTCAATCAGTCCAAGGCGTGTGGTGTAATCGAAGGATGCTTCTGCCGCTTTTAGTTGCTCTACTGGTTCAAGCAGGGCTTTAAGTAGTGCTTTTTGTGCGTTGCGGGTACCGATAACCCAAGCCGCTACGCGGTTGATTGATGCATCAAAAAAGTCCAAGCCAATTGCTACGCGATCCAGCAGGTTGTTGCGTACGATTTCACGCATGATTGCCTGCGTTTCGTCATCGAACGACACCACGTGGTCAGAGTCCCAGCGAACCGGACGGGTTACATGTAGCTGTAGGTCATTGACGTACAGTGAACATGCACTGATTTTGTCGCTGATCACTTCAGTTGGGTGGAAATGGCCTGCATCAAGGCATAGTGCCGTGCCGCGGGTTGCAGCGTACGCTAGATAGAACTCGTTGCTGCCAACGGTGAATGCTTCTGCGCCTATACCGAACAGTTTGCTCTCTACAGCATCTTTGTGGAACTCAGGAGAAATCTTCTCAGCTAGAGCTTTGTCCAGAGAGTCTGCAAGACGTGTGCGTGGAGAAAGGCGGTCAACAGGTTGATCTTTCATTCCGTCCGGGATCCAGATGTTCATAAATGATGCTGTGCCAAGTTCACGGCCAAAGTATTCAGAAATCTTACGGCTCGCTTTTACGTGTTCAATCCAAAACTGACGGATATCTTCGTCCGGGTGAGACAGCGTCAGACCGTCGTCTGCTTTAGGGTGAGAGAACAGAGTCGGGTTGAAGTCCAGACCAAGCCCTTGTTTTTTCGCCCACTCAACCCATCGAGAAAAGTGCTCAGGTTTGATTTGATCACGTTCAACATATTCATCGGCATCGATGTAAATCGCGTGCAGGTTAACGCGCTTCTTACCCGGAATAAGAGAGAAAGCTTTTTCCATGTCCGCACGCAGTTGATCTGGTGTTTTTGCCGCGCCCGGGTGGTTACCCGTTGCTTGGATACCACCACTCAGGGCTGTTTCTGGCGATTCAAAACCACGTACATCGTCGCCTTGCCAGCAGTGCATAGAGATTGCTGTCTGGCTCAGTAGCTCCATTGCTTTATCTGTGTCCACACCGTATTTTTCAAAAACCGCTTTTGCTTGTTTGTAAGCTGAAATGATCTGCTCTTTGCTCATGGTTATGTACCTTATTTAGTTATTTGTTGGAATTGGGATTTGATTTGTTCCAATCCCTCAATAGGGTTTGCAGTGAAGCTCTTCACATCGGAAGAGGCATCGATAATCTGGCGGCCTTCTTCCAGCGAGGTAATAATGTTGGACGCGATAAACTGGTTAATCACGTTGCCCAGTGCCGAGGCTTCTGTCGGTTCGGTCGATACCCTGATCTGACAAACATCGGCACAAAGTTGGTTCAGGAACTTATCTTGCGTGCCGCCGCCGACAATACGTAATTCAGTTATGGATTTGCCGGTGACTTCCGCAAGCTCGGTCAGTACCCTGTCGTACGCTAGGACTAAGCTGTCGTAGATACAGCGAATGACTTCGGAAAGAGTTTCCGGCGCTTCCATGTCACGCTTGTTGAACCAGTTTTTAATCGCATGTGTCATCGACGCAGGATTTAAGAAATCATTGTCATTAGGGTTGACGATATACTTAAACGGCTGTGCCTGGCGTGCCAGACTAGCGATATCCGGGAACGTCAGTGATGGGTTTTCTGCTTTAATGCGCTGAATCAGCCACAAGCCCATGATATTTTTCAGTACGCGATAGCGACCATCCACATTACCTTCGTTGGTCAGGTTGTATTGGTAAGCAAGTTCGTCGGTGTAAGGTTCAAAGCTTTCAATCCCCACTAGAGACCAGGTGCCGGAACTCAGGTAGGCCATAGTCTCATGAGTGATTGGTGTTGCTGCTACTGCTGATGCGGTATCATGACTTGCCACAGAGCATACCGGGATTCGTACATCGCCTAAGTGGTACTCACCAATAATGCGGTTTGGCATTTTAGGTGGCAGGAACCAGTTTATTTTTGCACCACATGCGTTAATAAGCTCCTTGCTCCACACTTTCTCTTTGCAGTCCAGAAGCTGACTGGTGGAGGCATTGGTGTACTCACAGTGTTTAACGCCGGATAGCTTGTAGTTAAGGTAATCCGGAATAAACAGCAAGGTATCAATCTCGCCATACCATTCAGGCTGTTGATCGTGGATCGCTTTTAACTGGTTAATGGTGTTAAAAGACAGGAACTGAATGCCCGTTGTAGTGTAGATATCTTGCAGGGTTAGCTGATTATCCGCTAACAGCTTATCTAGGACACCTTCTGTACGTGCATCACGGTAGCTGACAAACTCACCTAAGTGTTTACCAAACTTGTTTAGCAGCACAAAATCGACCCCCCAGGTGTCTATGCCCAGTGAAGTAATCTCAATACCTGTCGCCACTACTTTATTGATGCCTACTTTGATCTCTTCTAGAATTGAGTAGAGATCCCAGCACGACTCATTACCATGCATCACTTGCTGGTTTTGAAAACGGTGAAACTCTTCGAGTTCGATTTTTCCGTTGTTTAGATAACCGACCATGACACGTCCGCTTGACGCCCCAAGGTCTATTGCAATCACAGCCTTCATCATGAATACCACCTCTTGTTCTTTAGAGCTATTACACCGTTTTTTGCGACCGAATAACTTCAAAAATCCCCCCGTAAAAACGCAATTGGTGCGTTTTTTTCAAGAAGCTCATGCGGCGTTTCAAAGTTTTGATAAACAACGTGATACTGCATAGATAAAGTTCTGCCAGAGCTTCTCTAAATGTTTGGTTTTATGTTCTTTTGAAGAAGGAAGCAGTTGAACGGTAAAGCGGGAAGCGCAGATGGAAAAAATTCGTCACTGTCAAATAATAAGCCTCGCAATATAGCGAGGCTTATTGACTGGTTATTTACTGCGATTGGTCTTAACGTTAAGTCAGATAGAAGACGGAATCTAGGGTTACAGACAACGGAGAGTTATCCGGATTGGTTGCCATAATGTCTTGCATATAAGCCCACCATTTCTGACAAGTCTCAGTATTGGCAACCCGACCCCAACGCTCCTCACTCTCGATTTCGACATAACCAAATAGCTGATTAGTCTCCTCATTGAGAAAGATGGAGTAGTTGTGACCGCCGTGACTTTTCAGAACGTCCACCAACTCTGGCCAGATTTCATCATGTCGTTTTTTGTATTCTGCCTTACAGCTTTCATTGAGCTGCATAACAAAGGCTTTTCTGATTAAGTCATTCATTTATATACTCTCTTAAGTTTTGTCACGCAGAGTGATCCAGGTGGTCGCCGAGATAAAGTAAATTACAGTCGGATAAATCGCGAACGCTTTAAAGGACTCGAATGCCACTTGGTAGTCAGCATCTGCGCCCCAGACTTTCAATGCAGAAACTACCAACGCAGCCAGAGAGGCCAGAGCAATCGCGCCGGAAGCTTTCTCCAGCAGACTGGCTGGCTTAGCTTCAGTCTGTTGTGCTGCTTCGCGTTTCGCTAGTTCAGCATGGTACTCTTCACGTTGATTCTGCTCTTGTTGGTATTCCGCTTCCTGTTTAGCGTAGTTATGACCGGCACCCATAGATTTCGCTAACGTGATGTAAACGGCCATAGACAGTAGGTAAGTCGGTACAAAAAGGAAGAACAAATGCAGGATGCCCATCTGTTCACACGTTATCGCAAAAACAACACCAATAGCCCAAGTGATAAGTGCCGCTTTGTTCAGGTCGTTACCTTGGTACTTAGACCAAAGTGGAGTCAGACCGATTTTCTTGAATACCCAGTGCTCAGACACGATGATTGCGCCAACTGGTGCCAGCAGAAGACCCATGTAGCCCACAAAGTCTAATAAGCGGGTAAATACGAATGGGAAACAAGCAATAATAGCGGTAACAACACCAACGATAGTCGTGATGTATGCACGCGATTTGTTCGGGAAGATACTTTGGATTGCCAGACCTGCACGGTAGATAGTTGGATTAGACGTTGTCCACCCTGCAATGATTACCGCAACGATACCTGTCGCGCCAAGAACCGCGTGAGCGATACCACCAGCGTCCAAGTTAGACATT
>NZ_JPJA01000041.1:0-3581 GCF_000733315.1 Vibrio sp. ER1A
GATTTCGGCAACAAAGCCCATCCGATGTTCTAAGAACGGGATTGTAAATACGTTATCAGCTATCGTGAACTTTAAGAGATACTGAGTGAGCAAGGTGTCAATGTTGACCACTCGACAATCTATCGATGGGTTCAATGGTATGCTTCACTTATTCAAGAACAGCTTAAATAGTATTGGCTTACTTGCCGTGCTCAGGAGTGAGTTCAAAAGTTTATGAGACGTACAAAAAAAGGGTTTACCTCTATCGAGTAGTTGGTGAGCAAGGAAAATTATCTATTTCATTTCCACTACTCGCAATACCGAAGCGTTTTTTAGCGAGGGCTTTAATAGGGCAAAAAGTTAGGAATGCCTAATCGATACGGATAAAGCGCCGGCTTAGGACGTTAAAGACGTTAGGAAAATGCCCAGATGAGGCAGTTCATCGCCAGGGCAAATAGTTGAAACGAGTCTTGGAAAGCTAAACGACTTATCCACCTAGTCCACTTATTAATGTCATGCATATGCTTAAGAGAATTCAATTTCAAATGTGGCAACACGGCTGATGAAAAGCAGGAGAGACCTGTATTAACCATCAGTGCTTTGATGACAGCTTGAGCGCTCCCCCGTGGTTCCATTCACTTATGAAATTCATTTTCAACATAGCCTAATTACGTTATGTATTTGGTTGAAAGGATATACTTTTAACATTTTAAGTATTTTCCTACATATCGAGTATCAATTAGTTAGTACGATCAAAATTTAGGTATAAACGTATATTGTACGCCTCGGCTTACTATGGACCAAGTTCCTGAATGAGCAGCTGGGGCTATTGTTAATGATATTGGTAGGTTTTGTATAGTGGTTGATGTTAATAAGTTAAAAGATATTGAGTTGTCGGGGAAAGGAAAAGTAGGGTCTCAGGTTGAGCTTATTTCATTAACAGACCCATCTGGGTGTGCTGTGCCCGTAGCAGAAATTACTCCGGTTGAAGTGGGTGAATCAGGTAATTGGAGCTTGTTTTTGCCTCAGTTGTCTCTTAAAGGGAATTATAAATGGGCCGTTCAGTGTACGGATATTGCCGGCAACACTGAAATGCTTACAGATACGATCTTGATACTGGAAATCTTGAACGCTAGAGGACAGCGAGTACTTTTAGCGAGTCAATACGACAAACTTGTTGATTATCTAATGGCGTTTAAATATTTATCAATGGACGACTATGTACATGGTTTTGATCTTTTTAGAGCTCGTTATGATGATAATAATAGTATGAAACGCGCTGGTCTGATTTTAAATACGAATTTACTACCAATTCCAAATACAAATCTATTGCAAAAAGAAACGGATGTTTCTAACAAAGCGATACTGATTTCACATGAACAAGGCTTTGGGGATGTGATCAATTTCATTCGTTTTGCACCTATTCTAAAGCAAAAAGGTGCTAAGGCGATTTACATCCATGTCCTCAACCCCCTATGGCGGTTGATGCAGTATAACTACGGCGATATCTGCGAAGTTCCTAAAATAGGCGAAAAAATAGGCATAGACTATCATCTTCCTGTTATGGACTTGCCGTATATCCTAGAAACTCAGGCAAACTCAGTTCCTTATCAATCTGGATATTTAACAGTTGCCCCTCAAGATAGTAGGGCCAGCTTCCAACAGTTTTTTCTAGACAATGAAAAAAGACAGATAGCTATCGTTTGGCGAGGTAATCCTGATCACCGTCAAGATGCTATTCGTTCAATGGAACTTGAGGTGTTTTTGGCTCATCTACCAGTAGAGGCCAAAGAAGCTAATCTCTATTCACTACAGTTTCAACCTACGGAACAAGAAAAAGCAGTTCTTTCGAAGTATGGCATTATTAACCTTGGAAATTCTTTCGAGGATTTTTATGACACTGCATGTGCTATGAAAAACCTTGATGCGCTAATTTCTGTTGATACTTCTGTGGTCCATATTGGCGGTGCAATGAACATCAGGACTTTTGTACTACTTAGTGATGTTTGTGATTGGCGTTGGAGTCCAACCAAATTGACGCAAGAAAATAATTGGTATGAAAGTGTTAGCTGTTGCCGTCAATCGACAACAGGAGATTGGGAAAGTGCTTTTAAGCAGATTACTTTGTAACAAAATCGAAGAGTATTATAAAAACTGAGAACTCGAAGATTGGCAGAGCAGGTGCAAGGTTTATTAGAGAGATCTCTAAGCTTCCAAGAAAATATTTGAAAGATATTAAGAGTATTAACGGCAAACCATTTGATATGGAAGTTACAGATGTAAAGATAAATTAAGGTGTACTAGAGCATAAGCTTTGTTGCTTAAATCGATGGAACCAAATCAAGAAGCTACTATCTGCCCTGCAACACCTATTAATAGTTGTGGCCTAATACCTACCTCGGTATCAAAAAAGTAACTAGAAGTATGACAACAAAGCCTTAATAAAGCATACGTTTTGGATTGATGAATAAGCTATAAGTGAGTGGAAACAGAGTAAACAATAAGATAGGAGATCTCCTATTTTTAGCTAGATATTACAGCTGTCTTATTCCAAAGCATGTTTTTCCATGCCATTGAGTTCGCCGGCTTTTTGTTTCTTTTTTGACTTGTTTAAATTCTGATATCTTCAACGCATTAAAGGGGTATCAACCATAGAGCGAATGAAGTGTCTGTGATGCCTAAGGCACTAATCAAAGGTTCGACTCCGCATCTTATATTGATGCCACTGGTCTGCCGATTTATGGTTGCTAGAAGCGGTCACTCCTAAAAACTACGATGTATTATGTATAGCAGACTGTTAAGTCAGAGAAACTAATTACAATGCGTAACTTTATGAAACCTAAACAATAGTAAAAGGCGTTGAATAAGATGAATTGGCTTAGTGTGAGACATACTTACCGTTTTGGTTGGTGATCAACTGAATTAGGGAGGCCCTACGATAAAAGTAAATAGTGAAAACACGTTAAAAATTTCTGTTTAACTGAGTCAGAGGGAGTTTAAATAAAGTTTTATTTCGAAGCTTTAGTTGAAACCAATGTTAAAAGCGAAATACATTTTAGTCTTAAATTTATAGCTAAAATATGCCAGGACGTTTCAGAGAGAGCTAATCTAATCATCTTCATTGATGAATATGCAACAAACCTAGTTCGAAGTGGTTCGTATTAAATGTCTAAAGCACATACTTTGTAAGAATACAGAATTGTCAATAAAGAAAAAATGACGTATCCATATCTCAAAGGACCATATGACTTATATACACGCAAATAAGATGTTTAGGTAAACACAAAACTATCATCATAAAAGCCTCAAGTCACAGTATAAACCGTATAACTACAAAGATGGTAGATCAAAATTCGAGCCATTAATACTTAGGTGATGTTTACTAACACACTAATTAAGTTACAGGACTTACCCATCAAAATTAACTAGTGGACAACCAAAAAGGTTCGTTATTTGTTCAGTGTTAACAGTACGCTTGAGAATTAGTTAGTCTATAGATTGCAAATTTTAAAGTAGTATTACTAATTCCAATTAGCCATACGGAATTAGTAATATAATTGCTTCCGACTTCCGCTATATGAAATGTAATAGCTAAGTATAGT
>NZ_JPJA01000042.1:0-6087 GCF_000733315.1 Vibrio sp. ER1A
AATGTAGTTGAAGAAAATTGGTTATTTATAGAAAGCAGTTAACGAAGCATTAATAAATGACTCGTAACTTACGAGAAAAGAAAATCTGACAATAATTATCAGTATTTTTGATTTAGTTTGGTTCACAAAAAAGCCCCTTAAAAAGGGGCTTGAAAAATCAAATTAGCATGTTCATGAGAAACAGTTATTTCTTCACGCCTTCTACGTGAAGTTCCATGTCAACATAGCTTGAATCGCCCATGACTGGAATCTTGAAGTCAGCCAGTTCTAAACGGGTAGTACCATTAAAGCCAGCACGCTCACCACCCCAAGGGTCTTGACCTGCACCGATAAACTCAGCTTCAATCGTGATTGGTTGTGTTACTCCGTGAAGTGTTAGGTCTCCCATCACGTCAAGTTTGCCGTCACCTTTATCTTTTACACCAGTACTTTTGAACGTTGCTTCAGAGAACTTGCTTGCATCAATGAAGTCTGAACTGCGGATGTGCTTGTCACGCTCAGCATGGTTTGAATCTAAGCTTGTCGTATCAACTACGACTTCTACCGCTGATGCGTCAATGTTTGCTGGATCATAGCTGAACTCGCCTGAGAAGTTGTTGAATCGACCTTTAATAAAACTATAGCCAAGGTGACTCACTTTAAAGTTAATAGAGGCGTGTGCACCTTTTGTATCAATTACATAGTCTGCAGCATTTGCACCTAGCGGCAACATCATTGCCACTGCCATTCCTGTAGCGATTAGTGTCTTTTTCATTTCGAAACTCCTAACATTTTTCGAAGAGTATTATCTTTGTTAATAAAGTGATGTTTTAACGCGGCTAGTGCATGTCCAGCGGCGGCAATAATAACGAACCAAGCAGCATAAAAGTGAACTTCGCCCGCTATGTCAGATTGGTTAGCAAATAACTCACCTGCACCAGGTACAGTGAACCAATCAAATACTTCTATGCCTCTACCATCTGAGGTAGAGATTAAATAGCCACTGACAAATATAACAATCAGTGCTAGATACATCAGTAAGTGGCCAACTTTCGCTCCTAATTGCTCAATAGGATGGCCTTCAATCTTTGGTGTGACAGTGGCACTTTTCCAAAGAAGACGAAAAACCGTCAAACCAGCTAAAAGAATACCTATCGACTTATGCCAATGAGGAGCTGTTTTGTACCATTCGCTGTAATAGGTTAAGTCAACCATCCATAAGCCAACGGCAAACATTCCTATAATCACAATCGCAGAAAGCCAATGCAGTGCTCTCGCCACAGGGTTATAGTTTTTTCCTTCGTTTCCAGTCATTACCAATTCCGTTACTTGATATTGCATCTCATTTAATATCCTAACAACCATACAACCTTTGAGATACAGTATTTACTTAAATTGACACTTTAACGATAATCACTCTTTGATAATGTTCTTCAGTTTTTTCGAACAAGATATTTATTTACCAATTAGTCACTTAGCTATCTTCTGGCATTTCTATCTCATACAACTCATCACTAATGTCCATAACTTTCCGTTCAAGTACCTGTTTGGCATCATCTAACCCTTTGTTATAGAAGGCAGGACCTAGTTTTTTGATCAGGAAATCTAGTAAAAACTCGGCGTCGAACTGCCCTAACTCGTAATCGAGCTCATCACTAAAGTAGGTTTGTAAGTCACTAATGAGCTCTGCTTTTTTCTTGGTTTCAAACATGTTATTCCTAATTATTTGTTACAATTAAAGGGTTAACTATAACACTGCTCCATTTAAGGCAAGTATTCCACCGTAGATCCCAACCTCGCTTTCACAATTTTCCACGCAAGTCTCATAATCTTTGATTATTTCCCTTATAAGTTTCATTTTTGAAACCCATAAACTATCATAAAGACAATTTTATGGAGGAACCATGACCGACGGATATCAAGAACGCATTTCTACACTGCTAAAAGAAAAAAATATTACCAATAACGAGTTGGCCGAAGCGATCGGAAAAGGTAAAGCCACGATAGGACGTTACCTCACGAAAGGCCCAACACGTACTTATCCGTCCATTGAAGATCTTTCATTAATCGCTGATTATTTTAAAGTGCAAGCACATTGGCTTTGCTTTGGTGTTGGCGACAAACACACAGATGCTGAAGATATTACTCATGCAGCAAACCAAAGTGCGATCACTGTAGCGGTGTATAATCGTACAGAGGTTAATGCATTATTAAGCGGCGAAACGCCTCCTTCAGTTGGCTCTATACCTGTTCCTCCTGAATACAAAGAGTGTTTTGGCGTAATGTACCCAGTTACTGGGTCAGTCTCCTATAAATGGGATTGTATCGCGCTTGTAAATCCTAATAAGGCTTGGGTTAACGATGACATCGTGTTAGCAAGGCTTCCAGGTAACCCCTATCCGGATTTTTTCACGCTTGTTAAAGTGGGTAGTATCATCCATGTCTGGTATGGCGATGACACAACCAAGAATGCGATCCATCAAGTTAGTGATAATGACATTGACGTGTTAGGTGTCGTGCGTTGGGGTACTTGGGAAAAACGAATCTAATAAAGACTCCGTTTCAAGGAAGAAGGATTTTTCATTGTTGCAAGATATCGTAGTTCATAGTATTCGCAACTTTCAAGCAGACTGCCAAAAGCTCTGCCACCAGCACTACCCTGCGGTTCATAATGGTGGAATGACCGAACATCACCTTGGACTCGCATTCGCTAGAAGAGTTTCCGCAAGCTTTACGAGCTTGGGACATGAGGCAACACTAGCCCCGTTAGATTCGAAAAGTGATTCAGCAAGCTCATGTAATTATCGGGTCAGTTCTTCTTTGGGGACTATTTGGATAATCACTCATCATTTCATTAATGCCAACTCTGCAAGTAAAGAGCGCCTATTTACTCACCTTCAACAATGGCAAGCAGAGAATCATTACGCCATTCAATCTAAGGATATTTTGGTGGTTGTCGCCGACCACTGGATCAATCGATGTGCTCAAAGCAGAGGAATTATCCATTGGTGGCAAAATACACTGCCACACGATCTCGACAGTTATGTCCGCCAAGGAGTTAAATTGCTTGAGGCAGATAGTTCACTTAGTGGTTCACTTCGAAATCGACTTGCGATGACACCTAACTATATTAACTTCACTCATCCCTTAAAACGGACAGCCAACCAAGAGCCAGTATTAAAGTACGTTCAGCTCTACGCCATTATTTATCCATAGCCCCCTTTTTTTCATGGTAGTTGTCATCAAACTTTAACTACAATTTCTCATAGTGGTTCCGTTACTAACCAAACCAGAGTTGAAGTGAAAAGTCTCAAACGATACCAATATGAAAAATACGCTGTGTTGTGTAACTTGGCATATCCTCGAGTATTCAAGCAAACACGCTACGGTTTCGACCCTAACGGGCAACGAATTGTCGCCAATAGATCTGGAAAAACCGTCGTTCGCATTCTGTGGAGCCAAAACAAAGAAGAAGCGGTTATCGTAATTAAAGGCTCTCACAGTCCTACTGATTGGTTATTAAACTTCGCTATGTGGCAAAGAAGCTGTCGACACTTTGGGCTGAACTACTCTATTCACGCAGGCTTTCACTTTATTCTTAACCAAGAAAGCCAACCCACGCACAAAAAAGACCAATTGGGCCTTTCTGTGTTCGAACGCACAATAAGCATCGCTTCCGAATTGATTGAGAATGGTAAACGAATCGCGATTACAGGCCATTCCTCTGGCGGCGCGATCGGATGTGTTATTGCTGACGTACTTGAACAGAAATACCCAAAGTCGATAAAACGCATTGTTACGTTTGGCCAACCGGCTATTGGGGGTTATGGATTTAAAAAGCACTTTAAATTAGCTCATAAAACCTACCGAATCTGTTGTGACCTCGATGTTGTCACGTTCTTACCACCCATTCCATTCGCATACTGGCACGTGGGAAAAATGTTATGGCTCTACAACGGGCGCATTTATGAAAACACACCTTCATTAGTGAGATTCGGGCGCTCATTAATATCCTGGTTAGTCCGGCCTTTTTCTTATCATTTAATGAGTAAATACATAAGGAACAAGGATTTCTTTGATGAGCGTTAAAATGAGATGTATTTCAAAAAAAACAGACAAATCTCCAAAAAGTTAATCGATTACATTTATCAATACTATTGCTATCGCAAATATGAGACAGATCAATGTAGTTAAGGTTATTAGCCGAGTTTTGTCTGCTTTTTATACACGATTTCATCAAATTATAAACACTGACACTGATTCACTTTCAAAAAACGTTAATAGTTCACATTGACTTAGCCAATAATAGTGATATTTATCACAGATATCATTCAGTTACTGAATTTGACATCCGTGATCAGCGTGCCATCATAGTTTGAATTTCATTTATAAAACGCTGTAAATGCTACTAACCGATAAACATCAATTTTCCCAACGGATTAGACTCGATCGTTCCGGGTGCTGTATTGCAACCTATAAACACTTGACCTTAAAAAGTGTGTTTCAGCCTATATTCAATATAAGAAATGAAATAATCGGTATGGAAGCATTGGTTCGCTTGTTTGATCAAAATGACGAACCAATTCCACCCAATCTATTTTTCCAGAATGATGAAATTTCATTAGCCGATCAGCTCAACGTGGACAGATTGAGCCGTGCCATTCATTTGCGTAACTTTAGTATGTCCTTGTACAACAACAGACTTATATTCCTCAATTTTCTACCGATATCCAGTGAAAGGCTGGCGGCTGAAGGATTAAAATCATCGTTGTTAATGTCTCGACTTAAAGCACTGCAAATCGATAATAAAAGAGTCGTTGTCGAGCTTGTGGAATTAACGGCCTTTAGTGCGAGAACATTGGCTTCAGCTGCTCACCAGCTAAGTAATGAAGATTTTTTGATTGCTATCGACGATTTTGGATGTAAAGAATCAAGTCCTGAAAGGGTCAAACAAGTTAAACCTAATATACTAAAATTGGACCGTCAGTTGTTAATTGAGTATATGGATGGAAATCAACGCCCCCTACTCACGGGTTTAAAACTTGCTAAACAATCAGGGGCCAAGACCGTCATAGAGGGCGTAGAGACCGCTGAACAGCTCGTTGCAATGAAAGCGCTGAAGATAGATTTCTATCAAGGATATCACCTGGCTATGCCAACTGCTTTGCTTCCTCGATTGCAACAAGTGGTTTAAAACCGTTTACCTAACATAAACGTCACGCCCTCCCTCGTCCTGCCGCTCTGCGCCATTAACGAGGCCTCCCAGTTATCACTGAACTCTTTTTGCATTCCAACCATTGTCGACCATCTACTTGATGTTTGTTTGGCACTAAATCGGATATCTGCAAACTGTCCTTTAAGTTGCCTTTGATAATCTTGGTACTGTCCCCCGACTACGACTTTCCAACCGCTGTCCCCAATATTAAACCCTACTAACGGAGTCACCACCAAAGCATCCAAATCGACACCCACACCGGAGACAGCTGTAGAGACATATTGTGCATCTATGGTCGTAAAAAACTGTTTATGCCCATACGCTAAGGTTGTACCTATCGATGTAATGGTCGACGTCGTTGCCATCCCATTAAGTTCCAGCTTTGCAATATTGTCGTTAAGTAAGTCATTAACACCAATAGATATGTCCGATGTGGTTATCGCTTTGCCTATCATGGCGTTAAAGCCCCAAAACGGCAGCAACCATACATCACCTCTCACCGCAATAATACTCGTTGTATTTACCGTTTGACTTGCTCCGTCGGGCAGTAAGTCCCCTACCGATTCACCGTCAACTTTAAAGTCGCTCAAGTTCATTAAGTCTTCTTGCTGATGAGTAAACAAAGATATCCCGATCGGTTTGGGCAGCCTAATTCCAACGCTACGTACTCGATCTCCAAAGAAAGGCAGAGTACGGCCAAAATCTTCGTCCTTTACTTTTAAATGAGACGAAACGGCTGATTCATTGGCTAGGGCCATGGTGCTTATCAATGTCAAACAGAAAACAAGGTTGCGCATGAAATTAGATGGAGCTCTAGAGATATTAAGGGAGCAAGATATTATCAGGTCATCAAATACAAAAATAATTTTGATTTCATATATCTACACACTTGA
>NZ_JPJA01000043.1:0-3220 GCF_000733315.1 Vibrio sp. ER1A
CTCTACTCCTTGATTGATATATTCCCTGAGTCATCTAATGTCTTCTTTGAGAAGCTATCTTTTAAAGATTCTAAATATGTTGCAGATATAGGAGTGATATATAATGGGTGATTTTATTATAAACAGTAGGCACACGGTTACGGAAATTTCAATTATAATAGTATGCTTTCTATTTTCTTCTCTATCCTACGCTGGCAATATTAATGATGAGTCAAAATCAAAAAATATTACCTCACAAGAAGAGGTTGCCCCTGTCAGTGAGATTGAACAGCGACTTAAAAAGTTCCAAAAAAGAAGCATTGAAAACCAAATTTTAATTAAGGGAATAGAGCAGAATATTGAGATTAAAAGGCTTCAACTCGAACAAAAGAAAATACTAGAACAGTTGAAAAAAACATCTAAGCAAGCATCTATTAAAGGAAGCGTTAGGGTTAAAAACAACAATTCTAATAAGACCACAGAGCCCCCAAAAACGTCAAACTATGAAATAACCCTTTCTACTATATATGTAATAGATGGTACTACATACGCTGATTTTCTTAACAGAAGTAACGGGGCTAGATTTAGTGGAATTAAACCAAATAGGATCTTCGGTGGTGGGTATAGTTATGTAGTTTCATCAAATGGCACAGTAGAACTGAGGTACAGAAAGTGACTACCAATGTAATCATTGACTATCAAGATATATTAGAGAGAGAAGATTTGTCTGTTACGAAGTATTCTACGGATCTAGATAGCTATAATATCTACATATGCAAGTTAACTAAATCAAACGAAAAATATCTGTTCCTGCCTGAAGATAGTGGAAGAATGGGATTAGCTATTGATAGTTTAAATAAATTGATTCTTAAAAACAGTTTTAATTTTTCTTATTTTGTTCCTTTAAAAGTTGTTTCTGAAATAGATCGTTTGGCTACTAAAGATTTACTTCATGTAGACTCTACCGAGGCTAAACAAACTTTAGTCTCTGTTTTCAGTGACGCTGATGAGTATGGTTCTAGCGACATTCACTTTGTTAGAAATGACCAACAGTGTGACATCTATTTCCGAGTAGATGGAAATAAGAGTTTTTACAAGACATTGGACACAGATAGTGCGGATGCTGCTATATCAACTTTTTACAATGTAGAAGCAATTAGCAAAGGTAGTGCATGGAATAGAAAGGTTCCTCAGGATGCTATGGGGCCGATTCCTAGCCTTAAAGGGAAGATACTAAATCTACGTTATGCGCACTCACCGCTTAAAACGCGCACCGAGCAAGGTTATCATGCCGTCTTTCGAGTGCTTCAAGACGGAGGCGTCGGAGAAATTTCTGACTTAACAGATTTAGGCTTTTCCCCCGAAGAATCTGATCTGATAAAAAAAATGGTAAGTAGACCATTCGGGTTAGTAGTTGTTGCTGGAACAACCGGCTCCGGAAAGTCCACAACGATTAAAGGTTTTTTGGAGTGGCTATATCTGAGTTTTCATAATAAGTCTATCTCAGTCCTAACTGTGGAAGATCCTGTAGAGTACTCAATAAGAGGGGCAGTTCAGACAAACGTAAAGAGGAATGAACTAAAAGGGGACGATACGAACCCATTTATGCGTTATATCTATTCGGCAATGAGAAGAGATCCTGACGTGTTGTTAATTGGAGAGACTCGTGATCCAGCTACCGCTAAAGCACTAACTGACGTTGTTGAAAGTGGGCATTTAGCTGTAACTACATTACATGCTAGTAGCGTCACAGGTGTTATATCTCGCCTAAATTCACTAGGGATAGAAATGGATAAGCTTCGTTCATATGACTTCTGGGCCGGAATTATTGTTCAAAAACTTCTAAGGAGGACTTGTACTCACTGCTCCCTACCGTTCAACTTTGATGACGAAACTCTTAAATCACGTGTTTCTCATGGCTTATATACAAGACTTATTGATAAGAATGCTGATATTCATATATCGAGTGAGTCTGGTTGTGAAAAATGTAGTTACTCTGGCTACAAAGGTCGCCAAATTTGTGTCGAGTTCTTATTCCCTTATAACGAAGTAATCGATTCAGTTGGTACGCAAGAGCTGTTCGCTACTTGGAAGAGATATGAAGATGGAGTAAGTGGTTACACTATGTCTGAAAACGCATTTTCAAAGATTGTTGCAGGCACACTTTGTCCGCAAGAGTATGAGCGAATCTACGGGGTAAATTGATATGTATAATTCAAAAATACGAGTAGAGATATATGAAGCATTTATTGATTGTTTGAAAAATAATGTATCGGTAGTTAGCTTTTTGGAAAGTAATATTACCATCAACAAAAGCATAAAGAACAAAGAGATGGTGAAGTTATACACAGATTTACTTGAGGTGTACAATATTAAGGGCGATCTGGTTTTACTATTAGAGGGTAAGATTCCAGATGATGAAATGCTAATTCTTAAGCTTTCTTCAGAAGCTGGCGATATGGTGATAGGTATTCAGCGTGCTTATGATATATGCGTACTGAAGAAAAAATCAGTTGATAAAATGTTCTCTGCTTTGATTGGTCCGATTGTAATGGTTGGTTTAGTACTATTGATGATTGGCGGATATTCAATAAAAGTTTTTCCAGAGTTTGAAGCAGTTCTTCCAGTTGAACAATGGCCGAAAGTCTCATCGACACTATATGCTCTAGGTGGTTTTATATTTAGCTTCGGATTTCCGGTTTTGATTTTCTCAGTTGTAATATCATTGTTTATATTTAATAGGTACTTGAAAAATGGAATTGGCAACTTTAGAGAAAAGTTAAGTAATTTGCCTATTGTTTCTATCCTTACTCTAAATTACGCATCTGTATTTTTAGGGGTATTATCTTTGATGATAAGATTAAACGTCCCAGTTGGACATACTTTTATGAATTTTAAAAGTACGACAAATTCCAGGTGGATTCAAAAACATATGGCCAGTATGCAGGATCGGCAAGCCGAAGGCCTTCCATTGGGCGATGTTTTGAATACTGGTTTCTTACCCATACAATTAGTTTCTAAATTAGCGTTATATGCGGAGTCTGCCGACCTATCAATGGCAGCAGATAAAATATTCATTAACTCACAAACTCATTTAAGTAAGGACTTAGATAATTTATCTGCGAAGCTGAAAACTATAGCGACTATTATAATCTCTCTTTTTGCAGTTTGGATCTACTTATCAATTATGATGCTAAGTAATAACCTAGCTCCCTAGATAAAAGGAACATATAGTGAATAT
>NZ_JPJA01000044.1:0-6698 GCF_000733315.1 Vibrio sp. ER1A
TTTACTTCAACAATAGGTTCTAGTGATAAACTATTAGCTCGTATTCTAGGGCTTATATTTATTTGCTCATCTTCTTTAGTGATTGCTTCATCCACAGGGCTAAAAAGTAGCTTTATTTCTGAATGTGATAATAACTATTTTGATCAACGTAAAAAGCCGGCAACATTTTATGTAATGAACCCCAATGTTGCCACACTAGATGGCACGGTTTGCCGTGGTACTCTAGATGCATTTCTATCCTTACTAAAAGAGTACCCTGAACTAAAAATACTGGAAATATATGAAGTTGATGGTAAGCAATGTAACGAAAGTAAGTTCCAGCTTTTTAACAGTATTTATAGACACAAGTTGGAGATAGTCGTTGTAGAAGGTGGTGTGGCTGTTTCTGATGGTATGGACATTTTTCTTGCAGGCAATACATCTCGGCTTGAAACGGGTTCCCGCATTGGATTTTTCAGTGGAAAGCCTTTGCAAGATAACGAGATTTCGATGATGAAATGCGAACATTTGTACCGTCAGTACTATAAGGACTTGTCTTTGGATCCTAACTTTTATGGATTTCGGCTAAGACAACAACCAACAGCACTTTGGCGTACAGAATCGGTCTATTTCTTTTAGAGCGAGTATGCATTTGTAAGAGAGATTCAAAATTGAGATTCGTCTCGGATCGAGTGGAAAAATTCGTGCCTCAGCATTAGACTAAAGTCTAATGCTGGTTAAAACTTGACCTAAAAGGAATAATCAGTAAACTACCAGTTCTTGAATATAGGTCACACTTTTTTACAAACACTTTTCCTGATTTCAAGAACGGAATTCTTCAAGTTTTTGACAAAATATATTAAGGATGTCAAATAGTTGGGTGGTAGAGGTTCGTTATGTACAATCACTTTTTGGTAAGACTTACCATTGGGACTCTCGTTGTTTTAGGTATTAAGCTGAGTGCATTATACTTTTTGCCTATGGTGCTACTATTGAATACGCACCACAAAGAGTTTTTTGGATGGTAAAAATCGGGGCTAGCCCCGATTTTTTTATGCCATTTCTATCTCATCGACCGTCGACTCAATCTCTTTCATCATTCGATATAACTGCTCAGCAAGTTGCTGTTTCGCACCATCAAGATCTTTGTCTAGCGTTAGCTTCATGATCTTTTCATGTTCATCGAGGTTGAAGAGCTGTGAGAAGCTCTTTGGTGAATGGGTTAGCGAGATACGTCGATAACGTTTAACCTGCCTGATAATATCGCTAAAAAACTCAAGCATGTTCTTAGAGAAGCAACCATTTAATAGAGAACTGTAGAAGGCTTCTTGACGCTCTTCCCACTCTTGCCAATTGAAGTTTTCTGCTTGGAACTTAAAGCGCGATAGCTTATGGAACTCAGTCAGTATTTCCAGCTCCCAGCTTTCACTGCCTTCTTTGATTGATTTTTCTAGTAACACAGAGGACACAACCTTGAGGCTTTCATATAGGTCGTAGAGTTCGACCTTAGAAACAGGTGCAACCCAGCATCCTTTTTGCGGTTCAAGCTTTACGTACTTAATCCACGAAAGCTGAATTAGTGCCTCTCGGATAGGGGATGCTCCTACGTTATATTTTTCTTTAAGCTCCGCAACAACCAGCTTTTGGTTTGGTTTAAGCTCTCCGGAAAGAATATCCTGACAGATTAGCTTCGCTACTTTGTCTGTCAAAGTTGGGCTAGACACAATGCACCTCATTAACTTAATAGAATTACCTAAAAGCAACTCAGCAGTATGCTGTGTTGTAAAAACGTAAGGATAGTACAGCGTGTTGAAAAATTGGGCAAGATAATTATAAAAAAAAGAGGGCGTATGCCCTCTTTTTATAGATGTTCTGAATGCACTGTAAGAATTATAGTACGTGAACAGAAGCTGTGTTAGTTGTGCCTGAAGCTACTAGAGCACCAGAAACCATTACTACGATGTCGCCTTTCTTACCAAAACCAGACTCTAGAGCGTACTCTTTACCGTTTTTGTAGAACTCATCAGTGCTGTCGATTGAATCAACAAGAACTGGGCGAACACCCTTAGTAAGAACTAGCTGTGCAGCTGTTTTAGCGTTAGTCGTTAGCGCAACGATGCTTGCTGTTGGGAAGTATTTACGTACAGAACGTGCAGACTTACCACCTTCAGTAGCAACGATGATTAGTGGAGCAGCTAGCTTCTCAGCTGTGTCTACTGCACCTTTACATACTGCTTCTGTGATGCGCAGGCGTGGGCTGTCTAGACGAGAACCTAGCTCAGCTTTTAGTGCGCCGTCAGTACGGTTAGCGATTTGAGCCATGATAGTTACCGCTTCAACAGGGTATTTACCTTTAGCTGTCTCACCTGAAAGCATTACTGCATCAGTACCGTCCATGATTGCGTTCGCAACGTCACCCGCTTCAGCACGAGTTGGACGTGGGTTGTTGATCATAGAGTCAAGCATTTGAGTTGCAGTGATAACTGTCTTACGAGCACGGTTACACTTCTCAATCATCATTTTCTGAGCGAAGATTACTTCTTCAGCTGGGATTTCAACACCAAGGTCACCACGAGCAACCATGATACCGTCAGAAAGCTCTAGGATCTCGTCGAAGTTATCTACACCTTCTTGGTTTTCGATCTTAGAAATGATGTGGATGTTCTCGCCACCGTTTGCGTTTAGAACGTCACGGATTTCTTTAACGTCAGAAGCTTTACGAATGAAAGAAGCTGCAACAAAGTCAACGCCTTGCTCACAACCAAATTTTAGGTCGTTCTTATCTTTTTCAGATAGAGCTGGAAGCTGAACAGAAACGCCTGGTAGGTTAACACCTTTGTTTTCGCCTAGAGCACCGTTGTTAAGAACTTTACACTTAACTTCAGTTTCAGTAGTAGAGATAACTTCCATCTCGATTAGACCGTCGTCTACTAGGATAGTGTTACCAGCAGAAAGGTCTTGTGCAAAACCAGCGTAAGTAACAGCAACAGTGTCTTTGTTACCAACAACAGAGATATCTGTTGTGAAAGTGAATTCTTGACCAGCTACTAGATCAACGTCATTGCCGCCTTCTAGTTTGATAGTACGAATCTCTGGACCTTTAGTGTCTAGAAGAATTGCAAGTTGCTTACCAACGTTTGCCATAACTTCACGGAAGTTAGCAATACGAGTGCCGTGCTCTTCGTAGTCACCGTGAGAGAAGTTAAGACGCATAACGTTCATGCCTGCGTTTACTAGTTCAGTTAGCTTCTCTACTGATTCAGTTTTAGGGCCAATCGTACATACGATTTTGGTCTTTTTCATGGAAGATACTCTCCGGGTAAATATTATTACAATTTGAAAGTTAGTATTAGTCTCTCTAGAAGGCTAGGGATGCCCATAAATAATTCACATGAGCTATCAAATGTCTTGCCTATTTTGCTTCTTCTAGAAATGAAAGTCTTTCAACAAGTTTAGTCATTTTATGACCAACTGAGGCGCTTTCTAGGCCACTTTTTTTGAGCTAATCCACTATATTTCAGTAAGATTGCAAAAAAATAACCGCTAATTCTGTAATTTTTTTTCTTTTCGGGCACGAATTCTACCACCGAATTGATCAGATTTCACTGTGCATAACTTGTTTTAGAGCAAGGTTTCGGCGCTTAGTATTTAATTTTTGGATCAAAATAAATAATCCGGATGAATGGGCACCATTTGGTAACTTTTTTTCAAAATAGTAGTCCATACGGTACAAACTCTTCCTTCATTGAAGCCAATAAACCGTGATGATATTGTGTGCTTTTTATGGCGATTTGTTGTTCGAAGACAACAGACTGAAATCAGGTGGTGAAATAAAATATGGCATCAAAGAGAATCAAATGCGTGATTTTTGATTGTGATGGAACACTGATCGATAGTGAACGTTTGTGTTTGCAAGCTATTGTAGAGGTGCTAAGCAGTATTGGCGTCGAGGTAAACTATGATGATGTCAAAGATCAGTTTCAAGGCGCGAAACTGGAAAAGATCTTCGGGGCACTGGTCGACGACAACTCCAAGCTTGCTAATGATGGTTTAGCTAAGCTTATTAGCCACTATCGACTGCGTTGTAAGGAGCTGTTTGCTGAACAATTAACGGTTATCGATGGTGTCTATGAAGTATTGGATGAGCTGAAGGCGAATAATATTGCGGTATGTATCGCATCAAATGCTCCTCATGAAAAGATGGCGTTTACGTTGCCGCTGGCTAAACTAGACCAGTACTTTGAAGGCACTGTCTTCAGTGCTTTGGATGCCAATGCATGGAAGCCCGATCCCAAACTGTTGCACTACGTGATGGACAAAATGCAAGTGAGCTCAGAAGAGTGTTTATTCATAGATGATTCTCTGGTTGGCATTCAAGCTGGCGTTAAAGCCAATGTAACCACGTTGTACTTTTCCCATGCGGAACCGCATAAAGAGACCGCAATCAATAGCTCATATTTACATAGCATTACTGAAATGCACCAACTGCTGACCTTTATTCGATGATACGAAAATGAGTGGCTAATTATGTTTTTCTGGGCGGGTGGTCGATTGGTTGAGTAGCTGATTAGCCGCCACTAATGCTCCTCTCATACTGACCACAGATGCGTCTAGAATGTCGATTGCCCATAGTGGTAGTTTGCCTGAAATGGAGTAAAACGCCCATTGACCTTTTCTTCTATCTGAAACGATCCCGCAATTTCTGAGTACTGCGAGCGCTCGGGAAATCTTAGGCTGTGATTCTTGTAATGCTTCACACAGCTCCCCAACACTCAATTCAACCTCTGTAAAGATCAATAAAGTGATCATGAGGCGAGTCTGATCGCCTAAGCACTTATGTAGTACTAAAGGATCAAAATCTAAATCGTTAGTCGGTTGATGAACGGTAACAAACAAGTCGATGCGCTTTTGCAGATCATATAAAGACGCTTCGAAGGAGATATCAGAGAGTGACGTTGGCGCAGGAAGATCCCAATAAATACTTTCTTCAGTGTTCTCGAATACACCACATTCACGCTGCGCTGAAGAGCAGAGCGTAATTACATAGTCAAAATGCGTGTCTTTAAACTCGTCGATGGACTTTGAATACAGTTCATCGGTAGGAAAATCTGCATCGTTTAATGTCGATATCGTTCTTGCGTCAACCTGACTTGGACTGCTCCCTGCACTATAGGCTTGATAAAACTCAGCATAATCGCGATTTATAATCGCTTCCGCTAGTTGCGAACGTGCTGAATTGCCTCGGCAGACAAAGAGAATCTTTTTAGTCATGGTTTCCTCAAGAGATTGAGCATCACGGTGTGGTTACAGGCAATATTATGAGAGTTATTTGCAGTTAAAGAAAGACCTTTCATCATTGAAAGGTCTTATCAAGCTATACGCCAGTTTTATAGCAGGAGCGGTTTTAAAGTAGGGGTTAAGCTGCGGTGGCTAGCTTGCCATCTGCAATTGCTCTCAAGTTATCCATGGTTTCCGCATAACTAGTTGGTTTACCAAATAAGCCAGCAGTACCAAGGATAAAGTATTCGATTTTATCCTTAAGCAAATCGATGACTTCAGGGCTGATCGCACCATCAATAGCCAGCTTAGTATCGGTACCTTGTTTGTTGATCATGTCAATAATGCGATCAATTCGATTGAAAGCATTGGCAATGAACTTTTGCCCCGCAAATCCTGGGTTAACTGACATCACCAAAATTACGTCTGTGACATCAAGTACATCTTCAATCACACTCAGTGGTGTGCCTGGATTGATAGCCAGACCTGATTTAATACCTTTAGCTTGAATATTACCAAGCGTACGATGTAGGTGCGGTGGTGCCTCCGCATGAACATACATTAGGCTTGCACCGAGATCAGCAAACATATCAATGTACTGATCTGGATTGGACAACATTAGGTGCACATCGTATTCAATATCGGTTGTATTGCGGATAGCCTTAATATCTTCCGGGCCTAGGGCGAAGTTAGGAACAAAGTGTCCATCCATTACATCAATATGAAGCATATCTACTTTGGCTTTCTCTAGATCAGCCAACTCTTGAGGTAATTTAGAGAAATCCACACACATCATTGAAGGACAAAACTTAGCCATGAGTGAGCTCCTTTTCGATGTCAGCAATTTGGTTAATACGATTCTGGTGACGGCCACCTTCAAACTCACCTTCTAGCCAACGGTCTACAATCATTTTAGCGAGCTCAATTCCTACGACGCGAGAGCCAAACGAAAGAATGTTGGTGTCGTTGTGCTCGCGAGAAAGCTGGGCGGTGTATGGGTCGCTGCAAACCACTGCGCGAATTCCTGGAACTTTGTTAGCGGCTAG
Organism: Vibrio sp. ER1A; assembly: GCF_000733315.1. Lineage (NCBI taxonomy): Bacteria > Pseudomonadati > Pseudomonadota > Gammaproteobacteria > Vibrionales > Vibrionaceae > Vibrio > Vibrio sp. ER1A. Next base: position 6,303 of record NZ_JPJA01000044.1, read on the forward strand.
CGAAATGCCAACACCTGTACCGCAAATCAAAATACCGCGCTCGGCTTGACCTGAAATTACTGAGTTTGCAACCGCTTTGCCATATTGAGGGTAGTCTGTTCGCTCGGCAGATTGAGCACCTAAGTCGATCACTTGATGACCTTTTTGTTCTAAGTGACTAATAACGAGAGCTTTGTGTTCGAAACCTACGTGGTCACAACCAATAGAAATGATCATGTTTGTCTGTACCTTAACCGATGAATATGGCTTTAATTTTACGATAAAATTCACGTCTGTAAATATTTAAATTTCATTGAAATCGCCAATAATCATATAAGTAATTGAAAAATAGCGGATAAAAAATTCACAATAAAATTCACAATATTGCAAATTTCATAAAATAATTTATTTTGTGAT
>NZ_JPJA01000045.1:0-1699 GCF_000733315.1 Vibrio sp. ER1A
GATCAATGGATATTCGTTCAGATTGTAGAGTTGGTATTATACTTGGTTGTGGAATTTTGGTATGATTGATAATGTTAACATAACAAAAAAGGATAATGAGCAGTTTATGATTTTATTGGAGGAATAATGTTTAAATCTAAGGTGAACTTAATGTTTTTACTTATGAAAATGTCTAAGAAAAACAAGTTTTAGCTGATGAGTGCTATACTAGTTAATCCTTAGTACTCACTCATTGACAAACATACATTTTAGATGACCCCAACGTTAAGTTGGGCCACCTTATTGATCGCTGTTTGATTACTTCGATTTTGATAACCCGAATCGCTCTAGCTCTTCTCGGGTCATTTTGTGTATACCTCGGAATGGAGCCGCGTGAATAGTGAAGAAATAGAACTGTGAACCAATCGGGTCTCCAAGCATTTTCTTGTAAAATATTAGCTGGTCATGATGTGCTGGATTGTCCTTAGATAATTTATCCGCAGTTTTTCCTTGCGAGCAACACCAAGAATGGACTCCAAGAATACCACCTGTTTTAACTTTTCTTTCTACTCCAGCGCTGAACAAGTCTACTCCACCAGAATATGCAAAGCCTCCTTCCGGAATCTCTGTATTCAATCCTGAATTACGTAATAAGTTTCCCGTGTGCAAGTTTATATCATCATTAACAGAACCATTGACGGCCTTGAGAACGATAGTGTTAACGTCTGGGTAATCTCGCGTTATTTTTTGTAACTGAAGGTAAGTTTGTGTGCCTAAGTCACCTGTCAGAATGGCTTTATTTCCATCGATTGAGAATTGGCTGGTACCTGATACCACTGCTGCTTCGTTGAAACTTAGCTTGAAGCTAATTAAGTTGTAATTGTCTGTTTCCACTTCTCCTTCATATAGGTAATTTCCATCAACATATCGTGTTGATATCTGTGATGCTTCCCATCCTTCGCTAATTAACTGGACCACTTCATCTTCGGTTAAGTCATCTGTTCTATAGGTTTCCTTTACCATGATATTGGTTTTGTCATCTAACCCTTGGTCCATATTATATTCAATTGATACTAAGCCTTTTTTAAACTGCATTATAAACGTATTGTCATCACTAAGAGCGATCGGAGACAATGGGTAATTAACGCCATCATAGTTAATCCATAAATCGTTTAGTTCTTTTTGAAAGGTTTTTAGGTATGAATCTAATCGTGATGGTGGAATACCTTTAAGCTCAAGATCATCGGTTTCAGCAAGCGCATTAAATGGTATAGAAAGCAATAGTAAATGGGTAATTTTTATCATCATACAACTCCTTTGTAAGTTTCATTTCTTACACTAGCAAAAGAGTATTATTAGGTTTGTATCATTATGTCTATATTTTGAACGCCTTTTGTTTGGTTAGGCAATGGATATAGACATAAAAATTAGTTTTTTTCTCTCGTAGTAACTAGATATAGTGACAAGTCTCCCGCCCTCTTTTATGTTGGTCGCTCAAGGTGACAACAGAGTTGAGTGACTATATCAGAGCAAAGCATTAGTCCTATGTCATCATTGGGCAACAAAAAAGTCGAGCAAATAACTCAGATGGAAATCAGTAAAAGATTTAGGTGGAGTTTTTACAAGTGAGTAAATATGAATTTAAGAGCAGCCTAATTGAAGGGAAGACAATTTTCGTTTAGTTTGACTTACTAACAGACTTGGCTTTGTTGCCGAAATC
>NZ_JPJA01000046.1:0-3351 GCF_000733315.1 Vibrio sp. ER1A
GGCAACAAAGCCAAGCAAAACCTACAAAACTTGGAATCAAAGCCACCTTATTGGCTAGCTTTTTTAGTTCCTTTACACCGCCACCAAACTCAACCATCGCAGTTATAATACTTCAAACAGTCAAAGTGTTTTGTCCCAAGTTCTTTTGCCAACCTCCAGTTTTTAGCTAACCCCGCTCCTCCTACAACTCAATAACTACACGAGTTTGACTATCTTCTAAATTACTTACGCTGAGAAAGCAACTGTTCAACGTTTTCGTCTTGCACTACAGTCCATGGAATGTCGTAACGTTTAGATTCACCGTTGTTCCAATCAAGTTGGCTGCTATATTGTTTCCAGATATTAGACTTAGGCGTGTAGTCTTGACCGATAATGTGACGAAGAGCTACGTCTATTGAGCCTTGCATCTGAGCGTTTGCATCTTGAAGGATAGACACCATTTTGCCATCTTTTACTGCATGAAGAGCATCTGTTACGCCATCAATTCCAGCGATAGCATAATCAGAAACTTTGCCACCAGAGCCTTCTATCGCTTCAATAGCACCAAGTGCCATTTCGTCATTTTGGCCGATGATGCCATCAATTTTGTTTTTATACTTCATCAGCCAGTTTTCCATAAGCGTCATGCCTTCTGCACGAGACCAGTTAGCTGTCTTACGCTCAATGACATTAACAGCACCGTTTGGACATTCTGCGATTGCTTTCTCATTACCTTGACCGCGTTGTATTTCTCCAGAACCGCCTTTTGGACCTTCTAGAATAACAACGTTGCCTTTACAGCCAATTTTCCCCATTACATCTTTAGCTTCAAGGTATCCACCTTCGACATCATCAGACACGACTTCTGCTGTCATGCGGTCGGTGTTTAAGCGAGCGTTAGTCACGATTACAGGAATACCAGCGTCGTTTGCCATGTCTACGACGTCGATGTTTGCATTATAGTCCATAGGGTTAATGATAATCGCGTCATGACGAGTTCGGATAGCAGTTTCAGCTTGGTTATTTTGAACTAGCGGGTCGTAACGACCGTCATACATTGTGATTTTTACGTCACCTGACTGTACTAGGGGATGTCTGTACGCTGCCTGCTCCATTAGCTGAACAAATTCTGCCTTCATACCATACATAAGTACAGCAATCTTGTATTGCTCTTTGGCAAACACAGATGATGAAGACATCGCAAGCGTTGCAGTAACCATGCTGCTAATCAGGAGTTTTTTCATGTTATTTCCTCTACATGTTTCGTGTGGTTGTTATTGGATTTTTATTAGTAATTTATTGAGATTGTTTTCTGGACGGGTCAAGCATTACAGCAGAAACAATTAAAATTCCTTTGATGATTTGTTGGTAATAAGACTGAACCCCAAGCAAATCTAAGCCGTTGTTCATTACACCAATGATGAGGACACCAAAGAGAGTGCCAGTTAGAGTACCTATTCCACCAGCCATTGATGTGCCACCGATAACTACTGCTGCAATAGCATCAAGTTCGTATGCGAAGCCAGCATTGGTTTGAGCAGATCCTGTACGAGCCGTTAGAATTAGCCCTGCAATCGCGGCAAGAACGCCACACAGCGTATATACAGCGATTTTGATTTTGTCTACATCGATGCCAGAAGTGCGAGCTGATTTCTCATTGCCACCGACAGCAAATACATATCGGCCAAATAGGGTCTTATTGAGAAGTATCCAAGCCCCACCAAAGATGACTGCGAAAATCACAACAGGGGTGGGGATACCCAAAATGTAGCTATTGCCGATAACCCGAAAACTACGTTCTAGGGATGATACAGGGTTGCCATTCGTTGTGAGCATTGTCATGCCTCGAGCAGCAGACAACATCCCCATAGTCACGATGAATGCCTGAAGTTTGAATTTGGAAATTACGTAGCCATTAACTAGACCACAAAAGCCACCGATAACAATTGCTACAATAAATGGAAGAAATATTGCTGAATCGAAATCACCAACTGACATGGCTTCGTTTTGTGTTACAAATCGTGCCGCGACAATACCAGACAGAGCAAGAACGGAGCCTACTGATAGGTCTACGCCAGCGATGATGATGACAAAAGTCATCCCTATAGCAAGGATACCGTTGATCGACACTTGGCGTAGAATTGATAAAAAGTTGCTTTGCGTTAGAAAGTAGTTTTCATCCCAGATACCGATACTGACGCAGTATTGACCCAAAACACTTACAGCGAGACAAAGAAATAGGAAAGCCAGTACGATCCCATACTTGTGCATTAACTCCGAAATCTTTCTAGGTGAATTAGAACCTAAATCTTTTTTAGCAAGAATATTCATCGTTTAACCTTATATTATGATGCTAGGCTGAGTAGTAGTTGTTGAGTGGCATTTTCTTTGGGTACGATGTCGACTATCTTGCCGTCTTTAAAGACAACAATTCTATCGCTCATACCAATGACCTCAGGCAGTTCAGAAGAAACCATAATGATTCCTTTACCTTCTAGTGCTTGTTCAGACATGTATTTGTAAATTTCTTTTTTTGCGCCAACATCGATGCCGCGTGTTGGCTCATCAAGCATGAGAACTGAGGGGTTGGTTAGAGACCATCGACCTAAGACGACTTTCTGTTGGTTGCCCCCAGAGAGGTTTTGCACAATTTGTTCTTTATTTGGGGTCTTGATTTTGAATAGACCAATCATGCTCTCTACGTCTTCTGTTTCTGTTGAATGATTGACGAAGTGATAAGACGATTTGTTTTTCAGGGATGAAATCGAGATGTTATGACAAACTGAGCTACTAAGAACTAACCCGGTGTTTTTACGGTCTTCGGTAACATAAGCCAACCCAGATGCAATGGACTTTCTAGGGGTGCTGTTGTCGATCTTCTTACCATTCAAACAAACATGACCAGAAGTGGGCACTTTTATGCCAAAAATTGCATCTAATACTTCTGAGCGACCTGAGCCAACTAGGCCATATATGCCTAGAATCTCGCCCTTCTTGACAGTAAAGCTAATATTTTGAAACTTGTCGCAGGTCAGCTCATTAACGGTTAGTAGGTCTTCTTCTTGAGGTTCGTTGAACTTCGAAAACTCTTCATCAATTTGACCACCAATAATAAGTTCTACCAGTTCTTCACGAGTTACGTTTTCTATTTTCCCGTCAGTGATGTAGATTCCATCTCTGAAAACGGTGTACTGATTTGCTACCTCGAAAATTTCTGATAAGCGGTGAGACACATAAACAATACCCTTGCCCTTACTTGCAAGAGAACGAATAACATTGAGTAGTTTCTGTGAATCTTCTTCACCAATTGCTGAAGTCGGCTCATCCATGAATATGATGTCTGCATTAGAATGAGAGAGAGCTTTCGCAATT
>NZ_JPJA01000046.1:3415-8758 GCF_000733315.1 Vibrio sp. ER1A
CCGCCACAAAGAGCATGAATTTCGCCTGCCTGTAGATCGAAGTTGATGTTCTTCAAAGCTTGAACTTTGCCAAACGATTTCTTAACCGATCTGACAGATAATAGTGGAGTGGGGGTACTCATTATTTTGATGTCTCCAATGTCGGATATTGTTTGTGAAGTTCTCCTAGATAACGTTGATATGCTTTTTCAGCTTTCTCCGCGTTGCTAGAGTCTGGTAGAACTAGAGATTGATCATCTAGAACGACAAACTTGTCGACGATGTCATAATCGATTGTGTTGCTAAGTGCCCATGCAGCTTGAATAGCAGCGCCTAGAGCACCAGCTTCTGCATTAACTGGACAGATCGTTTCAACGTTCATTGTGTCAGCGATGATCTGACGCCAAGAACTCGACTTGGAGCCACCACCGATTAAGCGAATTTGTTTTACTTCGATGCCTGCATTGCGCAGTAGATCTAATCCATATCTAAGTCCAAAAGTTGCCCCCTCAATTACTGAACGAACAATATTGTCGCAATTGAAATTGGCAATGTTTAGGTTATGAATAGAAGCTTGAGCATGAGGAAGCGGAGGGACGCGCTCACCATTGAAGAACGGCAAGAATGATATTCCGTCTGAGCCGATTTTAGAACGAGAAAGGCAATCGTTAAATTCAGGAATGCTCATGTTGAACAGATTCTGAACTTGAGTCGATGCGGAGGTTACGTTCATTGTGCAGATCAGAGGAAGCCAGCCGTTGGAGCTAGAACAAAAGCTAGCAATGCTAGGATGATTCAACTCGATGTGCTTGCTAGTGAATGTAAAGATCGTCCCGGATGTTCCAAGTGACATTGTCATAATTCCGTCTTTCACATTACCAGTGCCAATGGCTGCCATCATGTTGTCGCCACCACCTGTTGCAACGACAACGTCATCACGTAGGCCCAGCTTCTCTTTTGCGTTTCCTCTAACGCAACCAATGGATTCATGGGCTTCCTTAAGTTGAGGCAAAGCAGAGAACAGCCTTCCAGATGGGTCGAGAAGGTCACATATGTGTGCATCCCATTTTCGAGTTCTAACATCGAACAGACCAGTTCCTGATGCATCACCATATTCTGTGACGTATTCGCCGGTTAACCAGTAATTGATATAATCATGGGGAAGAAGCATATGAGCGAGCTTTTCAAAATTATCTGGCTCATGTTTCTTCATCCAAAGGACTTTTGAAGCGGTATAACCTGTTTCAACTCGGAGTCCTAGCTTCTCAATTGATGCTTCATCGCCGCCTAGCATTTCTAGAATTTCAACATTCTCGGGAGCGGTTTCTGTATCACACCATAGTTTTGCACTGCGAATCACATCGCCATTTTTATCAAGTGCAACAAAGCCGTGTTGTTGTCCAGAAATGCCTATAGCATCAATCTGACTTGCGGTTATTTGAGCCGCATTACACGCGGCTTCAAAAGCTTCAGTCAGTGCATCGAGCCACCAAGACGGTTCTTGTTCGCGCTTTCCGTTTGTATCGGAAATTAACTCATGTGAGCGTGAACACTCTGAAAGCACTTTATGAGATTCAGTATCGACAATTACGACCTTTGTCCCTTGAGTGCCACAGTCAACGCCAACTATTAAGCTCATTTTGTATTACTCCATCTCAATGATGATTTTTACATCAGATGGGTGTGCTTCTACTGCTCGCTGATAAGCATCGATAGAGTCTTCAAACTTGAACTTGCGACTAACAAGAGGCTTGACGTTGATTTTTCCAGAAGCAATCAAGTTGATAGTTTTTGGATACATGTTTGCGTAACGGAAAATAGTCTTGAAGGTAATCTCCTTGACTTGAGCTGCAACGATATCGAATTTAACTGGCTCGATTGGCATGCCAACAAGAACAGCAGTTCCATTTGGAGCAATCACATTGCACATGTTCATGATTACAGGCTCTACGCCACAACATTCAAATAGAACGTCTACACCAACGCCGTTTGTCATGACATTCACTAACTCTTCGACACTTTCTTTACTGCTGTTGATGGTTTTAATGCCTTCATAAGCCGCAATTGTTTCAAGTTTTTCATCAACAACATCAGCAACGATCACTGAAGAACAACCACCAGCTAGTGCTGAAAGTGCGCACATAACGCCGATAGTGCCAGCGCCGTAGACAAGTGCCACATCGCCTGGTTTGATTTCAGCTTTGGTTGCTGCTTGCATACCGATAGCCAAAGGTTCGACCATTGCTCCTTCTTCAAAGGTCATGTGTTCTGGGATTTTGAACGTGAATGCTGAAGGGTGAACGACATAGTCTGAACAGCAACCGTCGTAAGGTGGTGTAGCCCAAAAGGCAACATCAGGGTCTAAATTGTAAAAGCCGTTCATAACTTCGCGAGAGCTTGGTGCCGGAACACCAGGTTCCATACAAACGCGATCACCTGGTTTTAGATGCTTTACGTTCTCGCCAACTTCCACAACAATGCCCGATGCTTCATGACCGAGGGTCATTGGACTGTCGACTACGAAGTGACCAATTTTCCCATGTAAAAAGTAATGAATATCAGAGCCACAAACGCCGACAGATTGGATTTTGATCTTTACATCGTCTTTGTTTTTCAACTGTGGTTCTTCAACTTCAGCTAAAGTTAGCTTATTAACTTCTTCAAGTACAAGAGCTTTCATTGATGTTACCTCTTAGTGTTATCGTTAACATATCTGGATAACAAAAATGTAACCTTTTAGTTTGATTTATAATGTGTATCAGGTCACAAAAATTGTTTATTGCTTGTTTTTTGCGCAGCGTAAGCTAAAAAATGAGGTGTGTGTATGATTTTTCTAACATTAAAATGTTATTTATAACATTTTCGATTGTCATGTTTTGCCTGATAGACTGTGTTTCATATACAATGTTGTGATTGCAAAGCAGTAGCTCATAAGAAGATGAAATGAAGAAAGTCACCATGGCCGACATCGCCAAAAAGGCGAATGTAACCACAATCACAGTTAGCAGAGCGCTTTCTACACCAGATAAAGTGAAAGCTGAAACAAGAGATAAAATTGAGAAGTTAGCAAAGGAAATGGGGTACATCCCCAACATCCTAGCAAAGGGGCTTAAGTCTGGTTCAAAGACGATTGGGGTTATTGTTCCGTCGATAAACAACCCATTTTTTGCCAAGACGATTCAACTGATTTCAAGATACTCAGCCGAGAAGGGATACAACTGCTTTTTTTTCACTTCAGACGAATCTAGCGAGATAGAGGAAGACTGTGTCAATACGCTAATAAGTTATGCGGTGGAAGGCATCATCATTAGCGTTATTTCTGAAGACGAAAACTATCAGCCTGATTACTTTGAGCGACTAAAGTACATTGGGATTCCAGTCGTGCTTTTGGACCGCTATGTAAGTAAGCCACATGACTGTGGAGTGTATTTAGACAATATGGATTCAGGATACAAGCTAGCGAGAGAAGTCGTCAAAGATGGGAACAAGGATATTTTGATAGTCGCAGGCTCGCCTCAATCAAAGGTTTCAAATGATCGATTAGATGGTATGAAACGAGCTCTCGATTGGCTCTCTGGAGAGGTTGAAGTCGAGATAATCAACGCCGATTTTAACAAGAAACTGGCACGAGAGAAAGTTCAGGAGTATCTAAAAATCGCCAAGCCAGATGCCATAGTCGGTTTGAACAACCAGATCACTTTAGGCTGTTTAGAAGCGAGTCATTTAAGTGGTTATAAATCTAGTGAAGACATTCATTTCTATAGTATCGACAAGGTCGCAGGCTCGGAAAGCTTTGGAATTCATATCCCATGTATAGAGCACAACATTGATGAGTTGGCAGTCCAGTCTGTCAATCAGCTTCTGAGAGTGATTAATAGTAAGACTGGCTCGACTCTTGGTGATATCGTCATTCGTGGTAGAGTTTCAGCGAAACAAATCGATGATTAGAACCTAAGTTTGAAAACGCCCCTCATTGGGCATTTTCAAACTTAGGTTAGCATGCTCGATCTTTTGATATCTGGATTGGTGAAAATATCTGTTTCGTCATTTGACGTCGTTGAAAACTCAGACACGACGGCCCCTTTTTCGTGAGCCTTAAACCAGTGTTTTGAATTTGGAGCTAACGTGAGCTGCTGTCCTTTTTCAAGCACAACTTCTTTGAATACTGTAAAATTGTTGATATCCTTAGGAAATGCAACGGCTGCTATCTCACTTGCTACTCCCGCGATAAAAATACTTACACGCCCATATCGACAGCGAAATGTCTCTTCCTTACCTTCTATGGTCCCAAGTGTTGGGTGAATATGCTCAGGGCACGTTTGATTAGGAAGCATGATTAGTTCTTTTGCACAGCATCTGTCTGTATTAATGTAGGTATGAATTGCCAATCCTTGCTGGCGATAAGAACCCAATCCAAAATCCGTTATTTCAAGGTTAGAAAGCTCTTTTTCCGTAAGAAAAATCCCAGAGCTTTCGATGATGTCTTGAAGTTCACTTAAGACGTTTTTTATAGAAGTCATAGTTTTACTCTATTTTTTCTGTTAGCCCTTTCGTCAGGCTAAAGTGGGTGAGGGTTCATTTGAATGTTTCATAGCTTACAGGGAGAATAGCGATACATCATCGAACTTTCTGTGAGACATCAAACAATTTGGGTGTTGTTGTTCAATTCAGGCGAGAGTACGTATTTCGGTGATTGGATTAACTCCAGTGTAGCAAAACTAGCTTGCCACTAATTGGAAAGAGATAAGCACCATTAAACTAAATAACTTCAGATGGGTTTAAACCATCGCCATCAACCTTGTTTTGCAGTGTTCATGATGTTGAGCGATGGCTTTTCTGGTTTTAAACAGTACGCAATTAGCCCATCAAGTAAGTTCAAAATGAGCCCATGATACATAAATGGAATGCTTCAAAGAACTTGAGGCGGTTAATCTTCCAATCAAATGCTCCTACATCATTTACTTGCTTTGGTAGCCCCCTTTCTGCAATCAACTGATCCGACTTATAGTGCCAGAATGGTTGGTCGATCTGTGATTGAATAGCTTTAGATAGTATGGACTTACCACAACTGCTAGTACTATGAAGAAAAGTAATCCTAGACGGTCGAACTAAATGTGACTGTGATCTGAACGAAACTCATTAAAGGTCAAAGATGAGCGTGCATAGGTTTCGCTGACACGCGAACAATCCAAAAACCTTCTCTATATTTGCTTAACGAACATGTATTGCTGCTTTGTTCATCAACTACTTGTTTGTTAACAGTAATAGAATTAACTCACTAATGTAATCCTTTAGCCATAGCAATATCGCGGATACTTAGAGATTTTTTGTCAAAAGTCTAACCTTATTTTAATTGTTATGTTA
>NZ_JPJA01000047.1:0-9340 GCF_000733315.1 Vibrio sp. ER1A
CGCGGGTGAATAGTTACTTTTATGTGATTTTAAGTAAAAAGGTGTAAATTACGCCTCTCAATTAATATGTGTTTTGTATCACTGTAATTATATGTATTGAGTTTTGATGCTTATGTCGTTTTTGTGATGCTTACTTCAATCAATATGTAACAAAAACAAGCAATGAATTTTCTCGCTGCAACATGCAGTGGGCGGACTTCTTTTGTCCAAAATATGTCTATGAGCGCTCGGCTTCGCATTAATGCATTGAATTATAAGGCATCAATGATGGCGGTAGCGTGGCATGACTCGGTAACCTTAATGGTTAGAATTGGATTTAGAGACCGGTAAAGGCTGCAAAAAATAATGAATAAGAAAAAGTTAGCAACGATGTTGGTCGTAGTAGGGTTAAGTGGCTGTAGTCTACCAGGTAGTCATCTTCCTACTGGTGATAAGGCTCATGAAGCAGTCGATGAATCAAAGCCACTTGAACAACAGGTCTCTATTTATCCATTAACGGCACAAACTGTGGCCGAATTTAAAACAGTAGCCCCGCAAGCTGCGGCTAACCCGACACTTGATATGGCGATCGCTCGCTATGAATACAAGGTAGGCACGGGTGACGTACTGAACATCACGATTTGGGATCACCCTGAGTTAACGATTCCTGCGGGCTCTTATCGAAGCTCAGAGGAGGCTGGCAACTGGGTACACGCTGATGGCACCATTTTCTATCCATATATTGGTAAAGTTCACGTCGCTGGAAAAACGGTGACTGAAATTCGAGTCGATATCGCCCATCGGCTCGCCAAATATATCGAAAGTCCTCAGGTCGATGTCAATATTGCCGCGTTTCGTTCCCAGAAAGCCTATATAACCGGCGAAGTCGATAAACCGGGTCAGCAGCCTATCACTAATATTCCACTAACACTCCTTGATGCCGTTAATCGTGCTGGTGGATTAGCTACCGATGCCGATTGGCGCAACGTGACCTTAACGCGAAATGGCACTGAGCAACATATTTCTCTCTATGCTTTGATGCAGCGTGGTGACTTAACTCAAAACCAACTGTTGCAATCAGGCGATATCGTTCATGTGCCACGTAATGATGATCAAAAGATCTTTGTGTTAGGCGAAGTCTCTTCTCCGCAGATGCTGAAAATTGACCGCGCTGGGATGAGTTTAACTGAAGCATTAAGTTCTGTTGGTGGCATCAATGAAGTGGCAGCTGATGCGTCTGGTGTCTTTGTTATCCGCAGCAGTCAACAACAAGATCAGGTAGCGGATATCTATCAGCTCAATATAAAAGATGCGACAGCATTGGTCGTGGGCACCGAGTTTGGTTTACAGCCTTACGATGTGGTTTATGTGACTGCGCAGCCTATTTCACGTTGGAACCGTTTAATGACTCAGCTCTTGCCTACGTTAACGGGTATTAAGAATATCGCTGATGCTGGAAACTCATATCGAGCGTGGGGTAATTAATGAGCTCGGCTGTGTTAATCAACCTGGATTGTGTTTTTAAAGTGGTGTGGAGGTTTTATGTTTAACAATATTCTTATTGTATGTGTTGGCAACATTTGTCGTTCTCCAACGGGAGAGCGTGCGCTAAAGCGAATTCTACCAGCCAAGAACATTACCTCAGCAGGTATTGCAGCAGAAAAGAGCCGATTGATTGGTAAAGAGGCCGATGATATGGCACTACAAATTGCTTCACGCTATCAGTTGGACCTCAATGGACATCAATCTCAGCAACTGACCCCAGAGCTATGTCGAGGTAGTGACCTGATTCTCGCTATGGAAAAAAAGCACATTGATGCGATTTCACAAATTGCTCCGGAAGCTCGTGGCAAAACGATGTTATTCGGTCAATGGTTAGGTGGTATTGAAATTCCCGACCCATACCGTCAAAGCCAAGAAGCTTTTGAGCATGTTTATCAGTTAATTGATAAAGCGGCGAGCGAGTGGGCAAAGAAGCTCGGATAACTAAAAGTAGCGTCACTTTCTAGTAAACGCATTCATTAACAACTTTTTATTTGCTGTCCCCAAAACCTAAATGCCGGGACTTTAGGACATGACCCAATGCTGACCGACACTAAAAAAGCTTACGATACAGCCAGTGATGAAATCGATCTGAGCCGACTTTTTGGTATGTTACTCGATGCCAAATGGGTCATCGTTGGTATTACGTTTTTGTTTGCTGCCTTGGGCGTAGTCTATGCACTAATGGCGACGCCTATCTATAAAGCGGATGCGTTAATTCAAGTTGAAAGCAAAAATTCTGGGGTATCGACGTTAATCAGCGATGGATTAGGAGATATCTTTTCTCAGGAATCGTCTGCGAGTACAGAGATAGAGATTATTAACTCTCGCATGGTGCTGGGTGAGACGGTGGATAAGCTCAACCTAACTACGATTGCTGTACCAAAAACACTGCCAGTAATCGGCAAAGGTTTGAATCGACTACAAGGCGAACAGCTATCTATAGATATTGCACGTTTTGAAAGACCGGAATACCTAGACCCTGTGTCTTTAACGCTTATCGTAAAAGATGATAAAGCCGAAAGCTATCAAGTGACTACAGAAGACGGTAAGTTGGTTTTGGTTGGTCGCACTGGAGAGCTCGCTGAAAATGGCGATTGGCAGCTTTTTGTACGCCATATTGATGCTGAACAGGGCAGCCAGTTTATGTTGAGTAAGCGTTCTCGATTGGAAGCCATACAATGGCTGCAACAAACCTTATCTATCAGTGAACGCAGTAAACAAACCGGTATCCTTCAACTGACCTTTGAAGGTGAAGATAAAACACAAATTAAAGCCATACTGGACGATATTAGCCAAAACTACTTCTTGCAGAACGTTGCTCGTCAATCAGCTGAGGCGGAGAAGAGTTTGGTATTTCTGCAAAAGAACCTTCCTCAGATCAAAGCAACATTGAATGACTCTGAAGATAAGTTAAATCGTTTCAGACAGCAAAATGAATCGGTTGATTTAGGGTTAGAAGCACAATCGGCGTTAAAGGTGATTGTGGACTTAGAAGCACAACTGAATGAACTCACATTTAAAGAGAGTGACATCAGCCAGCGTTTTACTAAAGATCATCCTTCATACAAATCGTTACTTGATAAACGGCAAACCTTATTGCACGAGCGCGAGAGGCTAAATCAAGATATTCAAAAATTGCCTAAAACTCAGCGTGAAGTGCTGCGTATGACACGGGATGTGGAAGTGAATCAGCAGATCTACATCCAACTGCTTAACAAAGTGCAAGAACTCAGCATTATGAAAGCAAGCGCCGTGGGCAATGTGCGTATCCTAGACACAGCTCAAGTGTTTATGCATCCAGTAAAACCGAAGAAATCTTTGATTGTCGTTTTAGCGACGCTACTCGGTGGTATGTTGAGTGTCGCGGTGGTCTTGGTTAAAGCGGCTTTTCATCAGGGTGTAGAAAGTGCTGAGGAGATTGAATCAATAGGTCTATCGGTGTATACCAGTGTTCCTAAGTCCGATTTGCAGCTGTCTTTTGCAAAATCGAGTAAAAAAGCGCTAAGAGCCAAAAAGCCCATAGAAAGTCAGGGCTTACTAGCAAAAGAAAACCCAGCTGATTTATCGATTGAGGCATTGCGAGGCCTACGCACTAGCCTTCATTTTGCCATGATGGAGGCAAAAAATAACATTGTTATGATTTCAGGACCAGCGCCTGGTGTGGGTAAGTCCTTTATTGCTACCAACTTTGCTGCCGTTGCGGCAACGACAGGGCAAAAAGTGTTATTGATAGATGCCGATATGCGAAAAGGCTATTTGCAAAAAAGTTTTAATTTACAGTGGGATAATGGTTTGTCTGATCTATTGGCAGATAAGCTCTCGATTCAAAACGCGATTAAGCCTAGCGGAATCAAGGGACTAGAAGTGATTACACGTGGGATGGTGCCGCCAAATCCTTCGGAGCTTCTAATGCATCAACGTTTTAGTAAATTGTTAGAATGGGCGAGTGAGCAATACGATTTGGTTCTCGTGGATACGCCGCCTGTTCTAGCTGTAACAGATCCTAGTATTGTAGGGGCTCAAGCAGGGACGACCTTAATGGTGGCGCGCTTCGGTCAAAACTCGTTAAAAGAGATAGAGATAGCGAGAGACCGTTTCAATAAATCTGGCATTGAGGTCAAAGGGGTGATTCTCAATGCTATAGAGAAGAAAGCATCCAATGGGTATGGGTATTATCAGTATTCTTATGAATAACCTGCGAGAGTGATAAGTAAGCTAAGATCCTTTACACACTCTCACAGAATCCAACTTGCTCACCTATGTGATATGTGGATAATAAAGTTCGCTGTTATTTACAGACAGAAGAATACGACGAAGATTGTCATCAAAGTAATACAGGCGACGGCTTAAACGTCTGTAATTCAGGCAGTCTAAATATGTAAAGCTGGCAAATGCGCAATGTGGTTTACGCTATACCAAAGGGCGGTAGCGTGCTCAAAAACTACAATTGAAGGATAAACGTGCACAGAGAGGCACGAAAAAAATGGAAGGCTAGGTTGTATGCGCAGCTGCGGCTAAAGAAATGCACGTCTTGTGTACGGTGTTACCCCTCAAACTGACACTGCTTTACCCTGCTCATCTTATAATATCTACCGGTACAACACTTCCTTTTATTCATCTCGAACATTTGTCCTAAGCTTTGCATCCATTATCCGGACCATATCCACGCTTAGGGAACATCACCTTGATCCAAAGAACCAAATTGACTATCGCAACAGCCATATTGGGTAGCGTGCTTTGCTCTCAATCGGCATTTGCTGATCTATACGCGGGTGCCGCTGTAACATACGCTGGTGCTGAATATCAACACACACCATCAAGTGGTACAGCAGATGCCTCTCCGCTGCTAGTTCAAGCGCAGCTTGGCTACTTCTTCACTGATTATTTTGCGGTTGAAGGCCGTTATGGCACTTCGATTCAACGCTCTGGTGGTCTTAATGTTGACCATACAGCGTCTGCGTTATTAAAAGGCAATGTCCCGGTGACTGACCAGCTTTCAATGTATGGTTTGCTAGGCTATTCATCAGTAACCATTGACCAGCAAGACGTAGGTTCTGGCTCTGACAGTGGGATGAGTTTTGGTCTCGGTATGCACTATGCGTTAAGTAGTTACACTGCCGTCACGTTTGAGTTTCTCAACAATTTAAATAGCGATAAAGCTCGCTTAAACGGGTTAAGTCTTGGGTTTCAGTACCGCTTCTAGAAAGTGAGGAAAACAAACCTAAGTCACAATGGAACACGCTAAGAGAATGAATCAATGAGAACGAAATTAAAACAGTGGCTGGCTGCCAGTGTCTGTATGACAGCAGCATTTACTATGCCAGTAAACGCTCAAACGCCAACACCACAGCAGATGGAAATGTTCAAAAGTTTGCCAGCTAGCCAACAGCAAGCATTAGCAGCGCAATATGGAATAACTCTGCCAAGTAGTAGCGGAACGACTGAACAATACCAAAATCCGCAGTTGATGAATGAACGTGGTGCGCAAGGAATTCAAGGTACACAAAGCTCTGCACAATCACCTCAAGCAACTTATATTAAAGGGCCCGATGGTCAATTTGTTGAGCAAACCTTTATTCAAGGAGCTGACGGTCAATTTATTCCAAACCCAAATCCCCCAAAAGCCAAACAAAATACTCCTTTGCAACGTTTTGGTATTAATCTGTTTGCGTCATCGCCTTCGACATTTGCACCGATAAGTGATGTGCCAGTGCCTGCGGAGTATCAAGTTGGCCCAGGTGATGAAATTGTTATTCAGCTGTTCGGTAAAGAGAACCAAACTCACCGACTACGTGTAAATCGTGAAGGTGTGGTAAATTTCCCAACATTAGGGCCAATTCAAGTTGGCGGAATGAGCTTCTCTAATGTCCGTGAATCGTTACAACAACGCGTACGTGAACAGATGATTGGGGTACGTAGCGATGTCACTATGGGTGAACTGCGTACCATGCAGATATTCGTGATGGGTGATGCCTATAAGCCGGGTGCATATACCGTAAGCGGACTGACAACCATTTCTCAAGCGATATACTATAGTGGTGGTTTCAGCGAAAGTGGTGCACTGCGTGATATTCAGTTAAAACGAAATGGTAAGTTAATCCGTCGTTTGGATATGTATGACTTGTTACTAAAAGGTGATACCCGCAACGATTTGCGCTTAATGCCGGGTGATGTGGTTTTTATTGGTCCAGTAAAACAAACTGTTTCTATAGAAGGCGAAGTTAATCGCCCTGCCATTTACGAAATCAAACCAGGCGAAAGCTACGCTCATATCCTGAATATGGCGGCAGGGTTGACGGCGAACGCCTACGCAGATCAAGTCCAAGTAAAACGCTCTGCAAAAAATGGTATACGTGAAGTACTAACACTCGCACTTAATACTAATGCAGGTTTAAATACTAAAGCCAAGAGTGGTGACCAAGTAAGCGTTGGCAAGCGTAGTGATGAGTTAAAGAATTACGTACAATTGGAAGGTGACGTACTGCATCCGGGTTACTACCAGTGGAAAAGCGGCACTAAAATCTCGCACATTTTCTCTAGCGTAGATACCGCGTTTAATTCAACCGCAGATGTGCACTATGCCATTGTTGTACGAGAAATTAATCCTCAACGTGATGTCCGTGTTTATCAAATAGACCTCGCTAACGCAATTATGGCACCAAGTAGCAAAGACAATATGTTACTAAATTCTCGTGACCGTATATTAGTGTTTAACCGTTTTAATCTTGAAGAGTTAGATTCATTGTCGCAGCTAGGCGAAAAAACCGTTACAGCAAAGACTTTTGAGCAAGCTCAGCTGCAAAGCTTTGAACAAGAGTTGAAAGATCAACAAAATGCTTTGAAAGGTGGTGAGCAACTTGACAATCAACAGGTCAAACTCATCTATCAAGGTCAAGAAATCACCCAAGAACAGATTGACATGGTGAAGCGTTCTACTCGTCAATCCTTGCTCGCGCCGGTATTGATGCAGCTTCGCCAACAAGCGGTTTATGGTCATCCACCTATGATTGCTGAAGTGGGCGGGGAAGTGAAACACCCAGGGAATTACCCAATTACTAACAATAATACTGTAAAAGATTTGGTCGCAGCTGCGGGTGGATTAACACCAGATGCTTATATTATGAATGCCGAACTATCTCGTACGGTTGTTGACCAAAAAGACCAGCGTCCAGTATTGGATATTTCCCGTATTAACCTGGGTAACGCATTGCTTGGTGATGTAAATGAAAACGCTATCATTGGCCCACGTGACCGCTTGAATGTCCTTGAGCAACCTAATGCGAATATGCATCGTTCCGTAACGCTACAAGGCGAAGTAAAGTTCCCTGGTACATATACGGTGCGACAGGGTGAGACCATGAGCGAGCTTATCGAACGTGCAGGGGGCTTAACGAAATTTGCTCACCCACAAGGTGCGATTTTCACTCGTGAAGCGCTTCGTCTACAGGAAGAAAAGCAGCTTAACGAATACGCCGCAGATATTCGTAAAGAGACAGCGAAGAAAACCTTCCGTGTTGATAACAACTTAGGTTCGACTATCTCAGATCCAGACAAGACATTGGCGTTTGTAGAAGAAGCCAGCAAGAGCAAAGCGCTTGGCCGAATGGTGGTTCAACTCGATGAAATCACTGAAGGTAATCAAGCCGCTGACTTTATGCTAGAAGATGGTGACTTCTTATTTGTACCAACCTTCCGTAATACCGTCTCAATCATGGGTGAAGTACAGGTGTCTATCACATATTTGTTAGATAACAAGCTGAAAGTTAAAGACTATCTAAACAAAGCCGGTGGCATTAAAAAGCAAGCGGATGAAGACCGCATTTTTGTTGTACGTGCTGATGGTTCTGTTTACAAACCCAATTCAGGTTACTGGTTTGGAAATCGCAATGAAGAGCTAAAACCAGGTGACACGATTGTGGTGCCTATTGATACTGATTACCGTGATGCGCTTAGCACTTGGACTGCGGCTACGCAGATCCTGTATCAAATTGGTGTAGCAGTTAATGCTATTAACAAGTAATAGGTTCGGAGAATAGAGTATGAATCAAAACAATTATCCGAACCAATTGCCACCGCAGTTTGCCCAGCAAAACCAGGATGATGAAATTGACCTTAAAGAGCTTTTTTTTGCGCTATGGAAGGGGAAATGGATCATCGTTGCAACAACATTTGTGTTTGCTGTAGGAGCGGTAGTATATGCAATAAGTCAGCCTAATACCTATAAGGCCGATACTCTTTTAGCTCCAGCGGAAAGCTCGGGGCAAGGTGGGCTTGCAAAAATGGCTGGGCAGTTAGGAGGCTTGGCCGCGCTGGCGGGGGTAAACCTGGGTGGTGGTGAAAGTAGCCAAACGGACCTCGCTGTGCAAGTGATGAAATCTCGTCAGTTTGTGGAGCATTTTATTCAAGAGCACGACCTTTTGGTTCCAATAATGGCGGCGAAAGATTGGGATGCCAATAGCAATACTTTAGTTTTAAACGATGAAATATATGATGAGTCCACTGGTAGCTGGCTGCGCGAACCTAAAGGATTACGCGGGGCTGAGCCAACCGCGCAAGAAGCGTATAAAGTGTTTATCAGTAAGATATTCAGCGTAAGCCAGGACAAAGAGAGTGGACTTTACACAGTAAGCATTGAGCACTTTTCTCCGTTCTTAGCACAGCAGTGGACGACCTGGCTAGTTGAAGATATTAACAAAGTAATGCGAGAGCGCGTGATAGCAGAAAGCACCCAAAACTTAGACTACCTTGCGGAACAGCTAAACAAAACGTCGATAGCCGAAATGCAAAGTGCGTTTTATCAGATTGTGGAAGAGCAGACTAAGAGTTTGATGCTGGCTGAAGTGCAAGAAGAATTCATTTTCAAGGTAGTAGATCCGGCTGTGGTGCCTGAGTTGAAAGCGGGACCTAAACGAGCCTTGATTTGTGTACTTGGTGCCTTGCTTGGTGGTATGTTGGGTGTCGTGATTGTACTAGTTCGTTTCGCATCTAGAAAAGAAGATGATGAAAGCCTAGAACCACAAACATAGAGATTTCAAGCCTTGACCATGTTTTTTCCCTCCGAACTTCTCTGTCATCCTTACGAATATGAGACTCAAAAAGAGAATGTTTAGGCAATAGTGTATTTTTAAAAAGGACTATTGGGTCGTATTTGTCAAAAGTAGTCTAATCATTGATTTACTAAGGGGACTTCGGTTTAGAGTGTCTCTTTTTGGATAAAAAGTGTCACTGGAATAGGTTTTCTGAGGTTAACATAAAGTTATATAAGTTGATGCAAAAAGGAATTTTGTGACAACAAAAAGAATCGAAACATGAAAAG
>NZ_JPJA01000048.1:0-3469 GCF_000733315.1 Vibrio sp. ER1A
GAATTCGGCAACAAAGCCGAGTGAATGCTTTAAGAGACCGAGAAGTGCCCATCAGTCGATTGCTAATTGTGCCAATACTTTTTTCTGTATGGGGGATTTATGGAGTCACAACAACAATACCGTTGACTGCATTTACATCAAGTTTATTCGTTGCTTCTTTGCTTTCAGGTGGTTTAGTTTGCTTTTGGATCAATAGATTCTTCATTAATCAACCGAAATATAATCCACAAACCATGATAGTGACACTCCCTGGACAACCGCTCTCGTTATTGTTGATACTATCGACTTTCAGCGTACACTTCGTACTTTCTGTCTTTCTTGCATTGGAACCTAATATTGTAAATTCTGCTCCTTTTGTGTTTATTTTTTGTGCTCTGTCGGGCTTTTTTAGTGGCTCTTTCTGGGGACAGGTTATAGGCACTCTTAAAGTTGCATTTAATGTGATAAAAAGGGGCGTATAAAACGCCCATTACTAATGCAGATAATCTACTAAGGTTTAAGTTATTTATTGCGGTTCCACCATATACTCTCCAAGCACCTCTGCATCAACATAACAGTTTGCGTATTACCTAGTATAATATTAGGTGGTTGCTGACGCGTATCCCAGAATTGCCCAACATGTAAACTTGAGTAAGCTTTATTTTTCATCCTTGACAGTCTTCCTACGGATGTTCCATTCAAACTTAGTTCTTCTTTGAACGAAGAACTGCCAGACTTAAGCGTCGTTTACAGAACCTTGTTCAAGTATGTTGTCTGTTAGTGTAACAATGGTGATTATTATGAGTGCCTAGCCAGAGGGCTCAATAAGTTACAGGTTGGCCATATGTTTTGAATTTCTCTTTCATGAGGTTCATTTCTTCATCACTCAAAATCAAAGGATCACCAAAACTTGAACTTATACAATGTATTTTTGCGCAATGCTCAATTTGTTCCGCAATGTTGAATGCAGCACTTAGGGTACCTGCACCGGTCAACAATCCGTGATTCGCCAGTAACACAGCACGTCTGTCTCTCATTGCCTCAAACGCTGACTCTGCAAGTTTTTCTGTACCGAAAGTTTGATATTCAGCACAACGAACATCTTTTCCAGAAAATGCCACCAAATAATTGGAGGCTGGGAGAGACTGCCTTAGCGTGGCAATCGCCGTGCAGTAAGTCGAGTGCGTATGCACAACAGCATCAATGTCTTCACGGCGGTCATAGAATATCCTATGCATTCCCCATTCACTGGATGGCTTTCTATCTGAATCAACACGATTTCCCTGCATATCCATAACGACAATGTCTTCTGGAGTTGCATCGAAGTAGTCTACACCGCTTGGACTAACAGCAATCAGCCCTTTTTTTCGATTGAAAATGGAGATATTACCGCCAGTACCAACTGTCAAACCATGAGTAACCAGTTTTTTACAGGTTTCTACAATATCAATACGTTCTTGTTCTAATAACATGTCTTATCTCAATAAGTAGGTGCCGGACTCGGACTACATGCCGACACCAGGTGGAAAATTACGCTTTAACCATTTCTGGAAACATGCTGGCAAGACCTTCGTGTGTTGCTTTACAAACACCTTTTTCTGTAATTAAACCGGTCACAAACTCTGCTGGCGTCACATCAAATGCATAGTTAGCGCATCTGGTACCTTCTGGGGCGATGTTTACGAAGCTACGGTTGTTGTTTGCGTCCATACCTTGAACGTGAGATTGCTCTTTACCGCTGCGCTGTTCGATAGGGATCTCTTCCACACCATCCCAAACCGTTGGGTCGATAGTTGGTGATGGAAGCGCTACATAAAATGGAACATTGTTATGGTGAGCAGCGAGTGCTTTGAGGTATGTACCGATTTTATTGCAAACATCACCTTTAGCTGTGACACGGTCAGTACCTACAATGACTAAATCTACTTCACCTTTTTGCATTAGGTAGCCACCAGCATTGTCTGCAATTAATGTGTGCGGAATACCATGACTACCCAACTCAAAAGCGGTCAATGCACCTTGGTTACGCGGACGTGTTTCGTCTACCCAAACGTGAATTTTAACTCCCAGATCATGGGCAAGATACATAGGGGCAGTTGCAGTACCCCAATCCACAGTAGCCAACCAGCCAGCATTACAATGCGTTAAGATGTTAATGACTTCGCCTTCCTTTTTATTCGCCGCGATTGAGCGGATAATTTCTAAACCATGTTTACCTATACTGTGGTTGATCTGTGCATCTTCATCGCAAATTTCAGCTGCTTCTTTAAATGCAGTTTCTACGCGGTTATCTTCCTCAGTGTTTTTTAGAAGCTCACACATTCGAACTAGCGCCCATTCCAAGTTAATAGCTGTGGGTCGAGTTTTAACTAAAGCTTCATAAGCTTCATTTATCGCTTCATTACTACAATCTTTAGTCATAGCGAAGGCCACACCATAAGCACCAACACACCCAATCAGTGGGGCTCCACGTACTTTCATAGATACGATAGCTTCAGCAGCTTCTTCCATAGTTGTAAGAGTTAATATCTCAAACTCATAAGGCAATTTTTCTTGATTGAAGATGTAAACACCTTTCTTATCCTCTGTGGGCCAAATTGAGCGATAATGTGTACCATTGATTTTCATAGTATTTTCCTTTGTTCTGGCCACGAAGAATCTTACTTTATGGCCAGTAACTTCTGTCATCAGAAGATGCGGTGAGAGAGTTATAGTTGTGTCGCTGTATCTAGAGCGAGCTCAATCATTTGATGTAAAGAAACTTCCCTTTCTTCGATAGAAAGCAAGCCTCCATTTTTGATGTGATCTGTTGTGGTAAGGATCCCCAATGCTTTAGCTCCCAACTCAGCAGCTACTGCATATAAACCAGCGACTTCCATATCAACCCCAACAATTCCATACTTTTCTAGGGTCTGGAATACATCTGGATCAGGTCCGTAGAAAAGGTCACAAGTAAACAAGTTACCGACTTTGACATTTAGTTCTTTTGTACGAGCGGTATTCACTGCTGTTTCAAGCAACTCGTAATCCGCAATTGCCGCTAAATCATGTCCCTTAAATCGGTCTCTATTCGTTTTAGAATCGGTACTCGCCCCCATTGCGATAACAACGTCCATTAGCTCAATATCATCTCTTACAGAGCCACATGAACCGATCCTAATGAGGTTTTTGACGCCGAATTCGTGAATCAACTCATAGGCATACATAGATATTGATGGGATCCCCATACCATGAGCCATCACAGAGAGGCTTTTTCCTTTGTAGGTGCCGGTATAACCAAGCATATTTCGTACATTATTTACCTCGACTGCGTTATCCAAGTATTTCTCTGCGATGTATTTAGCTCGGAGTGGATCTCCGGGCATAATTACTGTTTCTGCAAAATCGCCAGGATTGGATTTGATCGCTAATGCCATTTATTTGTCCTTCAAATGTGTTTTTTTTCATTCTTAAATTTCATTAGCAATGCTTGGCTTTGTTGCCGAATTCA
>NZ_JPJA01000049.1:0-10663 GCF_000733315.1 Vibrio sp. ER1A
ATTTCGGCAACAAAGCCTCTATAGATATCAATTTAATCAATCTGACTGTTAAAAGGTGTTATATGAACGACATTTTAATTGCTGCCTTAGCTGGCGGTGCGATTGCACTGGTAATTAGCGGACTGAAAGAAGTAGTTCTATTTTCTATAAGAAAGATGAGAAAGTGAACTGCCCTGCGAGATTTGGTTGCGTAATTCGATGACACTAAATCAAGAAGTTACGATCTGATCGGCTATCTCAATTAATCATCATCGCCTTATTCCGAAACCTCGTTACAAAACAACTATCAGGAAACTTTAGAAGAAAACCCTAATCAGCCGTGGGTCACTCACTTTCTGGATTGATGAAGATGCTATACGCGAGCGGAAGCAAAGCAAAGATGGTAAGCGTGTTTTCTCTATGCCATTGAGAGCACTGCAAGGTTTTCTAGGCTCTGTATTTGAGCTAGCTAACATACCGCTTGTTTGTCTACACTACACCTGTATAAGTTGTCGAGCCGAGCAGGTTGAGATTTCATTTAAGACCAAGACCAGAGGTACGATACAGCATCTAGCCATTGATGCCTCTTGTCTCGAGGTCTGTAGCGTAGGTGGATGAAAGGCCAAGGAGCAGGTACTGACGGGAAGCGTAGAGTCTGGAGAAAGATGCATTTAGCCGTTGTCACCATCACTCACGAGATAGTAACAGAAGTGACTTTATCGAATGCCACTGATGCAGAAGTCCTTCCCAATATGCTTAAGAAAACGCGTCGACGAATCATCGAGATATCTGGAGATGGTGCTTACGACATAAGGAATAGTCATGATTCCATGCGGATCAAACAAACTGTTCCGCTTATCACAACAAGAGAAGGGGGGGCCTTTTGTGAGAAAAGACACCTTCGCAACCTTCGCAATTTAGTGGTGGGTTGCCAAAAGCTCTACGACTCCACAATAAGTGGAAAAAGCGGTACGGCTATCACAAGCGTTGAATCTCAGGCAGTTTCGGTTTTCTGTTCGAATTACGCAACAAAGCCGCCTTGAGCTTATAAGGCAGCTTAGGTATAAAAGTCTCGCAATAGCGCGGTGGTACATCCACGCAGATAAAGGAGGATGCAATCAAAACAAAAAGCAACAGTATTAATCCTCAGCTATTCGCACTTCCATTAAAGATAACTTATATAATAGAAATACGCTAAAAAGGTATAGCTACTGGTGTGCTAGTTTTCTAGCATTCAACCTCACCGTCCGTCGATTCACATTCCATATCACCACCCGAAGGGGTGTCACATACCCATATGTCACCATCTTGCTCACAGTCAGCGAATGAGGCTGAGGAGAAAGCTAAGAGAGAAAGTGTAATCAGAAATAAATTTTTCATTAGTAAGGACCTTGTATGTTTGTAGTAGGAGGATTATCCCTTTACTTTCCAAAATGACTTACCAATTCATGCCAAAATTAAAAATAATGGCATGTTTTATTAGCTACTGAAATCAATTAGGAGGGAACTCATACTTTTGCCCATATTACAAGTCAGTAAGCCCAAGTTAATGTGTGTTCTTGGAGGGAAAAGTGTCATGAGCCCATGCTATTCGTAACATGTTTGGAGCCTCTTCCTGTTTCATATTCCGCCAAAACTATTCTGAACAGAAACGTGTAAGGGAGCTTTTTATCTATCTTATTGTGAATTATCAAGAGTATCGTAAGTTCACGTTGATGGCACAAAATGGTAAGAACTTTTCTTGTAGCTTATTTAGTATACGACGACATAGTAAGCCGTCCATCCTGCTAGGTTAATTTTCAACCTTGCTTAGACATACATAGAGTTTCGCTAAGTCAAGCTTGAGGTATCAAGACAATAGCACCATGGATAGTATCTAAAATGAAATCTACGAGATCAATCATGAAGAAAATAGCACTAACCGCTACACTGGCATCACTACTTATCGTGGCAACATCTCCGGTACAAGCTGTAACAGAGGAACAAGCGATGGTATCCGGTGTTGCACTTGCGTGTACAGCTTTTTACGTGGGTCAAGGTGACGAGCGTAAAGCTGAGACTACAGGTCGTATCGCTGACTCACAAGGCTTGACCGAATCACAACAGAGACAAGCACTAATTCAAGCGTCCGATCACATGAGTACCTTACCTGCGAGTGAGATTAACGAAGTTTGTCAAAATATTATTTCTGTTTACGGTTAAATATGGGCATGACTCGACTCTTGAGGCACGCGCAACATGACAGTTCAATTAGGGCAAACAGCGCCTCAGTATTTTGACGAACTACATGTCCCAAACTAACTTTGAGGCACATTTATGTCGTCCAAATTCGTCAAAACGGTTTGGATAGCAATATCGTTGTGCTTGCTGCTGGATAGCCCCCTTAGTAACTAATAGAAAAGCTCGGTCATTACCGAGCTGTTTCTAGACAAATTAAGCAGCCAAAAATCACTATCAAAACCAAATCAACTTGCATTTCCTCCATTCTCTGCTGAACTCTAACTATTCTAATGGCGATTTGGTTCACATCGTTATGTTGTTCCAATCTCCAGCACAGCTGGGTCGCTGCCAACGACTCTGATGTACAAATACATCACAACCCCCTCAATCCCAGGGAAAAATGGGATATAACCTTTATATGAGCAGACTCATGTCACTGACCACTGCTTCATCTAATTAGCACTCAATAGTAATGCGTGCTACACACCCTCGGGGCTAAAAGCCCGACCATAGATGCGCTTCGCATCTGCCCGTATCGCCCGATACGTAGACAAATCTTACCCAATTGCTGCTCGAGGTTTCCTCGTAGTGAGGTGTGGTTCGAATATAGGAAAAAACATAGAGGCAACTTAATTCGGTTCCTCGCGTATGTAGTTTTTATTTTCTATTCAATAACTAAGCAGCTAAACAATCCCCATGTATCTAGGACGAAAAACGACGAATGTCGCTCTGAACAGGTGCAGTAGGCAGCTAAATGACTCGCTTATCATGGTAAGTAAGTCCGCGATAGGGCGCTAAGCTGTGGGGCTAATACTAAACCTCGAAAAACAAAAAAGGGGACAGCGCTGCGCGACGTATTCGCGCGTGTAGGTGTTTCACCTACCACTAACACTCACTATTACTGTTCCCTAGTCTCCATTCCGCAACCACTCAGGAGATTGGTATGTCCAAAAGAAATGAAGTTCGGTCTAGGCATCGTTTTGAGCGCGCTAATCCCAATGCTCGTAACTTTGGGCTCAGGGCGCGCTGCATGCTGAAAGCTGCGGAACACGCAATGGAGGAGCGACGCCTTGCCAGCGCGTGCGGTTTTAGCTCGCGTCATCAGCAAGTAAAAAGGTTTGCGTTCTTTGTGCACTACATGCAAGAACGCTATCAGATTAAGGACATGCGCAGAGTAAGACGTGAGCATGTCGAAGGTTATGCAAAGCATTTGCGTACTGTATCTAATAGCACTCAAAAGAGCGCGTCTTGGGCACAGAACTACTTATCTGCCGTGAACACGATACTTTCGCAGGCGAGAGGCGACAATGAATGTCGAGTCACCGGAACGGAAGCTCAGCTATCGAAGCGTGAGTTTGAATATGGCGTAGCTAAAGGCAGCTCTGATGAGGAATTTCATAGCTTACAGAGGCTTTTGGGAGGAAGAGAGTTCAGCATCGCTTCGCTACAGCGCGCGTTTGGGCTGAGATTTGAGGAGGCTGCGAAGCTCAATGCTCACCGAGCACTGCGAGAAGCGCAGCGGAATGAATACATTTCCATCGCTGCCGGTACGAAAGGAGGTAAACCCAGGAGAGTTGACGTGTTTTGTGACTCTCAATATCAAGCCTTAGAAAATGCAACTAAATATCAAGGCGACCACAAATCGATGATCCCAAAAAATAGCAGCTACAAAAAGTATCGAAGCTTCTATTACCGACAAATAGGGAAAATCGGATATCGCACCCATACTCAGCGCCGCGAGTTTGCTAGGACGCTATATGAACTGTTCTTTGCTAGACAGGGACTCTCAGTGATTGCGCCAATCGACAGTCACTGTGATAGAAAACAACAAGTTCGCATTATTGCCAATGAACTCTATTGCGCCTACCAGGATACATTCGGTCTTTACTGTGATGTTCGTTTGAGAAGCGTGCATGACTTCCTTACAGAGGCATCGGAGCTAAATTTCCAAGCTCTCAGTTATATCTCAAAGCAACTAGGCCACGAGAGGGCAAGCATTTCGAGAGTGTATGTGTATTAGGGGGAAAAGCGATGAACAAAGCCATAGCTCAACTTGAAAAACATCTTCACCTCTATATGCGCAGCGGAGGCAAAACGAGCCGAAAACGACAGGCACAAAAAATGCGCATCGTAATAGGGTACATGGTCGAAAAAGAGAAGGTTAAAGGGCTCGAGCAGATAGGGCGAAAACAAGTAAGCAGGTTTTATCGCGACAATCGTCATCTGGCACCTTCTACTCGCCGAGATTACTACTATGCAATTAACGTGATTTGGCGTCAGTTTCTGCAACGCGCATCGGAGCCACCCATATTTAAGTGACCTTTTAATGCTTATCGGAGATTTTCCCAAGGCCTAATACTCTCGATTGGCGTGTCCAAAAAGGTGTACCTTTTCGGACTCCGTTGGTTTGGCCGAATGGTACCCTAAATCGTGTGCATTAAGTCTGCAAATTACTAACTGCACATGTACACGAAACAAAAGGGACTTTTCAGACACTTAAAAGGGGCTCCCATGTTAATAGGTTATGCGCGCGTCAGTAGTGACGAACAAAATCTAGATGTTCAAATAGAACAACTATCCAAAATAGGCTGCGAAAAGATTTTTCAGGATAAAGCTAGTGGCAAGAGTGCTGAGCGCAATGGACTTAAGCAACTTCTCGAATTTGCAAGGGAAGGGGACATAGTTCATGTGACAAAAGTGGATCGCATCGCTAGAAACACCATCGATGCGCTTGGCGTCGCTGATCAATTAAGCGCGCGTGGCGCGGGGCTTGTTTGTCATGACCTTGGCGATTTAGACATCAACAGTGACGTAGGCCGGGTGATTTACACCACCATTGGTGCATTTGCGGAAATGGAACGCTCTCGGATTTTGCAACGCTGTATTGAAGGGCGGGAAAGAGCGCGCGCGTTAGGTAAGCACCTCGGGCGTTATCCCAATTTGGAGTTACATCAACGTATTAAAGATTTGGCTGCTGGTGGTTGGAGTAAGAATGCGATTAGCCGAGAGTTGGGGATTAGTCGATCTACGGTTTATAAAGTGTTGCGTGAGGGTTGATATAGTTTTGGGAGGGGGGCTGTCGTATACATGAAGAAGCACCTTGTTCAGTTGGTGGACTACCTATTACACATATGAGGTGTACTCATTCAAATGCATTTATGCCCCTTTCCGTGCCGGAGACACTTAACTTTGCAAATCACATTGAGTTGGTTTGACCTAATTTTCCTTATCTGTGTGTTGTTTAGTATGATGCTGTCTGACCAAACCTTTTCTCATAGGAAAACAAGGAACATTACTGAAAAAGAAAACTTAGTAGATTTGGATTAGGCTTGTATGCCAAGGAATATTACGAAGCAGGTCGGACTCTCAAAGACAATGGTTCAAAGGCACTCCGTATCATGTAATAGAGCACCTTCCTGTAGGCGTTAGCTATGGTAGTGCTTCCCGTAGGCAGGTGCCGAAATATACTGCCTAAATCTTCATTGGTACGTTGGGAGAACGTAGTTAAGTGAGCCAACCAGCATGCTCTGCCAACAAAGCTTTGAATCAAAAAAACACAAGTTATGTAAGGCATTTAGATCAAGAAGGTTGATTGCCATACGCTTCTATGATAATCAATCATGTGCATTCCTGCTTAATCAATACAAGGAGTTAGCACGTGAAACCTCTCGGATCAATTAAGCCTACTGACGAACAGATGCAGCTTTTCACGACCCCTCACCCGATGAACCGAGTGATTCGAGGGGCAGCAGGAAGTGGAAAAACCACCATAGCCCTGTTGATGTTAAGGTTAGCAATAACCTTTCATAGAAATAGCCGCTTGAGAAGTGGAGAGGAAGATAAACCTATTCGTGCCATGGTATTCACCTTTAACACTACTTTAAGTTCATATATCAGGCAATTAGCTCACGAGATTGGTCATGAAATTGACATTGAGGTTCAGACACTTGCCAAGTATTGTAGAAATAAATATCCTGACATTAATAAGCTCAGGCTCGTAAACAATATTGCTGATAGTCATTTCCTAATCCTTGATTCCTGTGGGTTAGAAATTGATTATCTTCACTCCGAAGTCGACTATATTTTGGGAAGATTCCCACTAGGTGAGCTAGATCTTTATCTAGATACAACACGAGTTGGCCGTGGTTCGAAACCGAGAGTCGACAGAGCCCTGCGAGAAAAAATTCTTAACAACATTGTACGTCCCTATCAGGCTTATAAGAAAGCGAATAACCTCGTTGATTGGAATGACATAAATCAATACCCAGCAACTAACTTAAATGACAAATTCGACATAATTATCGCTGATGAGACTCAAGATTTCTCTGCCAATGAACTTCGAACTGTCGTGTCTATGCTGCACGAACAGTCACATGGAACATTCGTTATTGATACCGTGCAAAAAATCTATAACAGAGGGTTTACGTGGCGGGAAGTTGGCTTAGAAATACGACCTCAGAACTCTTCTCGGCTTACAAAGAACTATAGGAACACATTTGAAATTGCTCGCCTGGGGTATCAACTACTCAAACAAGTTGGCATTGATGCAGATGGTACAGTTCCTGATTATGAAAGTTGTAATGTTTCTGGAAAACTACCAAAGATAATTTGCGGTCTTTACAATCAACAAACGGACTATGCAATCAGGTTCTTACTGGATGATGTTGACCTAAGAAATGAAACAGTGTGTTTTTTAGCTAAATCACAAAGAACTCAACGCTACCTTAAAACTAGGCTTCAAAACAGTGGCATCCTTTTCGCAAACCTAACTAAATCAACAGACTGGCCTGAAATCAACACTAACGTGGTTCTGTCAACAATGCACTCAGCTAAAGGCCTCGAATTTGATCATGTAGTTTTGTTAGGCTTGAGCGATGAGTTCCTTAGATACGACGAGGATGCTGAATCAGACTCATACTCAAATATCTGTAAACTGCTCACCGTATCGATTACTAGAGCTAAAAAGTCGGTGATACTAGGGTATAAGCAAGGTGATAAGCCAAGTATTCTTGACCTTATCGATAACGATACTTATGAATATTTGGAGTTGTAACCGTGACAAAGCAAATTATATCTGAACGAAAAATCGACGAAGTGCTTCATTTTACAACAAATCACGGTTTAGTAGGAATATTCACCCTAAACAGGCTCGTATCGAGAGATCAACTTTCCAAAGAACAAGCTCTTGAATATATCACCAAGTACAACTCGAAGTACCGTTCTGATCCACAGTGGACGTCATATGTAAATCTTTCTATATCTAGGATAAACTCTAGTTTTTTCGGGCATAGCAAAAGTTGGCATAGAGAAGAGTACGATTTCTGGGTTATTTTGGCATTTGATGCTGAAATCCTCAACCATGAAAGCGTTGTATTCACTACTACCAATAATATTTACAGAAATGAATGTGTGCGAGGCATAGGTTCCGAAGGTTTAATTAAGTTATTCGGTCATCAAGTCCTATCAAAACGAGGCAATATGAAGTCAAGATCCTCTTCATTTCCCGATAACTGGACAACGTGCGAAGAAGCTGAAGTTTTGTATCCAAAAGAGATAAGCCTTGACTATTTGAAGACGTTATATGTTCCTGATGAAAACACATATGCACTAGCGAGTGCAGCTTTATCATTTGATGAGCGCTTAAAAGATATCACTATTGAAGTTAACGAAGATAAATTCAAAGGACTATAGATGAGCGACTTTCGTAAGACTGCAACCATAAATTCTGCACTTTGGGCTGCTTATGCTGACGCCTTGGGGTTTATAACAGAGTTAGCTAAGACAAAAAACACGATAAAGACACGATCAGATTTTGAAATAGTAATGGATACTATTCCATGGAAGAGAAAGCTAGATGGGATTTATGGCACACAAGTGCATCTTCCTCAAGGGACATACTCGGATGACACTCAGCTAAGGCTTAGTACATCAAGGGCTATTAATGGTAAAGGCTACTTTGACATAGAAGCTTTTGCGAAGTGCGAACTTCCCGTATGGTTAAGTTACGCTTTGGGAGCTGGGCGAGGTACAAAAGTTGCTACTAATAATCTTATAAAAAAATCTGTGAACTGGTATTCAAACTTTTACAACCAAAAGGATTCGCAGTATGTGTTTGGTGGTGGTAATGGTGCTGCTATGCGCATTCAACCACATATCTGGGCTGCCACAGATCTTGCGGATATAGAAACATACATCATTGATGTAATTAGGAACTCTATCGTTACTCACGGGCATCCTAGGGCTATAGCAGGTGCCATGCTACATTCCTTATCCTTAGCACGGCTTCTACGTCAAGAAAGTATATCATTGGAAACGCTCAAAGATGATGCCATGATTTGCAGTCGAGCTTCATTCTTCATTAAACAAGATGACATGCTCGAGACATTCTGGTCACATCAATGGGAAGCAGAGACTCAACAGACATTAGATGAAGCATTTACAAATGTAGCAGAAGAGCTAATTCGAGATATCGAAATAGCTTCAGAATGGTTGCTTTCTCCGAAACTCGACTATAAAAACTTATCAAAATTGCTTGGACTAACCGAGCCATCTCAAAGAGGGTCTGGGAGTAAGACTGCTCTCGCCGCTTCGCTATTAATCATAAAAAACTATCGACTAAATGACCCTAAAACACTTCTAATTGATGTTGTTAATGAGTTACAAACTGACACAGATACTATCGCTACCATGTTTGGTGCTCTTTATGGAGCTAGCGCTCGCACTCGACCGTCAGGACACATACAAGATATCGACTACATACTATCAGAAGCAACTAGAATGTATGAGGTTAGTACAGGAAATGAAACCAGGTCTTTTGAGTACCCAGATGCTTTAAACTGGGTGCCTAACAGATCTTCTTTAGACAACGTTACCGTCAGCGATAACAAGCTAGTTATGGCGCTGTTTGGAGACATAATGCCTATTTCTGAAGCATTTGAAGACCAGAAAAAAGGTCACTTATACAAATGGTACTCAACGAAGTACGGATTCTCACTATTATTGAAAAGAAGAGTATTCAACGACTTTAATGAAAACCAGCTAGGTATTTGCCCCAACTCTAAGCTTAGTGAATCGGAATTCATAACGAAAGAGGCCTACACTTCAGAAATCCCTAGTTCAAACTCTTCAGAGCCATTAACTCAATCTGCAAATGTGTCACAAAGCAGAGATACGGTACATGATATGAAATCGTTAACTATAGAAGCTATAGAAAGTGGTTTCGATGAAGCCCTCATAGGGAAACATATAAAGCTGTTAGCTAACAAGAAAAACTACTCTATTGAAAGCGTAATCGCTTATAGTTCAATAATTGCACAAGCATACAATGGGGACTAGAACTTAAATGCAGTTCATTCTGAGCTAGTTTTGAAGCGTTCAGGCAGCTAACTTTCGATTCTTTTATGGTTAGAGCAGAGCTAGATTCGTCTCTGACTAGATTCGCGCGCTTCCTAATAGCCGATAGTGTCCTTGTTAAGTCTAGTGGATGAGTAAATTGATCCACTAGATTAGAGGTTTTGCCATACTAAAGATAATCCGATAAATGCTAATTTAGCAAAGTCAGTGCCACGTCTTTGTCCAAACGTGTGTTCAGTGAGAGTGCATAATATACCTTTGCCTCTTTTTGAGTTTCAAATGTCTGTTATCTCACTTTGTTAAAGCAACAATCGACATACTTCACCTACTGCCAGTAAGATACCTACAAAAATATATAAACGTAGTAAGCAACGAGAAAAACTAGTGATACGAGAGAAACAAAAGAAACTAAGTGGGCAAAAACGGTTGCAGTAGATATACATAATCACGTTAAAAATATTTCACTAAATTACGCTGCCGATGTTGCTCCAAAACTATGTTATGCCAATGAGGTACGCCAATACGGAAATGATATAGCAGGTTGCATTTAAACCAAATTCGAGACGGATATTCTGATCTATGAATGGATAGATGATGCTACGTGGACACCGAGAGTTGTAGTGGAAACGAAAGTTGATAGTGTCACAACCCATGATGCCATTACGTACAGCAAGAAAGCTGAGAACCATAGAGTAGTGCACCCATTTCTGCGTTACGGAGTGTTTATTGGTGGGGCTGGCAACGGTGGTACCAGCAAGACTACTTCGTCACGGTGAAGCATTTGATGTCATGATTGCATGGAAAGACTTAATTTCCACGAAAGAAGAACAACAAACACTTTTTAACATCTTAGTTGATGAAGTGGAAACTTCAAGAGGGTTGAAAAGGTACTTTACAACAACCGAAGCAAAGAGCGCCAAAAGGATACCGCGTATCATCTACCGTTAGTTCAATTTGAAGTACAAATCAAATGAGCCCTCCTGTAATCCACTGAAGTGGTCTAAAATGCCCACGCTTAGATATAGGTTTATTTGTGGTACTTAAAGTTTAAGGTCAGTTGTTCTTCACCAGAAAAATTTATTTTATTCTTTTTTCTGTATTGTTCATTAAA
>NZ_JPJA01000050.1:0-11296 GCF_000733315.1 Vibrio sp. ER1A
GATTTCGGCAACAAAGCCACATCTGTTGGTACTTGAGCTAAGTCAGCGAGTAGAGTTATTAGTTGAACGGTGGGATACTGCAAACTACCCAATAACAAATTAACTCGGGCAGTATGTTCATCGCGCATATGTTGTAAATCGGATGCTGAATGTCCAGCGACATCTATCCTATCTATAAGTCTATGGTGACCGTCACACATAAGCATGATGTTTTCCGGAGAGTCTGGTAGTGCATGAGAGCTCTCATTCCCTCTAGGTCCATCTGGATCGGAAGCTACAATGTGAGCCAAATATGCAATCCTTGCATTTTTTGTTGTTAAAGGAGTAGAGCCAAGATCTTGGCCACACCCTCGGTACATACACCTTCCTCCAGCATCATGCCATACCTTAGAAGCTGTAAGGGATGATATTGCTTTGCCTCGACCTTGGCCAAAGAGTTTATCCCTTGCTTTCTTTAGGGCAGTAATATCTTTGACTTTTGCTTCTAGCAACGTCCAGTCAGATTGTGAGGTCTTACTTTCTACTAATACGTCATAAGGAAGCTCTATACGTTTAAGCATGTTCTTCTTAGAAAGCGCCTTTAGAACGGAAACAGCTTCCGTACCTAAATCGCCTACTATTAACTGCGATGGTTCACCCTGTTCATAGACCTTGAAGATATGTTTAGCATAAGCATAAACTATTAGTTTTCCATTTGAGAGGCATAAAGAAAGCCATTCTGCCAATTCTGCGTCAGATAAACCTGACGGATGACCTTTAAGTACCTTCAGTTCGTTTTGCACTTGTAATCCTTTTCCATCATTTAACCACTACTCATTATTAACTGACTCTGACCCAATTTCTTCCTTTCGGTTGCAGACAAGTAAGAACAATAATCAACCAAGCTCATAATGTGGTATTTATTTAGATTTAGTCAAACAGAGGTAACGAGGAATACTAAAAGCAACAAATAGTTCCAGTTAAAACGCTTTCGTACTGTCAATCCCCGATAGAAATGTCCACTTTTAAGAGAAAAGAAATGGAGTCAACCAGGGTGGCTGGCGGTGAATTGGTCAAGTTCAAGAAGGAAAAGGCTCGCTAATGCGAGCCTCATATCTATCAATTGATAGGGACAACGAGCTTACCACTTCGTGCTAACAATACATCGTTTTTAACAATAAATGCTTCGACGAAGTGGTTTCCTTTATAGGACGTCGTTTCTTCTTTAGTTTTTCCACCAATTTCAAATCCGCCACGTAGCTGACCTAATCTAGACGCTTCTTCTCCAGTGTTAGTTATTTGCCAATATATGTCCGAACCAGTAGGGATATCATCTGTAATTGTAAACTTGAGTGAATAATTTTTACCAAAAACAAATTGTTGGACAGCTCTAGCAAACTGATTGATGCTGTTTTTGTTACGGTACTCAACATCTAAGTTGATACTACTAACTATGCCATCTTCACTCCATTTGTGAGGAGCACAGTGTGGAGGAATGGGGTAGTGCTGTTGGCTCGCTTCGTTCAATATTTCATTATAGTTTGCAGCTGTAGCAGATTTCTTGACAACAGAATGAAAATTATCGCCAAAGACTTTTCGCCACTTTTTGATAGACTCAGCTCGATCTGCTTCACCAAATGCATCTTCAATCCAAGTTCTATAATCACCAATTTTTGCTTTGAAATTTGTGTATTTATCTTCAGTCCAGTGACGAGTAAAGGTTTCTTCTGTTTGAACAGGGTTTACAATTTCAGGCATTGTTTCGTGGTGACTTAAATAATTATCTAACCGTACAAAGATCGTCTTCAGCGTGGTAGCTATATCCTTAAAATCATCGCTATTAGATTCATAATCATGAATCATATTGCACATCAAAGTGGTTAAAAGTATTGATTTACATGAGAACGTTGTTTTTATGTCACGAAGGTACTTTGTGAGGCGAATACACTTAATGAGATTGTTGTTTCCTACTATAGAGTTCTTGTCGGCAACCCATTGTTTGTAGGCCTCAGGGTCGGTCTGCTCGAATTCGTTAGTGTGTCTATTCGCAATAAAATATTCTGTATGGTCACCCAAAATTGTTTTCGTTGTTCTTACAATGCAAGGGACTACATCAATATGAAAATCACCCGCATAGTCAAGATAGACGCAACGCGTGTTGTAATGGATCATATTTTTATAGGTAGGTGAGCTCTTAAAAGCTTGATGAAGCTTAGTGATGTAGTCTTTAGGTTCCCAGTTGTCATTTTCATCCATGAAGAAGACTATATCAGCGTCAAACTCCTTGTTTTTGAGAGGCTTGATGATAGTTCTATGTCCATATGAACCCTGTGGAGATGCATTCTTAAAGAGATCTTTGAAATCATCATGACCTTTTATGTACGTCTCAACAGAATTCGAACTCGTTTTCATCTTATTGATGCGAGCCTGATTGAGGTTGACAACGTTTGTTAGGAATTCAGTAAATATTTTTTGATGTTTCACGTAGTTTCCTTACTTGATTAAGTAACCAATTTCTAGGTCTTTATTTATATGTAATGACATTGGTGACTGTAGGTACTGTAGTCTCCACAACCTAGCAAGTCATGCTTGGTTTAGGTTGACTACGTCATTCATAAATGACCAAATGCCTTAATATGTTTCATTATTATTGCTCTTTGAATGTGACTGACGATGGCGTACTTGGATTTAAAACTAAGCACCAAGGGTAGTTATTGCTATTTCTGTCAAAATGGTGAATTTTGATTGTTGGCAAATGGTTTTGATTAAAGTCAGCCCCAAGTCTCATTACGAAAGAAGCTTGACCAGTTATTGTTATGTGGATTTCTTTGAGCTGCGGGAACATTTTCATTGTTTCGTTTATATAGCTACGAACTCGAGTTACAATTGCGACTTGAGCTACTTCGGAAAATAAATTCCCAATGTCTTTTTGTTTAACTTCAAGTTTAGATACTGCATCTAAGTTGAGGTCTTTCATGAAATGGTCATGATCGTTATTAAATGAAACCTCTATAGATAGGCCCCATTTAGTTACGTTATTGGCTTCTATACCTTGCTTGAAAAATAGGCCTATATCTTGTGTGATACGCGTGCCACGATCTCTAGCATCTCGCGTATCTACCCATTTATTTTTCTGAGGGCGTTCGTTATCTCTGTTCCAGCAGTAATAATTTACAAGTCTGCGATTCCCGACAAGAAAGCCTAAAACAAAACTCTGAGGAACATGGGCTAACGCACCCATTGCTAGGGGCTTCATAGGCTCATGCCTATTCATTTTTGCAAGCTTGACAGAGCTAAAGTCATCAAACTGTGCACAAGTTCGAGATAACCAATCTTTGATAGGCTCATTTAAGTTTTGATCAAGATAAAGGTCGTCATGCAAACCCGCTTGGTCAATAGTAGTTTCAAATTGATCACACAGTTTTGGAGCATGGCTATTGTTTAGTGATCGTAAATCAATGCTTTTGGAGCGATTATTTTTGGCTGCTTCTCCCCATATACGCTCATAAATTTCGAGACAGATCCCCATAACTAAACTCAACAGACCAATTGCTGCTGCGAAGTTAATAAGTAAGGGCGATACAACGGGTTCGTTGCTATTAGTAGAAAGTGATATTCCGTTATATGAAAGAGCTGCCACTATTGATCCTATGCCTATGGTGGCAGCAAGAATCCCCGCGCCTGTTTTAATCAAAAGCCTTGCTGAAGATAGTCTTTTTTGACAAATTACGTAGACAAAATCCAATACCACATTTACGAACTGCACAATTATATCCTTACTAATATTGTGTACAATAAGTTACATATGGGGATTAGTGGAATCTATTTCAACTCTCGGAGTAACTAATGCTGCGCCTACTAGAGATGTGCAAAATCGTGGTGACCTTCCAAGTCTACAGACATTTTTAAGGAATGAGAAAAAGTAATGCAACCCACGTTACAGAGCCCTGAGAGACTAAGTAGGTGTGGCACGGAATGGGGCAAAAACGAGCTAGCTACAATAGTAGCTCAACAACAACGCTAATCACGCCCAAGGAGTCAATAGGGGGCACTCTACTTTTCCTACCACGACAAGAAATCGAGTTCATATCGAATCTGGCGTATTTCCTCTTGAGTTAATGAATTCGTTCCCTCGGTTTTGCTCTTTTCTTGGGCTTGGCATCTATCATTACTGAATCTCCCCCAATATCAACTTTCTTCGTGCGTCCACGCTTCTTCGGTTTAGGTGCTTGTTCCGTGGTGATTTTTTGGAGTACGTCACCGATCTTCTGGGCTTCTTCCTCAATGTGACCATCCCCAACATTCGTATATCACAATGTAGAGGAAATACGCTTATGACCAAGCAACTTAGCCACCATCGCAATAGGATAGCCCTCCATCACCCCGCAAATAGCAAACGTATGACGCAAATCATAAATGCGTACATCTTCAATATTCGCTATCTTGCGTACCTCTAGCCACAGTCTTGATACTCCACCCTCTGGGATTCCAAAAGCTCCTAGGAAAGGAAGCACATCATCGCTCGACTCTTCCCCGTAGCGCTTCTCTTATGCGCCTTTAGTAAGCGCTGAGCGGATTTACCAACATGAACCACCTTTGCCCCTGTCTTGCTGTCTGGTAATTGCCATTCCACCCCTTTAACGTATGACCATTTGAGTCCGATCACCTCCGAAATACGACAACCTGTCAGCAATATCAACCGCAGAATATCACTGCACCCTGCCTCAAATTGGCTACGCTGACTGACCTCATTTAAGACCGTCTCTAACCTAGCAAGCTCTTCGAGACTCAAAAAACGATTCTGTTTCCGCTCTGGGTTTCACTTTACTCCCTCACACGGATCTGCTACGCAATACCCTACCTTAACGGCATACTTGAAAATGGAACGCAACACATCAAGGTTTCGGTTTACCCCACCTGCATAGTGCTCACTTCGTGCATCAAACCACCGCAAGACCTGAGCCGAAGTAATACGATTGATTGGGTAGCACCCAAACTTGGCAAATAGCGAGTGTCTAAGCGCTATGTGCGCCTTATCTTAAGGTGCAGACTTCCAACGCTCACAAACATAAGGCAACCATTCATTATTCACAAAGTCATCAAACCGGATCATTTGGATCGGTTTCTTCTGGTTTTCCTGCTCAAGAAACAACACTTGCAAAGCTTGCACATGTTGGCGCTCTTTCGTGAAGGATAACTCCCCAACGACCGCGATCTTTTTATTTTCAACAGATAACGAGGTGATGTAATAACCGCGACCATCTGGGAAGATCTGCACGCCTAACACTGGGAGTTTATTGTCCCATATCTTATAGCTTCGCGTTTTTAAGGGCAGGGCTTTAATGAATTGAACGGTGAGAGGCTGAGACTTCATGCCTGCATCCCCCTCAATAACACACCAGAAACACTAGAAGCGGCTTTTGAAATATCATCACAGCCAAGGTGGGCGTACTTTAATGTGGTTTCAGGGTCGGCATGTCCGAGTAAACGACCAACCACCGATGATCTGATCTTAGATTGGATCACAATACTGGCATAAGTATGACGCAGATCGTGCAAACGCACACCATCGAGCTTAGCCAATTGCCTTACCCTACCCCAAAATAACGTCAATCGCGATTTCACTAAGGGCTTACTACGATCCGAGGCAAGGAATACGTACTCACTATCTGACGACCAGCGATCAAGGTAGTCGCGCACCTGTTGGCATAAATAGACGGTTTTAGCCCCTGTCTTACTATCAGAAAGGTGCAAGTGCCCTACCAATAATCGCTAAGCTTATTGAGGAACCGTTCTGTATTCTTTGATTAGTTGCAACAACCCCATCGAAATACCTGTAAAAGCAATGAAGTAACACC
Organism: Vibrio sp. ER1A; assembly: GCF_000733315.1. Lineage (NCBI taxonomy): Bacteria > Pseudomonadati > Pseudomonadota > Gammaproteobacteria > Vibrionales > Vibrionaceae > Vibrio > Vibrio sp. ER1A. The sequence continues at coordinate 5,838 of NZ_JPJA01000050.1, forward strand.
TTCTAGAGATCAAGGTTTATTGGTTGAGGTAGTTAATGAAGTTAATTCCAACATCAAAGCAGAAGATAACTCCGTGAATACCGAGAAGTACTATCAATGCTTTGGGAACAATACAAACAGCTTAAAACAAAAACCATCGCATTCAAGAAAGGAAAGAGCGTCTTAACCCGTCAGGTAGAACCATGTCAGTAATGAATGGAAATAGAGTACATTAGTGAAACTACTGCTGCAATGCTTTACACCACTCTTAGTAATGGCAAACAATTCCTGAATGAAAGACAAGCCTCAACACCTGTTGGTCTCACACCTAAGCAGCATAACTTTGGTGGCAAAGTTTTCATGGTTGAAATCAATAGCTACTTGAGAAGAGAAATTTTGATACCACGCGGCAAAGAGAGTTAATGTATAAGATTAAGTTATCCTTATAAGTTGATCTTCTTACCAGTTATTCCCAAAAACCTTTATCCTCTTGGTGCTTGGGTAACGTAACGATTTGAACAATTGTTTAGTCTGTATTTTCCGTCATACATCACATTTTATATAACGTTTACAGACCACTATGTTATCACTTTTATCACTAACGTTATGGTCCCTACATGAAAAGAAAATTTCTAAGCTCAATTGTCGCATTAGCCCTATTCCCAATCGCATCCAGTGCTTCAGCTATTACCGCTGAGCAGGCAGCAAAAGATTTGAAGCTCACCGAACTGGCCCAAACTTATACGACGAAGCAGGTATTGACTGTCACAGGCTCTAACGAAGCGACTAAGAGTGATGCTCTGTTTGTTGATATGGGTGTTCTCTCTGTCAAAGACCTGAGAAATAGAGAACTCGTTTCTTCTAAACTATCTACTTTCGTCAAAGACCAGCTCGACTTGTCTGAGAACTACGTTGGCAATGTGTCAGACAAAAACATCGTCGAGCGTATCAACAAGGAGTGGGCTGACTCAAAGGTCATTGATGACGAAGAAACTTTGTCTTTGCTTAACTCGTTCATCGATAAAGGTTACACGACTGGATACAATGTCGTAGATGTCACCAAACAATCCAACTTTGATGATGAGCTAATGATCCGATATGGTCATAACGATATCAATCACGCTAATCAACTCATATATCTGATGAAAAGTAAGGGGTTTGACCCTAAAGTCCAGTTTATACCAAAGTCATCAGCGTTTCTTTATCTTCCTGAATGGGGAGAGTCTAGCTATCCTGTGATGACTATGGATAGCGGTAAGATGATTGCAGTTGTTAAGGAATACAACTTGGACTTTGAATTCCAAACACCTGAAAACAAACAGCGCTTCATGGACTTAATTACTCAGTATGCGAAGAAAGATGCTGCAGATGAGAAAGGGCTGCTAATCGAGTCCTGGTGGCAACCATTCTATCGTTCATATACCGAGATGCCAGGCTATAAAGTTCTTGCTGAGAATCGAGTCATGATCGGTGACTATCAAGCGGATCTACTCTCATTACCAGAAAAAGCGGAAAAACAAGAGAAGCAGGTTAAGGCTGCTGCTAAATCTTATGATGTGGTACCAACAAAAGTATGGGTGAACCCTTCCTTCTATCGTTACATGAACGGCGAGTTTAAGTAACAGTATCTCGCTGCATTATTGCGCCTTACGCGGGGCGCAATAGTTGAACTGACCGCTCAATAACTCCCCTAACCCAACAGGTCTATCAAAGAATCCCATTAGCTGTGCCGGCGTCTTACCATTTTTGTTTGGCAGAGAGTAATTATAGTAAGCTGTAAAGACATGAAGCCAGTCATTGATCGATTGATGGTTCACCGTATGAATAAGACTTCCTACATATTTGGATGCTTTACGTAGATACTGCTCCACACCATGTAAGTCAGCTTCTAGAATTAACTTACTCCAAAGCTCGTTTGAAAGGTTGTTTCCTTTAATGTGACAAGCAGCTCGGGTCTTGTCGGAATCGGTTACAAACCCCCACTTATCTTTCCACCAGCCTACCCTTCGAATGTGGAGCTTACTGTTGTCAAACCAATCTATTTTTTGTGAACTTTCTTTGTAGTAAAAAAGCTGATCATTTTCTTTTAATAGATGTTCCAGCGAAGCATTAATAAACGCATTTCTCAACATGGTGTCTTGTTCGACAAAATAGTATCGTCGTGATTTACCCTTAAGATTGTTATGCATCACTAAAGCATGAGCAAAGCTAGAGAGATAAGGTTGAGTCAGTTCGTGCAACCGTGATCGAGATAAATTCTCACCATTACTCATCGGATCTAAGTAATTTGTTCTCGACATTATTCTGTCGTATCCGGACAAGATATCTAGCATCAGATCTTGTTTGTTTTCATTGAGCGCCGCTCGCTTTTTACTCTTCTTTCGCAAAGGTAAAAGGCAGCTTTTATCAATATTTTTGGATAAGTTTGTATCGAACCCTAAAACATAGCCGCTAGGATTATGTACGGAAGCAACTAACATCACCCCTGTTGCTTCTTTGACGAATCGATAGCTACTTGAAAGCAAGCAATCTCCTGGTTGGTTGTAAAACTTAGTTTCTTTGACATGTGCCAAGTACTTTAGCCGGTCGACCATTTCCCTTTGAAGGCTGTAGAAGGTCTTTGGCGTTATTCCTTCTATAGAACATAAGTTTCGGACCCCCTGCCCGTACTTCATGCCATAGAAAATAGCGTGCTGCAGTTCGAGATTTGGGTTTGTTCCCGAGAATCTATCTGTAAACACTTTCGAGCATTCACGGCATTGAAAACGCTGTTTGAGAGTCTTAGTTTTGCCAAAAGCCCGATATCTATCAGGATACGCGTGTACCGCTAGTTCATGAGATGTACATCCCTCATTTGGACAAGATATAAGAGTCGTTTCATGGTATTTTTTCTGGTATTCGACCGCTTGATAAACTGCCTTGTTATTTATGATTTGGGGGTAAGAGCCACACTTTGGACAAAAATAGATATTCAGGTTTCGATTGTTCTCTACTGATTCATACAGAGAAGGATCGCTGTTGCCAAAATTCTCACATTCTGCTGAGACACAATAGTTAACCTGGATACCTTTATAAGACTTATGAAATATCTGATTTACTGTTTGCATGTAACTCTCGTGTTTGGGGCAATAAAAGACCCGCAATGGTATGTTGCAGGCCTTTATTTTAGATCAAATCAAACTCAAAATATCTTTTCAATGACGTGACTTATCACATTGTTGTAGATAAGTGAGCCTAAATAGACACCGACGATACCCAAGATGCCTGATAACACTGGAGGAGCGGGGATCGGAAGTTTAATAGCAGTAAAAATAATCCCTACGATTAAGCCCGAGACCAAGGCGAGTAAAACCTCATTCATTTTTCGAACCCGTATTGTTAAGAACACGGAGACGACCTAATAATCGGCTTTGTAGAGGCCCGACTGCTAGGGAATCACACAGTTTTTCTAGCTCTTCTAAATCCTGGTAAGTAAACATGTTGTAGACTACTTCTAGTAGGTTTTGTTTTGTTTCATCATCAACAAATGCAGCCTCGATAGCACATATCGTCACATCAAATAACTCAACTCGAGAGAATCCAAATTGCTCTGATGCGATTTGATACTCTTTCTCTATGTCAGTACCGAATAACCCCGCATCATCAGTGTTGATGGATAAGCGGACGCCTTTGTCATAGAGTTTTCTCAATGGGTGCTCATCTAGAGATTGTTTCATTTCAGGAACTAATATTCGATTGCTGGTGGGTGAAATCTCCAACGTAATCCTGTCACGAATTAGGGAGTCGATTGTGCATTCATCATCGATAGCTCTAATACCATGACCGATGCGCACAGCGCCGTGCTTTAAAGCGTTTTTAATGCTTTCAACACCGCATATCTCACCTGCGTGGTAAGACTTACGCAGTCCCAAAGCTTCGGCTGTTTCATGAACTTTTGCGAGGCTAGAGAAGGTCCCTGCCATCTCATTACCTGCGATATTCATACCAGTGAGCATTGCTCTTGGATGCTCTTTCATGAAATCTAGGCTCATATTGAGCTCTTTCTCTCCAAGATGGCGAACACCACATGCATGAAGTCTAGTTATGCTACCGTATTGACGCTGTACTTCGTCTATTGCCTGCTCAATTTTTTCCATAATTGCTCTGTATCGTTCAGCGTCAAGTTTTCCCGATTCGCTATCAAAGCAAAGGTGAAACGCTGATGTGATGATTTCGCAATAAATCATTCCTTGTTCGGCGTTACGAGTCAGGAAGTCTTTAACAACGAGGTAATAGTCCTCAGGTTCTTTCACTAGGCTAGCTACCTGATCATAGGTATTGATGAAAGCATTGAAATCACTCTCATCATACTTATATCGACCATTAGGGAAGTCTTTTTCATCATACTCCCCTAGCTTATAGAAAAAATCCTCAGGCAGATTTATCCCGTGTATATCGGCTAGGGTTTTTGCAACTCTAGGAGTAACAGAGCCTTCAATATGCTCATGAAGAATTGCTTTTGGTAGTTGTTTGGAAGTCATTCGCTTTCTCCAAATTAATAATTACGCGAACATGATGAAGATACCAGCTAAGGTAGCTCCCATCAGATTCGATAAGATCCCAGCAATAAGTGCTTTTATTCCCATACTGGCCACTTCTGAACGTCTTTTTTCAACCATTCCACCAATACCACCAATAGCGATAGCAACGGTACCGAAATTAGCGAATCCACATAGCGCAAATGAAACAATGATCTGTGTTTTTTCAGACATTGGCATTCCTGTTGCCGCTACAATAGTGTCGCCACTTAGATACGGAGCTAGATTGATATAAGCAAAGAACTCGTTGATAACGATTTTCTGACCTATGAAGGAGCCAGCAAGTGTTGCTTCGCTCCACGGAACCCCCATTAGCCATGCTATCGGAGAGAACACGTACCCCAAAATCATTTGTAGGCTTAAGGATTCGATTCCAAACCATCCACCAACCCCGCCAAGAAGGCCGTTCAACATAGCAACTAACCCCACAAAGGCGAGAAGCATGGCGCCAATGTTAAGTGCAAGCATTAAACCGTTAGAAGCACCGGATGCTGCAGCATCAATGACGTTTGCTTCCTCTCTGCTTGTATCTTCACTAAAGTCGATTTCTTTGACTTGGTCTGTTTCTGGAATCATGATCTTTGCGAATAGCAATCCACCAGGTGCAGCCATGAAGGATGCCGCTAGAAGGTACTCCATCTTCACACCTAGCTGTGCGTAGCTGACCAGCATGGTACCAGCGATCGAAGCCAGCCCTCCACACATGACAGCAAACAGCTCTGAGCGAGTCATGTTCGGCATGTATGGTTTAATAAGTAGTGGAGCCTCAGTAACGCCTAGAAAGACGTTTGCGGCAGCGGACATTGATTCTGCTTTACTTGTTCCGAGAAGTTTTTGAAGTGCGCCACCAACAATTCTCACGATGAGTTGCATGATACCAAGGTGGCTTTGTTGCCGAAATCG
>NZ_JPJA01000051.1:0-2997 GCF_000733315.1 Vibrio sp. ER1A
TTCGGCAACAAAGCCACTCTAACTCTGTCTAATCCAGCTTCATAGCCAATCTCACGAAACTTAAGAAATCACATAAACCAATCCGAACAGTAACATAAAGACAACAAAATTACTTATAGATTAAGCGTTTTCTTACAAAAAAAATCGCATTTGATATATTATGGCGATGATATATTCCAGTTACTGACAATTTAATTTATGCTTGGCAAGCTAGGTTTATGAAAGTCGAACACACCTTCTATGTGTAGATATTGACTACGAATTACACATAGTAGTGGAGTCCATTCTGCACTCAAGGGCACGCCATGAAGGACATACGGTTATACATAGAAAACGAACTAACTCGTTTTGGCTTTGACATAATAAAGATTCGGAACTTCAAATCAGGTTTTTTGCTGGTTGCAAAATCAAAATTTGTCAACATCGCGATTACTTATAACGTTCACAAAGGGTTCGTGGCAGATGTTTTACCAAATAAAGAATTCCTTGGCGTGACCTTTGACTTGCTACCCAATGAATTCCTTTTGGTAGATGGTTGGGAAAGTGAGGTGATGCATGTAATTCGAAGAGCCTTGAAACAGAGTAACACGATTGAACTCAAGCTTAAAATGAGTGAGAAATTCAGCGAGATAACAAGTATTAGAATAAACAAGCTTTCTCAGTGAATTTTTGAATAGCTTGACTTTCCTAGGAGGGAGATAAGTGGTGAGAGAAACCATTTTTAATATTTTAATTGTGGATGATACCCCTTCAAACATAGATTTACTAAGTGCTATCCTCATTAAGGATTACGGTGTCAAAGCAGCTACCAATGGAAAAACCGCAATAAAAATCGCTCAACTACACCCTAAGCCAGATCTTATACTTCTAGATGTGATGATGCCTGAGATGGATGGATATGATGTCTGTTTTAATTTAAAGACAAATCCAATTACTAGAGATATTCCAATAATATTTGTCACAGCTAAAAGTGATGTTAAAGATGAAACCAGAGGCTTTGCCATGGGAGCAGTCGATTACATCGTTAAACCAATTAGTCCACCTATCGTCCTCTCCCGTGTTAACACTCATATCGCTTTACATCATCAAAAGAAAGCACTCGAGCAACAAGTGGAGCTTAGGACGAAAGAAATACGCTCTAATCAACTGGAAATAACGAAATGCTTAGGCCGTGCCGCAGAATATAAAGATAATGAAACAGGCATGCACGTCGTTAGAATGAGTCACTATAGTAAAGTTCTTGCTGAGGCGATAAATGCAGATAATGTCTGGTGTCAGCTGCTGTTTGAGGCCGCACCAATGCATGATATTGGAAAAATAGGTGTATCAGACGATGTTCTAAAAAAGCCTGGTCCTCTAGATAATGTTGAATGGGAGGAAATGAAAAAACACGTCGAATATGGAATCAAGATCCTTGGTTGCCATAAATCAGAACTTATCGATTTAGCTAGAGAGATAATTACATTTCATCATGAAAAATGGGATGGTAGCGGATATCCAGATGGCACAAAAGGAGAGAATATACCTATATCAGCTCGTATAGTAATGATAGCAGACGTGTTTGACGCCTTAACGAGTGAGCGTCCTTACAAACCGGCTTGGGAAACAGATGATGCTTTTAACTATTTAAAAACAGAATCCGGCAAACACTTTGACCCAACGTTGGTAAATGCATTTATTAGCCAACGTACGAAAATTCTTGAAATCAAATCCAAGTTTCACGATTAATCTTATAGCAAGGTCAACAATGCATAACTCAAACATAGAGAATACGATTAAAAAATCCAACTGGATTTCAATCGGTTTTGTCAGTGTAGTCATTATTATTGCGAGTATTGGAATAACTGCCTGGATTAGTCTCAATAAATTATTTATTGCGGTGGAACGATACGACGGTGCAAGCCAGTTCCTTCTAGCTCTAGACAAAGCACACCTACAAGAGTTGTCTTATACTCGAAATCTAACAGAGTCAGCTGCTTCTGAGGCCATGCGGTCTTTGGATGAGGCTATTGTGCTTGTTAAAGGTATGGAATCTTCAAGTGCAAACTATAATGAAGCTACTAAAAGCATAGAAAGGCAACTTGTTCGCTATCAAAGTAACTTTAAAGCTTATGTCAACCTTCGAAGAGAAGACGAACAAGCCAAAAGAATTATGCTTGTCCAAGCACAACAAGCGAGTAAGTTAGTCGATGAATTTCTTAGTCTACAAATTGATTATATTAATACGGATACTCAGTTGGTGGGTAAGCTCTATTTTGAATTAAGCGAAAATTCCCGACTAACTACGTCAATTAGAAGCTTATTATCGTCCGTTTACCTTATTCGACAGTATGCAAAATACGAAGTATTTAACCAAGCTAATGTCGTAGAAAATCAATTGTCGATCCTTACATCGATTTTTGAGGAAATATCAGATCTTGAAACGAACAATAATGATGAAATAATCTTGAATAACTTGCATCAAGTAAGGGGATTAAGCAACGCTTATCAATATACGTTGTTAGAATTAGCCAATGAGCAACAAGGGAAAATTGATATTGAAAAGGCAAGCAGAGAGGAGCTTGACTATTTGGCTAGTAAAATGTTGAATTTGAGTGAAATATTACAAAAAAGGCAAAAATTGAGGTATGATATAAGTCAAAAAAAATTAGAGGCTGTAAAAAATCAATTGTCACGTAGGATGGAAATATCAAAAGCCGTGATGGGAATTGAGCGACGGTTGAATGAGTCAAGGAAATTGGAACACGATTTTTTACTCACGGCTAACAAAGAAAATAGTGAAGCATATACTGAAAACGTCCTTGTCATTCTTAATGAGATTATTTCTGGCATAGATAAACTTGAAAAAAAACCAATTGATAGTGATCAAAAGGAATTAATTTCTAAACTGACTCCTTTTGTAAAACAATATAAAAGTAAAATAAAAAAAATAAATCTAAGATCGAACGATGTTAGAAAGATATCAAAGGATATGATTTCAGAAGCGGTCATTATAGA
>NZ_JPJA01000052.1:0-1707 GCF_000733315.1 Vibrio sp. ER1A
CGATTTCGGCAACAAAGCCTCATTTCCTTTTAGGTCTACGTAGTCCAGAATATAACTACTAACCAAACCTATCGTTTGTCCAGCCGATTTTAGTTTTTCTTCCTCAGATTTTCGCATTGCATAATAGGAACTTCCGATCATTAAAATGCTAGCAATCATTATTGCTATCATTGTGTCAAGTAAAGCGAACCCCTGATTTAGTTTTCTGCTCATATCTCTTACCAACTATTGCCTCTAGTAACAAGTACTAGAGGCAATAACCATAAAACTAGCGATCGCCTAACCACAGAGGATTTACAGCAGCATCTTTACATTCAACAGTTTTAAGGTTGCTCGGAGAAAAATCAGAGATACCTCCTGTTCCGATGTCTGAAGGAGCTGCAGCAGCTACCTTAGCAAAGTAATAGTTTTTTCCGATCGATTGAAGTAGATCTACGCATGTATCTACATCCAATCCACCAATGCCTATAGTAAAACCAGCATCAGCATTCGAACCTATCGCAGATTTACTGATATTGAAGGAACCGCCATATGGGTTTTTCTTTAGATCATCAGAAAAATCTGATGCAGCTAATCCGTTGTATGAGTTTGCATTACTATAAGCTCTTTGAATAGTTGTAGTTAGCTGAGATATATTCGAAATCGTATCCTTCATTTTCTGTTCAGCAAACGCAGATGACGATAAAGCTACAACTGCAGCTGTAATGATTCCTATAATACCGATTGCAATTATCATCTCTAATAATGCAATCCCTTTCTGTTTATTTTTGTGTTGCTTACCTTTGTGAGTAAGTTTCATCGCTGCTCCTAAATATATTAGATTTTACTTATCATTGGCTAAAGAGTTGGTCCATCAAATTTTTCTATCGCAATTGAATAACTCTATTAAACTAGACCATCGACTGAATAGAAGTTAACCGTTCTTCCGGGTACTGCTTTAGTCGGTAGGACATTACACCAGCCTACGCATTTACACCTAAAAACAATACTTAATAAAAGCTAACAGAAAAATCACACGACATAACAAATCTACACATTAGTTAATCAACTTATAATTTAAGACTGACACCAGTATTATTTTCGTAGTTATCTGATAACAATAGAGTTTCTTTTTAAGTTATAAGGATAAGTAATGAAAAATGTATTGGATCAAGCATTGCAGCTAGAATGTAATATAACAATGGGGGAACTAGTCTATAATCCATCAACAAGAGTACTTAAAAATTCTACAGACAAAGTTATCGCTATCGATCAACGTTCATTAGAGGTATTAGAGATTCTATTGTCTAATGTCGGTACTCCAGTAGATTCCGAAACAATGTTGTGTCGCGTCTGGAAAAATAAGTTTATATCGAAAAATGTTGTTACAAACCGTGTTTGTTTTCTTAGAGGTATTGTTAGAGAGAATGTTGCGAGCATAGAACCACGAGAGTTACTCAAAACATATCCTAAAAAAGGTTACTATTTGTCACCTAACTACGTGGAACTTAGAGTCGAGGATAATGTTAACGGCGTACCTTTAGACTGCACTAATACTAAAAAACTTTGGATATCCAATATAAGGCATATTTATTATCTCGCCTTGTTTCTTTTTATGCTATGTTCTTACTTAGTATATAGGAACATATGACCTATAAGTCAGTTGGCTAATCACATATGAAACAAATTTAATAACTATAGTTTCATAAATCACTATTACATAAATAC
>NZ_JPJA01000053.1:0-1807 GCF_000733315.1 Vibrio sp. ER1A
TCAAAAACAGAACCCATTGAAGCGGGTGAGATGAGTCCCACTCAACCGCCGCTGCGCGTGTGTCCCGCCACGATTGCTGCGGGAGGTCCGGCAGGGTCGAGGCGGCCGGGAGCGCTTAAAGACGCGCAGGGTAACGCAGTGTCTGGCAAGACAGTGGTGCTGGGTGCAACCGGTGTGAGTGGTGTAACTGTCGGAGCGACGACGGAAACCGCAACGAGTGGTACGTATACGGCGACGCTAACCGCGGGTAACACCGCTGGCGTGGCGACGACCACAGTGACGGTGGACGGTGAATCGTTCGCAGTCGCCTCACAGACAGTAACGATTGAAGCAGGACAACCAAATGCCGAAGGAAGTACATTTGTGTCCTCTGCCGAGGGGCTCATTGGAAACAATATTGACAACTCGACATTAACTTTTAGGTTGCGTGATGCACATGGTAATCCGGTTAGTAGCACTGATACTATTTCTTTCGCAACTATTCCTGTGGAAGATGTGAATATTGATCAAATCAACAATGATGACTCAGAAAATGGTGTATTTACAGCTAGGCTTCGAGCAGGAGCTGAAGGAGCTGTCCGTATCACAGCGACTGTAGGAGACATTTCGAAAACTATTAGTGTTTCATTTGAGGCCCTAGGGAACCTTAGCTTGAGCACTACTTATGACGGTACTACTTATAATGCAGGGGAGACCATTAGCCGTGCTCCTGCTAATGTAAGTACGGACCCTGACTGGGATATGACATTTACTCTGTCTGGAAGTGGTGTAGCTGATGAAGAATATTGTCTTATCTACCTCCGGACGACTCCTGGTAACAGTTTTACTGAGTGGGCACGTTTGGGTTGTGTTACTGCTGGTTCTGATGGTCGTTTAAACAACGTTGACAGGACACATGATTATTGGCCTAGCGGTGGAACTTATGAATACGCTATTGGGCGTGTGACTGGGCCCAATAGCGTATCGCGAGTATCTCAAAGAATATTTATAAATGTTAGGTAAAACTAGGTTTATTATTTAGAGCTGTTAGTTATGCACCCTCTATCAAAATTTTAAGTAGAGGGTGTTTTTATTCTGAGTTTTGTATGCTCAATTCTAAATTCACCGTATATGTTCAATTTATTTTGATAACAATATGATGTGCTTGTTACTTAAAGTTTTTCAATTGTGAATTTTCTGTGTTGAGTAGCTACATAAAGTAAGAGTTATATTTACTTCTTAGATTATAAAATGCAAATAATTTTATTTTGGCTATATTTAATCGCTGGAATATTTACTGGTCGACTTGAGTTGATTAATAGTTCAACTAAAAGCTTTATGGCAAAAATGACTTTCATTGTTTTAAATAATTTTTGTTAGTTCTACAGAGTGAAGATAGTCTAAACTAAAAACAACAAACCTAAATTACTAAAATGTTTGGTTAACTTGTTTGTGATACATTTATACTGTATTGGGTGGTGATTAATTTCTCTGTTGGAACCTATCTCATTATGCCGTGAAAGATAATATTTCTGTGGGGAATTAATATTTACTACGGTTAAAAATATGAGATATCATGATCAATGGATATTCGTTCAGATTGTAGAGTTGGTATTATACTTGGTTGTGGAATTTTGGTATGATTGATAATGTTAACATAACAAAAAAGGATAATGAGCAGTTTATGATTTTATTGGAGGAATAATGTTTAAATCTAAGGTGAACTTAATGTTTTTACTTATGAAAATGTCTAAGAAAAACAAGTTTTAGCTGATGAGTGCTATACTAGTTAATCCTTAGTACTCACTCATTGACAAACATACATTTT
>NZ_JPJA01000054.1:0-1822 GCF_000733315.1 Vibrio sp. ER1A
CACCATGAAAAATGGGATGGTTCGGGTTATCCAAAAGGAACCAAAGGAGAGGATATTCCGTTGTCTGCAAGAATTGTAACTATAGCGGACGTTTTTGATGCTTTAACAAGCTCTAGGTCATATAAAGATGCATGGTCTGTTGATGAGGCTTTAAGTTATCTTATACAACAATCCGGTATTCACTTTGATAGAATGTTAGTAAATTTGTTTGTAAAACAAAAGAAACATATTTTACATATAAAAAGCTGCTTTCCAGAATAAGGGTTTATATTTAGATGGCTTTATCTTTAAAATATACTGCTTGTATATTCACTAAATGAAAGGAGCGTTTATGAGGTTGTTACTTGTTTTTACTTTGAGCTTAGCTTCTACAATGGCTTATGCATTGATTCCATTGAAGGATGAGAAAATTATTGAGTTAGCGAAATTATCAATGGAGGAACACTTACTTAGAGAAGGTCTGACGATTGATGATGCAAAAATGGCATTAGCGTTTAAAGATTCTGCGTCGGACAAATCTACCATTTATTTTGAAGTAGATAATCATCATGGAGAACCTGAAATTTACGTTGTGGTTTGCCGGAAAAAATGTTATCTGAATTACCGATAATCCACATATCCACAGGTAAAAGGCATATGGCATTTCTCTATACCCTATTTCTATAACCTTTTTTGGGTGGTGATTATGTCCATTATGGTAAATAGCGAAATTTAAGGCTTTTTTTGCCAACTTCACTCCCTGATAGTGTCAGAGTGGTAAAAAACATACTTCTTCCTTCTCAAAACCCCACAACTTCAATCTGAAAATTAATTACAGTTTTTTGCCAGATGTTAACTATTTGTGAACGGTTTTTATTTCACCTCGATCACACCATCTAACCCTTAAAATGATCAACTTTCTTAGTTGTACACTTCTTATCCACTATTTTTGTGCATAACACAGAATTGTTTTCCCTTCACACTAAGTAACGTTGTCACGTTTCACTTATATATTTTTTTGTTTTATTGTTTGTATGTTTGTTGGTTTGTTTGTATAGTAACAAACGTACAAACAAACTTTAAAAGTGATAGGTGGACAAAATGGCAAGAGAGAGAGCTTTTTCAGATCAGCAAGTCATTGAAGCAGCGAACGCTTTATTGGTCGAAGGTAAAAATATCAATGGTACGTCCCTACGTAATAAAATCGGTACTGGTCGTCCATCTGCATTAATGGATGTTTTTAGAGAGCTAGAAGGTGAGGGACAAATCCTTGCGCCTACCGTACCTGATACAACTGAGAAAGCCCTAGTACATCAAGAGTTACCGCCCGAAGTCGCGGATAAGTTGTCGATAATGTTGGCCGATGTTGAACATTTGGTTCACCAAATTAATGACCATGCTCACTACACCGTTGAGCAGCGTTTAAATAATGCCATTGCTGAAGCTAATGAAAGAGCCGCCGATGCAGCTAGGCGCGAAGCTGAGTCTATTCAAGAGCAAGATAAAGCCTTTGAACAGTTGGAAGATGCTTTAGAAAAAATCGGAGAGCTGCAACAAGGCTTAAAAGATCTAGAGCAGGAAAACAGTAAATTAAGTGCTGATCTTAACGTTGCTCGTAGTAAAACCNNTAGCTGACCGAGACGAACGTTTGACCGAGCAGCAAAAGCAACTTAATGACGTACAGGCGAAGTTGAGCCAAGCTGATGCAGACAAAGCCAAAGCTCAGGGACAAGCAGAGTCTTTGACAGCGCAATTAAGTGAACAGGCCAAAGAGCTAAAAGCAGTCACCAAAGAGCACACTCAGCTACAAAAACAACACGCAAAATCTGAAACCAAGGTTGAA
>NZ_JPJA01000055.1:0-3177 GCF_000733315.1 Vibrio sp. ER1A
AAACAAATTAAGTTAGCGTTTTGAATCGATACAGCGGCAAATCGCCAAAAAGTACCGGGCCAATGAGCAATACCTAACTCTAAAACATTCACTAAAATGGCACCTTTAGAGGAAAAACGTTCTAATACATAGGGCGGAACTGTGTCATCATGATAAACTACAACCTCCCAGCCAGGATACGTTTTACTTGACTCCAGAATATTCAAGTACATACACTCACAGTAACCAGGCTCTGAGCCAAATAATGAATATGATAAAATGTTACGCTCAATCTTTGCGTTCCTGGAATGAATTCTATCTTCCTCTGATAACCTTCTTTCACCTTGGATTTTTTCAGAAATCGGGTCATAAACCAAACCTAACTTCTCTTGACCTTTATACATTTTTGGCAGTATCCTCGCTTGTGTTTACTCGACTCAAAGATCAGTATTATATTATCAACTCTAATTATCTATTCATTTCTATTATTTTGAACAAACAACTCGGTTAGTTAAAAATGTTTTAGCGACATTTTTGTGCTCATAGGTTGAGTATATAGCACCGCTATTGGTCCAATATTCTCCTGATTCTAATTTAGTGATGGATTCTAAATTTGAGTAATCTAAGGAGCTCAATAGTTGCCCTCCAAACTTTACGTTACATAGTGACATAGCACTTTCGTAATCTAAATATATAGCTCGTTGCCTATCGCGGTCTAAAAATACTGGTGCAAAGAAATCTGTATTATTATATTTATAGCTCCAGCCTTTTTTAAGCAGCCCTCCTGAAAATGCATCCTTAACTGAGAGGGAAGTTTCGGATAAACTACCAGTCTTATTCCTATTATCGTTAGAATCTTTATTCTCAGGGTTGTTTTTTTTAAAAGGGAAGTAATAGTTCTCACTCTGAGATAAATTTATTATCGAAGATTGTACATGTTTATTGTTCACCGCTTTGATTTCATGCTGACCTAAATATGGGCCAAAAACATCAACTTTCTTACCGGAGCCAACCAAGATACCATCAATGAAAAAATCCGTTTTTACCTTATTACTTTGAAGCGTAAAGGAAACTTGATTCAAACCTATTTCTTTTTGTATCAAATACTCCAATCCAGATGTGAGCTTTTTAGAATACTCAACATCCACTGTATAGAAAACCTTTCCGCTAAGTTCTTGCGTAGCGTTGCTTAGTTCAAATTTCTCAATATTTATTTGCTCACGACCGCCATTAACCAAATAAAAGGTTTCTTTTATTTTCCCCATGTTTTTCGCAAGACATCTCGTTAGGCTCTCAGTTAAATCACAGGTCAAATCACCATTATAGGATTTAGAGTATACAATTCCAGAGGCTGAAGAGTATCTCTTTTTGATTTCGTCGTAAAGTTTAATTAATTTTGATGTTCTGCTATGATTTAATTCATCTAATTTAGAACTTAGCTTTTCCAAGCTTATTTGCTCTGACTTTAGGGAACTAATTGCGCGAGTGAGTTTATTATTTACGCTAGCGATTTCAAAAGATAGAGAATGTAATTTATCCACTCTATCTTCATCATACTCACCATTCAACAACGAATATTCTAACTTATCACTTTCGTCTTTTAGTTTGCTCCTTTCATTTTGCAGCTTTATTTCCAAATAGCGCTTCTCAGCCTCTAATCGGTCAACTTCATTCTGATTATTTCTAATTCCTAGTTGCGCATAGCTCGTGTCATAATTTTCGGTGATATCATTTAGTATTCTTTGCTCTTCTTTGTTAAGTAAGTTAGCTGCTCTCGCTTGAGAAATACTTGACAACGACAAAACTAGGACAAGGGCATGACATGTTACATTCATTGACCGACGAAAACTTGCTCCCCCAGATACAAAACAAGTGTTTAGTTCTGAAGAACCCTTCACTCCAATATGGTTAAATAAAGGCATGGCGTTTAACATTTAATAAAAATAGAATAAATTCTGGAGATTATATACGTTTTCCTTGGCTTTTTTTGTAGGAAAAGCCTTAAGGTTAGATGATCATCTTCGTACACATCCTATCAAAATGATGGTTTATACCAATACCTATTCTAGCTGAGCTCGGAAACATACTGAGTTAAACATGCGAGATAGCGCTCGAGCCGCAAAATATGTCTTTAGCAAACAAGCTCTGTATTCGTTCTATAATCGTATTAAACAAGAAATTTCACATAGAATTCGGAGAGGAATCTTAGAACGTAAAGAAGTTATTTTGAAGGTCATACTTGAACCCTTTGTATAAATCTAGCTTAATCAATCCCCGCATCTATAGCCTTTGTAGACTTCTTTTTGTCTTTTCGTGCTTTGTATGACTTGAGGGTAAATCCAAAACACCCGGTTTCGCACCAAATATTCTAAACGCCTATAAAGAGAAAGAACAACTCCATTAGTGCTAAGCGTTTTAGAACGTTTCTCGTAAAGATGGAGTTAACATTACTTCTTTATGCTAACCACATATGTATAGGTTTACTTATCCAATCCTAAACGGTTACAATAAGTTTTGTTATTCTTCAAGTTGTATTCAATTTGAATTTTCTAGTGCAAGAGAGACTCTATAGAGTATAGTCCGCTTGAAAAGTCAGATTTCAACGAGAACTAATAAGTCACTAGGTGACACTCCTCGGATTTTTATAATTCCACTATAACTAGTGTAACTTAACATTTGCCCAATCGCACTTTACTTAGAATAGTACACTGGTCGTGTCTATCTGATCTTTTTGACATATTAAAACTCCGCTTTATCAGTAAAATTGCTCTTTCTATATCTTTGTTTTTAAGGAAAGGTAATCTACATGAATAGTACTTTTTTTATGTCAGAAGCTGAAATAAAACAATTACAAGGCTATTGGCCGTCACTCTCCAAGCAAGAAGCTTTATATTTTCATCTTATCTCTATAGGGTTCACGAGAACAGATATTGCCTATGGACTGGGTTTTTCGAAAAACTCCATAGATAAAACAATATATCGGATAGCAGAAAAGCTTGAAACTACAACCGTTCATCTCCGTTCGATATACCTAAACCGATTGCTATTTATAGCATTAAATACTTAGCATTAACTTTCAATAGGAAGAAGTGGAGGCAAACCGCCTCTTCCTTCAATTACTGGTTCTTCAAAAATGAGATCATTACCACATAATAATTCAGATATAATATATATTAGAAATATGTATTATGTTTATGC
>NZ_JPJA01000056.1:0-3030 GCF_000733315.1 Vibrio sp. ER1A
ACGCCTAATGTAAAAAACACAGCGGCAAAATCCGTTGTCGGGATTAGCCTCCCGTCTTTATCAGGGCGTAATAACGCCAGCTTAACGCTGGTTTTTTGTTGCGTACAATTCAGTGTACCCAAATTATGGTGGGCTGATTGGGAGCACTTCGGTGCGCCGTTTCCTTGATAACGGTAAGGCTAATCCTGATCAGTTCACCGCCATGCAATTAGCCTTGTTGGTGGTGATAAATAAATCATTATCAAGGAGTCACATCATGACTACGCAAGCCCTACCTATCGCCCAACACCGTCCAGAAGATTTAATTTTCGTATCCCAAACTGATGAGTTGCTCACGAATTCATTATTAGTAGCTAAACACTTTAACAAGCCACACAAAGATGTAATTCGACGTATTGAAACTCTCCATTTTTCTGATCAGTTCATGTCAGCGCATTTTTGCGCTCACGTTGAAAATCAACAAGTTGGCATCGCAAAGCGCGATATTAAGTCGTATCAAATGAACTTTAGCGGATTCATGGCTGCTGTTATGAGTTTTAACGGCAAAAAAGCAGCTATCGTAAAAGAAGCTTTTATCAATGCGTTTAATTTAATGGCCGAAAAGCTAGCCAAGCAAACCCATCAGGAGCCCCTTCCATTTATGCTTCCAACTAAGGCTGAACTGATGGACGATTTTAAGGATGGTCTCGACACCCGAATTCTACTTGATATCGAGAATGGTCAGATCGTTCGCTCGATGGTCGTTCCTCAAGACGCATTTGTGTGCAACAAAGAGAAATTCATTAGCTTCATGGGGAATAATCGGTTATTCACGAATCAAGAGATCATTGCCATCAATACGATAGCAGCAAAAAGGCTCTCTAGAATGTAACCATTATGTTATGAGCGTCATGCATTGACGCTCATATCGTGATCATGATTTAGATATGACACATAAAGACACGAAATGACGTGACCAGCGTGGTGTGATTTTTCTATACTCCCTAACATTAGTATAGACGCGCCGAAGATGAGGGTTACATGTTTGGATTCTTCAAAAATAAAGCTTACAAGGTCATAGCTACCAATACGCTTCAAGAGTTAGTGATGTGCAAACTTTACAACAACCCATTCGAGGGAAGGGGTGCTGAAGAAATAAGCCAAAAAACCGGGCTCAATCTCGTTAGCACGTACGGCATGTTAAATAGAATGATTGAATACCATTTGATTGAGGAAATAGAATGGAATGATAAACTTTTTTACAGAGCAATTAATATACCTTGCTCGCTAGATGTTTTCTCTAATCAGAATCAAATATTTGGGTATGCAAAGCGCTCTATAGATCGTGTAAACTTTAGCTGTCAATCTGGCTTGAACACGCAAAAGCAACATTCCAATAAAGAGAAGCTGGACGCCATGCCTCAAGAATTAAGAGAAGAATTCTTGAGACTTTATACCAACACCCTATTTGGCGGTTGGGTAGACCGACACTTGTATAAGAAATTTTGCAAAAAGCATGGACTTTATTGCAGCAAGTAACAGTTTAATGCTGCATGCATTGAGTTTAAATTTATTCATATACATCAAGTTCTGCCACAAGCACAATCTAAGCAATAAACTCGCATCACCCAGCAATAACTAAAAGCAACCTAAACAAATGGCATCGAAATGAAAAATTTAATTATAGTATTTTTGTTTTCTCTTGCACTCGCTGGCTGTAATAGTGAAGACGGTTCCGGTGATGTTCATTGCTCTGTATACAGTAATATCGATTGGTTCGAATCTGGCGATAACTATCTATATAAATTTAACCATAATGAGTGCAACTGGACCACAGAGGCCGTCACTAATAAGCAAGGCGAATTGCTTTCTATCACTGTTGGTGGAGTAAATTCGGATCGAGTTACGGAGTTTGTCAGCGACGAACTAACAACGGTCACCACATATAATAAATCAGGCGTTAAGCTAACTGAGTTCCGCGTCTTTGCGTCACTTGATTACATTGAAAAAATCACATATCAAAATGGACAGGTTTACTTGAATGAAACCTATGCTTTTGGCACACCAACCTATCAACAAGCTAAAGACGAATCTGATAAGAAGATGTACACCAATGGATGGAAAAGAGCTATAGCTTGGGCAACTATAAACCAGAAATTCTAAGGGGCTTACGCCCCTTTTTAACTTTTAAATGTTAAATAGACCGCATCCTGATTTCTTATCATTGGAGTGCCTTTATTTGACAGTAGGTTTCTAAGGTATATTTTCACTTCATGCGGTTGGTTTTTTGCCAGTGTTATTACTTTTGGCCCTATCATTCCCATAGCATCACCAATATTACCAAACCAGCTTTGGCTATCGACATAGGCACCATTTAAATGAACCCTTCCAGCTGTTCGCTGAGAACCAGTATAAAGTGCGGGTAGTGAAAGTTGTCTATCCCACGGTTCAGATTGAAAATTCAGCGTTAAAAATAGATGGTCAGAACCAGGAGGAACTAACGTCCATCTTTGCTCTGGAATGTTAACATCGTAAGCCTTCACGATATCACCAATAATCTTTCCTGCCGATAATGTACCTAGTATCGTACAGTCCTCATGGATGACTACATTGTTTAGCGAACCTGATACCGCGTTGATGTGACCATTAACATTAGCGCCTCTCATAGAAACTATACCAGCAGAGCTAACATAGAAAGGTGCATTAACATCATTGATCACTGGTGTTTTGATAACTGGTGAGCGGATTTCAGACTGCGCAATAATTACATCAGATACGAGATTACTAACAACCAAATCTTTGATGGAAGCTGCTTTAATCCACGCAGTATCTATAACAAGTATTTTTCGCGGTTGTCCGGGTTGCCCGTACTTGGGATTATCCATAGTGCCAAATACTGGAACGGCTTGATCGCTCGAACCATCGTTATACGAAACCTTAAAATCGGCGTTCTTGACATAGAAATAAGCGTTTCTATAGTCAGCGCCATTCGATTTTGCGACTAAACCAATGCTTGCAGTAACATCACCAGCTGAAGCTTTAACGCCCCAT
>NZ_JPJA01000057.1:0-7885 GCF_000733315.1 Vibrio sp. ER1A
GAATTAGATAAAATAGAATCTACAGTGAAGCCTGATTGTGTCTTTTCTATTTTTGGTCCTACATATTGGAATCCTAGAACAAAACATATTGTAGGGTTTGCACAAGGTTATTACTTGTATGGCGAATTACCATATTTTAATTCGCTTGGATTTTATAAGAAATTAAAATTGCTTCTATTGAAGAATTATCACACTTTTTTATTAAGGCACCATTCAAATGAGTTTGTAGTTGAAACATCTGATGTACAAACTCGACTGTCAAAACTATTGGATATTGACAAAGAAAAGATTCATGTTGTTACTAATACATCTAGTTCATACTTTAAAAATTTCAAATCAACTACTTCTATTTCATCTGAGATTAATCCATTTAGGCTTCTTACAATTGCTTCACCGTATCCTCATAAAAATTTGCTCATATTGAAAGATGTAGTAGATATTCTGAAAAATGAGGCACGGTCTTATGAATTTACAATAACCGTGCCTGATGAATTTTTTTTTAAAGAGTTCTCAGGTTATGAAAAGTTTATAAAAAACGTTGGTGTGATTAGCAATTCTGAATGTCCTAAATTATACGACAAATGTGATGCAATGATTCTTCCAACGCTTGTTGAATGTTTCTCTGCATCTTATCCAGAAGCAATGATAATGAAGAAGCCTATTTTGACTTCTAATTACTCTTTTTCACAGAGTATTTGTGGTGATGCTGCTATCTATTTTGATCCTTTGAATGCAAATGATATAGCAGAAAAAATATTATCTTTATCTTCTGATAGAGAGCTTTATGGGGATAAGGTGAAGTTAGGTATTGAAAGATTAAATCATTTTGACACCCCGTATTCTAGATGTAAAAAATATATAGATTTATGTAACGATATCGTGAGGATATAATGTTTAAAAATAAAGTTTTATTAATTACAGGTGGCACTGGTTCATTTGGCAATGCTGTTCTTCGTCGATTTTTAAATACAAATATTAAAGAGATCCGTATTTTCTCGCGTGATGAAAAGAAGCAAGATGATATGCGCAAGCATTTCCAGTCAGATAAGTTAAAGTTTTATATTGGTGATGTTAGGGATGTACAGAGTGTTTCGAATGCAATGCGCGGTGTTGATTTCGTTTATCATGCTGCAGCTTTGAAGCAAGTTCCATCATGCGAGTTTTACCCTCTTGAAGCTGTTAAAACCAATATTATTGGGACTGAAAATGTATTGGAGGCTTCGATTATTCATGGTGTTGAGCGAGTTGTTTGTTTGAGCACTGATAAAGCAGTTTACCCGATAAATGCAATGGGTATTTCTAAAGCTATGATGGAAAAAGTCGTTGTTGCAAAAAGCCGCAATCTAGAGTACACAAATACAACGATTTGCGGTACTCGCTACGGAAACGTTATGGCTTCTCGTGGTTCAGTTATTCCACTTTTTATTCGTCAAATTGTCAATAATGAGCCTATAACTATTACAGATCCAAATATGACTCGATTTATGATGACCCTTGATGATGCTGTTGATTTGGTTTTGCATGCATTTGAAAATGGCAAAAATGGAGATATTTTTGTTCAAAAAGCACCAGCCGCTACAATTGAAGTACTAGTGCAAGCTTTACTTGAAATATTGGATAAGAAAGACCATGAAGTTAATATTATCGGTACCCGCCATGGTGAAAAACAGTATGAAGCTTTATGCAGTAGAGAGGAAATGTTTATTGCACAGGAGCAAGGTGAATATTATCGTGTTCCAGCTGATAATCGTGATCTAAATTACTCAAAATACTTTGATGAAGGTGAAAAAGATCTTTCTAAAGTTGAAGATTACAACTCTCATAATACAGACCGTCTTGATGTTGAAGGAATGAAACAATTACTAAGAAAGCTTGATTTCATAAGGGAAATTGAAGCAGGGAACGTTATGGTTCCTGAAGGTGTATAGCATGAAAGTACTTGTTATTGGAGCAACAGGTATGTTGGGCTACAGTATCTTCTCCAATTTATCTGAATTACCAGCCTTTGATGTTTATGGAACAGTTCGAACTATCGATCGTCTTGAGCGATTTTTTCCATCGTCGAATAAACTCGTTTTTAATGTCGATGTAAAAGACTTTACGACGTTAGAAATAGCCATTTTATCAATTAAACCAGATGTAGTAATAAATTGTATTGGTCTAATCAAACAACATGATGGTTCTAAGAAACATGTTGACGCTATCGAGATTAATGCTCTGTTACCACACAAAATTGCTGAATTTTGTGACGTTATAGGAGCCAGACTAGTACATTTTTCAACTGACTGCATTTTTGATGGGGAAATTGGTAATTACTTAGAATCAGATTTACCAACAGCAACAGATCTTTATGGAAAATCTAAGTGCCTTGGCGAGGTTGACTATGGCAAGCACATTACTATACGTACTTCAATTATTGGTCATGAGTTAAAATCTTCTGTAAGCCTTATCGATTGGTTCTTAACTCAAGAGAGTACAGTAAAAGGCTTTTCTAAGGCTATTTTTTCGGGGTTACCAACTGTCTACATAGCACAAGTTCTTGCAGAATTTGTACTTCCCAATGCTTCTTTATCGGGCTTATATCATCTATCCGCAGAACCTATTGATAAGTATTCTCTGCTATCAAAAGTTGCGGATGTTTATGATAAAAAAATTAAAATTGAGAATTGTGAAGATTTTATGATCGATCGTTCTCTTAGCTCTAACAAATTTCGTGGTGAGACTGGTTTTTTACCCTTAAGTTGGGATGATTTGGTCACTTTTATGTATGCAGATTACCTTAAGAGATATATTAATGAGTAAATTAAAAGTAGTAACAGTTGTTGGAACTCGTCCAGAGATTATTCGCTTGTCAAGAATCATTTCTAAGTTGGATAGACATACAGAGCATATCTTAATTCATACAGGCCAAAACTATGACTATGAATTGAATCAAATTTTTTTTGATGATTTAGGTATTAGAGCTCCTGATGTATTTTTAGAATGTGCAGGCGGTAATGCAGCTGAAACCATGGCACAGGTTATTAGCAAGTCGGATAAGTTTTTTGAAGGAATTAAACCTGATGCAGTTTTAATTTTAGGAGATACCAACAGTGCTCTTTCTGCAATCTCCGCAAAACGTAAAAAAATCCCAATTTTCCATATGGAGGCAGGTAATCGTTGCTTTGATTTGCGTGTTCCGGAAGAAATTAACCGTAAAATCGTTGATCATATTTCAGATATAAACATGCCATATAGTGACATTGCTCGTGATTATTTACTACGTGAAGGAATTAGCCCTGATTTAATTGTTAAAACTGGTAGTCCAATGGATGAAGTGCTGAATTATTACGAAGAAAAAATTGCACAGTCAGATGTTATAAAGCGGTTGAATTTGATAAGTGAAGGCTATTTCTTAGTGAGTGTACACCGCGAGGAAAATGTTGATTCTGAACGTAATATAAACAACTATGTTTTAGCGTTAAAAACGATTGCCGAGAAGTATAACCTTCCAATAATTGTATCTACTCACCCTAGAACTAGGAAAAAAATTGAAGTATTAAATTTGGAGTTTCACCCTTTAGTTCGTCTGATGAAACCACTTAATTTTAGTGATTATATTCGTTTACAAAAAGAAGCAAAAGTAGTCTTGAGTGATAGCGGTACGATTACAGAAGAGTCATCTATTCTAAACTTCCCCGCTATTAACATTCGTGAAGCACAAGAGCGTCCTGAAGGGTTTGAAGAGGGGGCAGTTATGTTTACTGGAATGAGTGTAGAAAGAATTCTGCAAGCAGTAGAAATCTTGGATGGGCAACCAAGAGGGGAAACTCGTTTGTTGAATAAAGTGGCTGATTATATTGCACCAAATGTATCTGATAAAGTGCTTCGAACAATTCTTAGCTATACTGATTATGTTAATCGTGTAGTTTGGAAAAAATAATAATGCACTTAGCATTTATTATCGATGATTATATGCCACACAGCACCCGAGTGGCGGCCAAGATGTTTCATGATTTAGCTAAACAGTTTGTACTTATGGGGCATCAAATAACAGTAATTACTCCAGGAGTAGGTCAGAAATCTCAGTTAGAAACTTTAAACTTCGAAGGAGTAACAGTTTGGCGTTTCTCTAGTGGCCCCCTCAAGGATGTTAGCAAAGTAAAAAGGGCTATAAACGAGACATTATTATCTCCAAGAGCATGGTGTGCGATTTCTGATAAGGTTTCAATTGATACTTTTGACGGAATAATATACTACTCGCCTTCAATTTTTTTCGGTCATTTGGTTAAAAAACTAAAGAAACGTTGCCGATGTCCTTCTTACTTAATTTTGAGAGATCTATTTCCCCAATGGGTTATTGATGCAGGGATGATTAAACAAGGGTCGATCATTGAACGTTATTTCAGATTCTTTGAATCGTTAACGTATAAGCAAGCTGATACGATTGGTCTTATGTCGCATAAGAATTTAGAGTTGTTTAATGACTTGACCGGTAGCCTTTATCCTGTAGAAGTATTGCGTAATTGGGCCTCTCTTAAACCTCATGAGAATCGATATCCTTATGAGTATAAAAAAAAATTAGGTCTTGAGAATAAAGTTGTTTTCTTTTATGGCGGTAATATCGGTCATGCTCAAGATATGAGTAATTTAATGCGACTCGTAAAAAAGATGCAATCATATCAAGATGCACACTTTCTTTTTGTTGGGCAAGGCGACGAAGTTGAATTGATAAACCAACTGGCTTTAGATTGGAAATTAGAAAATTTTTCTTATATTCCTTCTGTAAATCAAAATGAATTTAAACAAATCTTATCAGAAATGGATGTTGGCTTATTCTCTTTAGCTTCGAACCACACTGCGCATAACTTTCCAGGTAAGCTTCTAGGTTATATGGTTCAGTCATTGCCTATTTTAGGTAGTGTTAACGTAGGAAATGATTTGCTTGATATTGTGAATGACAATAAAGCAGGATTTATTACGGAAACTGGACAAGATGATGCGCTGTTTAAAAACGCAATTAGGTTAATGGACCTATCTACTAGGCAGTGTACTGGAGCTAGTGCATATGCATTGTTGAAAGCAGAGTTCTCGGTGGAAAACATTGCTAAGAAATTAGATGCTAAATTTAATAGAATTTAACGAGCGAGGAGCTATGGAATTTTTATCTTCGTCTACACTCGATGACTTATATTCAGAAGCTATGAACTCTTTAAGACTCCGCTCGCACTTTAATCTTCATTCTAATTATGAAGAGCAAGTGCAGCGATTACTTATAGCTATGGTGAAAGGTAGTTTTGTTGAACCTCACTTTCATGATTCTCCTCATCAATGGGAGTTGTTTACTGTTCTTAAAGGGACTGTGAAAATTAATCACTATTCAAAAAGCGGTGAGATTCTATCTTCTAGATATCTGGGAGAAGAACAAGATTCGATAATGGTTACAATTCGACCTAATGAAATACATAGTGTTGAATGCATCAGCGAAACGGCACTATTACTTGAGATCAAAGAAGGGCCTTATAAAAGAGATAGTGCGAAAGTAAATGTGAATTTTGCATGAGATCAATTAAAATCAACCATACGTTTGACTATAGTAAAAATAGTATAAACATTAACTTCAGATAAAGTTGTATATATGAAAAAAGCACTTATTACAGGAATCACAGGTCAAGACGGCTCTTACTTAGCTGACCTTCTAGTTAAAAAAGGTTATGAAGTTCACGGTCTTATTCGCCGAGCATCATCATACAACACAGAACGTATTGATGCGTTGGTAAACGGCGGTGCAAATATTAAACTGCACTATGGCGATCTTACGGATTCTTCAAACCTAATTCGACTAGTTAAAGAAATTCAACCTGATGAAATCTATAACTTAGGAGCAATGTCGCACGTAGCTGTTTCCTTTGAATCTCCAGAGTATGTTGCTGATGTTGATGGCATGGGAACTCTTCGCCTTCTGGAGGCGGTTCGTATCAATGGTTTGGAAAAGAAAACTCGCTTTTATCAAGCGTCAACGTCAGAACTTTATGGTGAGGTCCGAGAAATTCCACAGCGCGAAACGACGCCTTTTTATCCGCGTTCGCCATATGCTGTGGCTAAAATGTATGCATACTGGATTGTGGTTAACTATCGTGAGTCTTACGGTATGTACGCATGTAATGGAATTTTATTTAACCACGAGTCGCCTCGTCGCGGTGAAACTTTTGTGACTCGCAAGATTACTCGCGCAATTGCGAACATCTCTCAAGGTTTGGAGTCGTGCCTAGAGCTTGGCAATATGGACGCGTTGCGTGACTGGGGGCATGCTAAAGACTACGTTCGTATGCAATGGATGATGCTTCAACAAGAACAAGCTGAAGACTTTGTTATTGCCACTGGTAAGCAGATCTCTGTACGCGAGTTTGTTCGTTTGTCAGCTAAGGAAGCAGGTATTGAACTTGAGTTTTCTGGCGAAGGGGTTGATGAAAAAGCTACTGTTGTTGCTATTGATAAACAAAAGGCACCAAAAGTTAAAGCTGGTGATGTCATTGTAAAAGTAAACCCTCGCTTCTTTCGGCCTGCGGAAGTAGAGACACTACTTGGTGACCCTAGTAAAGCAAAAGCTAAACTTGGCTGGACTCCAGAGATCACTGTAGAAGAAATGTGTGCAGAAATGGTTGCGTTTGATATCGATAAGGCAAAACAATACGCAGTTCTAAAAGAACACGGATTTGACGTTGCGATCTCACTTGAAAGCTAATTAATCAGTAATACTGATTCGTTTATATTGCAGAGTTCCTCATTTACGACTCTGCTTTTTTATCTATATTATCGGAACTAGTATGAAAAGAGTATTTGTTGCTGGTCATAAAGGTATGGTTGGTTCAGCTATTGTTCGTCAACTATCTAAAGATTCTTCAGTAGAACTTATTACTAAAGATCGTAATGAACTTAATCTTTTAGATGCACTAGCTGTCGAAGAGTTTTTTGCGACTGACCATATTGATCAAGTTTATCTTGCGGCCGCGAAAGTCGGTGGGATTGTTGCTAACAATTCGTACCCTGCTGAGTTTATCTATCAAAATTTGACGATTCAAAACAATATTATTCACTCTGCACATCTACATGGTGTTCAAGATATACTATTCTTGGGATCGTCTTGTATTTATCCAAAGTTTGCACAACAACCGATGCGGGAAGACTCATTATTGACAGGATCTTTAGAAGAAACCAATGAGCCTTACGCAATTGCTAAGATTGCAGGTATCAAAATGTGCGAGTCTTATAATCGCCAATATGGTCGCAACTATCGATCAGTAATGCCAACTAATTTGTATGGTGAAAATGATAATTTTCATCCTCAAAACTCTCACGTTATTCCAGCATTGTTGCGTCGCTTCCACGAAGCAAAATTAAATGGCGACATGCAAGTTGTTGCGTGGGGTAGCGGTAAACCTATGCGAGAGTTTTTACATGTAGATGATATGGCGGCAGCTTCAATTTACGTAATGAACCTTGCTCAAGAGGTGTATCTAGAAAATACGCAAGAAATGCTAAGTCATATCAATGTCGGTACTGGTGTTGATTGCACTATTCGCGAACTTGTTGAAACTGTGGCTAAAGTAGTGGGCTATAAAGGCGATATTGAATTTGACACTACTAAACCAGACGGCACACCTCGTAAACTGATGGATGTCTCACGTTTAAAGAGTTTAGGATGGGAAGCGAAAACGAGCTTAGAAGATGGCTTAACTGCAACTTATCAATGGTTCTTAGAAAATCAAGATAACTATCGAGGCTAACGTAATATAAGGGAAGTAGAGGAGACAGAGAAGAGGAAGAAGAGGAAGAGAGAGGAGGAGAGAGAGGAGGAAGGAGGAGGAGAAAAAAAAAAAAAGAAGGAGAAGAAGGAGGAGAAGAG
>NZ_JPJA01000058.1:0-4417 GCF_000733315.1 Vibrio sp. ER1A
CTCGCGGGTGAATAGTTACACTAAAAGATGGCTATAAACTTCTTGGCTAACGGTTATGAGTAGCTCTGCTCAGGTTGGTTTCGTCGCCAGTTAAGGCGAGGACTGCATGTAAAACTACTTTAATGTGAGTGTCGAAGAAAGGATGGCTTATTGCGATTGATTAATTCAAGTAAATAATTTTACTATCGGAATCTTAGTTGTTTCACACATACTGAAAAATCTGTGTTTGACTAACTAATCTGCATCATTGCTGTAGCCTACATGGGAGATAGCTGTACGTTGATTGCAGCCTAAGGAAATAGTTGATATTTCTGACAGATGATACGCTCGATGGCGATATCAGTCTAACAACTTCAGGAGATATCACACAGCCATTAACCCATTTCCTCAGTGATTCATTTGAAGGACAAGTCAATATCAACTATCAAGGTGTGTATGAACTTGATGCAGCGATTGAAGAAGCAAGTGAGACATTGCAGATGGACGTCAATGAACAAGACGCATTGCAATCAACACAAAGTGGTCAGACTGTTTCTACTGAACAACAAGGAACAGACTGGAAGCAAAGTGACAACACCCAGTTAATGTTGACTTCACAGACGACTTGGGTAGCTTTGACCTTGATGACAATTTAATGTAGTGCAACAGACATTGAGCAACAACTAGAGAACGAGCTTGTATACGGAGTTATTGTAATAAACACATAATCGTAATCGTCAGATTAAGTTTATGTGTTTATTAGGTATTTTATGGTAAATATCGATTATGGTTAAATCTGGGATAAAACAAGGAGTGTAGGAGCGGGCTTAAGGTAAGGATTTTAATCTCCTGCATATCGTATTTAACATAATTAATATAATGCGCACCCAAAAGTGTAGGTGCAATTTAGTAATGTCCGGTTTGAGCAATTTTAAAATGTCCTCTTATGCTTAATAAACACGCTGAGCTTTGAGGACCTCAACCGATGTTAATTCCCATGAGTGACCTTTTAAAGTGCTGCAAGATGTTCGTGAGCGCCGCCTTCGTCAAATTGATGCAGCCGACATACTCAACATAAGCCCTCGACAAGTTCGACGTTTATTGAGCCAGCTAAGCCAGTATGGAGCTTCTTCCTTAGCCCACGGGTCACGTGGCCGACCGAGCAATCGACGTTATCCTGATGTTTTTCATGCTGAGGTTCTGAACATCATACGTGCTCAATACGCTGATTTTTCGCCAACATTTGCTTGTGATAAGCTGACGGAACAACACAACTTGGTCCTGTCTGTCGAGACACTACGTCAGTGGATGATCGCTGACGGTCTTTGGGTACCACACTCACAACGTCAGCCTCGCGTTTACCAGCCTCGTTACCGTCGAGACTGTTTAGGCGAACTGGTTCAGATTGATGGCTCACACCACGATTGGTTTGAAGGACGCAGCCCTAAGCGCTGTCTCTTGGTCTACATCGATGATGCGACGGGACGGTTGATGAACCTACGCTTCAGTGATACCGAATCTGCTTTTGATTACATGGTGGCCACACGGGAATATCTGGCTCAACATGGCAAGCCTGTGGCTTTTTACAGCGATAAACACTCGATCTTTCGAGTCAACCAAGAGCATCTCAAAAAAGTGGGATTAACTCAGTTTGGTCGTATTCTCGATGAGCTTGGGATTGAGCTGATTTGTGCGAACAGCTCTCAAGCAAAGGGACGTGTTGAGCAAGCGAATAAGACGCTACAAGACCGATTAATCAAGGAAATGCGTCTACAAGGTATCAATACCATTGAAGAAGCGAACGCATGGCTACCCTACTTTATTGAGGATTTTAACCGTCGATTTGCAAAGCCCGCAAACTACCCTAAAGATCTTCACCGTCCGGTTCGAGAAAGCCAGGATGAGCTGGATGACATTTTTGCTTGGCAGACCACGCGTAAACTCTCGAAGTCGTTGACATTCCAATATGACAAAGTGCTTTATTTGA
The DNA here is from genome assembly GCF_000733315.1 of Vibrio sp. ER1A. Taxonomy (NCBI): domain Bacteria; kingdom Pseudomonadati; phylum Pseudomonadota; class Gammaproteobacteria; order Vibrionales; family Vibrionaceae; genus Vibrio; species Vibrio sp. ER1A. Next base: position 1,967 of record NZ_JPJA01000058.1, read on the forward strand.
TTGAAGATACGCAGAAAAATAGTCGTCTTGTCAATGAAGTAGTCAAAATACTCGACTACCCAGATGGTCGAATTGCTGTCCAGTATGGCGAGAGAAAGTTAAGCTTCAAAACCTTCGATAAGCTGGCTAAAGTGGATCAAACTCAAGTCGTAGACAACAAAAGACTGGGTAAAGTTCTTCAATTTGCCCAAGAGAAGCAAGAAGAATTTGATAAGGCTCAGCTTAGGGAAAGAAGTCAAAACGCGCCTAAAAGAACGGCTCAGAAGCGTGCTATGGCTCAGTTAAGGGCTTTAATTCCAGTTTTAGCAGAACCTGAAACATTTCAAGCAAGCACTTCTAAGAAGTAACATCTTTTAACCAAAGCTCGAGATTTGCTGACTTATGAATCTCAATGCGGGCTTATAGTTCTGTTAACAACAGGACATTTTAAACTAGGATTGACAATAAGTGTGGTTTTTAACATTTGGTGATACTGGCAATCTTGCTCGTTTTAATATTTAGAATTTCAATCAGTTAAAGCCTTTAGCTTGTTCTGACACACCTTTCACGTTGGCTTAACGGCACTGTTCCCATAAACCCCATGGCCGAAAAACTGCTATTGATTAAAGCCTTTGGCTATCTGCCTAATGATATGAGTTGGTATGGGGTAACCCCACGGCGAATTAAGATTTAAAACGTACGCCTTTTTTGCTGAGCCAGTTGAATTTATTAAAAAGTTCGTCAAAAACTCAGCGTACTTTTGACGCTCTAACTTATCCGTTGGAAGTTCCTCACCTTCAAAACTGATGACATCAGACCAATTCATTTTTGTTATCATATTTAAGCACCACGCCCTACTGAATAAGTCAAATATACGGTAACTTAGCGGATAACAGCTTGTGAAAAATTGCGTGTAGTTGCTACTATCATTTTTATGGGACGGAGCCCAACGTCGAATGATGCCAGACGCCCGTATAGATTCTGATAATTACGAATCAATCGAGTGGCCGCACGAAAGCCATACTTAGGATTGCTAAAGGTTTCAAAGATCTTATATTGTGACAGTGTAACCTTGTCAGCCCAGGCATTAGTACTAATGCGAATGTTTAACGGGTTATTATTTCGAATCCCTCAATTAAGCTGTGATTTCAAGGCCTTTTGTTCCTGATAAATGATGAAAACGATGATAATAAAAACGAACCCGCGAAACATGACGCCCTGTTAGAGAGACGTGTCCAACTAAAGTAAAGTGATACAGCCCACGCCAAGCTGTGCATGCTTCATCACATCCAGATGACTCACACTTTGTCTTTTAATCAGTGGCGTGAAATCACATGCTACCATGTTCAATCTACAGATCATCTTGAGCGCTCAGTAATATGCGACCCAATGGTTTGCTATAGCGAGTCACTGAGCCACTTGGTAACGTGAGCTCCTCACCCGTTGAATTAATACACACCGACAACTTGCCGTGATAGGACTCGATGAAAAGCCAGCTCGACTCCACGGTGAACAGCAGCACTTGCCCTTGAATCAGGTTGAAGTTCATTTGGTCACCGCCTTACACAGCGCAAAGCCTAGTACCAAAGCAATGATTGCTATGAGAATTAATTGTTGTTTGTTCAGTACGCTCTGTCGGTTGTCTTGTTTGAACTTGGCAAGCTCGGTCAGCTTGTCTAAATTCTTCGTATTTTGGGTTGCTTGGTTACCCGCAAGGCTGGCTATCATTTGAAGGTTGAACTTATCCAGCGTATCAGAGGCATACTGTTTTCTGTGTTTTGATTTACCAGATTGAGCGATTCACTCATTGCGCCTTTCGTTAACTCATACGATTCATCAAGCGTAAAAAGCATCACGCCATCACCCATATTGATGCCGCCAATGCATAGCTCTCCCTATTTCATCGTCGATTTTAACCAGCGTTTTGCCAAACCAGCAATGTTTCCAAAAGACATGCATCGAAAAGTACTCGAATCCAAGCAGGAGCCGGGCGATATGTTCAGTTGTCAAGAAACGCGAGCTCTCGAAGTCACTCACATTTCAATACGATAAAGTTGTTTATAGAAGAAAATATCCGCTTAGTACACGAACACGAGAAGATACTAGATTACCGAATTGGCGAGATTGCGATTACTGACGGTCTCCGAAAACTAGCCTTCAAAACCATCGATAAGCTTGAACAAGTCTTGAAGTTTGCTCAGCAACAACGCACCGAAACGCTGAGCCATCAACTCTGTACTCACAGAGCCTGACACTTTTAAAGCTTCAAACAGTAAAACCTGATCACCCTTCACTATTATTAATCTATTGTTATTTGAGCTAATGACGTACTAGGCAAGTAACCGACTATGAAGTCACGCCTCCTTCAACTGTTGAAAGGAGAGATTTAGTTAACTATTGTCAATTAATTTAGTTATAGTGCGTTAGAACATCAAATTTTCACGTTTTTGTATTCAAATCTTTGTAAACTCT
>NZ_JPJA01000059.1:0-3458 GCF_000733315.1 Vibrio sp. ER1A
GAGTATAATGAAGACTTCATAATATCATATGGGGATGTTAATGTTATTAACCAAGATATTTATACTCATAGAGTAATTTCATTAAATGACACTTTGTCAATGTATGGTACATCGACTGATAGCTTGGAAAACGTCAGATTTATCCTAGTTAATAATCGCTTCTTAATTCGTGACTTTGAGTATTGGTGCGAGAATTTCAATGTTGACATAAACAGATTGGATATCATTTCTGTTTTCAATGTAAAACAAGCGGTTATGTTGTTGAGAAATGGGTTGGGTAATTTTGTTGCGAACAAAAACATAATGCTAGAATTTTTCGACAATGACATATCATTTGAGTTGAGTAACTATGAGTGTGAATCACCTAGTCAATTTCACTTGTATCGGAAAAAAGATCTATCACAGCATGAAGAAAATATACACCAAGTTATAAATAAAGAACTAACAAGATACTTTGGGCATAAGGTATAAATATGTTTAGTAAAAACTCATTTATTAAAAAAGAGTTCTACCTGATTTCATTTGGTATTCTACCTAGTCTTTCTATGTACTTCTTTAGTGGGGACTCCTTGTACGTCAAGATGGCTTTAATTTCGACATCTCTAATTATCACTCAACTGACACTCCAGTGCTCCTTTTTATTAACTTTTGTACAGTATTTGCAGATAATATTCCTTAGCATTATCCTTTGCAAGATCCAGGATAATTTAATAGCTTACTCTTTATTCTCAAGCCTAGTTTGCTCTTATTATTTAAACTTAACTCGCTATGGTTCTAACTTAAAAATCTATGCCTCATTCATTATCGTCCCTGCGTTTTATTTATCCACAGAGATGAATCGGTTAGGAGTGCCTGAGACTGAGATAGCCAGTACTTATATGACGCACTTACCTTTGTCAATTTTACCAAGCATTATTATAAGCTTGCTAACAAAAACGGGCAATAATAAGATAAACTTTGGTAGTATCTATATCGAATATAATAATTCTACCATATCGGTGTTTGCATCAGTTTTGATTTGTACGTTGTTTAGTTATTACTTTAATTGGCAACATTCAGAATGGATATTGTGGTCTGCCGTTAGCGTTTGTACTGGAGAACTATCATCTATGAGAGCAAAAGTTAGGCATCGACTTTTAGGGGCTATAGTTGGGATAACACTAGGTATGATTATCAGTTTTTATATGCCTAATAGCGATGTTCTAAGGTATATGTCTGTTGCACTAATACCATTGACGATACCATTGAAGAATTATCTGTTCGCATTTTCAACTAGATGTACTTTGACTGTTCTCTCTGTTGGATTGATTTCGCAAATTGACGAGGTTGCAATGTACAAAGTTTTAAGTATATATGTCGGAGGTTTTATCGGTTATCTGATAGGAACATATGTTATAAAGGTCAATCTAGTCGATGGTAATACGGATAAATAACTCCAGTTATTCCAAAACTTTACTCTCACGTAAAAGTAAATTCGAGGTCTTACTTTAAAAAAGGTTAATGCTATTGCGTTCATGTATAGAGTTTTTTCATTCAGATGCCTTTAGTTATGATAGAGCACGGATCTTGGTTCATTCTAAGTTCTTAGTTTTGTACTTGGCGCCATGTTCATTACCCACTTGAATTCACCTCATACAATAATGGAAAATTTATACGACCTTGTCGATTGCCTGAATGTCTCTTTGTGTTACATGGACTTTCCCTAAGCCAATATCCTATATGGCTGAATAATAACATTTACTCTGGATGTATACCGCTTGCTTTTAAATCCTTTTAAAAGATTTGGCATAGGAGTCCCTGGAAGCGAGCAATAGACATACTCTGTTCCGACCTTGGGGGAAAACGGGGGTAAGTGCTGCAAATACTTTTGGTACTGTGAATATCTACGGCAATACTTCGACATATTCCGCTACGACTACTTTAACACCTACATACGGTGTTACTGGTTCAATTACACATATAGGTAGCAAAACAATTTATAATCGCTTTTTGAATATTGTTGCTTATTATGTTGATGTTTATAAGAAAACTGGAAAAATGAAAAAAGTATGGACTACAACAGTAATCTCTTCGGGTTAAGCTGTTGATTTTCGAAGAGTTATGCCTGTCTTAGTATTGGCAGCTAGTCTATATTTTGGGAAAAATACAGGGCAACAAGCACCAGTGACCCTCAATAAAAATGATAAAGTTATTACAAATATCAAGGGGATCCAGCAACTAAAATAAAAAGGCTTGGAGTCAAGCCTTGCTTCTTGCCATCCATTACTTTTTGTATCTCAAACCAGAAAATTACCCGAAATAGAAATTCGCTCCTTAGTTCGTTTTGGGGCAAAGCGTGTTAGCGTAGATCCCACGAATACAAATGCCCTTCAATTGGCTCGTAATGCTCAATTCGTCACAAAGAAATACCAGCAGATACTGGTTCTTAGTAAAGGGTTTAGTGATCTAATGGGCTTAACGCTGTCTTTTATAGTCGAAGTTTTAGGGTGAAGTTGCAACCACAAAATGCTCTAACTTCAAAATCTCTGATTGAGGGACTTCTCTTCCTTTCGGCGTGAAATATAAAGTATTAAGATCGTCTAGCGAGGTATGTTGCTTGAGCTGAAAGCCGCTTTCGTTGAGCAATGTTTCAATCTCTTGGGTTGAGTACAAAGACTGCCAAGGTTCTCCAAACTTAGCCGACAGTTTCATGATGGTATCTGCCCGTTTAGCTGTGTTTGGATAACCTACCCCAAAACATGCAGCCGGATTGTTCAGCAATTGCTCATCAACGTAGGAAAAACAGAACACGGTACGACTATCGCCAGTTAAAATTTGAAGTTCATTTAGAGTAGCAGAAAGAGCTGGTTTAGAAATATATTGAGACACGCCTTCTAAAGTAAACAAGGTAGGCCTATTTGGTTCGAAACCAGCATTTAATAAGCACTCACTCAACAATTGGCTGTCAAAATCGACACTGACATATTTGACATAATTAGCGCTTTGAAGATGGTTAGGTAGCTTAGCTCTCTTTTGTGACTGGACTTCCGCTTGGTCAACTTCGAACACTTTTATCTTTGAAGGCAAACCCAAACGATAGGCACGTGAGTCATAACCAGCTCCAAGAATCACATATTGCTCAATATTTTCAGCCGCACTTTGATTTACAACGTCATCAATAAACCGAGTTCGCGCGATCAGGTGCTCATGAAAGCCTCTGGCAAATTTTCGAGTAACCCACACACTGACCTTATGACCCAGTAGTTTGATCAGCCCTGAGCCTAAAACAAAGTGTTCGGCATAAGGATCGTAAATTACGCGCCGATCGGGCTCGGCTAATGATTCAATGAATCTTTGCTTTGCGACACCTTGAGCCGTAGCGTCTTTTTTTAAATATCGTATTGCTCATAATAAGCTTCTACCTCGAAACCCACCCTCATCACACTACACCTATCTGAGACGGCTTTGTTGCCGAATTC
>NZ_JPJA01000060.1:0-2351 GCF_000733315.1 Vibrio sp. ER1A
ATTGTCCATCAGGAGAGAGAAATGAAGCATCGTGGAGAAAAGGACTCAGTTGTGCTCTGTCATTTAACTCAAGTCGTTTAGTAGAGTTTTTTTCATGGAAAATAAACAGAAAAACTTCAAGTGAATTTGAGTATCAGCTTGAATATCAGCCTATTAATTCAAAATTAATATCAAATAAAGTTACTGAATCATTAATAGAAGGAGCGATTAGAAATACGATAAGAGTACATGGTTTTGACACAAATGATTTATCAATCAATTTTGTAAAAAACGGTAGTAAAACAATATTAACCGCTTCAACCATAGCAAGACAGTATCTAGCGTCAGACGGCAGTACTAAAATGCAATCTGGTAGCACTATTTGTTGGAAGAATAGCTCGGGTTTAAATATTTGCCTAAAAGGTGATGACGAAGGAATATCAATATTAGATGGAAGTAATAATCCAAGAAACATCAGTGTAGGCACTGTTATAACTAAAGATACAAGTGGCAATAAACGCTCAACTATCGAGAGTAGGATTGTACAAGACGGTGATAAACTATTAAAGCCAATCTGTCCAACAGGACTAAGGCCGAACATATCACTTTCATTAGCCTCATATGGTATTAGTGGCAGCCTACCTAGTCGTGATCGATATTCGCCAATAATCAGTAATGTCACGGTACCAGGAGCATTTTCTCTAGGTTGGACAACTAGTGGCAGTGAGTGGAATATTAATATTGCATCAAATAACCCAGACGTAGATAAATCTAAGATATTGGCAATGGCGTTAATATGGTGTGATGAATAAGGCTATATTTAATGCGTAAAAAAGTAATAAAAATATCGATGATTTCCTTGACCGTTATAATATTACCCTTGAAAGCTCTCTCTAAGGAGGTAATTGTTAGCAATGGAGATACTCTTTATAGCATACTTAGGGATAACGGAATAAGAAGTAATGCTAATAATGTTTCTTGTATGGTAGCTATTAATAAAATACCTAACGTTAGAGACATTAAGGTTGGCACTAGGTTATCTTTACCGAGTATTAGCACATGTAAATCAATGGCGAGCATTACTCCTGATGTTATAGGGACTTTTGATTTCCCTTATGTGGAAAAAAATAACGATTCTAAATTGATTGAATCTGATGAAGAAAATAATAATAGGAATCACGATGAAGTCAAAATTACATGTAGCTACACATTGCCTAAGAATACAGATAATTATGCAAACATAGAAGGGTTTAACTGTGGTTTCGCTGGGAAAAATCAGAAGCATAAAAGTGAAAGCTATAGCCAAAATACATCGAATAAAAATAGTATGGATGCAAATAGTTTTAACATATACGAGGATAAGACCTTGTATTACAACATTACAGAATGGATGAATAGTATAAACGGTACATTACGGTGGAATTCAGAGATGGATAGTCGAATTATCAGTGATATAAGCTTTGGTAATGACTTTAGAGTGGCGCTTAAGAAGCTGTCTTCCTACTACGGAGAATATAGGTTTACATATTATGAGAAGAATAATGTTCTTGAGGTTACTAATAATTAATATTCTATTTTTGTTTATTGTTTCTGGATGCTCAAATACAAGCAATGTTGAAACGAAAGCAGATATAAATAATGTAAAAAAGCAATTGGAACAGCTCTCATCAAACACTAATACTAGGAAGAAAAACAACGTTTCATTTGTTAATGACTTCCTATTTAGAGGTGAGCAGATAGCATTAGATCGCGAAGTAAAGTACCAAAGCATTAATGTGGCCATGTTTTCTATGTATGACATCTCGCTAATAGAGGCAACAAACCCTATTAAATCAAAAGGGATAAGAGTAGAGGTTATGGATAATTGCAATTTTCCTTCGGAAGAACATAAGTCAACGATTAACTATAAAGGCAATATTGTTGGGTATTTAAACTATCTTAAAGAAATCTATAACTATGATGCTCTTTTTGATGGGAAAAACCTTCGACTTAACAAGTGTTCTGTTTATAACGCTCAGTTACCGGGGAACACATTTACGTCAAATATGAATATGTCCGTAAATGTAGTTTCTAGTAGTTCCATTTCTGGGGTACATAATCAGGATGATATGGACTCTATTGTATCTACAATAGAATCTATATTAAAAGGGGAAGGTGACATCATACTATCAAAACGTACTGGACACATACGAGTTACATCGAGACCAGACAAAATAGATTCAGTTAGAGGGTTTATAGATAGATTACTAAAGAATCAAGAAAAGCAAACCTCTATTGACGTTAAGATTGTGCAATACTCCGGAGATGAAAGTTCAGTTTTTGGATTATCCGGAAAGTTAGCATATAAAGATAATAATTTTTCAAACTCAATA
>NZ_JPJA01000061.1:0-2900 GCF_000733315.1 Vibrio sp. ER1A
TCGATTTCGGCAACAAAGCCTATTAGAACTAATAAAAATGAGAGATAACTTTGGTTATATCACTAAGGGTGAAACAGTGGACTAACCCATAGATAGTAGTTGTAGTGGTTTAATGATACCGGATACCAAATTAGGTGGTAAAGTCTTCACCATAAATGAGGTGTTCAATGACAAAGCGACAACGTCGTACATTTTCTTCTGAGTTCAAAATAGATGCCGCAAGCTTGGTTCTTGGCCAAGGTTACTCAATATCTGAGGAGGCACGCTCTCTAGACATCGGTGATACGGCCTTACGACGTTGGGTCGATCAACTAAAGATTGAGCGTGGCGGATAAACGCCAACGGTTAAAGCTCTGATGCCAGAACAGCAGAAGATCCAAGAGTTACAAGCTAGGATTAATCGCTTAGAAAGAGAAAAATCTATACTAAAAAAAGCTACAGCTCTCTTAAGGTCCGACGAACTCGAACGTTCTCGCTAATTGACCAGTTGAGAGGCATAAACCGGTCAAAGCTCTTTGTGAGCTGTTTGATGTCGCGTCTTCCTGCTACTACGAGTTTAAACAACGAAAGCCGGATGCCAATCGCATTCGGTTAGCCAGCCGAGTGAAGCAGCTCTTTAACATAAGTGGTGGTGCTGGTAGTTGGACTCTTGCTTCTATGCTGCAGTCTGAAGGTTTCGATGTCGGACGCTTCAAAATACGCAAGCTTATGCAAGAATCCGAGCTGATAAGCAAACAATCAGGCTCGCATCGCTATAAACACGCTAAGCTAGAGCTGCCAGATATCCCCAATAGGTTGAAGCGTGAGTTCTCTGTTATCACTCCAAATCAAGTTTAGTGTGGCGATATTACTTACATCTGGTCCGGTTCAAAGTGGAGTTATCTGGCTGTTGTACTTGACTTATTTAGCTGCCGGGTAACGGGTTGGGTGCTATAAGACAAACCCGATGCAGAGTTAACTTGCAAAGCCTTGGATATGCCTTGGAAATAACGATAGCGACCTAGCAACGTGATGTTCCACTCAGACCAAGGAACCCATACAGTAGCCTAAAATACTGTCAAAGGCTTTGGCGATATCGCATAACTCAGAGCATGAGTCGTCGAGGTAACTGGGATACTGGGAGTAGAATATGAGTACAGATAGTTTGTACTAACCCGTACTGGGATTGACTGAAATGTCTTCGTATTGACCTGTCGTTCAAAGAGTCTGTTCAATTCTATCGACTCAGTTGTGACTTAATAGGAGCTTTATATTGCATCTCCAGTGTCCCGTCCTGCCGGGCGATCTAGACAAGAGAGTGATAAAGTGAACAGTAACGATCCCCGATACAAATTGTATTTAGGTGTAGATACTCATTTAGAGCTTCAAGTTGCAACACCGATTAATGAGCTTGGTCAGGTTATTAAGAGTAAATCATTTAATGCCGACCTTGCTTGTTATCGTGAGCTCTTAGCATGGTGTAAGTCTTACGGATTCCTTCAAAAAGCTGGTATTGAAGGTACAGGAAGTTATGGTGCTGAACTGACTAAATTCTTGACTAAGAATGGTATCGATGTATATGAAGTGCTGCGACCAAATCGAATAGAGATACGTCTGAAAGGCAAATCTGACGTTATAGATTCAGAGAATTCGGCTAGAAGCGTATTATCTGGAGAGGCTGAAGTCATTCCTAAAAGTCATACAGGATCAGTCGAGTCATTAAGGAACGTGCTAATAACACGCAATAGCGCGGTCAAAGCAAGAACTCAGGTGATGAATCAAATACCAGCTCTTCTTGTATCAGGTCCGATGAACTAAAACAGTCCCTCTACCAACCAAAGCCTAGTGCGTGTGCGACCACATACTTAGCTCGGTGCTCTAATAGTAGTGAGCCATTATTGATTCCGCTTGTGCTGTTGGCACAACGTTGGAACTTCCTTAACGACCAAGTAAAATCTCTTGATAAAGAAAAAAAGACTTTGAACACAGCTCAAAGCCTCGTATCAAGGTTTGGTGTTGGCGCAAATGTGACTGAAACGCTTTTAGTCGCGGTCGGAGACAATGCCAACCGATTAAAGAAAGAATCATCGTTTGCAGCCTTGTGTGGGGGTAATCCAATTCCAGCGTCATCAGGGAAAACTACCCGTCACCGGTTGAATAGAGGAGCTTGCCGTAGTGCGAATAACGTTCTTTGGACTGTAGCAATGGTTAGATGTGTAGTGATCCCAGACCAAAAGACTATGTCGCCCGAAGAACAGCAGAAGGGTTATCAACTAAGGAAATAACTCGTATCTTAGAGCGCTATATAGTGAGAGAGCTATTCCCGCTAATACTGAAAGATCTAGCGAGTCTGTCTTGACATAGGAGCGTCAATGCTCCATGAAGAGGCTATTTAGAAGATTAAAAAACGAATGGATACCAGCTACCGGGCACCTGACCCAAACTCAAGCAAAGCAGGGTATCAGCTATTACTTGATGGATTACTACAATACGCAATGGCCTCATCAAGCAAATGATGGGCTGTTGCCAGTTACTGCCGAAAATTGGCTGAAATTAGTGTCCGGAACTTGTTGACCACCACAAAGCCGGACTATTTTTGAGATATTTGGTGTAGGTGTTTACGACATCATCCCAATAAGTTTAGGTTAGCTGTTGGGCCATCCCTCTAGGAGGTTGAATTGCTTTCTGAGAACTGTGATAGCCATAATGTCAAAATCATTCCCACTAGTACGGGGCATCAGAATTTTACGCCGAAAGCAATTGATTCAGTATTAACCGATAATGACGCAGCGTTCCTGAATATCTAAGCTCAATTAACTTTGAAAGTCAAAACTTCGATTAATACAGTGTTTTAGATCGGCTAGGCAGGTTACTTCGCGCTAGAATAATTATTATAGCCATTATAATTATTCTGTTATTAC
>NZ_JPJA01000062.1:0-2105 GCF_000733315.1 Vibrio sp. ER1A
TTTGGGGGTTGGTACAGAATTTTGTGTAACTTTACCTTTAAAAACAAATAAGAAATTAAGTATTGAAGATTCCGTAAAAATTAAAAATAGAACATTATTAATAATCCACGACGAAAGTAAGTTAGGAAATGTTATTAGAGATAATAATTCCAATATTGCAAGTGATATTGTTGAGACTAATGCAGAAGCGTATTTAAAAAATCCAACCGATTTTTCTTCACTGGATATTGTATTTTATATTCCCGAGACACGGTTATCAAAAGAAAAATTAGTTAGAGTTTACAATTCATTTATGACTACTAATTCAAGTGTCTTTATACTGTCAATAGATAACGATGATAACATTTATTCCTTGGTAGATAACGTCAGTTGTGAAACCAATATAAAAGTATCAAAAAAAGAGTTAACAATTGAGTATATCAGTGATCTTATTACTAGAAATGGAACACCTAGTAAAGAGGTCATGATCTACAACGAAAATAATAGCAACTTATCAAGGATGAAACCATGTTTTGTAGGTGCTCATATTCTTCTTGCGGAAGATAATGAGATAAATCAGGAGATAGTTCATGAGATCTTAACAAGACTAAAGATAAAAGTTACTATTGTTGAAAATGGAAAAGAAGCAATTTCAGCGCTTAGAAGTGCTAATAACTTTGATTTAGTCTTAATGGACTGCCAAATGCCCGAAATTGACGGATATCAAGCTACAAAGATAATTCGCGAAGATCCAAGCATAGACAGAATACCTATACTAGCTTTGACCGCCAATGTACTGCAATCCGATAGCAAAAAAGCGCTAGACAGTGGCATGGATGCAGTAATCCATAAACCGATTGTTATTTCTGAACTTATTAACACTCTATCTAAATGGTTGGGGTATGATCTTGACTCTTTATGTAATCACGTGTTGAAGAAAGTAGAGTTAGAGGGCTCAGAGCAACTACAAGCTTTGAGCCAATTAGAAGGTGTAGATATAGAAAACGGCCTTATGATCAGCAATGGTAATTACGAGCTGTATGAAAAATTATTGCAGAGTTTCTCAAAGCAGTTTGCAAACTTCGAAATCCGGTTTGTAGACAAAGAACAAGCTGCCCGAAACGTACATACTTTGAAAGGTGCTTCAGGAAATCTTGGTTTTACTCAGGTGCAAGAAATATGTCTAGCATTAGAAACCGCCCTAAGGACTAGAAATACACAAGAGATAGATGAACTATCTAAGCTTTTGACTCTAAAAATAAACGAGTTACAATCAGTTATAGACGAGATTTTCTTACCAAGAAAGATCAAAATAAAATCATTCTTAGATCTTCAAAAGTTGAAAAATGACATACTTCCTTTATTAAATTCATACGATGTAATGGGCATTGTAAAAATAGACAATGATTATAGAAGCGCTATAGTCGAGCAATTGAGTCCGCAAGATAGATTGTCATTTAATAGGGCGATGAAAACATATAACTTTGAAGAGATTATTCATCTCATAAAAAGTTTAGATAGCATTAAGGAATAGTAGATGATAGTAAAAAAGAATATCGTAATACTCGACGACCATCCTATTGTAGTAAAAGCTTTAGGAGATATGGTAGAAAATATATCTATAGACTTTAATGTTAAGAGTTTTTCTGACACCCGTAAAGCATATGAGTATATCGAATCAAACAATATCGATTTGATAGTATTAGATATCCAACTGGACGAATGGGATGGTTTTTCTTTCTATCGGCGGATAAAATCAAGTGGTTACAAAGGGAAACTAATTTTCTTTACGTCATTAGAGAATCCTTCATATGCAAGAACTGCATTGGAGATTGGAGCAGATGGTTATTGTACAAAATCGATGAGTTTGGATAATCTTAAAGTGACTATTATTAGAGTGCTTTCTAACGACCGATCAGCTATCGAAAGCTCTCTTGAACATCAAAAAATGGTAAAGCTATCTCAAAGAGAAACACTAGTACTATCTTACTTAATTGAAGGTCAGACTAATAAGCAGATTGCAGATAGATTATATTTGAGCCAAAAAACAATTAGCACTTACAAATCTCGCTTGTTAAAAAAACATGGAGTTGGCTCTATATTAGAACGGCTTTGTTGCCGAATTC
>NZ_JPJA01000063.1:0-11091 GCF_000733315.1 Vibrio sp. ER1A
TCGCGGGTGAATAGTTACGTTGATGGCTGCTACAAGTTTAATTCTAAACGTATGCCGAAAATGCTACTTCAACACGATTATAAACAAGTATGTGGTATTTGGCTTGATATTAAAGAAGACGAAAAAGGTCTTCGCGTAAAAGGTCAGCTAGCACTTAATACTGCTATCGGTCGTGAAACATACGAGCTATTGAAAATGGGTGCATTGGATTCACTTTCAATTGGCTACGTAGTTAATAAAGAAAAATATGACGCAGAAAAACGTGTAAATTATCTAGAAGAAATCGATATTAAAGAAATTAGTATCGTAACCTTCGCATGTAATGACGCATCATTCATAGACAGTGTAAAGGGTGAAGAAATTGTCCCAGAGACAGATATAAATACTCCTGAAGCTGTTATAGAAATAGAAGAAAGTTCAGAAGAACCTGAGCAAGAAGTTGTTTCAACTGAAGAAGTTATCCCTACTGAAACACTACTTAAACTAGAAGAACTAGTGCTAGCTATCAAACTTTCAAATATTTCTTTCTAGAAAGATTATAAATACTTTCGTTATTCAAACATTCCTTATTCTTTTTAATTAAGTCCTTTATTCGCTTTGGAGTAAAGGCGCTATTCAAGGTAATTATTTTATGGAACTAGCAACCCAAATCGAAACTGTTGTAGACGGTTTTAAATCTCAAGCTGAAGCTGTAGAAGCAATTAAATCTGAAATGGCTGATATCCGTGATGCATTCGCTGGTCTATCTGCTGCAAATGAAGCTGAAGTAGAAGTTAAAGAAACTAAAGAAGAACTAGTACAAAAGTTCTACAACATCCTGAAATCAGGTGAAGGCGTTCAAGGCACTGAAGTTGCTAAAGAAGGCGAAATCAAATCTGCTGCATTCAACGTAGCTGATGACGCATCTGCTGGTGCAGGCGTTCTAACTGAAGTTAACCGTCAAATCCTAACTCGCCTAGTTGAAGAGTATGCAATTACTCGTCTATTCGGTCGTGACACAGCAAGTTCTACTAAGTACGAGCGTCGTGTTCAAGTTGGTACTGGTGGTGCTCGTTGGGAAGGCGAAAACGTTGACCTACAAAATGGTGCACATACTGGTTCTCCACGCTTCGCAACAATCAAGATGACTCATGGTAAAGCAATTGCTAAACCTGTTATCACTGCTGAAGCACTTAAAGACCCATTCTTCAATGCTGAATCATTCCTATTGAATGACACTCGTAAGCAACTAGCTCGTCTAGTAGCTGAAGGTCTAGTAAACGGTATCGGTGGTGAAAACCAACCTGCTGGTTTCATGACATACTTCGACGAAGTTGAAGGCGTTAAAGACGTTGCAGATCGTAAAGTAGATATGTTCCCAGTTGTTGTTAAAACTGCTGCTGAACTAGCTGAAGATGTTGCTCTTATCGATGCACTTCAAGGTCTACAATACGAACTGAAAACTGGTTATGTAGCTGGTTCAGTTTACGTAATGTCTCGTAAAATGTTCCAACGTGTTGCTGGTATGAAAGACGGTATCGGTCGCCCATTCATGCAACCATCTCTAGACAAAGCAGTTGCTGGTCGTATCTTTGGTTTCGACATCATCGTTGACCCAATGATTGGTGAAGACAAGCCAGTTGTATTCGGTAACATCGGTGATGCATTCAAAGTTATCGATATCCCTACAGCTCTTGAGTTCATCCGTAACCCATACAAAATCGATGGCGCAGTTGAGTTCTACATCGCTACTCGCATTGGTACGATGGTAAATGACAACGAATCTGTAGTTGCAATGATTGTTAAACCTGCTGCTAAAGCTGGTAAGTAATAACTTTCCGAAAAGGGACGGGGACATTCCTCGTCCCTTTTTTGTATCTGGAGAAATGCTATGCATTTTAAAGTAATCAATAAGCCAGATATTGGAGAAGAGTTATTACCAATGTCTGAAATAAATGATCATCTTCGCATTTATGACCCGCATGAAGAAGAATTGCTAGCAGTATATCGCTCTGCTGCTATCGATTTTGCTGAGCAATATATGAATCGTGCATTGGGTAAACAAACAGTTCAAGCAACATTTGATAAGTATCGCGAAAGAACATACTTGCCATTTGGTGATATTCAGGAAATCACCCGTATCACGGCATTAAACGATAATGACGATTTAATAGAGCTACCTATTTCTGATTATAGATTTAACGCAGTGTCCAATGAGGTGCATCTGAAACACGGTAATGCTAAATACAAAGATTTTATCATTACGTATGTAGCTGGATCTGAAGCATCAGAAACAAATAACGCAATTAAAGTTGGCATTATGAAGTTGATAGCTACTTGGTATGAATCACGGGAAGATATTTCTCATGGCGTTTCAGTATCACAAGTACCATTCAATCACCAGTATTGTTTCAATCTTTATCGTATTCCGGCAGGTATCTAATGCGCATTGGTCTTTTACGAAATCAAATCGAGATTTGGGACAGTAAAAAGACAATTAACGAATATGGCATTGAGGATGAAGTAAAAGAACTTCTATTATCATGCCCTGCTGCCATTAAAGAAGTTTCTAATGAAATTGCTGGTAACACAACCAAATCTGTTATCAGCACTTTAGAAATAACTATTCGTTTCAATCGTTATTTTACAACTCCAAATAGCTCAATGTACGTAATGTTAGACGGATTCGAATATGACATTACTACACCTCCAAATAACTCTTGGAGATTGAATAAGTACATAACATTTAGAGCACAATTAAGGTCGAAATAATGGCTATTCAACGCAAGCTGAAACACATATCAGGCTTGGATGACGTTGAGAAACTGCTAGATGGTTTAACAGACCCGAAGTTTAGAGCAAACGCCTTACGTAATGCTGCAAGAAAATCAATGAACCCAGTTAAGGACACCCTTCAATCTAAACTACCTGCTGGTGGTGCAGAAGAAGAGTCGTACAAACATTACGAGTCGTACACTGGTAAGAAAGGCTACAAGCCTGGTGATTTACGTAAAGGCGTCAAACTAAAGATATCTGTTAACAGTGCAAAAGAAATAAAGACAAATCGAAAAGGCTACGTAAAAGATAACCAACGCTCTGAGTTATTTTCTACTGTCACATTTGATAATCACGTTTATAAACTCGCCTCTATATTAGAGCATGGACGTACACGAAGAGTAGCTACTACTAAGAATGGAAAAGTATTCCATTACTTCGGACACGCTACTGATAGTGTTAAACGTGATATCGGCACAACCGCACCAAGAAACTTTATTTCCTCTACTTTCGCTGAACACGAAGGTCAAATAGCAGAAACATTCAAATCTGAGTTAATCAAATCTATTAGTAGACAAGCAAAGAGGTTAGCAAAGAAAAATGCTGGAAAGTAATTTTATCGCTTTCCTAAAATCGAAATATCCAGACACTCCAGTTTATTCATTCTATATCCCTGAAGATGCACCATCGCCAGCATTCTGTTTTGAAAATGCAGGAATGGGTGTAGCTACACATTATCAAGATGGCAATGAAATCAAGACACGTAGTATCAAACTGACGTTATCTAGCACTGAAGTAAAAGATATTTTCGACGACGGACAGCTTCATAAATACATCAAGGAAATGCACCTACTAGGTTCATTAAACATTCTAAACGCTCGAATAATCAATTTTACCGATGACTTCCACCTCGAACAAAAGATATTCGAACGTACTTACACAATTTCAATAAAATATAGGTAATTAAAATGGCCGGATTACAAGACATTTCAGTTTCGAATTACATGAAACTTGCTATGGGCGCTACAGAAATCACTGATATCGAAAGTTTCGGTGGTCTAAACGAAGAAACTTCAATCGTCGAAGTAAAACAGTACAACCAAAAGTTTGCTCGTAAACTATCTGGTTCAAGCACTGTTGGTGCAGTAGAAATCACTTGTTCATTCAACCCTGCTTCTGAAAGCTACAAAGCACTAACTACTGCTAAAGCTGCTGATGCACGCAATGAGTTTACAGTAACTTACTACAACAACGCTTCTAAATCTGAAGCTTCAAGCCGCACGTTCCACGGTATCGTAACTTCTTACTCTGAGAGTGGAGAATATGACGCACAAAGAACTTGCACATGGACGATTGCTGTTGATGGTGCTCTAGGCGCACTAACTGAAGTAGCAGCTCCTTCTAAATAATATTGATGGGGAGGCAACTCCCCTTCTAAGGCATTTCACAGTGAATAAATTAGAACTATTAGCATTGGGTAATAAACCAAAATTGGTTGTTATCAAATCATTATCGAAAGAACTATGGCTAAAAGAACTGTCATATAAAGGTGTTATTGAAGTAGCACAATGTACAAATGCGATTGACCGTGCGTTATACACTTTAATTTATTCAGTGTGTAATGAAGACGGCAAATTAATCTTTGATTCAGAAGACAAAGAAGTAATTGCTGAAACCTTTACGTTTGCACAAATCCAAGAAATTGCATACGAAGCTTCAAACCTTACCTCAGTTGATAACAACTCAGCGGTAAAGTAGCTCGCCGTCTGCTTGTAAATAAAGAACGTCGTTTCTTACTTCAATTATCCCTTGCATTAAAGATACCAGTATTTGAATTAGAGCTTTGGCCTGCACATATTATTCAGGAATACAAAGCACTAAACATTGTATCGCCATTTACTAATGATTCCCAGAACGTTAAGGATGGATTGTTATTGCAATTAATAAGAAACCAAAACGTTTCAAAGAAACAGCATATTAAGACTGCTGAGCAGATACTTCCTTACTTACAAGAATATCCTGATTATCTAGAGCATCCGACAATTAAGAAAGTACTTGGCTTAGTTTCAATGATTAAGTCTGACGAGCAGATGGCTGATTTAATGAATAAGGTATTAGAAGAAATTGATATTGAAAATAAGAAAGACAAACCAGACGAATATCTAATTTCTCGATTATCCGATATTTACCATAAACACAAGGCTGCCTAACAAGGTGGCCTTTTTTATTTTGAGAGGCATTTTATGTCACATGTAAGTATTAATTTGACTGCAAACACAGCGAATTACATACAGCGTTTAAAAGACGCTAAGACACAAACAGATAGAAATATCATTATGATGGAAAGACGTATTGACGATTTCGCTAAAGACGTAAACAAGAACTTCACTTCTGTTAACGGTGCTATCGATACAATGCTTAATTCATTGAGTAAAGTAAAAGGTGGCGGCTACATTGCAGCATTGGGTGCTATGGGTATCGCGATCGCGTCAGTAACCTCTTCTATCCATCAATTTAACGTACAAGCAATTGAAAATGAAAAGGTGCTAGAAAAGGCTGCTAATCGTGCACGTATGGCTACTGATGATTTTCTATCGTTTGCTCGTGTCACTAACACTGTTGGTATTGATATCGAGAAGTTGAGTGATATCAGTAAGGATGTATTTGACCGTATTGGTGATTATGCAACTACTGGTGGTGGTCCATTAAAAGACTTCTTTGATGTAGTGGGTGAAGGCAAGGTTAAACTAAAAGACCTTGAGAACCTTAACTCCATTGAAGTAATTCAAAAGATTGCTAGTGAGATGGAAGCGGCTGGTGCGTCTGGAGCACAGATGACATTCGTTTTGGAAAGTATTGCTAGTGACCTTTCTGATATGAAACCTCTTCTAGACAATGGCTCTGAAGGATTCAAGAAACTTCAAGAGAGAATGGACCAAATCTCTAAACAACCTGTTATCTCTACTGAAGCTAAGAATGAAGTAGCTGTAATGGACGCAGCGTTTGACGCTATGTGGCATAACTTCGGTGTTATGGGTACTGAGAAAATGGATTGGCTATATAAAGCACTTGGTAAAGCTGCAAATATGGCTGCTGGTTTGTTTGGTGAAGAAGCTGTTGAAGACCGTAAGCTAGCTATTATGCGTGAGTATAATAAAACGGGCAATAACACATTAGGTGACACTAGTAGTTTAGGCTCCATCTCTAATGAAAGAATTGCTATTCAAGCTGCTATAAAAGAACAAGAGTTTGCAATACGTAGTAGCACTCGCCAAAACGTACATGCCGAGAAACACGTTAAAATCTTAAAAGAACAATTAGAAGTTCTTGATAAAATCGAAGAGTCTCGTTTATCTGTAGAAAAAGCAAGCTCTGGCACTGCTGTTACTAAAGACTTATTTGATAAGACAAGTAAAGTTACTGGCACTGACAATAAATCACTTGGTAAAGAACTTGAAGACGTTATTAAACTTCAAGCAATGGCAAAGGATACTATTGCACAAAGTGAAATTGAAATTGCTGAATTAAAAGAACAGATTGCTAATGAAACTTCTAAAGTTCTAATCGACCAATTAAATGTTGAATTAGACCAAAAAGAAAAAGCACTTATTAAAGAGCAGAATCTTTATAAACTTCATGGTGAACGTATTGCTGGTATTCATACTAAAAATGCAGAACTAAAGAAGAAAGCTGATGAACAAGCTGCACAAGAAAAAGCTAGTAAAGAAGCAGAAGATAAACGCAATGAAGACCTTCGCTTACAAGGGATTTTGAATAATCTACAGCACGAAGTAAGTTCTTCTATTACAGCAAATGAACGTATTAATGCTCAATATGATTTAGACCAAGAACGATACACCCAAATGCTTAATGCTAAGAAGATTAGCCAAGAGCAATTCGATGATTACATGTTTAGTGCACGTATGAATAAGAATATGGGTTTAGCAGAACTTGATAATCAATTCATTATGAATGATTTCATTCGTCAAATGGAAACTGCTGAAGCTGAACAAGAGTTCTTGACACAAGAGTATGAAAACAAAGCTATTAGCAAAGAGCAATTCGATGCACGAATGTTACAAAGCGAAGCTAATTATACTCAAGCTAAACACGCTCTGATAGGTCAACAACTTGGCATGATGAATAACGTACTTTCGGGTATGTCTAATCTTGCTGAGGAAGGTAGTAAAGAACAGAAGGCATTGTTTGCATTAGAAAAATCTGCTGCTATTGCTCAAATGGGCTTGAATATGTACACAGGCTGGTCAGCAATTGATAAAGACCCTTCATTACCAACAGCAATGAGTAAGAATATTGCTAAAGGCGCATTAGTAGTTCAATACGGTGCAATGATGGGACAAGCGGCTGCTGTAACACTTGGTCAGTTCCACTCTGGTACGGACGAAGTAGACCAAACTGGTTCGTATGTGCTTAAGAAGGGTGAGCGAATCGTGCAAGAAGAAGCCAACAAAGATTTAACGTCATACTTAAAGGCAAACTCAAGTGGTGGTAATCAACCGATTACAGTTAATGCACCATTGAATGTACAAGGTGACGCTAATATCGATGAGAACAAGTTCAAGGCACTTCTAGTGCAACATCGTGAATCTGTAACACATGCTGTCAAAATGGCACAACGTGAAACACCATCACTTAGATAATAAAGGGAGCCTTAGTGCTCCTTTTGTTAACTTCATTATTACGTAAATCATTGAATAATATACAATTTAATCAAAATAAGGAGATTGTATGTTTACACGATTTTATGAAATATCCGCGCTAACTGGAATGACTGTTGAGAACTCTATTTACAATGCTGCATGTAAGTTGTCTGAAGGGAAATATTCTGGTGGTAGTTGGCAAGTGCTCGTAGATAATGAAGACACTTTTATCGTTTACCCTGAAGTTGGAGATATTGAGGTTGGTCATGTGCCTAACTATGTGCACCCTGCTAATATCACACAGGAAGCATTCGGCGCTTATTGTTGTCTGGTTGTGTATAACCAATTATGTTGGCATTACCATGCACAGGGTGAGCAAGACAGGTGCTCTCGTTTCTCGTCTATGTATCATTCAGTACGTAACTGGCTACTTGATACTGACACTATCCCTAATGAAGATGTTATGCACGTTATGAAAATGATTGATTAAAAAAGGGAGCTTGCGCTCCCTTATACAAATGATTTTTCGCGTTTCTGTGTAGTTTCAATTAAACTGTTAATATGATTATTCATGTAATCTTGAGAGATTGTCTTTAATTCATAACCTCTTAATACTCTACATGCGTTTATTAGCTCTTGCTGTGTTAACGTACCCATTGCTAATGCAGCTTCGTTTAAATGAAATCTAAGTGAACCAAATTGTGAAATGTATTCTATGCACTTTTGCGTAATATTCATGTTTAAATCCTCTGTTATTATATGAATATTTATATAACAGAGGAATGATTATTACAGCATCTTAATTACATTTGTAATGCTAAGAATATCTTCTAAAGCTGGACGATAAATGGTTAATCGTGCTTCAATTAACTCTAAACGAATAACAGCAGGTACTTCCTTGAATAATGCCATACGCTTGAAGTACCCAGCGTAGTATTTTAAATCCGCACCAAAGATATCGAAATACTTCTTACCTTCCGGTGTATTGAAACATAACGTCACATACTTTTCTTCTTCAGCATATGCCTTGTGGTCAACTGAAAGAACTTTCAAACCATTTACCATCATAATTTTGTCCTTAGAACTTGTACCCTAGCAATACACTGTATGTATCGAAATCTGATAACGGCAAATCTACTGAGGCACTTAACGTCTTGTTGTAGTGGAAGTTAATGTTGAAGTTCTTGTAGTAAGCACCGACACCAATCATTGCGAAATCTGCTTCAAGCTCTGTGCTAAAATCGAAGTAATCGCTTCCATCTTCAAAATTAACATCATTATTCTGAGTTGATGTTTCTTTCGTATAACCTGCCTTTAATACCAACCACTCTTTAACGAAGTAGCCACCATAAACGCTTGTGTAGTTGATTACAGTATCAGTTGTACCATGCGTATCGTAGAAACCACCGTTTCCATTGCCATCGTCCCACCAATTCTCTACCACTGTACGATTAGTGTACTCGTGCCATGAACGTTGGAAACCTAGCATATACTTGTTGTACGCTATGAGTTCGAGAGCCACGGTAGGAGCTGATTGAACATCACCGAAACTATTCCAAGATATGCCAGCACCGACGTTAAAAGTATAGTTAGCTGCGAGGTAATCGATAAATCGTTCTTCACGTGGTTCCATAGCATTTTGTACATTTGCATACTCTCTTTTGACAACTTCGTCAATTTCTTCAGGTGTAAAGACGTGCTCGTATAACCCGTCTTCATGTAATTGTTGTCCATCATTCGCAAACGCTGGTGAAGATACTGTTAGTGCTGCTACAAGCAATTTAACTTTCATTTTAATTCTCAAAAAGTGCCACTTCCCTGTGGCTAACAACGTAATTATTCAGCAGAAGATGGTGAGCAAGTAAACGTGATTGTCGTTTCTACTTCAGCAGTACCAGTTGTCCACGTGTTTGCAGCAAACGTGTAGAAACTGAATGTGTTGTAGGTTTGGTCTTTGTTTGGCTTCACTTTAATCAGTTCACCAGTGTTAGTACCATTTTGCGAAATGTTCACATACTCAGAACCATCGTTGTTGTGCACCATTGCTTGAGACCATGATTCTGGCATTTCACCACCCCATGGTGCCATTGAAGTCCAGTTTTCAGTAACATCCGCTACAAAATCAGCGTTGAATGAAGAGTTAAGGATGATTGAACCATACTTATCTGCTACACCGTTTGTAGCTGGGAATGCGAAACCTGCTTCAGCAGATTCAACGATAACAGAACACCAATCAGCAGCTTCATGAGAACTTGTCATTACTGCTGGACCCGAAGGTTGGAAGATTGTTGCAGCAGCGTTGAAAGAAACAACAGATACGATAGCGATTGCGATAATTGATTTAGACATTTTTAAACTCCGTTATTTTAATGGTGGCAGATTCATGTTTGCCAGCGCATTTTGTTTTTGCATTAGCTCTAATTGAGCTTTTAATTGTTTGATTTCTAATTGCTGACGTTCTACTTCTAAATTGTAGATTCGAGAGCAATCCATTCTTTCTGGTGCACCAATTGGTATCGTTACTTGAACAAAAGCCATTGCTTCGTCGTTATTTCGATTATTCCAATTGTTTAACCCTTCATCCTGAAAATTAGTTTGAGAACCCGTAACACCCATATTGATATACGTCTGGTTACTCATACTTTGACGGCACGTAATCCCAGTACTCGTCCTTATTTCATCGTATCCAGTTGATTGCTGTACCGATGGAATATATGCTGCATTAGCGCTTACTGTAATAAGGAGGCAGGCCAATGAAGTATAAAGTTTGTACATTGTTGAACTCTCAGGTTGCCTTTTAGCATTGGCATGGTGCACACAGTTTTGTAAGTATTTTCATCAGGTTTAGCATTAACCCATACATCTACATCTGCTGCCTCTCCAGCGTTTAAACAATATTTTCTAACGCCGTCCAAATGACCATCAATGTACACTTGATAACACATATTTTCAGGATACATGTTAATCAACTCAATCTGATATTTGTTAACTGGTTGTACCACATATTCAGCAATTTTTTGAGGTTGATGTGAATGTGCAGTTACATTCAAAGAAACCATCGCCAACATAATCAAACTCTTTTTCATATACCTTTACCGTATACCGTTTTCCTCTTGATGTGGCTATTATATCCATCGGCACTTTCTCGGAAACGTTTTTTTGAGTATTTTATCAATAATTTTATTATGTTTTTCGATAACAGTTTTCTATCGATATTAAACACCGTACGTGAAAACGTTTGCGTTATTAAAGGGGTAATACACAACATTTCAAGCAGGGTGTTTCAAATGCTACAGACATTAAAAAAGAGGCTTACGCCTCTTCATCAATTAATCGACAGAACTCTTCAAATCCCATCGGCTCTAAAGTGTTTGGAATATTTTCACATTCAAACACAAAATCATTATCATCCAACTAACAAATACCAACTGCACAAAAACTAATCTTTAGACTCATTAAAAGAATTACACAAAACAGTATTTCTTCTCTTCTTGTTAACGTCATACTACTAATGTCCCTTTAGCCATCAAAGTATTGATAGAAATCGAGACACTTTGCTTTGCAAAGCGATTACCAACCTTGATTAACGTATTTACGTCAGCCATCTGTAGATTCTTAACTGGGAAATACTTAAGAAGACCACACACCATTCGCATGGCTTTGTTGCCGAAATCGA
>NZ_JPJA01000064.1:0-4627 GCF_000733315.1 Vibrio sp. ER1A
CTCGCGGGTGAATAGTTACCCATCAACAGCTACGTCTCTTACTTTATCGACGTGCCATTTAACGTTTGCATATGCTTCGAATACACCATGTTCACCTTCAACTTCACTGAAGGATTTAATTTGTAGATTGAGATTGTTCTTCATTGTCAGCCTCGTTGTTATTATTTAGGGGTTGTTTCGAGGGTTGTCTAGCAGCTTGAACTTTTTCTAGGTCTTTCCATTCAGCAAACGTCAAGTTGTTTGTTTCAATGGCGAACAGTTCTTTATCCATAATTGCTTGCATACCCATACGGACACGAGCTTCGTTAATTGAAATAATGCCGCGAGTTAATAGGCGTTCCGTGACGTCAGCCATCGTACGGACATCGCCGCGCAAGTATTCTGAAACGTCAAACTTCAGTGCATATCCACGAGGCAGCATTAAACGAAAACGGGTTTCAATTTTGGTTAAAATCGATTGCAGACAAGATTTGTAGAAGAACTGATTAATACTCTCTACGTCTTTTAGATTTGGATCTGAGATACCAAGTAGAGATACTGGGACACCAAATAATGACGCAATTTCACGAATAGCAGCATTACGAGATTCAAGCACTTGAGCGTCTTTCAAGTTGTATGGGTTTTGAACGTACTTCATGCCATTTTCTAGAATAGCAATCTTATGTGCATTCTCTGCACCAGCATACGCTTCATTAAACTGCTTACTTAAACGAGCAAATGTATCGTCTGACAATTTACCGTCAGCTTGAATAAATGCACCTGCACGAGGACCACGTTTGTAGTATTGCTCTGCATTATTAGTAGCTGCTAACGAAAGACCGATAGAACTTTTAGCTAAATTGATTTTATCTAGTGCGCCATATGTATTAATCGATAAATCACGAATATGAAGTAGTTCGTCATTTTTAAACTGAACTGATTTATGGTCATTAGTGATACAATCAAAAATGATATTATCGCCAGATTCTCTTGGTGCAACTTGCTTTGGAGAGTTAAAAGGAACAATGCCAATTACTTTTCCATTTGGTGAGCGTTTGATAATTGCGTAATATTCACTGAACAGCATTAACTGAGTAATCATTTGTTCTACAAACTCAACAGATGTTTGACGAACGTTTGGACGTACAGTTAATGTGTGTGCCATTAATGAACTATCGTCAACGACCCATTCTTTACCAGCGACGCCTTCCTGTTTCTTATAAAGTTTAAGAGGAAGGGTAGAAATAGTTTGAGCAATGACTCGAATACAGCTTTTTACGGTGGCGTCTTGTAATGCAGTGTCATAATTAACAGGCATACCAGAGCCACTCATAAAATTACGTAGTGCGATATCACCCAAACCGCCGAATGTATCGACAGATTTAGTGTTTAGAAACATATAAGACCTTTTGTTATAGGAAGCGAATGTCTTGGTGTTCGTATACAGACATTTTATTTTCTTGAAGAATTGTGTTACTCAATCCAATTAATGCAGCTACACAGATATCGATTTTCTTTGTAAGGTCATTTTTAGGGCGAATAACTTTAATATCGCCGTATTGACCCTCTTGAGAAACCGCATTTATGAAGCACCACTCAAGTAAATTAGAGTCGTATTTAAACTTCTTGGATTTAACTAGTGATTGAAGTAATACAGCACTTTCAGATAAACCAAATCCCTGTTTAACAGCAATTGGTTCATACCCATATTCTTCGGTAAGTTCTTCCGCAAATCTCAAACCACCAGCAGCAGCGTCAAGAGATAACGATTGAATATCGAAATCTTTGTACGCATTCTCTATGTCATTTTTAATGTACGTAAAATCAGTTACTTCAGTTGGTGTTAAAATAAGTTCACCATTCTTTGACGCATTGTAATATCTATCTTGGACGCTTGGTTTCGCTTCGATAACTGCGCCTTCAGGTAAATATGATTTCTGGAATACAGTTATTCCACCGTCGTTCTCTGGGAAAATATAAACTAATGAAGAAAGGTCACTAACAGACGCTAAATCAAGACCCAAGTAGCATTCGCGATTTTTGTAATCTGAAATATTTATGCCACTTTCGCGGCACTCATACAGCTCTGTAGCTTCAATGAAACTGTCTTCAGAGAAATCTACCCATATATTTAGGTGTTTGGTCTTAAAGTTTGCAGCAGCTTGGGCATTTCTAGTTGCCTCTACATATGCAGCACGTAAACTTTCTAGAGAAACAGCATGACCTAGTGCAGGATTAGCCTTTTCCCATATAGACTCGTCAGCCCAATCGTCGTCTTTATCAGATTGATAGATAACAGCCAGCAAACGGTCATTTTCCATAACATTACGAGATACTTCTTCGGCGTAATCCATGTACTCTCGACCATACGATTGTGTATCAACACCAGCTGTAGTAATGCACATTAAATGCGGGTCTTTTGACGATTGAAGACCTGTTGAAAGAACGTCTACAATTTTAGAGTTCTTATGCGCATGTATTTCGTCACATAGAGCGAATGTAATACGAAGACCATCAAGTGTTTCAGATTCAGAAGACGTAGCTATAATTTTTCCAGAGTTGGATACGCTACGGATTTCATTCTGAAGAACGTTAAATCGTTTACGAATAGAAGGTGATGCAGATTTAAGCATTTTTGCCACGTCTTCATACGCAATACGAGATTGACGTTGAACTGTTGCTGAAGTGGTAGCAATCGGAGAACCATTCTGGGTGGTTAACATTTGAATAACGATTGCAGCTGCACCAAGTACAGTCTTTGAATTACCACGTGCTACAGCAATAAATGATTTCTGATAACGACGGTCACCACGTAATGTTTCACGTGCCTTAGAAGAATAGAACCATCCGTAGATTTGACCGATAATGAATTGCATCCATCCCATTAGACGGAATGGTGTACCAGCAATGGGACCCTTCGGATGTTTCAGCTCGTTCGAGCATAACATTGCAAAATCTACTTCTTCTTTATCGAAGTAAAGGTCTTCACGATTAAGGTCATAAACGAAACGTTCGCAAGCTGCAATTTCAGCTAAACCAGCAGTTCTTTTTCCAGATAGAACGTCATAACAGTATTGGTAAAGGGATTGCCAACCCTGAAAGTAATCGCCAAGGATTGAACTTCCATATGCGTCTTTTAAATCAGGTTCATTAACTCTAAAGTTTAAGAAGGAGATATCGGCAGGTATCTCCCAATATTTCCACTTATAACTCATATTAACCTCGTTTGTTTGCACGAGCTTTTAGAGCAGCAGTTAATGGGTCGTCTTCTTCAGGTTTAATCTGTTCAACTTTATCTACTTGGTGTTTCGATTTTGGTGACATTAACAGAGAGTCCATTAATGCTCGTATTGCTTGTTGTGTTTGGTGTAGTAGTGCAATTGCTGGGCTCGCCTTCACGGTTTGGCCGTAATTCGTGTGGCTAACAACCATTACGCCTTCTGCGTCAATTGTTGCCGTGGCTTGTTCTAGAATGTTCACGTTAATTGCTAATAGAGCGATAGAATCCATGTCAGAAGGTTTCAATTCTCTTTCTTTTTCAAGCATTTCTTTTATTGAAAGAAAAGTAATGCGCTCCACAGCGTTTAGTTTAATGTGGGTTTTGGACATAAAAATACCTCAGTGAAATTACTGAGGTATTTATTGGGGGAGGATTAAGCCAATTTTTCGGTTTCGAATGATTTAATCATATTTCCATAGAACTTGTCTGGATAACCAAGTTTAACAACCTTAGTTCTAAATGTGCTGTGAGTTATTGGTTGCCACTGAACGTATTTTTCAAACAACTCGTCATAGAACTTCCAGTGTGGTTGATTATTTCTCTTAGTAATTTTGTTGGATTCGCTAATCTTAGATTTGTGTTCGTTGGAAAAGGTCTTTCCAAAATACATATGATTTTCACCTTTCATTCCATCGGAAATTGCCTTTTTATGGGCAGATGATAAAATACGCTTGTTCTCTGAGTAGTATTTTTTAATTGAAGACGAAAGCTTTTCTCTGGTTTCTTGGCTAACCACATATGTTTCATATCGCTTTCTAATGGAAGATGTAAGATTTTGCTTGTGCCCTTCAGTTCTCTCGGGCTTTTTCTTGCCTTTTAGCGCTAAAGATATTTTTCGTCTTGCCTCGTCACCAACATTGCGTTTAAGGCCGGTGTTATGGTGAATATCGCCACGATAATGCGTCTTGTACTCTTCTGCGCATTTAGCGATTACCATTACATCTTCCTCTGTAATGTTTCTGTATTTCATACTGTTCTCGTTGGTTCCATAAATCATTCTTTGTACGGGTGTCCATGCAGCAAAGTGATTTATGCTCTTAGCAATATACAAGTGAGCTAAACAGTGGTTTACATACGAAAGTTTAACCTTATTCCAAGGGTTACTTTTAAATGAAATGTATTCAGGCCAAAGAGATTTAGACTTTGGAAGTATGTGATGCGCTTCTACGTAATCAGTAGTGTCGTCTTTGGAGCAGATTTCAAGATACTTATCTAAATAAGTTTCTTCTGCATTTGGAAAGCGAGATAATATCTCTTGTTTGATTTGCTGAATGTTCATAACTTGTCCTTATGAAATTAATAACGATTAGGGATACCAACCGAAGTTAGTGCCCCAATACCAGTGGACAAGAAAGGTATCCCTAATCA
>NZ_JPJA01000065.1:0-6527 GCF_000733315.1 Vibrio sp. ER1A
TGCTGCGGAATCTCGGGTTTACAGGTAACGATCCATACCAGTGTGTGCTATGCGGAGGCAGAATGGAATTTACAGGTTTTATGAAAGGCCCAAAGAATGATCAACTACTGGATAATCGTCGAATGAGCATGCGTGAAGCGCGGCGATTAGGCGTGGCAGCGTAGGATAAGTCCGTCTAAATACCGTAAATTGGTAGAAAAAACACCCATATTGTCTATAAAACAATCTGACCTTAAATTTGCAGCAAACAGTCACAATTCAAACTGGATATTTACCTCATAAACGGCCTTGATGGTTATGATTGAGTTTCTTAACCATCGAGAGGAAAAACGCTTACAAAGGTAAACTGGCCCTTATAGTAAGCACGTCGTTAAATTTTCCTGTCAACCCGCTCTCGTTTGATAATAAGCTAAATCTCATATTGCCATATGAATGGTTTCGATGACTTGGTACTATATATCCGGTATCATTTGAGTATTTGAATTTAGCCGTTGTTGAGTTTGAGCCTTCAAATATTTCAAGTTCGTAGGGGATAGACATGTTTGAACTAGCGTTATATAAACACAAGTTGCTGTTTTTGCATTGCCCTGCATTAGCACTTGTTACGGTTATGTTTATTTTACTGTAATCATTGAAAAAACCGTTAATGTTAAAACTAGTTTCAGCATAGGCCTCTATGTAGTTATTTTTCTTTGATACAGAAAAATTTAAATTGGGATTTGTGACTGTTATTTCTGCTAGGGATGAAATAATTTCAACGGTTATGTGGTAAATGTAGTTCTGTGTGACATTCCAGGTGTTTTGCGGGTGAGCTCCCTGATAGTAAGTCATTGCTTGATTGTTTGCGATATAAGTCCCCTTGTAAGTCCCATAACCAGCATCATTTAACTGATTTAGGTCAAACTTGAAATACCTTTCAATAAAAGATGCTGTAGGGTCTGAAGTGTAAGTGCTTCCAAGCCCTATATATAAAGTGGTCAAACAAAGCGCGCCCTTATACGGGTCGATCACTGTGAGTTCATACACACTACCGGTTCTATAAGCTGTGGAGCATCCATTATTAAATCCAGGATAGTAATAGGTATTCCCCTGGTATATTGCATAAAGCTGGGCTTTTTTTATTCCAGTTTCTCCTGTTATTGGTGGGTAATGTCCAGACGTACTAGTCAGCGAGAAGTTCTTATTGGCACTCAAAGTATTTACTATTCCCTGGTCAACAACTCCTCCAACAGTAGTGCCTAATAAATTATCTGTTGTATGTATTACTTTTATTTCTGATGAGCTTAATTTTTCTATGGAAGAATGCAATGAGTTCAAAAACTTCAAATCATAAAATTCACCACTAGATGGGTCATACTTTATTTTCATGTCATAGTGTTTATCTGCAACAAAACCATTATTGGCGAATGTAAAACCAGTAAAAATACTAGAAAATACAGCTAAGGACGTAAGGACGTAAGGACGTAAGGACGTAATCATTATATCTCCTGATAGGCAATAAGAGAAACCAAACCAGTACACCATTGTGAGCTATTTTCCATCTCAATTTCTTCACTGGAAATTGTCAATAGCACATCAGAATAATACTTATCAGCACCTATATACCACAAGGCTGCGCCCGTAAGCCTAATCTCACCGCTCTCCATTTTTTTTCCACCAATGCTCAAAACCATTGGTCTACGGATTATGTTTTTTCCATTATAACAAGATAACTCATTGTAAGATTGAGTAAAAGTATAATTAGGTGATATAGGGTCGACTGCGGACTCAGTCCTTATTTGAAAGTGAATGTCATCAAATTTCTTTTTGGCTTTGTTATATGTCATTCTCCTAAAAAAACCATCCATTGCGTAGCTATTAAGCTGACCTGTGATTTCATTTCCTGGTATAGTAAGAGATAAATTTATTATTGTTTGCGCTTCTTTTGAAGGAGAGGACGCGTAAGAAATCATGGAAACTGAACAAAAACTCAAAGTTAGTGAAATTAATATTTTTTTATTTATCATACTCACTGACCTCTGTTATATTTGATGTAAATATCAACTCGTCTTAGGAGGCTTCTTCTAGACTCATCTTCTATGTAGTCAGCGTGCTTCTCCCCAACGCTGCAGGAATAAATACTTTTACTTGAAAAACCCTTAGTCTCAAGAATTTCCTTTACGTAGTTCGCTCTCTTTAAGCCAAGATTGTAGTTGTATTCAGCTTTGCCTATTTTATCAGTAAAACCCACCACTACTAACTTAAGTGATTTATCAAGTTCATTCCACTTATTAGTTGTTTCTTGGTTTAAATCTACTTCGTATGAATCATTGTCGAAATAAATAGAATCATAAAACACCCCGTCTATACAACCTATTTCTTTCCTACCCTCTTCGAAGGTAGGCGTAACTTCATCTGAGCTAAGTATGAAATAAGCTAAGCACAATAAGGGGGCGATAATAAAATTAATCAACTTTCACACAGCCCTATTTTTGTTTTTCCATGTTCAACAATGCCACTAAAACACATTTTACCTTCCTTATGAATTGAGAACGGTTTGTTAGGCTCCACTTTGAATTTAATCACCCTATCATTGACTGATTGATGGCTAACACAAGCATTACCCGTGCAAACAATGCCCTTAGTTGTAGTGTCATTACTTACAATAAGAACATTACCGATTTTCTTCTGCTTCACATTCACATAATGAACCTTGCCATTCAGCATACCCCATG
This sequence comes from Vibrio sp. ER1A, assembly GCF_000733315.1. Classification (NCBI taxonomy): domain Bacteria; kingdom Pseudomonadati; phylum Pseudomonadota; class Gammaproteobacteria; order Vibrionales; family Vibrionaceae; genus Vibrio; species Vibrio sp. ER1A. The sequence continues at coordinate 2,715 of NZ_JPJA01000065.1, forward strand.
TGGTATGCCTCTTGATGTTTATAGCACTTAAAGAATACTTATCATTGCCAAACTCATAATCAACGACAATCTGACTATAAGGGGGCATCTCAATCAAGCTATCTTCCGTTAATTTTTTAATTGACTTACTACCAGAAATATTGTCGCGCCACTTAATACTTCCTTTTACTAAATCCTTTGTACCAATAACTTCAATGGCACTGGTTTTTTGAGACATTGAGTTTTTTAAATAAACATCATGCGATGTAACATAAGCAGTCGTTGAGAAAGAACCGTTATAGTTCATATCGGCAGTTGACAGTCGATTAATGCCTGCTGAACCATTAATTTTATCATTGCTGTAATTTCCTATAACATAAGCGTCCACGTCATTATCTAGGTAAGTATGGGATAGGCCGCTGTTGACTGTAATGTTGTCATTTAATTTGTAACTACTACTAACTGTATTTACTAATTGGCTATGATTTCCACCATTTGAGTACATTGAACTGTAACTATGGTTTCTATCAAACAGAGGTATTGTGATACCAATGTTGACATTACCCTGACTATCGCCACCTGAGTTGTAGTTTGCGTATAAACTTACTCCATTATTAAATAAATAGTTAGCGGTAGCGTTCAAACTTGTATAGCTACCATGTCCTCCAGTTTCATTGTAGCTTACGCTTCCGCCAAAAGACAAAGCGCCCACTCCCTTATTAAAAGATAACGAAGCCATTAGACTATCCTCGTCACCTAAGTAGCTTTTTACATCCCTGTTTACATCGATGTTATTTACCGATAGGTTAAAATAACCCGAAGACAAATTAGCGTTTAACTTATGGGCATTCTCACTGATTGAAAACTTCGTATTAAATTGCACCTGGTCTATATTTGCGTAATAGCCAACTCCTAAAAAATGTTCGTTTTCTAAAGTTGATAAACTCCCGATTAGACTATGCTGTTTATATAGTGGAATACTAACCCCAGCATCAAACATGAAGCCATTACCCCCTAATTTGCTGTTGTTTTCGGTAGTCCCGGCACGTACATATGTGGACATTTCGCCAGCATCAAACGAGGAGCTATTCGGAATGAATGCATCGGCTCTAAAGACAACAGCGTCCCCTTTAGACACGTCGTAACTAATGTCATAGTTACCATATGGCAAGTCTGAATAAAGGATGGTATTCATCCCTGAAGCAATATTTTTCTGATAAACCAGTTTATCGTCTTTATACACAGACAGAACACCATTAGATGGGGAAAAGAACTCTACACCTTTCGTTGCAAATTTTTTTATCTCTCGTAACTTTTGATTTGAGAGCTGAACACCTACAAATTTCCCATCGAAAAAAGCATTTTGTCCAGCAACACCTAAACGTTGATTGTCCGATATAAGACCCACTGTCGCTGCGTATTTTTTCAAGTCTAAGTTGTAGTTGAATTTGTCCAAACTATTATTATAACTGTTAAGATTAATGTCATATTTTAAATATCCATCACCTAAGCCTTGAATATTGTTCGATCTGATAATATAAGTGGAATAGTTGTTTCCGTATGATAAGTTTCCATAGAACTTACTCACAAGCATATTTTCTCCTTGGCTTTTAATAACAATAGCATCATTAGATGTCTTAAACATTTTGCTAGGTACAAACAACCGTACGCTATTGTTATAAAAATCCACTACAGACGACAATTCGGGTTCAAATACAAGACACTCCGATTTCTTCCCCTTACATTGCGTAGAGCTTTCTACGCCTCGAATTAAATAACCTGTAACTTCATCAATGTGTTTTTTGTCAATACCAACAGATGCAAGGTAGTTTTTAAGCAACTCTTTCTCACTTGGTAATATCTTTGCTTTTAAAAAGGATAATTTACTTTCTAAAGTTATTGGGTCAACATGGGCACCAACAACATAAAGCTTTATTTTTCTATCCTTCATTTGAGAGAAACTAGCATACCGATTTGAAGCGTCAGGGGTTAAGGATATATTATTATAGCGACCATCAATAGAAGTAAGATTTGCAATATTATTCAAACTATCGGCCATTGCATGAGCAGCAAACACACCAAAACAAACAAGTATCAACCTAATATTCATGGTAGTTTTATTGAAGCTTTAATTTGATACCTAGAATAAGGGTCTCTCATGGTTATATTTGCTTTGCCATTTTTGAATTCACTAATATTAAGTTTTTTTTCTTTCCCACTTAACACGAACTCTGAGCCACTGCATGCTACGTCCTTTTTAAATTCGCTTTGGCATAAATCAATATCGTATATTGCAACACTATTAGAGCTGTTTTTTAACACATACCCTTCTTTCGTTAATTCTACTGAAGGTTTGCCAATGACTTCTCCATCCTTGGACAAGATTAACCAAACTCGATAGCCGATTAGGATATTCATCACTTGCCCTTGATTATAATTGTCCGCTATCGATTCAGGCGTAATATCAATAGCAACGATACGGTCTTTCTCTTGTTTCTTACCAATTTGCCAAGCAAGCAATTGAATTGGAATAGTAATTTCTTCCTCAGGACCTATAATATATTCATTCCGTTCTAAGTAGACTGGCCAATCTTGAAATTCTTCTTCTCTAAACTTTACCACTTTATTATTATTAAGCTCAGAAAGTGTCACTCGAAAAAAAACTGGAAATGTATCAGGGTTATTTATTTTCAATTCTGGCACATCATCTTTAGATGGTATAATTACCATCTTATCCACTGTAATGCCGAAAGACGAGAATGAGAACAATAGCGCCGACAAAAATAGAAAATTTAAACGCATAATCAATTATTTCATGATATATAAGCAAAATTATAATAAGAAGGGAAAGCTTTCCCTCCTTATATCGGAAAATTAAGTAATGTCTGCTGCCACTTGTAAAATTGCCATCACTTGAATTGCACCACCCGATGGGTTACGAGCAGCTGTTGGCACCTCTACAGATGCAGAGAGCCCCATGGCTTTAGGAGTACTATCGCTAGAACCAGATATAGTGTAGACCTTAGCGCTAGTCGTCGTTAAGGGAGTGCCATTAATATATATGCTTGAGGTCACATTGTTTAGTTGACTTGCGATAATTGCTGTGCCTAAAAGTGTTGGGTTAGCAACTAGCCTCGCGGTGATATTCGAAGCATCTGTAAAACTGCCAGTTGATGGTTTTACATAGAAAGTTGCTAATGACGAAGTCAGTTCAAGACCACTAGTAGTATTTTTAGAGACAAGCGGGATATTGGCTGGTGCAGTGTAGGGTGTCGTACCATCAGCTTGAACGAATGCCCAGCCAGTACCTGCTGTTGCTGTTGCTGGGATCTGACCACTGAAAGAAAACGTTAGGCTACCGTTTGTAGGCGCTGCTATTGATGAAATTGAAACCCCCAAAAGAGTTATACCTAATGCCATTTTACTTTTGTTCATTAAACTTTCCTAAAATATAAAACACTTAGATTTTTATCTATAACCCATTTTCCAGATAAATGCAATTATTAATCCAGAAAAGCTACATCTTATAGCGCGTCAACTAGCTTGACCGATCCAGCGTCAATTAGCTTGGCCGGTTGAAGTCCTGTTTTAAGACTGGTTTAGCCGTCATTCCGCACCATATTTCAGATTTTAAAATAGTGTGATCTGGTGAGCATTTAGGCAGCAAGAACTCACGCTTCCCTTGACGCCGATCACCAGTTTTGATCTATTACTGTTATTTGACGGGAGCTTATTATGTCTGCACCCCAGCCTGTTATTAAACGCCTCGACCACCTCGGTTTGATTGCTGCTTTTTGTCATGAAACGGGCTTACCCCGCATCATTGACAACATC
>NZ_JPJA01000066.1:0-2863 GCF_000733315.1 Vibrio sp. ER1A
CGATTTCGGCAACAAAGCCCAGTTAATTCAGTATCTAATGAAGCGATTGCTTTATTAGCGTTTGCAATTGCTGTCTTGTTAGTGTTAATTAATGCATTAACGCCATTGAAATCAGCCTCAACCGTTTCTTCAAACTCTGCTAGATTACCTGCAACACCTTGAATTGCTGTCTTATTTTGATTAATAAGTGCACCTTGCTGACCAATCGTAGTATTAGCCTCACGAATATCAGTAGCATTATCGATAATGTCTTGTTTAGCGTCTTCAACGTCTTGCACCAAACCATCAAAGTTATCATTGATATTTCCCCAGTTAGCACTGTCGTCTAACAGGTCATCAATGTCTTTCATGGTAAATGCTATAGCAGCAGAATAAGACATACCGTCTTTACCAAACATATCGTAATGCCCTACTCTAAGGTAATGCACACCTTCATACTTCTTACTCAATACAACAATGTTTCCAGTTGAAGTATGCGCAAGAGTTGACGCACTTGGAGTAAAGTTATTAGTAGTAGCAATATGAATATCTGACGCTTGATAATCTTTATCAGTAGGCATATCGAAGTTGATTGTAAGTGCTGTTAATTCACCGTTAACTTTGACACCACTTGGTTGTGCCATCTGGGTATTTAACGCATCGATAATCAAACCACGTGAAGTAGAACCATCTTTAGCTACAATCTTGATTTCAAATCGTAAATCACGATTAACACCACTTTTAGCATTCATACTATGAGAGTATGTAAACGTATGAGAAGACGAGCTAAGGGTTTCTTTGTACGTATTGCTAGCACCTTTGTATACGATAACCTCGTAATGACTGAATACGTCAGCTACTGTCTTGATACCATCAAACGACTCAGTGTTTGGTACATTCAATGGCTTAGTCTTCATATTATCCCAAGAGATAACACAATCACCTGTCGTAAACACTGCACTACCATTAGTTGGAGTTGGTAAGGTAATACCACCTTCTACTTTCTGGTTGACGATTGACACCCATGGGCTAGTTGAACCCATAAACGTCTTTGTCATTACACGGAAATCATAGTTATCAGGAGCAAGATTCGAGAACTCGTAATCTTCGTCTAGCACATCTGAAACACGTTTCCATGAAGTAGCAGAGCTTAGTTTGTATTCAACAACTGTTCTATGCTCACGATTGTAGCGAGTAGTCCAAGACAGAATACCGCGTCCAGAAGTAGTAAACCCAGTTTGTTCAAACGATAATCCAACTGGAGAAGGCACTTTAACCGTCGGTGGCTTAACTGGTGGAGAGCCGATACCATCGTCGTAATTACTTTCGTCATAAACACTTTCATTGTATTCAGTAGCACTAATCTTAGAAACGGTTGTCTTTTCGTCTAATGAAGTTTCGATTTTATTGATACGATACTTCTTACGTTTCAAACCATAATCTTCTTGAGTCACTTCAATAACGTCATACAGATGTACGTCTTTCTTAGTGTTATCAATTTCAAACTCAATTGATTGCTGGTACTTCGCTTTCTTTAAATGTTTGTTAGCGATTAACTTTACTTTTTCTAAAGAACCGAAATCAGTAGTGTATGTGAACTTAATGTCTTTAGCCTTTTCGAATCCATCATTACGAATGATTGCGTTATTAGCCACGTCTCTTGGAAGTACATACTTATCTACTGTAAAATTAGTATCAGCATTAATAAACTCTAAATTAACAATGTTGTAGTAAGAACTATCGTTAGCATTCGATAAACGGAATGAACCAACCATATCGTCCATTGTAATATGAGCTACAGCAGGAGAAGATTTATCAGCCTTCACTTTGATTTGACCATCTTCTACGTATGCAACACCATCGAATGCTGTACACATATCAATCAGGATTTGACCGTAATCAGAGCCTTGGTCAATGTAACCATCGAATGTTAAACCAGCCTGGTCACAGTAGTTTGCTAGTTCGATAAATGATTGAGTATGAATAGCGTCAGCAGGTACACCCATACCGTAGTATGTATCAACCAAATATGTATAAAGAACACAAGCAGGGTTTCTGTACGAGTTCTTACCAGTATTTACCCACGTACGATTTTCTAATGAAAATCTAGGGTCGATAACAGCAACACCATGTACCAGAGCTTCAACCTTGAAACGGTCACTCATAATACGAATATCGTTATCGTCTTCTTTGTTTAAGAAACGTTCTACTAACAATGAAGCTGAAGCAGTCCTGTCACCACGGCAAGAAGCGTCCCATTCACCGTCTGAATGACCAAATAGCTGTGAGTATGCAGTTTCTTTATTTGCACCAAGACGTAAACCCATATCTAAGTTTGGAAACTCTTTCGTACAAGAAGAACTGTTGCCTGTGTACCAAGTACCTATTGATGGTTGATTGTTAAAATATCTAACGCCGTCAATGAACACCTGTTCAAACTTTAAAATTGGACCAACACCAAATGAGTGAGCCTGCGCTAACCATCTTGTATTGCTGTTATTAACGTTGCTCCATACACGGACGGACGGAACCATACAACGTCCAAATGGCACAACTTTAGGGTTATTCTGCCCTTTTCTGTCAATTGACGTACCACTATCTTTAATATCTTGATTATCAGGACGCATAGTTAGTGTCATTGCTAATGAAACAACAGCACTAGTAGCGGAGATAATGGCAGCAATAGTACCTATACCTAAACCCATGGTTGAAATACCTCAAAATCATGACCAACGAGGTCAACTCTAAAATAATTAAAATGTTTATTTCTTGGGTCTACTCCAAATAAGTAGCCATCGAAATAATAGAAACAATGAATACCACTGATAACTATGCAGCCATCTGATATTAGATTTGGGTTTATTTGTTTGTACCCTATTTTTAA
>NZ_JPJA01000067.1:0-1369 GCF_000733315.1 Vibrio sp. ER1A
GTATAAACAGTTTATACTTATTCAAATTAATGTTCATTAAGCTCTACTAAAATATGAGTTTAATTTCTAATTAACACTCAACTTGCAATAGAACAATTACAGTTACAATGTGATAATTAATGTTCAAATTGAGTTTCAATTCACCTTGTCACAATTACATGATTCTTGGAAAGACCTCACCATATTGAAACAATTGTCAAGTTTATTATTGGTAATATCGTTTAAATTCTTCACACGACCATTCTAATTCATCTTGTCCAGAATTTAATTTATTATGAAGCGAGATAAAGTTATGAATTAATCCTGCACAATGTTTGTGTTGACTAGGAATGCCAAATTTAACCAATTTAATATGGTAGTCGAAGATTTCATCTTGAAGAGGGTCATATCCTGCAGTCATTATCGTCGCTGGAGCACAGTGGCTTACATCCCCATCAACTGGGAAAGGAACTCCATCGGTTCCATTAGGCAGAAACTGAAACGTAAACCATTTCATCAACTCTCTAGTTAATAAATAACCTTCGGCATATTCATTCATACTATATGTATCAAAGTTCAATCCAGAGACCGGGTAGTAAAGCATCTGATGGCAAAATTTGAAATCAACCCATTTATGTAAATTTTGCGCACAAAGAGCGGCGAGTGTTCCGCCAGCACTATCACCTCCAACTCCTATTTTTTTAAGATTAACTCCAAGGCGATTCGCGTTCTTCTCTACCCATTTCGTCACCGCTTCTGCGTCTAACAGCGCCCCTGGATAAGGGTTTTCTGGAGCTAATCGATAGTCTACAGATAATATACTAATACCACTAAAGTGCGCTAAGTCTCTACAAACCGTTTCATACGAATCCAAGTTGCCTAAAGTCCACCCTCCGCCATGGAAAAAAATCATTACTGAGTCAGTCTTTTTGTGCGGAACATAATGCCTAAGATTAAGTTGAAATCCACCTGCATCAATAGAATAATTGGAGATTTTGAACATCTCTTTGAGATTAAGATTTCCTTCAGAATTGAATGATTTTAGATTCTCTCGAATTTCTGATGCGCTGAGTGAAGTATCGATTAATTGGGGCTGCGAGTTTATGGTCTTTAAGAAAGCTCTTACATCGTCACTCATCGCCAAACTTTTATTTCTCGCAAAATGGTTTGGAACACAATGTGAGTCATTGAACTTAGTTTCTTTAGCTAGCATTTCGGGAGCAAAAGCTACCCCAACACCCCCCAAAGTAGTAGATTTAATAAATTTTCGTCTTGAAAATTCCATTACAATTACCTCTTTTTGTTGGACATTTATTAGTTACAATAGAACAATAGCTTTCTTATTCAAGCTACATATTTTCATCGCTAGATGATAAACATTAATCATTAT
>NZ_JPJA01000068.1:0-2177 GCF_000733315.1 Vibrio sp. ER1A
GGCATAAGTGCTGATTCTTTCGACTACAAACAGTACAACAAACAAGGTAGCCGTTATTATTCAGTTAAAGTTAACTTTGATAAGGATAAAGACAATTATAAAAAATTAAAGAATATGCTCGGTTTACAAACTTCTTTATATATTGTTAATGATCAAGTGTCATTTATCGAGTATATACTATCAGTTTTCAATAAAGATTTGGATTTCTCTGTATGGTAGGTTTTATAGGAGCTCTTTCTTCCTCGTTATGTATTGTAATATTAATATTTGTTACGCTACTTATGGGGTACATAAAGTCTTTGTTACCAGATGGTTCTCTTTTTCAAATTGATGAAGCAACTTTTAGGTATCCATTAAAAAGTTATTTTATTGACGAAACAATGGAATCGGAGCTTAAAGAAGTATTGATAAAAGTTAAACAAGATGATGTACAGGTTAACAGTATTAAAGTGGGTTGCTATTATGGTTTGGATCTAGATGAAAGTATGGCGAATAATATCTCTATATATAACACGATTAAGATCAACCAGTTCAATCTCGAAAGCAACTATGAAGTTACCATGTACAAGAAAATGCCAAAAGAGGAGCATAAAATGAACTATTGCTTCGTCGATTTGAACAAATCAAACTCGGGAGAATAATCAATGGATGAGGATTTAGAAGAGACAATGACACCCATGGTGGATGCGTTAACTGGTGCTACATCAGCTGTGATTCTTATTAGCATATTTCTCTTGATCTCCACTGTATCAGGTGTTAGTGAGTCCATAAAAAAGTATGCCACAACCAGTTTGTATAAAAATAGGGTTTCTATAAATGACGTTTTAAAAAGGCACGAACCAACATTGTTGGAAAGCTTAGATGGGTTGTACTTTTATGATAGTTACAAATTATCTCAGTCACAAATAGTTAAAATTGGTAGTTTATTTAAGAAAAAGTTTCCCAGGAAGTTGATCATTGAGTCAAACAAGAAAACTAAACTGGCTCCTTATAACATTATGTTGTTTCTTAGAGATCTAGGTCTTATTTCTCATTTAGATTCTATAGAAATAGTTTTTGAAAAATCACCAGATGTTAGAACCTATATTAGGTGGGAGTAAATAATGAAGATTGTTGGTGTAATTTTATTTCTTTTGGTTTATGTAGTTTTCTTGGCTATAGCACCTGCTAAGCAATTTTTACTTCAAGCGTACGAGCTAGCACCTGAAATTACGTTTTTGGTAGGGGCATTTTATCTTTATATCTCCCTTTTTTCGGTATTTATAGCTTTTGGCCCTGACTTTCGGTCAAAAAAATCTTTATATAATTTACATGTAAAGATGGCCTGTTCTGTCATGGTGTCTTTAGGTCTAGTTGGGACATTCCTAGGTCTAGTTGATATGATTTCAGGTATAGCATCCGCTCTTACAACTGATGAACCAGATTTTTCCAAAAAGATGCAGATTTTACTTGGGGCTATCTCAGGTTCTTTATCTGCAATGTCATTTGCTTTTATTACTTCTATTTTGGGTGTCGGTGTATCAGCTTATAGTATGGTGGCGTCAACTTTTATCGCAAGTTCTGTAGAGAAACGACATTTAAATTCAGCAGTGTCAAATAGCTATAAGGACGATACTCACGATAGAATAACAATTATAGAGAACCAGTTAAAATCTTTGGATTTAACAGAGTTAGAAGTTAAGACATCATTTCTGACGATGATTCAAAGCATCGATTTAAGATTCAACGAATTAATTAATGTTCTAGAAAAAGTTAATAATGACTCTTTGTTGGAGCAAAATAAAAAGCTTGAATTAATTTTAAAAGCATTGAACGAAAATGGAGTTATTACGAAATCTATCAATTCTAACCTCTTGGATCTTGTAGAGATTAGGTCACTTATCGAGAAAAATAACCAAGTTCAAGAAGATAAAAAGCTTTCTGCTATTAATAGCATAGCTAGCGATGTAGAGTGTATTAGCACTGAAGTTAGAGATCTTTCTAAACAGTCTATAAAAAACAATAATAAATTGTGTGAAATGGATGAACGAATAAGCAGTATGCAAATAGTATTTGCTACTTATAAGAAAAAATTATTAAAGCTATTTGTATAATTGCAGAATATTACAGGATTTATGATGAACAAAATTAACGTAAATAATTTGAACGATGTCCAAGTGATAGGTTTGGATATAACA
>NZ_JPJA01000069.1:0-2358 GCF_000733315.1 Vibrio sp. ER1A
TCGCGGGTGAATAGTTACACCCTGCTAGCTAAAATATTCACCTAAACTTTCTTGATTTAGTCAGAACATCAATAAGGTGAGTAAATGTGTGGTTTACCTACAAACTAGAACATGTATGTGACAAATTCGGCAGTGACTTTTGGCTAACTACGAAACAACTATTGTTCGACCGTAAAACTACAATCTAAGACAGCTGTATGGAGCTTTTTCTGTAATGTTGATAGTAACTAAGAAATTTTCTTACACTCATCAATAATGAGTTCTTTTATCCAATTAAATGGCTTAGAAACACTACTAGATTTATGCCAAACTAGATAAGCACGACCTTCAGGAATGACAATAGGACTTGGTACAGAGTCAATGTTAGAAACGTTGCAGTTATCTATAAATATCTTAGGTGAAAACATTATCCAGTCGCTATTGGACACCATACTTAGCCCTTCAATGTTGCTCGAAAACTGATATCCAACTCTATGATAAAGATGATTAGATCTTAGGTTTATGTTCGTTAAATGGGTCGACTCAATATGAGAAGCAATCAACTCACTTTCTAGGTCTTCCTTTGATATTTCTTTTCTTTCGGACAATCTAGGGTGTGAACTATTGAAGACTAAAACATAAGGAGAACGCACGATCTCTATAAAATCCAAGCTAATATCACCTGGCTTAACCAAAGAAAAACTAAAATCTACTTTTCTATTTCTTAAATCATCAAATCTCTGTTGTTGGTTAACATACTCATGAACACTCTTCAAAGACATATTTGGTGCAAGTTTTGATATTATGTTTTCAATCTTGCTATACAATAATATACTTAGATCCTTTGCCCCTGAAAATTTATAGCTTTTCGTTGATTCAAGAGGATTAAAATTTTTTTCAACGCTAATAACTGATTTTAAGTTATCCATAATTGGAGCAACATCTAGATACAACTGGTCAGAAAAAACCGTTGGAGAGACTCCTTTTCCACTTTTGATAAAAAGTGGATCGTTAAAATGGACCTTTAACTTTGTTATTGATTGACTTATAGCTGATGTCGATACGTCCAGTTCGTCTGCCGTTATAGATAAGCTTTTGTTTTTATAAACATTACAAAATATCGTAAGTAGATTGATATCCATCGAAAACTGAATCCAAAATGAAGACTTCGGACTAAGTATTAGATCAACCTTAACCCTACGTCAACAAAGTGTACCCTCCTTGGTACTTTTACATTAGATCATTTTCAACACTTCATTGAAAATCATGCCATTATGAGTGTAGAACTCATCGATAATTGAAAAATGATCGCCTTGTTCAACGATTTTTCTATCTACCGTAAGCTTGTTTTTCAATAAATGTTGATAGAATTTCTCTGTTTGAGAAATATATTCACTACTTTCTTTTGAGCCTACATACAGTGTAAAATTCGCACCTCTATGACACGGCATGTGGCATGGACTCATAGAAGGTAAATCACTTTCAGAGATCTTTAATTGGTAATTTTGTGCTGTATAGATATAGGGTCTCTTATCATATCCTCCAGAAAATGGTATGACATTTTTGAAAATTGAAGCTGGCATATCTGGGTCGAAATATTTCCAATTGAATATTCCCATGCAAGCTGTTAAATGAGCACCAGAAGAATGCCCCGCGATAGAGATTCGTTTGCGGTCTATTCCCCATTTTTCTGCGTTTTTATAAAGATAGCGTACCGATTTTTTCACTGATTCAATCATTTCTTGATAAGTAGCATCAGGAGCTTGAGGGTAGTTTAAGTTAGCAACAATGACATCTTCTCTAGTAAATGAATTTGCTATCTGCATGTAAATATCTTTCTGAGTATATTGCCAGTAACCACCATGAATATGAATAAGTAATGGTTTGAGCTCTGCTCCTTCTTTTGGAATAAATAGATCAAGATTATTCCGACTAAAAGGTTGACCGCCTGTTGTTATCTCATGTTTGACACAGTGATCTTCTAGCTCTGTTTTCATCCATTTTTCAGCGATCTCATTTGCAGTCGGAGAAGTGAAGAAAGTGTGGTACTGGTCAAACAACTCTTTTGCAGTATAGCCTTCGTAAATAATATCTTCCGTAACAGGCAATACTACGATGTTGGCCTCTAGTGAAAAATGCTCATCCTCTATAATGGCAACATCACCAAACCGTCCACCTCCCATCGTAAGACGATAAATGTCATCAATATCGGATAGGTTATTGATGATATCATCAATGTTATTGTAACCTATCGTCAAATCATGAATATAGATGTTCTCCATTCCCAGAGAGTTGTAATGTTTTGATAATAATAATGTTGCTTCCTTAGTGGCTTTTAGAATATCTGGATTTTCACTAGAGTATTTTACATTGATAACC
>NZ_JPJA01000070.1:0-1697 GCF_000733315.1 Vibrio sp. ER1A
GAATTCGGCAACAAAGCCAGTTAGAGTCTCAAATTTTAACAATACCTACTCTTGCGTTTGTTCTGTTTTTATGTACTATTGACTAATATAAAAATTGAGATATTTCATTATGTTACCAACTAAACGAGTACTATTGGTCGACGATACAGAGGTTAATAATTTTATTCTTGCCGACATCTTAGCAAACATCGGAATAGATACCGTCAGCTGTACGACAACAGAAGAAGCTATTAACAAACTCAGTATGTATCATTTTGATTTAGTTATTACAGATATTGTTTTGCCTCATCAAGATGGCTACATTTTGGCGCAATATGTAGCATTTAAGTTTAACAATACTCTTCCTTTGATATCATCTTCTTCAGATGCGATAGAAAAGCACTATGAGCATTTGTTCAAATATCAAATATCTAAACCGTTTATAGCCACGGATGTAAAGACGAAAGTAGAGTTAGCGCTGAAGTTAGATAAAGAAGAAAACAGCAAATCAAACGAGTTGGTGGATTTATCTATTTATAAGGAAGAACTGTTATCAGTCACAAAGAATGACATAATTAGAGTACGTCATGCGCTAAAAAAACAAGATATCATTTCTGTTAGAAAAATAGTTCATCGAATGCATGGAGCGATCAATATGATTCTTCCAGAAAGTTATGCACTAATCATATTAAGCAACGTCAAAATATTAGCAAATTCGTTTGAAAGCATAGATGATAACTTTAAACAGAGTATTTTGGATTTTTTAGACGCTTTAAATCAAGTTTTGGATGAAGAATAGAGTTCTTTAAGTAGGCTCTGTGGCACACATTACGTTACCGTCATATCTCCAAAATCTATTCCTGAGCTTGATTCCATTTAGTAGTTTCGTCATAAACTACTTAATGGCTCAAGTACAATAACTCTTTGTTCAGCCTGATTCATCATTTATTTGGAGATGAGATAACCAAGTTGAAGAATCCTCAACCAAATAGACGCGAGCTTGTTATAACTACAGTTCTCACATCTTTCTTACTTTTTAAGGATCTACAAGACTTCATCATTCTGTTTTAGATTGACCAACACCTCTTACTATTCTTGGAAAAACCTCTGAGCTAAGGATGTAGAGGCAAATTTCAAATCCTCATTCTTAGGCGCACTGTTCAACACCTTACTAAGATTGTAAACGACTCAAAATACATGGTAGAGACAATAGAAAGTTAAAATACACGGAACCGATGGTAAGCGTCTAACCTAGCGTAAACTTTATCTTGCTCTGAATAGAAATTATCGTAACTGAACTAACACTTTCTGATGTGACGAATATGATAGAGTATACTAATTTAGCTAAGCAAACAAACCGAACCATTAGGAAAGCTTAGAGAGATAGCGAAAGCTATAAAAGGAAATATGACAGGGGGATATAGTGACGAATTCGACATCTCTACCCCACACGTGATAGTGTAGCTTTTCAGGAGCCCTCTCTTATTCAAGCAAAGCATCCTAAGAGCTCTGTGGCTAGAACATACAGAAAAAATAGAAGCATCATTACACTATGTATTGTGTAAAGCAACTACTATCCCCTCACTATGTAATGATATTTACCTTCATAAACCAAGTGTTACTTTCTATATTTTCAAAATACTTTGTAGGCATTGTAAATTCATCTTTACCATCTTTTAATGTTCTTAAGTAGTGACACACTTGTTCATTATTATTAC
>NZ_JPJA01000071.1:0-1818 GCF_000733315.1 Vibrio sp. ER1A
ATGTAATATCAATTAACTTCACCTTCGCAAAAATCAACTCTAAACTTATTCTTACTAGCTTTTTCTAGAAATGAAAATTCATCCACTTCAATACTTATAAACACACTCTCAATGAAGCCGTCTGACCAAAACGCACAATAATATTCTCCTTCAAAACTTCCATATCGATATATCGACATTATTTTCCTTTCCCTATTTATTTTTCTTGCCATCTCATACTCTCCATGTATTTCTCAAATATCCATAATAAGAACAAGGCAAATAGATACATAGCCCTACAAACATAAAGCAACAAACACAACAAGAACTCAACAAACCTTCACACACAAACGTAAAAAAGAGCACACTAAAAAGAACTATTGTTTTATGTATTATACTTTGAAATAATTTGTTAATAGGAAAGTTCACCATAACCATTGATTTTAACATTGGAAATCAGTAACTATCGCAACTATCAATTACTAACTCATACAGAACTCTCATTTAATAGCTTGGCATGTATGTTATGCTTTAGCTATCAACGAATAGTTTCATGATTTCGTCTATGACAAATATATTAAAAAAAGCAAAAGACAATAATTGCAAGATATTAATCGATACGCTAACCTACGACCCAATAGAAAAATCTCTTAGTTTTGAAGGGCGCCAACTGACACTCGAACCTCGCTCTATTGAGTTACTAGAGTTATTATTGCAAAATATAGGAAAGCCAATTAGTGCTGATATGATTATTTGCAAAATATGGGAAACAAAATATGTTTCGAAAAACGTCCTCACCAATAAAATAGGGGGATTGCGAAACACATTTAAACCATACATTAGTTTGAGTGATGTAACTAAAGTTATTGTGACTTACCCAAGAAAAGGTTATTTCATTAATGAGTCAAGTGTTCAGTTAACAGATATACCTGTACTACCTACTATCCAGGAGGACACTTCTAACGTTAGTAATATACCTAGAAATAGAAAAGACTTATCCAAAACAAGTCAAATTATGGCATTCATTACTATGCTTGTAATTCTATTTTTGCCTTTAATTCAAGAAAGCGCTGCGAAGAAAGGCCCTCAACCGACACGCTCACAACTCCTTTATCAGCCGGTTGAACTATTATTATATCGTCTAGACGCATACGGGAAGACTGCACCTTATTTCGCTACAGTGACAAAAGCAATATTGCTTCAACAACAAATGGAATATTTATATACGGATACATCAAACCTTGATGCTCCTACTTATTTTATTGAACCTATCGATAATTCTCCGTATTTTCCAGGCGCTAAAAGCGTACTAACAAGTGATTTTAAATTAATAATTGAGCTTAAAGATAGCGATACCGCTGAGTATATTATTGTTACTACAAAATTAATTCATCCAACATCTGATAAGGTTGCTTACCGTGGAATATATAAAATAAATACCAGTCAGATCCAAACAGGGCTGGCCGAGATATCTAGTGATCTAGCTAGTTTTTTTAACCTACCTCAGCCAGAGAAAAGCAACTGGGTAATTACGGAGAATATAGTTGATAAGATAAATAAACATAAGCTTCATACTTTGTCACTTGAGAGTATTGATGAATTCACTGCTGTGAACATCGCAAGAGAACTAGCACAGCAAGAAAAAGACAGAACAAAGCTAGTTAATTTTGTTAATAGAACACTAAATAAATTTAAGGTTCTACCAAATGAACTTAAACTCTGGCTAGGTATATTAAGCTTTAAGTCTAATAATATTAATCATGCAAAACGTTTATTAACTAGCCCTAATGGTGAGTCTTTGATTCAAAATGCACTCATTTATACTTTAGTTTCTTATAT
>NZ_JPJA01000072.1:0-1529 GCF_000733315.1 Vibrio sp. ER1A
CTCGCGGGTGAATAGTTACCGTCGATTGATGCTTCACCTTCATACAGAGTAAATGTGTAAGAATGAGAATACCCTGTTGCCAATTCAGAGCCTTCAATTACACAGGTCACGATGTCGTCAATAGCATCTTTTGCACACTGGCCATAGATGGTGCCATCGCTATCTCGTACGGTGTAGTTGACCTCGGATATCTTTGTACTGCTTGTTCCTAGAGAGAACTCGATATACAAAGATCCTTCAGCGTGGGAAAGGTTGACTGATGGGTTACCATTACTATCGATGTTAATGTTGGTGCCGTTATTATTTAGCGAATCGCCGTCCTCTAGCGGGATGGTGGTCGTTGCGCTTGGAATGTCAAACGCTGTGGTTCGAGGAATGCCATTGATAACAGCGATAGTGAAGTTGTGCTTACCAGTATATGAGCCGTATCCAAATCCAGATTTACGGATGTCCATGTTCACCGTGCAGTACTCAAACGAATTAAGTTGCGTTCTGCAGTCATGGTTAATCACTGCGTAACCTTCTGCAATCACAGAGCCAGATTCGGCGATATCGATGGTTGCGATATTATTCGTAAAGTTTTGGATAACGTAATCGAAACTTTGTCCATTGCCGATAACAGGTACTTTAATGATATCTAGCTGCGGAGTGGTTACTTCATTGATCGCATTGAGGATAAATTGCTTATGTGGAGCAAATTCATAGAAGCGCGATTGATAAGGTGTGCTCATTGAAACCGTTGAGCCGACACCATAAGCTACGTTGTTTAGAATGATCGGAGTGCCACTGTCGCCAGAGCCTACGCCCTGACCATCGTCTTCGGGGTGGGTGAATAGTAGGGTTGGCTTAAATGGCGAGTAGCAGTATAGCTCCTCAGGAGGGCAGTTGTCATACATCTCTGAGGCCGTCAGTTCAAGTTTCCCTTGCATCAGTCTTGTGGGGTAATAATAGTTTTCTGGTTTTTCACCAGTTTGGCCCCATCCATTAAATGTAAAGGTTTGTCCGTTTGGAATAATTTGTTGAAAGTTCTCATCACGAATGAAACCCAGGGCGAATGAAGAGTTGTGAAGGATTGGTTCTTCAAGCTCTAGAATGGCCAAATCTAAGAATAAATTGTATTTATTACCTAGGTGGTCTTCAAAGGATTTGTTCGTTTCGGTGCCAATGGCTTTGTTGGTATCGTAGTTACGAACTTCGTCGATGTAATCTTTATCAAGTAAAAAATCAAACCAATATGGCAGTCCAGAGTCTACGTTTCGGGTAAATCCATCGCCATTTACATCGACTTCTATGTAACCAAGAGACTCGTACATATCCCTAGTGTAAGTTAGACGTTCAGCATATTCCTTACCACGTTGTACGGTGTGTAGTTTGTAAGTTGTACTGTATTTATTATTAGAATCCCAGCCTGTGTTTACATCTTGCCAAATGGTGATGTTACCTTCAACTTCCGCGCAGTGAGCAGCTGTAAGGATGAAGCGGCCGGCGATAAGTCCGCCACCACAGCTACCCGAGATTCCGCAGCATAT
>NZ_JPJA01000073.1:0-3629 GCF_000733315.1 Vibrio sp. ER1A
GTCGATAACTTATCTTATGGTTATATAGAAAGAATAAATGATATACAAGATAAAATTACATTTATAAATACTGATGTCAAAGAGCTAAAAGATAGTAATATAACAGATATAGATACTATTATACATTGTTCTGCTATAGCACCACTACCAGACAACCAGCAAAACCCATATCGGTCATTTGAGCAGAATGTAGCTATGTGCGGAGCAGTTAGTGACTTCGCAACAAAAATAGGATGCAAAAATGTAATTTTCTTTAGCTCTGGGGCAATTTATGAAGGATCAGGTGATAGAGAGTGCAGAGAGACAGATGAAATAAGTACAAAGCTAATTTATCCAACATCTAAATATTTAGCTGAACAACTCTTTGAGTCTGTTGCGAAAACATATGATATTAAGGTGGTGTCAATCAGGTTGTTTAATCTATATGGACCTAATCAAGATTATTTCAGAAAACAGCCACCTTTATTAGGTTACTTAATAAAGTCATATTTAAAAGGTGAGGAAATAAAACTCTATGCTAGTGAAAATGCTAAAAGAGATTATATTTATATAGATGATTTGTATGAGTTGATAGTTAAAATAATTAGCAAATTTAAAAACATTGAAAGTGGTTCTTTTATTCCTGTAAATGCTGGAGGAGGTAACACTTATTCAGTTTATGATATAGTTTCCTTATTTGAAGAGATTGTCGGGAGTAAAGTTGAATATACCCAAGGGGATAAATCAAGTTTTTGGGATAAGTACCCACTAATATTTGATCGTAAATTGCCATTGATTGAAAGTTATTTAGTTGATGAAGTTGATAAGGTTGCTATATCAAATATTGACTTTGCAAAGAAATACTTTGAATGGGAGCCTAAAGTTGATATGAAGAAAGGTCTATTAGAATGCTTTAATTTTGCAAGGAGTGTAGTTAAATAATGTTTACTTTAATTTTACCTGTTGCAGGAAAATCATCAAGGTTTCCTGACATGAGACCTAAATGGTTACTAACAATGCCTGACGGCAAGTTAATGTTAGAAAAAGCTGTTGAAAATATCGACTTAGATATATTTGACCGTATTGTAATTGTTTGCCTTGCTGAGCATTTAGATAAATATACAAATAAGGAAAATGTACTATCCGGTTTCAAAAAATCGACTGGTTATGAACCAGAATTAGCTATACTAGATGAGGCAACCTCCTCTCAATCAGAAACCATCTGTAAAGCAATAAAAATAGCGAATATCGAAGGTTCAATATTCATTAAGGATTGTGATAATGTGTTTAAGTGCAAACCGGAACCGCTTAATAAAGTTGCTACTATTGACTTGAACACTGTTGAACTTATTGATGCTAAAAACAAAAGTTATGTCGAAGCTGACTCATTAGGTGTAATTTCCAATATTGTAGAAAAGCAAGTTATTAGTAATCAATTTTGTTGTGGTGGATATAGTTTTAAATGTAGCCAAAATTTCATTGAAACATATAATAAGATCAAGACTAACGATGAAATTTACATTTCACATATAATTTACAAAATGCTCTTAGATAACCATGAGTTTAGTGTTTTAAATTCTTCACACTATACAGATTGGGGAACATTAAGAGAATATCGGCATTACTGCAAAAAACACATTACATTATTCTGTGATGTTGACGGTGTGCTTTTGAAAAATGGAAGCAAGTTTGCATCTAATGGATGGAAAACAAAGGGAATAAAAAAGAATCTAGAAAAAATTTCAAGTCTGCAAAAACAAGGATATGTTTATTTGATTCTCACTTCGTCTCGACCTGAGAGTGAGATTGAATATACAAGAACGGAACTCGAAAAGTTTGATGTAAAAGTGGATCGTTTCCTGTTCGGTTTGCCTCATACAAGGCGTTACCTTATAAATGATTTTTCTCCAACAAACCCATACCCTTCTGCTATATCGATTAATATTGAAAGAGATAGTGAGGAACTAGGCCATATGTTTGATGATTGACCTTAATATTATAGTAAAATGTATTAAACTTAAAGCTAAGTTAGTCATTAAAGCAAAAGGCACTTTCTTCATTTCAACGCTGTATAGATTAAATGATTTAATATTAAAGCAATTCATGTAGTAAGTAACTTTTTCAGTGAATGCGGTCATGCATTTATAAGTTATTTTTGCAATTTAAATAAACTATATTAAAGGCTTACGATCAGATTAGTGAAGTTCGCTTACTAGAAAGATCTGATGACTAATCGATACTCTAAATGCACTTAAAGACTTTATAGGCCTGGTATTTAGGTTAGTTAATGTTGATTTAATATAGCTACACTATATCACACCAAAAATATGAAATTTCAGAAAAAAAAACTTAAAATATTAGTACTGAGCTCGCTATTAAGTAATGTCAGTTACTCTGATGAAATAGATATCACCTATTGTGATACAACCCAAGAAATTCAACAATGTATTGATTCATCAAAGTCAGGCCATATTGTTTTGTCAGCAGGGTTGCATTTAACTGATGGTATCCTATTAGGTAGTAATACAAAATTAGTTATCCCAAAAGGCGCAATACTCAAATTATCAGACGATGCAATATTAAACCCAAAAGCATTTGGTGGAACAGCGAATTATGTTATAGCAAGTATCGGTGATCCAGATAATTATATTACAAATATTGAGATAATTATCAATGGTGAAGTAGATGGTAACAGAGATAAGCATCCTTATGAAAAAGGAGGTGTAGAAGGCATAGATCTGAAATATGTCGAAAATTCAATTATTTCTGGAAATGGAGTCGTACACTCTGCAAATGGTGATGGTGTAGATTTAGATGCGGTAAGAAATATAAAAGTTGAAAATATAACTGTTCGTGATAATAACGATTCTGGTATACACTTTGGTAGTCCACGTCCCATTATTGGTAGTCATGGAAACCTAGTTTATAATGTGACGAGTATTAACAATGGTTACAGGATAGGCAAAAGTGGTTTTGACTTATCATGGCCAAATCCTCATGGTGTCACTTATGTAAACTGTAAAGCTATTGATAACTATAGAAACTATAAAATAGAAGGCGTAGGTGGTGTAATTTATAACTCAAAGTCTTTAGAACTTGACAGAAAAGTGATTGAAAAAGATGATTTCTCAGGTGCTTCATATGTATACATGAATGGGGAAGATATGACCAATCAATCATTTATAAGTCAAAGAAAAATGATCTTACTAAAAAGAGATATAAAAAAATTACTAGGGATGGAATATCAAAAGCATCTTGATGGTGTGGAATATTGAGGTGGTAGAATGAAAGTCGCTATATGCTTTTATGGACTTGTTGGTGGTAGAGCTGATAAAAACGGTAACGGGATACCTTTAGATCCGAAGATCGCTTACAATTTAAATTACAAAAATATAATATCTAATAATGATGTAGATGTTTTTATACACTCTTGGTCTAATGAGTTTAAAGACGAACTGAATAAACTATATAATCCCAAAAGATCAATAATTGAAAAGCAGATAGATTTTCCCGAATCTGATAAAATTATTCACAATAGAGATATAAAAGAAAATATAAAGTGGTTGATTTCTTTATTTAAATGCCGAAAATCTTTCATAGAGAACAGAATTTCTAGGAAAAAAGAAGCATTCAGGGCATACAGTCGCTGG
>NZ_JPJA01000074.1:0-2013 GCF_000733315.1 Vibrio sp. ER1A
AGTTAATGCCGTTTAGCATTGCTAATAACTCGAATGAACTATTAGCAATACCCTACAATGTAGGGCATTACGAAACTAATAGAGAATATGAAAACTACGAAAAGGACCGTGTTACCATGTATTTATTATATTCCTGCGAGGCTTCGAATAAACATTATTTGGTAACGCATGTGCCTTTGAGGATTAGACGGTTATCTTCGCCAAACTTCAGGACGAACTTATCTTTAAATCGTTTCATATACGGAGTAAAATCGCCGTATTCGCCTTGAATGTGGATTTCAGTAACACCGTATCCCATATCGACGTTCTTAGTAATGATTGTTTCGTCTTGTAGTTCGCTATCGATAAAAGTGTATTCTGGGATTTTATCAAAGTATGGTTTAACATTATCGCCATCAGCCATAAACATTTCGTGTTTACCACTCATAAGATATATTTCTTTGCCTGTACAGATTTCCGTATTAGCGAATACGTTAGTTGATAACAGTAGTGTTACAGAAGCTAGTAGTGTTTTGAATGATTTCATTTTATATTCCATGTTGATATGGGCTATCTTATTCAATAACCCATATAAGTAAACTTATTTCAATTTCGACAAATCGCCGATAAATTGTGCCTTAGTAGACATGATGTATGCGTCTTTAAACGACTCGATTTCAGACTCTAGTTTGTATAACGAATACGAGTATCCATTTGCCTTAGCGCATTTGATAAAATCAATGCTTGCTGGTCTGTCTTTTGCACACCATAGTTGATATAAACGGCAGCGATTTTCGTTGTTTTTAATCGCGTTTACTTGAGTAAGTGGATTTGCTTTACGTCCCATTTTTACGTCCCTGTATAAAATGAAAATTAAATTGTATTGAAGTGGTTTAGCATTTGATGGTAGTTCTTGTCCTTGAACCCATTTGCTACTGCTAGTTTTCTAAACTTGTGTCTTGAAGGTTTATCGTTATCAATCCATAACTTATGTAGTTTGTTAAAGTTAGGGTCTTTATTAATACGTGTCTTGCCTTTTAACGACCGTGATATTGCTTGTTTGTGTTCTTCTGATAACGGGATTCCAACTTTGTTTTCGTTGGTTTGACCGCCAATCCCACCTTTAGCAATATTCAAGCATTTATCACCAAACTTATCTTTTAACTTAGCGATTGTTTCTATTTCACAAATTGAAGCATCGATTTGGTTATCAAACTCTTGAACGATTGTTCTTTCAGCATTTTTATAAACGAGTGTTTTAACGTTTTTGCCTGAACCGAAATAAGTTGAACTTAAGTTTGCCTTAACACGTTTACCAGCATAGTAATATTTTTCGTTTGTTGCTGTTGTAAATGTTGAAATGTAAACGACTGTTGGCTTATAAAGATTGTGTTTCATGATTGTTTCCTTAACTGTATTGATATATGTATTTATATAACTTGGAAACAGTTACCTTTTAACAATGCTGGTCATTTTGGTCTTAGTATTGGTTTGGTAATGGAAGGGCATTTAGGGCACTTGTATGGCTTCAGGCTGGTCGATAACGTTTGGTCTTTATGGTTTATAAGGTAACAGGATTTATTCTAGAGGTGATAAAGGAAGGGTCTAGATTTGCTTCAGGCTCGAAACAGAATAACTAGAAGAATAACGATATGATTCTGCCCGTAGGGCAGATTTTGTCAATTTCTCGTTATAATATATTAAGGCCATAATTGACAAAATAATGTTATCAAGAATAACTAGAACAACATCGTTATCAAGAATGAAAAAGGAAGAAGCGAAACGCCTCGACGGAACGGCGATAATCATTGTTATCGATAACTGTTGAGTCAATCTAGTAATTGCTGTTAATGGTTTGTCTAGAAAAATTAAAATCAAGACAGTTATTGAATTAGGCGTTCCGCCCGACGTTCCGTCGTAACTTTGTTTTTCTTTCTAGTGATGTTGAACATTTGGTTTTGAGGGACGAGGCGGAATCGACTTGTCAGATGCTTATAATATATAGAGCCCCGAACCATTGGTACGCCTAGCTTG
>NZ_JPJA01000075.1:0-1998 GCF_000733315.1 Vibrio sp. ER1A
AGTATTCTTTTGACGTTAATACTCCAACTGATTGTCTTAATGCCTTCATACCCTCTCTAATTGTCTTAAACTCAGGTACTATTGAAATATCGAAACCAGTAAGCTCCAATAACATTAAATTGCAATCGTAAACCCCAACTACATGGGGTTTATCTTTATACTTCTCTAATATGTGATTCATTATGGTTGACGCCACATTACGTCTTCATCTTGGTCAACAGTTGCGTATTGGAAGAACTTGTCGCCATTATGCAGTGCTTGATGAGTAGAGTTGTTTGCACGCATTAACGAAGGTGTCTTGTCTAAATCGAAAATACTTTTACAACTAAGTTTCAATGCCATGAAACCATCACGATAATTTATGTCGGTTTCTGGTGTCGAGCTCAGACCGACCCAGTACGGTTTCATATCCTGAATAACATTCGACCCTTCAGGAACAAAACACTTATATATCTTGACGGGCTTTCGTCTAAATGTGTTGTTATTAACGGACTCTTGGAAATCCACCGAAATGCCTGACAGTGTGACGTTTAGCGCCTTGCTGGACAGGGTATTTTCAACCGTAATTCGGTCAATAGAAAGTAAGGTACCAAATGCTTGATATGTATTACCATCATACTCGACGTCATAAGGCGCATCAGTTAATCGCATTATTTCGCCAGTTATACTTCTTAGGTCCAACTCCATAGCTGAACAGTAGAATCCACTCATTACATTACCTCTTTCATTTTCAAACTATATTCAGCACCATTAGCATATTGAATATCGAATACGTCACCGTTTAATCGAACAAGAGGCTCAGGTGAAAAGTTCATACGGGTCTTGATTACTTGAGCAAATCTAACAGCAGGGAATATTTCAACTTCTCTGTTAGGAAGTGCAGGCGTTAGTAACACGTATACTTTGCTGTCATTTGGGAATTGAAACTTGCTACCAGCAGGGATTTCACCAGAGAAACCAGATAACGTTAGTTTCGTTTGACCGATGGACACAGCAGTAGCAGTCATTGGTTTAACATCAGTGAATAAAGGATTGCAGTAACCCTTGCCGTCAGTGCTGTCTTGCAGTGATAGTTTGAATGGATTCAAACGACCACGAATACGAAGCATTAACGCTTCAAACTTCTTAATATCAAGGTCATTGATACACGTAATCTTCGCTTCGATTTCCATACTATGTAATCCACGAGATAACGCATTACCCTTACCATTTATAGATTCAGTATAAAATGAAGGAGTATTATGTTTGACCTTAACATCTGAAATGATAAACTCGTTATCACTTAAAATAATGTCTGTCATAAAATACCTTTTTGCAAAATTGTATAAGGGTATTTATGACAGCTACGGGCATTAAAAAAGGAAGCCGTTAAGCTTCCTTTAAGTATTCTTTGTATGCTGCGTCAATCATATCGGCTGGAATACATTTCATGTGCGTCCAAGACACGTTCAACGGTCTTTTTAAAACTTCCACCGCATTTTCTAATTTTAGTTTCATATTTCTCTTCCAACTCTCTAGTGCTGTCGTTAAGGTAATCGATAAAAATATCATGCGGGTATTCTTTAACCAACGGCAAATGTTCGTCAATTATGTTGTACCCTTCTTCAATACCGAAGGTTTCATAGATGTTCAGAGATATACGATGGAGAAGAGCTTTATTAGCAAGCTCGTCGTCCAAATCAAAGTTCATTGTCCACATTAGATAAATGCAAACTTACGTAGAATGTCAGTAACACATACTTCAGCAACCATAAAATCTGGAACTTCTAAATCCAGTCTTAAACCGTTTTTGTTTTTAGCTTTAATAATAAAGTTTTTGCCATTAACGGTTTTGATTGCTTCATATTCAAGTGAATCAAGTAAATCTGCTGTCTTAACGTTTGCACGTTCAACGATTACTTTATTTTCTGTGTATTCTTCCATTAGCTGTTTGCTTGTCTTAGTGTCAGTTTTCATATTCAAATCCTTTTGAAAGTTTCTATCTGATAATATTTATAT
>NZ_JPJA01000076.1:0-2320 GCF_000733315.1 Vibrio sp. ER1A
TGTTGTATATTCACCAACATATAGTTTTCTTCTGTCACTCTATTTTCTATCGAACGTGGAGAAGAACACCCTAACATCATCAAGGATACTATCAGTATCATTTTATTTTTTATTATTTTATTCAACATATACGTTAATCATTCCAATTCAGAATCGATAGCCTAAATTCAAGGTAATGGAACTACGTGTTGAACCTTTATTATATAGAGCAGTTAGGTTGTAGTTCTTTCCAATTTGTTTATTAAACCCAATTAAATATGCCCATTTATCTAGATTTACACCAACGTCATAGTCAATATCTACATCTATGCCTAATGCAGGTCCTAATTCCCCTTTCATGCTCGGATTCAAAGATTGGTATTCTGCTCCAATAAACAGTTGAGTTCGAAGATCAATAAACTGATAACCTAACATGGGCTGTACTGTCGTAATTCCATCTCCCCAGTCTTCGGTTGTTCCCTTTAAACGTGTTATAGAATGTGTTGCTGTAACCGATGCAAAATACTCTTTGTACCCCATAGCTAGCGTCGTTCCCACCCCCAACAAGTCATACTCAAGCTTTATAGGAATAGCAAAGTTAATAGGTTCTATTTCGATTGGCCCAATATTAACTGGTCTAGTTTGAGCATTTACAACCGCATCTACGTCAACCTGGCCAATAAAGGCGAATAAGTTCCAAAATGGTAGAATATTAATATCACCGCGTAATGTATATGACTCTGCAGTCACATTTGCAATAGTGTTCTCAGGGTCAAACACGCCATCTAGCTGTATTCCACCAAGGTTAAAATAAGTAAAATTAAAGTCCATTTCCTGCCGACGATAAGACGCTGAAATACCAAAGGGTAATGGGACATCAATACCTTGCCTTCTAACAACGTCAGCCATCAACGGGAACGTTCGGTCTAATTTAACGTAAGCCTCACGCATTCTTGGGTCAGAGACTTCAGATAGCAACACAGGGTCCTGTACAATGGAGCCGAGTTGATCGTCATAATAGACCACTGGCGTTGACTCTACGTGTAGTTGAAACTCTTTGTTGTGCTTATACCCTTCAATCTCAATTGTCTTTTTATTAACCACAACTCTGCCATTAGGTAATGTTTCAAACATTGTAAGTTGTCGATAAGCTTTCACCTCATAGATACCTTGATAGAATGGTTTGTTATTTGTAACCTCAAGAGATATAGGCATACCGTCTGAAATAAAAAGCCTTCCTTGCATGAAACGAAAGTTAGCAATATCCTGTGGCAATGCATATTTAGAGTATTTGAAGCTTATTTCATAATCGCTATTATTTTTCTGTTTTAATGAAACAGACTCCCTATCATACATCTCAGCATACTTACTTAATTGATACTCTCTTTTCGTAATCTGCTCAATACTCTTAATAAGATCCGTTCGTTCATCAATTTTAGCCGGATCATACTTTATGCGAAGGTCAATATTACCCTTAATGTCTGTAGTTTGTACCAAATAAACTTCGTCAACTTGACGAATATCATCGACTACTTCGATTTTTTTCGTATGTGAGACAACATGATCGCCTTGAAGCATTGAGCTTATCGCGAATTTGTGGAGATAATTAGGCACACCGTATTGTTCAAACGTAAGAATTTCTTCATTCAGTTCGGATAATGGCATTTCTGTGGCAAGTAACGTGGTAGATAGAGTTAAAGACAATAGAAACCCTACCAAGGCATTCAGTATTTTTATCAGCTTGATCATCTTTATACACCTAACTAGGTAAATTAAAATCTATAAATATCACCCTAAATCTCATGTTTTTTTTAGCACTAGGGAATCATGAGCTAGCAGTGTTTACATCGTTGTTATTTTTTATAGCAATCGCACGTTTTTATTATTTATTAACGCCAAAGAAAATGTTAATCCTATTTGAAGGATCAACCCCTCTGCTTAGACCTTCAATAACATGTTACAAAGACGCAAACTTGTTAACATTGTAAGGGAGGCTTGAGTGTTACAATGAGCTGCGCACTAAATCGGCATGAGAAGTCTATGAATTTTAGTATTGAGCAGTTACAAAGCTTTGTTGCAGTGTACGAAAATGGCTCTTTTAGTAAGGCCGCTTTGTATTTAGATAAGCACAGAACAACCATAGGCCAAGTAATCAATAATTTAGAAGATGAACTTGCAGTAGATCTGTTTCAGCGAAGTGGACGCACAGCAGAACCTACCGAAGATGCTGCACTATTGTATCGTTACGCTAAGCAAGTAGTTGAACAAGCACGTTCATTCGATAAGTTAGCTTTAAGTCTTTCTTACGGCGAGTTAGAGCATATGTAACTATTCACCCGCG
>NZ_JPJA01000077.1:0-1944 GCF_000733315.1 Vibrio sp. ER1A
AGATAAGAGTTTGAAGTCTAATGCTAAGTCAGCGGTAAAATTAGAAAGGTATTTCCTTAAGTTTATACCATATTATTCAGGAATTTCAGCTGTACATAGTATGAAAACTATTGAGCAGTATAGAAAAAACTTGTGGGATATGATTCCATCTATTGCGGTTGAATGTACGACATTTCTTATTTTATTTGTTGCGCTAACTACGTTCATATCTTGGCTTAGTGTTTATTTCTTTCTGTTCTATGCGACAGTTTTTATCATATTCTATATTTATAGAACTAGATTATATAAATATTTATTGAAGTTGGAATCAGCATCAAATCATGTTCTAAATATGCGAGTTTTGAACGTAATGTCTAGAATTAACATACCCTTCATTAATAATAAATACCTATATGATAGATATGTTAATAAGTATGGCATTGCTCTTAATTGTGAAGATAGGATCGCTCGCTTTAATTTTTATTGGGATGAGCTAACTAAAATCATTTCCTTTTTTTCGTTGTTTATATTATTTTTAGTAAGCTTTTATAGTATATCTAACTCACAGCTAAACCCTTCATATATGACTGTATTGTTCATATTAAGCTCACGGTTATCTGGTTCTATATCTCAAATGGTTACAAGACTATCATATTATAACATTAGTGTTCATCACATAAAGGAATCATTTTCATCACTGATCAATGATGATGTGATAAAACTTGAAAAGATAGATAAAGTCGGAATTCAACTGCAAACGATAAAAAAGATCAAAGTTCAAGACTTAACGTTAACAACAAAAAGTTTGGATAAACTGATAACAGGTGGGTCAGCGAAATTTCATAGGGGGGGTATTTACGGTATTAAAGGTAAAGTTGGTTCAGGCAAGTCAACTTTTCTTAGAGCGCTTGTGGGAATCGAATCTATAGAAAAGGGTAAAATTGAATATGATGGAGTAGATATTAATATATTAGATTCATCATTCTTCAAGAATCATGTAAGCTATGTATCAGCTTCTGATAACCAACTCTTTCCTGGCTCATTGTACGAAAACTTTGTTTATAGAAATTGTAATACTAAACGAATAATGGACACAATATTATCAGAATGTTTTGGGGAAAGGGTTTTTGATTATCAAAGCTTATATGTTGATGATATTGAGACTATAGCGATGTCTACCGGACAAAAAAGAAAGTTAATATTTCTGCTCTCACTATTGGATCAATCTAAATTATACATTTTCGATGAAGTACTAGTTAACTTACCAAAAGAAGACATAGAAAAATCAATATCGATAATGAGACAGTTTTCCCGTGATTCAATAATTATACTAGCGAGTCATTCAGATGCGATACTTAACGCCTGTGATTTAGTTTATGAAATAAACGAAGGTACTATTGATGTAGGTCGATAGTTTAATTAAAGACTGATGAAATAAATAGTGATGTTGAGTCATTGGCTATATTCAGAGTTGTGAAATGTTTGGAATATTAACCTCTAGTGCTAGGATGAGGACTAGCACTGAGTTTTATATTGATGGAGTCCATATTTTATCGCAAATCTAACTGTATTTGTTATATGTGTAGCTTAAAAAGGACTTAGTGAATTTATCTACCTTAATGACATTTAGAGGATAATAAACAATTTAATTTCGGCACAAAAGCGCGCTCTAGTTAGAGAACTTTCCACTAGGGTAATGTTAATTAGACATTTGTCTGTTTGAACGTTGCCGTTATCCTTAATGCTGAGCAGTGAGCTTTCTTATAAGAAGTTTTAA
The DNA here is from genome assembly GCF_000733315.1 of Vibrio sp. ER1A. Lineage (NCBI taxonomy): Bacteria > Pseudomonadati > Pseudomonadota > Gammaproteobacteria > Vibrionales > Vibrionaceae > Vibrio > Vibrio sp. ER1A. Next base: position 1,757 of record NZ_JPJA01000077.1, read on the forward strand.
GATACTCGACAAGCAGTAGCTAGTTCTGAACTAGTTCGATTTTTGATGTGATAAAAATGACATAAAAAGAAATCGATACATCTGGGCTAAGGGCCATAATAATTGGGGTTTCAGTCTATGATGGCCGACATACGCATCTTAGTTACATACATTGAATATCTAGCGCACTATAACTAAAGGAATTGATT
>NZ_JPJA01000078.1:0-2247 GCF_000733315.1 Vibrio sp. ER1A
GTTTACTCTTAGCTGAAACACCATTAAATACATACATGAAGAAACGAGAGTTTCTTTTATTTTTCCATCATGTGAATATTTTATTAAGGAAAGCCCCATGGCACAACAACCAATTTCAAATGAAACAACCGCTTTAATCATTAAATACGCTAAAGCAGGTGCAACTCAAAAAGAGATTGCAAATCATCTTGGGGTATCGCAACCAACGGTATCTCGCACACTTAAATTAAGCGGCGTAAAACGTCCAAAATACGACTTCTCAAACATTTAAAGGTATAACCCATGAAAAACAAACCAAATAAAAACCAAAAATTAAACAATTTTAAACCATCTCGCATTTCTTCATTCAATCTTTTCAATAACGAAAGTGGTGATACACTTGTTTTCTATTACACCGCTGGTAAAGAAACACGTGTTAAAGCCGTATCTCAGTTTCATGTTGCTCTAGATCTAGCTAATGAAGAAGAACTAAAGTCTACTATTCGTAAGCATGTACCATCAAGCGTTGTTAAAACAAACATTACTGCTTACGTTAACGCTAAAATCAAGGCAATTAAAGAGCGTGTGCCAGAGGCTAACGTATTTTACGTTGGTGAAAATGAAGAAACATTCATCGTTGTTGGCGTTAAAGAAGTTTCAGGCGTCGCTGAAAGTGCTATCGGTGTAGCGTTTTATAAAGAAGAAGGCGGCAAGCGTGAAACTCGTCTTGTATTTCGTTTCAAGTCTATAGAAGGTACTGATACTGCTCGTTTTATTAAAGGTTCTACATACTCTTCAGTATTCAAAGAACTTAACGTTGCTACTCTTGAAAACAATGTTGTTAAGCCTGTTGTTACTGACCCAGTTGAAGCATTCGATTCAATTTCTTGCCCATTAAAACGTGAAGAAGTTAAACAAGCTATTCTTGAGATTGATTACGCTAAAAAACAAGAAGAGTTCAAGAAGAAAGAAAAACAACGCAAATACGCTATTAATAAAAAGAAGCGTGAATCTGGTTACACAATTGAAGCATTTGAAGCAAAAAATGCATTTTAATATGCGCAAGTTATATAAATAAAATTATGAATGAGGAAGGAAACTTCCTCTTCTAGCGGCTCCACCGCATTCCAATTTAATCCAATGTTTATCTGTTTGAGTATCTGTAGGGTTCGGGTTGTTCTCGTTCATTGGTACTCGAATCCTGTGGAGACAGATACTCAATCAAATAAAGAGAACTAATTATGTCTAAAGTAACAATTTCACAAATCATTTCTGTTATCGAACAAAATAACGGTGTTATTCCTTCAAATGCATTAGCAATCATTATTGGTAAGCAGCACGGCAACCTTGTTACAAAAATGAAGTCTAATTTCGACGAGTCACTGCTTTTAAAAATAAAAAGCAGTGAATTTTACGAAAAACACCAAAACGCTAAAGGTATTCGCGACATTTACCTTCTTCCAGAAAAAGAAGCAATGGCAATGGCAATGAGTTATTCGGTCGAGCTTGGTATGCAAGTTTATGAAGCGTATCAACAATATAAACAGGCAATTGAAAAAGTTCTACAAGCTGAAACAATCGAAGAAGCTACAGAGGCTGCTATCGAAGTTTACACTTATCGTCAGCAACAAATCATTAAGTTGATTAAACAACGTAAATCGATTGGTGCACAGGTAATTAAATTGTTTGATGAACACGATGATATGATGCTTGCATGGTCTGAATTATATGATTGTTATAAGACAATTCCAGCTTCAGCTACTTCTTATCGTCGTGACGTTATCAAATTACTTCGTAATAAACTAGCGTCTCATAATGCTGGTCTTCGTGTTAAATACCGTGCTCGTACAAAACGTTATGACCATTCACAGTACCAGTTATTCGACCGTATCGAATCTCAAGTTCGTAAGCTGGAAAGTGCATTACGTTGCCGCGATATCACTAAAGGCAAAAAGGTAATTGAAACAGAGCGTGGAAACAAAGAAGTTCTTAAATCTGTTATCAAACACGTTGGTCTGAACCCTGATGCTCGCGAAGAGATTATCAGTGTTCTTACTGAAATGAAATAATAAAGGGTCTTGAATCCTTTTGAGGAAATAAAAATGAAAATCTGTAAAGAAACAATCATTCAAGAATACGTTGATGGCAGCAAGCAAACTGCCATCGCTGCTAAGTATGGAATTACACAAGCATATGTATCAATGATTTTAAAACGCAACAATATTACTACTCGCGATAAACGTAGAAAATAGTTATATAAATATTATC
>NZ_JPJA01000079.1:0-1224 GCF_000733315.1 Vibrio sp. ER1A
AATTCGGCAACAAAGCCCATCGGATGTTACGCTCTACTCTATAAAATGTATTAGATTTCACTCTGACGGAGGGTTCACTTGAAACGTCGAAGAACCGATATTTACTCTCATAGACCAAATGTTACTATCTATATTTTCAAAGTACTTTGTAGGTATCATAAATTCGTCTCTACCATCTTTTAATTTCCTGATGTAATAACACACTTGTTCACCACTATTACTTACTATCGAAAACTCATACTCATCATTTAACTTTACACCTATATCTAGCTTTATCTTTTTTACTAAAAAACTACCTAACGAATCCCTTCCATCTCTAGATAAATCATTGTTTTCGAACTTAACAACCCCTTCTATATCGTGAATGCTATCATGTACCAAACTATAATCTTTTATAATAGGCCAAACTTTTTCAGCTAGAAATATTTGGTCTTCATGCGTAGCATGTAATTTCTTTTTATTTTTCAAGTAAGTTTCTATCCACTCAGGTAGATTGCTAAGTAGAGCAGCTTTGACTCCCCACAAACCCGCCAGAATCAAATCACTATGAGTATACCAATCTCTTATTATATGGAAAGGAAGGGAGCTTTTTTGCCAAGAATCAACTAAAACTCGTTCTCTATTACACACTATTGAGTCTGCATCTCGGAAACAAATTAAGTTAGCGTTTTGCATCGATACAGCAGCAAATCGCCAAAAAGTACCGGGCCAATGAGCAATACCTAACTCTAAAACGTTCACTAAAGTGACACCCTTAGAGGAAAAACGTTCTAATACATAGGGTGGAACTGTATCATCATGATAAACTACAACCTCCCAGCCAGGATACGTTTTACTTGACTCCAGAATATTCAAGTACATACACTCACAGTAACCAGGCTCTGAGCCAAATAATGAATATGATAAAATGTTACGCTCAATCTTTGCGTTCCTGGAATGAATTCTATCTTCCTCTAATAACCTTCTTTCACCTTGGATTTTTTCAGAAATTGGGTCATAAACCTAACTTCTCTTGACCTTTATACATTTTTGACAGCACCCTTGTTTATTTTTACTCGACTCGAAGACTAATATCATCTTTTTTATTTACTTTTTATCGATTTACTTCAAGTGTGTTGAGCAGATTTCATTCCAATCCTCGACATTGGCCTAATCGCCACCTGAAATTTCTAAAAGTTAAACCACTGCTACCACAGATTAGAGTCAAGCCGGCGACAGAGTCGC
>NZ_JPJA01000080.1:0-2458 GCF_000733315.1 Vibrio sp. ER1A
CGCGGGTGAATAGTTACAACACGATAACTACGATTACACTCATTTATGGGACGATATCGAAGACGAACCACACCACTATTCAGCACTACCGTATGGGTTTAAGAACTTTTAACGGAATGCTGTAGTGTAAATCTAAGTTTACAACTGGACATTGCTTAACCTAAACAGTTCGTCTGTTTCAGTCTTGAGATAAAAAGGGTCTTACGACCCTTTAACTTTCATATAATTCGGACAACGCCCGATCGGCTCACGTCCAACAAGATAATTACAATAATCATCACGTAGTAACGCATTACTTTTAATCATTATCTCAATCTCTCGATAACTCAATTCAAAAGCAGAATGGCAGATTAGAATCATTTTCTTTTCAACATTCTTCCATTTCTTCACTTCAGCAGAAGAACTCTGGTACTTGCGCCAATTACTCTCCTTCCAAACACCCTTACTCTTGCTGTTAAAGTTCTTCTTCCCGATATACTTCACACCAGTGTCTAAGTTCTTTATAACGTAAATAAACCCAAACATTCCATACTCAGGCTTGCTAAACCCTTCAGGTAAAATCCACTCACTCATGACATAAACCTCTAAATAAACTTATTTATGCAGCAGTTATATAAATAATTTAAGATAATTAAAGAAGGTAATCGAAATGAGTAAAATCACAGCGTTAATCAACGTTCTTGGTGTCGTAAAAGACAAGACAGTACAAACAATCATAGCAATCGTTCTTGGTGTATTACTTGTTGCCGAAGTATTCTTTGAAAAGAACGTATACGAAATGCGTATACAATCTCTAGAAGATAAAATTGAAACACTGCGAGAAGCAAACTCTGAACTTATGTATGACCTCCGTGTATTGAACCCTACACCAAAAGAACTTGGTTACTACAGAAATGAAAATGGACAGATGACCCGCGAAATAAATGAAACATTCGCGTTAGTAAAAGAATGGGAATTAAACAAAGGAATGTCACTATGAAACTAATCTTAAGCCAATCAATGATTGAAACGTATATCAAATCTACACCAAACTACGAGTTTAAAGGATTTACGTCTCTAGATAACGTATATGACGAATTACGTCTGAATAACATTAAACTACTGATACAAGAATACGGTGTAAAGAACTCTAACGATATTAAAAGCGTAAGAGATATGTATATGAGTAATTATGCTGACGATGTATCGTTAGAGTACCTGATTACTAAACTATTCGATATGGTATTACACGACCTGCCATACTATAACGATTACATTGTATGGCTATCGTACGATAAGCAGTATATCGAAGAATATAAAATAGAAATGAATGTACCACTAGACACTAAACATGAAGTACTAATGCTGTACTAAGGATATAACATGGAAGATAACTACGGTTGCTTTAGTAGCACAGACACTACTACCAAACAAGATGATGAAGGCAATAAGGTATTCGTATTAGACGTAGATTACGTATCAAAATACGAACGTATGCGCCAAGCTGTAGCACAACATAAATCTGATACATCTGAGACACGATAACGTCTGATACACACCTGATACTCACCTCCTCCTTAATAGTAACTTATTGGGTTAATCATATCGAGTATCAGGTGTTGTCTGGTGTGCACTCGTTATAAGGCGGGGCTAAAATATATCACAATTAAACATTAAAGATAATTCCACACTGGTTCTTTGTGCACAAATTGAATCTGGATATTCTTTTTTTAACACAGTATATACAATGAAAAGACAATGCACTTATTCAGGCTGTAAGGCCGTTATTCCATATCGACAAAGACGTTGCGAGAAACACGAATATAAATCTAATAATAAGAAAGAACTTGTTATTCGCCATGCATTTTATAACACAACAGCATGGAAGAAATTATCACAGCGTTTGCGTCAGCAAAATCCAGTATGCCAAAAATGTCATAAAGACATAAGTTATCTTGTTGACCACATACTAGAGATTTCAGTATCAGAAGAAAATGCCCTTAATGAAAATAACTTAATGTGCCTTTGCCGTTCCTGTCACTCAACCAAGACTGGTGTCTTTAAACGGATGATGGCTGAGCCACAGAAGATTTATCAATGGTGTTTAAACAACAACCCAAACCCAGATTTAACATACTTACACGAGTGGATTAAAAATGTTCAACGAGACATGCAATAAGATTTATTTTGCAGTAGTTAATAAAATTGCTGCATTAAAAGAGAAACGAATGAAGAAAAAGATTGCAAAGGCAATTTCAAAGATAAACTTCATTATCGACCCTAGCGAGCATATGGATAAGTATGTTTGCGTCAATGGCACTACAATTCGTATTCAATTTCTACCAGCTGGAATCATGTTAACTGATAGTAATGGCGAAATCGTCCAAGACACATTACTACGGCTAAGAAGTTTAAAAATGCTAAGTTTATAATACAAATCCCTAATTTATTATATAAATAAAATTATAATGATTAGGGA
>NZ_JPJA01000081.1:0-1988 GCF_000733315.1 Vibrio sp. ER1A
GAATAAACTCGTCTAATTCGATCATTTTTTTATACAAAAGACTCTCTTGGCTTTTTTTCTCTTGATATTTGGAAAAATCTAGACCTGTAAATGCTACTTTCAATCCAATATAAGAATCCCCCTTATCATCATAGGTATATGATGCTCCTGATTTACCTCTAACATTACTACTTCCGTTTTCTGAAATATTGTGCTGGGTTACTAGCTGGACAACGAAATTTTCATTATAAGACTTTACTGATGATTTCTCTTTATTTAATTTAGCGATTCGAGAAATTAGTTCAAAATTTCGATTTATAACGGATTTGATATTAAACATGCTTTCATCTACATACATCTCGTTCTTTACATAATTGTCACTCAAACCATACGAGTCTGAATACAATTTTTGCGAAGTCATGTTGTTAATACTGTTTTTATAACTTTCTACTTGTGACTCTACATTTAGTATAGAATCTTCAAATTTCTTTAAAGACACACTAGCGAAAATTTCGTCAGATTTTTTTAATACACCTGAATCAGCAACCTTATGTATTTTCTCTATAATCTTAACCATCGCCGCCTTGTACTGCCTAGATTTAGATAGAAAATCCCTTGAGTTCTCTATCTTAACTAAATTATTAGCTATGCTACGATATACATTTGAAACAACTGAATTATATTTATTTATTGAGGATTCTAAGTCTTGATATGCAGCTCTATTTTCATCGGACACAGTATCACTCCAGAGCTTCATAGTAGCGGACAGATTTATATTAAAGTCCGCTTCAGGATCAGGATGCCCTGGACGATCCATTTTTTCTTTGATTTCAGAAGTTAATGTGACTTTGGGAACAAAGTAATATTCATCCTTGAGTAATATTTGTTCTTTTGACTGAATCTCAGCTTTAATTTCTGCAGCTTTATACGAATTATTTACGGAACCAATGACCAATGCATGAATATCTTTCGTATACTCTTTTTTCTCCTTTTCGATATTCAGTATATTCTCAATATCAAAAGAAAATGAGAAACTTGAATAAGTAGTCATTATAATCAGTGCAAGAGCTTTATTTCGTTTAGTAATAAGCATTATTTAATCTCAATTAAAATCCGAAACCATAACCAACATATAATGATCTACCAGAGTAATTTTTGTATGGACTCCAATCAGCGGAGACTTCGATGTAATTATTAAATAATGGTTCCTTTATATATACCCCAGCTCCATAATAAATAGCATCTATATCATCGGAAGCACTACCAGCCTCTCGGTTATTGAAATAACATGTAGAGTAGTTAGAAAAACACTTCCCCACCTCTAGATGAGGAATTACCTTATCGGAAGGGTAAAATGCTAAACCTATAGCCATTTTCCATGACCAAAATCTACCTGTTTTGTACCTGTCATTTATAAGCTCACCTCTTCCATAGATACCCAAATCAGTATTATCAACTGGGACAACACCTGAAATATATCCTCCGCCAGCAGCCCCTTTATCAATTTTGTGGGCTCCTAGTCCAAACCCAATGATAGCTTCATTACTGTCTGCTTTTTTATTTTCTACATAGGCTAGATCAAAATCATTCTCTACTCCCCCAATCCTTTCTGCATTAGCTTGTGCTATCCCAAACATCGTTGTGCCAAGTACAAATACGCAAACTTTCTTAACATTCACCACTACATAACCTCTTGAAATAATTGATAATTGTCAATCATCAATCGTCTCTCCTTTCATTTAGAAAACTAACCCATCCTATAGCGAGGGAGACATGGAACATACACTTAACATTAATGACAATAATACCAAGTAATTGACATCTAATTTTGTAGGAAAATACGTAAAATAATAGCCTTATATCGTTTTCGTCAGACATATAACACAGGTCAATGAAAAGATTACTCCTTGCATAAACGTAACAGTCATGCCTATTCCCGTTATCTTCAAGCAAGCTCACTGGTTCCACCTAGATTCAAGCTACGTACTTGCATTTGAATGGAAATGTAT
>NZ_JPJA01000082.1:0-1543 GCF_000733315.1 Vibrio sp. ER1A
CATAACGAGGAAGAAAGAGCTCCTATAAAACCTACCATACAGAGAAATCCAAATCTTTATTGAAAACTGATAGTATATACTCGATAAATGACACTTGATCATTAACAATATATAAAGAAGTTTGTAAACCGAGCATATTCTTTAATTTTTTATAATTGTCTTTATCCTTATCAAAGTTAACTTTAACTGAATAATAACGGCTACCTTGTTTGTTGTACTGTTTGTAGTCGAAAGAATCAGCACTTATACCAGTTACCTTTCCATAAAAGTAATCTTTAATTCCTGGAGCATTTATTCTTATCTTTACTATTGCTCCGATAGAAACAAAAGGTCTTAATTTAGATTCAAATTTTCCGTCGACATATATTCCATCATCTGACCTTTTAAGAACCATTATTTGTGTATTTCTTTCAATATATACGCCTGACGCAAGACCTTCTTTTAAGGAAAGAACTGTTCCTTGTACTGTAGAGTTTATATCTGTCGAACTAATACGCTCTTTAACAATATTAAGTTCAGATCTGTTATTTGCTTCTTTTCCTTTGAGATCCTCTAAGTCGCTTTCTGTCTTGTCAGATAAATCTAAAACCAACTGTTTGAAATCAAAGAAAGCAGCTTTAACCAAATTCCTAGACTCCTCAATCAAAAGCTCACTTTCAAGCAGTTGTAGCTGTATTTTTTGAGATTCCAATTGAGTATCAATTAACCTTGTAGTCCTTCCAAGTGAACTTTCTAACATACTGCTCTTCCTTTCCAACAAATTCTTTTGCTGATCTAACGACTTAATCTTCTTCTCAGTGACGATTTTTTTATCTTCATATTCACTTTCTTTTTGCAAATAGAAGTCGTATTTATTTTTTACTTTTTGCAATGTCAAAGATGAGTCGTAACCCGGTTTTTCATGAACATTATCCTCTCGCTCTATGGTAGCAAGTTCTTTTTTTTCGTAATTAAGCTTTTTGAGCTGCTTTTGAAAAACCAGCTCGTTATGTCTTAATAATTTGAATCTGTTTTCATCTTCTATATTACTAATGGTAATAAGATGACTTCCTTTCTCTACTTTATCTCCTCGAGTAACTTTAACAACCTTTATAATGCCCGATGATGGCGACAATATATTCAGATTACTATCATTAACTGCAAGAACTCCAGTTCCAGTAGATACGATATCAATTTTACTATAAAACGCAAAATATAACATTATCGCAAACAAAAACGACAATATTAAAGATACAATAATTCTAGGATTTCTAATTAATAACATATCTAGCTGGAACGTCAGAGTTTAATATTTTTATATTATTCACAATATCAGCCAACTGATTTGTAATAGACAACTTAGTCATTTCCAAATCTGAAAGTGAGGTGATATTTCTAAATAAATCAAGGGCATTAGCTTCATCAACCATAATTTCTTTCATTAGGCTATTGATTACGTTTTTGGTTAGCTTTAATTGTTTGTCAATATTTTCCAATCGTTGATCCAATAATCTATATTGTTGCTTATAGGTTTGCAGATCAACATCTTTTTGATGAATAAACT
>NZ_JPJA01000083.1:0-1230 GCF_000733315.1 Vibrio sp. ER1A
ATGTTATTTTCAACATCATTGGAACTGTCAATGGAATAAAATCTTGTTCCATATAAAAATATTACATATGCACAGAGTAGAATTACTAATAAAACAGTTATTTTCTTTATAGCCATGATGACCTCAGCTGCTCTGGTGTGTAGTGAGTTTGGTTATTAAATCCCAAGAATGTACGATCTATTCTAAATATATATGACACTGAAGTGGGAGATATGTTTTTTGGTATTTTAAAAACTTCATAACATAGACCCAACAATACCTCATGAATTAAGCATGGTCCTGTAAGCAATAATGTCACTTCTGTATCATTATAATTGCTTAAGCCGTCGTGTCGATATTTGTCTAATCTAGATAAATAGTTACTAACTTTTTCATTCTTGTGAGATGGAGTAGAGTAAATAAAGTTGTTAGAATGTAAGTATTTATAGCGCCTAATAACTTCTTTAAGGATAATTCTGATACATCGACTGCCTTTGTTAGCAAGCAAGGTGTTGTTGTTTATTTCATAAATTCTGTTCTGTGTTGCAACTTTTATAATATCTCGGTGAACATATAAAGAATCTTGATTATAAAAATCACTAAGTCTATCAGCAGCCCGTTCTTTCAGTTTTATTAATATTCTCTTGTCGTTTATCTGAGCTTCAATATGTGATAAAGATATATTTCTGTTTTTGAGGTATCGCTTCCTTTGTCTTACTTCTTGCAATAAATACTCTGATTTTATAATATCAAGTAAGTTCTCGTTTATCGATAAGGTGGTTATGTTAATGTCTTTGTAAACATTTTTATGAGAAGGCAATGTATCTACATCAACATACATACCACCATCTCTATATAATAAACTTAATCTTAATATGTCGGAGGCACATGCTGCATTTTGTCTTAACGTTAGTTCATTAAAGTACATTTTTTCGAGGTATTTATTGTAGAATATATCTTGACTATCTCGGATATCAATAATTTTCACTAATTTAGAAACTTGTAACAGTTTTAGTTTGTACAACCTTAATATGTATGTCAGTTCTACTTTTATCTCTTTTGCAATTAGAATAAGACTTTCGTCAAATGAATGTCCGCTAGACATAAGCTCTCTTATTTTGAAGTGAAAATCATTTTGTTTAGATATTAAGGTTTCAAGAGATGTGTTAGAATCTATGTTGTAATAAATATTAAATATTCTTTTAAAGTGGTTGAAAAGCAGAAAGTGGCTATCAATGTAAAGATTTATAT
>NZ_JPJA01000084.1:0-33687 GCF_000733315.1 Vibrio sp. ER1A
CTCTCCTTCCGCACCATTATTAAGAAAGCTCGTCATTTGACGGGCTTTTTTTCTATCTATTCCTCTCTGACAATTACGTTAGATGAATCTTTGAAAGTTTCTTCAATATTGTTAATTTCTTCTATTGGCTCACAGAAAAGTATTTTGCTACTGTTCATTCTAGGATAGACAGGCAACCTTAGGTCAATACACTGATCTTCAAGGATATTTATGACTTTCCAAGATTACTCCGTTGCTATTGGACAGTATTCAAAAGGCGATGATTTAGGTTTCAAGACGGCGCATTTCAACACTCCCCATGACCTTATAATATCTTCAGCGATAACAAATGCTTTCAACCCTTCTTATCTTCTGTATACAGAGCAAGGACATTATCTCGTTTCCGAATGTTCTCAACAGGAAGGAGCGGCCCTTATATTCGTGCCTACAAACAGTGAAGATCATCAAGTAAGATTGCTTGATGGTGATTACCCATGCCACCTTGCAATATCTCCGAATAAAGAATTATTAGGCGTCGCGCATTATGGGACAGGTAACTTCGAGATATTTGCCCTAAGGGCACATGGCATTATTGGAGAACGTATAGCTTTACTGGCTAATGAAGGCTCTAGCGTTCATCCTACTCGCCAGCAAGCCCCCCATGGGCACCAGTTACAGTTTATCCCTAATAGCCAACAGTTCGTCACGGTAGACTTAGGCATCGACACATTGAGCTTTTACGAATATAACAAAACTGATGCGGTTCTATCTCAGTCTTTGGTAATGCCGCTGGGAAGTGGTCCTCGACATGTAGACTTCTCTCAAGATGGTAAATTTGGGTATGTGTTGTGTGAACTCGATGAATCACTGCATGTTATCAAGCGTAACGAACATGGGAGATGGCGACTGATTTACTCTACTTCAGCGTTTCCTGAACATATAAACCATGAAGCGGCGGCGGCCGTTAAGCTTTCACCGAACAATCGCTTTGTCTATTTAACAGGTCGCGGAGAGTCTATCGTCTCTTGGTTTAAATTGAGTGACCCTGCTGTACCTGATTATCAAGGCTTTGTCAGTTCAGGGGGAGAGTTCCCACGAGATTTGTGTATTTCTCCAGATGGAAAGTATCTTATGACAGCAAACCAGCATTCTGACAATTTAGCTCTTTTTGCCGTCGATGAAGCAACTGGGGCACCAACGCTAGAATCAGTCTCAGATTCTATCACTGCCCCAGTATGTCTAGTCATTTATTGAGTTATTTAAGGCCAATCGCGTATTTTAAGACTTGCTCTTTAATCGGCCCAGAATGCTCTGCCACTTTCAGTAGAGCATTTCGAGCAAATGCCAGCGGGGGTAAGGTACTACTAAACCCTTTATAGAATACATCCATGCCCGTTTGCATTAACAGGTTATCTGGACGACGCTCTAGCTCATAACGACGTAATGCTTCATTAGAGACCCCTTTATCTTCAAACGCTTTTAACAAGGCTTCTACATCTTTAAAACCAAGATTAACGCCCTGACCCGCCAACGGATTTATCGTGTGAGCTGAATCCCCTACTAGTACACAACCGTGTTTGTAATATCGCTGTGCATGTCTACGTGTAAGTGGGAATGAGCCGCGCTGTAGCACGCTAACATTACCCAGTTCAGCTGGAAAGTACTCAACAATCTCCTGCTCTAACTGGGCATGACTCATATTCTTTAACTGCTTAATCCGTTTAGGGGAATCGTACCAAACTAACGATCCTTGGTTTCCACATAGTGGTAAAAATGAACGAGGCCCTGACGTGGTAAACCACTGCCACGTGATGTCTTGTTGAGGGAGTTCCGTCTCAACATTAATCAGCATGCACTCTTGACGATAATCCCATGCTGTCACCCCAATGCCACTGGCTTGTCGTACTCTTGAATTCGCACCATCCGCACCAACGACCAGAGTCGCAGCAATTTCACGCCCTGACTCTAAGATGATGGTTGAGCCTTCATCGTCAAGCGTTAAGCTTTCAACACCATCACCTTCAATCACTTTCAAGTTGTCGAAACGATGAAACTGCTGCCACAACCCTAGTTGGATCACGCGATTTTCAACAATGTAGCCCAATTGCTCTAGCTGCAGAGATTCGGCATTGAAACGAATTCGACAGTTTTCCGCTTCCCATGTTTCAAGACGTGCATAAGGGCACACACGCATCGCCTCTATGGCGCTCCAAGCATCGAGGTGTGTCAGTAAATCAACAGAGCGATGAGAAATAGCAGAAACACGCAGGTCCATTGGCTGCGAGCTTTCGAAAGCTTGAGGGGGGAATTTTTCGATAACAGCGACTGAGCGCCCTTGTTTAGCAAGACCCAGCGCCATCGCTGCTCCCACCATGCCACCACCAACAACTGCAATTTCAAACTGTTCCATCGTCTTCTTACTACCCTAAATTCAATGTGTGTTCATTGTACGTAGCCCGCTCTAAAAGCGCGAGCGAATTCCTTCGAAAAACCCTGCTTTTGTGAGGCCTAATAACCGCTTACAGCAATTGAAATATAAGCTCTCAAAGAGATTTTACACTACCCCTAGTCAGGCGGTTTTTAAAGCAGTACAATACGCCGCTTACCGCCAAGATGGTGGTCATAATTTAAGCAGCCGCTGTGTTGTTTTCGCAATACAGCGCCTGTGCAAGAAAAAGATTTAAATAACTGACGAGCGATAGTGATGAGTAAGAAACTGCTAATTAAAACCTGGGGCTGCCAGATGAACGAATACGATTCATCAAAAATGGCCGATCTGCTTAATGCGGCAAATGGCTATGAGCTAACAGAAGATCCAGAGGAAGCAGACGTACTACTTTTGAACACTTGCTCTATCCGTGAAAAAGCGCAAGAGAAAGTGTTCCACCAACTTGGTCGTTGGAAAACCCTAAAAGACAAAAAAGATGGCGTTGTTATCGGTGTGGGTGGCTGTGTAGCAACTCAAGAAGGTGACCATATTCGTGAACGTGCGCCATTTGTTGACGTTATCTTTGGCCCACAAACTCTTCACCGTTTGCCTGAGATGATCAAGCAGTCACAAAGCGATGAAGCGCCAGTAATGGATATCTCTTTCCCAGAGATCGAGAAGTTTGACCGTCTGCCGGAACCACGTGCGGAAGGCGCAACAGCGTTTGTTTCAATCATGGAAGGCTGCAGTAAGTACTGTACTTACTGTGTTGTTCCGTATACTCGTGGTGAAGAAGTAAGCCGTCCAATGGATGACGTATTGTTTGAAATTGCTCAGCTTGCCGATCAAGGCGTTCGTGAAGTAAACCTACTTGGCCAAAACGTGAATGCTTATCGTGGTCCAATGCACGATGGTGATATCTGTTCTTTTGCCGAGCTACTACGTCTGGTTGCTTCTATTGATGGTATTGATCGTATCCGCTTTACGACAAGTCACCCGCTAGAGTTCACTGATGACATCATTGCTGTTTACGAAGATACACCTGAGCTTGTTAGCTTCCTGCACCTGCCCGTACAGAGTGGTTCAGACCGTGTATTGACTATGATGAAACGTCCACACACAGCGATTGAATACAAGTCTATCATTCGTAAACTTCGCAAAGCGCGTCCTGATATTCAAATCAGTTCAGACTTCATTGTTGGTTTCCCTGGTGAAACTGACAAAGATTTCCAAGACACGATGAAACTGATTAAGGACGTAGATTTTGATATGAGCTTTAGCTTTATCTTCTCTCCTCGTCCAGGTACGCCAGCAGCAGATTACCCATGCGATCTTCCTGAGCAAACTAAGAAAGACCGCTTATACGAGCTACAACAAACTGTAAACTCGCAGGCAATGCGTTATTCACGTCAGATGCTAGACACTGAGCAACGTGTTTTAGTTGAAGGTCCATCTAAGAAGAACCTAATGGAGCTTCGTGCGCGTACCGAAAACAACCGTGTGGTTAACTTCGAAGGTGGTGCAGAGCTAATCGGCCAGTTTGTTGACGTGAAAATCACAGACGTGTTCGCAAACTCCCTACGTGGTGAGCTAGTAAGAACAGAAAAAGATATGGATCTTCGCAGTGTTATTTCTCCAACACAAATGATGGCAAAAACCAAACGCGAAGATGAGCTAGGTGTAGCGACCTTTACGCCTTAGCGCCTATACCCAAACAGCTTCAATGTGCTATTTTGGAGTTAATTGGGTAAAAATATGCGAAGCCCGGTCACAGTCGGGCTTCATACATCGCCCTTAAGGGCAAAATGTGAGGCAACATTGAGTAATCAAATCGTAACTCTAGAAATTCATCTAGAACCTTCAGACAACCGCCGTCTATCAAGCTTGTGCGGTCCTTTCGATGACAATATCAAACATTTAGAACGCCGCTTAGGTGTCGAGATCAACCACAGAAGCAACTTCTTTACGATCGTGGGCAAGCCGCACACTAGCGCCGCAGCTCTAGATATCATCAAAACGCTTTATGTCGACACAGCACCTGTGCGTGGCCAGATCCCTGATATTGAGCCAGAGCAAATTCACTTAGCCGTTAAAGAATCTGGTGTACTTGAGCAAAATACCGAATCAGAAATCGCTCACGGAAAAGAAGTCTTCGTAAAGACCAAGAAAGGCATCATCAAACCGCGTACACCTAATCAAGCTCAGTACCTAGTGAATATGGTCACTCATGATATTAGCTTCGGTATTGGGCCAGCTGGTACAGGTAAAACTTACCTAGCAGTAGCTGCTGCAGTAGACGCACTGGAGCGCCAAGAGATTCGCCGTATCCTACTGACTCGTCCAGCAGTAGAAGCGGGTGAAAAACTAGGCTTCCTGCCAGGTGATTTAAGTCAGAAGGTCGATCCGTACCTCCGACCTCTATACGATGCGTTATTTGAAATGCTTGGTTTTGAGCGCGTAGAGAAACTCATTGAACGCAATGTTATTGAGGTTGCGCCCCTCGCCTACATGCGCGGCCGCACACTTAACGATGCCTTCATTATTCTCGATGAGAGCCAGAACACCACCGTTGAACAAATGAAGATGTTCTTGACGCGTATCGGCTTTAACTCGCGCGCAGTTATCACTGGTGACGTCACACAAATCGACTTGCCGCGTGGCGCAAAATCTGGCCTTCGTCATGCGATTGAAGTGCTGAGTGAAGTTGACGAAATCAGCTTTAATTTCTTCCAGTCAGATGATGTCGTTCGTCACCCTGTCGTTGCGCGCATCGTAAATGCTTACGAGAAATGGGAAGCGAAAGATGCCAAAGAACGTAAAGAAATTGAGCGTAAGCGACGTGAAGAACGTGAAGCGGCGCAAAAGCTGCTTGATGCAGCATCTGCTAGCGCAACGGTGGATGGAAAGTAATGGCGATTGAACTCGATCTTCAAATTGCAGTCGAATCAGAACAAGGGTTACCAAGTGCTGACGAATTTCAAGGCTGGTTGGACAAAACCATCACTCCGTTTCAACAAGATGCTGAGTTGACGATTCGTATCGTCGATGAAGAAGAGAGCCAACAGCTTAACCGCGACTACCGTGGTAAAGATAAACCAACCAATGTGCTCTCCTTTCCTTTTGAAGCTCCTCCAGGTGTAGAAATGGATCTGCTTGGTGACATGATCATTTGTCGTCAAGTTGTCGAAAAAGAGGCCATTGAGCAATCCAAGCCTTTGATTGCACACTGGGCACATATGGTTGTACATGGGAGTCTTCATCTGCTAGGTTATGATCATATTGAGGATGACGAAGCAGAAGAAATGGAAGCTTTGGAAACCGAAATCATGCTTGATATGGGCTTTGATGACCCATATTTAGTAGAAAAGGAGTAAGCACATTTCGCTGGCGTTCGCGCTAAAAAGAATCTGTTTACGCATGTGCGCTATCACACATCTGATAGCATTCTGAATTGAGAAGTCATGAACGAAGAGTCTTCTCCCTCTCAACCAGAGGGAAACAGTAAAAAGTCGGAAGGTCCGAGTAGAAAGTCCTTCTTTGAGCGCCTAGGTCAAATTTTTCAAGGCGAACCAAAAGACCGCCAAGAGCTTGTAGATGTTATCCGCGACTCTGAAGAAAACGACCTAATTGACCACGATACCCGCGATATGCTCGAAGGTGTCATGGAAATTTCTGAAATGCGAGTGCGCGACATTATGCTGCCACGCTCGCAAATGGTTACTATCGAGCGTTCCGATAACCTCGATAAGCTAATCGAACTGATGACAGATGCACAGCATTCTCGCTACCCTGTTATCAGTGAAGATAAAGACCATGTAGAAGGCATCCTCTTAGCTAAGGACCTCCTCCGTTATTTGGGCTCAGAAAGCGCCCCGTTTGATATTGAAGAAGTGATTCGCCCAGCGGTTGTAGTTCCTGAAAGTAAGCGCGTTGATCGCCTACTGAAGGAGTTCCGTGAAGAGCGTTATCACATGGCCATTGTCGTCGATGAATTTGGTGGAGTATCAGGTCTAGTGACCATCGAAGATATTCTCGAAGAAATCGTTGGCGAAATCGAAGATGAATTCGATGACGATGATGAGCTTGATATCAGAAAACTGAGTAAGCACACATTTGCGGTGAAAGCGCTCACTACTATTGAAGAGTTCAATGAAACATTCGGCTCTAACTTTAGTGATGAGGAAGTCGACACTGTAGGTGGCCTAGTCATGACTGCATTCGGTCACTTACCTTCACGTGGTGAAGTGGTTGAAATAGAAAATTACAACTTTAAGGTGACAGCGGCGGATAATCGTCGTGTGGTTCAGGTCCAAGTCACAATACCTGACCAAGAAACGGCTTCAAGTGTCGAGGAGTAACCTCACCACTTGCTGCTCACCAAAAAAGTGAGATGATATTTAAATGAAGAAAAATCTTCGCATATTGCGGCCCATCGGGGCCGCTTTTGTTGGTGCTAGCACCACTCTCGCATTTGCTCCCTATCAGCTATGGCCCTTGGCTATTCTGAGCCCATTTCTCCTTCTCCTCCTTATCAGAGGTCGCAGCACAAAAAGTGCACTTTGGACAGGTTATGCATGGGGAATAGGTCAATTTGCCACTGGCATCAGTTGGGTTCACGTCAGTATCGATACCTTTGGTGGTATGCCGAAGATTGCCAGCATGTTCTTAATGGCACTCTTAGTCGGCTACCTATCCATTTACTCAGCTCTGTTTGCTTGGTCTCTAAACCGATTCTTCCCGTCAGACAATAAAACTCGTTATTTTGTCGCAGCGCCAGCACTCTGGTTAATCTTTGATTGGGCTCGCGGCTGGGTGATGACGGGTTTCCCTTGGCTGTGGTTAGGGTACAGCCAAATTGATTCACCGTTAGCGAGCTTTGCACCTATTGGTGGCGTTGAACTCATTACCTTGCTATTGATCGTAATGGCTGCCAGCTTAACTTACTTAACCATAACTAAGCAGTGGCAACTCGCTATCATCCCTCTAGTCATATTCGCCACTGGATTCGGCCTACGTAGCTACGACTGGGTCACTCCCAATCCAAGTCGCACCAAATCGGTCGCATTGATTCAAGGTAATATCGATCAAGCCATGAAGTGGATGCCCAATCACCGATGGCCAACGATAATGAAATATACCGATCTAAGTCGTGAAAACTGGGATGCGGACATTATCATTTGGCCAGAAGCTGCAATTCCCGCAATGGAATTCGAATTACCTTCATTTCTGCGTAACTTGGACTCTGCGGCTAAAATGAATGATTCTGCGATCATCACTGGGGTCATCAACAAAACCGAGTCCGGTGAGTATTACAACAGCATATTGGTTGTAGGGCAGACACCTTACGGTGATTACGAAATGGATCTCGATGAACGTTATCACAAGCACCATTTGCTACCATTCGGTGAATTCGTGCCATTTGGAGATCTATTAAGACCTATCGCCCCGTTTTTTAACTTGCCTATGTCTTCATTCAGCCGTGGTGCCTACGTACAGCCTAATATTGTGGCTAACGGTATGCATCTAGCGCCAGCATTATGTTATGAGATTATTTTTGGGGAACAAGTTAGGCAGAACGTTACTGATGACACCGATTACCTGTTAACGCTGTCCAATGATGCTTGGTTTGGGCGCTCTATTGGCCCGTTGCAGCATATGGAAATTGCACGAATGCGCGCATTAGAGCTTGGCTTACCACTTATTCGTTCGACCAATAATGGTGTGACTGCCGTTACCGATCACAAAGGTAAGATTACTGCTCAAATCCCTCAGTTTGAAACCGCTGTGCTTAGAACTGACGTCACTCCAACCGACGGAACAACTTGGTATCGTGAAGTAGGAACTTGGCCTTTATATGCGTGGGTATTAATTTGCCTAGGCTTTGGCATCATTAGACGCAACAAGTAATCACCTCTTATACACCGGCCATTGAACTCCTTTAGTATCAATGGCCGAGCTGGTCTTCTTACCGAGAAAATCCCATCGAAAAGCGCGCTTCATAAACTTTCTTCCATAATATATAACTATTTGGTTCTTTTCCCTTGCCAAACAAAATCATATTCTTATCTGGTAATCAATAACCACCACGGTTGAATGAAGGAACATTATAATGAGCAAGATTTACGAAGATAATTCACTGACAATTGGTAACACCCCTCTAGTTCGCCTAAACAAAGTAAGTAATGGTAACGTGCTTGCTAAAGTTGAAGCACGCAACCCAAGCTTCAGTGTTAAGTGCCGTATCGGTGCAAACATGATCTGGGAAGCGGAAAAAGATGGTCGTCTAAAAGCAGGCGTAGAGCTAGTTGAGCCAACCAGTGGTAACACAGGTATTGCTCTTGCTTTCGTTGCAGCTGCACGTGGCTACAAACTCACACTTACTATGCCTGAATCTATGAGTCTCGAGCGTCGTAAGCTTCTCAAGGCACTAGGTGCTAACCTTGAACTCACAGAAGCAGCGAAAGGCATGAAAGGGGCTATCGCTAAAGCAGAAGAGATTGTCGCTTCAAATCCAGAAAAGTATCTGCTACTTCAACAGTTCAACAACCCAGCAAATCCAGCCATTCATGAAAAGACAACGGGTCCAGAGATCTGGGAAGCAACGGATGGTGAGATCGATGTATTTGTCGCTGGTGTAGGTACAGGTGGTACTATCACAGGTACTAGCCGCTATATTAAGGGCGAAAAAGGTAAAGCAATTGTTTCAGTTGCCGTTGAGCCAGCAGAATCACCTGTCATTTCTCAAGTGCTAGCAGGTCAAGAGATCCAACCAGCTCCTCACAAAATCCAAGGCATCGGTGCAGGATTTATCCCAGAGAACTTGGATCTTGAGCTTGTTGACCGTGTCGAACTGGTTACTTCTGAAGAAGCCATCGAAATGGCGCGTCGCCTAATGGAAGAAGAAGGTATCCTAGCTGGTATCTCATCAGGTGCAGCTGTTGTAGCGGCTAACAAGCTTGCTGAACTCCCTGAATTCAAAGGAAAAACCATTGTCACCATACTCCCAAGTTCAGGTGAACGCTACCTAAGCTCTGCATTGTTTGCCGGTATATTTACTGACAAAGAGATTCAGCAGTAATATGTTGCCAAATCAATTTTTGCACGAAAAAAGCCCCTTTAAGGGGCTTTTTTGTTGAAACTCTGTCAGCCTTTGGTAATATCAGGTCAGTTTTATTTTAAGCCAAAAAATAAATAGGCTAATTACAGAATTTCGTAAGACAGGTATACAGCGAAGACTGCAATCATGTCCTACAATTCTAGACCGACACAATTCTTAACAGTTATGACTTTCGTACTATAGCGAGGCGTAACATTTAACGATAAGCTTTGTTTGGTTTAGAAACTAAACATAAAATAAATCAATTGGGGTATAAAAAATGTACGAGAAGCAAGTAGAAATCACAGCAGAAAACGGCCTTCACACTCGTCCGGCTGCTCAGTTCGTTAAAGAAGCAAAAGCATTTGACGCTGACATCACTGTGGCTACTAACGGCAAAAGCGCTAGCGCAAAAAGCCTATTCAAACTACAAACTCTAGGTCTAGTTAAAGGCACTACTATCACAATCTCTGCTGAAGGCCCACAAGCTCAACAAGCAGTTGACCACCTAGTAGCTCTAATCCCTGAGCTTCACTAAGAACCCAGTTCTCCTTAAAGCCATTTTGTGAAAACAGAATGGCTTTATTGGAAATAGCTCTAGCTATCAGCTACACATAATAAGTAGCTAATAACTATCCAATCTTTAATACATTAGACCAAATAAAGGTAAAGCTATGATTTCAGGCATCCTAGCATCTCCTGGTATTGCTATTGGTAAAGCACTACTACTTCAAGAAGACGAGATTGTTCTAAACACGTCGACTATTTCAGATGACCAAGTTGAAGCAGAAGTTGCGCGTTTCTTTGACGCTCGCAACAAGTCAGCTCAACAACTAGAAGTCGTTAAGCAAAAAGCGCTTGAGACTTTTGGTGAAGAGAAAGAGGCTATCTTCGAAGGCCATATCATGCTTCTTGAAGATGAAGAGCTAGAAGAGGAAATCCTAGCACTCATCAAGAAAGACAAACTATCTGCAGACAACGCGATTCACACAGTAATCGAAGAGCAAGCGACTGCACTAGAATCTCTAGATGACGAATACCTTAAAGAGCGTGCAACTGATATCCGTGATATCGGTACTCGTTTCGTTAAGAACGCACTAGGCATCAACATCGTTTCACTAGGTGATATCGATGAAGAAGTTATCCTAGTAGCTTACGACCTAACTCCATCTGAAACTGCGCAAATCAACCTTGATTACGTACTAGGTTTCGCATGTGACATCGGCGGTCGTACTTCGCACACTTCTATCATGGCCCGTTCACTAGAACTTCCTGCGATTGTTGGTACTAACGACATCACTAAGAAAGTGAACAACGGCGACATGTTGGTTCTTGACGCGATGAACAACAAGATCATCGTAAACCCAACTCAAGCTGAGATTGACGAAGCTAAAGCGGTACGTGAAGCGTTCCTTGCAGAAAAAGAGGAACTAGCAAAACTTAAAGACCTACCAGCAGAAACTCTAGACGGCCACCGTGTAGAAGTTTGCGGTAACATCGGTACAGTGAAAGACTGCGATGGCATCAACCGTAACGGCGGTGAAGGTGTTGGTCTGTATCGTACAGAATTCCTATTCATGGACCGTACTGCTCTTCCTACTGAAGAAGAACAGTATCAAGCTTACAAAGAAGTTGCGGAAGCAATGCACGGTCACGCGGTAATTATCCGTACTATGGATATCGGTGGTGATAAAGACCTACCTTACCTAGACCTTCCAGAAGAAATGAACCCATTCCTTGGTTGGCGTGCAGTTCGTATCAGCTTGGATCGTCGTGAAATCCTTCGTGACCAGCTACGTGGTATCCTACGTGCATCAGCACACGGTAAGCTGCGCATCATGTTCCCAATGATCATCTCTGTAGAAGAGATTCGTGAACTGAAAGCTGCTATCGAAGAGTACAAAGCAGAACTTCGTGCTGAAGGTCTAGCATTTGACGAAAACATCGAAATCGGTGTAATGGTTGAAACTCCTGCTGCGGCAGCGATTGCTCACCACCTAGCGAAAGAAGTTTCGTTCTTTAGTATTGGTACTAACGACTTAACTCAGTATACTCTAGCAGTAGACCGTGGTAATGAGCTTATTTCTCACCTATACAACCCACTTTCACCTGCCGTACTTACAGTAATTAAGCAAGTGATCGACGCTTCGCATAAAGAAGGTAAGTGGACTGGTATGTGTGGTGAGCTTGCTGGCGACGAGCGTGCGACTCTACTTCTACTGGGCATGGGCCTAGATGAGTTTAGTATGAGCGGTATTTCAATTCCTAAGGTTAAGAAAGTAATCCGCAACGCTAACTTCGCAGAAGTAAAAGCAATGGCTGATGAAGCGCTAGAAATGGCGACTGCTGCAGAAATTGAGGCACACGTCGAAAAATTTATCGCAGAAAAGACAAACTGCTAATATAATTGAGCAGAACAAAATCAAACCTTTAGGAGCACAACATGGGTCTGTTTGACAAACTGAAGAAGCTAGTATCTGACGACAGCGCTGACACTGGTGCAATCGAAATTATCGCACCTCTTTCTGGTGAAATTGTAAACATCGAAGATGTGCCAGATGTCGTATTTGCTGAGAAAATCGTTGGTGACGGTATTGCAATCAAGCCAGCTGGTGACAAGATGGTAGCTCCTGTTAACGGTACTATCGGTAAGATCTTTGAGACGAACCACGCGTTCTCTATCGAATCTGACGACGGCATCGAGCTATTTGTTCACTTCGGTATCGACACTGTTGAACTGAAAGGTGAAGGCTTCAAGCGTATCGCTGAAGAAGGCCAATCAGTAAAAGCAGGTGACACTATCATCGAATTCGACCTAGCACTTCTAGAAGAGAAAGCTAAGTCAACGCTAACTCCTGTTGTTATCTCTAACATGGACGAAATCAAAGAGCTGAACAAGCTTGCTGGTTCTGTAACTGTTGGTGAAACGCCAGTACTACGCGTAACTAAGTAATTAGTTAATCTCGACGTAGAAAAAACGCAGCCTTGGCTGCGTTTTTTTATGTCTGCGACTTATCTGAACAATTTAATTGCCTTGTTATCTACTCACCTTTATAGCGAGATTGATGCAAGAGCATCTCCAGCAAATGTTTTAACGCTGAGAGTATTGTCTTCAAGCAATCCATAACTCGCAGCATAACCATCTCGTGGGAATGTGATAGAGCCTGGATTGAAGATAATTTGCTCTCCTTGCCATTCGGCTACTGGTATATGTGTATGTCCATGAGCAATCACGTCTCCTTGCTTTAACGCAGGTCGTTTATCTGTGTTATAAAGATGCCCATGAGTTAAGAATAATCGCTGTCCACTTGCCAACATTACCCATGCATAGTCACTCATCATAGGAAAGTCTAATAGCATCTGGTCGACTTCACTATCGCAATTGCCTCGTACCGCAATAATACTGCTGCGGAGCTCATTAAGCCGTTGCGCTACTTTAGGTGGGTTATAGCTCTCTGGTACTGGATTTCTCGGCCCGTGGTTAAGCACATCACCTAAAATTACTAAATGCTCCGCGCCTGAGCGATGATATTCTGCTAGAACCTGTTCAGTGGCATCAAGACTGCCATGCAAATCAGAAGCAAAAAATAGTTTCACTGGTTTATCTCCACCATTACTAATGGAGGTATTGTAACTCAGCTAAACCTAGTTCGCCCGTTTCATTCCTCTTTAGCCATACCATTCACAACAATGTTATTGTAACTAACCATACCAATCACCTTACCGTGTTCAATGACAGGTGCACGACTAATCCCAAACCGCTCGAATAAGCGAGCGCAATATTTCACATTCATATTAGGATCAACAGACAGTGCGGGCTTAGTCATAATCTCATAGATGTTTGTTCGCTCGGCTGAGCGGTTTTTCGCCAACACCTTTTTGGCAATATCATTCATCAATACGATACCGTATTCATCATCATCATGACGCTTTTCGACAACCAGTGCTTTTACCTGATGCTCACGAGCCAAAACGATGCCCTCATGCACTGTCTTTAATCCATCCACCATCACATAACTGTTTGCCATGACATCACGTACACAGACTTTTTCATGTCGGCTCATAGCTCATCCTCTACCACTTTGGTTAATGTCTCGACTTGGTGAGCGACACCTACCGCATCTTCTATATCGATCTGCACCGCAATCCCCTGTCCCGAAGTTTGGTCAAACTCTCCGACCTGATTAATGGTCTCTAATATCTGCCGCGATAAGTGCTCTTCTACGACAAACAGCAGCACATCTTTTTGAACCTCTAAGGTAAGTCCAAAGAAGGTTCGCTTTTTATTAAGCCCTTCCCCTCTCGCGTTATTAATTACCGTTGCTCCTGTGGCTCCCGCTGTACGAGCCGCATCAAGAACGGAGTCTGTTTTACTGTCTTCAACAAATGCCAGAATGAGCTTAAAGCGCATTGTTCTTCTCCTTTGAAGCTAGATCGCGATGCTTTGAACGTTGACTCAAAAATTGAATCAACTGTGCATACGCCATCACGGAAATAATAGGAAATAAGCTAGCAAACGCGATCAAACCAAACCCATCAATCATAGGGTTTCGTCCTGGTACGGTGGAAGCTAGCCCTAACCCCAACGCCGTCACCAAAGGGACCGTGACCGTTGAGGTCGTCACCCCGCCAGAATCATAAGCTAACGGAATAATAAATTTGGGAGCAAAATAGGTTTGAATCACCACCAAGATGTAGCCTGCGATGATGTAATAGTGAATGGGGTCTCCGACAACAATACGATAGCTGCCAAGGGAGATACCAACAGCCACCCCCAGCGCCACTGCGATTCTTAACCCATTTACTGAAATCGAACCAGCAGAAACTTGATTCGCTTTGATAGCAACCGCCAATAACGATGGTTCAGCAATCGTGGTACTAAACCCTATACAGAAAGCAAACAGGTAAACCCAATAATAGTCGATCCACTCCAGTGACTGGCCTACCGTCACCTTAAATTCTTGCAAGAATTCAGGTGCCGTTAACTGCATCGCCATGGTTTCACCTAACGGGAACAGAGCAAGTTCTAATCCCACTAAAAACAAACTAAGCCCGAGAATCACATAGCCAAAGCCAAGTAGAACTTTTAACGGGTTAGTAATTGGCTTCTTCAAGATGGCAAACTGAAATCCGAAAATGATCACCATGATCGGTGTAACGTCACGAATCGTGAGCAACAGTGTGGTGAGAAAATCCAAGATGATAGTCATACTGCAATCATCCCGTAAACCATAACGAACATCATTGGTAACAGCGACGCAAAGGCAATGAGACCAAAACCATCCAGCATCGGGTTACGCCCCTTAATGGTGCTGGCTAACCCTACACCCAACGCGGTGACTAATGGTACTGTTATTGTTGATGTCGTTACACCACCTGAGTCGTAAGCCACACCGATAATGTACTCCGGTGCGAACCCTGTCAGTATCACGACACCGACATAACCGCCAATAATCATCCACTGGATAGGCCAACCTTTAAGTATGCGCAGCACACCCAATACAATGGCAAGCCCAACTGAAATGGCAACGGCCAAGCGCAAGCCATCCGCATAGTCTTGCATAGCCTCTTCCGTCATCGGAATTTTCCCCCCTTCCGCCGCCACTTCAGCTGCTTCAGCAGATACCGCTGTTAGCGCAGGCTCGGCAATGGTAGTCCCAAAGCCTAGACAGAACGAAAACACCATCAACCAGAAGACGCTGCCCTTTCGTGCAAACGACTGAGCCATGGACTCACCGATGGGAAATAACCCCATTTCTAACCCAAATACAAAAAAGGTCAGCCCTAGGACCACAAGCAATAGGCCAAATAAGATAGAGAGAACATTAGGAAGCGGCTCTTGCAGTACGACCAATTGGAAAAACAGCACGACCAAAACGATGGGCAGTAGATCTTTGAAACTACTGGCCATTGAATGAAGAAGCGCTTTCAATCCTTGCATCGCTTTCCTCCGCTTCCATACGATAGTTTTATGATGGCACACATTAAATGTAAGAAGATGTGACAGTAATGGCAATATTGCGCAATGCACACGCCAATCCACAAGACTGTGACTAGTACAACATGTGCTACACCCACAACAACGTTAGTTAATCCTCTGATTCATTGCTATATTTACTTATTCAGCAACTGAGTCATATCGGTAAGTTGTCAATTACTGAGGAGAAGGACAGAGATGAATTTGCTTGTAACAGGTGGCACAGGGTTTATTGGGCGAGAGTTACTGAAACACCTAACCACCTACTCCATCACTCTGCTGACCCGTGATGAACAGACAGCAAGAAAAACGCTACATCACACTGACTGTGGCAATATTCACTATGTCGATTCATTAGATAGCTTTAACGACCTCAATGCGTTTGATGCCGTCATAAATCTCGCTGGAGAACCTATTGCAGATAAACGTTGGAGTGAAGCTCAAAAAAAACGTATTTGTGACAGCCGCTGGAAGATCACTGAAACCCTTGTGGAGCTGATTCACGCCAGTACTGAACCTCCTGCAATTTTTATTAGTGGCTCAGCCGTTGGTTATTACGGAGATCAACAAGATCACCCTTTCGACGAAAGTCTGCATGTCAATCAGGATACCTTTGCTCACAACGTCTGTGAACGTTGGGAACACATCGCCTTGCGAGCACAGTCCGACCAAACAAGAGTGTGTCTATTACGTACTGGTGTTGTGCTTGGCGAAGGTGGCGGAGCATTAGCTAAGATGCTGCTGCCCTATAAGTTGGGGCTCGGCGGACCGATTGGTAACGGAAAACAATATATTCCTTGGATACATATACTAGATATGGTGCGCGCGATTGTTTGTTTGCTGGAAACTGAACACGCTAGCGGGCCATATAATTTCTGTGCACCTCATGCCGTCACCAACGCAGTTTTCAGTAAAACACTGGCAAGTTCGTTGGGCCGCCCTCATTTTTTATTTACTCCTAAATGGGCGATTAAACTCGCTATGGGAGAGTCTTCAAGCTTACTTCTTGACAGCACGAGAGCAAAACCTAAAAAGCTCACAGAGATCGGCTTTAACTTCTCCTTCCCTCACATCGACTCAGCGCTGAAAAACATCGTCGCAAACTCGCGCTAGACCTCGTCTACCATTAGCGTTAACCTTAACTGAAAGGAAATAAATCATAGGGTTAGCGCAAACATGGGAAAGGCCATTCTTATCACAGGGTGTTCAACAGGTATCGGCTACGTCGCAGCACATGAGTTGCAAAATAAAGGCTACAAGGTCATTGCGTCGTGCCGCGATCCAAAAGATGTGGATAGGCTCAACCAAGAAGGGCTGACTTGTATTCAACTCGATCTGACCGATAGCAAGAGCATTAAGTTGGGAGTTCAAAAAGCACTCGCTTTGTGTGAGGGGAGCCTTTATGCCTTGTTTAACAATGGTGCCTACGGCCAACCAGGAGCCCTAGAAGACCTGCCAACCGATGCACTAAGAGAACAATTTGAGGCAAACTTCTTTGGTTGGCATGAGCTGACGAAACAAGTACTACCGGTAATGCGAAAACAAGGCGACGGTCGTATTATTCAAAACAGCTCTGTCCTCGGGTTTGCTGCGATGAAATACCGTGGAGCATATAATGCTTCTAAGTTTGCCCTCGAGGGATGGACCGACACTCTCAGACTTGAGTTATACCAAACGAACATTAAAGTATCACTCATAGAACCAGGGCCTATTGAGACACAATTTAGAGCCAATGCCAAGGCCGCGTTTTTAAAATGGATTAATATTGATGCCAGCGTACATAAAACGCATTACCAGCAACAGCTAAGCCGATTATCAGCGGAAGGCTCCAATAATCAATTCGTACTGCCGCCGGAATCTTGCATTGTGCCGCTGTTACATGCCCTCGAGTCAGACAACCCTAAGTTACGCTATCGAGTCACCACACCAACGAAGGTATTTGCCGTACTAAAACGTCTGCTTCCAAGCAAATGGTTAGATCCTATTTTGCGAAAAGCCGCATAAAAAATGATCATTTGTAATTTTAGTGTCACATATGAAGGATATATTGCTCAACGTAGTTAAATATAAGAGACGAAACCATACCCTACACAAGTTGGAATCATCTCTCTAACACCTTGCTCACAGCGATATCAATTTGGAATTCTAAAAATGACGCTAAATCAGCTAAACTGGCTGGCTGTGGGTGTAACACTTGCATACTTTGTAATGTTTTAAACACCTTCGCTTGCTGCATTTCTGAAATCCATAAACGCCGCGCTTCATAGTGCGGCGTTTTGGCATCTAAATTCTGTAATCTCTTCGACAAACCTTGATTTTTGGTTCACCAATACCAATCTTGAAAAGAGAACAATGCGAATCACTTAATAAGGATAATTCAATGCAACCAGCGTACATTGTTGATTTAAATGAGCAAAATTTCCGCGAAGTCCTCGAAGGCTCAATGACAGCTCCTGTGCTGATCCACTTTTGGGCACCTATGAGTGAAGAAAGCGCTCAGTTAATTCCTGCTTTAAAGGCATTAACAGAACAATACGCCGGCGCCTATACACTGGCATTGCTGAATTGTGAAGAGCAACAAGCGATTGCTGGACAATTCGGTGTTCAAGCACTTCCTACGATTGCGTTATTCGTGAATGGCCAACCTGTAGACGGACTAGGTGGTCCACAACCAATTGAAGCGGTCAAAGCTATGCTGACCAAACATCTTCCAAGTGAAGATGAACTTAACGCTCGCAAAGCGCTAGAGTTATCACAACAAGGTGAGTTTGAAGCTGCTATTTCTGCATTTGGGACTCTTTCCGAAGAGTATCAAAATAAAGGTGAAATCAAATTGGCAGTTGCCAATTGCTTGCTTGAAACCAATCAATTTGAACGTGCAGAACAAGTACTCAACACTATTCCAATGGAATACAAAGACAACCACTATAAGAGCTTAGTGGCGAAATTAGAACTGCACAAACAGGCAGCTGATAGCCCTGAGATTCAATCTTTAGAAGCGGCATTACAAGCAAACCCTGAGGATCTTAAACTGGTCGCAGAACTTGGTCTTCAATACCACCAAGTGAATCGTGATGAAGAAGCACTTGCTCTGATATGGACGCCTCTGAGCCGTAATTTGAATGCGCTTGATGGAGACCTGAAAAAAGCCTTTATGGATATCTTGTCTGCGCTAGGTCAAGGTAACCCTATCGCCGCGAAGTATCGCCGTCAGTTGTATTCTCTGCTCTACTAATAACTTAGTCACACTCTATTCTAAGGGAAGCACAGGCTTCCCTTTTTTCATATTAGGTTAATCTATTTCATTGAACCGCCTTTCCTAGCTATCGGTAATCAATTTAACTCCATGATAAATTTAATGATTACTCGTCGAAAAAATACATACCTTTACACAGTATTGTCTTAACAACGCTGTATACTGTTTAGGATTGTACATTTTTAATACAAGGATAGACTCATGGATATTGATGCAATGGTCACCATAGGTGGTTTCATTCTGGTCGCAATTGTTTTTATTGTGGCCGGGGTCAAAACGGTACCACAAGCCAACAACTGGACCGTAGAAAGATTTGGTCGCTATACCCATACGCTTAGACCTGGGCTGAACTTGATTATCCCTTTCATTGATTCTATTGGCAGTAAAATCAATATGATGGAAAGAGTTCTTGATATTCCGCCACAAGAAGTCATTTCCAAAGATAATGCCAACGTAGTCATTGATGCAGTCTGTTTTGTCCAAGTTATCGACGCGGCAAAAGCTGCGTATGAAGTGAACGATCTTGAGCATGCTATTCGCAACCTGACATTGACCAATATGCGTACCGTGCTTGGCTCGATGGAGTTGGATGAAATGTTGAGCCAACGTGACTCTATCAATACCAAACTGCTTGCGATTGTCGATGAAGCAACTAATGCGTGGGGCGTTAAAGTGACTCGTATTGAGATCCGCGACGTACAGCCACCGGCAGACCTAACTGCAGCGATGAATGCTCAGATGAAAGCAGAACGTAACAAACGTGCTGACATCTTAGAAGCCGAAGGTGTGCGACAAGCAGAGATCCTTAAGGCCGAGGGTCATAAGCAATCTGAAATCCTCAAAGCCGAAGGTGAGAAACAGGCTGCTATACTTCAAGCAGAAGCACGTGAGCGTGCCGCAGAAGCGGAAGCTAAAGCAACTGAGATGGTTTCAACTGCCATTGCACAGGGCGACATGCAAGCAGTGAATTACTTTATTGCTCAAGGCTATACTGAGGCTTTGAAATCGATTGGTCAGGCGGAGAATGGTAAAATTATCATGTTGCCGATAGAAGCAACTGGACTCATGGGGTCTGTAGCTGGTATTGCAGAGATGTTTAATCAGTCAAAGCCTCAACAAAAGAAGGATAACGCGTGATAGAACTGCTTAGCCAAGTCAATTACTGGCACTGGTTGGCTCTAGGATTATTACTGCTGTGTGGCGAGTTACTCGGTACCGCTGGCTACATGTTGTGGATTGGCATCGCAGCCATGTTGGTGGGTATTGTGCTCGCCTTTATTCCTATCAGTTGGCAACTGCAATGGATTAGCTTTGGGGTGTTTGCGTTGGCATTGACTTGGCTATGGTGGCGTAAACAACATCGAGTTGATAAGCAATCAGATAAGCAGCGAAGCCTAAATCAGAAAGACAAACAGCTCATAGGTCAAACTTCAGTACTGGAACAAGACATCACCAGAGGTAAATGTCGAATCAAACTGGGCGATACTTCTTGGTCCGCATACTCTGACTCCGACTTACCTAGTGGTACCTTGGTCAAAGTGATAGATGTCGATGGGATAACCTTACTGATTGAGAAAGCAGAATAAAACAAAAATAGACACCTCAAGTAGGTGTCTATTTTATTTCATTGGTATGTCTATGCAGAATTAGCGTTCTTCTCCACGCTTATGCTTAGGTACATAATTGAGGATAGAAATCGGCACCGGTTTTCTCGGTACAAAGCCTTCAATTTCAACTCGCTCAAGCAAATGGCCTAATCGGCTTTCTATCATACACAGGTTTTTGAAGTTATCTTTTGATACTAACGATACCGCCTCGCCCGCAGCATCAGCACGACCCGTACGCCCTATTCGGTGAACATACTCATCCGCTGGATACGGTAAGTCGTAGTTAATCACCACTGGCAGGTTTTCAATATCAATACCACGCGCAGCAACACCAGTTGCCACCATATATTGAATTTCACCGGCTTTGAATGACTCAATAAGTTGCTCACGAACTTTTTGGTTACGACCACTATGGAACGCCTCAGCAGCAATGCCACGCTTTTCTAATTGGCTGACAAGCTTAGCTGCACCATGCTTGGTTTCAATAAAAATAAGCGCTTGTTTCCATTGACTCTGTTGCAATAGATGACTTAAAAGCGAGGATTTCATGTCCTTATCGACAGTGACGATCCACTGCTTAATATTGCTCTTAGAAGCACTGTGCTTGGTGATAGCAATTTCTTCTGGGTTGTCTATCGCAGACTTAGCAAGATCGCGGACAGGGTTAGACAATGTCGCTGAAAATAACAAACTTTGAGCGTCTTCTGGTACACGAGCAATAATCTTGTTGATCGCTTCGATAAAGCCCATATCCAGCATTTTGTCAGCTTCATCCAACACCAAAGTCTCAACTTCATCAAAGTGAATCGCACGCTGACCGTATAGGTCTATCAAACGACCTGGAGTTGCTACAACAATATCCACACCATCAATTAAAGCTTGCTTCTGTGGTGCGTAATCAACGCCACCAAACATTGCCATAGATTTTATTGACGTAAACTGTGCATAAGCTTCAATGCTCTGGTTCACCTGCAGAGCCAGCTCACGAGTTGGCGTTAAGATGATCGCACGTGCACGCTTTTTACGTTCAGTTTGACCTGTACTAAGTCTCTCTAAAATAGGCAAAACAAAACTGGCTGTTTTACCCGTTCCGGTTTGCGCCGCAGCGATAAGATTACTGCCTTTCAAAACAATAGGAATCGCCTTAGTCTGAATCGTTGTTGGTTTTTGATAACCAACCTCGTTAATAGCATCAAGTAATGGTTGGCTTAACCCTAGTTTAGAAAAGGACATGGTGAACTCTCTTGAAGGTGAAATTGCAGATAGTGTAGCAGACATACGTCCATAAAACGCAAAACCCCTGACAACTCAGAGAGCTATCAGGGGTCTTAAATAATGGCACGCCCTGTAGGATTCGAACCTACGACCACATCCTTAGAAGGGACGTGCTCTATCCAGCTGAGCTAAGGGCGCTTCCTGACCTGACCATAGTCCAGGGCCGTGAATTGTAAAGGACTACGCCTGATAACTCAACCAGTCACTCTGTATATATTTACTAAAGCAATTTCTTGGCTGTTCCTATAATGCAGAGTTTCAAGTTACTCTAATTGATTAGCTTGGTCTTGAAATAACACAACCGAATACCATTTTCGAATAAAGGCTCAAGCAACATTTTTGAGATGACACAACGGTCATCAGATGTAATCAAACCCAGAGCAACCTCCGAGTGAGGATAGCAATTTCTTAGTTCAACGATTCTTTGGGAAAGTGTCTCGTAGTCATCCGTTTGTTTTGCATGAAACATTTCTAGAAAGAATAAACGTCCAAAAGGTGTTAACCCAATTAATGAAGAGGGTAACCCCTTGCGATTCCGCTGTTCAAGTAATGTGTACTCTAAAGATTGCAATTCGTTTATGATCAAAACTGCAAAACGAAAATGATGTGTCAAAACCATCCATTAACCCTCCCTGCATCAGCTTTAGAAAGGTTACCAAAAATACTAACTTCGATTGACTCCCCTTGTTGGGGGGGAGGAAACTCATTAACGTTAGCATGTTCAAGTTAAACTATTGCATCAATCTTCGAATCATACGATAGCTCTATCTGGCTCGTTACAGTTCACAACTTCTCGATTTATGAAATAGATATCACATTTATAAATATAAATCTGATCAATAAGTCAGCAATTACCATTAATTCATATTAAACATATCTATAGTCACATTTATCAATTATTTAAATCAAATAGCGCTATGCACCTCTCAACACCAAGTTAGAGAAGCATGAAGATCCATTGGCTAGAATTAGAAACGGTAACACTATGACAAGGAAGATAGCAAAGGATTCCCTTTTTCGTTTCAGCGATTTAATCGATTTGCTTTACCAAGCACCGACTCACAAACAGGGTTTCCAACCTTTTTTAGACCAACTAGTCATCGAGTTCAATCTAGCGGATGCCGTATTCCATATACAAAACACGAGTAATCAAGCTATAGACAGTGCTTGGATTGCGGGACCAAAAACAGATGTTATCATCGAGTATATTGAGAACAATCTGGAAGAAGGGAACTATATTCATGACTATATTGACGTTGCACCTCCTAGCCGCTTCTATACCTTACTAAACGATATTGGTAGGCCAACGACAAATGCTCTTTCACCGAGCCAGAAGCTTGTGGAGCAATGGTTTGATGGCAATGATTTACTCGATGTTTCTTCAGCAAGAATAGGGAAAACTGAGAACAAAGAGGCTATGATCAGTATTCATCGAGATAATACTAGCCTAGCTTTCACTCCTGATGACATTCTCATCTTGAATGAGTTAATTCCCCATATACAGCGTGCATTTACGCTTTACCAACAATTCAAAGAAATTCGCAATGAGACGTCTAACCTTAGCAATCTCATTGCACAACTTCCTCATGGGGCTCTACTATATGACAGCAAGGGTGGACTTATTTGTGTCAATCAAAAAGCAATCCAGTTAGGAGAGTTACATGATTGCTTAGCAGTAACTGATAACAGTTTCTCAATCACTACCCCTATAGCTAAAGGCAACTATATTTCTAATCTATATCAGGTACTTAAAAGGAATGATGCAAAAAGCAAAGCATGCCGAGTCACTCATATCAACGATTCCCAATCTCCGCTGACAATTCTTCTTGTTCCAATTGGGATCGAAAATCCAGTTTCGACTCAAAGTTATGAATATCAAACCTTTAGCAATTACGAAATCGGTGCGATTGTTTACATCTACGACCGACAACACCCTATCCATGTCAACTCCGATTTTCTGAAAGCTATTTTTGATCTTACAGAAACAGAGACCTCTATTTGTGAACTAATAGCGCGAGGTTATAACCGCAACGAGATTGCGGAAATGTTGCAACGCTCTACTCATACAATTAAAGACCACATAAAATCTGTATTCGTCAAAACCGGAAGCCACTCCCAATCTGATTTAGTAGCAACCATACTTACCAGTCCAGTTTATCCCTCTATGTGATAGCGCAGGATTAAAGTAGAAACAACAAAGACAGGCGCTTGGCCTGTCTTTGTCTCGCATTTAATAGTATAAGAATGGCTATATTGAGCCACTAGTTAGTATTAGCTTCTATCGCTTTATCAAAGTCAATGTTAGTGATCTCGAATCGATTATCTGTTTTATAAGTTTTTGCGCTATCAAAAATTGAGACATCAACCGAATAACCTGTGACTTCAACTCCACGGTCTGCTTCAAACTTGCTGACTGCCTCTGTCAGTCTTTGCTTTCTGATTAGCGCTGTTGCTTCGCGCTGCTTTCCAAGACTTAGCAGGTAATTGCTTTGTTCTTCTCCATCTCTAGCGTAATCTACATTGAACTGGAATTCATAAATTAGAGAGCTATTGTCACCATCTGCTGTGTCGATCGATAGTTGATACCAATCCGCATTCAATTCCTTCGCCGTGAAACTATCAGCCGATAACTCTGGGAAACCTTTTGATTCGCCACCATAATAGTCGTAGCTATGAAAGGTATTGCCATTAACATCGGTAATTGAATAACGGTATGTCCCCTTAGCTAAAACTGCGCTAGACGTGTCTCCTTGAAAGAAAGCATCGAGAAAAATTACCGACTCATCTTTATCCAACTGATGCCATAGGTTATATCCATTTTGTTCAGCGTCTTCCTCGCTAGTTCCCAATTCTTCAAACACAGTATCGGAAATATTTGCACTTATTGTCTCTACATACGTTGACGAATTGCTATCAAAATGTTCAATCTTGAAGGAACTCACTTTCTTAGTTAACTGTGTCCCCTCCTCTTCTGCCGCTGGTTCTGCGTTAAACTGGTATATGTAACGCTGCTTAGCGCTATCACTAGGGACATTATAGGAGTTTCTGAAATAGGTACGAACAAAGCCTATATAAGAGGCGTCTGTTGACTCCGTTACCCCGGTCTTGAATAACTCTCTAGTAAAGTTGCTATCACGGTGATTCGAACCATCTGATGCTTTAACTAGTAACGAGGTCGCTGCCCTCATATCATCTAAATCGTCATATAAGATAATATTTCGGCCTTGTTCATTTCGACCTGTATAGACAATATTATCCTCTGTACCTAACAAAATCGCCTGATAGTAGAGCTCATCATCAGTAACTGGGAATGAGAGGAATGCATTATCGAAAGGCGTTTCTACCCAAGACATACCCGAGGCCAATAGTGCACTACTGTAATTCGTCAATACAGGCTGTATATAGTTGTCTTTAAACAACATCACACTGTTGCCTTCTCCGTCTGACAAAGTATACGTATATGTACCACTAACCAGACTATCTCCCGGCAATCGTTTTACAAATGCCACTTGTTGAGGGAAATCCAAGTCATCAGAGTGACTATCCACAGCTTCAAAAGAGTAGCTGTCACCACTATCATTTGTAACAACAATTGAGATGTTCTCGCTATAACTAGCTGTTGTCGTATTTAGTTTGACCGTCAAATAGTCTGTCTTATTTCCTTCGATATCAATGTATTGATATACTCCGCCACTTAATGCTGCAGGAAGTCCTTGTTCTGCTTCTATCTGCTCAACCTTTTCCGATGGAATGATGTCTTTAACCTCATTATTCCATTCTTGTGATTTTGATATAGCTACAGCATCGGCATCAAAGTCATTGCTATCAGCAAGCTCTGCTAAATCCGCGACAACGCTATGAACAGAGTCGACAGCAACTACTAGTTTAGTCCTATCAATTACGCCTGAGCTATCACCAGAATTGAATGTTGTTAAATGCTGACCCAGTTTACGAGCTACAAGTTGAGCCGTGTTATGAACCTTTTTATAACTACTACTGTCATTACCAGTTTGCGCAGCAATAAAGTCACTATATAAGTCCACATCATCTGATACTCCTAACTGCATTCGTAGCACTGATGCACTCGTTGCTAACGAGTCATCCGAGTAGTCCTTAGCAGACAGTGCTAACAAGGTAGTGATAGGACTAATAAACGCCTGCTTCCCTGGAGGGGAAACGAGTGTATAAGCATTTGGGACATAGTCGTTCGTATCTTGATCTGTAACATCAGGCGTAACGATCGCTATAATCGGATATTGACTCGCTTCATCCTCTGTGATGTTTAAAGAATACTGACCTTCACTATTTGACGTAGTTGTTGGTTCGTTATCATCACAAACCATGTTTGTGTTCTCATCAAGACAGATCGTAGCCCCCGAAAGGTATCCGTCAGCAACCCTCCCACTAACGCTGCTGGGTGTTATGTCACCTTCGCTGCTGTTATTGCACCCGATAAGCAGAGTCGTACTCATGGACAATGTGGCGATTATCGTTTTATTCATCTTGCCTTCCTTGACGTTGTTAGCCTTATGCAACCAACCTTTTATTATTTGCGGCAAAAGGGAGATACACATCCTTTCACAGAAATACATCATTTATTTAACATAGATTATCGCGTGAGACAGATTTTTCACCCCCCCCGAATAGGGGGGGGGAGAAATATCACTTATGAATAACTCACTTAGTAAGGTGACATATACAGTGGTAATTTCTATTTTATTAAACTCTATAATGTGAGTAAGTTCTATTTTTACCAACTAGAGCTATGGTTTATTTAACATTAACCTTTGAATATATAAATTAGCTTACGTGGTTTAATATTTGATGCAAAATGAAACAGCGAGACAATTTAAGAAATTGGTTAAGGCCCTATATTTGTCACCTACAAGTCCTGATGGATTTCAATGTTTTGTTGACTTTTTAAACTATGAGTTTAGAACCGTAAGTTTTGTTTTAAGTACCATACATAAACAGGAAAGTACAATTATTAGTAGTTGGAAAAGCGGGTCTAGAGCAGAGAACTTGCTCTCAGTTATCCAACATATTGTCAAGGACAAGGCTTGTGTGCGAGATAAGTTCTCCCAACTACCAAGCAATCGATTTTTTAGCTTAGTCGACAAGTATCAAGCTTTTTCAACCCAAAAAAAGAGTCTTTATCTGAATCCAATTACTGACTGGTATGACAAAACAGTAACCAATAATATTGCCACTATCATTTTCGGGTACGTCGGAGACCTGGCTATAACTTTAAGTTTCTACGCAGAGAACGAAGAAGGTATTAATAATTCTACAAGTAGAATTTTATTAGCCGAATTAATCCCTCATATTCAACAATCTTTTAAGATATATATAAGAATAAGCGAAAGATACAATTACACCAATATATATAAGAGCATTATTGATAAATCCTCACATGCTATCATTCTTTGCGATAAATTTGGAAATACGATATGTTCAAACTCCAAAGCTATCCAGTTAAGTCAGTGGCATGATTTAGTTACTATTAAAGACTACCATTTCCAAATCAACGACAATCAATTTTATAAAGAGTATTGTGCTCTCTATAAACGTATTGCTAGATTGGATAACGAAACAGACTTAAATTGCCATGCATTTGAGATAAATGATAGAAGTTCTACGGTTACGCTTATTTTAGTTCCAATAAATCGAGGAAAAGCAGATAAAGATCTGAATCACGAAGAAAAAAGCACTACGGCCAGCCTTGTTCCAAAAACCATCGTTTATATCTATGATCGAAGGCATCCTGTTACAATCAACACTAATTGTTTGAAGTCTATCTTTGACTTAACCGAGATGGAACGTAACATCTGCTGTTTGATACTTCGCGGATTATCTCGTAAAGAGATTGCATCTGTTTTGGAACGCTCAGAATACACTATCAAGGATCATATTAAGTCTATTTTCGTGAAAACCGATTCAAACACACAGTCAGAATTGCTATTGACGCTGCTAAATTGTCCGATACATTAAATCGTGTCGAGGAATGCTGGGAGTATAGGAAGAAAGAGAAAGAAATGGCACGCCCTGTAGGATTCGAACCTACGACCACATCCTTAGAAGGGACGTGCTCTATCCAGCTGAGCTAAGGGCGCGCTACAGGGAAAGGATTATACGAGATGAGAGAGGTAAATCAATGGCTTTCTTAGCGTTACTGGTTTAAATGCCCAAAAAAAAGTCAACATACCAATAAAAGCTGAAAAACAGACCAATGCAAACGTTTGCGTTGTAGCTTTTGAAATAATTTTCTGGGACAATGCACACAAAAATAACAGCCAGTTAACTTTCTCAAGGAAAATTATGTCTGCTCAAAACATTGACGGGAAACTTATTTCTCAAACCGTACGCTCTGAAGTAGCCGCTCGTGTTAAGGCTAGAACAGATGCAGGGCTAAGGGCACCGGGACTCGCGGTCGTCTTAGTAGGTGAAGATCCAGCGTCACAAGTTTATGTGGGTAGTAAGCGCCGTGCTTGTGAAGAAGTTGGTTTTGTTTCCAAGTCCTTCGACCTACCTGCAAATGCCAGTGAAGCGCAATTGCTAGCTCTGGTGGATGAATTAAACGAAGACCCAGAAGTCGATGGCATTTTGGTTCAGTTGCCTCTACCGGCTGGAATCGATACTACACACGTTTTGGAGCGTATTACTCCAGAAAAAGATGTTGATGGATTCCATCCATATAATGTCGGCCGTCTAGCGCAACGTATCCCCAAGCTACGCTCATGTACGCCTAAAGGCATTATTACGCTTCTAGACCGTTACAATATACCAACGAGAGGCAAGCACGCCGTTATCGTTGGTGCGTCTAACATTGTTGGTCGTCCAATGACATTAGAATTGCTACTTGCCGGGTGCACCACCACCACGTGTCATCGTTTCACCAAAGATCTTGAAAGCCATGTGCGTCAAGCTGATATCGTTGTCGTAGCCGTCGGTAAACCAAACTTTGTCCCAGGTAATTGGATCAAGAAAGGAGCTGTTGTTGTCGATGTAGGTATCAACCGCTTAGAGAACGGTACCTTGGTGGGTGACGTAGAATACGATGTGGCAAGAGAAAACGCTAGCTTCATTACCCCTGTCCCAGGTGGTGTCGGCCCTATGACGGTTGCCAGCTTGATTGAAAATACGATGATTGCCTGCGAACAGTTCCACACTGCAAAAAAATAATCGGTTGTTCAATTTCTAAAAAAGGACTGACGTCAGAGACGCCAGTCCTTTTTATTTAATCCATAGCAATACGATCTGCTAGATGACTCACGGCGAGGGCGAAGTAATATGAGCGATTCCACTTCATCAGGACATTGTAGTTGTTATATACCAAGTACACACGGCCATTTTCGTCATCGGGCATAATAAGCCATGCTTTGATATCTTCGTCCAACTGAGGCAATGGTCGACCATCGTAACGAGTGACACCGAGCTTACTCCACTCCTTAAGATACTTACCTTTTTCAGCTTCACGCCCTTGTAAATCGGGTGAAATACCATGTGGTACTTTGACCTGACGACCCCAGGTATATTTATCGTCCCAACCAGATTTCGCTAGGTAATTCGCGGTCGAAGCAAACACATCGGCTTCGCTATCCCAAATGTCTTTTTTCCCGTCGCCATTACCGTCAGCGGCAAAGTTCAAAAACGAACTTGGCATGAACTGGCTTTGACCCATTGCACCCGCCCATGAACCTTTCATATCATCGGGAGCAATATGCCCTTGTTGAAGAATCGTTAGTGCCGCTAGTGCTTCTTTACGGAAGAAGGCTTCACGGCGTCCTTCATAAGCTAACGTCGATAAGGCATCGATTACACGATAATTACCAGTAAAGCGTCCGAAATTACTTTCTACGCCCCAAAGCGCGACGATAAACCTTGGCTGAACACCGTATTCATCACCGATACGTTTTAGCTCAGCATAATACTTGTTGTGCAATTCTTTGGCCTGCTTCACTTTCCAATCAGGCACCGCTCTTGGAATATATTCGTCCAGCGTTAGCTTCTTTTCAGGTTGGTTACGGTCAGCAGTGACAGCTCTCGGCTTATACTCGACACCTTTAAATGCCTCTGTCAGAATTTGTTCAGAGATACCTTGTTGGCGAGCTTCCTCTTTAAGCCCAGCAACGTACTCTTCAAACGTTCCTTTCTCTTGCGCAAATGCGCTCGTGGCTAGGCTTGCTCCTAGCATAACTGACAATAATCTCTTCACCGTGCCCTCCCCTGAGCATCTAGGCTATTTTTGCTGAGCTTTTTGCTCTTTAT
Organism: Vibrio sp. ER1A; assembly: GCF_000733315.1. NCBI lineage: Bacteria > Pseudomonadati > Pseudomonadota > Gammaproteobacteria > Vibrionales > Vibrionaceae > Vibrio > Vibrio sp. ER1A. The sequence goes on from NZ_JPJA01000084.1 coordinate 29,887, forward strand.
ATTTCTCTAATAGATTTTCTGGTGGCGGAGGTAGCTGTAAGAAAAAGCCCTCATTCTCAATAGAAGCTTTTACTTTCTCTACATCCACTTGAGCCAGTGTACGTTTTGCAAGGTTGACCACCATGACCATAGTTGGTTTTCCAAACATCTGCATCAGCGCATCTGGAACTGGTGAAAAGTCATCCTTCTTGGCGATGTATAGGTACGCCCCTTCCTTTTTCGTGCTTTTATAGATAGAACAAAGCATTGATATATCTCTTTTTGTCGCCAATCTTCTCATCCGGAAGAAAGTATTTGGTTAGTTTATGGAAAATTGAGAGTTAATTATCCATTTGAGCGCAAGATAGCTTGCTGTATGTAGTGTTGAAATATAACATGATTATCCTATTTAAAAAGCAATGTCATTGGCACAAGGATTTGATCAGCAATGTCTCAATCCCCAGATCTGAAAGGCAGTAGCTTCACCTTATCGGTGTTGCATCTTTCTGACAACGATGTTTCTAAAGCAGTTCATTTTTTGCAAGAAAAAGTCTCACAAGCACCGACATTTTTTGCATCGGCTCCTGTGGTTCTAAACATCAGTAAAGTTGACGGCGATATCAACTTCCTAGACCTAAAACTTGGCGTAGAAGAGCTTGGTATGATCCCAGTAGGTATCACCGGTTGCCAAGATAAGCGCACTCAAAATCTCGCCATTGAAGCTGGCTTTGCTGTAATGACCGCAAGTAAAGCCCCTTCTCAAGCACCCGCGAAGATGGAACCGACTATGATAGTCCGAACCCCAGTGCGTTCCGGCCAACAAATCTATGCAAAAAACAGAGACCTTGTGGTGTTAAATCATGTGAGTGCAGGTGCTGAAGTAATAGCTGACGGTACCATCCATATCCATGGCACGCTTAGAGGACGCGCGATTGCCGGAGCTAGTGGCTCCAGTGAAGCTAAGATCCTATGTAACGACTTAAAAGCTGAGCTGGTTTCTATCGCAGGAAATTACTGGCTCAGTGATCAAATTGAACGTGAATATTGGGGCAAAAAGGTAATGTTTGGTATGACCAACGACCAACTCGATTTCGAAATCCTCACGATATAATAATTTTAAGGAAAACAGATAATGGCACGCATTATTGTTGTAACGTCAGGTAAAGGCGGCGTTGGCAAAACCACTTCCAGTGCAGCAATCGCTTCTGGCCTTGCCCTTAAAGGCAAGAAAACCGCAGTCATCGACTTTGATATCGGTTTGCGTAACCTAGACTTGATCATGGGCTGTGAACGTCGCGTCGTTTACGACTTTGTTAACGTGATCAACGGTGAAGCGACACTAAACCAATCACTCATCAAAGATAAGCGTTCTGACAACCTGTTCATCCTGCCTGCATCACAAACTCGCGATAAAGACGCACTGACTAAAGAAGGCGTTCGTCGAGTGTTAGATGACCTCGATGAAATGGGCTTTGACTTTGTTATCTGTGACTCACCGGCAGGTATCGAGCAAGGCGCATTAATGGCGCTGTATTTTGCGGATGAAGCCATTGTTACCACAAACCCAGAAGTTTCTTCAGTACGTGACTCTGACCGTATCCTTGGTATCTTGGACTCTAAATCACGTCGAGCAGAAGAGAGCTTGGAGCCAGTTAAGCAACATCTACTGCTGACACGCTATAACCCAGCTCGTGTGACACAAGGTGAAATGCTGTCTGTCGAAGATGTGGAGGAGATTCTGCACATCTCTCTACTTGGAGTGATTCCAGAAAGCCAAGCGGTTCTTAATGCTTCGAACAAAGGCGTCCCTGTCATTTTTGACGATGAATCAGATGCAGGTCTTGCTTACGCAGATACAGTAAATCGCCTACTTGGTGAACAAGTTGATTTCCGCTTCTTAACGGAGCAGAAGAAAGGCATCTTCAAACGTCTATTCGGGGGTTAATTCATGTCATTACTCGAGTTTTTCCGCCCGCAAAAAAAGAGCTCAGCAAACTTAGCGAAAGAGCGCCTGCAAATTATCGTCGCAGAGCGTCGCAGTGAAGGTTCACCTTCGCCATCGTATCTGCCGCAGTTGAAAGAAGACATTCTTAAAGTTATCGCCAAATACGTTGAAGTTGATCCATCCATGGTGGACTTGTCGTTTGAGCACAAAGACGATGACATCTCGGTGCTTGAACTAAACGTTCAGCTACCAGAAGATGAAAAGTGAGTGAATAACGAATAGAAAAATGGCCCGCAACTGCGAGCCATTTTTTTAATCCATAACTTTATCTAAGTTTTGACCGAACAACTCCAGTCGCCACCCTTGCATCACATCTGGCAATCTTGCCGGATCTCGGTCGTACTTCCATATCCATGAAAGGTATTGATTAAGTTGCTTTTTAGATGCTAAAAACTCAGTTGCCAAGCCACTGTGCTGCGCCGCTTTTTTCACTTCATCTTTGAGCTTCTTAAAGACCTGTTTGTAACCCGGAAAATCCATTAGGCGCTCGATTTTATCTGGGTACTCTTCTTCTGGTGTTTGTTGGGCGCGTTTGACAATAGCAGCGATGCGCTCACCATGACGACGAATTGCACGTGGATCCACGCCCTCTTCTTCCATCTGCTTAGGCTTCTTAAGCGCAAAACGCGCAATACTCCACAGCTCTTGCTCTTTGATGACGAAGTTTAGTGCAAGGTCACGCTTGAGTGCTTCATTCATTCGCCACGTGGCTAAAGGTTTGAGGATGGCCAATTGCTTGCGCTTCAATTGCCAAGCACCTTTAATGTCGAGGTAAGCACTGTCTGGATTTGGCGTTTTACCACGTTTTTGCATTAACAAGTCAGATTCTTGCTGTGCGGCATCCCACCAACCCTTTGCTTCCACTTGAGCAAACAGTTTGAAATACAGAGGCCATAGGTAATAAACATCAGCCGCCGCATAATCCAGTTGCTTATCTGTCAGTGGACGCGCAACCCAATCAGCCCGGGATTCACTCTTATCGAGCTCTACACCAAGGTATTCGTCAACCAATGCGGCAAACCCCGTCGATAGTCCATGACCTAAGAAGGCTGCCATGATTTGCGTATCGACCATTGGGAATGGCATGCATCCGAAACTGTTGACGAACACTTCCAAATCTTCTCCGCAGGCATGGAGGACTTTAAGTACCGAGGCGTCTTGAAGCAGTTCAATAAAAGGGGTGAAATCACTAATAGTCAACGGATCGATAAGTGACAGCTGCTCACCATCGTATAGCTGGATGAGACCCAGTTTAGGGTAGAAGGTACGGATACGTACAAACTCGGTATCCAACATGACTACATCGGATTCACGAGCCTTGTTACATACCGACTCTAGTTCGGCCAACTCGGTTACTATTTGATATTCCACTCAGTCTCTCTTAAAAAAACAATGCCAGCTTTGAGGGCTGGCATTCTAGCATTGATTGTAATTAAAGGTTAACGTTAAACCGTTTTTTCTGAGGTTTTGGTCAACTTGGCGTCGTTCTCTTCACGAAGTACACGGCGCAAAATCTTACCCACATTAGTCTTTGGCAAGTCCTCTCTAAACTCCACGCGCTTAGGAATCTTATAGCCTGTTAAGTGCTTACGACAGTGTTCAATGATCTCTTCTTTAGTTAATGAAGAGTCTTTCTTAACTACAAACACTTTCACAATCTCACCGGATGCTTCGTTGGCCTCACCGATTGCCGCCACTTCAAGCACCTTATCATTCAATGCAATCACATCTTCGATCTCGTTTGGATAAACGTTAAAACCAGAGACCAAAATCATGTCTTTCTTACGGTCAACGATAGGCTTTGTTGCCGAATTCAG
>NZ_JPJA01000084.1:34491-87032 GCF_000733315.1 Vibrio sp. ER1A
GATTTCGGCAACAAAGCCCCTGGCAAATCATACTTAGGCACCATACCTTTGACGTATTTCACGACAAAGTCGACCACCGTCCCTTTTGCTCTTGGCAACATTTGACCAAGACTGGTTAGTACCACGTGTTTGATTGGCGTGTTCTCGACCACTTGCTCAAGCGTGCTAGCAAAGTTGGAGACGATAATTATAGCTTTAGCATCAGCGTCGTTTAACTGGTGCTCTAGCTCACGCGGTGTATACAGTGGGTTAACGTTGACGGCTATTAAGCCAGCACGTAAGACACCAAACAAGGCAACCGGATATTGCAGCAAGTTAGGCATCATGATCGCGACACGATCACCCTTTTTCAGCTTTAACTCATTTTGTAAGTAAGCTGCAAAAGCGCGGCTGCGCTCTTCCAACTTACGAAATGTCATCACCGACCCCATATTAACGAAGGCTGGTTGGTCAGCGAATTTGTGTACTGACTGTTCAAACATTTCTACTAAAGAAGGATACTGGTCCGGATTAATCTGTTCCGGCACATCACTTGGGTATCGCGAAAGCCAAGGTTTATCCACAATTATACTCCTTGCGTGTAAGGTCACTCTTTCGTATTCATAGACTGGCAGTTAAATCAATGTAGAGTTTAAAAACTTGTTAACACTTAGAATCTCTATGAATGTTTTATTATTCCTGCTATTACAACACAGCAGACCAGTTTGCGCACGAAAGACTCAAACACTTGTTTAATTTTTGTTAACTAGTCCAAGTATTAGCTCAAATACCTTTTTTGGCGACTCTAAATGGCAATGGTGATCGCCTTCGACCTTTTCTATCTGTGCATCGACAAGAAGAGATAAGATTTGAGGGTTCTGTAAATAGTGATAACCACGCTGCCCCAAAATCACCAAATGAGGAACAGTAATCGCAGACATAATGGCCTCAGCGTGCTCTTGCGTCATACGATAGACCGACTCACATTTAAGCTTACTGTCATGACGCCAAAACCACTGACCATCGATCAATTGCAGGTCACGTTCAACAATCGGGAGGACTGTTTCTTCCCGCAACTTTGTTGCTCGCATCCTCATTTTGATTGCATCTTGTTTGGATGGAATGGCACGTGGTGATTTTTCTCGCCAATGCTCACGACTTTCAATACCGTTTCTTAGTCGCTCTGCGCTCTGCTCTGGGGATTCAGAAAGAGGGACATGCGCTTCGATTTGAACTAATCCTGCGACTTTTTCAGGAAAGGCCGCACTATAGCAACTCGCGATTAATGCACCAAGTGAATGTCCCACTAGATATACATCAACTGCTTCAAGTTTGAGCAAAATGCGGTGAAGATCATCGACGTAGTCGTGAAAGTTGTAAAAATGGTGCGCAGACTTATGTGTTGAATGACCATGCCCTGGCAAATCAATCGCAATAACTCGCCAAGGTACCTGATGTGCAGCAGCCTGCTCGATTAAAGATTGGAAACTGGCGGCATTATCCATCCAACCATGAATAAAAACGACCGTCTTAGCGGCCGTTAGTTTGGGGTTCAATTCAAGATAGGTCACGTACCTGTCATCTATCTTGACTGATTTTTCTTCTATTTTTGCAAGCAATGCTACTTCACCTCTTTGATAACTCTTCCCTGTGTTGGTCCGTAGTAGAAGTCGTCACAGTAATAACCCCAGCAGGAATGAAAAGAACTTGGGTTACGATTTATGATCAAGCGCTCTTCTACTCGCCAAAGATACTGCCCATATACTTTGATAACAGGAAAGTCCGCTTCGAACTCACCTACTTTACCACGCTCCACACCACCTTTATGACCACCAACGGTAATTAAGCGACCACGTGAGTACGTTACAGGATCGACAAATCCATCAACATAAGCAATAAAACGGCCATTGGGTTCTTGGTCTAAGTCAGGCTTACCATACTTATCGATCGGAAGATTGACGATCTCAATGCGAGTTTGGCTTGGCAAGTTTTTAACCGTATCAATCACACCACCAAGGCGAACTTCAGTTCCATCCTTAGCATCAACCACCTGTTGATATTGGGAAACAACGTTTTCATTCGTTGTGGCAAGTTGCTCCGGCAAACTACCACACGCCGACAACATTATACTCAAACCAATCAGGCTAACGATTTTCGTCACCAAATTCATACTTCTTATCCTTAAATGAAAAATACTCTTATTATCATATAAAAATATCGACACCAAGTAACTGTTCAAGTTCCTCTCGTTTGGCTCGATTCATCACATCCATATAGGCTTCTAATGCCTTTTTGGAGCGTCCTTCAGGTAAATCATATTGGACTTGAGCACGCGCCACGTCAGCGTCTGATAAATGTTTTACCGAATGAGCAACAGCTTGAGCCACTTTAGTGACTTGTGTGGTTTGATTAGTTGCGTTAGTACTTGAAGGCGTCGACGCTTTCGACACAGCCTTATTCGTTTTGGCTTTCTGTGTCTTGCGTTGGCTGGGGATAGAAGGAAGGCCGTTAATCGAGACCATGAGTTAATTAAGCTAGCGCGTTATTCGCGCGCTAGCTTTCTCCCGTTATTCGCGGCCTGGTAGCTTTTTCCAAGCTACCGTATCGCGAAGATAAACTGGACTTGCCTCTTCCGCTGGCACAGTATTACCGCGCTCTAGTTCGAATTTAGCAAGAAATGCGATATCTTGCGCCTGCGGATATTTGACTTCAGAAGCGATGGTATCGATAGCCAATGTGTTCATTGTATCCACGTAAGCTTCCCAACCCGTTCCAGCTTGCGTCCACTGCATGCCATCAGCAGACAGATTCTCCGCTAAGATGCTCGGTGGGATCACTTGTTCTTGGTCAACGTCTTGCCAATCGCCATTGTCTTGCTGTTCGAAACGCCCCCAATACACTTCGTTCATGCGTGCATCGATAGCACTAGCCACACGAGTGGCACCATTCATACGATATGAGCCTTGCGCCATTGCTTTGAGTGTTGAAATTCCAATCATTGGTAAGTCGGCACCAAACCCTAGCCCTTGAGCAATCCCGATACAAATACGTACACCCGTAAAACTGCCCGGACCACGTGCAAACGCTAAGGCATCCAGTTCTGCAAGTGTCAATCCTGCCTCTTTTAACAGCTCATCGACCATAGGAAGTACTTTCTTCGTATGATCGCGAGGAGCAAGTTCACTGCGAGTATGAATCGTATCACCAACCAACAGAGCCACTGAGCAGTTCTCTGTTGCAGTATCGATAGCTAGAATTTTATAAGTCATTTATTTCTCAATTTTTTCTTCTTTAGCATTCGACTCTGTGTCGAGTGCTAGAAACTGTCTTATCGTTCCAAGGTCGCGCGTTCGAGGAATAGGCGGCAAGCTGGCTAAGAACGTCGCTCCATACTCTCTGGTCACCAATCGATTGTCGCAAATAATCAGTGCGCCACGATCTTTCTGATCTCGAATCAATCGGCCCACACCTTGTTTTAACGTAATTACGGCATCAGGCAGTTGTACCTGTTGGAACGGGTCACCACCTTGTAATTTACAATCTTCGATCCGTGCTTTAAGCAGTGGATCATCGGGGGCTGTAAACGGTAATTTGTCGATGATAACACAGCTCAGCGTATCACCTCTAACATCTATTCCTTCCCAAAATGCCCCTGTCGCCACCAGCAAAGCGTTACCAAGTTCCATAAACTCTGCGAGCGTTTTTTGTTTGCTGGTTTCACCTTGAAGTAATACGGGCAGTGACAAGCTTCCACGAAACTTTTCACCCAGCTCGCGCATCATGCTGTGTGAGGTGCATAGGAAAAAGCAGCGCCCTTGGTTTTCTTCAATGACCGGAGACAACATGTTCACTAGCTTTTGAGCTAATCCTTGGCTATTTGGTTCAGGCAAATAACGTGGTACACACAATCTAGCCTGAGTGGGATAGTCAAACGGACTTGGTAGAGAAAACTGCTGCTTCGGAATCAGACCTAATCGAGAGGTAAAGTGACCAAAGTCATCGGAAACCGCTAAAGTTGCAGAGGTAAAGATCCATGCACCGCCCTTCATCTCCACTTGCTCATGGAACTTATCGGCAACGGTTAACGGGGTGATATGCAGACTAAAATGACGAGGCGACGTATCGTACCAATAGGAGTAACCGGTAATAGTGACATCGCACACTCGTTCAATACGACCTTTAATAAGATTAGCCCGCTCAAATGCGGTATCTAATAGCTGACTTCGACCTAAAGCGAGTTTAAGTACATCAATCACCAAGTTGATGGCATCCAGCAGTCGGTCTAATTCACGTTTGATACTTGGTGAGGCAACGGCATCGCGCCAGTTTCCCCTAAAACCTGTATCGCCTAGCACAATACGCATATCCATCGCTGATTGGGAGAGTCTATCACCTGCTTTTTGCAATTGACGCATGTCTCTGGCTTCAGTGCGATAACCAATCTCAATATCTTTCGCGAGATCTTGGATCTGACGGCTTGAAATAGATTGCCCGAAATACTGACTGGCAATATCTGGTATTTGGTGTGCTTCATCAAAGATAAACACTTCCGCTTCTGGAATCAGCTCCCCAAAGCCAGTCTCCTTAATAGCAAGATCCGCCATAAATAAGTGGTGGTTTACCACCACGACATCAGAGTCCAACGCTCGCTTACGAGCCTTCAATACAAAGCAATCTTGGTAGCTTGGACACTCTTTTCCTAAGCAGTTGTCATTAGTGGACGTAATGGTGGGTATAATTGGGCTATCTTCAGCAATCGCATCACATTCACCCAAGTCTCCAGACTTAGTTTCCGAGGACCAAGATCGCACTTTGACCAACTGTGACAACAAATCCGTTTGCGTTTCTGTGGTATGACTTTCCACCATTTGTCGACTCAGTCTATCTAGACACAAATAGTTGGAACGCCCTTTTAACAACGAAACTTGCCCATGAAAACCTAACGCTTCAACCATCAAAGGTAAATCACGATGGAAGAGCTGTTCTTGTAAGTTTTTCGATCCGGTACTGATAATGGTTTTCTTACCGCTTAACAGCGCAGGGACTAAATAAGCAAAGGTTTTGCCAGTACCCGTACCCGCTTCCACCACAAGCTGGTCTTCATTATGAATAGCTTGTTCAACGGCATCAGCCATATCAAGTTGTGGTTGTCTGGGCTGAAAACCGGGGATAACCCTTCCCAATGCGCCATCAGAGGCGAACGCCTTTTTAATTGTTCGTGAAACCATTTATTGTTGAAACCACTGATTGCCGCTACCTAATATTAATCGGCCTAGTGTATACCTAATCGCTTAGCAGTTGAAAATTGAATTGAGCGCTCTTGCTCGTAGAACAGAGAATAAGAGCGCTTAAACCAGGGAAGAATTTAAAGTGGCTAGTGCTTATTCAGGTAACGTGTAAGCCATCCTGGGGCGATGACATTGTCCGATTGCTTTAATTGTTCAGCTGCTTGTGAAGGCGAGACTTTACTGTACCAAAGCTCATCAAGCTCATGCTGGTCAAAGGCCGAATCTCCAACCAATTCTGAGACTCTTTGGTCGTAGAGTTTGCGCGCGAGTAGTTCTTTATCCATAACACTCTCCTAAAGCCAAATTGAGGATGCTCCAACAAATCGAGACAAGCCGGAATGCCGTCGTGGCGGACTTCTTTTGTTGAAACCTTGCCCAGAATAGATTAATAATGTTGATTAGATTGCGTACTACCTCAACAAACGCACCATTTTAAATCCTCAAATTCGTAAATTTAGATTCACATCAATATGTTGTGCTCCTTCCGGACCATGAATATCGAGTTTCAGAATAACGAAGAGGTCAAAGTTTAAATTTCACGGAAGCAGTAAATCATGGAAAAGAAAACGTTATTGACGCATTGCAACGATGCGCCTGGTCTCATTTCAAAAATCACCAACATTTGTTACAAGCACCAGCTGAACATTATTCACAACAATGAATTTGTAGATAACACCAGTGGTCACTTCTTTATGCGCACTGAGTTGGAAGGTTACTTCAACGATGAAACCTTTTTAGCGGATTTAGACCAAGCACTCCCACAAGGCACAAAACGTAAGTTAGTCGATTCATCACGTAAGCGCATCGTTATTCTGGTCACCAAAGAAGCGCACTGCCTAGGTGATATCCTGATGAAGAACTTTGATGGTAGTCTAGATGTAGAGATCGCCGCAGTCATCGGTAATTACGATATGCTTCAAGGACTAACCGAGAAGTTTGATATCCCATACCACTGCGTTTCTCATGACGGACTAAGCCGAGAGGAGCATGAAACGAAAATGTTGGAAGTGATCGACCAATATGAGGCCGATTATTTGGTGCTGGCAAAATATATGCGCGTTCTAACGCCAACGTTCGTGGAACAATATCATCATAAAATCATCAACATTCACCACAGTTTCTTGCCTGCATTTATCGGCGCTAAACCATACCAGCAAGCGTATGATCGCGGCGTGAAGATTATCGGCGCGACAGCCCATTTCGTCACCAATGATCTGGATGAAGGCCCAATCATCAAACAAGACGTTATCCCAGTGGATCACAACTTTAGTGCCGCAGACATGGCTCAAGCTGGACGAGATGTTGAGAAAAACGTACTTTCCAAAGCGTTAAACAAGGTCATTAATGACCATGTGTTTGTTTACGGCAATAAGACCGTCATTCTGTAGCCTTTATAACTCGCTACCATGGTTGAATCATCATTGAGCAATGGTAGCGAGTGACTTTCGCTAACTCTAATCAGATAGACGCAGACTCGGTTTATTCAGGAACTAGCGTTAATTTGAGTAACGATCCCCTTTCGAATAGTCCACCTGATAGCCCAAGTCATCTAATAGACCTAATGTCACTGGTCCAATCAAAGTACCATTTGCCATCAACTCTTGACTCATGTCTGGTACTGGAACGCCGTTTTTATCGTAGCGCTTTTTGTCTTCACTCCACTTTGAGTCATATAAATGGCCACCATCGTCACTTATTGGCAGTTCGCGATAGTTTACCTGATATTGTCGATTAAACCGTTTCACCGCTTGGCTATCTTTGACTAAAAACACTTTACCCAGTTGTCCATCATGACGCGTATAGTCGGTAGAATACGCCCCCACCCCGAACACATGACCCATTTCGTGCAGAATATTGGCGTTGAATTCAACTTGATCAAATCCAGGCTCATAGGTATGGCTGCCGATAAAGACCGACCCTTTTGTGGGAATCAAACGCCAACTGATATCAATTTCATCTTCAGGCCCCGCCATGCCATTGGCATCTTCGAGCGGTACCACATAGAAGTTAATGTCTAGTGTATGTTTGTCAGCGCCATCGACGGCGGTAAGCACTTCAAGCCATCGCTTAGCCGCACGCTCATAAGGAGCTATGTAAGATTTGCTCCATGGTGCTTTTTTACCATCATCAAGAACTAATTGATTGCAAAAATGTAGATTGAGATCGAGGCGACCGTTAGAGACTTGTCGACTCGTGCTGGTTTCACAGGTGGGATTATCAATATCAAAATCAGCGGCGGAGGTTAGAAAGGAGGTGCTTGATAGGAGCAGCACTACTCCCCATTTATTTATCGTAGCTGTTATCACTTGCCGTTTCCTTACAGACTAGGTTTACAGCTACAAGTTTAGTCGTTGACGATAAATTGATCGGTAAGAGCCTGTCGAGGCTTTGTGAAGTTAGCCCTTATTCAGGTAATGATCTTTCACTTAATGTCATTACCCGAATAACTAACACTCACACCATTTTGCTCTAGATATCGGCTTGCTCAGAAGCAACAATGTTTTTTAGGCTATGCGGATGAAGTTTGACGCAGATGTTATCGTGCTTAAATGCCACCGTCGGGTTAGCTAAGCGCTCTCCTTCGCCTTTCGGACTGGATAGCTTCATTTTAATGTTAAGAGCATCCAACTGCTCCAAACGATGAGCCAACGCTGGAAAAATGATACATAAATCAGCTAAATATTCGTCCGCTGTTGTTGCCTTTGAAGGCACAACGAACTCAACGTGCTCCCAGTGTTCAATAGGGTGTGTCTTCCCTATTGCTGGATAAGGCAGTTCCAGACATTCAATCGACCAACCACGACTTGTTATTGCTTGGTCAAATTGCAAAACGATAATTGGACGACCGTTTATGTGCGCCTCAGAAATGACCTTGCCATATTCTAGCCACGCGGTATGAGCCGCTTTCGCCACGTCCGAATCATTGATTCGCAAAGCAATATGGTCGGCTTGGTAATCTGCTAAATCTATAGATAACTTGCTGCATAATGCCTGAACTTTATCGAGAAAGGCATCAGTTTCACTCAACATTTGAGAAGGTACTAGACCTTTTTGTAGCAGGGTTTGTTCCATTTTTTAGCGCTCATTTTGTACTTCAAACGCCAGATAGTAGCAGGATTCGGCCAGAATCAGAAAAAATACAAACTTCCCCTCTAGGTCACTGGCGTTAAAGTTGCTATTATGTGCGCCAAATTGCCACAGTTTCATGAACAACATGAAATCCAATTCCAAGAATTGAAGGAAACGCGTGTGAATATCCAAGCACTGATCAACGACAAAGTATCTCAGGCTCTAGAAGCCGCTGGCGCACCTGCAGGCAGTCCTGCTGCTGTTCGCCAATCTGCGAAACCACAGTTTGGTGACTACCAAGCAAATGGCGTAATGGGCGTTGCTAAGAAATTGGGTACAAATCCACGAGAATTCGCACAGAAAGTTCTGGACGTTTTGGACCTAGATGGAATTGCAAGCAAAACTGAAATTGCTGGTCCTGGCTTTATTAACATCTTCCTAAGCGAAGAATTTCTTGCAAAGCAAGCTGACGAAGCACTGACGGATGCACGCCTAGGTGTGGCTTCTCAAGAGCAACAAACCATCGTTGCTGACTACTCTGCACCAAACGTAGCAAAAGAAATGCACGTTGGTCATCTTCGTTCAACCATCATCGGTGATGCGGTTGTTCGTACTCTAGAGTTTTTGGGTCATAACGTTATCCGTGCTAACCACATCGGTGACTGGGGTACTCAGTTCGGTATGCTTATCGCTAATCTAGAGCGCGTTCAACAAGAGTCTGGTGAAGTTTCAATGGAACTCTCTGACCTTGAAGCTTTCTACCGCGAATCTAAAAAGCTGTATGACGAAGATGCTGAATTTGCAGAGCGCGCACGTGGCTACGTAGTGAAACTGCAAGGTGGCGATGAGTTCTGCGCTGAAATGTGGAAGAAGCTTGTTGACGTTACTATGATCCAGAACCAACGCAACTACGATCGCCTAAATGTATCGTTAACGCGTGACGATGTGATGGGTGAAAGTATGTATAACGACATGCTACCTGGCATTGTGCAAGACCTGAAAGAAAAAGGTCTAGCAGTTGAAGATGACGGCGCACAAGTGGTATTCCTTGACGAATATAAGAATAAAGATGGCGAGCCAATGGGTGTTATCATCCAAAAACGTGATGGCGGCTTCCTATACACCACGACTGACATCGCTTGTGCAAAATATCGCTACGAGAAGCTTGGTGCAGACCGCGTTCTTTACTTCATCGATTCACGTCAGCACCAACACCTACAGCAAGCTTGGACTATCGTCCGCAAGGCAGGTTATGTACCAGAATCAACCAGCCTTGAGCACCACGCATTTGGTATGATGCTAGGTAAAGATGGTCGTCCGTTCAAGACTCGCGCAGGCGGTACGGTTCGCCTTGCTGATCTTCTAGACGAAGCAGTAGAGCGCGCTACAGCGTTAATCGAGTCGAAAAACCCAGAGCTAGATGCTGAAGAGAAAGCAAATATCGCTAACACGGTAGCAATGGCAGCGGTTAAGTATGCAGACCTTTCTAAGCACCGTACTACAGACTACGTGTTCGATTGGGACAACATGCTAGCGTTTGAAGGTAACACTGCTCCTTACATGCAGTACGCTTACACTCGTGTAGCGTCTATCTTTGCAAAAGCTGGCGTATCAATGGACGAGCTTTCAGGTGACATCAAGATCACTGATGAGAAAGAGAAAGCGTTAGTTGCTAAACTACTGCAATTCGAGGAAGCCGTACAATCTGTCGCTCGTGAAGGTCAGCCTCACATTATGTGTAGCTATTTATTTGAGCTTGCAGGTCAATTCTCTAGCTTCTACGAAGCATGTCCAATTCTTATTGCTGAAGATGAAAGCGTTAAGCAAAGCCGACTAAAACTCGCGGCATTAACAGCTAAGACTATCCAGCAAGGTCTAGAACTGCTTGGTATCGAAACGCTAGAACGCATGTAATTACCACTACGTAAATGGTAATGAATACACAAAGGTTGACGTGAAAGCGTCAACCTTTTGTTTTATCTGACGTATACTGAGTCCCTCATTATGACAACGGAATTAACACCATGAGCTTTGAACTGCACCCTCAACTCGCCAAAGACACTACTGTCATCGGTCACTTTCCACTTTGCGTTGCCCTCCTTAGCAAGGACAGTGCGGTTCCTTGGGTAATCTTGGTTCCGAAGCGTGAAAACTTAAAAGAACTTCATCACTTACCAATGAAGGAACAGCAGCAATTTTTGCTAGAGTCTCAAGCCGTCGCTCAAGCACTCGAAGCGACTTTTCGACCTGACAAGCTCAACCTTGGCGCATTGGGAAACATGGTGCCGCAACTGCATATCCATCATATTGCTCGATTCAAAGACGACATCGCTTGGCCAGGTCCTGTATGGGGCAATACCAAAGGCGAGCAACGCAGCGATGAAGAACAAGCGGACATCATGACACGCATCGGTAATGTCCTTTCCTTAAGCAGCTTGTTTACACGCGGTTAATGTCACCCTTTTAACAGCGACTGACCATTGGCCTACCTACCCAAGATCTCCGCTCGAATAAAGATCTTGGGTACTATTACGTATTCGTAATAATCTTTAAAAAAATCCTATTATTATCACGAATCCAATTTCTCTATAAACTTGCCCCGTTAAAATATAGGAGCAAGTCATGACCAAAAGATTATTAGTTCAATTCCGTTATGTCAGCTGGATTGCCATCATTGGCTCTATGGCTGGCTCTGTCTTATTGTTCCTAATTGGTGCCGCAAAGACTTACAATGCGTTTGGCGTGTTCTTGTTGAACGCCGAGCCACCTTCCGAGTTACTGCACCTAGACCGCGCAGATATAGCCATCAGCTATCTTATTAAATCTTTAGATACCTTCTTAGTCGCTTTAGTGCTATTTATTTTTTCACATGGGGTGTACACCTTATTTATCAAGAATAAAACCGCCGAAGAGACAGACTCAACTTTGAGCTGGATTAAAACGCCAAACATCGGTCACTTAAAAAACAAACTGGCCGAGGTCATTATCATCATCCTCTTCGTCAAGTTTCTTGAACTGGTGTTGATCAACTTTAACCAACTTAAGTGGGAAATGCTGGTCTTGCCAGGTGCGATTGTTTTGCTAAGCGGTGGCCTCAAGTTATTAGGTCTCAATCAGCATAAATAAAAAAGCCGCCCTAATTGGGCGGCTATTTATATAATGACTCAATCACATTTTACATGGTAACGGTAACCGATAAACCATCGTTACGATTCATGGCATAACGCACACGTGTCACTTGATCGGATTTATTGGTATCAAGCATGCGTGATACTGTGCCCTTACGAATCCATACGGACAACATCGCGTCAACACCATCTTCACTGAGCGAGAACTTCTTAGCAATCTCCTGGCGACTCGCGCCAGGATGCATTTCAATGAATGATTTTAACTCTGTAAGAATCATGCCGTTTGCGCCTCTAGTGCACTCTGTTTTCGGCCTTCGTTTTGCAGTAGCTTGAACACCAGTACACACACTAACAGAATGGCAGCGATCCAAGCAGCACTGGTCATAGGATGAGCCGTGAAATGAGTAACCTGGTAGTACAACGTTGCACTTCCGTAGGCTAGACCCATTGTCCACACCGCAATAAAGCGTGCGTATTTTTGACCAAACTCTTTAACGTAAGCACCCATTGCTGCAACACATGGTGTGTAAAGCAAGATAAAGATCAAGTAAGCAAACGCTGCATTGCCAGTGACAAAGTAGCCTTTTAGGTTACCAAAAATTGATGTATCTACGGCCTGCTCTTCAGCTACGGCAGAGGAATCAGTAAGGTCACCAACATCGACACCTAGAGGATCTGAGTAGCTAAGACCAGCTAAATTCGCCGGGATAGATTCAACCGCTTCTTGTAGGCTCCCCATCAAATCATATTCACTCTCTTCACCTTCACCCGAAGTGTAAAGGCTGTTGAGTGTACCCACGACAGCTTCCTTGGCAAAAATACCAGTGATAATACCCACCGTTGCTGGCCAGTTATCTTGCTGGACACCCATAGGTGAAAAGACTGGAGTAACCACTTGAGCCGCTTTCGACAATACTGAGTTTTCACTATCTTCGTTGCCGAATGAGCCGTCTGTACCAACAGAATTTAGGAAACTCAAAATAGTTACAACTACCACGATGGTTTTACCTGCACCCAATACAAAGCGCTTTAATTTCTGCCATGTTTTGATCATGACGTTTTGGAAAGTTGGCAGCTCATAGTCCGGCATTTCCATAACTAAGCTATCACTCGAACCTGGGTAGATGGTGTGCTTAAGTACTAAACCTGTAAACACTGCCGCGACAATACCAAGGATGTACAAAGCGAATACCACATTTTGACCGCTTTCTGGGAAGAAAGCCGCTGCAAACAAGGCATACACAGGAAGGCGGGCACCACACGACATAAATGGTGCCATGGATGCGGCAAGTTTGCGCTCACGCTCTTGGTCTAGGGTACGTGTTGCCATAATAGACGGTACGTTACAGCCAAAACCTAAAACCAGTGGGACGAATGCTTTGCCCGGTAGACCGATTTTTTGCATGACTTTATCTAGCACGAACGCGGCACGAGACATGTAACCAGAGCTCTCAAGAACGGCCAAGAAAAGGTACAGAGCTGCAATCACTGGGATAAAGGTAGCTACCGTTTGAATACCACCACCGACACCGTCAGCAATAAGCGTTACAAGCCAAACAGGTAAGTGTCCATCCAATAGATAGTGTCCACCATCAACCAGCAACGCACCGACACCAATGTCAAAGAAGTCGATAAATGCGCTACCAATGTTAATGGAGAACATAAACATTAGGTACATCACCACAAAGAAGAATGGCACACCCACCCATTTGTTCAGAATGAGTGCGTCTACTTTTTCAGTGAAGCTGCGGCTTAGCTTACCTTCACTACGGCGAAGTTTCTTACATTGTTCATGCAGGAATGTGTATTTGGTATCAGCAACCTGTAGATCGATATCAAGTTGAGTTTGCTTGCCAGCCAGTTCAATGTCGTCACGCTGCTCTGATGTCAATGAGTTCAACACCATCACATCTTTTTCTAATGCACGAATCGCTAGTGCTCGCGAATTAACCGTTTCTCCGGCAAAAACAGGTTCCACTTTCGCAATAGCCTGCTCCATTTCTGCACCATAATTAATGGCAAGCGCATCAAGAGTAAGACCTTGAACAACGGTTTTGTGAAGACGTTCTTTTAGGTTTCTGACTTGGTCTTTATCTGTCGCAGATAGTGTCATCACCGGACAGCCAAGCGCTTTTTCAAGCCCAGCAATATCCAATTTTACTCGTTCACGCTTCAACGCATCCATTTTGTTAAGTACAACTACCATAGGGCGACCTAGCTCACGTAGTTGGAGCGTCATATACAAGCTGCGCTCTAAACTGGTAGCATCAACAACGTTAATGATAAGATCAGCAGGATGAGTCAGGACAGCGCGAGAAGCTATCGATTCATCAATACTGTTACCATCATTGCCACTATCTAACGCGTAGATCCCCGGCAAATCTGTAAGTTGAAAGTCATCACCCGCGTGATGATATTGACCAGTTTTCTTTTCTACCGTGACACCAGCCCAGTTACCAACTTGTTGCTTAGCACCTGTAAGTCCATTGAATAAGGTCGTTTTACCGCTGTTTGGGTTACCGACTGTCAGAATGGTGTAGTTCATTACACTGACTCCACTTCTATCGCTTGCGCTATGTTATTGCGAACAGCCAAAGAGACGCCACGAACCTCAATTTGCAGAGGGTCACCCATTGGAGCTCGACGAATAACTTTAACTTCGGTATTAGGTAATAATCCCATTACCATCAGTTTTTTACGGACATCATTCGATAGTCCTGTCAGTGCAGTGATTTTTCCACTGCTTCCGATATTCAAATCAGCAAGTTTCATTAAATCCACCCAAACTATGATTGGTAATGAGAAATATTAACATTAACAATAATTTTATATTTAAAAACTAAGGTTTCGCATTGCGCTAAATCAATTTTAGCGCCAACGCAACTGCAATACTTGTCAAAATATTTCCGTCAATTACGTCAATTTCTGAAAACAAACCCAACTTTCATGACGAGAAGATGACTAGCAAAAAAGATAAATAAAAATAAAATCAATAAATATCAACACCTTACACTAAAAATAAAACAATGGCGTAATACTCATAATAAGTTGCCGTTTTTTTTATAAGGAAAATAAGTGGAACTGCTTATAGTAAATCCCAACAGAGCAAACCTGCTCCTGTTAATCGAAATTCCAGAGGTGATGTGGGTAACCGCATCACTCCGGCAGCAAGCGAAGGTGTCATTGGCACCCGCGGTATGGTCCCCCGGCTATGCCGCGAATTTTTTTTCTTACTCGTCTCTCAAACTTCCTTCTCACGTCTACTTTTCTGATTTGTAAACAATTAACCTATTCCCCATACTCAGTAATAGATGGTCAAATGGAATTGGACACTATGTTTAAACTTAACGGTGATGTTGGTGAAAGTTTCGGCCCTTGGCAAATGGGACAAGATGCCTCCTTAATCCCACTGCTTGATATGGCTAACATTGCCTGTGGCTTTCATGCCTCTGATCCTGACAACATGATTAAGACTATCGAACTCTGTGTCACACATCAGGTTACAATTGGTGCCCATCCTGGGTATGCCGATAAAGAGGGATTTGGGCGGCGCTCAATACCAATGACACAAAACGCCCTCATTCACTCTGTGATTTATCAGATTGGCGCTCTTAAAGCACTAACGGAATACCAAGGCAGTCAGGTAAGTTATTTTAAGCCACACGGCGCGTTATATAACGATATGATGGAGTCCGATGATATTTTGAAGTGTATGTTGACGGTGTCAGCCTCTTTAAATTTACCTCTTATGCTACTGGCAACAAATCATGCCATGACCCACTCCGAAATGGCGAGTCAATGTGGTGCATCATTAATATTCGAAGCGTTTGTTGATAGACGCTACCAAACCTCTGGTTTATTGGCGCCGCGAAATCTAGAAGGCGCCGTGCTTCACTCTGAAACCGATATTCTTGGGCAAGCCTCATCCTTAGTCTCACAACATTCTGTACAAACCATTGACAACAAAACGTTGAAGTTAGATGCCGAGACACTCTGTGTGCATGGAGACAATGAGGCGTCAATTCGAGTCGCCAAAGCAATCCGCTCACTTATTGACGCTCAGGCCTTATCATGAATACCAACTTACGCATCATTGAGGTATCTGAGTCAGCACTTATGGTGTACTTTGGCGATGAAATTGAACTCTCTTTACCAAATGAGATTGGTCAGTTCTGTGACCAGATAGAGCAACACTTTGGGGAAGGTATACTAAACCTCACCCCTTCCTACACCAGCTTATTGGTGGAATATCATCCTTTGAGAGTGGATGAGCAGCAGCTTCGACAGTTCATCACAGACATTAAGGTAATCGAAACCAGTCTGTCCACACCGTCATCAATTACGGTTTTACCCGCCTATTACGCACCTGAGGTAGGCCCAGAATTAGACAGCATGTCTCGTGACTTATCTCTTGCAATTGAGAGTATTATTGAAATACACAGCCAGACACTTTATACCGTTTGCGCTATCGGCTTCGCTCCAGGGTTTGCTTTTCTAGCTCAGGTGTCAGAAACCATCCAAGTTCCCAGACTAGTTACACCGCGACACTTTGTTCCAAAAGGAAGTATCGGTATCGCTAATAATCAAACGGCGGTTTATCCTCAAGATACGCCTGGCGGATGGCAAATCATAGGTAATTGTCCTATTGAACTTTATAACCCTCAGCAGCCACAAGATAGCAAGTTGAAGGTTGGAAATAACGTTCGATTCGAAGCAATAGACAAGCGAGAGTTCATAAGTCTTGGAGGCAAGATATGCCCAAATTGGTAGTACTCAATCAAGGACATCATGCAACTATTCAAGATCTTGGACGCCACCATTGCGCACAATTTGGGTTAAGTCCGGGTGGAGTCAGTGATCTACACGCCCACTGCTGGGGCCAAAAACTGTTAGGTAACCCGTCTACCAACGCCAGCGTTGAAATACTGCTTGGGCGGATAAAGCTGCGTGCAGTCGGCGATATCGACGCTGTTCTTACCGGAGCTGATTGTCGCGCAATTAACGCTACTCGCGGTATTGCCTTGCCTCAGTGGCAAGCCTTTCGCTTGCATGATGGCGAAGAACTACACCTATCCACGCCCAGACAAGGCCTAAGAACGTATTTATCGGTCAAAGGAAATTTCCAAATTCCTCCTTTTCTGCATAGTGTCGCAACGGTTGAAAGAAACCAAATAGGAGGACTAGGACAAGGAAAACCACTCGCTTTGGGAGATGTATTGACCATAACGGATAAAGCTCATACCAAACCCATCAAGATGCCAAATTCGGCAATTCCACGTTATGCGTCCAGTTATCGACTCAGGCTCATCCCCACTTTTCAATACCATCAATTATCATCGCAGGTGACCAATGAAATACTGACATCGCAATATCGAATTTCAGCCAATAGCAATCGCATGGGTATCAGACTCGAAAACGAAAACGGATCAACCAGTACGGCTTTACCTGCTGTTGGTTCGATGATCTCAGAAGGTATTGTTTGCGGAGCTGTGCAACTCCCGCCAGACGGGATGCCAATTATACTACTGCAAGATAGACAAACGTTAGGTGGCTACAAAAAACTTGGCACCGTCGCTTTTAGAGACTTGGCGACACTTGCACAGTTAAGACCTGGCGACCACATTGAGTTCCACCTGACTAACCTTGAAGTCGAACGTCACAAACAACGCGCTTTTTATCAGTACTTTGAACTCTAATCGCTTGTTTCTTCTACATCCATGGCAGCAAACTTCGAGGGCGGTAAACCGAAATAGAGTTTGAAGCGTTGCGAGAAATATGACGGATCGTTGAAACCACAAGCAAACGCCACGTCAGCCACTTTTTCTCCTTGTAATAACATCTCACACGCTTTTTCCATTCTCACATCAGTTAGATAGTCGGTAAATGTCGCACCAAAAAGTGATTTAAAGCGACGCTGAAAACTGCGCTCGGAGATAAACAAAGATTTAGACGCCGTAGCGGTACTAAGATCAGGATCATTGAAGTGTACTGACACCAACTGAGTCACCTGGCGTTTCCAACTTTCATACTTGTCGGTTTTCACTTCAACTGATGAGGTTTCCGTCTCTGGATTCAGTATAGAGCGAGCCTTCACCTCTGCCGGTCCTGTCGTTGACTGCTCACCTGACAGAGTCCAGCGCATAGTAATTCGATTTCGACCGTTTCGCTCTACAGGTTTCAACTCGCCACCAGAGTGATGTATATGGAAAGGAAGACTACTTGGACTAAAATCCAACTGATTAACGGCCATCGTATCCAACTGAGTTGCATTACTTTCGCTAAAGTTAGGGAGTGGTAAACCACTATCTTCAAAGCAAACGCTCAGCTTCGCTTGGTCATCATCCAGAGTAATACGTATGACTTGCCCACGAACCAAACGTCTCATTGCGTTAGCAAGTATCGAGTTAAATATGATGTCTAAGTCACAACTATCTACCAACACAATATCGCGACTAGCGTGATTAACCAGCTCAACATTGATGCCATAGCTGTCTAACTCTTTCTGCCACGCCGCCAGCGTGAAGTTTAGAATTCGCATCACCGAGCATAACATGGGCTTTTGATTGCTATCCTCAAACACAGCACGCACACTTTTTAGGCTTTCACTCGCCTCACTGCTTTTGTGGGAGTAACTGGAATTTTCTAGTTTAAACTGTTTAGAGTGACTGATCGCCTGCTCAGTGAGTTCTCGAAGCACTTGGTGACGTATATTAAATGCCTTTCTAAGTTGCTGATTATTCCCCACCAGAACTCGACTTTGATGTTGCAATTGTTCTGTCTTCAACGCGACTTGTGTTTTTAGAACGGTATTCATTGCTTGTATTCGACGTGAACGCCAGTAGATAAACATCGCCGTTGCACAAACAAAACTCATACCAAGAAGGGTATAAAACCACCCGGTCATATACCAAGGTGTGAGTACATAGAACTCGAACAATTTGGTCCTCGGACTATCTTGCTCGCCTGATATTGCAATTTCGATATGCTGCTTGCCTGGCTTTGGCTTATCAATATTTAACTGCTGTCCCTGCAATTGTTGCCAATTAGAATCACCGATTCGATAGACCAAGTTACTCCCTTGCGCAAAAGGCCATAAACCTAACTGCAAAGCAATTGAATCACCAAACTCCACTTTAGGTGTTAATCCTGCTACACCACCAAGGTGAATGGGTTGGTTATTGATCGATACCTTAGACACTAGTACTTCCGGCAAAGGCAGCTGTGCATCAAGTAGTGCTTTCGAACTGAACTCGACAATGCCGTAGCGTGAACCTACTATCACTTCATCACTTTTTTGACTGTAACTACAACTGCCATTGATAAACTCATTATTGATTAGCCCATAAGGCGCACTAAAATGTTTCGTGATATCTCCTGAGGTGGAATAGGCAGAAATCCCCGCTGATGTCACGAGCCAAACACGCTCATCCGCTTGCGTAATACATACTGGACGAATGTTGTCGTGAAATAGAGGAAGGGTCCTAAAGGCTCGACTAGGTAGTGATAACGAAAAGGCTCCATAGCCACTCGCCACCCAAATCTGCTCATCAGAGGAGGATATTTCGATAACGCTGCCAAAGGGTTCACTCTGCTTAATAAAGTGACTTTTGCCATTTTCAATCAGATACAGTCCGTGGTCCGTCCCAACAACGGTAAGTTCTGGATTAACAACTTCGATTTCAGTGATCTTTGCAGGTAAGTGCTTGCTCACCACCCACTCATCACCAAAGTCTGTGACTTTTTTAGTCACTGTGTTTACGCTCATCAACCTTAGTCCATCACTCAGCCACAGGTTGTTGCCCGACCCTATCGCCAAATGATCAACGTGTGTTGGTATGCTATCAATCTCTTGTCGAATAGCCGTGACACGATATTTGGCGAGATCGAGTTGCAACAGTCCTCTATCAGTCGCTAACCATAATTGTTTGTCTTGTTGGGTCAGTGATGAAACACGCCCCCAAAATACCAGTGTTGAGATTCCCTTGCGATCTATTGAATAGAGTGCAGATGGCGTAATAACCCAGTAGCCTCCCAATGTGTTGGCTACGACTTCCAATTTCGCCTCTACGCGCTGTAGTTCATCTTCTAGCGACACCGTAAAACGACGAAATAGATCACCATATTCCGAGAAATAGCGCATGCCATTATCGGTGGCGATCCACATCCCATCCATCTTGTCTGATACTAGCGAATATATCTTTTCACCAGATAAGCTGAACTTGTCATTAATGTTGTGTTCTACACGTTCGGCGCGATAGGTTGCTTTATCAATTAGGAACAAACCATGCTCCGTTCCAACCCAGAAGTATTGAGTAGATTCTTGGAGTGTCAGTACATGGGCGCGATTCAGTAAATAGTAGTGTGACTCTTGGTTTACCAAGGAAAACTGCTCCACGCCTGTGCTATACCCTATCAAAAGCTGGCGTGTTGAGGACGAATAGAATAATTCGGTAACCATGCCTCTATGGCTAGTCTTGAGTTGACTCAAGGCTTGGTCTTGCCACTTAAACACACCTACATTTGTCCCTAAAAACCAAGTCCCATCAACTTTCAAAACGGCACGTATATCAATATTTGAACCGCTGTAGAACCGTTCAAAGATAGCTAGGTCGATTTGAGAAAAGTTCTGTGAATTTATATCCTGAACGTAAAGGTGTTTTTGATCGGCAAACCAAACTCGCGGTCCACTATGACCAATACGTTTTATGCTACCAGTGATTTCTACTTGATAGGCAACTTGCTCTTTACCCAGCGGGTAACGAGTCAATAGCTGATTACCTCTGGCATACCAAAACCGGCCATCTGCAAATGTAACGGTACGACTATTGAAAGACGCACCATTGAGCTCAACAAAACGAGAACCATCGAAAAATCGAACTTTATCATGCACATCAATAGACCATAACCCTCCCTCTTCTCCAGGGAAAAGCTGTTTCGCAGCAAGAAACTTTCCTTCGGTTTGCAGAGTAAGTGGGTAGAATATTGGCGGTAATTCGACGGCAAACGTAGTGACGGAATAAACCCCCAGCACAGCCATGCTCAATAGTTTTGCTATAAAGCAAAACAAGTAAGATGAAAAACCCCTGCTTCCACCGCTTTTATGAGGTAGCGGTAAGACATTCGTTGACGAGTAATGAAAGCAATGGGTCAAAATAAACCTAGTTAATTTGCGTCGATAATTATCGATAATTTAATAGATTTATTTAGTCAGGGAAAGTAATTGTGTGACTTCACTCATATAAATGATTGTTGGATCACGCTAACGGTGGTGGTCGTCATCAGAAAAATTCAGAAAACGACCAACACCTCAAGTATCAAGTAGGATTAATCTGGCACAGATCAATTATTGCGTCATGCAATCAACGATATTGGTCGAGATTGACTCAAGAAAAGTGAAATAGCTACCATCTGCCACTTTAATATCGGTCCCCAGTGGGTCTAGAGTTCCGATGGAAGTATTGGTGCCCCGAGTAACCGATTGAATCACGGCAGGTGTATATTGCGGTTCAGCAAAAACGCACTTCACATTTTGCTCGCGAAGCGTGGTTTTAATCGAGATCAGTGTTTTTGCTCCAGGCTTGCGTTCTGGGCTCACCGTAAAGTGGCCTAGATTGTTCAAGTCGAAGTAACTTTCGAAGTAGCCATAAGCATCGTGGAAAACATAATACCCTTCCGACTGAATCGGTTTGAGCTGCTGTTGTATCTTCTGTTCCGTTGCATCTAAGTTAGCCTCAAATGCTTTGAGCTTTGCCAAATAACCCGCTTCGTTTTTAGGATCTAGCTCTATCAATTTCGCAGTAATAGCTTTTGCGACCTGTCGCGACTGTGCAGGTCCTAACCATACGTGAGGGTCGTAGCTACCGTGGTTGTGTCCTTCATGACCGTGATCATGACCATCGTCATCGCCATATTCTCTCAACGCTAAGCCAGGAACAGTTTGAATTTCCAGCACGTTATTTTTCCCCTCAAGAGACTTCTCAAGAAAACTCTCTAGGTCGCTGCCAAACCAAATGACCAGTTCACTACTTTGTAGTTTTTTCACATCAGAGGGCTTTAGGGCATAATCATGAGGTGAGGCGCTTGCGCTTAACAACGAAGAAGCCGTTTGGTCATCCAGAATCAGTTCATGGGAAATCATCTCGAACGGTTTTATACTATTAAGTACTTCAAATGCTTGCGATTTATATGGAAGCAGTGTAGTAAGTGCCAAGATCGGAATGTAACGGTACATGTGCCCTCTAATTGTCTACTAGCGTGTGATGATTCGAAATGTTACATTATAACAATAAGCAATTGCAAATGAGTTCTATTCATGACTGAACTGATAAAGCTGAGCGGTGTAACCGTTGAGTTCAGTAAACGTAAGGTTTTGGACGATATAAACCTCACAATAAATAAAGGCCAAATTTTAACGCTTATTGGCCCAAACGGTGCCGGTAAGTCCACACTAGTCAAAGTGTTACTTGGCTTGCAAACTCGCTTTCAGGGAAACATAACCCGTGCCAAAAAGCTTAGAATTGGTTACGTCCCTCAGAAACTTAAATTAAATGACACCCTTCCACTTAACGTGGAACGCTTTCTTGCACTTGCCGGAAAATACAGCGCGCAAGAAAGACAAGATGCTCTCAAACTTGTTGGTGCAGAGCACTTAATGAAAAGCAATATGCATCAATTGTCCGGCGGTGAGAATCAACGTGTCTTACTAGCTCGCGCTCTATTACAAAGACCTGACTTGCTCGTTTTAGATGAGCCAGCGCAAGGCGTCGATGTTCAAGGTCAGATTGACCTGTATGAACTCATAGATACATTGCGTCACCGTTTTGGCTGCGCGGTTTTTATGGTCTCTCATGACTTGCATCTCGTTATGGCAAAGTCCGACGACGTTATCTGTTTGCATCACCATATTTGCTGCCAAGGCAGCCCGCAAACCATTACGCAACACCCATCGTATATCGCTCTGTTTGGTAGTGCGACTAAAGAGACACTGGCTTTTTATCAACATCAGCACACCCACCATCATCATGATTTATCCGGTGAGCCTGTAAAGGGTAACGCTTCACAATGTGCTCACCACAACCACGGACATACATCATGATTGAGTTCTTACTACCTTCTATTTTCGCAGGTATAGGTATTGCTTTAATTGCTGGGCCTCTTGGTTCATTTGTAGTTTGGCGTCGCATGGCCTATTTTGGCGATACACTAGCCCATGCTTCACTTATGGGGCTCGCATTGGGTTTCCTACTAGATATCAATCTCTATTTAGCTCTGACGGTCTGCTGCATGGCATTAGCTATCATCTTAGTGACCTTGCAAAAACAACGACTGGTCGCCACTGACACACTGCTCGGTATTCTCGCGCACAGTGCATTATCGTTAGGTTTGGTTGCCGTCAGCTTCTTGGATAACATTCGAGTAGACTTAATGAGTTATTTGTTTGGTGATTTGCTCGCAGTATCACCAACTGATTTAATGTATATCTATGCTGGTGTGGCGGTCATAGGCGCCTTGCTGTTTGTCTTTTGGCGACCACTACTCTCTACGACAGTAAATGAAGATCTGGCCGCAGTAGAAGGTGTCAATGTCGACCTAATGCGTCTTATCATTATGTTGATGGTGGGTTTAGTTATCGCAATAGGTATGAAGTTCGTTGGCGCGTTAATCATGACTTCACTATTGATCATACCCGCTGCGACAGCGAGAAAATTTACCGTAACACCCGAGCAGATGGCAATAACCGCCTCATTTATTGGCATCATCTCAGTATTTTGTGGTCTGAGTTTATCTTGGTTTTATGACACGCCGGCAGGCCCATCGGTGGTCATCAGTGCCGCGAGTTTTTTCTTGTTGGCGCAGTTCGTTCCATCGAGAGCCTAATCTGTCGATTACAATATAAGCTCTTGCACAAAAAAGCCCCTGCCTTTTTCAAGGCAGGGGCTTTTTTTATACGTAGAATTACCAACCAGTAATTTCACGCAGACCTTTACCGATATCGGCTAGGCTCTTAACCGTTTTAACGCCTGCAGCTTCTAATGCTGCAAACTTGTCTTCAGCGGTACCTTTACCACCAGAGATAATCGCACCAGCATGGCCCATACGTTTACCTGGAGGAGCTGTAACACCTGCAATGTAAGACACTACTGGCTTCGTGACGTTATCTTTGATAAACGCCGCCGCTTCTTCTTCTGCCGTACCACCAATTTCACCGATCATTACGATCGCTTCAGTCTCTGGATCTTGTTCAAACAGCTTAAGAATGTCGATAAAGTTAGAACCAGGGATTGGGTCACCACCGATACCGACACAGGTAGACTGACCAAAGCCTTCATCAGTCGTCTGTTTTACCGCTTCATACGTCAGTGTTCCTGAACGAGAAACGATACCCACTTTGCCTTTCTTGTGGATGTGACCAGGCATGATACCAATTTTGCACTCATCAGGAGTGATAACACCTGGGCAGTTTGGACCAATCATTACCACGCCAGCTTCATCGAGACGTACTTTTACATCAAGGAGGTCAAGTGTCGGAATGCCTTCTGTAATAGTCACGATAAGCTTAATACCCGCATCGATGGCTTCAAGGATCGCATCTTTACAGAATGGTGCAGGAACGTAGATCACAGATGCTGTTGCACCCGTTTCTTCAACAGCTTCACGCACAGTGTTAAATACAGGTAGACCTAAGTGAGTTTGACCACCTTTACCAGGAGATACACCACCAACCATCTGTGTGCCGTATTCAATCGCTTGCTCTGAGTGGAACGTACCTTGACCACCAGTGAAACCTTGGCAGATAACTTTTGTATCTTTATTAATTAGTACAGACATTATTTGCCCTCCGCTGCAGCAACTACTTTTTCCGCTGCTTCTGTTAGCGAGTTTGCAGCAATGATATTAAGACCACTTTCTGCCAGTTTCTTCGAACCTAGAGGCGCATTGTTACCTTCAAGTCGAACAACTACAGGGACTTCAACACCTACTTCTTCAACCGCACCGATGATACCGTCTGCAATTAGATCACAACGTACAATGCCGCCGAAGATATTTACCAATACAGCTTTTACATTGCTGTCAGATAGGATGATTTTGAATGCTTCTGTAACACGCTCTTTTGTCGCGCCGCCACCAACATCTAGGAAGTTTGCAGGTTGACCGCCATGAAGGTTTACGATGTCCATAGTACCCATCGCTAGGCCTGCACCGTTAACCATACAACCGATGCTTCCATCAAGAGCAACGTAGTTTAGCTCCCACTGTGCGGCATGTGCTTCGCGCTCGTCTTCTTGTGAAGGATCGTGCATTTCACGAAGCTTAGGTTGGCGGTAAAGCGCGTTTGAATCGATATTGATCTTACCGTCTAGGCACAGTAGGTTGCCTTCACCAGTAATAACAAGAGGGTTAATTTCCAGCAGCGCAAGATCGTACTGTGCAAACATGTTGCCAAGACCCATAAAGATCTTCACAAATTGTTTGATTTGGTCGCCTTCAAGGCCCAGCTTAAATGCAAGCTCGCGGCCTTGGTAAGCTTGAGGGCCAACCAATGGATCAATCGCTGCTTTATGAATCAGCTCAGGTGTCTCTTCTGCTACCTTCTCAATTTCCACACCACCTTCTGTTGATGCCATGAAAACGATACGACGAGAAGCGCGATCAACGACTGCACCAAGGTACAGCTCGTTAGCAATATTTGATGCTTCTTCTACTAGGATTTTTGTAACTGGCTGACCATTGGCGTCTGTTTGGTAAGTCACTAGGTTTTTGCCTAGCCACTTTTGAGCAAACTCTTTAACACCGTCTTTGGTATCGTGAAGTTCAACGCCGCCCGCTTTACCGCGACCACCAGCGTGAACCTGACATTTGACTACTTTCTTTTCAGTACTGATACGACCAGCGGCTTCGAACGCTTCTTGTGGGGTGTCACATGCGTAGCCTTCTGGTACAGGCAATCCGAATTCTGCAAACAGCTGTTTGGCTTGATATTCATGCAAATTCATTGTGCGATTCCATTTGTTATATCCCTGAGGGATTTTTTATTTCCATAAAACCGGTATCGGTTATACGTCTGTAGGAGTACTCGTTAGAGTCGCCTTAAGGGCTTACTAAGGAGCTAGACGTGAGCAAGTCTAGCTCCTTTTATTTTAGACGTCTATACGTCCAAAACAAAAACAACGCTTAATTACACATCAAGTAGCAAGCGTGCTGGATCTTCCAGTAGTTCCTTGATGGTTACCAAGAAGCCTACGGATTCACGACCATCGATTAAACGGTGATCATAAGACAGAGCTAGGTACATCATCGGCAAAATTTCTACTTTGCCGTCCACCGCCATTGGGCGATCTTGGATTTTGTGCATACCCAAGATAGCAGCCTGAGGAGGGTTGATGATCGGCGTAGACATAAGAGAACCAAAGACACCACCGTTTGTGATAGTAAAGTTACCACCTGTCAACTCTTCAACAGTTAACTTACCATCACGACCTTTAATCGCTAGCTCTTTGATACCTTTCTCGATGTCAGCAAATCCTAAAGTGTCACAATCTTTAAGTACTGGCGTAACCAACCCACGAGGAGTGGAGACGGCCATGCTGATGTCAAAGTAGTTGTGATACACAATATCATCGCCATCAATCGACGCGTTTACTTCAGGGTAACGCTTCAATGCTTCCGTTACTGCCTTCACATAGAAAGACATGAAACCTAAACGTGTACCATGACGCTCTTCGAATTGGTCTTTGTACTGCTTACGAAGGTCCATGATAGGTTTCATGTTCACTTCGTTAAATGTTGTCAGCATCGCCGTACTGTTCTTAGCTTCTAGCAAACGCTCAGCAACACGCTTACGTAGGCGCGTCATCGGAACACGCTTCTGGCTACGAGCAAGCACAGGAGCCACAGCTACTTCAGCTTCCGCTTTAGGTGCCGCTTTGGCCGCCGCTAGGTGCGCTTCAATATCTTCACGTGTGATACGACCACCAACACCAGTACCTGTCACATCGTTTGCCGTCAAATCATTCTCGGCCAATAAGCGACGAACCGCTGGGCTCAATGCATCATTAGACTCTTCTGTTAGTGACGCTTTATGGCGCTTATCTGGAGAAGCTTCTGTAGAGTCAGTCGTGTCGCTAGTTGGTTCACCCGCGACAGCGCCTGGCTTAAGCTTAGCGATTAGTTGTTTAGAAAGTACCGTTGCACCTTCTTCTTCAATAATTTCCTCTAGAACACCCGCATCAGGAGCCGGTACTTCTAGAACTACTTTATCGGTTTCGATATCAACGATAACTTCATCACGCGCTACCGCTTCGCCTGGTTTTTTATGCCAAGTTGCGACTGTCGCGTCTGCAACTGATTCAGGTAAGTCTGGAACCAGAATTTCAATTGTCATATCTGTGTCTTCCTTTTACTTCTAGTTCTTAATCTAGAGTCAACGCGTCTGAAATTAACGCTTTCTGTTGTTTTAAGTGTACTGACATATAACCTACTGCCGGAGATGCTGATGCTGGTCGGCCAGCATAGCTCAGCTCTGCTCCTACAGGGATTGCCGCACGGAAGTTATGTTGGCTCGAATACCAAGCGCCTTGGTTTTGAGGCTCTTCTTGACACCACACAAAGTCTTTCGCATTGGTATAAGCAGCAATCTTCGCTCTTACGTCATCCATTGGGAATGGATACAACTGCTCAATACGAACGATAGCAACGTCATCTTGGTCGTTGTTACGACGCTGCTCAAGTAAGTCAAAGTAAACCTTACCTGAACAGAAAACGACACGTTTCACGTTCTCTGGAGCAATATCGTCAATTTCCCCGATCGCAGGTTCAAACGTACCTTGTGCAAGCTCTTCAATAGTTGAAGTACACAGTGGATGTCTTAGTAGCGATTTTGGCGACATAACGATAAGCGGTCTACGCATCGGGCGAACCACTTGACGACGAATCATGTGATACACCTGGGCTGGCGTAGATGGGATTACCACTTGCATGTTTTGTTCAGCACAAAGCTGTAAGTAGCGCTCCAGTCTTGCCGAAGAGTGTTCTGGGCCTTGGCCTTCATAACCGTGTGGCAATAGCATAGTCAGGCCACACAAACGCCCCCACTTTTGTTCACCAGAAGATATGAACTGATCGATGACAACTTGTGCACCGTTAGCGAAATCACCAAACTGCGCTTCCCAAATGGTTAGACCGCTTGGTTCCGCTGTAGCATAACCGTATTCAAACGCCAGTACCGCTTCTTCAGAGAGCACGGAGTCAAAAACTTGGAAAGGTCCCTGTTTGTCGTGCAGGTTAGCTAGAGGAATATAGGTACTTGCATCATCTTGATTATGCAAAACCGAATGTCTGTGGAAGAAGGTCCCTCGACCTGAGTCTTGACCAGAAATACGAATACGTTTTCCATCATCCAGAAGTGTGGCGTACGCCAGTGTTTCAGCCATACCCCAATCGATCATTTTCTCACCGCTCATCATAGCAGCGCGATCGTTGTAGAGCTTATTGACTCGGCTTTGCAGTTTATGGCTATCTGGATACTGTCCAAGACGTTGGCCAAGCTCAACAAGACGTTCTGTCTTCACTTCACTTGCCCATTTTTCGTCCCACTCTCGGTCCATATATGGAGACCAATCTACTGAGTGCAGAGCCATTGGACGCCATTCTTTACATACCACTTCGCCTCTATCCAACGCATCACGATATTCATTGATCATTTGAGTCGCAGTTTCAATATCACTCTCTTCACGCTCGATTAGCACATCGGCATACAACTTACGTGGAGTTGGGTGCTTCTTGATTTTTTGGTACATCAATGGCTGAGTAGCATTTGGTTCATCTGCTTCGTTATGGCCGTGGCGACGATAGCAAACTAAGTCAATGACCACATCTTTAGCAAATTCATTTCTGAAGTCCAATGCGATTTGAGTAACAAATGCAACGGCTTCAGGATCATCAGCATTAACATGGAATATCGGTGCCTGTACCATCTTAGAGATATCAGTACAGTACATCGTAGAACGCATGTCATGTGGGTTTGAAGTAGTAAAGCCGACTTGGTTATTCACAACAATGCGAACCGTACCACCGACTCGGAAGCCTCGTGCTTGAGACATGTTGAACGTTTCAGCAACCACACCTTGACCCGCGATTGCAGAGTCACCGTGGATGGTAATCGGCAGTACCGAACGACCATCTTTGTCGCCTAAGCGATCTTGACGAGCACGCACAGAACCAATAACTACTGGGTTAACGATCTCAAGGTGAGATGGGTTAAATGCTAGAGCTAAATGCACATCTCCACCAGGCGTTGCAAAGTCAGCAGAGAAACCTTGGTGGTACTTAACATCACCAGTACCCCATGTTTCGTCATGCTTACCCGCAAACTCATCAAATAGGTCTTGTGGCTTCTTACCCAAGACGTTGACCAGCATGTTCAAACGACCACGGTGCGCCATACCAATCACAACTTCACGCATCCCCTTGCTACCAGCATGGCGGATAAGTTCTTTAGTCATTGGAATAAGGGCGTCGCCACCTTCTAGAGAGAAACGCTTTGCACCTGGGAATTTGGCACCTAAATAGCGCTCAAGCCCTTCCGCAGCAGTCAGTTCTTCAAGGAAAGTGTGTTTATGTTCAATATCAAAGGAGGGTTGACCGACTACTGATTCTAAACGCTGCTGGATCCAACGTTTTTGTGCGGTGTTGGTCATGTGCATGTATTCTGCACCAACGGAGCCACAATAGGTTTTTTGCAGCGCCTTATGAAGATCACGTAATGTCATGCTTTCTTGCCCAATAGCAAAAGAGCCAACATTAAATGTCTCATCTAAATCGTCTTCAGTAAGAGAGTGGAAAGCAGGTTCCAGCTCTTCAACAATCGGACGTTTCCATAAACCCAGCGGATCTAGGTTAGCAGCTTGGTGACCGCGGAAGCGGTAAGCGTTGATTAGCTGCAGTACTTTTACTTGTTTAGCATCGACCTCGGGGTCACTTACTTGAACACTTGAATGCTTTGTTTCTTGAGCGAGTCGTCGGAAGTAATCACGGACACGTGAATGCGGTTGTTCAACCACATCGTCAGGTTGCACAGGCAACCCTTCAAAAACACGTCTCCACTCCTCACTTACCTGATCGGGATCACTTAGATACAGTTCGTAGAGGTCTTCTACGTACGTTGCATTGGCGCCTGCCAAGTGTGAAGACTCGAGCCATGCCTTCATCACACCATTGTGCATATTTTCCCTTAACCAGTAGTAGTTTTCACGTATGCTTCGGTCTACGCCGAGCTATTAGAAGCCGGCTCTTCCAAAAGGTCGAGCCGGCAATTTTTTTATTTGTTACACCGAACGATTCACAAGCATTGACTTGATGTGGCCAATTGCTTTTGTCGGGTTTAATCCTTTAGGACATACACTGACACAGTTCATGATGCCATGACAACGGAAAACGCTAAATGCATCGTCAAGATTTGATAAGCGTTCATCTGTTGCTGTATCGCGGCTGTCAATCAACCAACGGTACGCGGCAAGTAGACCTGCTGGTCCGATGAATTTATCTGGATTCCACCAGAATGACGGGCAAGATGTCGTACAACATGCACACATAATGCACTCATACAATCCATCCAAATGCGCTCGCTCTTCTGGCATTTGCAGATTTTCACGCGAAGGTGGCAAATTGCCATCCGAAATAAGAAACGGCTTAACTTTCGCGTAGTTATCATAAAACTGAGTCATGTCGACAATCAAGTCACGAACTACAGGTAATCCAGGAAGTGGTCGAATTACGATCTCGTTCCCTTCCAGAGCTGACAGTGGCGTGATACAAGCCAGGCCATTTTTGCCATTCATGTTTAGGCCATCAGAGCCACAAACACCTTCACGACAAGAACGACGGAATGATAGCGTTGGGTCTTGCTCTTTCAGAAGAATCAGAGCATCTAACACCATCATGTCAGAGCCTTCATCGACTTCAAGCGTGTATGCCTTCATGTAAGGCTTATTGTCTACATCCGGATTGTAACGGTATAGAGAGAAATTAAGTTTCATAGTCTGGTCCTCCCTCTAGTACGTACGTGCTTTCGGTGGGAAAGCTTCACGATGAACTGGTGTCATGTTGACATCACGTTTCGTCATCTGTTCAGTTTCCGGGTTGTAGATAGAGTGACATAGCCATTGCTCGTCATCACGGTCTGGATAGTCAAAACGAGCGTGTGCTCCGCGGCTTTCTGTACGATAGTTCGCCGCAACCGCTGTAGAGAATGCCGTTTCCATCAAGTTATCAAGCTCTAAACACTCAACGCGTTGGGTATTAAATTCTGAAGACTTATCTGCAAGGTGTGCGTTTTGTAGGCGCTCACGAATCACTTTTAGCTCTTCTAGACCTGTTGCCATTGCATCACCTTCACGGAATACCGAGAAGCTGTTTTGCATACAAGTTTGTAGATCTTTACGAATTTGAACAGGATCTTCACCTGAAGTGCTGTTTTCCCAGCGCATAGTACGTGCTAGTGACTCTTCAATGTCTGATTCCGTCGCTGGACGAGCTTCTGTTTGCGCGGCCAGAGTTTCACCAAGGTGAAGACCAGTCGCACGACCAAATACCACAAGGTCAAGCAGTGAGTTACCACCAAGACGGTTAGCGCCATGAACCGATACAGAAGCAATTTCACCACAAGCAAATAGGCCCTGTACTTCAAGGTCGTTTCCGGAAGCATCTTGTTTAATAGCTTGACCAGAAACTTGCGTTGGTACGCCACCCATCATGTAGTGACATGTTGGAATAACAGGGATTGGCTCTTTAACTGGATCAACGTGTGCAAACGTTCGAGAAAGTTCACAAATACCTGGAAGACGCGACTCAAGTACGTCTTTGCCTAGGTGATCCAGTTTCAGTTTAATATGTGGGCCCCATGGACCATCGCAGCCGCGACCTTCACGAATTTCAATCATCATTGAACGAGCAACTACATCACGACCTGCAAGGTCTTTTGCATTTGGTGCATAACGTTCCATGAAGCGTTCGCCATCTTTATTAAGAAGATAGCCACCTTCACCACGACAACCTTCTGTTACTAGTACACCAGCGCCAGCGATACCAGTTGGGTGGAACTGCCACATTTCCATGTCTTGCATAGGAACGCCTGCACGTAACGCCATACCGACACCATCACCAGTGTTGATGTGAGCATTGGTAGTAGAAGCGTAGATTCGACCTGCACCGC
Source organism: Vibrio sp. ER1A (assembly GCF_000733315.1). Classification (NCBI taxonomy): domain Bacteria; kingdom Pseudomonadati; phylum Pseudomonadota; class Gammaproteobacteria; order Vibrionales; family Vibrionaceae; genus Vibrio; species Vibrio sp. ER1A. The sequence goes on from NZ_JPJA01000084.1 coordinate 66,165, forward strand.
CTGTCGCTAGAATGGTTGCTTTGGACTTGAAGTAACAAATCTCACCAGTTTCCATACATAACGCAGTACAACCAAGAATCGCACCGTCTTGGTTTTTCACTAGGTCAAGTGCATACCACTCTGAGAAAATTGTGGTCTTGTGCTTAATGTTTTGCTGATAAAGCGTATGAAGCAAAGCATGACCAGTACGGTCAGCTGCAGCTGCAGTACGTGCTGCCTGCTCGCCACCAAACTCTTTAGACTGACCACCAAATGGACGTTGGTAGATCGAGCCATCTTCAAAACGAGAAAACGGTAGACCCATTTTTTCTAGTTCGATAACAGACTTAGGACCATTCTTACACATATACTCGATAGCGTTTTGGTCACCAATGTAGTCAGAACCTTTAACAGTGTCATACATATGCCACTGCCAGTTGTCTTTATGAGAGTTTCCTAGCGCTACTGTGATACCACCCTGAGCGGATACTGTATGTGAACGAGTAGGAAATACTTTGGATAGCAATGCACATGATAGGCCTTGCTCTGAAATTTGTAGTGCGGCACGCATGCCCGCACCACCAGCGCCGATTACTACGGCATCGAACTCACGAACTGGAATAGACACTTACGCACCCCACAGAATAAAGAAACCAGAGAAGAAATAACCAAGAAGCACTGCGATGAAAGTCAGTTGCAGTGCACCACGAAGCTTGGCACATTTGATGTAGTCTGTAAGAACTTGCCATAGACCAATCCACGCATGAATAAGCACTGAAGCTAGCGCCAACATAGTGAAGACTTTAGTGAAAGTACCACCAAAGAAATTGGTCCAAGATACGTAGGAAATGTCTCCTGCAAAAGCGCAGAAGCTCACGAGATAAATCGTATAAAGCGTCATAATGATAGCGGTAGCACGAATCAATAAGAAATCGTGTACGCCATTACGACCAAATGTTGAGACGTTGTTTACCATACCAATACTCCAGCCAGCAGTGACAGAACACCTGTCACGATGAAGGCAACCTTAGCGCTTTTGGTGCCCGACTCGAGCTCCTCAAAATAGCCTAGGTCCATAATCAAATGACGCACACCACCAACAATGTGGTACGCCAATGCCGTCAAAATTCCCCAAAGGATAAATTTCACGAAGAAACCATCGACGATGTCAGCAGCTTCTGCGAAACCAATCGGAGAAGAGAGTGATTTGGATAGTAACCAAAGAAGTATACCGATCGACACAAACGTAATCACACCCGACACACGGTGCAGGATGGAAGCGATTGCGGTGATCGGAAAGCGAATTGTCTGCAAATCTAAATTAACAGGTCTGGACTTTCTTTCTTTCACGGGCTTGCTCACTCAGCTCCATTGAGCCATTTATTGTTATGAATAAATTTTGGTCCGTAAGCCTCAAAAGTTAACATAAAGTTAACAATAAATTCGTGTTACAAGAGAGATAATTGTAACAATAATGTTAACAGACTAAGATCCAAATCGACCTCACCTCGGTTTGTACCCTAGAATTTATAAGGATTTGACCAACAATTTCACCGCAACTATACGGTTGGCAACATTCTAATACAATTGGTGTAACAAAATATGCTACACAGAACAGATTTTTAACCATTTTTCTATAAAAAATCATAACAAGTGCACACATCACCGTTTAAAAATTGACTTTAACTGCGAAGCGAAGTAAAAAATTGGCACACAAACATCCTGGACGGATTAAATAATAAACAAAGGAGATTGTTATGGCAGATAAGAAAGCGACCCTTCATATTGAAGGTCAAGCGCCAATCGAGCTGCCGATTATGGATGGTTCTATCGGACCACAAGTAGTCGACGTTCGTAAACTTGGAGCCAATGGTTACTTTACTTTTGACCCAGGTTTTCTTGCCACTGCATCCTGTGAATCTCAAATCACTTATATCGACGGCGGCAAAGGTGTACTACTGCACCGTGGCTTCCCAATCGATCAGTTAGCTAACAATGCAGACTACCTTGAAGTTTGCTATATCCTTCTTGTTGGTGAAGCCCCTACACGAGAAGAATATGAGAGTTTCAAACAAATCGTTACACGCCACACCATGGTTCACGAACAAATCGCGAGTTTCTTCCACGGTTTCCGTCGCGATGCTCACCCAATGGCGGTTATGTGCGGTGTTGTAGGTGCTCTTGCAGCCTTCTATCACGATTCTTTAGATATTAATAATGATACGCACCGTGAAATCGCGGCTTATCGTTTGATTTCTAAGATGCCGACACTTGCAGCTATGTGTTACAAGTACTCAATCGGTCAACCATTCATCTATCCTCGTAACGATCTAACGTATGCGGAAAACTTCCTACACATGATGTTTGCTAACCCATGTGAAGAGTATGAAGTGAACCCTATCGTTGCACGTGCGATGGATAAAATCTTCACTCTGCACGCAGACCACGAGCAAAATGCTTCGACTTCTACAGTACGTCTTGCTGGTTCATCGGGTGCTAACCCATTTGCGTGTATTGCAGCTGGTATTGCATCACTATGGGGCCCTGCTCACGGTGGTGCCAACGAAGCATGTTTGCGTATGCTTGAAGAAATCGGCTCTGTTGATCAGATCCCTGAATTCATCGAGCGCGCGAAAGATAAAGACGACCCATTCCGTCTAATGGGCTTTGGACACCGTGTTTATAAAAACTACGATCCACGTGCAACAGTAATGCGCGAAGCGTGTCACGAAGTACTGAAAGAGCTAAACATCAAAGATCCACTACTCGACGTGGCAATGGAACTTGAGCGTATAGCACTTTCAGATGAGTACTTCGTTGAGAAGAAACTGTATCCAAACGTAGACTTCTACTCAGGTATTATCCTTAAAGCGATTGGTATCCCTGTTTCTATGTTTACGGTTATCTTCGCGATGTCTCGTACTGTGGGTTGGATTGCTCATTGGAACGAAATGCACAGCGATCCAGGCAACCGTATCGGTCGTCCTCGCCAGCTTTATACTGGTGAAGAAATGCGTGATTTCAAACCGCTTCACGAGCGTGAATAACAGAGCACATCAATCAGACACAACATCTGAAAACAAAAGAGCAGCTTACGCTGCTCTTTTTATTTGAAGAAAATCTATACTGGATTATCAATGTCGATAAACTCGACATCAAGGCTATGCGCTGATGCCAACCACTCACCCAGAGCCTTAATACCATATCTTTCAGTTGCATGGTGGCCCGCCGCAAAATAGTGGATGTTCAATTCACGGGCTGTGTAGGTTGTGCGCTCAGAGATCTCGCCTGAAATAAATGCATCGAGCCCTTTAGATGCAGCAAGTTCAATATAGTCCTGACCACCACCGGTGCACCAGCCAACCGTTTCAATCATTTTCTCCGCTTGTTCAGGTGCAATGTGAAGCGGTTCTCTAGAGAGAACCTGAGCAACTTTCTGAGCGAAGGCTTCACCAGTCATCGGTTGAGCCAGTTTACCAAACATAGCTACAGACTGAGCGTGCCCCTCTAGTCCATCAATCACTTCAATATCGAGTAATTCAGCTAATCTCGCATTGTTGCCAAGTTCAGGGTGTATATCCAGAGGTAAGTGGTAACCATACAAATTAACATCATTTTTGATAAGGGTGCGAATACGTTTACCTTTCATACCACGAATGGCTTCAGGTTCGCCTTTCCAGAAATAACCATGATGAACCAATAGAGCATCCGCATTAACAGATACCGCATAATCGATCAGTGCTTGCGAGGCTGTTACACCTGTCACTACCTTATTTATTTCACTAGCGCCTTCAACTTGTAGCCCATTTGGACAATAGTCTTTAATCAGTTGAGGAGACAACTTTTCATTGAGCACCGCTTCGAGTTGTAAGTTATTCATAGCACTTCCTGAGCAATTTCTTGATTTCCGTGGTTATAGCAATTTAATCTAGGGTTGTCGAAAGGAAAACGCAAACACATGAGCATGAATACTATAAAGGAATTCTTATCTTGGATAAGGACTAGTCCTAGTCTAATGATGAATGACCACAGAATCTCGCCCTACTTCCCCAGCGTCAATATGGATTCAGATGTTAAGGTTAACAGCGACTATGACGGCAACCCTAGACTCGGTTTTTTGTATCAGGAACTGTGTCGTCGACAGTTTGACGCCAGTCATGAATATCAAGTTATAGGCGAAGAATTGCAGTTGCAGCAAAATAACCGAACTATTGGTGCTATCGACTTTATTTTGGATAACCTTGCCACTGAGCAAATCGAGCATTGGGAAGTGGCAATAAAGTTCTATCTACTCAAGGACGGCTATTGGTATGGACCAAATGCCAAAGATCGCCTGGATAAGAAATTGCATCGCATGCTTGAACACCAACTTATGATGACTCGCACAGAAGCGTTTCAAGCTTTGTATCCGAACATTGATGACATTTCTCAGCACCTACTGATGCAAGGCAGACTTTACGTCAACCCATTTGAAAAGACTACAGTTCCAGAATATTGCCTAGGTTTGAAGATCAATCCGGAGCGAGTCACTGGTTTTTGGTGTTATCAAAGTCAGTTTGAAAGGGTTACGGAGCCTTTGTACCAACTATCCAAACCTCTTTGGGCAACGGGATTCAACAACGAAAACAAAGTGCCAGTGACTGAACTGCCACAACACTTTATCCATTGTCAGTCTGAAACTGGTCAGTTTTGGTTTATTGTTCCCGATGACTGGCCGCAGAGTAGTATGTAACTACAAAGCCATAACTAACGGGCATAAAAAATGGGCCCTAATAAAGCGCCCATTTTTACCTTGTGATTTGTCTATCGCTTTAAAGACGATCCCTAAGGGCGATACACCTTCACATTGTTAAAACCTTGTTCTTGCAAATACAAAGCTTGAAGACGACTCATTACGCCGCGATCACAGTACAACAGGTACGTTTTCGACTGGTCTAAGTCACCAAACTTGGTTCCTAACTTAAAGAATGGAAGGTGTTGAACTTCAACGCCATCGAGTTCCAACGGACTCTCTTCCTCTTCTTCTGCGCTACGAATATCTAAAACGATAGCGTGCTCTTCAACTGCTTGAACTTGCTCAACTTCAGGCGCTTGCTCCTGACTTTCTTTTTCGATATCACGAATGTCCATCATTCGCGCATCACGCACGACTTGCTCAAGAATCCCAAAGTCGAATTTCTCTTCTTCAGCTTCTAGCTTAGTTTTCACAGCCTTCACAGTTGGCTTACGAGAAATCACCCCGCAGTACTCAGGCATGGTCTTAGCGAAATCTTCAGTACCAATTTCACGAGCAAGGTCGATAATGTCTTCTTTATCCCAGTTGATCAGAGGGCGAAGAATTAATGTGTCAGTGACACCGTCGATATGACGTAAATTAGTCAGCGTTTGGCTTGATACCTGGCCGAGTGCTTCACCCGTTACCAAGGCTTCAATGCCAAACTTTTCAGCAAGCATTCCACCAGCACGCATAAACATACGCTTAAGAATAACGCCCATTTGGCCGTCTTCTACTTTTTCAAGAATTTCAGCAACAACCGGTTCAAAGTCCACCGAGATGAATTTCACTTTCGCCGAAGAGCCGTACTTGTTCCATAAGTAATGCGCAACTTGCTTAACGCCAATCTCGTGAGCAGGGCCGCCTAAGTTGAAGAAGCAGTAATGCGTTTTAGAACCGCGTTTAATATGCAGATAGCTTGACACACCAGAATCAAAGCCGCCTGAAATCAAGCTCAGCACATCTTCTTGTGTGCCAAGAGGGAAACCACCAAGCCCTTTATGGCGAGCGATGATTTGATTCAGTTTATCGTTCGCAACTTCGATGTTTACTGTTACGTCAGGCTTAGACAGTTTCACACGAGCACTTTCGACAGCTTGGTTCAAGCCACCGCCAACATAGCGCTCAAGCTCGATTGAGGTGAAGTCGTGTTTGCCGCGTCGCTTAGCTCGAACAACAAAAGTTTTGTTTTCGATACGGCTGCCGTTTAGTTCCAACACCTGCTCGTAGATATCGTGCATATCTTCAAAATCAGATTGCTGAACCTCAAGAACATGATGGATACCCGGGGTGTGAGTTAGGATCTCCAACACCTCGTTGTAGTATTTATCAGAGCTAGCATTCACTTCAATGTGGTCACGACGGTTATATACCGCTACAGATTCCGTACGTCGCTGGATAATAATTCGCAGGTTGCACTCTAAGATTCTTGTAAAGCGCTTACGCACTGAATCGCTTTTTACAAAAATCTCTGGATGGGGCTTTACGATAAATCTCATAGTCTTTTCACATCTCGTTGCAATGCTGTCTGAGCACGACAGTATAGGTAACAAATATCAACTGTAGTACAAACTCACCCAACTCATCGTGCCAAGTTTGAGACTAGAGCGGGCATTCGTCTATTTTGGGGCGCAAGTATATACTCTACGTAGTTAAGATGCGAGTGTTGCAATTGTAGCGTTCAGCACAATAAAAAACACCAGCGCTGAACGCTGGTGTTTCATAGTAATAGTGCACATTTTATTGACCGTCTGCAGACACCTCATCAGTGTACACTGGCTCCCCTTGCATAATACTGATTTCAACACGGCGGTTGCGCGCTCTCTGTCGCTCAGTATCATTCGGGCCCAAAGGTTCGGTATCAGCCACTCCCAGCACTCGCAACCTTTGATGAGAGAAGCCTTTTACTTTCTCCATCTCTTGGGCAACAGAAACGGCTCGCTGAGACGATAAATCCCAATTAGAACGGTACAGCTCAGAATCCAAAGGCAAGTTATCCGTATGCCCTGATACACGGACTTGGCCAGGTATATCCTTAACTAAATCAGCAACCTGACGAACAAGAGGTCTAAATTTAGGCTGCAAGAAGGCCGACCCCTCTGGGAAAGCGCCTTTTTCTTGAATTCGAATCACCAGTTGTTGTCCCAAATTGTCCACTTCAACGGCTCCCTGATTAATCTCTTGCTGCAACGCTTTCCTGATGATCTCCTCTAGCTTATCGAGATCTTCATTTTGTTGTTCGCTCTGTGCTGACGCCGTGCCAATCTGGTTCTTTTGAGACCTATCCGCAGTTTGACCGCCTGTCATTTTGCCATCGTCTCGCTGATTACCACCAGCTCGATCCGACTCACCTTCATGAAACTCCAGCGTTTGCTGAGTGATGTCCATGGTCTGCTGCATAATGACATCAATTGGCGTCGGCTCAGGGCGACCTGGTCGGAATTCTTGCGCGATGATGCTGGTACCCTTAGGGATATCTTTCACCTCAAGGCGATTTTGTACCCCAAAGGCAAACTTCATGGAGCCCGCGATCTGCTTGAACTTTAGTACGTCCATCTCTGAGAATGACAACAGAAGTACAAAGAAGCACATGAGTAGCGACATCAAATCCGCAAATGTGCCCATCCATTGGGGAAGACCCGGTGGTGGACAATCGCATTTTTGTTCCTCTTCCACAGCTCCTCCTACACCAATTTAATATGTGAGACCAGCATGTTACTCACCGTCCAAATCAAAGGCTCGCTTGCTTTCATTGAGGTAGTTTTTCAAATAGCCATCAATCACGCGAGGGTTTTGACCATCTTGAATCGCCAAGACACCATCCATAATCAAACGACGATTGAGTTTTTCTTGCTCGCGACGCAACGTCAGCTTGTCAGCAATCGGGAAGAAAAGCATGTTGGAAAGAATGGCTCCATACAAGGTTGTTAATAGTGCCACCGCCATTGCTGGGCCGATCGACTTCGGATCGTCCATGTTAGAAAGCATCGCAACCAAACCGATAAGGGTACCGATCATTCCCATTGCAGGAGAGACGTCACCAAATGCCTTAAAAACGCCCGCTCCTTTCACATGACGTTCATCGGTTAATGCGATGTCTTTTTGCATCGCGTTACGCACGACTTCTGCATCGTGACCATCAACCAAAAGATCGATGCCTTTTTGCATAAAGCTGTTCTGGATATCCATTTCCTCTAACGCAAGGAAACCACCTTTACGTGCCGCATCCGCCATTTCGACGATTTTCGCGATTAAGTCTTCAGGTTCATCGGTTTTGAACATGAACGCTTTGCCCGCAATCTTCGTTGCACTAAAGAACTGGCTCAGAGTGAACTTCATCAACACCACAAATGTCGAACCACCGATTACGATGAATACCGACGTGGTATCGTAGTAAGTCATGATGCTGCCACCCAGCACCATCGCCATAATGATCGAAGCGGCCCCACCAATTAGGCCTATCAGCGTTGCTAAATCCACTCAACACTCCATAAATAATTGCCATCAATCGACATTGACGAACCTGAATATCCGCACGAGTCTATCGCGTTATATTCAGGTTATCGACCACATGCCTATATCTTTAAGTAATTTATGACCTGAAAATCACAAAATTCCCCTTTCCTTCTTCTTCGAGTCTGAGTCAATTCGAGAAATCACCATAAAACAACATCTTCCACAGTTTCTATATCCATCCTGTTGAACAAATTTGTAGCAGAAACAAAAAGTGGAAAGCATCTTGGTTACATTTTTAGCACCATTAGTTTGACCATCCGTTAAGGCTCATGTAACGTTCGAACATTTCTGATAAAACAAGTAAGTTATGGCGACGAAAAAACCAGAGAACATGTCGTTTGAAGCGACAGTGGATGAGCTTGATATGCTTGTCGAACAACTAGAAAATGGTGACCTTGCATTAGACGACGCGTTGAAGAAGTTTGAACGTGGTATCGCTTTAGCTCGTGCTGGCCAACATAAGCTTACTGAAGCAGAACAAAAAGTCAGCATCCTGCTAGCCAAAGATGACGACGCAGAACTTGATGACTTCTCCCAGTCAGCAGAATAGAACCAAAAGTGAGTATCCCCATGATTGAGGCTTTAAAGTCTTATCAACAACGTAATAACGAGCAACTGGACGCTTGGCTCGACCACTACCCTTTCCAAGAGCAAAGATTAATAGAAGCAATGCGATATGCCTTGCTACTTGGCGGTAAACGCGCTCGCCCTTTCCTTGTTTATGCTACCGGACAGATTTTTGGTTGCAACAATGAACAATTAGATACTCCGGCCGCTGCTATTGAGTGTATCCATGCCTATTCGTTGATCCACGACGATCTTCCTGCAATGGATGATGACGAACTCCGTCGAGGTCAAACGACTTGCCATATTCAATTCGATGAAGCGACCGCTATTCTAACTGGTGATGCTCTACAAACGCTGGCCTTTACCATTTTATCTGAAGGTGAATTGGCATCCTTTGCCAATGAGCAACGTATTACTATGGTACAAAAGCTTGCTCACGCTTCAGGTGCTGCTGGCATGTGTATTGGGCAAGCGCTCGATCTAGAAGCGGAGAACCGCAATGTGACACTGGAAGAGCTTGAGCGTATACATCGTCATAAAACAGGGGCATTGATTAAGTGCGCTGTTCAGTTAGGTGCTTTGGCAGCTGGGGCTAAAGGGGTTCAATACCTGCCTCAGTTGGAAAATTACGCTGATGCAGTTGGACTCGCGTTTCAGGTACAAGACGATATTTTAGATATTGTCAGTGACACGGAAACCTTAGGCAAACCTCAGGGTTCAGACGTCGAACTTAACAAAAGCACGTACCCTGCTTTGCTAGGATTAGAAGGGGCTCAGCAAAAAGCAGCGCAGCTTTTTGAAGAAGCGCTTTGTGCTTTAGAGGCAATCCCCTACAATACTCAATTACTCGAAGATTTCGCCCGATATGTCATCGAGCGCAACAACTAAACAGAATTAAAGCGCTAACACTATGACACTTGATATTTCAAAATATCCAACACTGACATTAGCAAATACACCGGAAGAACTTCGCTTGATGCCAAAAGAGTCACTTCCGAAGCTTTGTGAGGAGCTAAGAACGTATTTGTTAAACTCTGTGAGCCAGTCAAGCGGACACTTGGCTTCTGGCTTAGGCACGGTTGAATTAACTGTCGCTCTACATTACGTATACAATACGCCTTTCGACCAATTGATTTGGGATGTGGGCCATCAGGCTTATCCACATAAAATTTTGACGGGTCGACGTGAAAAGATGTCGACCATTCGTCAAAAAGATGGGCTTCACCCGTTCCCTTGGCGTGAAGAAAGTGAGTACGACGTTTTATCCGTTGGCCATTCATCCACATCTATCAGTGCAGGACTTGGTATTGCTATTTCTGCGGCTAAAGAAGGCAAAGATCGTAAAGTGGTCAGCGTTATTGGCGATGGCGCCATTACTGCGGGAATGGCGTTTGAAGCGCTTAACCATGCTGGTGATGTTCATCCTGATATGCTCGTAATCCTCAATGACAACGAAATGTCTATCTCGGAAAACGTTGGCGCTCTAAACAACCACCTCGCTCAGGTATTATCTGGTAGTTTGTACACTTCGATTCGTGAAGGTGGAAAAAAAGCACTATCAGGTTTGCCACCAATCAAAGAGCTGGTTCGTCGTACGGAAGAACATTTAAAAGGTATGATCGTTCCGGGCACGCTATTTGAAGAGCTAGGCTTCAACTACATCGGCCCAGTTGATGGTCATGATGTCAATGAACTGGTTAAAACGTTAAAGAACATGCGTGAGCTTAAAGGCCCGCAGTTCCTACACATTATGACCAAGAAAGGTAAAGGATACGAACCGGCTGAGAAAGATCCAATCGGTTACCACGGCGTACCTAAGTTCGATCCTTCTCACTCCTGCCTGCCAAAAAGCAGCTCAAGCAAACCAACCTATTCAAAGATCTTTGGCGATTTCCTATGTGATATGGCAGCCAAAGACCCTTCATTAATGGCAATTACCCCTGCCATGCGTGAAGGCTCTGGCATGGTACGTTTCTCGAAAGAGTATCCGAGCCAATATTTCGATGTCGCGATTGCAGAACAGCACGCCGTGACATTAGCCACTGGTATGGCTATTGCTGGTAACCGCCCAATCGTTGCCATTTACTCTACTTTCTTACAGCGCGGCTATGACCAACTGATCCACGATGTTGCTATTATGGATTTGCCGGTAATGTTTGCTATCGATCGAGCAGGATTAGTCGGGGCTGATGGTCAAACTCACCAAGGTGCCTTCGACTTAAGCTTTATGCGCTGCATCCCTAACATGGTCATCATGGCACCAAGTGATGAAAATGAATGTCGCCAGATGCTCTACACTGGTCACATGCACAATGGTCCAAGTGCCGTGCGCTACCCACGTGGTGGGGGCAATGGAACAACACCAGAAACTGAATTTACCGCTCTAGAAATCGGCAAAGGTCGCATCGTACGTGAAGGCGAAAAAGTAGCGATATTATCCTTCGGTACTTTCTTAGATAATGCGCTTATCGCGGCGGAGAACATCAATGCTACCGTCGCTGATATGCGTTTTGTTAAACCGCTTGATGAAGCGCTAATTAGAGAGCTTTGCAATAGTCACGACGTCATAGTTACTCTAGAAGAAAACGCTATTGCAGGTGGTGCTGGCGCTGGCGTAATTGAGTTCATGATGAGTGAGAAACTAATGAAGCCCGTCCTAAACCTAGGGCTTCCTGACAGGTTTGTCGCTCAAGGCACTCAAGATGAGTTGCACGCAGAGCTTGGACTGGATGCGGTGGGTATAGAAAAATCCATTCGAGACTATCTAGAGAAGTAATCTTACTTCCATATAAAAAGCGGCTTGTGAGTCGCTTTTTTTGTTTTTATGAAAAAAAGGCCGCAATATTTATTGCGGCCTTTTCAATATCATCGAGTAAGAGTAATTAAGCGTTCGCTTCACGCTCAGCAATAAATGCTAAAGCCATCTTAATGCGAGCAATAACACGCTCTTTGCCAACCAGTTCCATAACTGCATCAACCGATGGAGATTGACCACCGCCTGTTACTGCTACGCGAAGTGGCATACCGATTTTACCCATACCAATTTCTAATTCTTCACAGACCGCGGCAATGACTTGCTCTTTAATATTTACTGTTGTCCACTCTTCCAACGCTTCTACTTTCGCTAGCGCAGCTTCTAAAGGCGCTTTAGCTACACCGCGTAGATGTTTCTTCGCAGCACCAGCTTCGAACTCAGAGAAATCTTCGTAGAAGTAACGGATTTGCTGTGCAAGTTCAACCAATGTATTGCAACGCTCACCAACTAGCTTAATGACTTCTGTGATAGCAGGACCATTCTCTGTGTTTAGCTTTTGCTCATCAAGGTGCCATTGTAGATACTTTGCCACATACTCTGGCTCAGATGTCTTGATGTAATGGTTGTTCAACCAGTTTAGTTTGTCAGTATTGAACGCAGATGCTGATTTTGAAATAGCATTCAAAGAGAACAGTTCGATCATCTCTTCTTGTGAGAAGATTTCTTGGTCACCATGAGACCAACCTAGACGCACCAAGTAGTTGTTCAAAGCATTCGGAAGGTAGCCTTCATCACGATACTGCATCACAGAAACCGCGCCGTGGCGCTTAGACAGTTTCGCACCATCATCACCTAGGATCATTGCACAGTGTGCAAATGTAGGTACTGGAGCACCTAGAGCTTCATAGATATTGATCTGACGAGGCGTGTTGTTGATGTGATCTTCACCACGAACAACATGTGTAATACCCATATCCCAATCATCAACCACTACCACAAAGTTATATGTTGGCGCACCATCGGTACGACGAATAATCAGGTCGTCCATTTGGCTGTTTGAGATTTCAATGCGACCACGGATTTGGTCATCAAACACCACGCTACCCTCTTTCGGATTGCGGAAGCGAATAACACATGGGTCACCTTCTTTTGCTGCTGCGTTCGCTGCAACAATTTTAGGGTGGTTCGCATCATAGCGAGGAATTTCTTTGTTCGCTTCTTGCTCTGCACGAATCTCTTCTAGCAACTCTTTCGGCGCATAACATTTGTATGCTTTGTCTTCGGCAAGCAGCTTATCAACCATTTCATTGTATCGATCAAAACGCTTAGATTGGTAATAAGGACCCTCGTCCCATTCCAAACCCATCCACTGCATGCCTTCCAAGATCGCGTCCACTGCTTGTTGCGAGTTACGCTCTAGATCGGTGTCTTCGATACGAAGAACGAATTCGCCGCCTTGGTTTTTAGCAAATAGCCAAGAATACAGTGCAGTACGTGCACCACCGACATGAAGATAGCCTGTAGGGCTAGGAGCAAAACGTGTTTTAACCGTCATCGAATGTACCTTGTTGTCAACGTCGCACGATGCGCTTCATCGTGCGTTGCAAATTTGGGCGCTATTTTATCACCTTAAGCTAAATCTACAATCAATAGCTTGACCTTACCCTTGCGGTAAGGTTTATCGTTAGTCACAGTTCAATATTTCTTCGAGGTGTTTTATGAATCAATATACGCTAAATCTATCAGGACTCTCCTGCATGGGGTGCGTGAATAAGTTGCAAAAAGCACTCGATACCTCCCCGCTATCGATGGATGTCAAAACACTCACCACTGAACAACTTATCGTGGAGAGTTCCTCGGATGTCCAAGACATTATTTCCATCGTTCGATCCCTTAACTACCATGCCATTCCCGTATGGCATTTTGTACTTTCAGGTCTGAACTGCGGAAAATGTGTAGCGAAATTGCGCGCTCAGCTTGAGTCATTGGAAGACTACGAAATTCTCTCATTGAGTAAATCAGAGTTAACCATTGCAACAGTAGACAATCCGCTAACTATTATCGATAGCGTAGAAGCTGTTGGATATCAAGCAAAGCAAGCGGCCAACCCTACCAGTGGCAATGACGTTGACGCGTCTACGCAAAGCGAGAGTATTGAGCCTATTTCTCCTGATATCTCGTCGCTAACAGAATCGAAGGACGAACCGCTGTTAACACAAGAGGGCTACAGACTTCATTACCTGATTCAGGGAATGACTTGTGCAAGTTGTGTGAGCTCGGTAGAGAAAGCACTTGCCAGTGTTGATGGCGTCAAGAGCGCTCGCGTTAACCTTGCTGAACAAAGTGCTATGGTGGTAGCTTCCAAAGATGTAGAAAGCATCAATGACACTTTGCTCGCTGCTGTTGCGAGTGCGGGTTACCTAGGGGAGCTAGTTCAAGACTTAGCCACAAGCCAAAGTCAGCAACAGCAAGCGCTGTTAGACCATCAAGCGACTCAAAAAAAGCACACTATTGTTGCCTTAGCCATTGGTGCTCCGCTCATGCTTTGGGGAGTACTAGGTGGCAATATGATGATCCGCAACCCTCTAGACCAAATGACCTGGGGGCTAATTGGAGTCATCTGTTTATGGCTACTCGCTACCGCCGGGCGCGACTTCTATGTAAATGCTTATAAAGCACTAACACACAAACGAGCAACGATGGATACCCTCGTTGCGTTAGGCACGGGCGCAGCATGGTTTTACTCTATGTTAGTGGTGGTTAAGCCTAGTTGGTTCCCACATCAATCTAGACATGTCTATTTTGAGGCAAGTGCGATGATTGTGGGATTAATATCTCTCGGGCACTACATCGAAGCCAAAGCAAAGTCTAAAACCAATCAGTCGCTTCAAGCGTTAATGAACCTTCAACCACAATATGCGACTGCCATTATTGATGGTCAAGATCAACCTATGGCAGTGTCAGATATTCGTCTTGGCATGCTGCTTAGAATAAAGCCTGGTGAAAAAGTTCCTGTTGATGGCCTAGTACTTGAAGGACACAGCTATGTTGATGAATCCATGTTGACGGGTGAACCTGTAGCCGCGGCAAAAGACATTAATGACTCCGTATCTGCAGGCACATTAAACACCGATGGTAGCTTGGTTATCAAGGCAACAGGTGTGGGCGCAGATACTATGTTGTCGCGTATAATTAACCTAGTAAGAGAAGCGCAAAGCAGTAAACCTGCCATTGCTAAATTAGCAGACTCTATCTCAGCAATATTTGTTCCCGTCGTTGTAGCTATCGCTTTATTAGCCGCGGCAGTTTGGTTCTTTGTCGGACCAGAGCCTAGAGCCAGTTATATGCTTGTTGTGACGACAACAGTACTCATCATCGCCTGCCCATGCGCATTAGGTTTGGCAACACCACTGTCTATTACTGTTGGTATAGGCAAAGCTGCCCAAGCCGGCGTATTAATTAAAGATGCCGACGCCTTACAAAAACTAAGTAAAGTAAAAGTCGTCGTATTCGATAAAACCGGCACACTGACCATGGGTCAGCCAACCGTACAGCGAGTATTTACATCGAACCTATCATCAGCACATGAGCTGACAGAACATGAGCTGGCCAAATTGGTATTGCCATTAGAAAAACGTTCAGAACATCCTCTAGCAAAAGCGGTCACTCGATATTGGTCGGCCACTGACACAAGTGAGCCCCAACAATTTGAGAATCTTAAAGGCAAAGGGGTTAAAGGGATAGTTGACGATAAGCAAATAACCATTGCATCGCTCAATCACGTACAAAGTTTGAACATTGATACAACGCCGATTCAAGATGGCCTCGATGAAGCAGCAAATATGGCTGCGACACCAGTGGTCGTGGTTATCGATAATTCAGCGGTAGCTGTGATTGCTATCGCCGATGAGCTTAAGCCAGAAGCCGCGTCTGCAGTGGCATCATTGAAACAGCAAGGTATTCATACTGTGATGCTAACGGGTGACAACCGACATGTTGCTAACGTAATCGCTAAGAAGCTAGGTATCGACGAGGTGGTTTCTGAAGTACTGCCAGATGAGAAGTCCGCTCATGTAGAGTCACTTAAGGCTAAGTTTGGGTCTGTCGCTATGGTTGGTGATGGCATCAATGACGCACCTGCTTTAGCACTTGCTGATGTCGGTATTGCCATGGGCTCAGGGAGTGACGTGGCCATCGAAAGCGCGCCAATGACATTGCTTAATAGTAACCCTGCAACGGTGGCTTACGCCATCTCACTGTCTAAAGCGACAGTGAAGAACATAAAACAAAACCTATTTGGTGCGTTTATCTATAACTCGTTAGGGATCCCGATTGCAGCAGGGATTCTTTACCCGATTTTTGGTTTTCTGCTCAGCCCTGTTTTTGCTGGAGCAGCCATGGCACTGTCCTCTATTACCGTTGTCAGCAACGCAAATAGACTCAGAAATTTTCAATATAAAGGCTAATCGAGTTCGTTAACCGATAACGATATAGCCAATAATTAGTTGTTAAAAAGGATTCAATATGTCAAAGCAAACACGTTTATTCAAACTGGCAACACTGTCGTTTGCGATGGTAACAGGTTCAGCGTTTGCCACGGATATGCTCACGTATAAGTCACCTTACTGTGGCTGCTGTAAAGAATGGGTGAAGCATATGGAAGATGCTGGGTTTAATGTTACGGTTGAAGAGCATAAGAATATGAACCCGATAAAAGAAAAACTAGGTATAAAGCCCGAACTCGCTTCGTGTCATACAGCGGTTATCGGTGACTACGTCTTCGAAGGCCATATTCCAGCCGATGACATCAAGGCTTTCCTAGAGAACCCACCTAAGAACGCTAAGGGACTTGCTGTTCCTGGTATGCCCGTTGGTTCTCCAGGTATGGAATATGGCGACAAGAAAGACCCTTATCATGTCTATGCTTACAATGAGAAAGGTCAAGTCTACAGTTTCCGTGCTTACAATATGTAACGTGAAGCACTGATACTAGAAAAACGCCATAGCAGTCGCTGTGGCGTTTTTTCTGGCTAAAAGTTATAAATCCCACCTATAAGAAATGCGCTATTCGCTACACCATGGCCATAACGTGATACTTTAAAATCCCCTTGACTCTTGTACTCAAAATACGGCTGAAACGCGTATTTCGTTAACGTCAACCTAAACTCATGATCCATGGTACTGTCCGTGTATGGGTAGTATGGCCCATAAGCTCCTATGCTATGGTAAACATTGTTGTAGTGGATTTTCACTGGGTGCGTTTGGAACGTATAGGCAATCTTGTTATCAAATCGATAATCTGTATCCGGTTTATATCCCCAACGGTCATGTTGTGCATAAACTTCGATTCGAGTGCGATGACTCAAAGAGAGACCTTCCTCAAAGTCATAGCCGATTTTAAAGAGTGGACGGTACTGCATGGTTTCACCCACTTGCATTAGGTGTTCATAGCCAGCCCCTAGCCAGAAGTTGTCCGACATTTGAAAACGCTGCTCTACCCCTAGCGTTACCAAAGGAGCTCTCACGCGGTGTCCATAGTACATGTTATGGTGGTGATGTTGACCATCACTGTGAGGTGTTGCACCAATCGCAATATCTTCTATTTTGAACTTAATCGTTGTATCCGTATCAAAAGTATGGCTTGCTGCCATCTTAGCTGTGGTTTTGGAATCATAGAGATAACTGCTATTGAACTGGATGTTACCTTCAATATAGGACGATGCAGCAAATGCGCTGCTCGAGCTAAATGCGAGTGCCAAGAATGAAATTTTACGCAAGACGTTAGTCCTAACTTAGTCAGAAAAAACGCATCTTCGCTCTCGATTTACCTTGTGGCAAATTCTAACAAAGTCATGACTCTGCAAGACACAAATTGTCAAAAAATCAGATAAATACTGGAAATTCAATCAACTAGCTTAACCCTAACTTCGCTATGTAAATAAATCGTCTGAAAGACATATTTTCTGGGCAGAAAAACGACAAAGGACGACCAATAGTCGACCTCTGCAAGGATAAATAAAAGTTGCTGAGTAAACAGCAAATTTATTAAAACAAACTAAACGTTCAGATTTATATCAGCGTGCCGCCTCAGTTCCGCTATAAGCGGCCAAGACTTTGATTTGAACGTCCATCGTTATACTTCATTCGGAATCGCCAATCGAGGTCGTCACAAATCCCCAGATAGCTTTTCCCCATAATCCCTAACTTGTAGGCATCTTGCGCGCAGTATTCAGTTCGGCCTTTTTCATATCCCTTAGAGTAAGCCGTTTCTAAAGCTTCATCATTAACATTTAATTCTTCAGGTGTTTTTTTCATGTAGCCTTTTTTTGACTGCTCATAACCAAATGTTTGCCATGAATCACTCGTCCCATCTGTGGGAAAAGCTATCTGAGTACAACCACTCATAAAGACAACTGTGATTAAGCTAGATACAAGAAATTTAATATTCATTTCATCACCCTTTTAAGTCATTACTGACAATAAGAAGTTTAGTACGCCATGACTTGAGCATTCGTTCAGTCTCGTTTGCGTATTTTATCTTGTCACTCTGAAGACAAGGGACAGATAAAAAGAAATTGCGAGGCACCTCTATTCTATAGCCGAACTCAGAACAGAAAAAAGGCTCCTTACGGAGCCCTAAATATGGAAATATGAACAATCTTGAGGGGACAGATTAGAAGCCGTATGAAGCACCGAACACAACAGCGTTGTTTACTGCACTGCTTCCGTCAGCATTCTTTAGGCCGTGAGCTTGGCTACGGAACTCAAAGTATGGTTGTACGCCGTCACGAGTCCAAGTTGCACGAAGCTCATGGTCCATCGTATTAACTTTATCATCGCCGTTCGCATCTTTGTCGCCAGCTACTACGTAAACGTTGTTATAAGAAAGAGCTACAGGCTGGTCAGCGAATTGATAGGCAATTTTGTTGTCTAAACGAACGTCGGTATCTGATTTGCGAGCTTGGCCATCTAATTGATTGTTAATGTGCATACGAGTACGGTTGCTCAAAGAAAGGCCGTTATCGAAGTTATAACCGATCTTGATCAGTGGGCGATACTGAATTGTTTCACCGCCTTGAATCAAGTGATGGTAACCTGCTGCAAACCAAAGGTGGTCAGTTGCGTTAAAGACCTGTTCCACACCCAAAGTAGTCGCTGGTAGTGGACTAGCACCATCTTGTACTTTACCCAGTGGAATAGCATCAAACTCAACTAAAAGCGTAGTGTTAGAGTCAAATGTATGGCCGGCTTCTAGCGTAGACGTTGCTTTAGAGCCTTGAAGGTACGTATCGTGAAACTGAACGTTACCAGTTACATAAGAAGAGCCTGCGAAAGCGCTAGTTGATGCAACTGCAAGAGCGGTAAGAGCGAGAACTTTTTTCATTATAACACCTATATATGCTTTAGTTTTGAGCAGCTTATGTTGCTGCCTTGATATGCTGCCGTTTGGCTTGAGCACACTATAACTAGATTTAATTCGCGCTAACAAATAATTACCCCACACAAGTGATCAAAATCACAACAAGAAAATGACAAAAAATATAAATCATTACAAAACAACAATTTAAAAAGGTTATATAAAACACAATAAATTTCCAAAGAAAAATTACCTATGATAGAAGTCACAAAAAACATGCTTGTATCGCCATATTGATGACAAAAATGTCGTAAAAACCACATGCCGTCGAAAATTACTCTTACAAAATCGTGACATCAAACGTACTTTTAGGTTTAAAACAGCATTTAATTCGCATCAAAAAAGTAGTTTTATCGGTAAAAAATAACCTAGAGCAGTAACTCTCCATTTCAACCTTGGCATTTGAGGAGCGAACTTGTGTTAGTCTGAACACCCAACCGTAGTTCAGAAAGTGGTGGATAAAGTGCTTAGAGATATTTCGAGTCGTATAAAGAGAGCTCAATTAGGGCCTTCATTCATGAACCTTCTGTTATTGGTCTCGTTCTTTTCTCATGCAGAACCACTGTTATGGCAAGCAGACAAAGGTGAACAGCACCTCTATCTCATGGGGACAATTCACGTTGGGGATACCGAGCTCGATCCATTTTCTAGAGAGGTGACAGAAGCTTTAGATGGCTCTAATAGCCTAATTGTCGAAACACGCTTAAATGAAAAAGTTCGTTTCCCGCAAGAACCACAGCCAAGCGCGAAGCAGGTGTTAGATGAAGAATACTTAGCAACATTGAGTACAATCTTAAAACAGACCTCCCTCGTTCCAGCTACCATCTTGAACTTACCGCCTTGGCAAGCAGCCCTAACCCTACAGCAATTACAATTCCAATCTCTTAATTACCAACCTCAGTTTGGCATTGATATGCAGTTTGTTCATTGGGCAAACACTCATCAATTACCAATAAAGGGCTTAGAGAGTTTACAGTTTCAAATCGATTTACTCGCAAATCAGCCTGATGACGGATTAGATATGTTGAAACAAACAATCCAAGAGTGGCCAAATGGTGAAGCAAGTATCCAATGTTTAGTCGAGTCTTGGCGTATGGGAGATATAAAGAACCTTGAAGAGGTGTTACAAGCAGAGGCCTACAACGATGATTTTTATCACTCATTTATCTACGAGCGAAATGAAAAGTGGGTAAAGATATTAAGCCAATCGCAAGAATACAGAACAGGAGCCTATTTTGTAGCAGTGGGCGCACTACACCTTGTTGGAAAACATAGTGTTGTTGAATTGCTAAGAGAACAAGGTTATGCCATAAACCTACTTTCCACACCAAACAAGGCAAATTGCTCGATTTCTGGTACGAGTCAGGACAACTGACTATTATCGAAATTCATTCATTTTACCGACTCTTTACAACAAAACGTCGAAAACGAGATATTTTTGAGCTGATAACACGTCACCGTAAATCAGACTCCCTTAGATCCCTTAATTACCAACTAGTTAACTGTCATTCTCATAGATTATTCTAGAAACTAAGTAAGTTATTTTAAGTAGTTGAGTGGTATTTCTCCATAATACATGACAAAGCTATAGATTATTTTTGCTTTCCAAATCATACGCTTATTAATTTAATGTAATTAATAAGTTCCACTTTTTTGGAATTAAAAATTTTTTAATTCTTACTCTTTTTTTTGATCTTTATTCTCTCTTGTTCATACTTAGGATTATCTCGAAGTGTGAGATGCCTCCAAATTTTAAATAATTGAAAGGGATCATTATGAAAATTTTCTCAGCACTAATCTTCGGCATCATGCTGACGCTTGCTCCAATCACCCATGCCTCAAACAGTTCAGCGTTAGGTC
>NZ_JPJA01000084.1:87447-297478 GCF_000733315.1 Vibrio sp. ER1A
GATAACACGTCACCGTAAATCAGACTCCCTTAGATCCCTTAATTACCAACTAGTTAACTGTCATTCTCATAGATTATTCTAGAAACTAAGTAAGTTATTTTAAGTAGTTGAGTGGTATTTCTCCATAATACATGACAAAGCTATAGATTATTTTTGCTTTCCAAATCATACGCTTATTAATTTAATGTAATTAATAAGTTCCACTTTTTTGGAATTAAAAATTTTTTAATTCTTACTCTTTTTTTTGATCTTTATTCTCTCTTGTTCATACTTAGGATTATCTCGAAGTGTGAGATGCCTCCAAATTTTAAATAATTGAAAGGGATCATTATGAAAATTTTCTCAGCACTAATCTTCGGCATCATGCTGACGCTTGCTCCAATCACCCATGCCTCAAACAGTTCAGCGTTAGGTCCGTATGTCGACTGCCAACTAAGTGATGGCTCTCAAACCTATACTCCTATTGAGCGTTGCGAACGTTTGGGTGGCCAAAAGCGCTTTTGATATAGCGGCCCCCTGGCTGCATAGTACAAATATTAGGTTTGGACTTTTGTATTGCAGCCTTGCATCAAATCATCGACGATTGGACATGCCGAATTAGTGTCTCCCGGGCACTGAGAAAGCCAGACTTCCAGTTGCTGTTCGATAGCTTGCAACTCTGAAATTTTACGTTTAACTTCCACAAGTTTTTCGCTGGTTCGACGTTTAACTTCAGCACTCGTCCTGTCCGTTTTGAAGGCTAGCGACACCATATCGCGACACTCATCGAGCGTGAAACCGACTCGTTTGGCCTTAGCAACGACACTTAATTCATCAACGTGCTTTGCAGAATAGATACGATAGCCATTATCGCTTCTCAACGGTGACGAGATAATTTTCTTTTCTTCATACAGCCGAATTGATTTCGTTGTTAGACCGGTCTTTTTAGCAACTTCACTGATGTTCATATCGAACTCCACTTAAGCAAACCTACACAATTATTCAAATGATAAGTGACTCGCAATTTTCTGTACAGACGCTTTCTGCTTTCATAACAACGCTATTATTCGCGATGTAAAAAAACTAAGATGAAACAGACCCTACAAGAGAATTGCCATATTGGCAAAGTACTAAGGAGTGGTAATGAGATTAACAAAAACACTACTTGCGAGTCTAATTTTGGCACCATCACTAGCCTACTCGTCAGTGACCATTGACGTGCCCTCAGGCATCCAACTGCTCACCGTTAATGGTAAAGATGCTGGCTACTCAAACTTTGGTTTCGATAGTAAAGACAACATCGTTCTGGATAACGGTGTAAACCAACTGGTTTTCAGGATTTCTAAAATAGTAATGGAAACCGGCTCGGACAAAACCAAATTTAAATCTCAACCTTTGGTCGCAACGTTTGATGCAAAGGACAAGGATATCTCGATATCCGTGCCTAACATTAAGACACTGCAACAAGGTATGGAGTTCAATAGTAAACCAACCTTTGAACTTGTTAGCGATTCAAAGGCCCTCGTTGGCGTGAAGAAAGATCAGCTAGGTTTAACGTTTAGTCTAACTGCAGATATGGCACAAGAAGTAAAAGACTACAACCAAACCAACGCCGTCGCTAGCTTGTCACACTATTCACAATCAAACACAAAAACGGTAGACATCCAACTTGATGATGATGTGTACCAATCTTTAAAACGCTCTTTCAAAAGTGCCTCATACGAAGAAAGAAAGAAGTTTCTTACTTGGGCAATCAGCAACCTCGAAGAATAATTCAACCTACTGTGCCCGCACTCGTGGGCACATTTTTACTTTATCGCTAGCTCTTCTTTCCTTAACTCAACGTTATTTAATTCCATCTTCTGTGTTTTTGTTAAAACAGTTAATTTTCAATCTTACTGTGAATTACAACAATAAAAAACGGCCCCTATTACTAGGAGCCGAAGGTATAAGGCAGTATCAGATTGTATTTTAGAAGTAGTACTCTACGCCTAGACCCCAGCCGAACTCTGCAGAAGATTCATCTTTAGAAATCATATAAGGACGTACATAAGTAATCGCTGAGTCATCCAAGAAATATAGTGCCTGAGCTGAAACGATATAATCAGCTAGGCCGGATAATGAATCACCATTAACTTCAGGATCTAAGTTGGCCGCGTAGTTGACCTTGAATTGCCAGTTTTCTACACCACTATATACAGCGCCTAAGGAGTAACTATTTTGTGAAATTTTGTCACCGAATTGAAGTAAATCGACGTCGTTGCTTCCATCGTTCCATGTTAGCTCTTTGTACTTAGCTTCTTCCATTTTAAATGCACCGTTAAATGCAAATGTGTCAAAGTTAAGCTCGAAGCCAAGTAATGCTGCATTAGTATCAGAACGCCCTGTCACATCATCTTTGTCGCCAACTAAAGGAGCTCCTGGGTTTTGCTTAAGGAAGTTTGAATATGCAGTATTTAGCGTGTCAAACTTTCTATCTTTACCATACTCATAACCACCGTGTAATGTTAAAACACCTACAGTATAATGAGCACCTAGGCCGTAAAAGTTAGAATCCGCACTGCTTTCATCGCCACGACCTGCTGCTAGGTTAAATGTAAAGCCTCCTAAGTTAGCTGAGTCATAACGAACCATATTAGATTGACGATCATAACGTGCACCACCTAGTACATCGCCACCCCAGTCAAAAATAGCACCAGCACGTTGACCTGAGTATGGCCAGTCGATGATTTCATAGAGTGGTGTCAACATACGACCAATACGTACACGACCAGCTTCTTCGAACTCAAAACCACCGTAGGTATCACGAACACCTAGACCACTAGCAGCGCCGTCATCACCAACGTTACCGCCTTCCAATTGCCAAATAAACTTAGGACCACGTGCTAGTTCATGTGAACCGCGTAAACCAAAGCGAGATTCATTTTCTAGTTTCAGTGGAGCATCACCGCCACCAATTTTATCTTCACCATATTGCCATACAGACAATGCGACTTGACCATAAAGATCAACTGTATCTGTTGCCGGTTTCGCTTGTACTGCACCCGCCATTGTTAAAGACGCCACTGCTGCACCGATAAGAGTGCGTTTAAACATTTTTTCCATGGAATAACTCCTAAAAATGGATATAGCTGTTTTTTATATTTCACTCTTAAGTTGGCCGCCGAAGGGTGAAATATTTCCTTATTTATTTAACCAAAATAGACTGGTTAATTTTCCTGTCTACACCTTGTGTATCCATATTCACAAGACTAACTTCGCAGAGAAAATTATCAACTTCAAAATCAATTAAGCTAAAAAAAATAGGACGCACAACAAACTTTTGCCTTGGTTATTGATGAAGATCTTATTTTTCAATCATCGCTACAATGAAATGCTTTACACCCTTTAATTTCAACAAGTTAAATCATTAATAACATTGCCGTTCGTGATATGGCTCGCATGGATTTTTTATTTAATTTAATTAAATAAAAAAACGCTATTTATACGATTGTTTTTTATTTATGACGTAGTAGGACTCACATTATTTGAACTCACTCGCAAAAAAAAAGAGCTCCATATTAGGAGCTCTTTTTTCTATTTCTTAAGTCAGACGATTAATTCTATTAGGTCGTCCTCAGTTCTAATCTCAATATTGAGCTCTTGTGCTTTAGCCAATTTAGAACCTGCATTCTCTCCAGCAAATAAAATATCGGTTTTCTTAGAAACACTTCCCGTTACTTTTGCCCCTAGCGCCTGAAGTGCTGCCTTGGCATCATTGCGGTTTAGCTGTGATAACGACCCGGTTAAAACCACCGTCTTGCCCGCAAGTGGTTGAGGTGTATCTTCCGCTGGTGCTTCCACTGCCGCCCAATGAATACCTGCTGCAATCAATGCCTCAATTACTTTTTGATTAGATTCAGCAGCGAAGAAGAACCGAATATGCTTAGCAACAATCTCACCGACATCAGACACTTCAATCAACTGATCATGAGTCGCGTTCATCACATTTTCTAAAGTTTCAAAATGCGTTGATAGATTCGCAGCGGTGGCTTCACCAACTTCACGAATCCCCAGTGAGTACAGGAATCTCGCTAGTGTGGTTTCTTTTGACACATTTAGAGCATTGACGACATTCTGTGCGGACTTAGGTCCCATGCGCTCTAAAATAGTGAGTTGCCCCGCGGATAACTTGAACAAATCTGCTGGTGTCTCGACCATTTCTTTGTCTACAAGCTGCTCTATTACTTTCTCCCCAAGACCATCAACGTCTAAAGCCTTACGAGAAACAAAGTGTTTTAGTGCTTCTTTACGCTGTGCTTGGCAAACTAAGCCACCTGTACAACGGGCTACCGCTTCTCCTTCAATGCGTTCAATCAGAGATGCACAAACCGGACATTCAGAAGGAAAAACGATTTCTTTTGCATCCGCAGGTCGGCGCTCTGGTACATAAGAAACAATTTGAGGAATAACATCCCCTGCGCGGCGAATAATAACACTATCACCAACTTTCACACCGAGACGCTCAATTTCATCGGCATTATGCAAGGTAGCATTGCTCACCGTCACGCCACCAACAAACACTGGCTCTAGCTTTGCAACAGGGGTAATGGCTCCGGTACGTCCAACCTGGAACTCGACAGAGTTCAGTACCGTAATTTCTTCTTGAGCGGGGAATTTATAGGCGATCGCCCAGCGAGGGGCTCGAGCCACAAAACCTAACTGCTCTTGTAGGGCAATGTCGTCAACTTTAATCACGACGCCATCTATTTCATATTCAAGCTCATCACGCTTATCTTGGATCGCTTTGTGGTAGGCTTTAACTTCTTCGATATTGTTAACGCGTTTGGTTTCAGGCCCCATTGGAAAGCCTAAAGATTTGAGTTTTAGAAAGCGATCATAATGACTTGCTGGTAACTCGGTACCTTCAACAATGCCCAGACTATAGGCATAGAAGCTTAGAGGACGAGTTGCGGTGATGCGTGAGTCTAATTGACGTAAGCTACCTGCTGCCGCATTTCTTGGGTTTACAAACACTTTCTCGCCTTTTCTTTCGGCAAGCTCATTAAGTTTTGCAAACCCAGCTTTAGGCATAAATACTTCACCGCGTACTTCAATGCGCGCTGGAATGTCGTCGCCTTGCAGCTTCAGTGGAATTGCACTAATAGTACGAACATTCTCTGTGATGTTCTCCCCCGTAGTACCATCACCACGAGTTGCAGCTTGAACAAGTACACCATTTTCATAAAGCAAACTCACTGCTAATCCATCGAGTTTTACTTCGCAACAATAAGCGCCAATATCGGTTCTATTTACTCGATCACAAATGCGCTTATTAAAACTATCTAAATCTTCATCTGAGAAAGCATTATCCAAAGACAACATCGGTATTTCATGTTTCACTTGGGTAAAACTGTCAAGTGGTAACCCTCCGACTCGTTGACTTGGCGAATCTACCGTTACCCAGTCAGGATGCTCAGCTTCAATAGCGAGCAATTCTTGCATTAGTCTGTCGTACTCGACATCCGGAATCTCTGGGCTGTCTTCTACATAGTACTTCACGCCATGATAGTGAAGTTGCTCTTTCAGTTCAATTAATCGTTGTTGCGACATGGTATACCTTGGTAGTACGGATAAAAAAGGCTCCCGAGGAGCCTTTTCTCTAGCATAAGTGGAACAATTACGCGCTTACTTTCGCTGCGTTAAAGTCTTGAATTTGTTTACGGTAGGCATCAAGTCTTGTCGGTGTCATTAAGTTACGCTTGTCGTCAAGAACGTTGCCTCCAAGATCATCAGCTATTTGCTGCGCTGTTCTTAGCATCAACTTGAAGTTCTGCTCGGCTTCGCCAAAACAAGGTAGAGTCATAAAGAACGAGATACCCTTGGTAGTAAAAGTGGCTGGATCATTATGTTGAAGCGTACCTGGCTGCATCATATTTGCCACACTAAATAATACTTTTCCTGTGCCTGATAAATCGGCATGACGGTGGAAGATATCCATTTCACCGTAAATAAGACCATTCTGGCGCATGCTATCAAACAGCTGAGTACCTACAAAATCTTCAGAACCAGCACAATGCACGTTCATCACAATCACCTGCATTTCAGGCTCTTCAGGTTCACTTTCAGCCTGTATAGGTGCACTTGTTTCCTTTGCCGACGTTAGGGTTGGTGCCTCAAGAGGCTGAGGTTTTGCTGTTAATTCCTCATCAGCATCATCGAATTTGTTCAGGTCTAGCTGAGGTTCAAGCTTTTCAAATTCTTCAGGTTCGACATCGGTTTTAGCCGAAAATGATGGTAGCTCTTCTTCAACTATCTCTTCGGACAGCGCAGAGACCGGAGCCTTTTCTGATTGCTCTTCTACAGATTCAGAGTGGACCGGTTCGTCATGCTCGAAACTCTGTTCAGAATGGCTGGCGACATCATCTAATGGATCATAATTAGTCTGTTGTTGGTTCAAACCAAAGTCAGGTTCATTACGCGTTTTTCTTACAATTTCGAAATCGTCTTCTGGCGCAACGTATTCGTCTTCTTGCTCAGCGTTGTCATCCAACTTTCCTAACGGCCTATCACCGAACTTCTTCTGTCCTTCTTTTTTGCTAGACCATAGGCCATGGAACAGCAGCGCCGCGATAGCTAGGGCACCGACAATAATGAGTACGAATCGCAATTCCTGCATTGTTTGCTCTCAACGTTAAAAAATAGTCCTTAATGAGGTGAATACACCTCAGCTCACTCTACTTTACCAAAACTCTATAGACTATTAGAACACCTTAGTATAAGAAGTTTGTGATTTCCTTAAGTCTTTTTTGATATAGTCGCTAAGAAACAACAGTAGCAAAAGGTAAAAGGAAGCATATTTTGAACAAAGCCAAAACCGGATTCGGTTACTTTCATCAAGGTTTTCAAATCGCCTTTACACCGGGTATCCGTCGTTATGTACTGCTACCATTACTTGCCAATATTTTGTTAGTTGGTTCAGCAATGTACTACCTTTTCTCCAACCTCAACGCGTGGATTGAAGGCTGGCTAGGCTATTTGCCTGAATTTCTCTCTTGGTTGAGTTATGTGCTTTGGCCGCTACTCGCCATCACTATATTGGCGACCTTTTCTTACTTCTTTAGCACATTGGCTAACTTTATCGCCGCTCCATTCAATGGCCTTTTAGCAGAGAAAGTGGAAGAAATGCTAACCGGTCAAAAAGTTTCGGAAGACGGGATCATGAGCGTTGTCAAAGACGTTCCAAGAATTATGGCTCGGGAATGGCGAAAGCTATTGTATACCTTGCCTAAAGCTATCGGCTTATTCTTACTGCTACTTATCCCTGCGCTTGGTCAAACGATAGGACCTTTTCTATGGTTCATTTTTACCGCTTGGATGTTAGCAATTCAATACTGTGATTATCCATTTGATAACCACAAGGTACCATTTAACGACATGCGAATGTCTATGAAGCAAAAACAGGGAAAAGCCTACAGCTTCGGTATGCTTGTCTCGTTATTTACAACAATCCCAATACTTAACCTGTTTATCGTTCCAGTATCAGTATGTGGCGCAACAGCTATGTGGGTGCAAGAATTCAAACAGCAATATAAGTAGCTGTTTCTCACTATCTAGAAGTATCTAAAGAGACTGTAGGCAAGCCTAAGCCATACAGTCTCTAGCACCGCTAGCTTCTATGGTTTTAGTGGTTGTCGACTAAATGTACTATGACCACATTTTGGACAATCAGAAATGGTAGTTGGGTGATTGTATTCTGTCTTATGCCCACACTGTTCACACACCAAAATACCTAATCCTATCATTTCTCCTGAGGAATAAACGCCCTGATGCTCAAGATCTTGGAACAGCTCGACCCACTCGACTTTTGTTCTATCTGTGATATCCAGCAGACCTTGCCAAATTGAATTAGCAATCATGAGATAGAAGGGCCCGCTTTTACTCTCTTCGTAGTTTTCGGCAAATTCCTTTAGATCAGACTTCACATACGCAGAAATTAACGCCATTTCGTCCTTAGTCATATCGTTGGCGGCCTCAACCACTTGTCCTGATTTTTCAAGCACGTGCTGTAACTCTTCAGGACTGTGTTTTAGGTTGTCAACCACATCTTCAATCATTTCTTCATAACTGGCTTTACGCTTAGGCATACATCCCCCTATTTTCACCAAAGTAGCAGAACACTATGTGATTACCATTAACGTGCATCACCTCTTCTCCCACGAAGGGTATATTGACTATTGTTGACCGGGCTTCCTTTAGGTATTCTATGACGATCTAATAGTTTCTGTGGTAACAGAACTCACAAATTCCAAGATAACCGGAAATCATCGATGCAAGAACAATATAACCCGCAAGATATTGAACGTAACGTTCAACAGCACTGGGACAACAATAAGACCTTTGTTGTAAGTGAAGACCCAAATAAAGAAAAATTCTACTGTCTGTCTATGTTCCCTTATCCAAGTGGACGACTGCACATGGGTCACGTGCGTAACTACACCATCGGTGATGTGGTATCTCGTTTCCAACGCCTACAAGGTAAAAACGTAATGCAACCAATTGGTTGGGACGCGTTTGGCCTACCTGCTGAAAACGCAGCAGTAAAAAACAACACAGCGCCAGCACCATGGACTTATGAAAATATTGAGTACATGAAAAACCAACTTAAGTTGCTTGGTTTTGGCTACGACTGGAACCGTGAGTTTGCTACGTGTACACCAGAGTACTACCGTTGGGAGCAAGAGTTCTTCACTAAGCTTTACGAAAAAGGCTTAGTATACAAAAAAACCTCTTCTGTTAACTGGTGCCCAAATGACTTAACTGTTCTAGCAAACGAACAGGTTGAAGATGGCTGTTGCTGGCGTTGTGATACTCCAGTTGAACAAAAAGAAATCCCACAGTGGTTTATTAAAATCACAGAATACGCCCAAGAGCTTCTTGATGATTTAGACAACCTAGAAGGTTGGCCTGAAATGGTTAAAACCATGCAGCGCAACTGGATTGGTCGCTCTGAAGGTGTTGAACTGAAGTTTGAAGTACAAGGTCATCAAGACCTTGAAGTATATACCACGCGTCCAGATACTCTTATGGGTGTTACATACGTAGGTATCGCTGCAGGCCACCCTCTTGCTGCTGTTGCGGCTGAAAACAACCCTGAGTTAGCTGCATTTATCGATGAGTGTAAGAACAACAAGGTTGCAGAAGCTGAACTAGCAACAATGGAGAAAAAAGGTATGGCAACCGGCCTTACTGCTATTCATCCATTGAATGGTCGTGAAGTGCCAGTATTCGTTGCTAACTTCGTCTTGATGGATTACGGAACAGGTGCAGTTATGGCAGTTCCTGGTCATGACCAACGTGACTTTGAGTTTGCTACTAAATACAACCTAGATATTCTTCCTGTAATCAAACCGGTTGACGGCAGCGAGCTTGATATTTCAGAAGCAGCTTACACTGAGAAAGGCATACTATTTAACTCTGGCGAGTTCGATGGACTTGAGTTCCAGGCCGCGTTCGATGCTATCTCTGCTAAGTTAGAAGCAGAAGGCAAAGGTCACAAGACCGTAAACTTCCGTCTACGTGACTGGGGTGTTTCTCGTCAACGCTATTGGGGTGCTCCAATTCCAATGGTAACGACTGAAGATGGTGAAGTTCACCCGGTTCCAGCAGAGCAACTTCCTGTAATCCTTCCGGAAGATGTTGTTATGGATGGCGTAACTAGCCCAATCAAAGCTGATAAAGAGTGGGCAAAAACGACCTTCAACGGTGAGCCAGCACTACGTGAAACAGACACCTTCGATACCTTCATGGAGTCTTCTTGGTATTATGCACGTTACTGCTCTCCGCAAGCTGATGATATTTTAGATCCAGAAAAAGCGAACTATTGGCTACCTGTAGACCAATATATCGGTGGTATCGAGCACGCATGTATGCACTTACTGTACTCTCGCTTCTTCCATAAGTTGCTTCGTGATGCGGGCTATGTGACTTCCGACGAACCATTTAAGAAACTCCTATGTCAAGGTATGGTGCTTGCTGATGCTTTCTACCACACTAACGAAAAAGGCACTAAAGAGTGGATCGCTCCTACAGACGTAAAAGTTGAGCGAGACGGTAAAGGTCGCATTTCCTCTGCAACAGACAACCAAGGTCGTGACGTAGAGCACTCAGGCATGATCAAAATGTCTAAGTCGAAGAATAACGGTATTGACCCGCAAGAAATGGTAGACAAATACGGTGCTGATACTGTACGTCTATTCATGATGTTCGCCTCACCTGCGGATATGACATTAGAGTGGCAAGAGTCTGGTGTGGAAGGTGCAAACCGCTTCCTTAAACGTGTTTGGAAGTTGGTAAAAGAACATACAGAAAAAGGTACAGCGGAAAGCGTTGACGTTTCGGCTCTATCTTCAGACCAAAAAGCACTGCGCCGTGATGTTCATAAGACCATTGCAAAAGTAACCGATGATGTTGACCGTCGCCAAACATTCAATACAGCGATTGCCGCCATTATGGAGCTAATGAACAAACTTGCTAAGGCACCTCAAGACACAGCACAAGACCGTGCGATTCTTGATGAAGCTCTACAAGCGGTCGTTGCCATGCTTTACCCTATCACTCCGCATATCTGTTTCGAGATGTGGACGGCACTGGGTAATGCAGACATCGACAATGCGGTATGGCCAACGTTTGATGAAAAAGCCCTCGTTGAAGATGAAAAACTTATCGTTGTTCAAGTTAACGGCAAGCTACGCGCTAAGCTGACAGTTGCTGCGGATGCAACTAAAGAACAAGTAGAAGAACTTGGTCTTAACGACGAGAACGTGACGAAATTCACTGATGGAAAAACCATCCGTAAAGTGATTTACGTACCGGGTAAACTACTGAATATTGTAGCTAATTAATTTAGTTGTCTTTATGATACCAAGAGTCGCGAAGAATTCTTCGCGGCTCTTTTATCAGCCACACATAAAAGTCTTATTTAAGTTCACTGCCTAATGAAACTTACATAAGCCTTTTTAACAGAGTCTGCGAGCACTATGCGCCTATTTAAAACCAAATTTTCACAAATTAGTTTCGTAATCCTACTCACTACTCTGCTCAGCGCATGTGGTTTCCAACTCAGAGGCGAATACACTGTCCCTGAAGATATAAAAGAAATGTCTGTCACCAGTTTTGACCAATACAGTAAGATCACTCGATTAGTAAAAGAGCAGTTACGCCTCAGTCAAATTGAATTGGTTGAACCTCGTAAAGACATTCCAAACTTACACATAATCAGTGAGCAAATCACCGACAGGACATTATCCCTCTATCAAAACACTCGCGCGGCCGAAAAAGAAATTGTCTATGATGTTAATTATCGAGTTTCAATTCCCGATGTCGGTAGCAAAGATTTTACTGCAACAATGACACGCAGCTACTTGGATAACCCGCTATCGGCACTAGCAAAGTCTGCCGAACGTAAGCTGCTTGAAGATGAAATGCGCGAGTTCTCAGCTCAGCAAATGATGCGTCAAATGGCACGACTCAAAGCTGAAATCGAGGAGCATGAGTTAGAAATGTTGAATACTACTGAGCCAGCATCAACTAGCCAAAACACCCAATCATAACGGCCAATTAGCGTGAGAGTATTTGCTGACCGCCTTGCAGAAACACTGAACCGTCAGTGGTATGGCTGCTATCTTATTTTTGGTAATGAACCGCTATTTGTCCAAGAAAGTCGAGACTCGATCATTCGTCATGCTCGACAATTAGGATTTGAAGAACATCACCGTTTCTCCGTGGACAGTTCACTGGATTGGAATGATGTCTATGATTGCACACAAGCACTTAGCCTGTTTTCATCTAAGCAAATTATAGAACTATCTATCCCTGAGTCTGGTATTAACGCAGCTATCGCCAAACAGCTGTTAGAAATATCGTCACACCTACATGAAGACATTATTGTTATCATCACTGGAACCAAGCTGACGCGAGCTCAAGAATCAGCAAAATGGTTCAAGGCTCTAAATGGCTGCTTGGTGAGCTGCGCCGCCCCTGATGTCAAA
The DNA here is from genome assembly GCF_000733315.1 of Vibrio sp. ER1A. Lineage (NCBI taxonomy): Bacteria > Pseudomonadati > Pseudomonadota > Gammaproteobacteria > Vibrionales > Vibrionaceae > Vibrio > Vibrio sp. ER1A. The sequence goes on from NZ_JPJA01000084.1 coordinate 99,456, forward strand.
CACCTCCCTCAATGGGTAATGAGGCGATGCAATGCCTCAGGGCTTAAGCCTGACGGTGAAGCGATACAGCTCCTATGTCAGTGGCATGAGGGAAACCTGTTTGCTCTTTCTCAAAGCTTAGAGAAGCTGTCATTGCTCTATCCTGATGGCCAACTCAACCTGCTCCGTGTTCAAGAGTCCCTAAGCCGTCATAACCATTTTACAGTGTTCCACTGGATAGACGCGATCTTAGAAGGTAAACCAAAGCGAGCGAATCGAATTCTCTTACAACTTGAAGCAGAAGGAGTAGAAGCCGTTATTTTGTTGCGTTCGATTCAAAAAGAGCTACAACAGCTCATCAAAATGCAACAGATGTTGACTCAATCTTCGCTTAACCAAGTCTTTGATAGCTTCAGAGTGTGGCAAAATAAAAAACCACTCTACAGCGCTGCTCTGCAGCGCCTTACCGCAATACGACTTAAACAAGCCATGCAACTACTCGCTTCAATCGAGGTCCAAGTAAAGACCCAATACGAGTTGAGCCCGTGGCCCTTTCTACACCAGCTAACGCTCAACCTGAGTGCTACTGACAGCAGCCTGTCTTTACATCCATAATTTCGTGGTATAATTGCGGGTCAATTGAGCCTGAGGCTCAACTTAATTAAGAACAACGAGGAAAAACTTTTGCAACGCGAAGAATTGAAACTATTTCTAGCCGACAAAGCCGACGATATGAAAGCACAAGACATCGTAACGATTGATGTTGAAGGGAAGTCTAGCGTGACTGATTTTATGATTGTCTGTACGGGTACGTCAAAAAGACATGTAATTTCAATTGCCGATCATGTTGCTTCTGAAGTGAAGAAAGCGGGTATGGAACCTCTCGGCGTTGACGGTGAACAAGAAGGTGAATGGGTAGTTCTCGATATGGGATCAACCATGCTGCATGTCATGCAGGAACAACATCGTGATCTTTACCAATTAGAAAAGCTTTGGAGCTAATACATTGAAACTCCAACTCATCGCAGTCGGTACTAAAATGCCGAAGTGGGTCGAAGAAGGCTTTCAAGAATACAAGCGTCGCTTCCCTCATGATATGCCACTTGAACTGGTGGAAATTGTCGCGGGGAAGCGAGGCAAAAATGCTGATATTGCACGTATCTTACAAAAAGAGGGCGAAGCGATGTTAGCAGCGGTTCCTAAAGGGAACCGTATTGTGACATTAGATATTCCAGGTAAGAAATGGGATACCCCTCAACTGGCTGAGCAACTCGAGAGCTGGAAGCTAGATGGGCGCGACGTCTCTATTTTGATTGGTGGCCCAGAAGGTCTAGCACCAGCTTGTAAAGCCGCTGCCGATCAAAGCTGGTCACTTTCAGCGCTAACGCTACCCCACCCTCTGGTGAGAATTGTCATGGCGGAAAGCCTCTATCGCGCTTGGTCAATTACTGCAAACCATCCTTACCATAGAGAGTAAGCCAACAAGTTATGAGACGTAAACGTAGCCAGATACGGGACCATCAGGCAGAAGCGCGGCTGTTCAAAAGCCGTGCTGTCGTTGCATTCGTATTTATCATTGCCATGATGCTAGTACTTGTTGCAAACCTTTATAATATTCAGGTTAATCAGTATCAAGACTACAAGACTCGCTCTAATGATAACCGCATTAAAGTCGTACCAATCGCGCCAAATCGCGGCCTTATCTATGACAGAAATGGCATCCTACTGGCAGAGAACCGTCCAGTCTTCAACCTAGAAATCACCCCTGAAAAGGTGAAGAACATGGATGAAACTATTGCTGGGCTGCGTAAGTTTTTAGATATCCCCGAAGAACGTATTGAAGCATTTGAACGAGACCGAAAACGTACTCGCCGATTCAAATCTATCCCTCTTCTTACTCAATTAACCGAAGAGCAAGTTGCTGTTTTCTCCGTTAATCAACATAAGTTCCCTGGCGTAGAAATAGCGGCAAACCTGAAGCGTTATTACCCATTTGGCGATGTACTGACGCATGTTATTGGCTACGTATCACGAATAAACGATCGTGATATGCGTCGTCTCGTCAGAGAAGAAAGAGACGCGAATTACCAAGCCACTCGTGACATTGGTAAGTTAGGCATCGAACGTTACTACGAAGAAATTCTACACGGCACCGCAGGTTATCAAGAAGTTGAAGTAAACAGTCGTGGTCGAGTACTGCGTACCTTAAAGTTTGTTCCGCCAATTCCGGGCAAAGATATCGTGCTGAACCTCGATATCAAACTACAACTTAAAGTTCATAAACTGTTAGCAGGAAGACGCGGCTCTGCGATTGTCCTAGATCCAAATGACAATGGCGTACTCGCAATGGTGTCTAGTCCTAGTTATGACCCTAACGCCTTTGTAAATGGTATTTCAAGTAAAGCTTATAAAGCCCTTTTGGAAGATAAAAACCGTCCACTGGTGAACCGTGCAACGCTTGGTATTTATCCACCAGCATCAACGGTAAAACCTTTTATTGCGGTTGGGGCACTCCAAGAAGGCGTCATTACGCCTCAAACCACGCGTAATGACCCTGGGTATTGGCGAATTCCAAACTCGAAAACGCGTCCCTTCCGTGATTGGTTACGTTGGGGACACGGTAAAGTCAATATCCTTAAAGCCATTGAAGAATCCGTGGATACTTTCTTCTATCAAATCGCCTATGATATGGGCATTGATAGACTATCTAAGTGGATGATGATGTTTGGTTTTGGTGACTATACCGGCATTGATATCTATGAAGAAAGTAAAGCGAATATGCCGACACGAGAATGGAAAATGGCTCGTCATCGCACGCCATGGTATCAAGGTGATACGATTCCTGTAGGCATTGGACAAGGTTATTGGACTGCAACGCCAATGCAAATAGCCAAAGCTACCTCCGTACTGGTTAATCATGGAGAAGTTTTATCTCCACACCTATTACGTGCCACTATCGATAATGGTGATAGATTTGAACACCAAACAATGGCTGAAGTTGACTCTCGCCCGCCGATTACCGGAGTGAAAGAGAGCTACTGGGACATCGCACTCGAAGGAATGCGATTGGTTAACCATGGCGTCAAAGGTACTGCTCGCCGCGCCTTTAAGAACATGCCTTATCAGTCGGGTGGTAAGTCCGGTACAGCACAGGTGTTTAGCTTGGCTCAAGACCAGGAGTACAACGCCGAGGAACTGGAAGAGCACCTAAAAGACCACGCACTATTCACGGGGTTTGCACCTTTCAAAGATCCAAAGGTAGTTGTGACTGTTGTACTAGAAAACGCCGGCGGTGGTTCTTCTAATGGCGCACCTGTAGCACGTCAGCTGTTTGATTTGGCCCTTCGAGACGAAAAGAGTGAAGAAGAATGAGATTTGATCCATCAACAGGACAAAATAGAGTTCTATTCGAACGCTTCCATATCGATTTGCCACTGCTATTAGGTATTCTGGCTTTAATGGCCTTTGGCCTAGTCGTTATGTACAGTGCAAGTGGGCAGAGTTTGGCCATGATGGACAGACAAGCCATGCGTATGGTTCTCGCCCTCGTTGTTATGATTGTGCTCGCACAATTCTCCCCGAGAACCTACGAGTCACTCGCTCCAATCATGTTCTTTGTTGGGGTACTATTGCTGCTCGGAGTATTGTTTTTTGGTGAAGCATCTAAGGGAGCGCAGAGGTGGCTCAATTTAGGTTTTGTTCGCTTTCAACCTTCAGAACTTCTGAAACTTGCCGTGCCTTTAATGGTCGCACGATACATAGGTAAGCGTTCACTTCCCATCACTTTCCAAACTTTAGTGATGTCTTTAGTAATGGTATTTGTACCAACCATTCTGATTGCGAAACAACCCGACTTAGGTACATCCATACTAATTGCCGCTTCTGGTATTTTCGTAATCTTTCTTGCCGGTATCAGTTGGAAAATCATTATTAGTGCGGTTGTAGCACTTGGAGCCTTTATCCCTGTGTTATGGTTCTTTTTGATGCGTGAGTACCAAAAAGTCCGTGTCAGAACCTTGTTCGACCCAGAATCAGATCCACTCGGTGCAGGTTATCATATTATCCAAAGTAAGACAGCCATTGGTTCCGGTGGGATTACAGGCAAAGGCTGGATGCAAGGCACTCAATCACAGCTTGAATTTATTCCAGAACGACATACTGACTTTATTTTTGCAGTTATCGCCGAAGAATGGGGCATGATAGGCATTTTATTATTGCTTGCCCTCTATCTGTTTATTATTGGCCGTGGCTTATATTTAGCCAGTTCAGCACAAACCGCATTCGGTAGAATGATGGCAGGCAGCATTGTACTTAGCTTTTTTGTTTACGTTTTCGTAAATATTGGTATGGTAAGCGGTATATTACCTGTAGTAGGCGTACCTCTACCTCTTGTCAGTTATGGCGGCACCTCCATGGTGACGTTAATGGCTGGTTTCGGCATTTTAATGTCTATCCATACGCACAGAAAGGCATTTTCAAAGGCAACGTAATGAATCGATTTTCTATCCGCCACCGTCACTACCAAACATTGCTTTGCTTTACTGTGGGATTGGTCGCTCTTGCCGGTTGTTCGTCGTCAGACAGTCGCTATGAGTTAAGCGATGATGTAGCACCTTCAAGTCCTATTTCTGTTGACCATATTGAAGGTGCTCAACCTAAATATGAACCTTATAGCTTAGGCGGTAACAAGAACTACACCTTGCGAGGAAACAGCTACAAGGTGATTAAAGACCCAACCGGATTTAAAGAGCGCGGACAGGCTTCGTGGTATGGGAAAAAATTTCATGGTCATCTGACGTCGAATGGTGAAGTGTATGACATGTATTCTATGTCGGCTGCCCATAAAACCTTGCCTTTACCAAGCTATGTTAAGGTCACCAATTTAGACAATGGCAAAGAAACCATCGTTCGCGTCAATGATCGAGGTCCTTTTCACGAAGGGCGAATCATTGACTTGAGCTATGCGGCGGCAAAGAAACTCGATGTCATTAAGACAGGTACCGCCAATGTCGAGATTGAAGTAATCATTGTCGAACGCTCCACCAGCCAACATAAAGTAGACAAACACCCAGAGTACACCATTCAAGTTGCCGCATCTCCACATAAGGATCGCGTCGAAACTTTATCGAAAGAACTCGGTCAAAAGCTATCAGTGGACACATTTCTAGCACCTGTAAATAGCAACTACCGTCTAATGCTTGGTCCTTTCAAAGACTACAAGCAGACTCAAGATGTTCTCGAACAAGTGAAAAAGATTGGCTACTCCTCAGCTTTCGTCAAAAAAATGTAAACATCATTGACATAAATAACGGTTGTTACTTAGTGTAAGCTATCTAGTTTGCCCAGACCGTTCTGTTAATATACGGACAACAAACAAAAATTGTATTCAAATGAATAAGAATAAACCTTCTATGAAACTTCTAACTTCCATTGCTCTTACCGCAACTTTAGCAGCAACTTCTGCTTCTGCGGCGCCTGTTGTTATGCCGGATGCACCTCAAATCGCAGCGAAAGGCTTCGTTTTGATGGACTACAACTCAGGCAAAGTCCTAGCTGAAAAAGAGATGAACACTCAACTTCACCCGGCTAGCCTGACAAAAATGATGACCAGCTACGTTATCGGCCAAGAACTGAAGCGTGGCAACATCACTCCAGAAGATGAAGTTACCATCAGTAAAAACGCTTGGGCAAAGAACTTCCCTGATTCATCGAAGATGTTTATCGAAGTTGGCACAAAGGTAACCGTTGAAGAGCTTAACAAAGGCATCATTATTCAATCAGGTAATGATGCATGTGTAGCAATGGCTGAGCATATCGCAGGTTCAGAAGACGCGTTTGTCGATCTAATGAATGCGTGGGCTAAGTCTATCGGTATGAACAATTCACACTTCGCCAACGTTCACGGCTTGGATAACCCGAACCTATATTCTACGCCTTACGATTTAGCGCTACTTGGTCGTGCACTGATCCGCGACGTTCCAGATGAGTACCGTATTTACTCAGAGAAAAAATTCACCTACAACGGCATTACCCAATATAACCGTAATGGCTTATTGTGGGATAAGAGCATGAACGTTGATGGCATTAAAACTGGCCACACAAGCCAAGCTGGTTATAACTTAGTAAGCTCAGCAACTGAAGGTAAGATGCGTTTAGTTGCCGTAGTTATGGGCACTAAGAGCGCCAATGCACGTAAATCTGAAAGTAAAAAGCTGTTGAGCTATGGCTTCCGTTTCTTCGAAACAGTGAATCCACATAAAGCCGACGAAACCTTCGTAGAAGAAAAAGTCTGGATGGGTGACAAAGACGCTGTAGCACTAGGTGTTGACCAAGATACCTTCGTCACACTCCCACGCGGCCAAGCGAAAAACCTAAAAGCTAGTTTCGTACTTGAAAAACAGCTTGAAGCACCAATATCTAAAGGCGATGTCGTTGGTAAGCTATACTATCAACTAGACGGCGAAGATGTTGCTGAATACCCACTACTTGCACTTGAAGATGTTCAAGAAGGTAGCCTATTCAGTCGTCTATGGGATTACATCGTATTACTTTTCAAGAGCTTGTTCTAATAATCGAACTCTAGAATTAAAAGTAATCAAGTTTCCGTAAAGCCGCACAATGCGGCTTTACTTTTTGTTGGCTTGAGATCATCCACATAAGGCATTACTATTCGCATCGTTATAACGAATTGGTATTTTTGGAGTCCCTAATATGTTGACCATCAACTCTGATGCAAAACTCAAAGACCTACTAGAGTTCCCTTGCTCTTTTACATTCAAAGTGATGGGTTACGCTAAGCCAGAACTTCCTGAAAAGGTAGTGGAAGTAATCCAGCGCCACGCGCCAGGGGATTACAGCCCAACTATCAAACCAAGTGCAAAAGGCAACTACCATGCAGTATCGATCAACATCACTGCAACGTCTATCGAGCAAGTAGAGACCTTGTATAAAGAACTTGGTGAAATCGATATTGTTCGCATGGTTCTATAAAAATTTTAAACTTTAAATTTTTTTTGAAAGCAGCTCAGGCTGCTTTCTTTTTATATTTCAAAAACCTAGCACTTAATAGTGATTCAGTCGTTAAGAATTCGTTATTTATTGGTAGTTCAAAACCACCAACATGTTTATAATGCGAATACTTTATTAAGTGGCAGCGGAGTGATTGGTGGAAAATCAACTAGTTGTAAAAAAGCTTGGTAGAAAGGACTATGAGCCTGTCTGGAAAGCGATGCATGAGTTTACTGATAATCGCACAGAACAAACGCGCGACGAAGTTTGGTTAGTTGAACACAACCCTGTGTTTACGCAAGGTCAAGCAGGCAAAGCCGAGCATCTACTTAACACTGGTGATATTCCCGTTGTACAAAGTGACCGTGGTGGCCAAGTCACCTATCATGGTCCAGGCCAGCTAGTGGCCTATTTCTTAATCAATCTCCGTCGTAAAAAACTGGGCGTTCGTGAACTGGTTACTCATATCGAAGACCTCGTTATTCAAACGCTAAAAGAATACAATATCGAATCGGCTGCGAGACCCGACGCACCTGGCGTCTATGTTGACAATAAAAAAGTATGTTCATTGGGCTTACGCATCAGAAAAGGATGCTCTTTCCATGGACTGGCGTTGAACGTCAATATGGATCTCACTCCCTTTTTAAGAATTAATCCTTGCGGCTATGCTGGAATGGAAATGGTTCAGGTCAGCCAGTTGGGCGGTCCACAGCAAGTGTCCGTCGTAGAAGACCAATTAATCAAAGCACTCATAACAATACTTGATTACGAGCAAGTAGAATTCAGCGAAGAAGCATAAGACGATGAGCAAACCTATCCAAATGGAAAAAGGCGTTAAGTACCGTGACGCTGACAAAATGGCATTGATTCCAGTTAAGAACATGCCTACCGAGCAGAAAGAGATCCTTCGTAAACCAGAGTGGATGAAGATCAAACTCCCTGCAGACAGCCAACGTATTCAAGATATCAAATCTGCAATGCGTAAAAATAACCTACACTCTGTTTGTGAAGAAGCATCCTGTCCTAACTTAGCTGAATGCTTCAACCACGGTACAGCAACATTCATGATTCTTGGCGCAATCTGTACTCGTCGTTGCCCATTCTGCGATGTTGCCCATGGTCGCCCCAACGCTCCAGAAGCCGGTGAACCTAAAAAGCTGGCGCAAACAATCAAAGACATGAAGCTGAAGTATGTTGTAGTGACTTCTGTTGACCGCGATGATCTTCGTGATGGTGGTGCGACACACTTTGCTGACTGTAACCGCGAAATCCGAGCACTTAACCCGGAAATCCGTATTGAAACCTTAGTTCCAGATTTCCGTGGCCGTATGGATGTTGCGCTTGAGGCAATGAAAGACAACCCACCAGATGTCTTCAACCACAACCTAGAGACCGCTCCTCGCCTATATCGTAAAGCTCGTCCAGGTGCAAACTACAAGTGGTCGCTACAACTGCTTAAGAAGTTTAAAGAGATGCACCCTGACGTACCAACAAAGTCGGGCTTAATGATGGGCTTGGGTGAAACGAAAGAAGAAATCGTGGAGGTATTGAAAGACCTTCGTGAGCACGGCGTTACCATGCTAACGTTAGGCCAGTACCTTGCGCCAAGCCGTCACCACTTACCTGTAGAACGCTACGTTCCGCCTTCTGAGTTTGATGAGCTAAAAGATATTGCGCTGGAACTTGGCTTTACTCACGCGGCATGTGGCCCATTTGTTCGTTCTTCTTATCATGCGGACCTACAGGCTCAAGGCGTAGAAATTAAGTAATTCCATTTGTGGTTTCTTATTAAACACGGATTCGCTCTTAGAGCCATCCGTGTTTTTTTTAAGAAAAATCGCCAAGATGACATTCTCATACTCGCATTTTCGCTATATTTAGGTAGGCTTAAAGAAAAATATTATTCAATCAAGGATGTAGCATGAAGTTATTTAAAGTTGGTCTGCCTATTTTAGCCGCTACTGTTATTGGTGGTTGTGCTCAGAATACTCAACAAGACAACTACTTAGAGGCGTCATTTGAACTGTGTAATACCGAGGTAAATCTATACTCGGTGAGCGACGACGGTCGAGTTCGTATCGTTTGTAAAGACGGCGCTAAATTCGCACTGAACAGCGAGAAAACGCTGGATATCATGCGTGACATTAATATTGATTACTGTAATGGTGAAGGCTTGGGACAATTTAGTGAAAGTCGCAAGTACTACTCGTTCAAGTGTAAATCTGGAACTTTACTGAATATCAACAAGTAGCCAGCGTTTACTTTTCAAACGAATACAAGATCAAAAAAGCGAGCACATAGCTCGCTTTTATTATTTCTTCGATAAATCTATTAAGCGTAAACAGGTAGACGCTTACAGATCTCTAGTACTTTAGCTTTTGTCGCTTCAATCACTGATTCATCATTGATGTTGTCTAAAACATCACACATCCAGTTAGCAAGCTCAGTCGCATCTGCTTCAGTAAAACCACGGCGGGTAATCGCTGGAGAACCAACACGGATACCAGACGTTACGAATGGGCTGCGTGGGTCATTAGGTACTGAGTTTTTGTTTACAGTAATGTTCGCTGCACCTAGGGCTGCATCCGCTTCTTTACCTGTAATATCTTTGTCGATTAGGTCAACAAGGAACAGGTGGTTCTCAGTTCCGTTAGACACAATCTTGTAGCCGCGCTCTTGGAACTGGGCAACCATCGCTTTTGCGTTCTTAACTACGCGAGCTTGGTACTCTTCAAACTCAGGCTCCATTGCTTCTTTGAATGCTACTGCTTTACCAGCGATAACATGCATCAAAGGACCACCTTGACCACCAGGGAAAACAGCTGAGTTTAGCTTCTTGTACATGTCTTCGCCTGCATTAGACAGGATTAGACCACCGCGAGGACCCGCTAATGTTTTGTGTGTTGTGGTCGTCACAACGTGTGCATGAGGAACAGGCGTTGGATAAACACCAGCTGCAATAAGACCTGCAACGTGCGCCATATCAACAAACAGATACGCGTCGACTTTATCCGCAATTTCACGCATACGAGCCCAGTCTACGATCTGGCTGTACGCAGAGAAACCACCAATGATCATTTTTGGCTTGTGCTCAAGTGCTAGCTGTTCCATCTCGTCATAGTTGATTTGACCAGCTTCATCGATACCGTAAGGAATTACGTTGTAGTGCTTACCAGAGAAGTTAACTGGAGAACCGTGAGTAAGGTGACCACCGTGTGCCAAGCTCATACCTAAAACTGTATCGCCCGGGTTAAGTAGAGCCATGTACACGGCACTGTTCGCTTGAGAGCCAGAGTGAGGCTGAACGTTCGCATACTCACAACCAAATAGCTCACACGCACGGTCAATCGCTAGTGCTTCCGCTTTATCGACGTATTCACAACCACCGTAGTAGCGCTTGCCCGGATAACCTTCAGCATATTTGTTTGTTAGCTGAGAGCCTTGCGCTTCCATTACGCGAGGGCTGGTGTAGTTTTCCGAAGCGATAAGCTCGATGTGCTCTTCTTGACGAAGGGTTTCTTCTTGAATAGCTGCAAATAGCTCCGCATCGTAATCAGCGATGTTCATATCACGCTTAAGCATCTGTATCTCCTGACTCAGATTGTTCTGAAAGTTTCAAAAAAACCACACAATGACCAAAAGCAAACGTTTTCGTCACCACATTTGATGACTTGCATCATACATAATTTGATCTAGGTCATAAAGAGAAAATTGGAAATTTCTCATGCAGTTTTCTCATAGTGAACCTTAGGTATCATCATGGGCGCCTGAATTAGTACGACAATGTGTACACTAAGTGTCAATAATTCCATTTACACAGTGTAAAATTTGAATTACATAGGTTTACCGCAAATTTCGCCTTCAAGCTACCGAAAAGATCATCTTTTCAATACTATTGCGGCGATTATTACTAAGAAGAATTTTGAACTGATGCAAAAACACTCACGTAGAGAAGATTGGATAGCAATACTGACTGGTACATTTATTGTTGCCCAAGGTATTTTCTTTCTTCAGTCGGCTCAACTATTAACTGGCGGTACCACAGGTCTAGCGCTTCTTGTAAGCCAGTTTGTGCCGGTTTCTTTCGGTACCTTGTATTTTGCCTTCAATAGCCCGTTCTATCTGTTAGCATGGAAACGCTTTGGTAAACGATTTGCCGCGAGTAGCGCTATTTCGGGAGCATTGGTCTCTGTTATCACAGACAACATGTACCGTGTCGTGTCACTGGATCAGATTAACGATATTTATTGTGCCATTGCTGGCGGCTTGCTGATGGGGCTCGGCATGCTGATTCTATTCAGACATCGCTCAAGTCTTGGTGGTTTCAATGTGCTTTGCCTGTTTATTCAAGATAAATTTGGTATTTCAGTTGGCAAAACTCAAATGGCAATAGATTGCTCGATCCTAGTCGCTTCGTTCTTCTTTGTCTCACCGAGCGTCATTATGATCTCCATCTTGGGTGCAGTGATGCTGAACCTTGTTCTAGCTATGAACCATAAGCCTACCCGCTACGTGGTGACCTACGGTTAATACCAATGCCCTTCGCTTTCCTCTCAGTTCGGCGAAGGGCATTGCTCGTTACTTATTAATCAAAATAGCTAACGTCTCATACGGCTTCATGACTACTTTTTTCTCAAGCGTTACTTTGCGTTCTAGCTCGTAGTTGCTCAAGACTCGTTGTCCAGTGAGCGCAACAAAAGATTCCGGTAGAGTGACCTGAGTCTCCTGCCCGAAATAGTTATTCAGGCATAGCAACATGGTTTCAGCGTTTTCTCGCAGATATCCATGCACCTGTTCATGCTCCGGGAACAAATCAGTATAACTACCATCGGTTATTACAGGCATCGTTTTGCGAAGAGCGATCAGTTCCTTGTAGAAGTAGAACACGGATTGCTCGTCTTGAAGTGCTGCCTGCGCATTGATTTGTGGGTAATTTTTAGAGACCTCGATCCAAGGTATTCCTGAAGTAAACCCTGCATTAACACTGCCATCCCATTGCATCGGCGTGCGAGAGTTATCTCGAGATTTTTGCTGCAAGATTGCCATCATCTCATCATGAGACGTTGTACCCTCTTCAACCATTAGCTGGTACATATTCAAACTTTCCACATCACGATACTGAGCAAGCTCAGTAAAGCCTGGGTTAGTCATACCAATCTCTTCGCCTTGGAATATGTATGGCGTTCCTTGCATTAAATGGACGGACGCTGCGAGCATTTTCGCCGACTTATTGTGATAGCGGGTATCATTACCCAAGCGGCTCACAATGCGTGGCTGGTCATGGTTACACCAAAACAGTGCTCCCCAACCTTTGCCATTCAGACCCGTTTGCCAATGGTTGAAAATTTGCTTGAGCTGGGCAAAGTCAAAATCCGCTTTAGTCCACTTCTCTCCATTTGGATAATCAACTTTCAAGTGATGAAAGTTAAACACCATCGACAGCTCTTTGCTATCTAACGCGCTGTATTGCAGGCAATGCTCTAGCGTTGTCGAAGACATCTCACCGACCGTCACTGAACCATACTTTTGGAATACCGCTTCGCTGATCTCTTGTAGATATTCATGCACTCTAGGGCCATCAGTGTAAAAGCGACGGCCATCACCAATATGATCATCTGCAAAATCTTGCTGCTTTGAAATCAGGTTAATGACGTCTAACCTAAATCCATCGACTCCTTTTTGCGCCCAAAACTCAATCACACGTTTCACGTCGTCTCGAACAGCAGGGTTCTCCCAGTTCAGATCGGCCTGCTCTTTGGCAAACAAATGCAAATAGTATTCGTTTGTGGCTTCATCTAGTGCCCATGCAGAGCCACCAAATTTAGATTGCCAGTTGTTTGGGGCTTGCCCATCACGACCAGGTTTCCAAATATAATAATCACGATAAGGACTTTGCTTATCACCAAGAGCGGCCTGGAACCATTCATGCTGTGTTGACGTATGGTTCACTACGATATCCATGATAATACGAATCCCCTTTTGATGAGCTTGTTCTAGTAGCTCATCAAAATCTTGCATGGTGCCAAAATCAGGGTTAATAGCGTAATAGTCAGCAATATCGTAACCGTTATCAATCATTGGAGAGGCATATACTGGTGTTAACCAGATAGCATCAACACCAAGCTGATCAAGGTAATCTAGCTTTGAGGTAATGCCTTTGATATCCCCCATACCTTTGTTGCCGCTGTCACAAAAACTCTTCGGATAGATTTGATAAATAGTGGCGGTTTTCCACCAGTCTTGTTGAGCTTGTTGACTCATCGATTTCAATCTCACTTACCATTACAAAAGAAACAAAAAGAAAACAGTGGCTCAAATTGAGCCACTAATGGGGGAGTTACGCGCTTGCAAGCTCTAGCTCGCCTTTTGACTGAGCGCGTTTATACAGGAACAGGGTTAGGATAATTGGCACCGCCATAGCTACTAGCATCGCCATTAGATATACCGTCCAGTACTGAGGTTGGATGGAAAGAATACCCGGTAGACCACCAACACCAATACCATTCGCCATTACACCAGCACTACCACAAATCGCTGCAGCAAGCGCACTACCAATCATGGCGCTCAACATCGGGAATTTGTATTTCAAGTTAATACCGTACATTGCAGGCTCTGTTACCCCTAAGTACGCAGAGATAGCAGCAGGAACTGAAATATCTCGTTCGCCTTCGCGCTTACTAATAATGATGATACCGACAACTGCAGAAGCTTGAGCAATGTTTGACAAAGCAATCAAAGGCCAGATTGGCGTACCTCCAAGGTCTTGCATAAGCTGTAAGTCAACGGCGTTAGTCGTGTGGTGGATACCCGTTATCACAAGTGGTGCGTATAGGAAGCCAAATACCATAGAACCAAGAACCGCGAAGTCACCCGTCATCGCAGCTTTCGCTGCAAATGCAACACCGTCACCCAGCACGCGACCAAAAGGACCAATAAGTGCGTGCGCCAAAATCACAGATAGAATGATTGAAACGAAAGGCACCACAACCAGATACAGGTAACTTGGAACAATACGTTTAAGGTTCGTTTCGATAAAGGCCAACGCAACACCGGCTAACATGGCTGGAATGACCTGAGCTTGATAGCCCACTTTCTCTATCACGAATAAACCAAAGTCCCAGACTTCAGGAACCTGCTTACCGATTAAGTAGGCATTCATTAGTTGTGGCGACACCAAGGTCACACCCAGAGTAATACCCAGAATAGGTGTGCCTCCCAGTTTTTTCACTGTCGACCAACACACACCAACAGGCAGGAAGAAGAAGATTGCTTCACCAATTAACCATAAGAACGAATGAACCGTGGCCCAGAACTGGCTGATTTCAACCAGCGTCTTGCCATCGAACATGCGAATGTCGCCAATGACATTTCGAAAACCAAGAATCAGACCACCAGTGATAATCGCAGGTAAAAGAGGAACAAAAATTTCGGCTAAATGCGAAATACCACGCTCGAGAATATTCATATTTTGGCGAGCAGCCAGTTTGGCATCATCTTTTGATGCAGCTTTCTTTCCCGCCATGTTAATAAGTAGCTTGTATACTTCATCGACTTCAGTACCAATTACGACTTGGAATTGGCCAGCATTGGTAAAACAGCCCTTAACAACCTTTAAGCTTTCCAGTGCTGATTTATCTGCTTTTTCTGTGTCGTTAAGAACAAATCTCAGACGAGTTAAGCAGTGACTCACACTGGCAATGTTGTCGGCTCCGCCTACCCCTTCGATGATGGCTGCAATGTCTTGCTTCGCTATCTTGCTCATCGTATGTACACCTTTTTACTGATATAGAGACGTTGGATAACAAACGTCCATGTGTCTCGTTGTATTAATAATACCGCAATGCGCCAATGGGAACATTCCCAAAAATCTAAATGCAGTGTGACACACGAGAAAGAAACGTAAATGGGAACATTCCCATTAATTGAGAGTGATCACAATAATTGTAGAGAAATGCATCAAAAGAAAAGGATGAGAAGACAGAGTAGAAGCCGTTTTTACACAGCTTCTTGTGTGAGATGAGAGACGATAGCGTCGCCTTTCAATTGCTTAATCAATAGGTTAGCTGCTTTTTCACCTGCTTGATGATAGCCAGGATCAATACTGTAGATATTCGGGAATAAAAATGACAACAATTCATTGCCACCAATACCCGTGACAATAATGTCCTCTCTTCCTAACTCTTGTAAGCGCTTAATGGTGCCCAGTGCTAGAGTATCGCTCGCGCAGACAATGGCTTGCAGGGAATCACTCACCACATCATCCACTAGTGAGTATGCACTCTCATGATGAAGTGCTCCGGTACGAAACCGAGCCGGCAATTGCTGCTCTTCACACCAAACTTGATAAGCGTTTAAACGAGCTAAGCCTGTAGTTTTATCTTCAGGATCCACACCAATAAACGCCAGATCACTCACGCCTTGATCTTTAAGCTTATTAAGAACCGCGTGGATCAAACCGGCATTGTCGTAATTGATCGACGACACTCGATCGGTATCCATCGCAATCACAACTACCTTTTCATCCCAATCTGCCACGGCATCCAGATCCAACTCGGTAAAACCAAACACTATTACCCCATCCACATTTCGCTTTCGCAACACGTTAAGATGTTCATTAGTTTTCACCGGATCGAACTGGCTTTCCATAATCACAACGTCATAGCCTGCCGCATAGAGTACATTAAGCATGCTGCTGACGGCTTTGTTTTCAGAAGGGGAATCCAGTCGAGAAATGATCACACCAATCACGTTCTGAGCTCCACCACCTCGCATAGACTGAGCCGATTTTGACGGAACATAACCATGCTCCGCGATCACCTGCTCTACCTTTTCGCGAGTCTCAGGCTTAACTTTGGGGTCATTGGTCAACACTCGAGAGACGGTCGATTTGCCGACTCCCGATAGTTTCGCGATATCAAGTATGGTCAGTTTTTTAGTCATTAGCCTTTAGGAATACTACGTGTGGTCATACGGCAGGACTTATCAGTGACACCATTCATTGTCAGCATGCCTTCTCGGCCTTTACTGAACAACTCAATATTAGAATCGGTTTGCGACTCACCATCCAAGGTATAGCGCACGCCGGATGCTGAGGGGACTCGATGCAACGGATATTCCGTCTTATCTATCAGCAAAAGGATTTGTTCACTGGAAAGTTGAGTGACCTGGAAATTTTGACTATCACACTCATATTGGAGCACATGATAATTACCAGCTGCGGATTCCGTTTGTCCGCCACTACTGCATGCCGCCAATCCACTCACCAATAAAACGGGTAACAACGTTTTTTTTGCAATTGAAAGCATCATTTCTCCTCTTTAAGGCCAACACCCATTCAGTTTGTGTCTATTTAGCAAGATACGCTGGTACGTCGCGGATGCTATCAAGAACCGTAGTCGCAATGGACTCACCGCGCTCAGTAACAGGTTTACCTGTACGAACTAAAATCTTAGTACCCACACCAGCCGCTACAGCCGCCATCATATCTTCTGCTTTGTCACCCACCATAACGGATTTAGCCATGTCTATCTTGAGAAAATCTCTTGCCGAAATGAACATCCCCGGTTTTGGCTTACGACAGTCACAATCTTGTTTGTAGTCACCAATTCCGTGCTCTGGATGATGAGGGCAGTAGTAAATACCATCAAATTCGACACCATTATCTGAGAAGTTCCAGTCCATCCATTGAGTTAGAGACAAAAAGCGGTCTTCTGAGAACATACCACGAGCGATCCCAGACTGGTTCGTTACCAATACGAGCATGTATCCCATATCTTGTAATTTCTTAGTCGCTTCAAATACACCTTCAACATATTCGAAGTCATGTTCATCGCTTACGTAGCCATGGTCGATATTGATTACGCCATCACGGTCCAAAAACACAGCTGGTTTTGCCACAGGTTACTCTCTTGCTCTAGATAAGTGCTAATGACATGAATTATTACATGCTTTTATATCCACATCACTATGAAAATGCCGTTTAGACGTCTAGACGTAAAAATATCTATTGACACAAATCGGTGAAACCCATAGCATCTTCTATCAATTGAGATGTAGTTCAAACTTTTATGCTACTCATTGGGTTTAGGTTGCTTAGATGATCGAAATTAATCAGGTAAACAAAGTGTTTTATCAAGGGACAAAGGAAATCAACGCTTTGTCTGATATTAACCTCCATATTGCTGAAGGCACCATCTTTGGTGTGATTGGCTCATCCGGTGCAGGGAAAAGTACCCTGATTCGTTGCGTTAACATGCTAGAAGCACCGACGTCTGGAGCAGTCATTGTTGATGGTATTGACCTGACTAAACTGTCCAAGTCAGAGCTCAGCGAAACGCGCCGCAATATTGGCATGATCTTCCAACATTTTAATCTGCTCTCATCTCGTACCGTATTTGAGAATGTCGCGTTACCACTTGAACTTGCAGGTAAAGCAAGTTCTGATATTGAGAACAAAGTCTCTGAACTGCTTAAATTAGTAGGCCTTGCCGACAAGCGTGACACCTATCCGGCTAACCTGAGTGGCGGACAAAAGCAGCGCGTCGCCATTGCTCGAGCCTTGGCTTCTGATCCTAAAGTTCTGCTATGCGATGAAGCGACGAGCGCACTAGACCCAGCGACGACTCAGTCTATTCTTGAACTGCTCAAAGAAATTAACCGTAAGCTTAAAATCACCATGTTACTTATTACTCATGAAATGGATGTGGTGAAAAGCATCTGCCATGAAGTGGCAATCATTGGTGATGGTCGCCTTGTAGAGAAAGGCACTGTGGGCGAAATCTTCGCTCATCCTAAAACCGAGCTCGCGCACGAATTTATTCGCTCCACACTGGATCTTTCTATTCCGGAAGATTATCAAGCTCGCTTGCAAACCGAACGAGTTGAAGGCAGTTACCCACTGGTACGCCTTGAGTTCACTGGAGCAACCGTTGACGCACCGCTAATGACGCAAGTTGCGCGCAAATACAACATTGATGTGAGCATTCTCAGCTCAGATCTTGATTATGCCGGTGGGGTTAAATTTGGCATGATGGTCGCTGAGTTATTCGGTAATGAAAGCGATGATAATGCAGCAATCCAATACCTTCGTGACCACAATGTAAAAGTAGAGGTACTTGGCTATGTCCTTTAATACTGTCTCTGAATGGCTATCACTTAATAGCAATCTACTGCTCGGCGCGACATGGGAAACGCTCTACATGGTCGCTGTTGCTGGCATTGTTGGCTTCGCCGTAGGTATTCCGCTAGGGGTGATTCTACATACAACAAAGAAAGGTGGCTTGCTGGAAAACCCACGTCTAAATAGTGTGCTAGGTGCCGTAGTCAACGTAGGCCGTTCTGTACCATTCTTAGTATTAATGGTCGCCATCATTCCAGTGACCAAAATGCTCATCGGTACCTTTATTGGTACAACAGCAGCCATCGTGCCATTAACAGTAGGGGCTATTCCATTTGTCGCTCGTTTAATTGAAGGCGCCTTGCTTGAAGTTCCAACGGGCTTAGTGGAAGCGGCGCAGTCAATGGGTGCTACCCCTTATCAAATTATTACCAAAGTGCTGCTTCCTGAAGCATTACCTACTATTGTCAATTCAGTGACAATTACATTAGTGACACTTGTAAGCTACTCAGCAATGGCTGGCACAGTCGGTGGCGGTGGTCTTGGTGATGTCGCGATACGTTACGGATTCCACCGATATGATGTGGTTATCATGGCAGTTACTGTCGTCATGCTCATCGTATTAGTACAAATTATTCAGTCTATTGGCGACGCTATTGTGCGCCGAGTAGACCACAGATAATTGAAGTTTTAGATTTATAACAAGGAGAGAGTCATGAAATTCAATGTTAAGAATTTACTCGCAATCGCAGCAGCAGCGTCTGCACTCGTTCTAGCCGGTTGTGGTGAGAAAGAAGCCGATACTAACAAAATCAAAGTTGGTGTTATGGCCGGTGCAGAAGCACAGGTAGCAGAAGTAGCAGCGAAAGTAGCAAAAGAAAAATACAACCTTGATGTTGAGTTAGTTACCTTCACAGATTACGTGACGCCAAACGCAGCGTTAGATGATGGCTCTATTGATATCAACGCATTCCAACATAAGCCATATTTGGATCAACAAATTGCAGACCGCAACTATAAGCTGACTGTTGCAGGTAACACATTTGTCTACCCTATCGCAGGCTACTCTAAGCAAGTAAAGTCTGTGGATGAAATCCAAGATGGTGCTCGCATTGCAGTACCAAACGATCCAACAAACCTAGGTCGTTCTCTGCTGCTTCTTGAGCAACAAGGTCTGATCACGCTACGTGATGGCGTTGGTCTACTGGCTACCGTTCGTGACATCGAGAGCAATCCGAAAAACATCACCATCGTTGAGCTTGACGCTGCTCAACTTCCACGTTCACTCGACGATGTTGCGCTGTCAGTCATTAACACTACGTACGCTAGCTCTATCAACCTAACACCTCAAAAAGACGGCGTATTTGTTGAAGATAAAGAGTCGCCATACGTAAACCTTATCGTAGCTCGTGAAGACAATGTAAACGCTGAAAATGTACAAAACTTCGTTAAAGCATACCAAACTGACGAAGTCTACAACGCCGCTTCTGATATCTTCCAAGGTGGTGTTGTTAAAGGCTGGTAATGACTCGCTTTTAATTCAGATACAAAAAAGGTTGAAGCATCTCGCTTCAACCTTTTTTACGTTCTAAACCCTGCGTTCAAACTGTTTTACTTCAGATGATCCCAAGAAATATTCGACACTATTCGGCAGGTATCGCATTTGAAGTAGAAAATGTCATGCAAAGGCTCATCAAGTAGCCATTCACCACCACATTTAGGGCATTTGCGAGCTTTCTCTTCTGCTAGATCCTTACCACCAACTTTGTAGAGATAGTAATAGGTTGGAATTTGTGTAATGTACTCAATGCGGCCACGAATATCCCAACCACGACGGAAAATATCACTACCAATGTCCGATAGCTCTCGTAATGCGGCATGCTCAGCTTTACATCCTCCTGCCATCTGAATCTCATCGCAAGCTTGCCATTCGGTTTGCCATTTAATGACCGACTTATGGTCTCCATTTAAAGTCGGAGGGTTTCGGTAGAGCGGAATAGGCAATAAGGTCTCACCACTTCGAAGTGGAGAACAAGTGTGCACATAGGTGGTATAAAGCACCTGCCAACTTGGTACTTCATCTTCTGCCGCTTGCTCTGAGTTAATATCGCGTCCCAATAATCTTACTTTAGGTGCGAGCAGGCATGCCTCTGATAAACGCTTGAGGCAGACTTTCACAAAATCAGAGTGATGTTTGGGATGTAGGCTTTCTTGTTCAGGACACACAGCTCGTACAAAAAACTCCCCTTCCCCCATCATTATGGGAAATTCACGCCCTAATACCTGACCGTTATATCGCAGCGCATCCATCAGGCCATTAATACCTTTTTCTACTGCGCTAATAGTGGTGTTATCAAAACACTCAAAATGAAGCTCAACAACATACATAATTAAACGTTAGGCTCCAATCCATCGAGGAAAGTGACGATATCTTCAGCAATCACATCTCTTCTATCGGTACCCAAACGCTCCAGAATGACATTTCCAGTGATGTTGCAGATTGAAATCACGTCCATATCGGCATCGGTTGCCGCGATAAATACCGTAGGCTTAAGCTTCAACCTTCTTTGTGTCACCAAGTGGCCCAAGATATTTTCTTGCAAACGAGTAAAATCATCGTCACTCCAAACTTGCAGTAAGGTCAGTTCGTTACCCTGCCAAGTTGCTTCCATATCAGCACTATATTGATGGCCGTAAAAACCTTTAATGTCATCGTGAAGGCTCAACTCAATACCTTGCTCGATGTTTTCGAGCATCTCAGGAGCATCGCGAAGACAATGTGTCCAATAAACCTGTTGCTCGTCTTTGCTATCAATACATGGGGAAACTAATCCATGCAATTCTTCACTAGCAGGAAGTGTTTGATGTTTTTCTTGCCATGCTTGTTGATAGCGTTTTGAAAACGCCTCCAAAGCTTGTTGTACACTTTGATTCATATTCTCTCCAGTTATCCTTCGCTTACAACGCGTTTTACCACGACAAAGGATGACAGCTATTCAGGGATCTCGTAAAATTCAGCTTATTCTAATCGAAATATCACACAATTATGAGCAAATATTCCAACGCTAAAGAGCTTTCAGGTCTCACCCTCGGCCAAAAAACCGAGTACGCCAATCACTACGATGCCACTTTATTGCAACCAGTGCCGAGAAGCTTAAATCGTGATGACCTTGAACTAGGGAAAACTCTGCCATTCCAAGGGTGTGATATTTGGACGCTATATGAAATCTCATGGCTCAATGCTAAAGGTTTACCTCAAGTCGCGGTCGGTGAAGTGTCCATTCCAGCTACGAGTGCAAACCTTATCGAGTCGAAGTCATTCAAACTGTATTTGAATAGCTACAATCAAACGCGATTTGCAACTTGGGAGCAAGTGCAGTCCACAATTGCAACTGATCTGTCTAACTGCGCAGGCGAAACGGTCAGTGTCAAACTGACCCCTGTCGCGGATTTCGAAAATACCAAAATCGTAGGTATGGCAGGCGAATGTATTGATGACCAGGATATTGCCATCGATAACTACGAATTTGATGCAGAGCTTCTTAAAGACGCTGCGGGTGATGAAATCGTTGAGGAAGCGCTTCATAGCCATCTGCTAAAATCAAATTGCTTGATCACTAATCAGCCAGATTGGGGCAGCGTGGAAATACAATATCAAGGCGCAAAGATAGATCGAGAAGCGTTACTGCGCTACTTAGTGTCCTTCCGCGAACACAACGAATTCCACGAACAGTGTGTCGAACGTATTTTCACTGATTTGATGCAATACTGTAATCCAACTAAGTTAACTGTGTATGCAAGATACACTCGTCGCGGTGGTTTAGACATCAACCCATACCGTTCTAATCAATATCAAGCACCTGAGCATAATGCTCGTATGGCAAGACAGTAACCTTTTAAACTTCAGGAAATGGACACTTTCATGGGCTCTAAATTTTGGGTTGTATTAGGGATTTTTGCAGCGCTTCTAAGTAGTGTGGCGAATGCAACGTCGTCTTTTACTTCTCCCCTCTTGGTTGAGGCGGATAAGTTGGTCGAAATTGAGCCCAGCAAAGCGCTAGAAATCGCGACCGACTACCTGACAAACCGCAGTTTTGCAGAGCCCAATGATGATCGCCTTCCAAACCTATCTCGTGACGATACCGACCAACGCATTCGAACGCCATTAAGTACGGTGAATGCGTTAATCATCGCTTCTCAAGCCCAGTTTAACTTGGGACGAGTCCGCGAGGCGTTGCAAGGCTTAGATAAAGCCGAGTCAATGACCAAGCAATATCACTTGCTGTTCTTAGAGTTGGATGTACGTATTCTCAAGACACGTTTACTATGGCTGACAGACAGCGAAGGGGCAAAGGCGTTAGATGCGCTCAAGACTATAGAAAAAGACCTTGAGGCGATTCGTAAAGGCCAAAGCATTGCTAACCGCACCAGCTACCGCATCAAAATCTTACAAGCAGAGATAGCTTCGGCGAAAAATGAATACGATCTCGCGAATCATATGTATCAAAAGGCGAATGAATTCGTACCGCAAGATAAACTTTCGAAATGGGAAGTTGAATATCATACCGCTTATGGTACCCACTTCCTCCGCTACCGACGCTACAACGAAGCGCTATCTGAGCTCTTGCTCGCTTATTGGACCGCAATCGAGCTGAACAGTAGCGATCAGCTGGCACATATTAACCAATTGCTAGCGCAGTTATTCATGCAGCGTCAGGTACTGGATAAAGCGCTTGAACACTTGTCACAAGCCGCCGATTTTTATGGCAATTACCCTGAGTCCCCTATCCTCGCGGATGTGTTAAAGCTCATGGGGGATATTTATTTCCTTCAAGGGAAATACAACTTGGCTTTAGTGCATTACTTTAATGTTATCGACCACCAAGCAACCGATAAAAATATCGAAAAAGTCATCGATATTCGAATTAGTTTGGCATCCACGTATTTGCAACTCTACAACTATCCGCTTGCCGAGCAGTATCTTACCCGAGCAGAAAACCTATTAAGTTATGCCGATTACCCGGCGCTTAAGGCGCGTGCATCACTATTGTACGCAGGACTAGCTTACCACCAGCAAGAAAATGACAAAGTCATTGAACATGCCACCAAGGCACTTGAGCTGAGTAAATCCCTGAATCAAACATCGCTAGAACAGCAAGCATACCAGTTATTAGCGTTAGGCCATGAACAGCAAGGCCACTACCAACAAGCACTCGATGAAATTAAGAAAGCTAATTCGCTGCGCATTTACCAGCAAGATCAGCTTAATCAAATAAGTGAAGACGCCTTCAGGCAACAAAAACAGTTTGTTGAACAGGGCCTACACTACGAAACGCAAAAACAAGAGCTCAAAGATGCACTGCTGCAACAGAAAAAGTTCCAGAAAGTCGCTTTTGGTCTGTTCTGTGCCCTCTCTGTCATGGCACTGATGGGGCTGAGATTGTTCTATGTTTATCGACGTAACAAAACCGAGTTAAAAGAACTTAATGACACGTTATTTACCCATGCTCGCTCTGGTTTGCCGAACCTACGTTTATTAAACGCTAACTTACCAAGTTCGTTGCAGCGCACCCAAAGCTACTTTGAACAGTGGCAGGTTGGTGAGCTTATTAACGAGCCTTTAAGCGATCGTCTTCGTTTTGTCATGATCGATGTACCGTTCCTAAGAAATATGTACCTTCAAAACGGTTATAAATCGGGTCTCGAACTAGAACGTGCATTTGGTGAATTTATCCGCAGCAAAATAGAAAGCCCTGCTCGTATCTATCATTTCTCAGACGCGAACTTACTCTATATTGAACCGAGCATTAAGCCACGAACTGCAGAGAGCTTATTCGAAGAAATTCAAAGTTGGGTGGACGAATTTGAGCCAAATCGAAACATCAATCGTATCGTCCGTGTCGGCATGGCCAACTACCCATTCTTGCCGCGAGCCTACACCGCCATCAATGATAAAGAGCTGCTTGACATATTACTCATCGCTACACATATGGCGCGAGATGTCAGTATGAAAGAAAGTAAAAGTCATTGGGTTTATTTGAAGGCAATAGATAATGCACCTGCCGCAAGTTTAGCGACTGAAGATATCCGACAAGCATGCCGAACCGCTATAAAACAAGGACTAATAAAAGTGCACTCATCCTCTCAGAATGAGGACGGGTTCAAAAAAATACTGACTAGTGAGTAAAAATACGGCACTTGAACGCAAGATTACGTGACGTTGTGATGTTTTTTGATATTATCAATCAATACATCAATAAGTTTGACAACTAGTTTGTTTTTATAGGATTTATGGGCTCACAGGATAGCGAGACAATGGAGAATCTCCATCAGCTTAGAATGCAGTTGGAGCAATTACGCGTTGCTCAACGAGATGCATCGCTGAAATCTCGTCGTGAGCAAACTATTCTAAAACGCTTTATTGGTACCTTAAGTCACGCCCATATTGGTTCGCACTCGCGAATTGATGACAAACTGATTGAATTACGCCATGAGTTAGAGCATAACAAAGACATCAGTAGTTTGGTGCCAAAGTTTGCTATTTTGGAGCGCCTTATCGGTCAAAAGGCAGTTGCCATGGAAAAACAACAAAGCTCATTGGAAGAGCAGACTCGACGCAGTGGCGAAACATTGCAGCGCGTTGCCGGCCTACCCGCTCAAATCAAGCGTGACCTGCGCTCTATTCTTGCTTACAACGACAACAATTCGCTAAAACTTACCGACAACGCGGTGAAGCTACTGGCGATTTATGAACGTGCCATCAAGATTATTACCTCAAACTCTGCGTTAACCTCCAAAGAACCAGAAATCAGTGCGGATTCCGCTTTACTGTTAACCTTAGGTGACGAGCTTCAGAACCTGATTACAGAACTTGATTTTGACGGTGAGCCTGGGGAGCAGCTGTTTGAAATTCGCTCTAAGCTGCTTACTGACGCCTCCGGCAATAACTTGCTCGAGCTGACCTTACAAGTACTACGTTTGGTTATTGATGCCACCAAATATGAGCGTCGCACCTCAGAGCAATTTTTAGAACGAGTAAATACGTCACTTTCGTCCTCACTAAAAAGCAATGCTCAAAACCTCGATCAGAATCAAATCTACTTTGAGCAGCGACAAATCATGAGTAAAGAACTCAGTGATTTAGTGACTACGGGACAAAACAGTATCGCCAACTTGCAAGACTTAGAAGATGCTAAGCGAACCATGAATCCATTGTTTGCTCAACTAGCTTCCCTAACCGAGCGCCTGCAACATGCCGAAGCTCGTGAACAAGCCTTGTTAGAAAGAATGACGCATAGCAATAATCAACTTGAGTCACTCTACGATGTCACTCAAGACTATCGACGCCGCCTAGAGGATCAATCCAAACGCATGCTGTTAGACCCTCTTACTAAGGTCTACAATCGTACCGCTTTGCTGGATAAACTTGAGATCGAATATCGTCGCTGGCTTAAAAATCAGCATCCGCTCTGGGTTATCATCTTTGATATTGATAAGTTCAAGAGCATAAACCACAACTTTGGCTATAGCGCTGGAGACAAGGCTCTTAAAATCATTGCCAAAACCATTTCAAGTTCAGTTTCAAATACTGATACCGTTGCTCGCTTCTCTGGCGAAGAGTTTGTACTGATTATGCCTGAACAAAATGAAGCTCACTGCCAAGCTAAAGTTAGAGAAATACAAACTAAAATCAGCAACTTACCATTCAAATTCCGTGACCAACTGATTACAATCACTCTATCAGCAGCAAGCACAGCCTTTAGCCACAATGACACCCCCGATGAAGTGCTTGAGCGTTTGCACAAAACGATCGCCCACACTCAAAAACTCGGTCCTAACCAATTGGCTTGGAAGCCCTAGTCCTCTTTTATTTTTCAAATAGTTATAGAAACTTGTGTCACATTTGCTAATCTAATAGTTATCTGTGTACTTAACCGTAGCTACTGCTGGAGCTAAGTCCACAGCCAATAACTAAAACTACGCGACCAACTGCAAAGCGCGAGTAACTATAGCAACACAAATAACTATAACAACACGAATGACTAAGGCGATTGGTCCACTGTCTGATATTTGACTCTTAAGCTTTCAATCAATAAATACAGACAGTAGCGAGACACGAATCGCTTTCGGTTCTAGAAAAGGAAATGCTTATGATCACGCATATTAGCCCAGCAGGGAGTATGGACCTGCTGTCTCAGCTAGAAGTAGAGCGTCTTAAAAAAACCGCATCTAGTGACCTTTATCAACTGTATCGCAATTGTACCTTAGCGGTACTCAATTCCGGCAGCCACACCGACAACTCAAAAGAGCTGCTCGACAAATATAAGACTTTTGATGTTAATGTCATGCGCCGTGAACGCGGCATCAAACTTGAACTAGCCAATCCACCAGAACATGCATTCGTGGATAGCCATATTATCAAAAGTATCCAAGAACACCTCTTCTCTGTGTTACGTGACATCGTATACGTCAACATGCACTTGGCCGATAGTCAGCGACTTAACCTGACCAACTCTACCCATATCACTAACTTAGTGTTTGGTATCTTACGTAATGCGGGCACATTGATTCCGGGTATCGAACCTAATTTGATTGTCTGTTGGGGCGGACACTCCATAAACCCAACAGAATACCAGTACACTCGAGAAGTCGGTAACGAACTTGGTCTACGAGAGCTTAATATCTGCACTGGTTGTGGTCCAGGCGCAATGGAAGGACCAATGAAAGGAGCCGCGATTGGTCACGCCAAACAGCGTTATACTGAGCAGCGTTATCTAGGTTTAACCGAACCATCAATTATTGCGGCCGAGCCACCAAACCCAATCGTCAATGAGCTGGTTATCATGCCCGACATTGAAAAGCGCTTGGAAGCGTTTGTTCGAATTGCCCACGGCATTATTATTTTCCCAGGTGGTCCAGGGACAGCAGAAGAACTGCTATATATCCTTGGCATCATGATGCATCCGAATAATGCCGACCAGCCAATGCCAATCGTCCTGACAGGTCCGAAAGAGAGCGAAGCCTACTTCCGCTCCATTGACGAGTTTGTCCGTTCGACCCTTGGCGAAGAAGCGACGAAGTATTATCAGATCATTATTGATAATCCAGAGAAAGCTGCACAAATCATGAAGCAGGCGATGCCAACGGTAAAAGAACATCGTAAAAAAACGGGCGATGCATACAGCTACAACTGGTCACTGCATATTGAACCTGAGTTCCAACTTCCGTTCGACCCTACTCATGAAAATATGGCAGGGTTAGATTTACATCTTAACCAAAGACCTGAAAACCTAGCAGCCGCCCTGCGCCAAGCGTTTTCCGGCATCGTGGCTGGTAACGTTAAAGCTGAAGGCATCAAAGAGATAGAGAAACATGGACCATTTATCATTGACGGTGATAAATCATTAATGAAGAAAATGGACCGATTGTTAGGTGATTTCGTGGCGCAACAACGCATGAAATTACCGGGTTCTGAGTATGTTCCATGTTATCGAATCGCCAACGGCGAATAAAACACTGAAACTCAACTGAAGATTATTTACAATAAGGCCACGTTCTCAAGTGGCCTTAAATTTATGTCAATTCATCTCGTTATCATCGATGCACTCAATCTCATCCGCCGAGTACATGCGGTTCAACCCGACCCAACAGATATCGACAGAACCATTCAAACCACGTCGAGAACCTTACATCGCATTTTAGACGAGTCCAAACCCACGCATATCATTGCCGTGTTTGACCATCATGAACAGGATCGAGGTTGGCGCGCTGACATCCTTCCTGAATACAAGCAAAACCGTAAACCCATGCCTGAGCCTTTATTCAATGGGTTGGAAAAAATACAAGATGCTTGGTGGCAATTAGGCATCGATTCCTTGCTTTCTGAAGGTGATGAAGCTGATGACTTGGTCGCGACCTTGGCGGTAAAAGTAGCCAGTCACAACGAGAAAGTCACCATTATTTCTACCGATAAAGGCTATTGCCAGATACTTTCGCCAACATTACAAATTCGCGATTATTTCCAACACCGTTGGCTAGACGCACCATTTGTTGAGCAAGAATTTGGGGTCAAAGCGGAGCAACTTGCCGACTACTGGGGGTTAACCGGAATCAGCTCATCACAAGTACCCGGGGTTGCCGGGGTAGGACCTAAAGCGGCCAAGGAAATCCTTAATCAGTTCGACGATATCGAGTCGGCTTATGCCTCAGAGGACCTCGCAGCTAAATACCGTAAGAAGTTAGATGAGCATATTGAAATGGCGAGAAAGTGTAAGCAGGTTGCCGCACTCAAAACCGACATTGAGTTAGGCTTTAATTTACAAGATATCAGATTCGAGGACTCAAGCGCTCAGTCTTAAGCCCCCAATACGCTTTAATGAGGTGAGATGTTGGATAGCACTTGGATGTGCACTGTGATTTCTTCACGGTCGTGATACAAGTGCTTAGCTTGAAGCTTAAACTTCACCTTGTTCTCGATTAAGAATACCTTAAGGTTTTCAATATCCTGAAGAACTTCGTCATAGCGACCTTTCATTGGCAACTTCAGGTTAAAGATAGTCTCTTTCGCCCAACCACGAATCAACCACTCGCCCATCAGATGGGCAACACGAGCTGGTTTCTCAACCATATCACACACCAACCAAGTAACGTTTTTACGTGGTGGCTCAAACTTAAAACCATCGACTTGATGATGCTTAACTTGACCAGTATTCATTAAGCTGTCTGCCATCATGCCATTATCGATAGCATGAACAAACATCGAACGACGCACTAATTGATACGTCCAACCGCCTGGACAAGCACCTAAATCAACGCCCCACATGCCTGATGCTAATCGAGTATCCCACTCTTCTTTAGGGATAAAGACATGGAATGCTTCCTCAAGCTTTAATGTTGAGCGACTTGGCGCATCCGCCGGGAACTTAAGACGAGGGATACCCATGAAAAACGCTGAGCTATTTTCTGGATAGGAGTAACCAACAAAGCAGTGTCCTGAACGAATAAAGCAAATATGCAGCACTGGCTTCTTACTATGCTCTTTATTGAACAGATAACCTTTACCACGCATCGCTTGGCGAACCGGCACCGTGAACTTACGACAGAACTTAAGAAGCTCTTTCGCTTCATTAGTATCAGGAGTTTCAATACGTAAATCCCCACAGCGAGGAAATTGCTCAATGGACTCCAATGATTCAAGTAGCGGCGTAATACGGTCTTCTGCTGGGAGTGACTCTAGTTCACTCGCGATGGCAAACATTTGACGAGCAAAAATCAGTGATTGGAAATCGATCTCACGAATCAATCTATCTGCATCGCCTGCTTGGTAACATTCAAATATCACATAGCCAGAGTTATTCTTCACTCTAGGGAAGCCGAATACTTCAATGGCATTCGCTTTGTCTTGAATCTCACCTGCACACTCTTTCTCGAATCCAGAGCGGCAATAAAGCATTACTTGTTTCACTGATTGACTCCATCTTTGGTTGTTTCGTCAGTCATCTGATATCCAGCGTAGGCGAGAAATACCCAACCTACCATAAACATCACGCCGCCCATTGGAGTGATAGGTCCAAACCACTTCACCCCTGTTAGCGCTATGGCGTATAGACTACCGCTAAAGAAAAGGATGCCGATGATAAAGCAAATCGCAGCACGATGAAATGCCTTTCGAGAATTAGGGTTGCTAACGATCGTTGCCAACAAAGCACACAGTAGGATCGCTAAAGTATGAATAAACTGATAAGTCACGCCCGTTTCGAAAACGCCAATAAGATAAGGCGACAGTATCTTTTTCAAACCGTGGGCAGCAAACGCCCCAAGCGCAACACTCAACAGCCCTGAGATGGAAGCGACTATGACAAGAAAGCGGCTAGACATCAGAGATCCCTTTGATAAACAACGCGAGACGATCTACGGCTAACTGTCTATTTTGGGCTTCCGTGAACCCCGAAGACTTGCGAGGCTTAAAGCTATGATCACCATCGGGGATAAAGCTGGTTGAGACTTGGTCTGAAAACTCGAACTGTTCGAATTCTTCAAATTTCCCAAACGTATCTCGCTCTCCTTGGATAATAAGAATCGGTTTATCAATCGTCGCTAAATGTGCACCTTTATAATTCTCTGGTTTACCAGGGGGATGGAATGGGAAACCTAAACAAGCAATGGATTGAACCATGGGATGTTTAGATAGCATGGATGCCATACGTCCTCCCATCGACTTACCACCAATCACTATCGGCTGACCATCAGCAACTTCCTCGATGACTGCTGTCATCGCCTCTAACAGTTTAGGCGCTCGATCAGGTGGGCGTTTTTTGCCATCTATTGCACGTTTTTCCATATAAGGAAAATTGAAACGAGCAACGCGAACCCCTTTTTCAGCCAAACGCGTGGTGACATCTTGCATGAACTCGTGATCCATTCCAGCACCCGCACCGTGAGCAAATAAGAACAGTGGTCCATTTTCTGGGCCATCAAACGCAACATTATTCATCCAGAAGTTCCTCTTGCTCACTCTGTGCCTTAGCTAACATCCAATCTCTAAAGGTCGCGATACGTCCCATATCTGCTTGTTTATCATGGCACACGACGTAAAACGCATTCTTGGTGACCAGCACTTCATCAAACGGAGCAATCAATCGCCCAGCATCAAGCTCGGGTTGAGCTAATACGTTATTCCCTAAAGCAATCCCTTGCCCATGTGCCGCGGCTTGCAGCACCATAGTCGAGTGACTGAATATCGGGCCATGATTCACATTTACGCCATCAATCTCGTTTTGTTTCGCAAACTGCTTCCAGTCTTTACGAGAGGTATCATGCAATAAGGTGTGTTTTGACAAATCAGATAGCGCATCTAAAGGCTTATTGCCAAGTAACAATGCTGGAGAGCAGAGTGGTACCAAAAACTCCTGATAGAGCTTATCAGCACGTAAACCAGGCCAATTACCTCGGCCGTAGTAAATCGCTACGTCAACGTCATCCGTTAGCGAACCCTCATCCATGTCCACCGCTTTTATGCGCACATCAATGTCAGGTTCTTGCTCATTAAAGTCAGCAAGCCTAGGAACCAACCATTGAATCGCAAAGCTCGGCGGTAAGCTGATGGTCAACGCACCTTTTTCGCTTCGCTCTAATACCTTATCTGTCGCTTCAGCTAAAGAGGTAAATATATCTTTGATATCAAGAAAATAGCCTTGCCCTTCTTCGGTAAGCAATAATGAACGATTACGGCGACGAAACAGTTTTAATCCCAAGAATTCTTCAAGGGCTTTAATCTGATGACTGACCGCAGCTTGGGTCACAAACAGTTCTTCCGCTGCGCGAGTAAAACTCAAATGGCGCGCTGCAGCTTCAAAAACTTTTAGCGAGTTAAGTGGAGGCAAACGTCTAGACATAGCGACTCTCTAAAGCATTAGTTTTTTTAATCTGAAACATTATAAATTGTCCATTGCCGAACAGCCAGAGAAATTCTATATTTCATCCCGCAAACGCGAGTCTGAACGGCTTGATTCTCTGTAGAATCAATTGACTTGCGCTTGCGATGTTGTGTTTGCAATCTCGATTTTCGAGTTAGGTAGATTCTACCACCACACTTTGGCTAGTTATCCCCTAGTCGATGTGTGTACTTCCTGTATTTTTGACCTGTCTGTCAAATTTTCTTACACCGCCTAAATGGCGGTGTTTTTTTATCTGCGTTTTATTCGAAACTATTGCATAAAAAAACGGCCGCAATTTGCGACCGCTTATTACAATATTATTAATAGTAGAACTAATCGTTAATCTGTCAGATTAAGATTACAGACCTGCCGCGGCAAACACCTGATTGACGATTTCTTGCGCTTCTGCCTCGATCAGTTTTAAGTGCTCTTCACCTTTGAAGCTTTCACAATAAATCTTATAGATGTCCTCTGTACCTGACGGACGAGCCGCAAACCAGCCATTTTCTGTCGTCACTTTCAGACCGCCGATTGCAGCACCGTTACCTGGTGCGTGCGTCAAACGAGCTGTGATGGCGTCACCTGCTAACGTTTCTGCCGCTACCATTTCTGGAGACAGTTTCTTAAGTACATTCTTTTGCTCGGTGTTGGCAACGGCTTGAATACGGTTGTACTTAGATTCACCATGCTTCGCTGCCAGCTCTTCGTAGTACTCTTGTGGATTCTTACCCGTTACTGCGGTAATTTCAGCAGCTAGCAAGCAAAGGATGATACCGTCTTTGTCCGTTGACCATGGCGTTCCGTCTTTACGTAAGAAGGACGCACCAGCACTTTCTTCACCACCGAAGCCAAACTCGCCGTTATACAGACCATCTACAAACCACTTAAAGCCCACAGGTACTTCACACAGTGTGCGGCCAAGGTCGGCAACCACACGGTCAATTAGCGCACTCGATACTAGCGTCTTACCTACTGCCACATCGTCACGCCACTGGTTACGATGACGGTACAGATAGTCGATACAAACAGCCAAATAGTGGTTCGGGTTCATTAGGCCTTTTGGCGTCACAATACCGTGACGGTCATAATCTGGGTCATTACCAAATGCTAAATCGTAGTCATCTTTAAGCGCCAGTAATCCAGCCATCGCATAAGGTGATGAGCAGTCCATGCGAACCACGCCGTCTTTATCTAAAGACATAAACTGGAATGATGGGTCTACCGCTTCGCTGACTAACGTCAGATCCAAGTTGTAAGCGCTGGCAATTTGACGCCAGTAATCGATACCTGAACCACCTAATGGATCAACGCCGATTTTCAGGTTTGACTTCTGAATCGCTTCCATATCAATCACATTTACCAAGTCATCGATGTACGGCTTAACAAGGTCACGCTCTTGGAATAAAGGCTGAGATTTTGCTACTGCAATAGGAAGACGTTTCACGTCTTTCATTTCATTAGTAATGATGTCGTTAGCACGATCCTCAATAGCCTGAGTAAGTTCTGCTTCTGCTGGACCGCCATGCGCTGGGTTGTACTTGATGCCACCATCTTGTGGTGGGTTATGCGATGGTGTGATAACAATACCATCCGCTTTATCCGCATTTGCTAAGTTATGAGTAAGAATAGCGTGAGAAATACCCGGTGTTGGGGTGTAACCATTGTTCTCTTGAGCGATAACAGTAACGCCGTTTGCTACAAGCACTTCAACGACAGTTGAGAATGCAGGCTCTGACAATGCGTGAGTATCTTTACCTACGAAAAGTGGTCCTGTAGTGCCCTTTTCTGCACGAACTTCAGCAACAGCTTGCGCTATTGCTAAAATGTGATTTTCATTGAAGGTTGCTTTATCAGCGCAACCACGGTGGCCGGAAGTACCAAATTGCACACTTTGTGCTTGGTTGCCAGCTTCAGGTTGAATTAAAAAGTAATTAGCAACAAGCGCAGGAATATTATGCAGGTCTTCTTGCTGAGCCTTTTGGCCCGCGCGTGGGTGTATAGCCATAACAGACGTCCTTTCAAAATTAAGCTTAAAAATAAAAAAAACCTCATAATACTCGTTTCAATATGAACATTATGAGGTTTGAATCGAAATCTTAGATGGATGCCGTCACTTTTTCGATGAGTTCGGCGGGATAATCCATCATGGTCATCACCTGCTCCACCATTTGCCTTTTACGACTGGTATTAGTGTTGGTGATAACCCAGAAAGGGGTATTAGGAATTGCTTTCGGCTTAGTCGTATTGCCGCTTTCTAGCAAAGCCGCTTCATTATTTGCGAAATAAACGCGTTTGCGACCTTTAACTTGTGAAGCTTCAGAGAAGCCTTCTGGATTTAAGCGATGCAGAGTTGATAGTACCAACATAAATCTATCGATAGCTTTTTTCAATCCAGCAAACTCGTCAGAAATCAGCAATGAGCGCATTTCTTTTACTGAATCTACCGCCTCTACCTGAGGGATCTCTTTACTAACGACGATAGTTTTAGCGGCAGCTGGTTTCTGTTCCGTTTCGGCTGCATCTACCTTTAATAAACGTCGTAAGATATCTGAAGCACTTTCGCCAATGTGGTGGGTCTGGCTTGCAATATAACGGTATAGATCCTCATCAACCTCAATTGTTTTCATTCGCTTTTCACAGTCTCTATGTTTAAACTCTGGGTGATTATAACGAGTTC
Source organism: Vibrio sp. ER1A (assembly GCF_000733315.1). Taxonomy (NCBI): domain Bacteria; kingdom Pseudomonadati; phylum Pseudomonadota; class Gammaproteobacteria; order Vibrionales; family Vibrionaceae; genus Vibrio; species Vibrio sp. ER1A. Next base: position 133,672 of record NZ_JPJA01000084.1, read on the forward strand.
CGCGATGAACCTCTACGTTAAACACATCACGAATAACAGAAAAATGTCAGCTTTATTGAACTATAAAAGAGAAGGTCAAGGCTTACCTGTCGTCCTCATCCACGGTCTGTTCGGAGACTTGAACAACCTTGGTGTTTTGGCCAGAGACCTAAAACAAGACTTTGATGTCATCAGTATCGACCTACGCAACCATGGTCGTTCTTTCCATAGTGATGATCATAACTACACCTTAATGGCTCAAGATGTGGTGCAACTGCTTGAATCATTGGATATCACCAAGCCAATCGTCATCGGTCATTCAATGGGTGGCAAAGTTGCTATGCGTTTGTGTGATTTTGACTACCCACTTTCAAAACTGATTGTGATGGACATGTCTCCTGTCGAGTACACTGTGCGCAGACATGACAATGTTTTGTCTGGACTAGACGCAGTAATTGCCAGTAAGCCAACGTCGCGCGCTGATGCTATGGCGCTAATGAGTCAACACATCGAAATGGAAGGGGTTCGCCAATTTCTTGGTAAATCTTTGTATAAACACGATGACTATCTTGCTTGGCGTTTTAATGTTGAGAGCTTGAAACGTAACTACTTAGCTATCTTGAGCTGGCAACCAATTGAGAAAAGTAATGTTCCGATTTTATTTATTAAAGGCGGAGACTCAGATTACCTCACGGCCGAACATCAACCTTTGATACAAGCTCAATTTTCAAATGCCAAAGCGCATGTTATTGCCAATACTGGGCATTGGCTTCATGCAGAAAAACCAGCAGAAGTACTAAGAGCTATACGCAAATTTATCTAAATTTGACGTCAAACCATTACTCGACTGCGAGCACGCATTAACTTTATCGAACAACAGTGGTATAGTTCCGCGCAAGCATATTGGCATAAAGGAATACCATGCTTTACGACTACATAAACAAACTGGAATCTATTGGTTTGGATCTACTGTTTGCAGCGATCTTCTTTTTGATCGGTATGGCAATCAAAGATGTCCTCAAACAAGGTAATGTTCCTGTTTTTGGTCGACGTATTGTATGGCTTGTGCTGTTCTTAGGGTGTGCAGGTTTTGTCGCAAAAGGCATTATTCAGCTCAGCTGGGAAGGCACAGGACTCGGCTAACGTTCCGGTTCCTTAATCCAACACAGACAATGAAAAGGTACTGAATCTATGGCAAGTGTAGGTCTATTCTTTGGTAGCGATACTGGCAACACAGAAGCTATTGCAAAGATGATCCAAAAACAATTGGGTAAACAGCTCGTTCACGTTCAAGACATTGCAAAAAGCAGCAAAGAAGATATCGACAACTTCGATTTACTGCTTTTAGGTATCCCAACTTGGTATTACGGCGAAGCTCAAGCAGATTGGGATGATTTCTTCCCAGAGCTAGAAGGCATTGACTTCTCAACTAAGCTTGTTGCTATCTTTGGCTGTGGTGACCAAGAAGACTACGCAGAGTACTTCTGTGATGCTATGGGTACAGTACGTGACATCGTTGAAGCAAAAGGCGGTACTATCATTGGTTACACACCAACTGAAGGGTACGAGTTTGAAGCTTCTAAAGCACTTGTTGAAGGCGATGAGTCACAATTCGTTGGCCTGTGTATCGACGAAGACCGCCAGCCAGAACTAACTGATGAGCGCGTATCTAACTGGACTAAGCAACTTTATGAAGAAATGTGCTTAGCTGAGCTAGAAGATTAATTCACTCTTCAACGTGAGTGCAAAAAAACCTCCAATTAGGAGGTTTTTTTATTTTGATTGTGTATCAGAAGCACTACAAATTCGGGTTTTGGATGCAATTTGGCCTGTTTCAAACTCAATCGACTCTGTTGCAGCAATTTGGCTAACATTACTAAACCGTCCATTAAGTATAGGCATCAGCTGCTGACAGACTTGCTGAGTCATCGCCTCTAGCATCCAGGTAGTCATTGATTCTGTTTCTGGGTCTCCCGCATATCGATATGTGGTCGTTCTAAACAAAATCCCATCATTGAGCGCAAGGTGCATATCAGAGATTGTGATTTTAGGGTCAACTTGCTTAAATTGAGTATGAGCAAGATCGTCGTTGAGCTGTCTCAAAATTTCAGGTGTTAAGGTTTCTGAAAATACAGTACCGCTAAAGAGCACTGTTAAACCCAAAATGATTAAACGCTTCACTGTCACCTCACTACATCATTAATTCAGTTAATAATAAACCAAACCATAACCGTGTTGTGTACTACTGGTAAAAACTAAGCTTGCACCGACGTCGTTTCATTTTCCGTTTCTGCGCGATATTTAGGCTTCTTACGAATATAAAGTTTACGTTGGATGGTGGCGACGACCTCACCATGCTGGTTGTGAATGTGAGTGACAAACTCTGGAAAGCACTTATCCCCTGTTGCCGTGCTGTGTAGAATGCCGTCCAACATATCTTGGCTCACGACAAACTCAGCATTTAAGTCAGAAAAACCTGGCTTGATAAAATCGATATTGGCTTCTTTATCCCAAACATAATATTGCTCGCGAAGAATTCCCATCAACATCAACGAATAGATAGGATCAGTCATGGCGAAAATACTGCCGCCAAACTGGGAACGATTGGCATTTTTGTTCCACCACTTCAGTTTTAACCGCACTTTAACTGAACGAAAATCCTCACTGATCTCCGTGATTTTTATCCCGGCTCCCCAAAAGGGTGGCCAGATGTTCAATGCAAACTTCACGTATTTGGGTTTATAAATTTTCGCTAATCGTTTATCCATAACTCGCAATCCAACTTGATATGTAAACGAATTGTAACTAGTCAGATGTGTTTGTAAAGTGACATTGTTCGCCTTCTATGTTAATACTTAGTAACCCTTTGAAGTTCGAGGTTTATTGTTACGCTGTAGTACCCTATAATGAATAGATTACTGAAATCTGTTTATTGCTGCAGATCATTACAGGAAAGTTTATGTCAGACAACAATAAGGCACTTAAAGACGCGGGACTGAAAGTCACGCTGCCGCGACTAAAAATTTTAGAAGTACTGCAGAAGCCAGAGTACCAACATATCAGTGCAGAAGATCTGTACAAGAAGCTCATCGATCTTGGAGAAGAGATCGGTTTAGCAACGGTTTACCGTGTTCTAAACCAATTTGATGATGCGGGTATTGTTACACGCCATCACTTCGAAGGTGGTAAATCGGTATTTGAGCTTTCTACTCAGCACCATCATGATCACCTTGTGTGCCTAGATTGTGGTGAGGTTATCGAGTTCTCTGACGATGTGATTGAAACTCGTCAAAAAGAGATTGCAGCTCGTTATAATATCGAACTCACCAACCACAGCCTTTACCTCTATGGTAAGTGCATTGGTGGTGCATGCAAAGATAACCCTAAAGCGCACGAACCTCGTTAACACGCTAAATGGGTAGAATTAAAAAAACCAGCCATTGTGGCTGGTTTTTTAGTATCTAAAGCCCCTCTCAGAAAAGAGAGGCTTAAAGTGATTATTTTGCTTCGACCTTAGCCCAAGTGTCACGTAGACCAACGGTACGGTTGAAAACCAAAGATTCAGCACTAGAGTCTTTGATGTCCGCACAGAAGTAACCCATACGCTCAAATTGGTAACCTTGAGAAGCATCTGCTGCTGCCAAACTTGGCTCTACAAAGCCCTTTGACACAACTAGAGACTCTGGATTGATAGTTTCAGCAAAGTTATCCGCCGCCGCAGGGTTAGCAACAGTAAACAAGCGATCATACAGGCGAATCTCAGCAGGTAGACCTTTATCCGCTGATACCCAGTGAATAACGCCTTTCACTTTACGACCGTCAGCTGGATTTTTACCTAGCGTATCAGCATCGTAACTACAGAAAATCGTAGTAATATTGCCAGCTTCGTCTTTCTCAATGCGCTCTGCTTTGATGACATAGGCACCACGTAAACGAACTTCTTTACCTAAAACAAGACGCTTATACTTCTTGTTGGCTTCTTCGCGGAAATCTTCACGTTCAATCCAAACTTCACGAGTAAATGGTACTTCACGTGTACCCATTTCTGGTTTATTCGGGTGATTTGCAATTGATAAGGTTTCACCTTCACCTTGGTAGTTTTCGATCACAATTTTCACCGGATCTAAAACAGCCATTGCACGAGGAGCGTTCTCATTCAAATCATCGCGAACGCATGACTCTAGAGAACCAAACTCGATCATATTCTCTTGTTTTGTCACACCGATACGTTTGCAGAATTCACGAATTGAAGCAGGCGTAAATCCACGACGACGCAGACCAGAAATCGTTGGCATACGCGGGTCATCCCAGCCGTTAACCAGTTTCTCAGTCACCAGTTGGTTAAGCTTACGCTTTGACATCACTGTGTATTCCAAGTTCAGACGACTGAACTCATACTGATGCGGTTGGCAATCGATAGTGATGTTTTCAAGAACCCAGTCGTACAAACGACGGTTATCTTGGAACTCCAGCGTACATAGCGAGTGAGTAATGCCCTCAAGCGCATCTGAAATACAGTGAGTAAAGTCATACATCGGATAAATGCACCACTTGTCACCTGTTTGATGGTGATGAGCGAAACGAACACGATAAAGCACAGGATCGCGCATAACCATAAATGATGAACTCATGTCGATCTTGGCACGAAGACAAGCTGTACCCTCTTCGAAGCCGCCATCACGCATTTTTTCGAATAGCGCCAAGTTCTCTTCAACTGAACGATCACGATATGGGCTTGGTTTACCAGGTGCGGTAAGCGTTCCACGATACTCGCGGATCTGCTCTGGACTTAGCTCGTCAACATACGCTAAGCCTTTATTAATCAATTCAACCGCATACTCGTAAAGCTTATCGAAGTAGTTTGATGAATAACACACGTCACCAGACCACTCAAAGCCTAACCAGCTTACATCATTCTTAATCGACTCAACGTATTCAACGTCTTCTTTTTCAGGGTTTGTATCATCAAAACGAAGATTACATTGTCCCTGATAGTCCTGAGCAATACCGAAGTTTAAACAAATAGATTTTGCGTGACCGATATGCAGGTAACCATTTGGCTCCGGCGGAAAACGAGTATGCACGCTAGTATGCTTGCCATCCGCTAAATCTTTATCAATGATTTGGCGAATAAAGTTCGATGGACGAGCCTCAGCTTCACTCATCTATAACACCTCTATGTTTTAAGTATTGTCAGATATATAAACGCTAATGATCCACAATTCCTTGCGAAACCTCAACAAGAACTCGCATTTTCACAAGATTATTTTAGTACTGAAACTTGAACGGTGAAAAAGCAGAAGAAAAGAAGCATAAAAAAAGCCTCTCAAATGAGAGGCTTTACTATGGAAATCAATGAGTAGCTAGACTATGGAAGTTTTACTTCTGATAAGTCTTCACCAGCACCGATAGACTTCATTTCACCGGCAATGATTTCAGCTAGAGGGCCTAGGATAACTTGTAGGTTATTTTCACCTAGTTTCACTACACCTTTCGCACCTAGCTTTTTAAGTACAGCTTCGTCAGCAACAGAGCGGTCTTTAAGCGTTAGACGTAGACGTGTGATACAAGCATCGATTGAAGTTAGGTTATCGTGACCACCTAGGGCTTTTAGGTATTGGCGAGCTAGGTCACCGTTTTTCACGTCACCGTCAACTTCTACTTCTACGTCATCGTCTTCACGACCAGGCGACTTCAGGTTGAAAGCGCGGATTGCGAAGCTGAATGTGAAGAAGTATAGAGCACCGAAGCCTAGACCGATTAGTAGTAGTGTGAATGGTTTCGTCGCTAGACCCCAGTTCAATACGAAGTCGATTAGACCAGCAGAGAAGCCGAAGCCGTGTAGCGTACCAAACATGTTAGCAACAACTAGAGCTAGACCAGTAAATACTGCGTGCATTGCATATAGTGCAGGTGCTAGGAATACAAACATGAACTCTAGAGGCTCTGTGATACCAGTTAGGAATGAACAGAATGCTACAGAGAATAGTGCACCACCAACTTGGCTGCGTTTCTCAGCAGGTGCTGCTAGGTACATTGCTAGTGCTGCACCTGGTAGACCAAACATCATTACAGGGAAGAAGCCGTTCATGAATACACCAGCGCTCTTATCGCCGCCGAAGAAGCGGTGTAGGTCACCAGTTTTCACTGTTTCAGTAACTTCTTTAACTGTTGCTGTGATTTCAGGAGTTACAGAGTTAGCAAACTCGAATGTATGAGCTTGACCAGCTACTAGAGTCTTAGCAAGAGCTGGGTCTACACAAAGCTGTTGTAGAGAAGGAAGCGCTTGACCAGCAGCTTGAGCACCAGTAACTAGAACTTCTTGACACGTACCCATACCGAACCAGAAGTATGAGTTAAGAACGTGGTGAAGACCTACAGGGATAAGTGCACGGTTAAGCGTACCATAAACGAACTGACCAATTGCGCCAGAAGTTGATACTGCGTGTGCTAGAGCGTCAAGACCACCTTGGATGCTAGGCCAAACCACACCTGAGATCGCACCTGCTACTAGAGCAAATAGACCAGCCATGATAGGAACTAGACGCTTACCTGCGAAGAATGCCAACCATTCTGGAAGACGAGTCGCATGGAATGCGTTGTAAGAGTGACCTGCAATGATACCTGCGAAGATACCACCGAAGAATGACATGTTAACGTCAGCGTTGATTGTTGTTGCTGTCGCAGTTAGAACGAAGTAAGCAACTGCACCAGCAAGACCTGCTGCACCGTTACCGTCTTTAGAAAGACCAATCGCAATACCTAGACCGAATAGCAGAGGTAGTTGACCGAAAATCGCTCCACCAGCTTGCGCCATAAATGGAATGTCTAAAAGGTCGCCTTGACCCAAACGTAGTAGAAGCGCCGCAATCGGAAGCGTTGCGATAGGTAGCATTAACGCTTTACCTAGCTTCTGTGCATATCCTAGCATATTCACCTTAAGTTCCCCCTATAGGATTTGAATTTTGTTGGACGACTTATTTTAGCCGTTCAATTTAGTCCTATTCAGTTTATGAAATTAATTTTGCTCCGCAAATTAAAACCTCACCATTTGTGATCATAATCACCAGTTTTTGCCAAAACAGAGGCTTTTTGCTAGCTAGATCATAAAACTTATTTTATCATACGAAAAAATAGCAAAATCTAAGTAGGATTTTGCCTGAGAGAGTTGCACTAAGTAGCGATTATTTTGCGATTGGAATCAACTTTTCCAATGTAATGACTACACATAAAATAACAATAACTCCCTCATTATCATTAAGTTACTTTGACTGTTTTATCTAATTAAAACTTGCTGACTACTAAATCCGTCTCATTGCTACAAGCAGAAAACTAAGTCGAATCTTCACTGTTTCGATAACCGCAATGAGCTAAAGAGAATACAACACAAGGATTCGCTAACTATGTATGCATTAACTAACTGTAAGATCTTCACGGGTAGTGACGTTCTCACCAATCATGCGGTGCTAATCAATGGTGACCAAATCGAGTCAGTTCTGCCTAGCGCAGAGCTTCCAAGTGACATTAAGTGCTTGGATTTAAACGGCGCAAACCTAAGCCCGGGTTTTATTGATTTGCAGCTAAACGGCTGTGGCGGTGTGATGTTCAATGACGAAATAACCGCTGACACTATCCATACCATGCATAGAGCTAACCTTAAGTCAGGCTGTACTAGCTTCTTACCTACGCTGATTACTTCATCTGATGACAATATGCGTCAGGCATTGATCGCTGCTCGCGAATACCACAGCCAGTACCAAAACCACTCTCTTGGCCTACACCTAGAAGGTCCTTACCTAAACGTTGCGAAAAAAGGCATTCATAGCCCTGACTTCATTCGTCAATCTGACGATGCAATGATCGACCTTATCTGTGAAAACCGCGACCTCGTCGCAAAAGTGACCTTAGCTCCGGAACAAAACGCACCAGAGCATATCGAAAAGCTACGTAAAGCAGGTATTGTGGTCTCAATTGGCCACACTAATGCCACTTACGAAGAAGCCCGTAAAGGTTTTGAATCTGGCATTACATTCGCAACGCATTTATTTAATGCGATGACGCCAATGACAGGTCGTGAGCCAGGCGTTGTTGGTGCTATCTACGATACGCCAGATGTCTACGCCGGTGTGATTGCCGATGGTTTCCATGTTGACTATGCGAACATTCGTATCGCGCATAAAGTGAAAGGTGAAAAGTTAGTATTAGTGACGGACGCCACAGCTCCAGCGGGTGCTGACATGGATTACTTTATTTTTGTCGGTAAGAAAGTATATTACAAGGATGGTAAGTGCGTGGATGAAAACGGCACGCTAGGTGGCAGCGCACTTACAATGATTGAGGCGGTTCAGAACACAGTTGAACACGCTGGTATCGCTTTGGACGAAGCTCTACGAATGGCGACGCTTTACCCTGCTAAAGCAATGGGTTTAGAAGACAAGCTTGGCCGTATTAAGAAAGGCATGATTGCTAACTTGACCGTATTCGATAGAGATTATAATGTCCAAGGCACAATTGTTAACGGACAATACGAGCAAAATTGAGCATGAATGGCGGACAAATAGGTAACGTAGATTTAGTAAAACAACTTAACAGTGCAGCGGTTTACCGTTTAATAGACCAACAAGGGCCTATTTCTCGCATTCAAGTTGCTGATGTTAGCCAGCTGGCACCTGCAAGCGTTACCAAGATTACCCGCCAATTATTGGAGCGCGGCCTTATCAAAGAGGTCGCTCAACAAGCCTCAACAGGTGGACGCAGAGCCATCTCTCTAACGACAGCAGTGGAGCCTTTCCACTCTGTCGCTGTGCGTCTCGGTCGAGATTATGTGCAGTTCTCTCTTTACGATTTGGGTGGCCGTGAAATGGCCTTCTCCCATAATGATTTTTACTACACCAATCAAAGTGAACTTAGCGAAGGCTTGGTGACATCGCTTCGCGAATTTCTAAAAGAACACAGTCCTAAAATCGAACAGCTTATTGCTATTGGCATTACCCTACCCGGTCTGGTTAACCCGACTACGGGTGTTGTTGAATACATGCCAAATACCGACATCGACAAACTCGAGCTCGCTGATCTAGTTCGTGCTCAATTCAAAGTAGAGTGTTTTGTAGGTAACGATATTCGTGGTTTAGCTCTGGCAGAACATTACTTTGGCGCAAGCCGTGACTGCCAAGATTCCATATTGGTCAGTGTTCACCGTGGTACTGGTGCTGGTATTATCGTCAATGGCCAAGTGTTCTTAGGGCACAACCGCAATGTGGGTGAAATTGGCCACATCCAAATCGATCCGCTAGGTGAACAATGCCAATGTGGCAACTTTGGCTGCTTGGAAACGGTTGCGGCTAACCCAGCAATTGTCAAACGCGTTAAAAAGCTGATTGAACAAGGGTATGAGTCAACACTTGCTCTAAAAGAGCACATCACCATTGAAGATGTTTGCTCACACGCATTAAATGGCGACGAGTTAGCCAAACAGAGCTTGGTTCGAGTAGGCAACCAACTCGGCAAAGCCATCGCAATCACTATTAACCTGTTCAACCCGCAAAAAATTATTATTGCTGGTGACATTACCATGGCAAAAGAGATTGTCTTCCCAGCGATTCGTCGTAATGTCGAAAACCAGTCATTAACGACATTCCATACAGAACTACCGATTGTTGCTTCAGAAATCGATAAGCAACCAACAATGGGCGCATTCGCTATGATCAAACGCGCCATGTTAAATGGGGTTTTGTTACAAAAACTACTCGAAGATTGAGAAAATGTTTTGAAATAACAAACAAACCCTTACATAAATTATGTAGAATATGTGACCACACTTCGGTGTGGTCTTTTTGTCTTCAGATAATAAAAAATACTATGGAACTGATCCTTATAACCGTCGCCTTCATCGCGGGTTTCCTCGCATTGAAATGTCAACTACCACCCTTAGTAGGTTTTCTACTTGCTGGGTTTATTCTGCATCACTTTGGTTTTGAATCGACCGATACCATTACCACTCTTGCAGACCTTGGTGTGACACTTCTACTGTTTACTATTGGCTTAAAGCTCGACATTAAAACTTTGTTGTCCAAAGAAATTTGGGCCGGCGCAACCATTCATAATCTGCTTTCGACACTTTTGTTCGCCGTTTTGTTACTTGGTTTGAAAATTCTGGGTGTTTCTAGCCTTGCTACGCTCGACGTTGAGCAACTTATTCTGTTGGGCTTTGCTCTTTCCTTCTCAAGTACTGTATTTGCAGTAAAAACCTTACAAGAAAAAGGTGAGATGAATGCTACCTATGGCACTCTCGCCATTGGTATCCTGGTTATGCAGGATATCTTCGCGGTCATCTTTTTAACAGCATCAACAGGCAAGTTTCCAGAATGGTATGCCATCGGACTATTTGCTCTTCCTCTCCTTCGTCCCATCATGTTCAAGCTATTAAATAAAGCCGGACATGGCGAAATGCTCGTATTAAGTGGCATTTTCTTCGCACTCGTCATGGGTGCAGGGTTATTTGAATTGGTTGGAATGAAGCCGGATTTGGGTGCGCTTATCTTGGGTATGCTGTTAGCTTCACATTCTAAAGCTTCTGAGCTGTCAAAATCACTTTTCAATTTAAAAGAGCTGTTCTTAGTCTGCTTTTTCCTCAATATTGGTCTTGCTGATCAGCCGACAATCGAAGGTTTTGTGCTCGGTGCATTGCTCCTCTTGTTACTGCCACTAAAAGGCATTCTGTACTTCGTGGTCATCAACGCATTTAAATTCCGTGTCCGTACATGTCTTTTGACTACACTAACTCTGTTTAACTTCAGTGAGTTCGGTCTCATTGTCGGTGGCTTGGCTTACAAACTGGGTTGGATTTCCGGTGACATCTTAGTCGCGTTAGCCATTGCCGTATCGTTGTCCTTTATCGTTTCTGCCCCTCTAAACCGAATTGGGCACAGCATTTACTTGCGCAGTGCGAAGTGGCTAAAGGAACAAGCAGCAGAGAAGATCAATACCCGCGATCAATTCATCAATCCAGGCGAAGCTCAAGTTCTGATTCTTGGCATGGGACGAATCGGCACTGGTGCTTATGACGAGCTCTACCAACGATATGGAAAAGTTAGCCTAGGTGTTGAAGTGCGCGAAGAAGCCGCTAAGCAACATCGAGAGGAAGGCAGAAATGTTATAGCCGGCGACGCCACCGACCCTGATTTCTGGGAACGTATTCTCGACACAGCTCATGTAAAGTTGGTATTGCTGGCAATGCCCCACCATCAAGGTAATCAAACTGCGTTAGACCTACTTCACCAAAAGCAGTTTAAAGGGCAAATTGCTGCTATCGCCGCTTACCCAGATCAATTGGATGAGTTGGAGCAAATGGGTGTTAATGCGGCATTTAATATCTACAGCGAAGCAGGTAGTGGTTTCGCACGCCATGTGTGCGATCAGCTGCAACCTAACCTCAAATAACAACCTCTACAAACATATTTAGAAGCCGGTCAATCCGGCTTTTTTTGTAGTTAATTGACCATCAAAGCACCAGTATCTAAATGCCATATACCAAAAAAGCAATTTAATTAAAAAATATTTAATCAAACCTCACTTTTATCATCTTTTTCGTTCATCACGGTTGCTTTTTTTTGAGCAGATGGCAAATTGAACTCAACAGCGTTAAATTTCATCTAAAAGGAAGTTGTATGTGTTCAGTATTTGGCATTTTAGACATAAAAAGTGATGCAGCCGCTCTACGTCCAGTCGCGTTAGAGATGTCTAAAAAGCTTCGTCATCGTGGACCAGATTGGTCTGGTATCTATGCTTCAGACAAAGCAATTCTTGCGCATGAGCGCCTAGCTATCGTTGGCCTAAATAGTGGTGCTCAACCACTTTACAGCCAAGATAAAAAACACATCCTTGCTGTTAATGGTGAAATCTACAACCACAAAGAAATTCGTGCACGCTATGAAGGCAAATATGAGTTCCAAACTGACTCAGATTGTGAAGTCATTCTAGCACTATACCAAGACATGGGTGCAGACCTACTAGAAGAGCTAAACGGCATTTTCGCTTTCGTCCTTTATGATGAAGAGAAAGATGAGTATCTTGTTGGCCGTGACCATATTGGTATCATTCCGCTTTACCAAGGCTACGACGAACACGGTAACTACTATGTTGCGTCAGAAATGAAAGCGCTAGTGCCTGTTTGTAAGACTATTAGCGAATTCCCTCCTGGCAGTTACTATGGCTCTAAAGATGCAGAGCCTCAGCGTTACTATATTCGTGACTGGAACGAATACGCTGCAGTGCAAGGCAACAGTACAAGCAAAGAAGAACTGACTGAAGCACTAGAAGCGGCGGTTAAACGTCAGCTAATGACAGATGTACCTTATGGCGTACTACTTTCAGGTGGCCTTGACTCTTCTATCACTTCTGCTGTCGCAAAACGTTTCGCAGCAATGCGTATTGAAGACGATGAAAAGTCAGCGGCATGGTGGCCTCAACTTCACTCATTTGCAGTTGGCCTCGAAGGCGCTCCAGATCTCAAAGCCGCTCGTGAAGTAGCAGACCAAATCGGCACCGTTCACCACGAGATGACCTATACCATTCAAGAAGGTTTGGATGCCATTCGCGATGTTATCTACCACATCGAAACGTATGATGTCACCACAATCCGTGCTTCAACGCCTATGTTCCTAATGGGACGTAAAATCAAAGCAATGGGTATTAAGATGGTTCTTTCTGGTGAAGGGGCAGACGAGATCTTTGGTGGCTACCTGTATTTCCACAAAGCGCCAAACGCAAAAGAGTTCCACGAAGAAACAGTTCGTAAGCTGCTTGCATTGAACATGTTTGACTGCGCACGTGCCAACAAATCACTTGCAGCATGGGGCGTTGAAGGCCGTGTACCTTTCTTAGATAAAGAGTTTATCGATGTAGCAATGCGCTTAAACCCTGAAGACAAAATGTGTGGCAACGGTAAGATGGAAAAACACATCCTGCGTGAGTGTTTTGAACACTACCTTCCAGAGTCAATCGCATGGCGTCAAAAAGAGCAGTTCTCTGACGGTGTTGGCTACAGCTGGATTGATACACTAAAAGAAGTGGCTGAAGCGAAAGTGACTGACCAACAAATGGAAACCGCAGCATTCCGCTTCCCATACAACACGCCAACAACAAAAGAAGGTTACGCATACCGTGAAATCTTCGAAGAGCTGTTCCCACTTGAATCTGCGGCCCAATGTGTTCCAGGTGGCCCGTCGGTAGCGTGCTCTTCTGCAAAAGCACTTGAATGGGATGAGTCTTTCCGGAACTGTGTTGATCCTTCAGGTCGAGCTGTTCAAGCAGTTCACAACGACTCTTACTAAATGTCACAGTCAACCTAAACCAAAAAAAACCAGCCTCACGGCTGGTTTTTTTATTTGAACACTAAATTGATGTTAGCCCGGGTGACCATCCACTCTTGGAGTGACTAACATTTTGCCAAAGTGGTATACATACATACCGAACGCAAAGGCCCAAAGCCCCGCACTAATATCAATCATCAGGAACATGTGCTGTGGCCACACGGCCACACCAATACTACGAATGACTGCTGCAACAATAATAGCGACAAATGCCCATGTCATATTAGGGCCCTTATAGATAGCACGACCAGTATGCCCCATCGTCACGCGACTGATCATAGATAAAACTACGCCACCTAACGCACCGACCGCAAACAAGTGCAGCATAGCGTGTGATGCAAAAGCATCGCTTAGCATTCCTCGGTACAACAGGCTTAATGGCAGACATAAATAAGTCAGCATTAATGACCAAACTAAAGGTTCAGAAAGCGTCAGCCAAGGCTTCCAACGCAACCAACGCACTAATTGAAACAGCCCTGCAATCAACATAAGCGGTTTACCCAGCACAGCAAATGATAACGGGAAGAAACTCAACACGAATAACCCCATCAGAGGCAGCGTCGCTAGCCACTCCAGCCAAATTAATGGCTGGGGTTTATCAAACTGGAATCGGCGCGCAGAGAAAAACGGAATCACTCTACCGCCCATTACTGAGATCAGGATAGTGAACCACCAGATCATCGCGCCCCATACCGCACTTGAACTAAATGGAGGCATTCCTTTAACGGTGGCATAACTGGCAAAGTTGGCAAAAATAGCTAACAAAAACAAAGGCACAAAAAACAAGTTCTTCCAGCCTTTTGACTGGTAAACCCTAAAACCTACTTCGTATGCGGCTAACAAGATGAACAGAGACTCAATAATAGACGTCAACCACAACGGTGCTGGTGTCCAAAACAAAACACGTGTTAGCCCCCACAGTGTAACGAGCAATAATAGGCGATAATGCTTAGTTCCGTTAACTCCGGTCCATGTCTGCACTGCTGTTAGGACAAAACCGACCACGATTGCCATCGCAAAACCGAATATCATTTCATGGGCATGCCACCATAACGCGGGGACTTGCAACGCTTCGGGCTGACCTTTTTGGAACATGATGACCCAGGCCACCACCGCAAAGATGGCATAAACGCTTCCGAGTAAGAAAAAAGGACGAAAACCAAGACGAAGCCAAGCTGGTATCTTCTCTTCAACCTTTTTATCAGTAATATTTAGCATAACGACTCACTTAAAATGACATACATTTGTGTAAGTGCACAAATCATACCAAGTAACAAAGGCCCCATATTTCGGGCACCACGAGTCCAAATTACTTAAAATAAAGTCAAATGGACATAGATAAAATACAAGTCATTATGACTCATATAGGTTCAATTTAAATCATCCAGAATTTGATCTCTTTGCTATACGAATCAATGACAAATTAGTACTCTAACGCTCACTTTATTCTGGTTGATAATATAGAGAATAGACAATGAAAATGGTTGCGGTCACGGCTTGCCCAACTGGTATTGCTCATACATATATGGCAGCTGACGCTATTCGAAAAGCGGCTCAAAAAGAAAATATAGGCATCAAAGTAGAGACTCAAGGTGCAATGGGTATTGAAGGACAACTGAGCACCCAAGATATCGCTAATGCCGATCTTGTCCTCATTGCTTCCGATATTGAAGTTGAGCACCGAGCTCGATTTACGGGTAGTAAAATACACTGCGTCACAATCGAAGAGGTTCTGACTGATGTTGATTCGGTTATACAGCGTTGCATGGGGCTTGTTAGAGGTTAACCTTGATAGAACGTAGAATCACCTTTGTCCTACCGGAAGACGGGTTTTCTGGATGGAAAATCAATCGATTAAAAACACTGAGTAACATGTTTCGCTCAGTGGTGATTCTGCGTAATTTAACCTGCTGGGATAGTGCTAATATAGAGCATCCACTGCGTATTCTTTCACTAGCAGGCAAACAAGATGACCTTTGCCAGCTGCACATTGAAGGCTCAGATGCTGAGCTTGCTTGTATGGTCTTGATGGACTTTATTGCTGAACACTTTATGTTGGTGAATACGGCTCATCGCTCCAATAAACACGCCAATCTATCGTTATTGAGAGGATTAAGCACCTTCCGGTTACCATTTGAAATCGACTACCATTTTGCTCGCGACAGCAGCAACGATAAAACCGCCATTCTTGAGCAAGTCGCTAATCTGACAGCCCAAGTTAACTCCGCAGAGATGACACAGAACTTACTGAAACGAGAACAGTATTCGTCAACTGCAACGGGTAAAATGATCGCATTACCACACATACTCACTAGTGACGTAGATAAAGCATCGCTGACCGTCATTAAGTGTGAGAACCCTGTCGATTGGCAAGCACCTAAACTAGGACCCGTTACTCTGGTTATCGCTCTAATACTCCCCTCTCCTCCGGAGCGCTCGCTATTAGTGAGTTTTACTCATCTCACCAAATCGCTATTGGATGAGGAGTTTTGTCACCTGCTGACCACCAGTAGAGAGCCAGAAGCAATAAAAGCGATATTGATTCATCAGCTGGTCAAAGGTCAACGGGCAAATGCCTTATAATACCTGCCGGTACTCGCTTGGCGTTTGCCCTGTTCTTGACTTAAATACTCTAAAAAAGTAATTCACATCTTGATAGCCACAGCGTGTTGCCACTTCCTGCAGCTTAAAGTCGTATTTTTTCAGCATAAACTTCGCGCGTTCCATTCTCACCCACGTGATGTAGTCCGCTAAAGTCATGTGCCCTTGCTGGCGGAACAGTCTCGATAGGTGATTAGGACTAATATGAAATCGCTTAGCAATACTACTGCGAGTAATAGTGCGGTGGAAATTCTCCTGAATGTAAATACAGATACCCTGATACAGGTCGCCACTTCGTAAATTATCTGATGGTTCTGACACCATAGACTGACTATAGGAAAGTAACGCCATGAGCAAGTGCTCATCCATTGGGGACTTTTTCGGCTCTCTTGCTATCGCATTAAGCGCCTCGAGAATATGGTCAATGGCATGACCCGTACGTGTTTGCACACTGTGCTTCTGGATATCGTAAAACCCTGTTTCACCCTGTCTCTTACTCACCAAGCTAAAGCCTAGTTGGCGCTTCCCAAACAGCAAACTTAATACTGAGCAGTCCCCTTGCCAATTTGGTTTGTTCCAACAGTTCGGAGGAATGTACAACGCATCACCCGATAATACCTTGATTGAGGATATACCCTGTTCAGGATCTTCAAGTTCATTCTCATACTCTCCACTAATTACTAACTCAAGCCTTGGAAAATTAACTTGATAGCTAAACGGAGGTGGCGTGAGCTGATCGGCAGCAAACCAAATTCGGTTGAAATGCTCCCTTTCAGCAATTAACGTTTCAATTAAATTGTGGAACATTGGCGAATTTCTCCAGCGACCAAATAGAAATACGAGCTATTTTCGTGAGCTACGTCATGCATTCCTGCGACATTCATGAGGTTACAAAGCTCTAGCCAAGTCTAACATAATGACAATTACGACAATAATAACAACTAGAAACAAATATATAAGCAATTGATAAATAAAAAATTTAACACAGTTCACTTACCAAAAACGGGTTATATAAAATATTGAGCCAGTTCACATTAAAATTCCATAGGTACAATAATCCAGTAAAAGCCTTTATGGTGCTCTAAAATTTCTTGCCAAAGCCACCGATAATTACCCTATCGAATGACTACATCACTTCTCAGCGAATCGGTCACCCCACTACTTGGGATGCCAATATGTTGTAAATGAGAAATCGTGTAGTCCAACCTCCACCTACAATGGTCAATAGGACAATCATTATGATTACGGATCTCATTAATGAAAAACTGATCTGCCTAAATCTAAAAGCAACGAGCAAGGACGAAGTATTCGCAGAAATGGCGCAGTTGCTCCATGCTCAAGGCAGAATTAGCGATAAAGCACAATTCCTAACCGATATCTATGCTCGTGAAGAAATTGGCAATACCGGATTTGAAGATGGTGTTGCGCTACCGCACGCGAAAAGTAAGGCGGTTGTTGAACCAGCCGTTGCGATTGGTGTGAGTCAATCTGGGATCGACTACGGCGCTGAAGATGGTCAACCGTCAAAACTCTTTTTCATGATCGCCTCTCCAGATGGCGGCTCTGATCATCATATTGAAGTGCTTGCTGAATTATCTTCCAAACTGATTGAAGATGGTTTTATTGAGAATTTCCTAAAGGCAGAAACAGAGCAGCAAGCGTTAGAGTTGCTGCTGGCTAAATCTGAAGCACCAGCTAATCAGCTGGAAGCAAACAAAGGCTTTCTTATCGGCGTAACAGGCTGCCCAACGGGCGTAGCACATACTTACCTTGCAGCAGAAGCATTAGAAAAAGGCGCAGCCGAGCTTGGTTATCAAATCAAGGTAGAAACTAATGGCTCAATCGGCGTGAAAAATTCACCAAGTGCTGATGAAATTGCTCGCGCTGATGCCATCATCGTCGCATCAGACAAGCAAGTGGATATGAATCGCTTCGCGGGTAAAAAGCTGATCGAAACTGGCGTTAAAGCCCCTATCAGCGATGCAAAAGCTGTTATCAACCAAGCGCTTGAGGCGCCTGAATTTGTTGCTGATGCCAAAGCAGCCAAATCGGAAGACAATTCTTCGAAGCGTTCTGACTTATACCGTTACTTGATGAACGGCGTATCACACATGATCCCGTTTGTTGTAACTGGTGGTCTCTTGATTGCTTTGGCTCTTGCGGTGGGTGGTCAACCTAGCGAAGCTGGCATGGCTATCCCTGAAGGCAGCATGTGGCAGAAAGTACTTGATGTCGGTGTCGTCGCGTTCACGCTAATGATTCCTGTTCTATCCGGTTATATTGCTTACGCTATTGCCGACCGCCCTGGACTTGCCCCTGGCTTGATTGGTGGCTGGATTGCAAACAACGGTTCATTCTATGGTGCTGAGGCAGGTACAGGCTTTATCGGCGCTATCGTTGCTGGTCTACTTGTCGGTTACTTCGTCAAATGGGTTGTCACTCGTAACTATCACAAGTTTATTCAACCACTTGTGCCGATTATGATTGCACCTATTACTGGCTCTCTCTTCATCTCAGCACTGTTCATCTTCGTAATCGGCGCGCCAATTGCAAGCCTTATGGACAGCTTGAATGCGATGCTTATCAGCATGAGTACAGGTAGCGTTATTCTTCTCGGTATCGTACTGGGTGGCATGGCTGGCTTTGATATGGGTGGTCCATTCAACAAAGTAGCGTTCCTATTCTCTGTTGGCATGATTGCAAGTGGTCAAACTCAATTCATGGGTGCTATGGCATGTGCTATCCCAGTTGCGCCACTCGGTATGGGACTAGCGACTGTGCTAGGCCGTAAGTTCAACCTGTTCGAAGAGTCTGAACTTGAAGCTGGTAAAGCTGCTGGCGCAATGGGTCTAGTTGGTATCTCTGAAGGTGCTATCCCATTTGCTGCACAAGACCCAATGTCAGTAATTCCTGCAAACGTCGTTGGTTCAATGGTTGCGGCAGTCATGGCGTTCTCATTCGGTATCACTAACAGCGTGGCACACGGTGGTCCAGTTGTGGCTCTACTTGGCGCAATGAACAAGCCTCTACTTGCTCTAGTTTGTATGGCAGCAGGTACGGTTGTGACAGCACTAGTTTGTATCAGCTTGAAGAAAATGCGTGCAGCAAAAGCAGAAATGGCTGTTGCATAACCCGAGCTCCTAAAGGTGCCCCCTGCGCCTATCTTTAAAGCCCCGACTCGGGGCTTTTTTTGTTCTAGAACGATATATAACTCCCTCAAAGTGCGAAACGTTTACATTGGCATCAAGTTCAATATCTACAAGGCGTTACACATCACAAAATGTCTAACTTTGTGAAACTTACATTGCGATATTTACACGATAGGAGTCTAATGAAGTCATATCGAATGAGAGGTTTCAAATGGCAACGATTAAAGACGTAGCAAAGGAAGCTGGCGTTTCAGTAGCAACGGTTTCCCGGGTAATCAACAAGTCCCCAAAAGCAAGCGCGGCATCGATAGAGTCCGTCACCAGCGCAATGAAAAAGTTAGGCTACCGCCCAAATGCAAACGCTAGAGCTTTAGTCAGTCAAAGTACCAATACTGTAGGTGTTTTGGTGAGTGATGTGTCTGACCCATTCTTTGGCACCATGGTGAAAGCCGTAGACAAAGTTGCACACCAACATGGAAAACATATCTTAGTGGGTAATGGCTATCACGATGCTGAAGAAGAGCGTAAAGCAATTGAACTGCTCATCAACAGCCGCTGTGATGCCTTGGTGATACATTCCAAAGCCTTGTCTGATGAAGAACTCATTCAATACGCTGAAGAAGTAAAAGGCTTGGTCTACATTAATCGCGACATCCCTCAACTCCCTGGTCGTTGTATCTCGCTAGATAACTATAAAGGAGCCTATATCGCGACCGAGCATCTCATTCGTAACGGACATACCAACATTGCTTGTGTAGCATCTTCACACAATATCGAAGACGTAGACCAGCGACTAGAAGGCTATCGAGATGCCCTTAAGGCCAATAATATAAAGCTGTCCGCCAGCTATATTGAATACGGCTCTCCAGACAGTGATGGCGGCGAAATCGCCATGACCAATCTACTAACGAAATCACTGCCAATTACTGCTGTGGTGGCTTACAACGATAATATGGCAGCGGGTTCTCTATCAGTGCTTGAAGAAAACCAATATGCCTTGCCAAATCAAATGTCCATTATCGGCTTTGATGATGGTTTGATTGCCAAATACCTTCACCCAAAACTCACCACGATCCGCTACCCAATTCAAATGATGGCCGAAAAAGCAGCGCAAATCGCTTTGGCATTATCAAAAAGTGAATCGGTTGAAACCGACCCAATGATTTACTCACCAACATTGGTACAGCGAGCATCTGTAGCTCGTAAGAACTAATTTGATTCCAATGCATAAACGAAAAAACACGGCTTTTGCCGTGTTTTTTATTGCTTATCAACTCGTTAGTTTGTTACTTGCTGTGCGTTAACCGTTTCAACATTAACACCTTCAGCAAACTCACCACGCTGTAATTTTTCACGAAGTATTGCATGCTGATCTTCCGTAAACGTGTATTTCGACATAATAAAGATTCGAATCAGCGCCCCCAGTGCAGGCAATAACGCAATACAGAAGAACATGCCATCAAGCGCTGTCTCAGTCTGCTCTGCATTAGGTACATACCCTATCGAAGCTAAAATAAGGCCTGTTAACCCACCAGCAACCGCTACAGATAATTTGCCAGTAAACGTTTGACCAGAGAAAGTAATCGCCGCTGTACGCTTACCACTGTGATAGTACGAATACTCTACGGTGTCAGCGATCATTGCTGAAATCAGGGGGTTAGTCATCATAAAGATAGCGGTAATCACGGCTAGCCATGACATCACAACCGTCGGGTTATCGTAACCGGTCATGTAGAAACCAACACGTGCAATAATTTCTAATACACATAGCGTGATAAAAATGTCACGTTTCTTAAAGCGCTTCGTTAACACTGGCGTCGCTAAGCAGGCAATCGCACTGACTAAAGTAATCGTACCGATCAGTGAGACTAGTCCAGCATCACCCATGTTGTAAGTGAAGAAGAAAATATACAGACCATTAACTAAGTTAAAGAACACATTCATAAAGAACGCAGCAAGAATAAAAAACAACGGTTTATTCTTGCGCACTGCTTGGAATGTCTGTTTAAGTGTAACCTTCTCACTCGCCGTAGAAATTCGTTCCTTGGTGTTATAGAAGCCATTCCACATGAACAGCAAACCCGCCACCATCAGGACAATAACTGCAGGTAAATAACCTTGGTCCGCGCGGCCGTCAGCAAAGTAAGCGCTCAGTTTAGGAAATAGCACCAGTGTTGCACCAATACCCGCATTAACACCTAGCATTGCGCATGTTGCTGCTTTTGCACGCTCTTGTGGTTCATCTGTCATAACAGAAGACATCGACCAAAATGGAACATCCGAAATAGTGTATAACGTGCCCCAAAGAATATAGGTGATACCGGCGTACATTACTTTTGTAGATGTATCGGCATCTATATTGTAGAACGACGCAATAGTCACCAATACGATAAGTATTGGCGTAAACAACATATAGGGTCTGAATTTACCAAAGCGAGACTCTAAGGTATCCATGTATCCGGCGATGATAGGGTCATTCACCGCATCCCACACTCGAGCAATTAGAAATATGGTACTCGCCGCGATGGGAGAAATGCCCAAAATATCAGTATAAAAGTAGAGGATAAAGGAACCCACGAGACCAAAGCTAAAGCATTGGCCTACGCCATATCCAAAATAGGACATCAGTTCCTTATTCGAGAGTTTGTTTTGTAGGGTATTCATAATGTGTACTCATCCAGAATTATTATAGTAAAGCCAGTTGCTTCTTTAAGCCACTGGCGAACACTAGCCTCAGTCCAATGTTGCTAGCGATTGAATTAGGTGAACTTCCTTTGGGTCATAGGGGGTGCCATCATCATTAAGCAGATCATGGAACCAGCGTTGCGCGTAGTTCTCATCACTACGCTTAATCTCAGGCCATGGTAAGTGTGTTTGCGTTTTGCCCTTAACTAGCCCCCATTGATAGCAACCGATTTGTTCCGCCTGAAACACTGGCAGCTGTTCAAGAAGATGTGACTCAGCGTGACGCGCTAACCATTCGGTACACATCATTGGTCGGTTATGTTGTTTAACGATTTCGACAGCTTGTTTGAACTGTTCAAGAGGCAAATAGGCGTGGAAAGTGATGATGTCAGATAGCTCCATCGCTTTCCGATCTGTTGGGTGCTCATAGAGAGGCAAAGATAGATCAAGAATACTCGGAGCGTGCCAAGCACCAACAGTCAAAGGTTGTACGGGTTGTTCTTCACGCGCCCACTGGAATGCTTTTTCCATCAATTCATGACTATAACGCTCCATCTCTTCATCGAAAGCAAGCTCACCAGAGGTGGTAAAAATCATTCGGTTAGTTGGCTCGTTATATAAATCCCAAATAACGATGCGTTCATCGGTATTGTAAGTTGAGATAATGTCACGAATATACGCTTCAACCTCTCCCCATTGAGACTTGTCCATAACAACATTACGGCCTGGACTTGCTGCTGCTTGGCTATTGTGAAGCTCTGGTACAGGTAACTTCTGCTCTCCAAGATATGGATGGTCACCAGAGAAACCGCAGTCATCCATTGGAGTCATCATTACTTTGATTTTGTTTCGCTCACAAATATCAAGGAAACGGTCAATCCTTTGATGTAAACCTTCACGATCGACTTGCCACACAATAAACGGCAGATTGGTCCTTAGCGTGTTATACCCCACGCTTGCCGCCCACTCGATCTCTTGCTCCATGACCTCAGGGTCAAAAGTGTTTGCCTGCCACATTTCCGTCCAGTTCACAGCCGTACGAGGTAAATAATTAAAGCCACGCAACCAACCATGGGTTTCTTGCCATTGCCACGCTTTCTCTTCAGACCATCTTTGCATCTTACTCACCTTGAATTAATAAGATTAATAACTTAACTAATAATATTAGCTAATATATTTATTAATAATTTCAATTAAAGACTAAAGAAATAAATACGTGTTATGCGTCACATCTACTAAAGGATCATTAAAGCATTCTGTGATCGCGATCTTTCAAAGGTGCATTTAAGTAGGCAATTCGCTAATATATAGCTAATAAAAATATTGGCAGAGACAGAATGACGAAAAGTAAAAAGATCACTATGAGTGACATTGCTGCAGCAGCGGGCGTATCACAACCTACCGTGTCGTTAGTTCTCAATGGCTCTCAAACGGTAAAAATCTCAGAAGCAACGAAGCGCAAAGTTCTCGATACTGCGAAAGAATTGGGCTATCAAAGCAAGAAGGTCGCTCATGCGTTAGGAAGGTCGAAGAAAATTGCTATGGTCGTCAATGGGCTAACCAGTTACGATCCTTTCATAGACGCTGTCAATACGGCGAGAGAAGAAGCGTGGAACAACGACTATCTACTGATTACCTTTAGCTACAATCACGATGAAATACTCGCCAATAAAATAGAAACAGAGATCAATAACGGTGATTATGCGGGGCTTATTTATGCATCGAGCATGACACGTGAGCTTTCAACGCAAAGAGTACAAACTCACCTACCGACGGTTTTACTCAATTGCACCATGAGCGATCAACAAAACACGCCATCCATCCTACCAGCAGATATGATCGGAGCTTATAAAGCCATCAAGCACCTAACGAATCAAGGCTACAGACGAATTGCTATGTTAGCTGGAGAGAGTTGGATGTATGCATCGACACAACGTATTGATGGCTACAGACAAGCGCTTATTGATGCGGATATTATTCCTAACGAGGATTACGTCTTAGAGGCCAACTGGTCCCTCAAAGAAGCTTACGAGCAAACAAATCGTTTACTGGATTTGGCTATTCCGCCCGAAGCTATATTTTGTAGTAGTGATTATATGGCGATGGGCTGTTACCAAGCGATTGCTGAACGTCAATTAAAAATCCCTAAAGACATTGCAGTTGTTGGTTATGACAACCAACAAATTGCCTCAGAGAGCTTCCCAGCACTTTCTTCTATTGAACTGCCTTACGCTGACATGGGTAGGCTGGCTGTAGATAATATCCTTGCACAAATCCAAGAACAGCCGTTACTGTCGCAAATACGAAAAGTCGAAGGCGAACTGATTGTTCGTGCTTCTTCCACCAAGGCATAAAAAAAGTGAGCAGCTGCTCACTTTTTACTAGACGAGTTACTTCACCAATACACTAAAACTTGAAACGGTAAGTGGTTTGATGTTGGTAGTTCTCTCCCGCTTCAAGTACACCATTACTGCTCCCCCATTCTGGGCGATTTGGCCCATCAGGGAAGAACTGGGTCTCGAGAGCTAAACCATCAAGTTTATCGTAAGTGCGGCTTAAGCCAGGTGTGCCATCAAGGAAATTACCCGAATAGAATTGTACTGCAGGCTTGGTGGTCAGGACTTCCATCAAAACATCTTGCTCAGGGGATTCCAATGTCGCCACCACAGCGCAACCATCGGTGAGCTTGGCGTCAAACACAAACGCATGATCGTAACCACCTGCTGTGATTTGATCCTGCTCCGACAGAAAATCTCGACCCACTTGCTTTAGCAGTGTGAAGTCAAAGCTGGTTCCCTCTACCGGTTTTAGCTCACCAAGAGGGATCAAATCCTCTCTAGTAGGTAGATAGGCATCAGCAAACATTTGCAGTTTATGATCCGTGCTCTTCGCCTTACTAGATTCGCCAGCTAGGTTGAAATACGCATGATTGGTCAAGTTCATCGGCGTTGTCTTATCGCAAGACGCCTGATAAGTAATCTTCAACGCATTATCGTCAGTTAGCTGGTATTCAACTTGAACCTTAGCCGTACCAGGGAAACCTTGATCACCATCTTCCGACTGTAACGACATAACAAGAGTTGATTCAGTGTGCGAGTCGATACTCCAACGACGCTTA
The DNA here is from genome assembly GCF_000733315.1 of Vibrio sp. ER1A. Taxonomy (NCBI): domain Bacteria; kingdom Pseudomonadati; phylum Pseudomonadota; class Gammaproteobacteria; order Vibrionales; family Vibrionaceae; genus Vibrio; species Vibrio sp. ER1A. Next base: position 158,574 of record NZ_JPJA01000084.1, read on the forward strand.
TCAAAACCCTCTACACCCCCATGCAAAGCGTTTTCGCCATTATTACAAGTGACTTGATACGACGTGCCACCTATCTCGAATTGCCCTTTATCAATTCGATTGGCGTATCTCCCCACCACTGAACCAAAATAAGCCCCTTGCCTCATGTGCTCAACCATATTTGGCGAACGCAACAACACTTCACGTTGTTCCCCTGGCAAAGGGAGCGAGCAACTCAGCCACGTTGCTCCGATATCCATAAAAGAAGCCGTCATACCAAGTGCATTTTTAAGGTGGATCACCTTTGCAGGCAGTCCATCAAATGACGCTGATTGGTTCATCGCGTCTTCAATCGTACTAAAATGCTCGCTTGTGGTGATCATTGTGAGACAACTCCTGCGCCATCTTTTGCTTGGCAGACATAAATCGACTCTTTCAAACCTGTAGCCGCTTCATATTGCTCTGCAATAGCCGTCGTAACTGCTTCTACAAGCGTTGGTGGGATAAGAGAAACCACACAACCACCGAAACCACCGCCAGTCATACGCACACCACCTTGGTCGCCGATTACCGCTTTAACAATATCAACAATGGTGTCTATCTCTTTCACTGTGATTTCAAAGTCATCGCGCATCGATGCATGAGACTGTGCCATTAGCTCACCCATACGCTTCATATCACCAGTACTTAGTGCTTTTGCCGCCTCAACCGTACGATCGTTTTCAGTAATAACGTGACGAGCACGTTTAGCCACCATCTCATCCAACTCAGAGACACGATCATTAAATTGCTCAATAGTGACATCACGCAACGCTTTCACACCAAAAATGCGAGCTGCTTCTTCACATTGCTCACGACGAGTGTTGTATTCACTGTCGACTAAGCCACGCTTTTTGTTGGAGTTAATAATCACAACTGCCATATCTTCTGGCATTGAGACTGCTTGAGTCTCTAAGCTACGACAGTCAATCAACAATGCGTGATTTTCTTTACCTTCAGCAGAAATAAGTTGATCCATGATGCCGCAATTACAGCCCACAAATTCATTCTCAGCTTGCTGGCCGTTAAGTGCGACTTCAGCTTGCGTGATCTCTAAGTTATAAAGCGTTTTAAATGTTTGACCGATAACCACTTCTAGTGCCGCAGAAGAGCTCAGACCTGCGCCTTGCGGTACATTGCCAGACACAGAAATGTCCGCGCCACCAATTTGATAACCACGAGCCATTAAGAACTTAACCACACCGCGGATGTAGTTCGCCCACATCTTGTCTTGTTGGAAAGTAATCTCTTGAGTGATATCAAATTCGTCAGTGGCATCCTGGTAATCCACTGACACAACGCGGACGAGATTATCGTCACGCTTAGCGGCCGCTACTACCGTTTGATAGTTAATGGCACACGGTAGGACAAAACCGTCATTATAGTCGGTATGCTCACCAATCAGGTTTACACGACCAGGAGCTTGGATAACGTGTGTCGGCTTGTAGCCAAGTACGTTTTCAAAAGAGTTCGCTACGTTTTGGATTAGGTCTTTCATGTTTTCGTCTCTCAATACCTGATATTGGTTTGCGTACCAACTAAAGCGTTCGGTACGCTGCAACATCAAATTCTTAAATTATTGTTGTTTGTAATGAACGTCGCTCAATGCTCTTAGACGCTCTGCTGCTTGCTCAGCGGTTAAATCACGCTGCGATTCGGCCAGCATTTCATATCCCACCATAAACTTACGAATGGTTGCAGAGCGCAATAATGGTGGATAGAAAATAGCATGCAGCTGCCAATGCTCTGTGCTCTCACCTTCATCAAAGAATGGCGCGTAGTGCCAACCCATGGAATAAGGGAATGAACACTCAAATAAGTTGTCGTAACGAGACGTCAGCTTCTTAATTGCTACCGCTAAATCGTCTTTTTGTTCTTCACTAAGTTCACTCATGCGACGAATGTGTGTCTTAGGAAGCAACATAGTTTCGAATGGCCACGCCGCCCAGTATGGGACCACTGCAAGCCAGTGCTCTGTTTCTACTACCGTACGGGCACCGTCTTGCATCTCCGCAGTGACATAGTCCACCAGCAGGTTTGAGCCTTGTTGCTGATAGTATTCGCGCATTAAGCGATCTTTTCGTTCAATTTCATTAGGAAGAAAACTGTTCGCCCAAATTTGGCCATGAGGGTGCGGCTGTGAGCAGCCCATTGCTTCACCCTTGTTTTCAAATGCTTGAACCCAAAGGTATTCTTTTCCCAATTCTTCAATTTGCTCATTCCAAGTATCAACGACACAACGAAGCTCTTGGGGGCTAAGCTCAGGAAGCGTTTTACTGTGGTCTGGCGAAAAGCAGATAACGCGACTTAAACCGCGTACGCCTTGGGTTTTAAACAACGGATTGTCTGATTCAGGAGCATCCGGAGAATCTGGCATCAAAGCCGCAAAGTCGTTACCGAACACGTAAGTGCCTTGGTAATCTGGGTTTACATCACCAGAAATGCGCTCGTTGGTCGGACACAAAAAGCATTTCTCATCGTAAGTTGGTAATTGAACGTGAGAGACCTCTTCATTCTGACCACTCCAAGGGCGCTTAGCACGGTGTGGCGATACTAGGATCCATTGGCCTGTGAGAGGGTTATAACGGCGATGTGGGTGATCTACTGGGTTAAATTCAATGCTCGACATAATGCTTACTCAATAGTTAAATTCTAAAAATCAATTGGGATAACAAGGCGGTCTATTCGCTGTCATAACCATTAGGATTGTTTGACTGCCAATGCCATGAATCAGCGGTCATGTCTTGCAATGTACGTGTTGCTTTCCAGTTTAAATCGGCTTCTGCCTTGGCCGTACTTGCCCAGCACTCTGCGATATCACCAGGACGGCGAGGCTGCAAATCATAAGGAATTGGCTTACCACAAGCTTTCGCAAAAGCATCCACCATCTCTAGTACACTGCTGCCTTTGCCTGTGCCAAGGTTATAGATATGCAATCCAGACTTAAGACCAACGGCTTTTAACGCAGCGATGTGACCATCCGCTAAATCCATGACATGAATATAATCGCGAACGCCAGTACCGTCTGGTGTTGGGTAATCATTACCAAACACCGCTAACTTTTCACGGCGACCAACAGCTACTTGAGCAATAAATGGCATCAAGTTGTTCGGAATACCTTTTGGATCCTCGCCCATAGTGCCCGACGGATGTGCGCCAACTGGGTTGAAATAGCGCAGTAAGGTAATACTCCACTCTTCATCCGATGTGAATACATCGCTTAAGCAACGCTCAACCATAAACTTGCTGGTACCATACGGATTAGTCGTATTGCCAACAGGAGATGTTTCAGTGATAGGTACTACTTCTGGATCACCATAGACCGTGGCAGAAGAACTGAAGATAATACTCTTCACGCCTGCTTTTCTCATTGAACGTGCAAGTACTAATGTGCCATTCACATTGTTGTCATAGTACTCGATAGGTTTGGCAACAGACTCACCCACAGCCTTGAGACCAGCAAAATGGATCACCGACTGAATTTCATTTTCTTCAAAAATACGGTCAAGTAGTGCTTCATCGCGAATATCACCTTGATAAAATGTCGGTGCTTGACCCGTTAATGCTTCAATGCGTGATAGCACGGCTTGATTCGCATTACACAAGTTATCGATGATGATAGGCTCGATACCACTTTCCAGCATTTGAACGCAGGTATGACTGCCGATATAGCCCATTCCACCCGTCACTAGTACTTTCACATTACACTCCTACGTTAAACTCTGATTATTGAGCGAGTTGTTACGCGAATACGCTCGTTATTTTCAAACTGAGGAAATTGTAGCAATAGCCAGCAAGATCGATCTGTGATCAAGCGCAAAAAGTGTAAACGTTTACACAAATTTCAATAAAAAACAGCTACCGATAGCATAAAAGTGGATATGAACACCTTTAGTCAAGGACCCTAAACCCATAGACCAAAGTTAAACGATTACACAAATTTAACCAATAGCTGTGAAAAGGAAACAAAAAGGCGCCCGAAATGGACGCCTATTGGAAGTTACTTCTTGTTCGCGTACTTCATTGAGTCAAGTGCGACTGCGAAGATAATGATGGAACCTTTAATGATGTACTGCCAGTACGGGCTTACGCCAATATAAGTCATACCATAGTTGATAACGGTGAAGATAAGAACACCGGTAACGACCCCGGCAATACTACCGACACCACCCGCGAAGGACACACCACCCACCACACAGGCCGCAATAGCATCAAGCTCGTAGAGGAAACCTAAGTTGTTGGTGGCACTACCGATACGGCCTGCTTCTAACATACCGCCGAAAGCGTAGAATACACCAGACAACGCGTACACTTTCAACAGTGTCATTGGTACGTTAACGCCCGATACTTTCGCCGCTTCCGGGTTACCACCCACTGCAAAGATGTTTTTACCAAAGACCGTCTTATTCCATAAAATCCACATAAAGATGATGGCGATAATGGCGTAGAAGGTTATGTAGGAAAACCTAAAATCTCCCATCCTTATAAAGCCTTGCGTGAACACAGAAAAGCGCTCATCGAAGCCAGCAATCGGTGATGCACCTACCGAGTCGTAATAAAGAGAGTTGATACCATAAACGATGATCATCGTACCCAGTGTGGCGATAAATGGTGTTACTTTAAGATAAGCAACGATGATACCGTTCACTAAACCGATGATTGCACCGAGAGCACAAACAACAAGGATAACTGCAACAATTGGCACTTCACCAATACTTGGGAAAACCTTATTTACGTTGTCAACGGATTGCAGTAACGTCGCGGAGACCACCGCTGCTAAACCAACCTGACGGCCCGCAGAAAGGTCAGTACCCTGAGTCACAATCAAGCCAGCCACACCCAGAGCGATAATGACACGCACCGAGGACTGAGTCAGGATGTTACTGAAGTTACGTAAACTTAAGAAAGACGGCTCTTGAATCACGATGACCGCTAACAAGATAAAAAGAACCGCATAAATAGCCCCTTCTTTGAGGTGCTTTAGTGCAAATGTTTTTACTGAGTCCATAATATTTTTCCTAGAGGTAACGAGAGGCCAGCTCTAAAATTTCATTCTGAGTAGTATTCTTCGTCTCGACGACACCAGCAGCACGACCATTACTCATCACAAGAATTCGGTCGGTGATACCCAATAGTTCCGGCATTTCTGAAGAGATAATGATGATGCCTTTGTTCTTCTTCGCTAACTCTAAAATAAGTTGATAGATTTCGAACTTCGCACCAACGTCGATACCACGAGTTGGTTCATCAAGCATGAGAATTTCAGGTTGCGTTAACAACCAACGACCAATGATGACCTTTTGTTGGTTACCACCAGACAGTGATCCAATCGCCGTTTCATGACCCGGCGTCTTCACGCTCATTGAATCAATCACCCATTGAGTGTCACTTTTCATTTTCTTATTGCTTAGTAAACCAGACTTGGTTTTGTATTCCTCAACGTTCGCCACTAAGGAGTTAAAGGTAATATCAAGATTGCCGTAGATACCGGTCGAGCGACGCTCTTCGGTAACCAAAGCAAAACCATTGTTGATCGCCTCATGCGCATCTCGATTTCGCATCTCTTTGCCGTTAAGCAAAATGGTGCCTTCGCTGCGCTCTCGAACACCAAAAATGGTTTCTACGATGTCAGTTCGTTTTGAACCCACCAAACCTGCAACCCCTAGGATTTCGCCGGCTTTAAGTTCAAATGAAACATCTTGAATAGAAGGTTGGTTAAGTGCGGTGAGATTTTTGACCTCAAGAATCGTTTCTTTAGGTACATTACTTTTTTCTGGGAAACGCTGCGTCAGTTCACGACCTACCATCATGGCGATAATAGAGTCCATAGTGAGACCTTCAAGAGGGCGCGTATCGACCCATTGACCATCACGGAGAATGGTGATGTCATCACAAATGGCAAAGATCTCTTCCATTTTGTGTGAGATATAAACAACGCCGCACCCTTTATCTTTCAATTTCTTGATGATAGTAAACAGGTGGTTTACCTCTTTCTCAGTCAGAGAGGAGGTTGGCTCGTCCATGATGACGATTTTTGCATCGTAAGAGAACGCTTTAGCGATTTCCAACATCTGCATTTGTGATACCGATAAGGTATTCACTTTCACTTTAGGATCGATATTGATGTCGAGTTCTTTAAAGATCTCTTTGGTATCATGGTACATTTTGTCGTGATCGACAAAGAGGCCTTTCTTTGGATAGCGGCCAAGCCAAATATTATCCATAACGGTACATTGCAGTACCTGGTTCAATTCTTGGTGAACCATTGAAACCCCAGATTCCAATGCTTCTTTTGATGATTGAAAATCGACATGCTTTCCTAGGAAAACAATATCGCCTTCATCTTTTTCGTATATTCCGAATAGGCATTTTAGTAACGTCGACTTACCCGCCCCATTCTCACCCATTAACGCATGAATAGAGTGTGGTCGAACTTTAAGATTTACCTTGTCTAATGCCTTAACCCCTGGGAAAGACTTACTCACCCCTGTCATTTCTAACAGAAATTCATGCTGTTGATTTTCCATGGCATCACTTATTAATTATCTGGTATTAGGTAGAAATCAGACAAAACAATCCCATACCAATAATTTTAATGATTGGTATCGATATGCTTGGTAGGGATTAAGGGAGAAGTTATCACTTCTCCCTTATTTGCGAGATTATTCTAGAGTTGACTTATCAACGCCAACATAAGGAACACGTACAACTTTGTTGTTCAGTTCCCACTGAGTGCCTTCAGTTGCCGCTTTGCCATTTGCTAGGTTACGAGCCAATTCAAATGTTGCTTTTGCTTGAGAGTCTGCATCGTTAAGTACAGTACCCGCCATTTCACCAGACTTGATAAGCGCTAGTGCTTCCGCTAGAGCATCAACACCGAACACAGGGATATCAGCACCCGCACCTTTCAGAGCTTCTACTGCGCCCATTGCCATACCGTCGTTGTTAGCAATAACCACTTCAATCTTGTTACCGTTAGGGCCTGACAACCATGCGTCCATCTTATCTTTCGCCATCGCTGTATCCCACATGCCTGTATCCATGTGTAGCTCTTCAGTCTTGATGCCGTTGTCATTGATAGTTTTTACAGAGTACGTAGTACGTGCTTCTGCATCTGGGTGACCTGGTTCGCCTTTAAGAAGAACATAAGATAGAACGCCGTCGCCGTTCTTATCCCAAGATGGATTCGCTTTCCATTGCTGAGCAATTAAGTCACCTTGGATGATGCCTGACTCTTTAGAGTCAGTACCTACATAGTAAGCCTTATCATAGCTTGCTAGTGCTTTAGCACTTGGTTCTTTGTTATAGAAAACAATTGGCACGTCATCCATTTTCGCTTTCTGGATGATAGTTGGTGCCGCTGCAGGGTCAACTAGGTTGATAGCAAGCGCTTGAACGCCACGAGCAAGCATTACATCAACTTGGTCATTTTGCATAGACTGGCTGTTCTGAGAATCGTTCATCAGGATGCGAGTATCGCTGTCTTGGCCTGCTTCTTTCTCGATAGCTTGGCGAACTACAGACATGAAGTTATCGTCGTACTTGTAGATAGTAAAACCTACTGTTGTGCTTGCAACTGCTTGAGTTCCGAAGCCCATACCAGCACATAGCGCAGCTAGAAGAGTTAACTTTTTCATTGAACAAGTCCTATTTGTTAATTTTATAGTGTTTGTGTAGGGGATAAAAACGTTATTGTTTGACTAAATTGCATTCAAAGTGAAAACGTTTAACCCAGAGTATAGTGATAAAATGAACAATTAATGTGAGGAAGTTAAAAAAATTTACAAACGTAACAACATCTGTAACGAGTTGTTTAATTTGTTTGAAATGGTTAACACATCATGTAAAAACAAGCTCTCTGAACGTTTCATAGTGTAACATCGAGATCTTGGTCTCCTTTTTTACCGAATTTTGCTGCTGTAATTCTTACGCATTCTCGATCTTCTATGAGAACGTTTACAATAGTTCGAAATATGTCAAACTATCCCCTACCTTTACTAGTGGTATTGCGTTTACTCTATTTGAGAGTACACTTGCCGCCCCTTTAATCAGCTCCTCTATTTAATTAGGCGTAATCGAATGTCTGAAAATGCTTCAGCGCTCAGCAAACGAATGAATATCGTAGCGTTGACTTGGCCAATCTTTATTGAAGTTTTGCTAAGAACCGCACTTAATACCACGGATGTGTTTATGCTCAGTGGGTACTCCGACTTAGCGGTATCCGCTGTTGGTGTTATTACCCAAATTACTTTCTTCTTGATTGTTGTTTCCATGATGGTAAGCAGTGGTACAGGAATACTTATCGCTCAATACAACGGCGCATCCAAATTCAGCGAGTCTGCACAAACTGGTGTTGCCAGTATCCTGTTAGCGGTAGTGGTCGGTGGCGTTCTCAGTCTGTCACTGTTTTTAGGGGCGGAACATTTTATCGCGCTATTTGGTCTTGAAGATCAAGTAGCAGCCTTTGGTTACGAATACCTGATCATCAGCGGCTCCATGACGTTCAATGTCACCATAGGCATAGTACTGACTACAATATTGCGTAGTCATGGTTACTCACGATCCCCTATGGTTATCAACCTCATCGCTGGGGTGATTAATATCGCCGGTAACTATGTAGCGCTGTACCAACCATTTGGGTTGCCAGTCTTTGGCGTTAGTGGCGTTGCGACTGCGACAGTAGTCAGCCAAGTGATCGGTACCTTATTAATGATCTGGGTCGTTCGTAAAAAACGCATTGAGCTGCCATTTAACCAATGGCGCGAGATCCCTAAAGCACTGTACAAAAAGATTATGAAGATCGGTGCCATGAACGCCGGAGAAATTCTCTCTTACAACATGGCGCAAATGACCATCGTATATTTCGTGGTGCAGATGGGAACCTCCTCCCTTGCCGCTTACACTTACGCACAGAACATCACTCGCGTGTCGTTTGCTTTTGCATTAGCTCTTGGGCAAGCCGGACAAATTCAGGCCAGCTACTTTATCGGTAAAGGCTGGATCGATGACATCTTAGGCCGAGTTCAAAAATACTATTTAGTGGGTCTAATCGCATCGACTGGTATTGTTGTACTGCTGTTTCTGTTCCGTTATCCATTGATTGATCTGTTCACACAAGATAGCGAAATTGTTGTTTTAGTGGCACTGCTTATTGGCGGATCAATATTTGTCGAGTCTGGACGCGTATCCAACTTAATATTCATCGCCGCACTCAAAGGTGCTGGCGATATCAAGTTCCCTGTAAAAATGGGGATCTTGAGCATGTGGGGTATTGCGGTTCTGTTTGCCTATCTGCTTGGCATTCATTGGGGCTATGGCGTAATAGGCGCTTGGATTGCTATTGGTATGGATGAGTGGGTTCGCGGTATCGTAATGATTCGACGCTGGCGCTCTAAAGTATGGACACGCTTCGCCTTGACGTAGCGGATAAAAAGTAGCGGATAGAAAAATGGGCTAGCGATTGCTAGCCCATTTTAGTTAGATGTTCGAAATACAAAGTGAATCTAAGAAGATATGGCAATCTTCTACATTGAAACTCAGATCCAACTCATCACCACGAACAACTTCAAAGTCACCTGAAACGTGCACTCGATAGTTATCAAAGCCCGCTACCATACCAAACAGGTATGTGCTGTTCCCCAAGCGCTCTACTGCTTGTGTTGAGAAATGAAGCTTCTGCTCGCCAGAGTTATCCAAAGCAATATGCTCAGGACGCAGACCAAAGCTCACCTTATCGCCTTCTTTTACTTTAGACGTATCCACCTTGACCTTAATAGACTGCTCATCTGGTAATGAAATGGTAATGCTATCATCACCAACACTGGTAACGTGTGCAGGTAGCATGTTCATCTTTGGCGAACCGATAAAACCAGCCACAAACTCGTTAGCTGGACTGTTGTAAAGCTCAAGCGGAGAACCCACTTGCTCTACTTGACCATCACGTAATACGACAATCTTATCAGCTAGGGTCATCGCCTCTACCTGATCGTGGGTAACGTAGATCATCGTGGTATCAAGCTCGCGGTGCAAACTGGCAATTTGCAAGCGCATGTCTACACGCAGTTCGGCATCAAGGTTTGATAGAGGCTCGTCAAACAAGAATACTTTTGGATCACGAACAATCGCACGCCCAATCGCCACACGCTGACGCTGACCACCTGACATATCTTTAGGTTTGCGATCCATTAGATGATCAAGTTGTAGGGCTTTTGCTGCGCGGTCTACTCGCGTTTTGATTTCGTCTTTAGGGAAGCCATTCATCTTCATCCCAAAGCCCATGTTCTCCTCAACCGTTAAATGCGGATATAGCGCGTACGATTGGAATACCATCGCAATTCCACGCTCAGCCGGGTCAACATGGTTCACCACTTTGTTATCAATTTCTAAAACACCATCGGTGATCTCTTCTAGACCAGCAATTAGACGTAGTAGCGTTGATTTACCACAGCCCGATGGACCGACAAAAACAACGAATTCGCCTTTTTTGATATCAAGATCTACACCGTGAATAACGGTTGCATCACCATAGCGCTTCACTACATTGGAAAGTTTAATATCTGCCATGTTCTATCCTTTATTCTTTTTGTTCGCTTGCTAAGCGTCTCCTCAGCAAGCGAAGTTCAATCTCTATGAATGATGAAACGCTATGCGTGCGCCGACATACGCAGCGTCAACTGATAGCGATATTGTTCAGCAAGCAACTTGAATTCTTCATGAACGCTTGGTGTCCATGAGTCATCACCGCCCACGCCCATATGGAAGCCATCAACGCGCACAAACAGTTTTCCGCTGTCTACCAATTCATTGGTATGTTTCGCTGCTTTCATCACATCAGTACTATAGCGACTGACGGAGAGGTGGTGCTCACCAGTAATCGATAACGCGCCAATTTGGCTCTGTTTAACATCACTGCGTAGGCCACAATCAGTTGGGAATATATAGGGCGTATGCATCTCTTCAATAGACGCTTGATAACGTCCCATATGCGCCGCCAGTTTTCTATCGCTGTAGTTTTCAAAAGGACCACGTCCATACCAGCTAACTGAATCGATTGTGTTAGCAAGTGCTAACTCCATACCGACTCGAGGCAGTGATGGCAGACCTTTAGCCGCGTTGACCGTTACATCTACGTTGACTTCACCATCATTGAAGACTTGATAAGTCCATAGTGTTTCAAACACTAACCGCCCTTCAAACGTATGAGCGTAGCGAGATTCTACTTGGTGGTATTTGCCACGAGCAAAGTGGTCAAAGCCAATACACTCGGCCGTCAACGATGGCAGACCTGCCGCATCCCAACGAGCTAGCCATGTTGTTGGATCCACTCGGTCAGCTTCACTGGTGCCGATGTCATTATCCAATGGCGCACGGTAGAAGTTATCTTTTGGAGCTTGCAGTAACGACTCTTGTCCTGCCACTAACCAAGACGTTAGATACCCTGTTGTGCTATCAAACGTAATAGATTGCTCACCCGCGGTCAGCGTCAAAGTATCACCTTTCACTACTGCATCAGGCAAACCAGAATCGTTACTTAGTCGCGGTGCTAGACCAAACTTCGCAGGCAGGGTTATTTGCTCAGCTGACACAAGATGACCAGCTTCAGACCATGTGGTTGCTGAGGTTTTTACAATCTCAACATTAAGATGGTAATCACTACCTAACTTAGTTTCTGGTAATGCTTCAGCTAACTGAATATCAAGATGACCTTCTGGAGAGATAATTAACTCCGTAGAGCCTTGAGCAATGGCAAAACCATCTTCTGTAATAGTCCAGTTTAATACCTCATCGCTTGGCGATGTAAATAGGTACTCACTTTCTACTCGAATCACTACAGGCTCAGTAGAGCGAAGAGTAACTTGATGGAATTGCTGCGCCTTTTTCGCTTCAAACAAAGTAGGATGCACGGTGCGGTCAGGGAAAATGAGACCATTGATACAGAACTGTCGGTCATTGATGTCATCACCAAAATCACCGCCATATGCCCAGTACTGAGTACCGTTTTCGTCGGTCTTAGTCAAACCTTGGTCTACCCAGTCCCAAATAAAGCCGCCTTGTAAGCGTGGATACTCACGGAACACATCCCAGTATTTGTCGAAGCTACCTAAACTGTTCCCCATCGCATGTGCGTATTCGCAAAGGATAAGCGGACGCTCTTCGCCCGGCATTCCAAGCCACTTTTTGATGGCAAGTTTTGGAGTGACCGTTGGATCGATATGATGACGCTGATCGCTGTCCACACGAGCATACATCGGCACGATAATATCGGTTGCTGCCGTATTGGAACCGCCACCTTCATATTGTACCGGACGTGATGGATCGCGAAGTTTAGTCCATTGGTACATTGCATGATGGTTGTTACCAATACCTGACTCATTGCCTAAAGACCAAATGATAATGGATGGGTGGTTTTTATCGCGCTCAACCAAACGAGTCATTCTACGCATATACGCGTTCATCCATGTGACATCATCTGACAGACGACACATTGGGAACTGACCGTGCGTTTCGATGTTGGCCTCATCAACTAGGTATAAGCCGTATTCGTCACATAACTCATACCAAAGTGGATCATTCGGATAGTGTGCGGTGCGCACTGCATTGAAGTTGTATTGTTTCAGCAGTTTGATGTCTTCAATCATGCCTTCACGAGTCATAGTGTGACCCATTTCTGGATGATGTTCGTGACGGTTAACCCCGCGTACCAACAGTGCCTTACCGTTCACCTTCAATTGACCGTCAGTGATCTCAACGCTGCGGAAGCCAACGTTGTATGCTTCACAATCCACCAACTGACCATCTTCGTCATTAAGAGAAACCACTAGACGGTAAAGATTCGGCTCTTCAGCACTCCATTTTTTCGGGTTTTCAATAGCAACCTGATGCTCAGCGACTTCTTGCCACGGACCTTTCTCATCGATGATGCGCTGACCACATAGTGCAGACTTGCGCCCAAAGATGCTATTGCCCAATTCATCAAACAGCTCAATATTGACGCTAAATGGTGAGGCTTTCTCAGTAAGCTTAGTGGTGACGTTTAGCACTGCATCGCGGTAGCACGCATCAAGCTCAGTGTTAACCTGTACATCAGCAATGGCTGTTTTTGGCTTAGTGCGCAGAGTAACGTTACGGAAAATTCCACTCAGCCACCACATATCTTGATCTTCGAGATACGAACCGTCAGACCAACGAAGAACCATCACTGATAATTGGTTTTCACCTTCAACGACAAAGTCAGTCAGGTCGAACTCAGCCGCTAGACGACTGTCTTGAGAATAACCAACCCATACTCCATTACACCAGATATGAAATGCCGAGTTCACACCATCGAAAGTCACGGTTTGGCGCTCATCAGCTTTGATGCTGTCGAGTGTGAATGACACACGATACAACCCTGTTGGGTTATCCTGCGGCACGATTGGTGGGGTATCAGCAAACGGATACTTAACATTGGTATAGATAGGTTTATCAAACCCCTGCAGTTGCCAGTTACTTGGCACTTGAATCGCGTCCCATTGACTGTCGTCAAATGCAGTTTCAACACACGATGCTTCAACCTGCTCCGGTTGAGAGAACAACTTAAATTTCCATTCACCGTTTAGCGAGCGTATATTCTCAGACGGTTGGTTCTCTTTTGCAGCAACTTCACTGTGAAACGCATTAAGCGGCGCATGTGCGTCCAGAACGTTATGATGCGTTACATGCTGGTTTTCCCACTCTCTAGCGGAAATTACTTGATCGAAAGTTCTCATTCTAAACATCTCACTATTTCACAGAGCCAGTCATACCGGCCACAAATTGCTTCTGCATCAAAAAGAATACGGCTAGGGTTGGAATGGTTGCCACCACAGTCCCCACCATAATGATGCCAAAATCAGGAAAGTAGGCTGACGACAAAGAGGACAGCACTAAGTTAATTGTTTTTAGTTCGGCAGATTGCAATACAATCAACGGCCATAAAAAGGCATTCCACGACGTCATAAAGACGATAATAAAGGCAGCCGCGTACGTGGTTTTCATCACGGGCATATAGACAAACAGGTAGATTTTCCAATCTTTCACACCATCAACTCGCGCCGCATCAATTAGCTCTGATGGGAACGCTTTAGTACATTGGCGGAAATAGAACACAATGAATACTGAAGCAATGGTCGGCAGCATCACTGCAAGGTGAGTATCCAACAGACCTGCCTTCGCCATTAGCGTGAACAGTGGAATCATCAGCGCGGCAAATGGAATCATCATTGTCAACAGCATGGCACTGTATACACGATCACGCACCTTGCTCTTGTACACTTCAAAACCATAACCAGCCATAGATGAGATAAGCAGCGTAAACAGCGTACTAATAATGGCGATCTTCGAGGTATTGTAGAAAATAAGCCAAAGGTCAATTTGCTCATTCAATTTAGCTAAGTTGATAAGCAATTGGTCACCAAAAGTGAATTTACCCGTATTAACCTGAGTCGTAGTGTTAGTACTGGATACAATCATCCAATAAAATGGAAATAATGATACTAACGAGAATATTGATAGAAATGCGTACATTAATCCACGCATCGCTTTATTTTTATTATTCATTATTTATCCCTCGCAATTCTAAATTGAAGCATTGCTAGAATAGCGGCAAAGAATACGATGACGTACGATACCGTTGCTGCATAACCAAAGTTTGGAACAAACTTAAATGACAAGTCATAGATATACATAGATAACGTCAAGGTTTCATTCGCAGGACCACCAGCGGTAATATTCACCACCTCATCAAATAACTGCAATGTACCAATGGTCGACATCACCGTAGTAAATAGGATAACCGGCTTGAGTAAGGGAACCGTAATAAAGAAGAACTGTTTAATAGGACTCACACCTTCAATACGCGCAGCTTCATAAATTGACTTATCAATGTTCTGCATTGCAGACAAGAAGAAGATCATGTTATAGCCTGTCCAGCGCCACGTAATCGCAATAATGATGGTTACTTTGGCCCAAAATGGGTCAGCCATCCATGGAATTGGGTCGCTTACAATGCCTGTCCACATAAGGAACGAGTTCACAATGCCTTCATACGCAAACATACTCTTAAATAGAATCGAGTAAGCTACCAAGGAAGTAACACATGGTAGGAAAATCGCTAAGCGGAATAAGCTTCTGAACTTAAGATTTGGTGAGTTTAAACAAGACGATAATGCTAACGAAAGCAAGATCATAATAGGCACTTGAATAATCAAGAAAATAAACGTATTCGAGAGCGCTTTTAAAAATACAGGATCGTTAAATAAACGAGTTACGTTGCCAAAACCAACGAACTCCATAATAACACCACGTCCAGAGTGCATAGCCATCCAAAGTGAATTCACTATTGGATAGATCATAAATAAGGACACTAATATGACGGCAGGTAATACGAAACCCCAGCCATTAATATCATAAAAACGCTGAAAGCTATTTTTATTGTTTTTGGAGTTAGACTTAATCGTCTTGACTAATTCACTCATAATGACACCAACAAAGAGAAGAAAAGGCCCCCACCCTGACTCGCAGCAGAGATGGGGGCAAAGGAAAAACGATTATTGAATTTGATATTTCAGTTGTTGCTCAACACTTTCTAAGACTTTATCGATTGGTGCACCTTGCATGATTGAAGGCATCTGCGCTGCAATTGCAGCATCGACTTCATAGGTGTACATGCCATAGTTAACCGCTGGAATTTCAGCAGCCCATTTGTTGAAGTCTGAGTAAATCTTTTGGTTATTGAAGTAGCTATCTTCATATTGGTAGGCTTGTGTGTTACCAGCAGGTAAGTAAGAACCTACGGCACCTTGCTTCTTAAGAATTTCGTTGTAGAACTCTTTGTCAGAGCCAAAAGTTTGATTTAAGAAGTCGATAGCTGTATCTGCTTCTTTCGATGCACTCAATACATACCAGCTTGAACCACCAAGGTTAGAACTATTCACTGCCCCTTCTACATTCAGGCGTGGTGTTGACGCAACCGCCCATTTACCTTCTTGACCTTCGCCTGCTTTAACTGATGCTGTAATCCAAACACCAGTCGTAATAGAAGCAACAGCGCCGCTATTTACCGAACCAACCCACTCAGACCAGCCAATGGTAGGACGCGCAATTTCTGTAGTATGAAGATCACGGAAAATCTTAATGCCTTCTTCAAGCGCTTTGTTGTTAGCAATGTTTAGGCTACCGTCTTGATTGAAGTACCAACTGCCTGCACCTTGAATCATGACGCGCAGTAGACCAAGGTCAGATGGGTTATTACCTAACATGGAAACGCCGGTCTTCTCTTTCACTTGTTTACCAATTTCAATGAAGCGGTCCCAAGTAATATTTTCCATGTCCTTAGCGCTGAAACCTGCTTTTTCAAGAATATCAGTACGGTAGTAAAGGCCTGATACACCCGTATCAAATGGTAGGCCATATACTTCATCGCCGACGGTCATTACATTCACTTTGTACGGAGCAAACTGAGTATAATCAACGGCATTTGTCATAGGAGCAAATGAACCAGGATATGACTGTAAGTATTTCTGAGCATTGTAATCTTCAATCAATACCACATCAGGCAATGCCGACGTGATTCCAGACGCTAGCATAGTGTGTAGCTTCTGTTCGATATCCGCTTTCGCAAAATCAACGACTTTAATGTTTACATCTTCATGCTTCGCTTCGTATTTCTCAGCGGCTTCTTGCATGATGGCCACATTAAAGTTTGGATCCCATGCCCATACCGTGATGTCTTTCGCGAATGCTGTTTGACTGAAACAAGCTAGACCTACTGCAGAGGCCACTAATCCTTTAACCATTTGCTTCTTCATAACTGTTATTCTCATTTTTTGTAGGGGTTTTTGCTTCCATTTGGAAACGTTTACACAGAGAAACTAGCATTTATTTTTTGTAATTAAAGGGGGAGAGATGGGATTTTTGATCTATTACCGCTAGAAATTGCTTAGGTTGTGGGTCTGATCACTTTCTTAACAGAATTATTAGCAGTTAGCCTCCATATGCAACTAACTGCCAAATTTGGATACGTTAACAATTGTTACAGAGCAAATTTGTGTAATCCTTACCACTAAAGTGTGGTTTCATGCAGCGACGATAAAATGGCTTCATATATGGTGTCTTTTAGCCAATGAATTTTATCATTCATGTGCGACTGCTTTTTCCAAATCATCGAGATATCAAAATCAGCCACGGGAACAGGTGGCGGAGCAGATGTAAGGTTAGTTTGAATCAGGTTAATCTTGGCCATTTTTTCAGGCACGATCGCAAACATCTCACGACCAGTAACTAAACGCCCTATCGTCAGAAAATTTCGCGAAACGGCAGTGACCTCACGCGATAATCCAATCGACTCTAGGTGCTTATCGACTTTACTTGTAAAGTTGCCCTCCGGGCTGACTAAGCAATGTGGCAGAGAGGCGAAGGTCTCAGTATCCAATTCTCCAACCTTCACCAAACTACTGTCATAAATACAGACGTGTTTTTCAGTGTAGAGCTTTTGTGCACTAAACTGCTGCTCTAAATCGGGAATACTACCGATGATGATGTCTAAGTTTTCCTGCTCACTGACTGAACGATAATTGTGTCGATTAACATTGATAAAACTGACTTTAGCGCTTGGGGCTTGTGACACTATGGCGTCATAAATAGTTGGAGCAAAGATAAACTCGGCGTAATCAGTTAATCCTATTTTGCAGATTCCGCGATAATTTTTTGCTAAGAATTGTTCTGTGGGTAACACGTTAAATTGCACCAGATTTAATATCTGTTCTACCGTTGGATACAGCTCTGCAGCTCGCTCTGTCGGTACCATTTGATGACCTTTACGTTCAAAAAGTCGGTCCCCACACAAAGTTCGTAACTTAGATAAACTGTGACTCATTGCTGACTGACTGACAAAGCTCTTCTCTGCCGCTACAGACACACTGCGTGTTTGGTAAAGGTGAAAGAATACGACCAACAAATTTAAATCAATACGTTTCCAATCAATCTTCTCTCGTCCAGTTTCACTCATAGTATCTATCAAATCCATTAATTTGAATCATTATAGATGAATCAGTAGCATCGGCGCTAATCGAAATTGTTATTTTCATAAGATAGGTGCGCAGGTGTCTACGTTAAGCAAAGAAACCACAAACAACTACTCAAACAGCAATGAGTCATTGTTTGCTATATTTAAGATCTTTTTCGCTCTAGGGTGGGTCAGCTTTGGTGGTCCCGCAGCTCATATAGGTTATTTCCGCAATACCTTTGTTGAGAAACTCAATTGGCTAAGCGATGAAGAGTACGCTCAAATTGTCGCTTTAAGCCAATTTCTACCAGGCCCAGGTTCAAGCCAAGTCGGTTTTGCTGTCGGTTATCAACGCGCAGGCATTGGCGGCGGTATCATGGCATTTCTTGGCTTCACACTGCCATCGGTAATCCTTATGCTAGCCCTTGCAGCCTTGAGTAGTCAGCTCACTGAATCCAGTTACTTTCAGAGTGTGGTGCACGGCCTAAAACTCCTCGCTGTGTTAGTCGTCGCTGACGCCACGTGGGGTATGTATAAGAATTTCTGCAAGTCTAAACTCACGGTTTCTATTTGTATCGCTACTGCCATTACACTGCTTTTGTTCCAAAGTATTGCTGCGCAAATTCTGGTTTTAGTTGTAGCTGCTCTTTTAGGCGTTCGATATCTCGCAAACACAGAAACCGTAAATACCTCCAGTAAACTGTCTTTCTCCGTATTGCCATTAGCCAGCTTTGTCGTACTTCTTGTTGCTTTACCATTTATCGGTCAATGGTCGTCATCGGTAGCACTTTTCTCCGATTTCTACCAAGCGGGTAGTTTGGTATTTGGTGGCGGTCACGTGGTTCTTCCTCTGCTACAAAATATTGTGGGTGATCAATTAACGCAAGACGCGTTCTTAACCGGTTATGCCGCAGCACAGGCAGTGCCAGGACCAATGTTCACTTTCGCTACTTACATCGGTTATGAGCTAATGCCTTCGGCACCAGTATGGGGCGCAATTGTTGCAACACTTGGTGTCTTTGTTCCTGGCTTTTTACTCCTTGTCGGCGTGTTAAAAAACTGGCAGCAGCTCGCTAAAATACCGACGGTTTCTGGTGCATTGGTGGGTGTAAATGCCGCTGTAGTTGGTTTGTTGTTGTCTGCCCTCTACCAACCAGTCTTTGTTAGCGCGGTCTATGGTGCAATGGATCTTGCTTGGGTGTTTTTAGGTGCACTCCTTATGAAGCAGTTTAAACTGCCTATCGTTTGGATGGTGGTGTTCTTTGCTTTTGCAGGGTTACTATCACCAGCCGTGGTAAGTTTAATCTAAATCAATTATCACTCTGATTTTAGGTAATATTTCTCGTCAGAGTTCCGGCTTAGTCATACACTAATTATTGAGGGGAATTCCCCTCATTGCAGTTTCAATTCAATAAAAGGGTTTTATATCGACAAGCAGTGATTAGGTGCTAAAACGCCTACACAAATAGGGGGTGAGTTATGAGAAAGGACTGCTCTATTGGGAGCCATCATCGGAGTTCGAGCCGAGGCTCTATCCATGATGAATTAAAACGTGCCCATCATGCCATTAGCCTTCATGCTCCCGAGATCGTTAGAATCTCTGTCGCGCTCTTTGATTCTCAGCATGCTAGGTTGAGTACATTTGCACATAGTACATTACAAGGAGAGCCCCTGCTTCGATACAGTGCTCCTATTAGCGCTAACTCCGCGCTTGGGCAACTGGCCTGCAAGCATAAACATCGCGTCATTAATGACCTTTCATTAGCCATTAGCAATTCATCGCAACACTCACGTTGGTTGTTACAGCAGCCTTATGCGGCCTCATTAACCTTACCCGTCCTCAACGATGGTCACTTTACTGGTTTACTATTTTTAGATGCAAATCAACCTCAGTTTTTCGACAATACTACGGTTGAACAATTAACCTCTTGTACCAATGAGCTCGCTAAAGCGGTCAACGAACAGCGCAGCTACGTCAATGCCATGGCTGATATGGGCTATACCGTTCGTAGTACCAATTTCGAACACCTAGATGAAAGCCTCGATCATGCTTACCGAGTCGGTCAGTACGCAAGACTCATTGCGCTGCAAGTGGCTGAGCTGTATCAACTCGATGATGAAACCATCGACTATATAGTGCACTTTGCGGAGTTACACGACTTAGGCAAATACTCTTCATTGAGTTCGACACAGAGTTCTCCATGGCAAGAAATGTGGCATAGCAACATCGTGATGCAAGGACAAATTCAGCAAGGGCTTAACTTAGTAAACCAGCTAGCAAAACAGATTCACAACCGACAGCCAACCAGCATGAAACTGTTAACAGATATCATCCAATATCATCATGAATATTTAGATGGATCAGGCGCGCCAAACGGACTAAGTCATACAGAAATTCCTATTGCCGCTCGTATTGTTACCGTTGCTAACATTTTTGATGCCCTGACCAGTCACCGTCATTACAGTGAATCTTGGTCTTTGATCCATGCATTATTGGAACTGGAAAAGATGGTCGCACTCGGCAAGATCGATAGCAACTGCGTGCACGCATTGCGCTGCCAGCAAGACGCAATCAAGCTTGTGATGTATTCCACCCACATTCCTTGGCATTAAAATCTAATTGGACAATCCAAACCTCATATTCCACTTAACGCACATTATTGGAGCTTTTGCTCCAATAATGTGCTTGAGCCCACAATAATCCGTCATTAGCATCTTGCGGTACTTACCCATTGTGACTAGTATTGTAATGTTAACAACACATTAACATTACAATAACTATAAATTATCGTTCTACACGAAAACGGAGTTCAGGAATGATACTGCCTAATGAAAGCACTCTCTCAAGTTGTACCCTACCGCCGCCCAACGAGATGATCCTAAAGTGGGCGCAAGAAAGACCGAATGAAGTTTACTTAAAACAAATTATCAATCGTGAGTTCGTCGAATTTACTTATGCTGATGTAGCAGATAAAGCATTACGTCTTGTTTCTGCTCTTCGTAGTCTTGGCATACAGCCAGGCGAAAAGGTCGCGCTCATTTCCAAAAACTGCGCAGAGTGGTTTATTTGCGACTTGGCGATGATGCTTGGCGACTACATCAGTGTACCAATTTTCCCAACCGCTGGTGCCGATACCATCGAATACTGTCTAACGCACAGTGAAAGTAAGGTATTGATTGCAGGTAAACTTGATGATGCTAAAGCCACCACCTCTGTCATTGAATCTCTTGGTGACCTAATCACGATTTCTCTACCTTACGATACCGCGCCAGATTGCCAGCACACGTTTAATCAATTGATCGCTGATAACAAACCAAGTGAAGAGCGCCCTGTTCATTACGACGACAAACTAATGTCGTTGGTTTATACCTCCGGTACCTCGGGGCTACCAAAGGGTGCCATGTTGACTTATGGCGCATTTAGCTGGTCGGTACAAAGACTTATCGACCATATTGGCATTGAACCCAACGATCGTCTGTTCTCTTATTTACCGCTAGCTCATATTACTGAGCGAGTGTACATCTTTGGTTCATCAGTAGTAGGAGGCGTGCAGACTGCATTCCCAGAGTCACTAGACACCTTTATCGAAGATGTGAAGATGCAGCGTCCAACACTGTTTATTTCAGTGCCGCGACTATGGACTCTGTTCCAGCAGCGTATTCAAGATAAGCTGCCACAGAAGAAACTCAACATTCTACTTAAGATACCGTTTGTCAATTCATTGATTAAGAAGAAGTTGGCAGACGGCTTAGGACTTGACCAAGCACGAGTACTTGGTTGTGGTTCCGCTCCAGTGCCTCCTGCTCTATTAGATTGGTATCACAGCGTCGGGCTGAATATTACTGAAGCCTGGGGCATGACCGAATCTTTCGCTTACAGTACCATTAACTACCCATTTAGGGCCGACAAAATAGGTACTGTTGGTAACGCAGGCCCAGGTATTGAGCTTAAGATTGCTGAGGATGATGAAATCATGGTTCGAGGACAAGGTCTCTTCTCGGGCTACTACAAAAATGACATTGCGACTCAAGAAGCATTTGATAGCGAAGGATGGTTACATACTGGCGATATCGGCGCTATTGATGGCGAAGGTTATCTAACCATTCAGGGTCGTAAGAAAGACACCTTCAAAACGGCTAAAGGTAAGTTTGTCGCACCTGTACCTATTGAGAAAAAGCTGGCGGAATACAGCCGTGTCGAAATGATGTGTTTAATCGGTTTAGGCTTACCAGCTCCAATCTTACTCGTTGTGCCTCACGACTTCCCTAACTTTGACAAAGCACGCTACGCACGTACCGCTGAGCGTGTCGTTAAGCGCATGAATCAAGAACTTGAGTCTCATGAGCAAATCAAAGGTGTATTAATGGTTAAGGAACCATGGAGTATTGAGAACGGGTTACTGACACCAACACTGAAAATCAAACGCCATTTGCTTGAACAGAAGTATCATGAAGTCGGCCATAGCTGGCCTAAAGATAAGCTGGTCGTTTGGGAAGAGTAACACCCATGCATACTAGATAAAGGCGACGTTAGTCGCCTTTTTTATTTGTATTGCCAAAATGGTCTTCGACTTTCTCGATTGGCCTGTTCTCTAGTCACTCCAATGTCTTCTAACAAATGATCTGGCATTTCCGATAACACTTTTCTAGTACGTTGATTCTGACGCCATTGCCTGACGTAAGTTAAGATTAACTTAGTCAACGAACCTTTCACCGCTCTATCTTGTACATATTGATCGGAGTTGATTGTTTTATCCATTGCCTATCCCCCTATGTTTTGTATAATTTTTATGCAAAACATCAATATGTGACAAACGATCTATTTTGACTTTGAGTTAAGGAAAACTTAAGTGAAAGAAAAACTGCCTCCCCTTCAAGGACTTTACTATTTCTATAAAGCGGCTGAACTAGGCAGCTTTAAGGTGGCCGCCAATCGTCTGTTTGTTTCAGCGGCTGCGGTAAGTCAACAAATTCGACAGTTGGAAGAGAGCCTAGGTTGTCATTTGTTTTATCGGCAGCACAGGAAAGTGTTATTAACGCCAGAGGGCCAACAACTATATAGAGAACTTGCTAAGGGCTTTGAACATATATTCACCGGAGTTCAGAGTGTCAACCAAGATCCTAACCCCAATCGTTTGTCCATCTCGACATTGCCATCATTTGCTCAGCACTGGTTGGTGCCGAGAATACAAAGCTTTCGTCAGCAAAACCCTGATATTGCGCTTTTGATCGAGCCTAATAACCAATTGGTCTCTTTTCAGGATCAATCCGTTGATATTTGTCTACGTTATGGTGAAGGTATCTATGAGGGCGTGCAAAGCCACTTACTCATGGAAGATATTATCTACCCTGTGTGCCACCCGCTGTACCAACAGCAACACCAGATTTATGATGTTCAAGATTTGCATCGAGCCGACCTGATTGAAGATACTTGGCCGGATATGGATTGGAACTTGTGGCTACAACATGTCGGTGCACCTGTAGGCAATCGAACGCTACAATATAACGGCTCGCACTTCGTTGTCGAAGGCGCACTGTCTGTTCAAGGCGTTGGGCTTATCAAACACAGCCTAGCCTATCGCTATATCAAAGAAGGAACCCTAGTGCGAATCGGCAATTACGCACTCAAGCCTAAGTTTGCCTATTACCTGTGTGCTCCAGAGCATTACTTCAATCGACCTAAACTCAAAATCTTTATTCAATGGCTACAGCAAGAAGTCGCCGACTTTAAGCAGTGCGATATGTCTCATTTAGATATTATCGACACCGATTACGTACTCAGGCCGCTATAAAGGCAATAAAAAACCCGCCATAAGGCGGGTTTTTTATTCAAAGGAAAAGACGAATTACTTCTTCTCTTCTTTCGCTTTAGCAATAACTTCTTCAGCAACGTTTGCTGGACATGCATTGTAGTGTGAGAACTCCATAGAGAACTGACCACGACCAGAAGTGATTGTACGTAGGTGACCGATGTAGCCGAACATCTCAGATAGAGGTACGTCAGCTTTAATACGAACACCAGTAGCACCAGCTTGTTGGTCTTTGATCATGCCACGACGACGGTTAAGGTCACCGATTACATCACCAACGTTATCTTCTGGAGAGAATACGTCAACGTGCATGATTGGCTCTAGAAGTTGAGCACCAGCTTTTGGCATAGATTGACGGAATGCACCTTTCGCTGCGATTTCGAATGCGATTGCAGACGAGTCAACTGCGTGGAAGCCACCGTCGAATAGTTCAACTTCAACGTCTAGCGTTGGGAAGCCAGCAAGAACACCGTTTTCCATCATAGATGCAAAACCTTTCTCAACTGCAGGCCAGAATTCTTTAGGTACGTTACCACCAACAACTGTTGAAGAGAACGTGAAGCCAGAGTTTGGCTCACCTGGTTTGATACGGTAGTCAATCTTACCGAACTGACCTGAACCACCAGACTGTTTCTTGTGCGTGTAGCTATCTTCAACTGCTTGAGTGATAGTTTCACGGTAAGCAACCTGTGGTTGACCTACTTCAAGCTCAACACCGTAAGTACGCTTAAGGATGTCTACTTTGATGTCTAGGTGAAGTTCACCCATACCTTTCAGGATAGTTTCACCTGAATCTTCGTCAGTCTCAACCTGGAACGATGGATCTTCTGCAACCATCTTACCGATCGCGATACCCATTTTCTCTGTAGAACCTTTGTCCTTAGGAGAAACAGCAATAGAGATTACTGGTTCAGGGAAGATCATTGGCTCAAGAGTACACTCGTGCTTAGGATCACATAAAGTGTGACCAGTCTGAACGTTCTTCATACCAACAACAGCGATGATGTCACCAGCTTGCGCAGTAGTTAGTTCGTTACGCTCGTCTGCTTGCATCTCAACCATACGGCCGATACGCTCAGTTTTACCAGTTGCAGAGTTAAGGATTGTGTCACCCTTGTTCATTACACCTGAGTAGATACGGATAAACGTTAGAGCACCGAAACGGTCGTCCATGATCTTAAATGCTAGAGCACGTAGTGGCTCATCAGCAGATACAGTTGCAACTTCGCCAGTTGGTTCACCAGTTTCTGGATCAGTTAGAGGCTGAGGTTCTACTTCAGTTGGAGCTGGTAGGTAGTCAACAACCGCGTCAAGAACTAGCTGAACACCCTTGTTCTTAAATGCAGAACCACAGAATGTTGGGAAGAATGCTAGGTCACGAGTACCTTTACGGATACAACGCTTGATGTCTTCGATTGAAGGCTCTTCACCTTCCATGTACGCTTCCATTAGGTCATCGTCTTGCTCAACAGCAGTTTCGATAAGCTCTTCACGGTAAGCTTCAACGTCGTCAACCATGTCAGCTGGAACGTCTTTAACTTCGTAGTTTTCTGGAAGACCAGAGTCATCCCATACGTATGCTTTACGGCTTAGTAGGTCTACAACACCAACGAAGTCGTCTTCACGACCGATTGGAAGAACCATTATTAGTGGGTTTGCAGCAAGAACGTTCTTAACTTGATCAACTACGTTGAAGAAGTCTGCACCCATACGGTCAAGTTTGTTAACGAAGATGATACGAGATACTTCTGATTCGTTCGCATAGCGCCAGTTAGTTTCTGACTGAGGCTCAACACCACCAGAACCACAGAATACACCGATACCACCATCTAGTACTTTCAGAGAACGATATACTTCAACTGTAAAGTCAACGTGTCCAGGAGTATCGATAACGTTTAGACGGTGATCGTTCCAGAAACAGCTAACTGCCGCTGATTGGATAGTAATACCACGCTCAGCTTCCTGCTCCATGAAGTCAGTAGTTGATTCACCATCATGAACTTCACCAGTCTTATGGATTTGGCCAGTCAGTTTTAGGATACGCTCAGTTGTTGTGGTTTTACCCGCATCAACGTGCGCGAAAATACCAATATTTCTGTATTTTGATAAATCAGTCATCGTTTTACTCTGTTAATAGGATATAAAATGCGCGCAGAGTATATCACAATCTGTCAAGACGGATAGCTTTGCGTGCATTCGTATTAAAAAAAAGTTATGCCTTCGCGGCGTATTAAGGTGCCAAATAGAGCAAAACTGCCTCTAAACGCTTGTTACACCTAGCTTCATCCGTGTTGGCTACTGTTGTTAGTTCGCAGTTAATTTTAGCTGCTCTTCGTGATTTTTCGATGTCATTTCGTAAAATCATACATTTTGTTGGCGACATTCTACCTAATTTTTCACAAAAACCATCATTAAAGTTCATCGAAAGCAGAAATCGCTTCAGATAGCTTCTTAACTCCGTGGATTTGCATACCTTCAATACCGCCTTTTGGCATATTTGCCGCAGGTACAATGGCTTTTTTGAAACCGTGCTTAAACGCTTCCATTAATCGCTCTTGACCACTTGGAACCGGACGAATTTCACCCGCCAGCCCAACTTCACCAAACACGACGACATCTTTAGGTAGTGGACGGTCTCTAAAGCTTGAAAGCAAGGCCATCACCAAGGCAAGGTCAGCACTGGTTTCGGTCACTTTGACACCACCAACCACATTCACAAATACATCTTGATCAGCCATTTGCAGACCGCCATGTTTATGCAAAACAGCAAGCAATAAAGACAAGCGATTTTGCTCTAAGCCAACTGCAACTCGGCGTGGGTTTGCTAGCTGGCTATAATCTACCAGTGCTTGAATCTCAACCAATAGTGGACGCGTACCTTCCCACACAACCATAACCGAGCTGCCTGATGTTTCTTCTTCACCACGAGAGAGGAAAATCGCCGAAGGGTTACTCACTTCCTTCAAACCTTGTCCCGTCATGGCGAATACGCCTAGCTCATTAACCGCACCAAAACGGTTTTTGTGGCTACGTAATGTTCTAAATCGGCTGTCCGTTCCACCGTCGAGCAACACCGAACAGTCAATAATATGTTCAAGAACCTTAGGACCTGCCAACGTTCCATCTTTAGTCACGTGACCAACAATGAAGATAGCAACGTTATTCTGTTTAGCATATCGAGTTAATGCGGTTGCCGACTCTCTTACCTGAGCCACACTGCCTGGCGACGATTGAACATCAGCCACATGCATAACTTGGATGGAGTCGATAACCATCAGCTTCGGTTGTTCCTTCTCTGCCACTTGGCAAATACGATCAACGTTGGTTTCAGACAGCATTTTTAGGTGCTCTTTTGGCAAGCCTAAACGAGACGCTCGCATGGCAACCTGCTGCAAGGATTCTTCACCCGTTACGTAAAGGGTTGGCATTTGCGACGATAACCAGCACATTGCTTGTAAAAGCAATGTCGATTTACCTGCCCCTGGGTTACCACCAATGAGGATAGCTGCCCCAGGGACCACCCCACCACCAAGTACACGATCAAGTTCTTTAAAACCACTGGTAAATCGAGGGACCTCTTGTAAGTCAATCTCAGATAAGGTTTGGACGCTAGATTCAGTGGAACTACCTGCATAACCGGTCAAGCGTTCATTACGTGCGACTTGAGGTGATGCCGCTAAACGAACCTCACTAATGGTATTCCAACTACCACATGCGTTACATTGCCCCTGCCAACGAGGGAAGTCGGCCCCACAGTCATTACATACATAAGCTCTTTTCGCTTTTGCCATTTTTAACTCAACCCGTCACGATAATTACTCAAACAAATGCAATCCATTGCACCCTTTATTGAGAAATGTATTAATTTTCGAAAATGTTCGGCGATAAAATTTGTCAAGAATCGACAAGAATCTAAAAATAGATCCGATAATTACCTTATATTTATCAGTAGATAACATTAAGGTTTTCGGCATGGTAGCCGATATAATAGCTTCACGCTGTGCTATTTCTTGATGACACTCATCATCTCAAAGGGACACTTTAACAAAACTCATGCAGCAACCTGAAATACTTTCCATCGCAGAACGCTTGATTTCGGCGTATCACGCTGATGACTTTGATTATGTACTTAGTCAAGTGACCGAGGGTGAATCTCCCTCGACAAAACTCCTGGTAAAAATGGAACTCAATCGCCTTATGGCCCCTTGCCATAAGCGTATTGACCTTCGTGGTCGAGTCACCAACAATTGCCACGAGTATCAACTTAATGGGCTCGCTCACTGGCTTGATGACCGTGCATTTGATAGTTACCACAAACTGACCAAGAAATTTGGCGGCTACACCGAAGGCGTATGGGAATCGTTAGTTAATAAGAAAACCTTGAGCAATCTTGGTGATGAGCAACGCGCCGCGCATGAGGGCGAGTTGACCGATCCACAAAGTCCTTATCTGGCGGACGCCATTAACTTAGGTTACGACCTGAAGCGTAAAGAGAATCGCCTTAAACTCGAATCTCAAGTGTCTATTCAATTGGAAAATGGAGACGTAGTCACTGGGCTTAGTGTCGATCTCTCCAGTTCAGGTGCCAAATTCAAAGTGCCAGGTACCTTTGATTACGACTTGGGCCAAGTGATTAGTGTCAGCTTTGACGAACTTGCCCAAACCAGTCAAGTTAAGGAAATCACCAAACCCATCGAATACCGTGTACTCGGTGTCGATGGTCTACACGGTGTCTCCCCGGTTAAGTATCTAAGAACACTAAGATTGTCGCGCACTAATGCGGTGGAAATGGTGGTTGAAAAGCTACTGAATACTGAATCAAAAAAAATCCGCCACGATAACCAAGATAGGATTACCCGAGCTCGTACTCGAGGTTTCGAACACAGTTATCTTAAACACGCCTGTAACCTACCGCTGTTTTTTAGCGGTAATGAATTGAAGGTGGCACTGCTAACAGAAAATAACCAAGACATTTGGCACTACTGGCATGATGAGCGTAATCAACAGTCGCTGGGGGCTTTGTTTTCTCGAGAGAGAATGGATTTACTGGTCAAAGCAGGCATCAAAGGCTGTAGCAACGTACTTTATACCTTTACCCACGAACATCAGGGGATGAAACTGTTTTATTCCATGATGATGCCAGAGGCGGATCGTCAAGAGCGTCAATTGTTCTGGCATATTGGCGGACGTCGAGATAGTTGGAAAGCGTTTCGTCTCTCCGTATTTGAGCTGTCCGAAGAAGACGTCACCACGATTTCACACAACTACAGCGATCTCGTGAATGGTAATGAAAAATTGACTCACTTCGGTATTCTGCAGGAGATCAGTGATGCTAATTCAGCCGCTGACTACCTATTTACAGAAAAACCTCGTCTTCCGGCTAACAGTCTAAATCGCTTTAGACACCCAAGAAAAGTGGAAAGCCAGCCAAGAGGGTTGTATTTCGATGCGCAATCCAGACGAAAAGAACCGCGATATCAATTCAGCACGCCGCTGTTTGTTCAATGTGATGAAAACACTGTTATTCGTGGAAAAACGCTCGACTTGTCTAAACGTGGTGCAAGCATAGAGTTATTGGAACCGTTGCCTGTCAAAACAGGGGCATTAATCTCGATAGATTACTTGGAGCTGAAACGCTATAACGACAGATTGCCATTGAACCGAGTCCCCTATGAGGTGGTTCGGTTATCCCAGGATCGCAAAACCGTACATTTATCGATTGTCGAATCCGGCAAAACCATCAAGACCATCGCCTTTTTCAATGGCATGATTGATAACAACCAAGATAAGCTGATCGCTAAACAAGAGCTGCTTCCAAGTCCCGCTTTACTGGAATCATTGCATAACGTCTTATTGGCTAAAATGGTCTCAACACCTATCTATATCGATAAACGAGGGACGTCAATAAAGAGTCGCACTGTTGGCGTCAATTTCCCTCTGCCAGGCTATATGCAGTTCTTGGAGCGAATTGGCCACAATCAAAAATTTGCCTTAGAACCTATTTTTAAAGGACGCAGCAATACGTTAATTGCAGAACCGATGAAGAAGAAGCCCGGAGCAAAGCCGGTCTATCACGAACTGTATATTGGAGTATTGAAACTAGGGCAACGTATTCAGTCGATTCATACCAAATTACGCGAAGACTTTGAGTCCACCCAAAGCCGGATTAAGTTCATTAAAGATGCGCTAAGTATGGGCGAACTCTACGTGTTAAGAATTTCCTCTGGTCCGGTGTATGATGCTTTGACAACCTTGATGAAGAAAGACATCAATGAACTGCTTTCGTTGAGTTTGAGCCACGCTCGCAACTTAGAAAATGAGATGACATCAATTTGCGGCTATTGCGAGCTTATCGACATTACAGAAGAAGTATTAATTCGCTTAGAGCTAAATCATTAAGCTTCATCCATAAAACAAAGGGCGCTCAATGCGCCCTTTGTTATCTTTCACTTACCAGTTGATTCGTTTTTGTCTTGCGAGTAACCCTGACAGCACACACACAACCCCACCTAAACCGGCATGGTTAATGGCTACCTGCGCCTGAGCTTCAACTTTTGGTTTTGCGTGATACGCAATACCTAAACCAGCCGCCGCCATCATCACCAAATCATTAGCGCCATCGCCCACGGCAATGGTGTTATGCGGCTCCACATCATACTCTTCAGCTAACTCTAGCAAGATGTCTGCTTTAGTTTGTGCTGAGACGACATCCCCAAGCACTTCGCCAGTCAGTTTGCCATTTTCAATCGCCAACGTATTTGATTGAGCAAAATCCAAATTTAATTTCTGCTTTAAGAAATCAGAAAAATAGGTAAATCCACCAGACGCAATCGCCGTTTTCCAGCCATAAGACTGAAGAGTTTTTAGCATTTCTTCTAACTCTGGCATTAATGGCAACTGTGAACGAACGCTCTCAAGAATCGCTTCATCTGCATCTTTTAATGTTGCAACACGTTGGCGCAAACTCGCCTCAAAATCCAACTCTCCTTGCATCGCTCGCTCTGTTACTTCTGCAACCTGCTCGCCTACTCCAGCAAGTTTGGCGATCTCGTCAATACACTCAATCTGAATGGCGGTCGAGTCCATATCCAAGACAATCACACCCGGCTTATTGAGGTCGGGAACATCATACAGCGCTGCGCAATCCACTTTGAGCTCATTCAGAATCACTTTATGGTCGGCGGTTAACTGGCCATCCATCAGTGCCACTTCATATTGCCCAACCTGCCAAATGTCGAGAATTCGGCTGGTTTCACCGATATAGAAATCCATATCATTGAAAATATCAGGAGACAAATAATGAGAATACATAATCCAACTGGCTTTATTTTTCTCCAGTTGATGAGACGTGAGTGTCTCAGGGAAACGTTCCTTCAATGGAATACGTTTGGTAATCGCTAACGGCTTTACAGCGTCCATGGCTAATCCTTCCTTTAAAAAGCTCCTAAAACGTTAACCTATTGCAATTTGGTTGTGCAAGTATCAATATGAACCAATCAGTAATTTCATAGTACTTTTAAACTTATATGGACGGTTCGCTGTTTTCGTTTCGCAACTTTTTGAGGTTAGTAGCGCTTTGCTTAATCGCTGCTATGGTGTTCTTCATCACGACTAATAGCTTTGTTATCAGTAAAGGTAACGAGCGCATTCAAGCGAATCAGTTAGAAGTGCTTTCTAAAGTTCTGATTTCTCAGGCCTCACTCTCTGCTAGACAGATGCTGATTGATCAAGACCAAGAGCGTTTAGGCGCTCTGACCAACCAGTTAGCACAAGAACGTCTGGTGCTAGATGCAACCGTTTATGATTCTGAAGGGGTAAAAATCGCCGCTAGTACAGACGCAAAAACGGCGCGAGAAGTCCTAGGGCTCGATACCCCACTCTCAACTGCCAGCATTGGCCGCCAACAGCTAGTCGAGCCGATCATCAACGATCATACCATCATAGGTTTTGTTCGAATCACCTTTGAAACTGGCAAGGTAACCGCAATTTCCGATCATCACTACCGCAAGAGTGATCGCTTTATGTATATGATGATCATGATGAGTTTTATCTCTGGTGTGCTACTGATGGTCATCCTTAGAAAACAACCGAAAACCAAAGGCGAGAATTTACTGCTCAAGCAATAGAATGTTCGTGTGCCTTTTGAAAGCATAAGCCATTCCCAGATACAATAAAGCCTCGCACAAGCGAGGCTTTTTTATATACGTTATTAAGCGTCTTGCTTATTCTGCGTCACCTAGCAAAACAGAATCTAGAGCAATCTCCATCATTTCATTAAATGTGGTTGCACGCTCATCAGAGGTCGTTTGCTCACCAGTCTTGATATGGTCAGATACGGTACAGATAGCCAGTGCTTTTGCACCGTATTCTGCTGCAACACCGTAGATGCCTGCCGCTTCCATCTCAACACCAACAATGCCATATTTGTCCATTACATCGAACATTTCAGGATCAGGAGTGTAGAACAGCTCAGCAGAGAATAGGTTACCCACCTTTACGTTGATACCGCGAGCTTTTGCCGCTTCTTCAGCATTCTTCACCATGTTGTAGTCAGCAATCGCCGCAAAGTCATGGTTCTTAAAGCGAATACGATTCACTTTAGAATCAGTACATGCGCCCATACCAATAACAACGTCGCGCACTTTGATGTCTTCGTTAACCGCACCGCAACTACCTACACGGATAATCTTCTTAACACCAAAATCTTTGATCAGTTCAGTAACGTAAATAGAGCATGATGGAATACCCATACCGTGACCCATTACAGAGATACGACGACCTTTGTAAGTGCCTGTATAGCCATACATATTACGTACGTCACACACTTGTACTGCATCATCCAAAAACGTATCAGCAATGTATTTTGCGCGAAGTGGATCGCCCGGCATCAATACTACGTCTGCAAAATCACCCATTTCCGCATTAATGTGAGGAGTAGCCATGACTGTTTCCCTTTATTCTCAGTGCTTGTTCCTAGGACTTAGTGCCTAGAGATATGTTAAATGTACAACGCTCAAGTGAGACTTGAGCGTTGTTCGTTAATGATTATAGGAAGTTCTTTCCGTAATCCATTGAGGATGTACCAAAGTAGCTTGCAAGGCTTTGACCAATATCAGCAAAGCTATCACGAAGACCTAAAGAACCTGCTGGAACCTTGTGACCATAAACGATAACAGGAATGTGTTCACGTGTATGGTCAGTACCTGGCCAAGTTGGATCACAACCATGGTCAGCCGTCAGAATAAGAACATCGTCTTCTTCCATCAGTTCGATTACTTCGTGAATACGAGAATCGAAGTACTCAAGCGCAGCTGCATAACCCGCCACATCACGACGGTGACCATACGCTGAATCAAAATCAACAAAGTTAGTGAAAACGATCGTGTTGTCGCCCGCTTCTTTGATTTGCTCTTTGGTTGCTTCAAATAGCGCTGGAATGCCTGTGGCTTTCACTTTCTTAGTGATACCGCAGTTCGCGTAAATATCAGCAATCTTACCGATAGATACCACTTGTCCCTGCTTCTCTTCAACAAGCTTCGACAACACGGTTGGCGCTGGCGGTTCAACAGAAAGGTCACGACGGTTACCCGTGCGCTCAAATTGCCCTTTACCTGGACCAATAAATGGACGCGCGATAACACGACCAATATTGTAATCCTCAAGCTCTTCACGAGCGATTTGGCAAAGCTCAAGCAGACGATCTAAACCATAAGTTTCTTCATGACATGCAATCTGGAAAACTGAATCCGCTGACGTATAGAAGATAGGTTTGCCCGTCTTCATATGCTCTTCGCCCAGGTCATCAAGTACTTGAGTCCCTGATGCGTGACAGTTACCTAAAAAGCCATCTAAACCTGCACGTTCTAGAATGCGGTCAGTCAGCTCTTTCGGGAAACTATTTTGCTTATCCGTGAAGTAGCCCCAATCAAACAAAACAGGAACACCAGCAATTTCCCAGTGACCAGACGGAGTATCTTTACCTGACGATAACTCTGCTGCGTGACCATAAGCACCGACAATTTCGACGTCATCACGAAGGCCCTGTGCCAAAGCACCTGTAGACTCTTTATGCGCCATGGCTAGGCCGAGCTTGCTCAAATTCGGTAGCTTTAGCTCACCGCTGCGCTGATCGTTATCAGCCAAACCTTTTGCACACTGTTCTGCAATATGACCCAGTGTATCTGAGCCTACATCACCAAATTGCTCAGCATCGGCTGCTGCGCCAATACCAAATGAATCTAATACTAAAATAAATGCGCGTTTCATAATTTCTCCTCACGCTTATGCGAGATCTTCCGCTCGAATTTGGCGGTACACACAAGGCGTTTCTACGTAAGCTTGCTCACCGATTGTCATTGCGGCTTTCAATGCATTTGCTGCTTCTTGCCATTGCGCTTCATTACGCGCATGGATAACAGCTAGTGGCTTGTCTGCACTTGCCGTCTCGCCTAATCGAATAAATTGATCAAAGCCTACCGCGTAGTCGATGCTATCTGTTGCCACGCGGCGACCACCGCCCATGCCAACTACAGCCATACCAATCGCTCGAGTATCCATCGCTGAAACAATACCTTCATTGTCAGCGTATACTGGCTTGATAATTTCTGCTTTCTCTAAATAATTATCGTAGTTTTCAACGAAGTCTGCAGGGCCGCCTAAACCTTTGACCATTTTACCAAAGCACTCAGCAGCCTTACCGTTATCAAGTACTTCATTCAGCTTAGCTTCTGCTTGCTCAGTGTCTTCAGCTAACTTCGCTAACACCAACATTTCGCTACAAAGTGCCATCGTCACTTCATACAAACGTGGATTGCGGTATTCACCCGTCAAGAATTGTACAGCCTCACGAACCTCAACTGCATTACCTGCAGAAGAAGCAAGCACTTGATTCATATCGGTAAGGATAGCCGTAGTCTTAGTGCCAGCACCGTTAGCTACGGCAACGATAGAGTTGGCTAACTCTTCTGATGCTTCATAAGTTGGCATGAAAGCACCAGAACCGACTTTTACATCCATCACTAGTGATTCAAGACCTGCCGCCAGTTTCTTCGATAAGATAGACGCAGTAATCAGAGAGATATTGTCAACCGTTGCAGTGATATCACGAGTCGCATAAACACGCTTATCAGCCGGCGCAAGATCGCCAGTTTGACCGATAATCGCTACACCAGCGTCTTTAGTCACTTCACCAAACACGTCATTGGTTGGCGTAATGTCATAGCCAGGAATAGATTCTAGTTTGTCCAGCGTGCCACCTGTATGACCCAGACCGCGGCCAGAAATCATCGGTACAAAGCCACCACATGCAGCAATCATAGGACCAAGCATCAGTGATGTTACATCACCAACACCACCTGTTGAGTGTTTATCAACAATCGGGCCACCAAAGTTCATGTGGCCCCAATCGATAACCATGCCAGAATCACGCATTGCGCACGTGAGAGCAATACGCTCTGGCATAGTCATTTCATTAAAAAAGATGGTCATTGCAAAGGCAGCAATCTGGCCTTCAGATACGGTGTCCTTGGCAACACCTTGGATAAAGAAGTTAATTTCTTCAGCAGTTAGCTCTTGGCCATCACGTTTTTTACGAATAATTTCTTGTGGTAAATACATTAGTACCTCCCCAGTCTAAGCTTGGGTTGTAGGGATAGAGGGAATAGTGGTGGCTGGAAATCAGCCACCAACAAAAAGATTCAGATTAATATGCAGATGGATCTGCAGTTTCGTCTGTTACTTCTAATGTATTCAGGAGATTAGTTAGAAGGCTAGAGGCACCAAAGCGGTAGTGCATGTTGTCTGCCCAATCTGCACCTAGAATGTCATCAGCCATTGCTAGATAAGCAGCAGCATCTTCCGCTGTACGAACGCCACCTGCTGGCTTGAAGCCAACTTTCTCTGCAACGCCCATATCGCGAATCACTTCTAACATCATGCGCGCGTACTCAGGAGTAGCGTTAACTGGCACTTTACCTGTTGATGTTTTGATAAAATCCGCGCCTGCTTTGATACAGATTTCTGAAGCTTTCTTGATAAGCGCTTCTTCTTTAAGCTCACCAGTTTCGATGATCACTTTTAGAAGGATATCACCACACGCTTCTTTACATTGCTTAACAAGTTCGAAGCCTACTTCTTCGTTGCCTGCCATCAGTACGCGGTATGGGAATACAACGTCCACTTCGTCTGCACCGTATGCAACAGCTGCTTTAGTCTCAGCTACCGCAATTTCAATGTCATCGTTACCGTGAGGGAAGTTAGTCACAGTTGCGATACGTACTTCTGGTGTACCTTGTTCGCGTAGCGTTTTCTTTGCAATAGGAATAAAGCGAGGATAAATACAGATCGCCGCCGTGTTACCCACTGGCGATTTTGCGTCATGACATAGTGCGATCACTTTTTCATTAGTGTCGTCATCATTTAGCGTGGTTAGATCCATAAGTTTTAGTGCACGTAGAGCTGCTGCTTTTAAATCGCTCATTTCTATCTCCGGTCAATATATTCAATTAATTACCTGACAAACTCGTCAGCAATAAATGAACGGACTTGGTTCCTTGAAGACTCGGTTCAGCTATTAGGTTAAAGCTGAATACCAATTGCTATCCTTGTCACCGCACAGTACCTGCTCGTTAAAATCACCTGATTCCTATCTTGGTGAGAACTGGCTCTGGCTACATAAAGCTTCGCGAAAACACGAAAGAATTACTTAGTAGCCTATACAGTATAGGACTCTCGTTCAAAACGGTAGAGCTGATTAAAACGCAAACGGTTTGCTTCTCAAAAAACTTCCATTCAGTCGTTGAATCGCTTATCCAGTAACGATTCATTAGGAATTATCTGGCTCCTAAAACCAAAAAAGCCCCGCAGCAATTTCTTGCTACGGGGCGATTTAATACGGCGTCTATATACTAATAACCTTTACGCGAGCAATTACATGCCAGCTAGGCTTAGACAGAAACCAGCAATCGTTGCTGCCATCAAGTTAGATAGCGTACCTGCGATTACTGCTTTCACACCCATGCGTGCGATATCACCACGACGCTTAGGCGCAAGGCTACCCAGACCACCTAGAAGGATTGCGATAGAAGAAAGGTTCGCAAAACCACATAGAGCGAATGAGATGATTGCCTTAGTTTTCTCAGAAAGAACAACTGGTGCTGCGTCACCTAGGTATGGTGCGAAGTTCGCGTATGCTACGAATTCGTTCGCAACAGTCTTCATACCGATGAACTCACCAGCGATTGTCGCTTCAGACCATGGCACACCTAGTAGGAATGCTAGTGGTGAGAAGATCCAACCTAGAATCATTTCTAGACGCAGTTCTGGCATACCGATCCAGCCACCGATGCCGCCAAGCATACCGTTAACTAGGGCGATAAGGCCGATGAATGCGATTAGCATTGCACCTACGTTAAGAGCTAGTTGAAGACCTGCTGATGCACCGCCCGCTGCTGCGTCGATAACGTTAGCTGGCTTGTCTTCACCTTCAGCTTGCATGCTGTGAAGCTGCTCAACAGGCTCATCAGTTTCAGGCTTGATGATCTTAGCGAATAGAAGACCACCTGGAGCTGCCATGAATGATGCCGCTACTAGGTATTCAATTGGCACGCCCATTGATGCGTAGCCCGCTAGTACACCACCAGCGATAGAAGCTAGACCACCACACATTACGGCGAATAGCTCAGATTGAGTCATCTTAGGCACGAAAGGACGTACAACAAGTGGAGCCTCAGTTTGACCTACGAAGATGTTTGCCGCAGCAGACATAGATTCCGCACGAGATGTACCTAGTGCTTTTTGCAGACCGCCACCAAGAATCTTGATAACCCACTGCATCACACCTAGGTAGTAAAGTACCGAGATAAGCGCAGAGAAGAAGATCAGTGTAGGTAGTACACGGAATGCGAAGATGAAACCGCCGCCGCCGAATACTTCGAACATCTTGTCAGAAACAAGACCACCGAATAGGAATGACGTACCGTCGTTACCGTAGTTAATCACGCTAGATACAGCGTCAGAGAAGCTACGTAGGATCTCTTGACCCCAAGGTACATAAAGAACAAACGCACCAAGTGCAAATTGGATAGCAAAAGCGCCAGCCACAGTTCTGATATTAATAGCTTTGCGGTTATCCGATAGAAGTACTGCGATAAGAATCAGTACAACCATACCAACCAGGCTCATAAACAGGCTCATAGTTTATGACTTCCTTATATTTAATAATTTGGCGTGTAACAAAATTTGAAGCTCAAAAGCGGGGGCGATTATACAAACCCACAGAAAAGAAAGTAGTACCCCCCTCACACTTTCGTCTTGAACACATAAAAGATACACGTCATTTTGCGATCATGATCACAATTCATCTCTGCAAACGTTTTCGAATTCACAATTAACAGCACATTTAGTCACAAAAATTAAACGTCAATTTGCTATTTTTTAGTAGCTGTGAAGTAACCGTTTGCTCATTTTCACTTCTCAGCATGTTTAACGATGATAGAACCATGTTTACCATTTTGGGCTCATTAGGCTGACCTTGATATCCATAAAGAGGCATATCAGGCGCATCCGTCTCTAGTAACAAACTTTCTAGTGGAAGATTAGTGATAGTAGAGCGTGTTTTTTGCGCTCTTTCGTAGGTAATGACACCACCGACACCTATTTTTAAACCGAGATTGACGTAATCCATCGCTTGTTGGTAGCTGCCACTGAATCCATGAATAACGCCACTATATAGAGGAGGGTTCTGTTTCAATAAGGCAATAAGATCTTGGTGTGCTTTCCTGCAATGAAGAATAATGGGTAGTTGGTACTGGTTGGCAATACGAATTTGCTCACTAAGAAGTGATTTTTGTAGAAGCTCGTTTTCTCTACCTTGATAGAAGTCGAGACCACACTCTCCTAATGCGACAAACTTTTGGTTGTTTTTCAACTCAGCAACACGTTGCTCTAGGCGAGCAATAGAGCCATCATCCACTTCCTCAAGAAACAAAGGATGAAACCCTAAAGCGAAATACACCATTGCATGCTCACTGGCTAACTTATTTATGGCCAGCCAATTTTGCTCATTAATACCAGGTACAACGATAGCGGCAACTTGAGCCTTTGCTGCCTCTAATAGTACTTGGTTTATGTCTTTTTTCTTTGCCAATAGATCGAGGTGGCAATGGCTATCAATCACCATCTTTTGGCTCTTTTCGGTAAGGCACGCAACTACGTTTATTCTCTGGTGTGAGTCCTAATGAGGCACACCAATCATCGTATTTTTTAAGCCACTTTTTGAGCAGTTCAACCATGGTAAATTTACCTAAATAAATGTAATCGATTGCAATCGATATTATCTCAAATCCTTATGTTACAAAGGATAGCGCAATAGTTAGAGTTTTATCACTAAGTTGTGACTTACCCCTCAATGCTGTGATAGAAGCGGTTTTTTTTCATATACGCAAACGATAAAATGTTGCCTATTGTTTGTAAACCACACAAATTGTCTCTATCGTCATTTCTGTGTCGTTTACATGCGACCATTTTCTAGGCACCTAAAAACTGGAATGAGCCTAGCCTATCGAATCGTCAATGATGCTCTATCATTCGACACTACAAGGGAATTGATCGTGAAAAAAACTATTCTAAAAATGTCTGCGCTCGCAGTAGCAGTAGCTTCATTTGGTGCATTCGCAGCGAAACCAGCAGTGGTATACGATACAGCCGGTAAATTTGACAAATCATTCAACGAAGCTGTTTTCCAGAACGGTGTAAAAGTATTTAATGCGGACAAAGGCATTAAAGTTCGTGAATTTGAACCTCAAAACGAAGCGCAACGTGAACAAGGCCTTCGTCGCCTTGCAAGCCGTGGCTTCACTCCTATTGTTGCTGTTGGCTTCAACATGGCATCAGCCGTAGAAAAAGTTGCCACTGAATTCCCTGATATTCAATTTACCATCATCGATATGGTCGTTGATAAGCCAAACGTTCAATCTATTGTCTTTAAAGAACACGAAGGTTCTTTCCTTGTAGGTGCGTTGGCAGCAAAAGCTTCTCAAACTGGCAAAGTAGGTTTTGTTGGTGGTATGGATATCCCATTGATTCGTAAGTTCGAATGTGGCTACCGTCAAGGTGCACAATACGCGAACCCAGAAATCGAAACATTCCAAAACATGACAGGTTCTACTCCTGCAGCCTTCGCTGACCCTGCGAAAGGTTCAGAGCTTGCTAAATCTCAATTCTCTAAAGGCGTTGACGTTATCTACGCAGCAGCTGGCGGTACTGGCATGGGTGTATACCAAGCAGCTAAAGATGCTGGTAAGTACGCAATCGGTGTTGACTCAAACCAAAACCACCTTCAACCAGGCACTATGCTGACGTCTATGGTTAAGAAAGTCGGTGTTGCTGCATACAACACTTGGGACGACGCTGAAAACGGTACTTGGGAAGCAGGCATCAAAGTACTTGGCCTAAAAGAAGGCGCAGTTGAGTGGGCTTACGACGAGTACAACAAAGACCTAATCACACCTGAAATGAAGTCATACCTAGATACGCTTCAAGCGGACATCATCGCTGGCAAGATCGAAGTTCACGACTACATGTCTGACAACACATGTAACTTCTAAGCGTCCTAGCTCAGAATGAAAGACTTAGCTTATTTTAGCTTATTATCAAGAAGCTAAGTAAACATAACAACGCCGCTGCCTAAAAACAGCGGCGTATAATTATAAGGCAGTATCTAGTGACAAATGGACAATCTATTGCCATTGAACTTAACCAGATAGATAAACGCTTTGGAGCCGTTCACGCTAACCGAGCTATCGATCTTAGAGTTCCTCAGGGCACGATTCACGGCATCATTGGTGAAAATGGTGCTGGCAAGTCCACTCTTATGAGTATTATTTACGGATTTTATCATGCTGATGCTGGTGAAATGACAGTGAACGGCGCTCCTTACAAGCCCGCTAACTCTCAGGAAGCAATCAAAGCAGGAATTGGCATGGTCCACCAACACTTTATGTTAGTGGAAACATTTACCGTATTAGAGAACATTGTTCTTGGTGCCGAAGATGGATGGCAGCTAAATGAAAGTTTAGGTAAAGCGCGCAAAAAGCTGAAAGCGCTAGCACAGGATTACGGGCTCGAAGTTCCCCTTGATGCCGTTGTTGGCGAGCTACCTGTTGGTCTCCAGCAACGTGTCGAAATCTTAAAAGCACTGTATCGTGGCGCAAAAATCCTGATTCTTGATGAGCCAACTGGTGTGCTCACTCCACAAGAAGCCGATCACCTTTTCCGCATTTTAGACAAACTTCGTGCTCAAGGCACTACCATAATGATCATCACGCATAAGCTGCGTGAAGTCCTAGCGATTACCGACAATATTTCGGTAATGCGCCAAGGCACAATGGTCGAGCACGTGGTGACGGCGAAAACGAACAAAGAGCAACTGGCAGAACTGATGGTGGGACGCAAGGTTCGCCTAAAAGTGGATAAATCTGAAGCGAATCCGAAGAAAGAGCTTATCAAAGTTGATCAGTTACAGTTTTTTGATGACGCAGGTGTTGAGCGTGTCAAAAGTATCAGCTTTGGTGTCAGACAGGGTGAAGTCGTTGGTATTGCTGGTGTTTCTGGTAATGGTCAATCAGAAATACTTGGTCTGCTATCTGGGATTATTAAGCCTTATTCCGGCAGCATTGACATTAACGGTAGCCATATCGACAAACATCACCCTCTCGATCCTCAACAGGTACGTGCTATTGGTGTAGGTCATATTCCTGAAGACCGTCATAAGCAGGGTCTTATCAACAAATTTGAAGCTCAAGAAGCGTATATCCTGGGCTACCACCACTTACCACAATACAACAAAGGCTTACTGCAAGATAAGCAAGCCATTAAAGAGTGTTGTCAGAAGAGCATGGATAAGTGGGATGTTCGTCCTAACGACACCACATTAAAAACCGCAAACTTTTCCGGTGGTAACCAACAGAAGCTAGTCATCGCGCGCGAAATGGAACAGAACCCAGATGTGCTTTTGGTCGGCCAACCAACTCGTGGGGTAGATATCGGTGCTATCGAATACATCCACCAGCAAATCATTGCTGCACGTGACGAAGACAAAGCTGTCTTGCTGGTCTCGGTTGAGCTAGATGAAATCCTAAGCCTATCTGATCGCATTTTAGTGGTCTTTGATGGCTCTATCGTGGGTGAAGTCTCCATTGAAGATGCCGATGAGAAAACGCTGGGATTAATGATGGCCAATATCATGCCTGAGCATCTTAAAGCATCCAGGGAACACGCAGAGCCACAAGGAGAAAGCGCATGAGCCAAGCAAAAGTACCCGCTTGGGTAACCGTGGCACTGCTGCCAGCCATCAACGTATTAGTCGCGTTTTTGGTGTCGGCTCTGCTGTTTATTTATATTGATATTAACCCAATTGACGCGGCAAAAGTCATGTGGACGGGAGCCTTTGGCTACGCAGAAGGCTTTGGGTACACCATGTATTACGCGACAGGCTTTATCTTTACCGGTCTTGCTGTAGCCGTTGCCTTCCATGCTGGCTTATTCAATATCGGGGGTGAAGGGCAAGCGTATATCGGTGGTTTGGGCGTTGGCTTGGTCTGTTTGACTCTAGGTGAATACGCACCGTGGTATATTGTCTTCCCAGTTGCCATCATTGCTGGCGGTTTATTTGGTGCTGCGTGGGCGTTCATTCCCGCTTACCTTCAAGCAAAACGCGGTTCCCATATCGTAATCACGACCATCATGTTCAACTTCATCGCCTCTTCGTTAATGGCATATCTACTGGTTGATATCTTGAAGCCTGAAAACACGATGGCAACAGAAAGCCGTGTGTTCGCAGTCTCAAGCTGGTTACCAAAGATGCATGAAATGCTCGCTGTGGTCGGTATTGAAATGGCACCAAGCCCAATGAACTTAAGTTTCATTTTTGCGCTCTTGTGTTGTGTATTTGTTTGGCTATTTATGTGGCACTCACGTTGGGGTTACGAAATCCGCTCTGTCGGCTCAAATCCATCAGCTGCAAGCTATGCAGGTATTAAATATGTAAAAATCATTGTCCTTACCATGCTTATCTCAGGCATGTTAGCGGGCTTCTTTGGTTTGAATGTATTACAAGGCGAACTGCATCAAATCAAACTCAACTTCGTTGAAGGTTTTGGCTTTACTGGTATTGCGGTTGCTTTAATGGGGCGTAACCACCCTATCGGTGTTCTATTAGCAAGTTTGTTGTTCGGCTTCCTGTATCAAGGTGGTGCTGAGCTAAGTTTCGAATACGGCGTTGACCGAAATATCGTTGTGGTATTGCAAGGTTTGGTGATTCTATTCTCAGGAGCACTAGAGCACATGTTCCGTCCTTCACTAGAACGTACTTACCTCAAACTTTTTGGTAGCAAAAACAATGAGCAACAAGCAGAGAAAGGAGTCGCTTGATTATGTTTGAAACGATTATTCTCATGCTTGATGCCACCTTACGTGTGGCAACGCCACTGATTCTTGCCTCTTTAGCTGGTATGTTCTGTGAACGTTCAGGGATAGTGAACATTGCACTAGAAGGTAAACTATTGGCCGCTGCATTTGCCGGTGCTGCTACAGCCCATGTCACCGGTTCAGCGTGGCTAGGTTTGTTTGCTGGTATAGGTATCTCGGTGCTTCTCGCCTTGCTTCACGGCTTCGCTTGTATAACCCACAGAGGTGACCAAGTCGTCAGTGGTATGGCAATCAATATTCTTGCCGCAGGCTTAACCATTACGTTAGGTCGCCACTGGTTCCAACAAGGTGGTCAAACTCCAGCCCTATCTGGTGACGCTCGTTTCGCACCGATTACCTTCCCTGGTGCTGATGCCGTTGCGGACGTGCCTATTTTGGGCGATATCTACTCTGAGCTGATTAGTGGACACTCCATTTTGGTATACCTTGTGGTGTTTATCGTTCCTGCTTGTTGGTATCTACTGTTCCGAACTCGTTTCGGCTTGCGCTTACGTGCTGTAGGTGAGTCACCATCAGCAGTGGATACTGCTGGTATCTCTGTAGTACGTATGCGTTACGCTGCTGTTGCAATCTGTGGGGTATTAGTGGGTATTGGCGGCGTCTACTTGTCGGTAGCGCAAACGGCTCAGTTCATTCCAA
The DNA here is from genome assembly GCF_000733315.1 of Vibrio sp. ER1A. Lineage (NCBI taxonomy): Bacteria > Pseudomonadati > Pseudomonadota > Gammaproteobacteria > Vibrionales > Vibrionaceae > Vibrio > Vibrio sp. ER1A. Next base: position 202,548 of record NZ_JPJA01000084.1, read on the forward strand.
ACATGAGTGCAGGTAAAGGTTATATGGCATTGGCTGCGCTTATTTTTGGTAAGTGGCGTCCATTTACCGCAATGGGTGCATGTTTGCTCTTTGGTTTCTTGGATGCACTAGCTATTCGTATGCAAGGCGTAACCATTGGTGACTTCCCTATTCCAGTACAAGCGATTGAAGCCGTGCCTTACGTGTTAACCGTATTCCTACTCGCAGGCTTTATTGGTAAGGCGGTAGCACCAAAAGCTATCGGCGTGCCTTACACTAAAGAACGCGAATAACCGGATGCGATATGCAGACCGAAAAAAACCGCTCAAAAGAGCGGTTTTTTATTATCTAGTATTAGCAACTATAGATTAGTGCTCACGTGTTGCGCGGAATTTAATATCCGGGAAACGCTCTTGCGCTAGGTTCAAGTTAACCATAGTTGGTGCTACGTAACTCAAGTTGTCACCACCATCAAGCGCAAGGTTTTGTTGGTTCTTACGTTTGAAGTCTTCAAGCTTCTTGTCATCATCACACTCAACCCAACGAGCTGTTGCAACATTAACACTTTCATAAATCGCTTCAACGTTGTACTCAGATTTTAGACGAGCAACAACCACGTCAAACTGAAGCACACCAACCGCACCAACAATAAGGTCGTTGTTTTGTAGCGGACGGAATACCTGAACAGCACCCTCTTCAGAAAGCTGAACCAAACCTTTTAGTAGCTGCTTCTGCTTCAATGGATCTTTTAGACGAATGCGACGGAATAGCTCCGGAGCAAAGTTTGGAATGCCAGAGAACTTCAGCGCTTCACCTTGAGTAAAAGTATCACCAATTTGAATGGTACCGTGGTTATGAAGACCAATGATATCACCAGCATACGCTTTTTCGGCGCGAGAACGGTCACCCGCCATAAACGTAACCGCATCAGAAATGCTGACTGTTTTGCCGGTGCGAACGTGGTTCATCTTCATACCTTGAGAATAGGTACCAGATACAATACGCATAAAGGCGATACGGTCGCGGTGCTTTGGATCCATGTTTGCTTGAATCTTAAAGACAAAACCAGAAAACTTCTCTTCCGTCGCTTCAACATCGCGCTCATTCGCTTGACGCGTTTGTGGTGCTGGTGCCCACTTAGTCAGGCCGTCTAGCATATGGTCAACACCAAAGTTACCAAGTGCGGTACCAAAGTATACTGGAGTTAGCTCACCTTTAAGGAAAGAATCAAGATCAAACTCAGGACAAGCGCCCATCACTAGCTCTAACTCTTCACGAACGCTTTCTGCTAGATCAGCACCTACCGCGTCATCAAGGTCTGGGTTATCTAACCCTTTGATGATACGAACTTCTTGGATTTCATGACCATGGCCAGATTCGTACAGAATCGTTTCGTCACGGTGAATGTGATAAACACCCTTAAACTCTTTACCACAACCAATTGGCCAAGAGATAGGGGCACACATCATACCCAGTTCACTTTCTACTTCGTCTAGCACTTCCATTGGGTCGCGTACATCACGGTCCAATTTGTTCATGAAGGTCACGATAGGCGTGTCACGAAGACGAGTTACTTCCATCAATTTACGGGTACGGTCTTCGACACCTTTTGCCGCATCAATCACCATCAAACATGAGTCAACAGCGGTAAGCGTACGATAAGTATCTTCCGAGAAGTCTTCGTGTCCAGGAGTATCAAGCAGGTTAACCAAACAATCGTTATAAGGAAACTGCATCACGGACGTTGTTACCGAGATACCACGCTCTTTTTCCATTTCCATCCAGTCTGACTTGGCGTGCTGCGCGCTGCCACGGCCTTTGACTGTTCCTGCTTTTTGGATTGCGTTTCCGAATAACAGTACTTTTTCAGTAATGGTGGTTTTACCCGCATCCGGGTGAGAGATGATCGCAAAAGTTCTACGTTTAGAAACTTGTTGCTGAAATTGTGGATTTGACATGAATCTCGATCTTCTTGGTTTGTAGAATAGCCGCTCAAACACCTATTAGGTCTAACGGTGTTTATGCTATTCGAAGGCGTCGAAAAAATAATGGGCGCTATTTTCACCGATCTAGCTAGGTTTCTCAATCAATAGTTTTCTCTGTGCCTAGGTTTCTAGTAGGTAACATACCTATTCCATCAAAGTAATTACGGGTTATACACTTCGGCAAGTCGCTACCTCTTTTTACACTATGAGTGAATTAAAGTGGCGATAGCTAAGCTCTGCAACCCAGTGTTTACCTATCACTTCTCTATAGGTAAATCATTTATGAAAATTTTTCGTCCTTGGTATCTGGCACAAATGTCTATCGGTGTCGTGCAATGGGTAGGTATCGCCTTGATGTTGACACCACTCATTATAGAGCGCACCGGAAGTGGCGCGCTTATGGGCGTTGTCATGTCTGTTATTGGGCTATTTGGAATCTGTGCACCATTAATTGGCTGGATATGCGATCGATACGCCATTCATCGTCAAATGCAAAAGGTAGCGCTATTTGCCCACCTACTTTCGTTAGCTTTGCTCTATTTTGCCACCAATCAAGCCTACTTATATGTACTAGTCGGGCTGTCTATCGGTATCGGCACGGTAACCCAACTGGTTCTTAACCCAACCTTCGTTCTTAACGCACTACCAAAAGAAGCGCACAGTCGCGGATTGAGTCGACTATTTCAATTGCAGTTTTTCGGTATCGTCGTTGCTGGTTTGCTGGTCGGCATCGTAAGCCTATTGGGCTGGAGTAGTGAGCAGCAGTTGATACTACTAATGGGATTAGTCATGGTTTCTATCCTTGCGGTGTTTGTATCACCACCGCCTAAGATTGAGATGACGACAGAGACAGATAACAGCGAGTTAACCTCATCGAATGACACACCAACATCAACGCCACGAACACTTGCTTTTGTGTTGTTCCTCACCACAGTCTTTATTTCGATGTTTACCTCGAGCAACCTAATGGAAACAGGACCATTAATCATCAAGGAGGTGTTTAACGTCGACTTGGGACACTCTGCCTTTGGATTATCAGCCTCTGCGGTGTTAACTATGGTCTTACTTGAACCCGCAGGTCGTTTCGCAGAAAAGTATGGTGCCTACGCGGTCTGGATGGCCGCCCTACTCTGCTATGCCATTACCGCTCTCGGTTTGTGGCTGGCTGTAGGCTCGAACATCCCAAGTTTCATCCCAATCTTGCTGATCATGCTGATGATGCAAGCCATTTCATGGTTTGATATGGCCATCCCATCGATTGCCGATAGTCTGAGCCCAAGCTCACCGGCTTTAACACAAGGCTTGTTATTATTCTCAATGGCAGGAGGATTTGGCGTAGGTACGTTTATTGCGGGTCAACTGATCGAAAATGAAGGGTTTGTTGCTGTCGTCAATTACTGCGCGGGAAGCATTGTTGTCGCTATCATCATTGCTATTACCACTTTGATATCAAAAGCAAAATAACCACTAACAATAGAGCCAGCGTATAGCTGGCTCTAATCACTCTGAATACTCTTTTACTACAGCTGCCAAGCATGACCTACAGTAATATAGTACGCCCACTCTTCAGGACCTTTTGCCACATCGACACCAGCTCGCATGTTTAACTGCCTCGCCACCAAATAGCGAAAGCCTCCGCCGACAACATTTTGATATTTGGCATCTGAAAAACTATCACCTTCATCAAACGCTTTGCCAGTGCCAGTAAAACCAATTAGCGACCAACGAGGGGTAAGGTCATAGCGAGCTTCCACTTCAACCAAAGCCATATCATCACCTTGATAGCGCATTGCTGGAATACCACGCATGCTAATAAATGGACGAGCATAGTATGGTGCATCATTGGAAACGGTTTGATAATCGCCACGTAGCCCCAGAACAAAATCATTGGCTAACGGTGCAAAATAGTTGGTTTGAAAGCGTCCTTTTTGGTAGTCCACATCGCCACCAAAAGCCGAATTGTGAAAATCGACGCTCAGCTTTGCCTTCAGGCCGTCATTCGGTGTGAAAATAGTATCTCTGCTGTCATAAGTGACTTTCAATTCAACCCCCGCATCGTTCATGTCGTAATCGATAGGCGGTATACCCGGAATAATATTGCCAATATCAAAAGTACTTTGAGAAGATAGGATGGAATATTTGGCACCGACAAACCAATCACTACCTGCAATGCGATAATCAATATCCTGCATGAAGTACAAGCCATCGATATTGAAATCGAAAGGAATATCACCTTCGTAATATTTTAGGTTGAATGAGCCGTAGAACAGACCACCTTGATAACGCCACGTATCTTCCTGCCATGAACCGAAGTGAAACGCCCCAGTTAACCACGAGCCATTTTCAGTCGCAGCAGCGGCAACCGCCGTCACACTCGGCGGCAATCCCACGACTTCATCGGGATTCTCTTCACGTAGTTGCTTACGTTTTTCTGATTCGTGGAAAAACAGCAACGCTGCACCACCACCTGCCCCAACAGCGGGATCGGTGATAATTATGGGTACAGGCATAAAGCCAACCGCATTATCAAGTACCCATTTACTGGCATCGAACATGCCATCTTTAGGATCGAGGAACTGTTCCATCGCAGAGACAGAAGACGCCGCTGCCATACCACCTAACAACCATACCGATAGCTTCTTCATACTTCTTCCTTGAACGCTATGCAAACCGATCCATCAAAACAATGAAAGGCTTACTAGTTATATGTTTTAACAATTATCCAACTAAATATACATCATTTCAAAAACTTGCTACTACACAAAAGCTATTTGACAGGATCTATCAATAAACCTCGGACTTACCCTACACTTCAACGCTTTCTAGCTAAGGTCTCAGCCATTTGATGCTAACCTTAAATAACACAGGTGAGCAGTCGCAAATAGTGAACTCATTACTATTTTTAGCTGTCTTAAAATGGCAAAATACCCAGATCCTACGATAAGAGAGTTAACTACGGTGTCAGAACAAGCTCCATTAGATATTCGAATAGAAGAGAACCAAACCCGAGTCAAAGATCAGCTTAACCGCATTCTTTCGAGTAAAGCATTTGATCAAAGTCCGAAGATGAAAGAGTTACTGTCTTTTGTTGTCGAGCAGACTCTCATTGGTAACGGTGATCGTCTAAAACAGTTTACGATCGCAACTGAAGTGTTTGATCGTGATGCTGATTTTGACCACCAAGCTGATCCTATCGTTAGAATTCAAGCAGGGCGAGTTCGCCGAACTCTAGAAACCTACTACCTTACCGAAGGCGTCAATGACCCCATTGTCCTGTCAATTCCAAAAGGGCGCTATAGTCCACTATTTACGCCGCAAGCGCCTCAAGCAGCAAGACAAACAGCATCCTTGGCTCAGTTTGCACGTGAAACTCAGAAATCCTTAAGCCCTACCTTAACGGTATTACCGTTTCTTTCACTGTCAGATGATCCTGAGAAACGCTTTTTTGCTGAAGGTTTCGGCGAAGAGTTAGCCACTGAGCTTGCGCGCTTTGATATGCTCAAAGTCGTCTCAATGCATGCTCTCGGTGAAACGAGCATTGATCCTCGAACCTCTGCCGATGTCAAAGGTTTAGGCGAAAAGCTAGGTGTGTCGTTTATTACCTCCGGTACCATGCAGGCATTAGGTAATAAGGTGAGAATCTACGCCAAGCTGTATCGCACTGACTCCGGTGAGCAAGTTTGGGCTGAGAAGTACACCTGTGATTTAGCAACCGACGATCTATTTTCTGTTCAAGATGACATCATTGCGGAAGTCGTCGCTGAGCTGGCTTCCAGCTTTGGCATTATTCACAGAGAAATCTATCAAAGCTGTAACCAGAAAAAGATTGAGCATCTCTCTACCTATGAAGCGACATTGCGTTATCGTCACTACTTAATGACGCTCTCGGAAGATACCCACCAACAGGCCACTCAAGCCTTGTTAGGCGCTGTACAAAATGAACCTGATGTTGCGTTGCTGCATGCTATGTTAGCTGTACTTTACTTTGATGCTGACATGTTAGGAATGAATAAGGTCGACAGTGCAGTAGAAACAGCCCTTAACTATGCCAAACGAGCGGTTGAGCTAGAGCCGACTAACCAAGAGTCCCAAATAGCGATGTTAATGGCGCACCAAGTTTCTGGAGACGTCAGTAGCGTCATCGAGACTGTCGATAAAGTGGTTGCGATTAACCCTAATGCCGCCTATCAGATTGGCTTATCCGGCTGGGCATTATGCATGGCAGGGGAATTTGACCGAGGATTGCAACTTATTCAAGACTCAAAATCTTTGAACCCATTTAAACCACCATGGTTCTCTGTGGCCTCTATTATTCACAAAATCATGCTTGATGATTTTGATGGTGCCGATAAAGCCATTAGCAAGCTATCATTACGCCGTGTATTTTGGATTCCAATGCTAAAAGCGATCATTCAAGTATATAAAGGTGAGTTCAAACAGGCTCAAGCCAGCTATAAAGAAATGCTGCAAATGCAGCCAGATTTTGAGAACAATGAAGAGCACTATCTCAGCGCTTATATTGCGAGCCCTGAGATAAAAACAAAGTTACTCAACGCTTTAGGCAGGCTTTAACCTCATAGCTATTAATTAAAAAAGAGAGCAGTTTGCTCTCTTTTTTGTCTAGATTCTAATCGTAATAGTCATCATCATACATTTCTTCTTCGATAATCTCTTCTTCCACGATTTCTTCGGCAATGTATTCTTCTTCGATATATTCCTCAGCAATATACTCTTCAGCGATGATCTCATCTTCAACAATAGCGTCAGTTGCCATCTCACAAGCGCCCTCATAATAAGCGCCATCGATAGCCCCCCCAACAGCCCCTGCGCCACCACCAATAACAGCACCAGTTTTCGCGCCTTCACCACCATCAACAATACCACCAACAATGGCTCCGGTTATTGCTCCATCCACGGCACCAACTATGGTACCTTCCGCGGTTTGGTCACAGTAGTACGCGTAGCTGTTAAAGCTGGCTGATAATAGTAGTACTAAAGTGATTTGAATGTGTTTTTTCATTATTTGCTCTCAATTACTGCGCAAGTTGGTTGTAGGCTTCAATACTCATACCTGCGCTAAAGCCACCGTCCACTCCGATGGATTGACCATTAACAAAGCTACTGTCTTCAGAGGCCAAGAAGTGGACAACGGCCGCCACTTCTTCAGGCTGAGCAATTCTTCCCATCGGGATCGAACGTCTCTCCATTCTCAGTTGAGGTTCGCCACCTTTGGCATAAGCACGAGGGGTATCGACAGAGGTGGGACAAACGGCATTAACACGAATCTGTTTACTGCCAAGCTCCAAAGCCGCCGTTTGAGTAATGCCAAGCACTGCCCACTTTGAACTAGCTAACGCGCCAAGATAAGGCACACCCTGAGTTCCTGACATCGAGGCAATATTGATGATACTGCTGCCTTTAGGCATATAGGGCACTGCATGCTTCATCGACAATGCTGTCCCTAGTGCGTTGACGGAAAAATTGGCTTCATACTCATCTTTTTTCGATTCCACTATGGTACTGTAACCGTTAGTCGAACCCGCGCAATTCACTAACACGTCGATTTTGCCAAACTTCTCGAAGGTAATAGCCATCAGTTCACTCAGTGACAACTCATCCGTCACGTCAGCATTAATATAGAGGGCTTCTAGTGATTGCAATTCTTTGTCTGATGCATTAACTCCAGCGATGACCAGCTTAGCGCCTGCAGAGCTAAAACGATGAGCAATCGCCTCTCCGATACCAGAGGTGCCGCCAATAATGACAACAACTCTATCTGTTAGCTGAAATGGCACTTTCATTATTGGCCTCTCTTCTATTTTTCACACTGAGATTAAACGAGCTGAGTAACGTGGGTATAAAGTCAAAACGCACTCTATCTCGACCGATAACAGCTGTTGAGTTATTAACTGGAATCGATCCAGTAACACGGAGAAAAAAGTAAGAAACAATTAGAGAGGATGAATAAAGGCTTCCGTGCCTTAAACTGAGTAAAGCGATGAGATTAGAAGAACCAAGTCGCACCAATGCGAACTTCTCGGTTACCGTCTAAGTGTTTCATACGCGATTCACCTGCCGCTTTAAAGAAGTGTTCAGAATAGGTCACGTTACCCCAGATGCTGCCATCATTGGTAAGCGGAATACCACCTTCAAAATTCAATTCAAGAGATTGTTCATTCTTACCGATAGCATTGTTGTAGTTGGCGTACTGTGGGTTTACTGTGATGTAAGACCCTTTTTCAGTTAGATAGAAAGAGTTAAACCAATTCGCTTGCCAGCCATTTTCTGAGCGACCGTTGTCGTACTCATTCTTCATTACAGCCAAATTTGGATAAGAGACCCAATTTTCAAATGGCGTAATCACTTTAGCCACGGCACCAATAGCAGCAGTTTGCTCTGTGCCTGAGTTCTTAGCTACCCAGTTAGAGCCATAGCTGATGTAGTCCAATGAGAAACCTATTTCTGGGAGTACCTCTAAGCCCGTTGCGTGCACTTGAAAGTAACGAGCTCGAATACGCGACAAACCAAAGTCTTTAGATTTGCCTGGTTGCGCATCCAGATTAGTTTGAAAGTCGGTTTCAAACTGGCCTAAATAGCCAATGTCTTCGCTGTATGAGCCCGCCATGTTTAACTGTAGGCGAGTCATACCATCTTTACCTTTGGCGCCAGAATCAACTTTAAGATAGGTTTGGGGACGGGTTACATCGGCAGGATCATTCACTTGTGCCTCATCTGCCATTACTTGAGCGCTAATAACACTCAATAAGGCAGCAGAAACTACAGAGAAGTATTTCATTTTCTATTCCTATTGTTATCAATAACTAATAGGAAGTATGAGGAAATCGTTTTTTTATCGAAGTAACTACGGGTAATGTAACCTATTTACAGAACGACTAGATTACCTCGCTTCATAGAGGGCCATGCGGATAGGTCACTACCCTCGTGATTTAGAAATAGACAGCAGAATTAACTCGAGAATAAAAAATAATAACTCATGATAACGGCGTCTTCTCGACCTTGGTCTGATGGATAATAATCACGACGTCTGTCAACTTCATTAAACCCTTCATCAAGATACAAAGAAACTGCGGCTTGGTTACTTTCTCGAACCTCTAACCAAGCACTTTCTGCTTCACGAGATTCACACTGTTCTAAAAAGTGATTCAGCAATGCCCTACCGTAGCCTTTGCCTTGCTCGCTCGGTGAGACCGCAATATTTAGCAACGAAACTTCACCTACAATGTTCTGTGCATAAAAGTAGCCAACAACGCGTTCGTCGGCCAATAGCACATAATTGAAAGCTCCGCGTCCATTCAAGTCGGTAATCATGGAGGCTTTCCAAGGATGGGAGTGCGCCATATTTTCTATGGATAAGATGGCATCCAAGTGCTCAGTATCCATGATTGCAAAGGTAAGATTAGCCATAGCTGCGGATTTGATTCCAAAGTGCACGTCTTTCCATATCATTACCATCAATGTTAGACAGTTGCGGAGAAACGAGTTTTTTCGGGGACGTGGTGAATTGATACTGTTGCGTTAATTGAGCAAAGCGCTCATTTGCCTGTTCTTCTCCAGCAAACCATATCCATTCTGGTATATGTTGACCATCAAGACTAAGTAATTGTTCTGGAGCAATATGTAGCGTCTCACTAAGATCCAACTTCATCGCTTTAAGGATCTTCTGATAGAACAGCACATTATCGCCTTGCGGCTTTACTGATGAAACAAACAAGAGTCGACAGTCAGGCCGAAGTGACAACGAAGGGCTACTACGCACAGGAATACGCTCAGGGTGAGTTAGTTCCCATGTTTGAACGCCCATTAACTGTAGTTTTATGCTGTCTTGCATGATTGATTTGCGCCAAGTAATTCGCCGTCATAATGACGCGCAGTTTAGCAGAGCTCTATTTGATTACCAAGATATCAACGTGCGGATAAAACAAAGCCTAGCGGTGATGACACAGCGTTAGGCTTGATATTTCACTTTGAACGCTATTACAGACCGTTAAACTCAGGGCAGTAATCCACCAACCCTTTACGGCCCGCGAGCTGTTCGGCCACCGAATCTTCCGTCAATGAACGAACTTGGAATGCACCTTCTGGTACTTCCCACTGACAATGAAGATCATAGTCAGCTGCAGAAGAAAACTGGAATCGTCCGTAATAGCTTGGGTCTCCAAGCACCACACAAGCGGGATAACCGAACTCAGGTAAAGTGGTGAATGCCTCTTCAGCGAGTGCAGATGCTACTCCTTGCCCCTGATGCTCCTTGGCAACCGCTAACGGTGCTAAACCTTGCCATGATAAGTCGTCGCCATCGATAGTGACAGGTGTAAACAACAGATGCCCAATGACTTCACCTTCATCGGAACACGCTACCAAAGATAACGTTAAACGACCATTTTCTCTCAGTGCCATTACTAAATTGGCTTCTGCATCCGTATCAAATACCGATTTGAGTAATCGGTCAATGGCAAGTATATCGGCCGGCGCTTCAGTTCGAATAAGCATTCGCTACCTCGTTAGGATTTGTTGCAGGCTGCATGCCTTTCTGAACAAAATCCGCTAAATGAGTCAATGCAGAAAGCATTGGTTTCGGTAATGCGTCAAGATCAACGCTATCCATTAAGTTCTTCACTTCTAGACCTAACTCGGTATCACCTTCAATACTCAAGCGGCGTTGGAAGAATAAAGTATCTGGGTCTTCTTTACGACCCGCAATCAACACTAAGTCATTTAAATTACCGCTAAAACTGACATCTTCCTGCTCGACAGTTTCAGAAACCACCAGCTGTTCATCGCTGTAAGAAATATACCAACTGAGGTTTAGATCACGAATATGAACTTTTAACCATTTTTCTTCGAGAAATTCAAAGTCACCGTCCTCAAGTGCTTCTTTAAAAACGGTTTTTAGTCCTTCAAGCAAAGCTCTATTCTGGATTTTAGTTGGCAGAAAGTGGACTGGAGATCGCAAAATTTGTGCTGCGTTTTTAACTAGTTGACTTCGAATCTTGTCTAACACGCGGTTTTTCCGTTAATTTGTAGTTCAGAAGGCTAATAATACGGCATTAGTACAAAAAAAATCCTGTTGTGCATCAAAAATTTTTTGCTTTCGCCTTTACCCTTTTCTAACTGATAAATCACAGTTATAGTGTTGGGGTTACTGATATATAAGCTCTCCGGAGAACTGGTAGTACATTGATGTCATCCAAAATGTTAAAGGAATACTTTGCTAAGTTAACATCCAATAGCCCCTTCTTTTTTGCTATTTTGGATGACGAGCATCATTACTGTATGGTCAACGACCGTTATTGTGATGTGGCAGGGTTAACACACAGCGACTTAGTTGGCATGAATGACTTGCAAATACTAGGTGAGCGTTTTTATAACCAGTTAAAACCCTATTACGATCGTGCGCTACAAGGTGAATCGATTGAAGCCGAAGTGACACTTGATGAGTCGGATGTCGAGTCCAGCCTGCATTTCAGCGTGTCGCCAATCCTCAATGACGGCGTCATCGAATACATAGTGTTCCATGCCATCGACACATCCGAAAAACAGATCCTAACCCGCTCTCTCGAAGAATCAGAAAGCAAGTTCCTCAAACTGTCTCAGCTTATCCCAGATGGATTAATTCTGGTTGAAGACGATTGTATTTTATCGGCCAACCCTGCGTCTGCACGTCTATTTGGTTACGCAAAAAGTACCGATTTACTAGGTGAGTCGTTAAACCGCTTACTAAGTAACGAGAAAAATAACAATCGTGTGCAACTCGATTTAGCCAATGTCGCTAGCGGCACACCACTGCATTTTTTGACCAGTGAGTACTGCGGAACGCAGCGCCGACTGTCACTGCATGTCGATGACGCTAATCTATTTGGCAACAGTGCTCATTTAGTCCTAATTCAAGATATGGACGAAAAGCCAAACCCAGTGGCTCAAAACAGCAATGAAGACGTCAACATTGATACCTTGACGAAGCTCTACAACCGACTAGGTTTCACCCGTTGCTTGGATCATTTTATTCAAGATAAAACTCCGCTCGTCATGCTTTACCTCGACATTGATAACTTTAAGAACATCAATGACTCTTTAGGGCACCACATTGGCGACCGAGTGATTCAGGAGGTGTCTTCTCGACTGAAGCGTCACCTTCCTCAACAATCGGTATTGGCCCATTTAGGCGGTGATGAGTTTGGGATCATTCTCCCAGAGCCTGAAAGCAACAGCACGGTAGAAATGTTGGCTGAGAAAATCATTGGTCTCATCAACCAACCTTTCGATTTACACCACTTCAGCAAACGCCTTGCTTGCTCCATTGGCAGTGTTCATTACCCAAACGATGGAAATGATGCACGTATCCTGCTGCAAAATGCCGATACGGCCATGTATGAAGCCAAAGCCAGAGGCAGGAACCGTCTCGTTAAGTTCAATGACCAAATGAACAAAGAAGCGCGCATGCGCCTTTGGTTAGAAATAGAACTGCAAAAAGCGCTACAGCAAAATGGCTTGGAGGTATGGTATCAACCCAAGGTCAATGCCCGTGACTTTAGTATCAACGGTGCAGAAGCGCTAGTTCGATGGAAACACCCCGTCGAAGGTTATATAAGCCCGGCTTCGTTTATCCCAGTGGCAGAACAAGCAGGACTAATCGAAAGCCTTGGCCGCGTGGTCATGCGCGACGTGTTCAACACCGTCAAACGCTGGAAACTACAAGGTATCTTACCGGGTCGCGTGGCGATCAACTTGTCTCCAGAGCAATTTGGCAACCCTAAGCTTATCGATTATATGGAGCGCTTATTACGCAGCACAGGCTTGGATCCTAGCTGTATCACGTTCGAACTCACTGAAAGTGCGGTAATGAGCAACAGTGAACACACATTGCAAATGCTCGATGCCATCAAGAAACTCGGCTTTGCGTTGTCTATTGACGACTTCGGTACAGGATACTCTTCGCTATCCTACTTAGCGCACTTCCCAATAGATGAACTTAAAATCGACCGCGCCTTTATCATGGATATCGATACACTGCCAAAACAGCTCACCGTTATCGAAAACATCATCAATCTCGGTAAATCACTCAATCTCTCTGTAGTCGCCGAAGGTGTGGAGACACGCCACCAAGCAACACTACTTTCCAATCTTAACTGCAACTCCATTCAAGGCTTCCACTTTCACCGACCACAACCTAAGCACGAAGTCGAAGCACTATTTGCGCAAAACCGTCGTCATCGAAATTGACCATGTTAACGTTACCTCTTTGGTGTTAATTACGTGTTTATTAAGGTAAACCTGCCTTACATCAAATTCGCTGTTCATAATTGTTCATAAAATGCGGGCTACTGTCAGAAATATGGTAATGAGCATATGGAACTCTTATGCCCAGCAGGGAATTTACCTGCTCTAAAAACTGCAATTGATTGCGGTGCGGATGCGGTTTACATCGGTTTCAAAGATGATACCAACGCGCGTCATTTCGCTGGTCTAAACTTTACGGGAAAGAAACTCGAGCGTGCGGCTCAATATGTTCACGATCGCAATAAAAAGCTACATATCGCGTTGAATACCTTCGCGCACCCTAATGGCTTTGAGCGCTGGACTAATGCCGTCGACCAAGCTGCCGATCTTGGTGTCGATGCATTGATTGTCGCCGATATTGCTGTATTGGATTACGCTGCCAATAAGTATCCTGAGCTAGAGTTACACCTCTCAGTACAAGCCTCAGCGACCAATGTGGCTGCTGTAGACTTCTACCATAAAAACTTTAATGTAAAGCGCGTTGTATTACCTCGAGTGCTGTCTATTCATCAGGTAAAACAACTGTCTAGAAACATTACCTCTGATGTCGAGCTTGAAGTATTCGCGTTCGGCAGTCTTTGTATCATGTCTGAAGGGCGCTGCTATTTGTCGTCCTACTTGACCGGTGAATCACCTAATACGGTTGGTGCGTGTTCTCCAGCGAAGTACGTGCGCTGGCAAGAAACAGAGCAAGGGTTAGAGTCTCGTCTAAATGACATTCTTATTGACCGCTACGCTCAGGGCGAAAATGCCGGCTATCCGACACTCTGTAAAGGCCGCTTTGAAGCCGAAATAGAAGGAGAGCGTAAGCGCTACCATGCACTTGAAGAGCCAACCAGTTTGAACACTTTGTCTATGCTTCCTGAGTTGTTCGCCGCTAATGTTGCGTCGGTGAAAATTGAAGGACGTCAGCGCAGTCCAGCTTACGTTGAGCAAGTCACTCGAACTTGGCGTGAAGCCATCGATGCGTATCAACGTAATCCTGAGAACTATCAAGTGAAACCAACCTGGGATCAAGCCTTGGCAAATGTTTCTGAAGGAACCCAAACCACATTGGGTGCCTACCATAGAAAATGGCAGTAAGGAGCAACTTATGAAATACGCATTAGGCCCATTACTGTACTTTTGGCCAAAACAAGACGTTGAAAGTTTCTATGAGCAAGCTAAATCGAGCTCCGCAGATATCGTGTATCTTGGAGAAACCGTGTGCTCAAAACGCAGAGAGATGAAACCAGCACACTGGTTAGATATCGCTAAGGAGCTAAATCTAGCAGGCAAGCAGGTAGTTCTGTCAACAATGGCACTGCTAGAAGCACCAAGCGAAGTTAACATCATGAAAAAGTACATCGATAATGGTGACTTTGCGATCGAAGCCAATGATGTCTCAGCGATTCAACTAGCAAGTGAACACAAAGTTCCATTTGTTGTTGGTCCTGCCGTTAATACCTACAATGCCCACACACTGAAGCTATTTGCCAAACAAGGCATGATTCGCTGGTGTATGCCTGTTGAGTTATCGCGTGAGTGGTTAAGCAACGCTCTAGAGCAAGCCGACAATATTGGTATCCGCGATCAATTTGAGGTAGAAGTCTTTAGTCACGGTTATCTACCGCTAGCTTACTCGGCACGCTGCTTTACAGCTCGTGCTGAGAACCGAGCAAAAGACGATTGCGAAACTTGCTGTATTAAGTATCCAACGGGTCTTCAAGTGGAGAGCCAAGAAGGTCAGTCAGTCTTTAACCTCAATGGTATTCAGACTCAATCTGGTTACCAATACAACCTGATCAATGACCTGAAATCTATGCAAGGTTTGGTAGATGTGGTTAGGCTTAGCCCGCTAGGGTTGGATACCTTCGCTGAAGTTGATCGCTTTAAAGCGAACGAAGATGGCACACAACCGGCCAAAATATTGGATAGGCAATGTAACGGCTACTGGCATCAGATCGCTGGGCTCGATATCAAGCAGATTTAGTCCCCGACTTTAAATGAAAAGACCTCGCTGATACGCGAGGTCTTTTTTTATGCCGTGAGCGGCTGTAAAGCCGTTCTATCAAGCTTACTAATGTCACGCCATATCATGACACCGACTACCAAGCTGATCGCGATGTTGGAAAGTGGGTACGCAACCCAAATACCATCCACTCCCCATAGCTTGGGCATAATGTACAAGAATGGCAACTGAACCAACATATTACCCAGCGTCACAAACAACGCTTTTCGACTATTACTGATCGCTTGATAGTACGCAGCAGCCACCACGATAAAGCCATCTAAGAACATTGAGAACAAGTGGAGGCGAATCCCATTTACGGTATGCTCAATCAAAAGCGGCTCACTCGAGTTAAAGATTGATACCGTTTGATATGGGAACAGGTTTAACACAGTGACAAAAATGGCACCGCCTAATACCGCACTCAAAGTCGCAATGTTAAATAGCTTACGCATATTATCTTGTCTTCTCGCGCCATAGTTATAGCTCAGTAATGGCTGCATAGCATTTGCCAGCCCCTCAGCCACAAGATAGTAAAACGCGACGATATAACCCAATATTGCATAGGCCCCCACTAAGGTGACCGAACCATAATCAGCAAACAATCCATTGTGTAGCGCGACCATAAACGAGCCATAGGCATACATAAAGAAACTCGCCAAACCAATAGATATGATTGATGGCAGCATACTAAATTGGAACTTAAGATTGGCTAACGATAAGCGCATCTTAGCTCGACCTGAGAAGAAGTAGGCAAAACCTAGCAGTGTCACTACCGCTTGAGCAATCGCTGTCGCTAACGCAGCACCACGCAACTCCCAATCAAGAACCGCGATGAACCAATAGTCCAAGGCAATATTAATAATGGCCCCTAGCACCATCAACATAGTAGCGGTGTTAGGACTATCATCATTACGTAGCAAAAATGGCACTGCTATCGAGCCCAGAGTAAATACACCACCAATAATCAAGATGTCCAAGTACTGCATAGCCAAGTCATGTACTCGCCCTTCTGCACCTTGAATGCTTAGAAATACATCTGAGTATTGCCATAAAATCACAGCGATAACAGGACTTAAGGCCACAAGCGCAATTAATCCAGTAGCCAGAGCATTCTTAGCATCTGTCAGCTTACCTTCGCCTTGTTTAATCGAGGCCAGCGCACCAGTGCCCACGCCGAGCATCATACCTAGACCAAGAATCGTACCGATAATTGGCCACGCGAGGTTAATGCCGGCTAGGCCATCCCCTCCCATATACTGTCCAATAAAGATGCCATCGACCACTTGGTAAAGACCATTAACCAACATAGCCGCAACGGTCGGAATGGCATAGCGCCAGAATTGTTTATAGATTGATTTCTCAGTCATATCATCCAAATAGTTAGTTATCTTAGCTAACTAAATCCTTAAATTTTTATCTCAGTGCTTTGGTCAATAACGTGTCAAGCAAGGCGAACTCCTGCTCGTCTAAATGTGCCCGCAGTTTTTCCGCTACCACACTGTATATCTCAGCTTCCGACATTAGCGGTAATCGTGATTTCTCCGTCAAGGTCACTCGCTTTGAACGCGCGTCTTCGGTACACGATAATCGCTTCACCAAACCTTTACGCTCAAGTCTTTTAACCATATTGGTTGCTGAGGGTTTGGACACCTCTAGTTCTTTTGCCAGATCGGTTAATCGAATCGGCTCTGCTGAAGATTGTATTGCTTTTAAATAATCGTATTCATTGAAGCTCAGGTGCCCTAGTGGGTCTTCTTTGCTGTAGCTACGCCATACTTTCGACGTCAGCCGCTCCATCTTCTCTAAATTAGTTTCTATAGTCATTCATATTAACTATTAATTAGCATGGCTAACTAGTTTAGCTAAATTAGAACTAGAGTCAACGGATAAAAAAACACCAGCGCTAGGCTGGTGTTTTTGTAGCGATGATTGTGAAAAGTTCACATTACTGTGAGTCGGTGGTGCTCTCTGCTGCTTGTTTAGCTTCTTGCTTCGCCTGCTCTGCTTGTTGTGCTCTCACAATTTCAAAGATTTTAGTTAACTCAAGAAATGCGTACTTATGCTCGGCATAATCGTAGACATTCTGGGCGATGGCCAGCTTATATAGAGAGACTGCTGCTGGATAATTGCCATCGATCTGATGACGTTTTGCCAAGTAGAAGTAGACTTCAGTGAGTCTTTCCGCTAACACGTTATTGTCTCGGCTGCTAGCGAGAATCGCTTTAAATGCCTGTTCTTCAGAGACTTTATCTAACATCAACGCAACCAGGATCCAGCCCCAATCATTATTACGTGCTTGGTAGCGCTTCTCTAGTGCAATAGCAGCATCCAGTGGACCAGCCTCACGAGAAATGATGTAGAGCCAAAGGGCACGATACGGATCGGCAGGGTTCTCTTGGTAATAACCGCGTCATGCCCTCAATCGCTAATGGAATACGATCACCATAGTAAAGCGCAATAGAACGGTTTCTTAATGCATAAGAGTTTGAAGGGTCAAGCTCTAAACTCGAATCGAAGGCTTCATACGCAGAGTCAAAATCGCCAATTTGGGTGAAGTACTGCCCCACTTGGTTAAAAACGACAGGTTGCGCAGGGTTAAGTTGTAATGACTGATTGAAGTCTAACTGAGCTAAGTCACGTAATCCGAGGCTGTTGTAATAGGAGCCTCGCTCGAAGTGCATTTTTGCTCTGACGTCATTCTCAAGGTCACTGCGCTGCAGAAGCTGTGTCAATCGGGCGACTTGAACTTCGTATTGAACATTTGCCTGTAATGGCACAGCCATTGGTGGGTTCAACCATTGTTCACCTTGTGTTGACGAGTTGGTAGCACAACCAGTCACTGCCACCACTAAGCTTAATCCTAAGATTCGAAACAACTTCACTATATCATTCTCCTTGTACCCACTATGGCGTCGCTATTATTGGCAACATTTAAAGTATCGTTATAGTTGCACAGCGTAATGCGTAGTAGCGGGAATTATCCTTCGCGCATTAAAAAAGGGGGCTATTGCCCCCTCTTTATAGCACGCTTTTTAACGTAATGGTCTAGAAAAGCGAATTATTCTGCGTCAGACGCTGAATTTTCATCCGCTGCTGGAGCTTTCGCTTCAGGCTTTTCCATTGCTTCTTTCATGCTTAGACGTACACGACCTTGGCGGTCAATTTCAAGCACTTTAACTTGAACTTCTTGACCTTCTTTCAGGTAGTCAGTCACTTTCTCAACACGCTCATGAGCGATTTGAGAGATGTGTACTAGACCATCTTTGCCTGGAAGAACCGTTACGAATGCACCGAAGTCTGCTAGACGAGCAACTTTACCCGTGTAGATCTTACCCACTTCAACTTCTGCAGTGATAGCTTCGATACGAGCGATCGCATCTTTCGCTTGGTCACCGTCAGTCGCAGCGATCTTGATAGTACCGTCGTCTTCGATCTCAATCGTTGTACCGGTCTCTTCAGTTAGCTGACGGATAACCGCGCCACCTTTACCGATAACGTCTTTGATCTTGTCTGCGCTGATCTTCATTGTGTGGATACGTGGAGCGAACTCAGAGATGTCTTCACGAGCACCAGAGATAGCTTCATCCATTACAGAAAGGATGTGCTTACGTGCACCTTGCGCTTGGTTAAGAGCAATTTGCATGATCTCTTTAGTGATACCTTCGATCTTGATGTCCATCTGAAGTGCAGTGATACCAGTGTTAGTACCTGCTACTTTAAAGTCCATGTCACCTAGGTGGTCTTCGTCACCAAGGATGTCAGAAAGAACAACGAAATCGTCGCCTTCTTTAACAAGACCCATTGCGATACCCGCAACAGAAGACTTGATTGGAACACCAGCATCCATAAGCGCTAGAGACGTACCACATACAGAAGCCATTGAAGATGAACCGTTAGATTCAGTGATTTCCGATACAACACGTACTGTGTATGGGAATTCTTCAACAGAAGGCATTACTGCTGCGATACCGCGCTTAGCCAGTTTACCGTGACCGATTTCACGACGCTTAGGAGAACCTACGAAACCCGTTTCGCCTACACAGTATGGAGGGAAGTTGTAGTGTAGTAGGAAGTGATCTTTGCGCTCACCTGTTAGCTCGTCGATGATTTGAGCATCACGCTGCGTACCAAGAGTCGCAGTTACGATTGCCTGAGTTTCACCACGAGTGAACAGTGAAGAACCGTGAGTACGTGGAAGAACACCAGTACGTACGTCTAGCGCACGAACCATGTCTTTTTCACGACCATCGATACGTGGGTTACCCGCGATAATGCTACGACGAACAACTGTCTTCTCTAGATCGTGGAAGATAGTGTGGATTTCTTTAGTGTTCGCTTCTGGATCTTCAGCAAGAAGAACATCGTTAACTTCTGCTGCAATCGCGTGAATGCGGTCGTAACGAGCCATCTTTTCAGTGATTTGGTACGCTTCAACAAGTTTAGCTTCTGCTAGTTCAGCGATGCGGTTGTTAAGAGTTGTGTTCTCTTCTGGAGCAACCCAGTCCCAAGCTGGAGTAGCAACTTCTGCTGCAAACTCGTTGATTGCTTTGATAACAACTTGCTGTTGATCGTGGCCGTAAACCACTGCTGATAGCATCTCTTCTTCTGTTAGGTTGTCTGCTTCAGACTCAACCATAAGAACAGCGCCTTCAGTACCCGCAACAACTAGGTCTAGTTTAGAGTTTTCTAGCTCAGTGTTGCTTGGGTTTAGTACTAGTTGACCATCAATGTGACCAACACGTGCTGCACCGATAGGACCGTTGAACGGGATACCAGAGATAGCAAGAGCAGCTGAAGTACCGATCATTGTTACCATGTCTGGCTGAACGTTCGGGTTTACTGACATTACTGTCGCGATTACCTGAACTTCGTTTTTGAATGCGTCTGGGAAAAGAGGACGAATTGGACGGTCGATTAGACGTGCAGTCAGTGTTTCGCCTTCAGAAGGACGACCTTCACGTTTGAAGAAACCACCAGGGATTTTACCTGCAGCGTAAGTACGCTCTTGGTAGTTTACTGTTAGCGGGAAGAAGTCTTGACCTTCTACTGCTTCTTTCTTACCAACAACAGAAACGAATACTGACGTATCGTCCATTGTTACCATTACAGCTGCAGTAGCTTGACGTGCGATAACGCCAGTTTCTAGCGTCACAGTGTGGTTGCCGTATTGGAACGACTTAACAACTGGTTTTTCGAACATTGTATTTCCTTTTTTCTGGAATCATTCCAGATAATTGATTGTGCGCTCAATGCATTACAAATCGCGACTAGTTCAAACAAACTTCACTTGAAAAAAAGTAAGTGTGCTTGGAATAGTCGCGACCCTGCGGTCGACTAAATGGACTGTAATGTACTGAGCAGATTGTGACTAAACGAATGCACTTTAGACAACTCTGTTTAGACGGGACGTAGTATAAACTACTTAGTGGAAGTTTTGCCATTAACTAAAGAATTTAGCTAACAAAAAAGGGGCATATAGCCCCTTTTAACAAACTTTCTATGCAGACGCTGATTAGCGACGTAGGCCTAGACGTTTGATTAGGTCTTGGTAGCGAGCTAGGTTTTTACCTTTTAGGTAATCTAGAAGCTTACGACGACGAGAAACCATACGTAGAAGACCACGACGGCTGTGGTGATCGCCTTTGTGTGCTTTGAAGTGACCTTGTAGGTGGTTGATAGAAGCTGTAAGTAGAGCTACTTGAACTTCTGGTGAACCAGTGTCACCTTCGCCTTGTGCGTATTCTGCAACGATTGCTGCTTTAGTTTCTGCATTCAGAGACATAATTCTCTCCTAATAAGAGTAAGTTTAAAAGTTGTAGCAGCCAATCTCTGATTCAGCCGCTACGCGAAGCGCGAATTATAGGGAATAATTCTAGCTAGAGCAAGGAGTATTCATGGCTCTATTGAGCACTTTCTTCCTCACGGAAAACAACGAGTCGCTTAGGTGCAAGCTTAGCATCGTCATTCATAGCGCCAACGCCGATGAATAAACGCTCTTCACCCATGGTCATGCGTACTGGTGCATCGACTGGTAACCCTGAAACCTGCACTGGCTGACCATGCTGAAGCAAGTCACCAAGCTCAGGTGATACATTCACTTCTTGAAGATCTTGTACTGCGCTGTCCATTGGCATTAGCAGTGGATCAAGCAACTCGCGCGGCTGACGCTCTTCACGCTTTGCCTGCTCAAATAACTCGTTAAGCTGCTCTAGGGTCACCATGTTCTCATAAGGATACTTAGCAACAGCAGTACGACGTAGCATAGTTACGTGCGCACCACAGCCTAACATTTCACCGAGGTCATCGACGATAGTGCGGATGTAAGTGCCTTTCGAGCAGTGTACTTCCATCTCTACTTCATCACCTTCAAAGCGATGTAGGACAATCTCATACACGGTAATTTTGCGCGCTTCACGAGGAACTTCGATACCTTGACGAGCGTACTCATATAGAGGCTTACCTTGGTACTTCAGTGCAGAGAACATTGACGGCACTTGATCAGATTCACCACGGAACTTGTCGATGCACTCATCAAGAAGCTCAGGAGTTACATTGATATCGCGAGTTTCTACCACTTCACCATCAGAGTCAGAGGTATTGGTACGCTCACCAAGTTTAGCGATAACACGGTAGCGCTTGTCTGAATCTAACAAGAATTGAGAAAACTTAGTTGCTTCGCCCAAGCAAATTGGCAGCATGCCAGTTGCTAATGGGTCAAGTGCACCAGTGTGCCCTGCTTTCTCAGCGAAGTAGATGCGCTTTACTTTTTGCAGAGCATCATTCGATGAGATACCGGTAGGTTTATCTAGAAGGATAACGCCGTTGACTGGACGTCCCTTGCGACGTCTAGCCATTACTGCTCTTCTCCCTCTGCACCGTTTTCTTCGCTGCGACCTGCTTCGTCTTGCTTACGCTTATCTTCGTTAACCACTTCACTCACTAGGTTAGACATACGCATACCTTCGACAAGCGTGTTGTCATAGTGGAAGCGTACTTCCGGTGTTAGGCGTAGGCGAATGCGTTTACCTAGCATCATGCGAATGTGAGCTTCGTGTTCACGAAGGGCTGCTAGGCTCGATTCTGGAGTCTGTTCACCAACACATAGGAAAGTAACGAATACTTTTGCGTATGCGAGGTCACGAGAGACTTCTACGTCTGAAATCGTCACCATACCTAGGCGAGAGTCACGAACTTCGCGTTGAAGAATAAGAGCAAGCTCTTTTTGTAATTGCTGCGCAACACGTTGTGTGCGGCTAAATTCTTTTGACATTTCTTTTCTCACTATAGAAAGAATGGGGGGATGGTATTAACCAGCCCCCCATGGCGTATTCAACAACCATCAATACTCAAGTTAAAAACTGAGTAACGATTTTGTCAATTAGTCTAGAGTACGTTTGATTTCAACGATTTCGAATACTTCGATTTGGTCGCCAACGCGAACATCGTTGTAGTTCTTAACGCCGATACCACACTCGTAACCGTTCTTAACTTCTTGAACGTCATCTTTGAAGCGGCGTAGAGACTCTAGCTCACCTTCGTAGATTACAACGTTATCACGCAGTACGCGGATTGGGTTGTTACGCTTGATAGTACCTTCAGTGACCATACAACCTGCGATAGCGCCAAGTTTTGGAGACTTAAATACGTCACGTACTTCAGCAAGGCCGATGATTTCTTGCTTGAATTCAGGAGCAAGCATACCGCCCATTGCTTGTTTCACTTCGTCAATCAATTGGTAGATGATTGAGTAGTAGCGAAGGTCTAGGTTTTCTGTTTCAACTGCACGACGAGCAGATGCGTCAGCACGTACGTTGAAGCCTAGGATGATAGCGTTAGATGCTGCTGCAAGTACTGCATCAGTTTCTGTAATACCACCAACACCAGAACCTACGATGTTTACTTTAACTTCGTCAGTAGACAGTTTCAGTAGCGAGTCTGCGATTGCTTCTACAGAACCTTGTACGTCTGCTTTCAGTACTACGTTAAGCTCAGCAACGTCACCAGCTGTCATGTTAGAGAACATGTTTTCTAGTTTCGCTTTTTGCTGACGCGCAAGTTTCACGTCACGGAATTTACCTTGACGGTAGTTTGCTACTTCACGAGCTTTACGCTCATCACGTACTACAGTCGCTTCGTCACCTGATGATGGCACACCAGATAGACCCAAGATTTCTACAGGGATAGAAGGACCAGCTTCTGTTACTTCTTTACCTAGTTCATCACGCATTGCACGTACACGGCCGTATTCTTGACCACATAGTACGATGTCGCCCTTGCGTAGAGTACCTGATTGAACAAGTACAGTAGCAACAGGACCACGGCCTTTATCTAGGAATGATTCAACAACCACGCCCGATGCCATACCGTCAGCAACGGCTGTTAGCTCTAGTACTTCAGATTGAAGCAGGATAGCTTCTAGAAGACCGTCAATGTTAGTACCTTGTTTCGCAGAGATGTGAACGAACATGTTCTCACCGCCCCACTCTTCAGGAATAACATCGTACTGTGCCAGCTCGTTCTTAACGTTATCTGGGTTCGCGTCTTCTTTATCGATCTTGTTTACAGCAACGATTAGAGGTACACCTGCCGCTTTCGCGTGCTGGATAGCTTCAACCGTTTGTGGCATTACGCCATCGTCCGCAGCAACTACAAGAACCACGATATCTGTCGCTTGAGCACCACGAGCACGCATAGCAGTAAACGCCGCGTGTCCTGGAGTATCAAGGAAGGTGATCATACCGTTTTCAGTTTCAACGTGGTATGCACCGATGTGCTGTGTAATACCACCCGCTTCGCCAGAAGCAACGTGTGTACGACGAATGTAGTCAAGTGTTGAAGTCTTACCGTGGTCAACGTGACCCATGATAGTAACAACTGGAGCACGAGATACGGCTTCAGACGTTGCATCACGATCAGACAGTACTGCTTCTTCCAGTTCGTTCTCTTTGCGAAGAACAACTTTGTGACCCATTTCTTCAGCAACAAGTTGAGCTGTCTCTTGGTCAATCACTTGGTTGATTGTCGCCATTGCACCCATTTTCATCATTACTTTGATGACTTCAGTGCCTTTAACTGACATCTTCTGAGCTAGCTCAGAAACCACGATTGTCTCACCAATTACAACGTCTTGCTTAGCAACGGTCGCTGTCTTATCGAAGCCGTGCTGCATAGAAGTTGGTTTAGCCAACTTACCTTTTTTGCCACGTTGGTTACGACCACCGCGACCGCCACGTGAATCATCACGCTCTTGTGCAGATTTCTTCTTACGACGACGAGGTGCTTTCTCTTCGCTGCGGTCTTGAGCGTCTTCCGCTTCACGAGCGTAAGTTGAAGTCGTTGTGTGATAGTCAGCTTTTTCGCTGTCTTTTGACTTCTTCTCTTCCTCAGACCAACGAGCTGCATTTTCTTCAGCCAGTTTACGAGCTTCTTCTGCTAGACGAGCCGCTTCAGCTTCTGCCTTGCGCTGCGCCTCTTCTTCTTGACGGCGCTTCAGCTCGTCCGCTTCTTTCTTCGCTTCAGCATTCTTTGCGTTCATTTGTTTCTTAGCCTTTTCCGCTTCGTCGCGCTTTTCTGCTGTTGATTCTGCGTTGCGTTTATCATCCGCTTCACGTTTTGCTTTTTCCTCAGCTAAACGTTTCTCTTCGGCTTCTCGCTTTGCTTTCTCTTCAGCTTCGCGCTGTGCTTTTTCTGCAGCTTCACGTTTGGCTAGCTCTTCGGCTTCACGTTGTGCACGCTCTTCCGCCTCACGATTTGCTGCTTCCTCAGCTTCACGTTTTGCTTGCTCGTCGATCGCACTGCGTTTTACATAAGTGCGCTTCTTACGCACTTCTACCTGTACATCTTTGCTTTTACCGCCACCTGCAGAAACAGATAACGTGCTACGAGTCTTACGTTGTAGTGTAAGACGTGTAGGCTCAGCATCGCCCGATGTATCACCATGTTCTTTTTTCAGGTGAGTAAGAAGCGTTTGCTTCTCTTCATCGTTCACCTGATCGCTCTCTGATTTGTTAAGACCAGCATCAGCAAGTTGTTCAATTAGGCGATCCACTGGCGTACCAATTTCTTCGCTAAGTGCTTTAACCGTAAGTTTTGTCATGCAACTACCTCCTTGCTGATTATTATTCTTCGTCGCCGAACCAACAGATGTTACGTGCAGCCATGATTAGCTCACCTGCGCGCTCTTCTGTTAACCCTTCAATACCCTCTAACTCGTCTACACCTTGGTCTGCAAGATCTTCAAGCGTAGCTACACCTTTGGCAGCTAGTTTAAATGCCATTTCACGCTCAAGACCTTCTAGTGCTAGTAGGTCTTCTGCTGGTTCAACACCTTCAAATGACTCTTCTTGAGCAAGCGCAAGTGTCGTTAGGGCATCTTTTGCACGGCTACGAAGTTCTTCTACAAGCTCTTCGTTTAAGCCGTCGATTTCTAGAAGTTCATTCACTGGCACGTATGCCACTTCTTCTAGTGTTGAGAAGCCTTCTTCAACCAGCATTTCTGCAAAGTCTTGCTCGATGTCGAGGTGCTTCATAAAGTTTTCGATAGAAGCAACAGCTTCTTCTTGGTGTTTCTTCTGTAGGTCTGCAACTGTCATTACGTTCAGTTCCCAACCCGTTAGTTGAGACGCTAGACGTACGTTTTGACCACTACGACCGATAGCTTGTGCTAGGTTGTCTGCTTCAACAGCGATATCCATAGAGTGCGCGTCTTCATCAACGATGATAGAAGCAACATCCGCTGGAGCCATTGCATTGATAACAAACTGTGCTGGGTTATCGTCCCAAAGCACGATATCGATACGCTCACCGCCAAGTTCACCAGAAACAGCTTGAACACGCGCGCCACGCATACCAACACACGCACCCACAGGGTCAATACGACGGTCGTTAGTTTTCACAGCGATCTTAGCGCGAGAACCAGGATCGCGAGCTGCGCCCTTAAGTTCAATTAGCTCTTCTGCAATTTCCGGCACTTCAACACGGAATAGCTCTGCAAGCATTTCAGGCTTAGAACGAGTAATGAATAGTTGGAAACCGCGAGCTTCTGGTGCCACTTTGTATAGAAGACCACGTACACGGTCGCCCGGACGGAAGTTCTCACGAGGTAATTGATCATCACGCAAAATAACCGCTTCAGCGTTGTTACCAAGGTCTAGAATAATAGTGTCACGGTTAACTTTCTTAACCACACCTGTCACTAGATCGCCTTCGTTATCAATGAACTGCTCAACGATTTGTGCACGCTCAGCTTCACGTACTTTTTGCACGATAACTTGCTTAGCTGTTTGAGTCGTAATACGGTCAAACGTTACAGAATCGATTTCTTCTTCTACGAAGTCACCAACTTGAATAGATTCATCATCGAATTGAGCTGCTTCAATTGAGATCTCTTTTGTTGGGAACTCAACTTCTTCTACTGCCATCCAACGACGGAATGTTTCGAATTCGCCCGTTTTACGGTCGATAGCTACGCGTACATCAATTTCGATTTCGTGTTTCTTTTTCGTTGATGTTGCTAGCGCAATTTCTAGCGCTTCAAAAATACGCTCACGAGGAACAGCTTTCTCGTTAGAAACTGCTTCTACTACCGCTAAAATTTCTTTACTCATTTATCTAGCCTCTAAGCTTTTATTATTAGGGACCTAAAATTTAGGGATCAGGTTAGCTTTAGAAATGTTACTCAGTGCCATTTCTTCTTCGTTGCCGTCAACAATGATTGTGACAGTCTCGCCTTCAATAGATTGGATTGTACCTTTCCACTTACGACGGTTACCCACAGCCATTTTCAGAACGATGCTGACCTCGTGACCAATAAATTGTTCGTAGTGTGCTGCTTTGAAAAGTGGTCTTTCTAAGCCTGGTGAAGACACCTCTAGGTTATAAGCCACCGTAATTGGGTCTTCAACATCCATTACTGCACTTACTTGATGACTTACTTCTGCGCAAGCATCAACAGTAATACCATCTTCATGGTCGATATAGATACGAAGGGTAGAATGCTCACCAGCACGGATGAACTCTAAACCAACAAGCTCGTAGCCAAGTGCCTCAACAGGCGCTTCGAGCAATTCTGTAAGTTGTCTTTCTAAACCAGTCATTTAACCACTCCAGAAACAAAAAAAGGGCATATAGCCCAATTTAAATTCCAAGCATTTATTCGAGCTTTTCAAAAAGCTCAAATAACAAAAAACCCCGAAAGTCGGGGTTGTTTGTTGCTGGACCCTGATCACTAAGAAAAAGTAACACTCTACACATAGTAGTCAGTGTTTTCTTAGTGTGCAGTGATTTTTTCACACTGCTAAACTTGCAATCCATCAACACTTAGAAAGTATTGGTTGCGGGGGCCGGATTTGAACCGACGACCTTCGGGTTATGAGCCCGACGAGCTACCAAGCTGCTCCACCCCGCGTCCGACTTGCTGAGCATTATACGCTCACCAAACTGTATTACAAGTTTATAAATAATGGTGCCGAGAGAGGGACTCGAACCCTCACACCAAAGGCACTAGCACCTCATGCTAGCGTGTCTACCAATTTCACCATCTCGGCATTTAAGTTAATCGTCTAGTAAATAGCGATTAACTTATTGAGGGATTTCATCACTGCTTTTAGCAGGAACATCACTCGCTGCATCAACTTGCTGTTCAACAACTTGACCTTGAGAAGGGTCAACCCATTGAGACTCACCTTTGTGAGTGTACATGTTGCCAAGTACTAAGCTGATAACAAAAAATACGATTGCAAAAATTGCAGTCATTCGGGTTAGGAAATTCCCTGAGCCACTAGCACCAAACACAGTGTTTGACGCGCCAGCACCGAATGAGGCTCCCATATCTGCGCCTTTACCTTGTTGAATTAACACTAGGCCAATAACACCAAGCGCAGCCAACAGGTAAATCACAAGTAGAACTTGAATCATTTGTCCACCTATGTTCCAAATTGTTGAGCCAGCGCCGCTTTCATTGCTACATGCATTGAAAACCTGGCTATGACCTCCTAAGAGAAGGCGGTGGCAATACTAGCGAATGCCGCACTGACTGACAAGAGAAAAATGACAAAAATCTTTCGCCGAGCCGTTAACCGCTCAAAAAAAAGGCGAAAGCTCAATTATCGTAAATAAGAAGCGGTTAATCATATAGAAAACAAACAAGAACCAAAAGCAATTTTTGGTTCTTGTT
This sequence comes from Vibrio sp. ER1A, assembly GCF_000733315.1. Classification (NCBI taxonomy): domain Bacteria; kingdom Pseudomonadati; phylum Pseudomonadota; class Gammaproteobacteria; order Vibrionales; family Vibrionaceae; genus Vibrio; species Vibrio sp. ER1A. The sequence continues at coordinate 230,977 of NZ_JPJA01000084.1, forward strand.
AAATATGATAGCCTGCGAAGGTTAGCAGTTTTCTTTTACAATATCGGCAATGCACTGAGCTGAGTCGTTAACCAAAGTTTCGTCCTCACCTTCAACCATAACTCGCAGCAGCGGTTCAGTACCAGATTTACGCAGAAGTACTCGACCTTTATCACCTAGATCTGCTTCTACTTTCTTAACTGCAGCAATAACAGCATCCGCTTCCAATGGATTTGCATCACCGCTAAAGCGAACATTAATCAGTACTTGCGGATACAACGTCATGCCACTTGCTAGTTCATTGAGTGACATTTTCGCACCAACGATAGAAGCCAGTACTTGCAGTGCCGCAACAATCGCATCACCAGTGGTGACTTTATCAAGTAGAATAACGTGCCCAGAGTTTTCAGCACCAATGCGCCAACCTTTCTCTAACAGTTGCTCCATTACGTAACGGTCACCAACTGCTGCGCGAACAAAAGGAATTCCTAACTGCTTAAGGCCGTTTTCCATCCCTAAGTTGGTCATCAATGTACCAACAACACCGCCTTTAAGTTCACCGCGGCGTAGTGCATCGCGAGCAATAATATAAGCGATTTGGTCACCATCGACTTTATTGCCTTGGTGGTCAACCATAATAATGCGGTCGCCATCACCATCAAACGCTAAACCAATATCTGCTTTTTCAGCTACCACTCGAGCTTGTAAGGCACGAACATCCGTTGCGCCAACTTCGTGGTTGATGTTCGTTCCATCTGGTTCAACACCCATTGTGATGATATCAGCACCTAATTCGGCAAACACAGACGGTGCAATTTTGTACGTCGCACCATGAGCACAATCTAGAACGATTTTTAATCCAGCTAAGCTAAGCTCATGTGGGAAAGTACTTTTACAAAATTCAATGTAACGACCAGCGGCATCATTTAGACGGCTTGCTTTACCCAACTCAGCAGATTCAACACATTCAATATCTTTGTCGAGCTCTTCTTCAATAGCCAGTTCAATCGCATCCGGCAGTTTCGTGCCTTCCGAAGAGAAGAACTTAATACCGTTGTCGTAATATGGGTTGTGTGACGCTGAAATCACGATACCAGCTTCGGCACGAAATGTCTGAGTGAGATAAGCAACGGCAGGCGTTGGCAGTGGGCCTGTAAAAATAGCTTTCAGACCTGCCGCAGAAAGACCTGCTTCCAAGGCAGACTCCAACATGTAGCCAGAGATACGAGTATCTTTACCGATGATAACCTTTTTAGTACCTTGTTTTGCGAGTACTCGGCCAGCAGCCCAACCGAGTTTTAGTACAAAGTCTGGTGTGATTGGAAATTGACCAACCTTTCCACGAATACCATCAGTACCAAAATAACGTCGTTGTGACATAGTATTTCCCTAATTTTATTTTTTATATATTTGATTGCATCATCTGGACGATTTTCATCGCTTCGATGGTTTCTTCTGCATCGTGCACACGAATAATTTGCGCACCTTTAGCTGCGGCAAGCGTCGCGCAAGCTAAGCTCCCAGCAAGACAGTCTGCTGGTGCTTTATCAAGTAATTTAAAGATCATCGACTTTCTCGACATGCCCGCCAGTATTGGCAGACCAAACTGGTGAAATTTCTCCAGATGAGCCAGAAGGTGATAATTATGCTCTAGCGTTTTACCAAAACCAAATCCAGGGTCAAGAATCAATTGATCTTTTTTGATTCCCACTTCCTCACAAGCCTTAATGCGCTGTTCTAGAAACTCAGCGACGTCTCCAAGTAAGTCGTTATAAGTTGGATTCGTTTGCATGGTCCTAGGCTGACCTTGCATATGCATTAAGCAGATAGGAACGCCAGCATCAGCCGCAACTTGAAGCGCTCCAGGCTCTTGCAGTGCTCGAACGTCATTGATGATATCCGCACCCGCTTCAATTGCCTTTTGCATCACTTCAGCTTTACTGGTATCGATTGAGATCCAGACATCGTAGCGTTCACGAATCGCTTGGATAATCGGAATCACGCGTGATAATTCTTCCTCAAGTGTCACATCTGGCGCACCAGGACGTGTTGACTCGCCGCCGATATCGATGATCGATACACCAGCTTGAATCATAGATTCAACCTGAGTCAAAGCTGCATCGATCGAATTGAATTTACCGCCATCAGAAAACGAATCAGGGGTAACATTGACGATACCCATGACATGTGGGCGATCCAAAGGGAGGGATTTATTGTTTGCTTTTAAAATCATAGTTGCCATAAACAAGAAAAGCCCCGAGCAAAACTCGGGGCTTATTTATTACTGCTTATTCTGAATCTTTCTTCGTCGTTTCAGAATCTACTTTTTCAGCCTTAACATCGGAGTCAACCGCTGGTGCAGACTCTTCTACTTTAGGCTCAGCTTGTTGCGGTTTCGCTTCCGCTTTTGGCTCTGGAGCACTTTCCTGCTGAGATTTAGCTTGATCACCCCAACCCGCCGGCTCACGAATGTCATCTTTACGTTCCATTAGGTCATCGATTTGACCCGCATCGATGGTTTCGTACTTAACAAGCGCATCTTTCATCGAGTGCATGATGTCCATGTTCTCTTCAAGAATCTTCTTAGCGCGATCATAGTTGCGGTCGATGATCAAACGAACTTCTTCATCAATCAGTTTCGCTGTTTCACCAGATATATGTTTAGTCTGAGTTACACTGCGACCCAAGAATACTTCGCCTTCATCTTCTGCATACAGAAGAGGCCCAAGTTTCTCAGAGAAACCCCATTGAGTAACCATTTTACGAGCGATATCTGTTGCGCGTTCAATATCGTTTGATGCACCTGTAGATACCTTGTCTTTACCGTAGATAAGCTCTTCAGCAAGACGACCGCCGTATAGACTTGAGATCATAGACTCTAGGTGTTGGCGAGACATACTCACACGATCTTGCTCTGGCAGATACATAGTCACACCCAGTGCTCGACCACGTGGAATGATGGAAACCTTATACACTGGATCGTGTTCAGGAACCAAACGACCAACGATCGCGTGACCCGCTTCGTGGTATGCCGTCGACTCTTTGGTTTCTTCCGAAAGCACCATAGAGCGGCGCTCTGCACCCATCATGATCTTATCTTTCGCTAATTCGAACTCGACCATAGATACATTGCGCTTGTTACCGCGCGCCGCAAATAGTGCCGCTTCGTTAACTAGGTTTGCAAGGTCTGCACCAGAGAAGCCCGGAGTACCACGTGCAATCAAAGATGGCTCTACGTCTGACGCTAGAGGCACCTTGCGCATATGTACTTTCAAGATCTGCTCACGGCCACGTACATCTGGTAGACCAACCACAACTTGACGGTCAAAACGACCAGGGCGAAGTAGTGCTGGGTCAAGTACGTCAGGACGGTTAGTTGCTGCGATAACGATGATACCTTCGTTACCTTCAAAGCCATCCATTTCTACCAGCATTTGGTTCAATGTTTGTTCACGTTCATCGTGACCACCACCCACACCAGCTCCACGCTGACGACCTACCGCATCGATCTCATCGATGAAGATAATACAAGGTGCTGCTTTCTTCGCCTGCTCGAACATGTCACGTACACGAGATGCACCCACACCAACGAACATTTCAACGAAATCTGAACCAGAGATAGTGAAGAACGGTACTTTTGCTTCACCAGCAATAGCTTTAGCAAGCAATGTTTTACCAGTACCAGGAGGACCAACCATTAGAACACCAGTTGGAATCTTACCACCCAATTTCTGGAAGCGGCTTGGATCACGTAGGTAATCTACCAGCTCTTTTACGTCTTCTTTTGCTTCATCACAACCTGCAACATCAGCAAACGTGGTTTTGATCTGCTCTTCACTCATCATACGAGCTTTGCTCTTACCAAACGACATGGCACCTTTACCACCGCCGCCTTGCATTTGACGCATGAAGAAAATCCAAACACCAATAAGAAGAATCATTGGGAACCATGAGATAAAGATAGTGCCCAATAGGCTTTGTTCTTCTGGTGGTGTCCCTGAAACTTTTACGTTTTGGTTAATTAGGTCATCAAGTAGCTTTTGATCATAAACTGGCATGTAAGTCACAAAGCGACTGCCACCGCCACGGCGAGTAAAGGTTATCTCGCTGTCTTTAAATTGAGCTTCTTGAATCTGGCCATTGCCAACTTCCTGTACGAACGTGGTGTAATCTACCGCTCGACCGTTGCTTTCGCCTGGTCCAAAGCTTTGGAATACCGACATCAACACAACGGCGATGACTAACCACAAAATTAAATTCTTTGCCATGTCACTCAAGGTGTCAGCCTCTCGATAACTAATTGTAATTAAAGGTAGGGTACTACAGTTTTTCGGCTGTAGCTACATTGTTAATTTTGTCTTTGTAAACTAATGTTCAGCCTTTGAAACCATTAGCTACAATAAACACCTCACGAGAGCGAGCTCTAGATGAGTCTGGTTTGCGAATCTTCACTACTTTGAAGGCATCGCGCACCTGTTTGACGTACTCATCAAATCCTTCACCTTGGAACACTTTCACTACGAAACTGCCGCCTGGTGCCAAAGTTTGATGACACATATCTAATGCTAGTTCAACAAGATACATTGCTCTAGGCTGATCGACAGATAAGTTACCTGCCATGTTAGGAGCCATATCAGACATTACTACGTCGACCATATCCGGTTGGATTCTTTCGAGTAGTGCATTTAGAACTGCTTCTTCTCGAAAGTCCCCTTGAAGAAAGCTTACACCTGATATTGGATCCATCGGCAATAAATCACAAGCAATTACCTGCCCTTCATCACCTAAAACCTTTGCGGCATATTGGGACCAGCCACCGGGAGCTGCGCCTAAGTCGACAACTGTCATCCCAGGTTTCAGTAGCTTATCTTTATTTTGAATCTCTTCAATCTTAAAGATAGCACGAGAGCGGTAACCTTTTCTTCTGGCTTCATTCGCATATTTATCATCAAAATGCTCTTTCAACCAACGACCAGAACTGGCCGAATGTTTTTGCTTACTCATTCAAATTCCAACTCAATAAGGGCACGCCCTCAGAATAAAGTATAGTCTTCGTCATTAGATGGCGTTAAAATACGACTTTTCAACCCTAATAGTAAATAAATTTGGCCGCGTTATGAACCTAAGCACCAAACAAAAGCAGCACCTAAAAGGCCTAGCACACGCACTTAAACCTGTCGTGCTTCTAGGCGCAAATGGACTAACAGAGGCTGTTCTAGCGGAAGTAGAAATCGCTCTTGACCACCACGAACTGATTAAAGTGAAAGTGGCATCAGAAGACCGTGAAACTAAGCTACTGATAATCGACGCGATTGTGCGCGAAACTAAAGCTGAAAAAGTTCAAGTTATCGGTAAGACGCTTGTTCTTTACCGTCAGTCAGAGCAAAAGAAAATCGAACTGCCACGCAAATAATTTGCCCACCGTTTGATTTGATTGAAACATTTTGTTTCAAAGTGGAAAAGGTCGCAACAGCGGCCTTTTCATTTTTCTTACATCCTGAACTCGTATCTCATCTACAAAAAAAGCCGCTCTTGGCGACTTTTTCTCTGTGAAATCAGCTTAAATATAAGCAACTTTATCGATTTCAAAATCTTTTTGACCGCCTGGAGTCACGATAGTCACTTCATCGCCTTCCATTTTGCCAATCAATCCACGTGCAATTGGGGAGCTCACTGAAATACGGCCTGACTTAATGTCAGCTTCGTCATCACCAACGATTTGGTAAGTCTGTTCAGCGTCAGTATCGATATCAATCAAAGTCACTGTAGAGCCGAAGATGATCTTGCCAGAGTTGTCTAGCTTAGTCACATCAATAACCTGAGCTACAGAGAGTTTATATTCAATATCACGAATTTGAGCTTCACAGATGCCTTGCTCTTCACGCGCAGCATGATACTCAGCATTTTCTTTTAGGTCGCCTAGCTCACGAGCTTCAGCGATTGCTTCAGAAATTTGTGGGCGAAGCTTAAGTAGACGATCTAAATCTTCACGTAGCTGTTGTTCGCCACGTACAGTCATTGGAACCTTTTCCATTTTAACAACCTCTTTTCCAAAGCAGACTTTGGACAATAAAACCCTACTCAAGCGAGCCTGAGTACAATTTAAAAAATAACTGGATTAAGCCTAGTGTAATCAAAGTGCGTAGACAAATCACTGAAATTCACACATTCGTTCATTGATGCTAGAAACAATCAATCATCGTAAGATTCACAATTGCGACGACTATCTGTGTGTTTCGAAGTGAACACTGGCTCTATTCTGCCTTAAGTTCGAAAGCTTAGTGGTCAGCAAGACAATATAGCTTAGGTCTCTTAGCATACGCAAGGTCAACTCAACTAAGTTGAGATTTATATTGTCAACAAATGCATATCGTATTTCACTGTCTACCTTGAGATGAAAACTTCATAGATTCCTTCGATAATTTATCACTTTATCTCGACTTAATAGGTTGTTAGCCTACATTAAAAATAAGCCCAACTTAACGAACCGACTTATGAAATCCAAATGCTTGCTCACTGCATTAATGATGCTACCTTTTTCCTCTTTCGCTACTGGTGTCGACGCGACTCAGTACTTGCCAGATGGTAGCCGCAACGCATTACTTTTAGCGCCATTACATTCACCAACAGAAACGCTCATCTCACTGGATGCCGACCAGTTTTTTCCCCCCGCTAGCACGCTTAAAGTGGTCACTGCGCTCGCAGCAAAGCTCGCTCTACCCAATGATTTTCGTTTTGAAACAGTGCTATCACACTCTAAAAACACCTTAATTATTCGCTATACAGGCGATCCAACTTTTAGTCGCGAAGCACTAAGAACGATGCTAAAAGAAGCTAAATCAAGTGTTGGTAAGAACATCGATACGATCTGGCTTGATGATACAGTGTTCAGCGGATACGAAAGAGCTGTAGGGTGGCCATGGGATATTCTCGGTGTCTGTTATAGCGCCCCATCTTCAGCGATCACCTTAGATGGTAACTGTGTCCAAGGTGCACTTTATACCAATAAAGATGGCACTACTCGGGTAAATGTTCCTGCTCATCAGCCTATTACTGTCTCTACTTCTGCCGTTAGTCTTTCTAAACAAGATCAAGAACAAGCTCACTGCGACCTCGAACTTCAATTTGATGGACAAAACCACTACTCAATTGGTGGTTGTGTGGTCAATAGAAGTGCCCCCTTGCCACTTAAGTTTGCTGTCGCCTCACCCGATTTATTTACCTCAAAAGTTATCAAAGCAGAACTCAAGCGTTTAGACATGAATCTTAAAGGTGAGATAAAGATTGGTAATCCTGAGATAGCGGATGAGCAGCCACTATTTATCCAGCGCTCAAAACCGCTTCCTGAGTTATTGGCCGTGATGCTTCAAGACTCCAATAACCTCTATGCCGACAATATTACCAAAACACTCGGCGCTCGCTATTACGGTCAGGCGGGCTCATTTAATAACGGAACAGCAGCAATTAAAGAGATTTTGCGGACTAAAGCAGGTATTGATATTCAATCTGCCGTGCTTGAAGACGGGTCTGGGCTTTCACGCAATAATCGTCTTACTGCCAACCAAATGCAGCAAGTATTGCGCTACATCTATGATAATGACAGCACGTTAAAACTCATCAAGCTTATGCCCGTTTCCGGCAACAATGGTACATTGAAATATCGCTCTAGTATGAGAAAGGCTCCTATCAAAGGCGCGCTTATCGCCAAAAGTGGGTCGCTATTTGGAACTTACAATATGATGGGGTATGGCCTTGATGATAAGGGGAAACCAGAAAGTCTATTTGTACAATTTGTCACTGACTATCACCCTCAAAAGCCGAAAACGAAAACTCCCACTATTTCACCATTAACGCAGTTTGAGCAGAGCTACTATCGCCAAGTAGTAGACTATAGCTACTCTTTGGGACGTTCAAAAAACAAAGCGCAGCCGTAGCTGCGCTTTACTTAAGTGACTCTTCACACAGATTTAGGATAAACCTAAGAAGTGATTCACAACAGTGAAGTAGATCCACATACCCGAAATATCAACAATCGAAGCCAGTACTGGGCTCACCAGTACTGCTGGATCTAACTTAAAGACTCGAGCAATAATAGGTAATACGCCACCTAGGGTCGTTGATACCGTTACCTGAATAAACAACGCGACTGCAATGGCCATGGCAATTAAATGGATATCAAAACCACCGGCTGAGTTCACATCACCAAAGACGAGAATTCGACCAACCATCACTAAAGCAACCGCCGCCGCAAGACAGACTGCGACTCGGCTTTCTTTCCAAAGTACCTCTAACCACTGCCGCTTTCTTAACTCTCCTGTTGCCAGAGCACGAATCACCAATGTCGCTGCTTGGGTACCAGTATTACCACCAGCAGCAGCTATTACAGGCATATAGACGGCTAATAGTACTAGTTGGCTAAGCGTATCTTCGTACTGAGCAATAATAAGACCCGAGACAATCCCTAACAGTGCCAACGTAATGATCCAACCAATGCGTTGCTTTACGTGTTCCAGAACACCTGTTGTCAGATAACCACCTGTGGTCTCTGCTTCAGAGTGAATCAGTCCCAATTGGTGAGCAAAATGCCTGGCTCGTCTATCATGGCCTTGCAAGTCGAGTTGTTCGATTAAATATTGCACCTGCCCTAAAGCACAGTGTTGCAACACACCAACGGCTTCGTCTATTGGCATCACGGTCAATAGGTTCAATTGCTGTGCTGTGTCGTATTTCAAAAATGCTTGAGTTGCCGCACTGATTTCTTCTTCTGAAAACAGTGGCGCATTCTCAATATAAGTATTGTTCATTACCGTCATGGCGAATCTCCCGATTAGCGTTGGTAACGACCATCAAACGTCAAAATAATAGCCTTACACGCAAATGTGCAGACGTCTTAACGAAATAGCAGAAAGGAGAAAAATAACGATAAGTTATTAAAAGGAAAGGAGCCCTACCTCGAAGGTAGGTACGAAGATCGCAATTACCGACGAGTTGTTACTTTTCTCCCTTGATACTAGGAGGATGGTCGGTATTGTTCATAGTTATCTCCGAAAAAACTATCGATTCGATAGCGGCGCTAGGATACCAAAAATCGTCAATGAGTAAAGGTGATTATCTTAGTTGAAACGATTTTTTACCTTTCGTAATCTTTACGCAATGATTTATAAAGCTGCCTTAGTAATATCAATACTTAATAAAAAAACGCCGCATCATGATGCGGCGTTTTCATGTTAATCAACCTGCTTGATTTGCAGCTCTCTAGGAACTTCAAAGAACATGTTTTCTTCTCTTCCTAACACTTCTTCAACGTCATCTGCACCCAAGTCTTTAATTTTATCAATGATCTGATTCACGAGCTCTTCAGGAGCTGAAGCGCCCGCCGTTACGCCCACTAACCCCTTACTTTCAAACCAAGATGCCTCAATCAAGTCTGGAGTATCAGTGAGATAAGCCGGTGTCCCCAGCTTTTCCGCAAGTTCTTTAAGACGAGTGGAGTTCGATGAGTTTGTTGAACCAACAACAACCATCACATCCACGGCTTGTGCTAGCTCTCGGACTGCATCTTGACGGTTTTGTGTCGCGTAGCAAATATCATCTTTGCGAGGCCCTTGAATCTCTGGGAACACTTCACGCAGCTTTTCGATCACATCGGCCGTTTCATCCACAGATAAGGTCGTTTGACTAACATAATGAAGGTTACTTGGATCGTTTACCTTAAGCGTAAGAACATCTTCTGGTCGCTCAACAAGGTACATTCCGCCAGTCTCACTAGAGTATTGCCCCATTGTGCCTTCCACTTCTGGATGACCAGCATGGCCAATTAGAACGACTTCCATGTTTTTACGACTGGCGCGTGCTACTTCCATATGAACTTTCGTTACCAGAGGGCACGTTGCATCAAACACGGTAAGAGCACGTTGCTTAGCTTCTTTACGAACCGCTTGGGAAACACCATGAGCAGAAAATATCACGATGTTGTCGTCTGGCACTTCGCTGAGTTCTTCCACGAAGATTGCACCGCGCTGTTTTAGACCTTCTACCACAAATCGGTTGTGAACCACTTCATGACGAACATAAATTGGCGGCTGATACATTTCTAAAGCACGCTCCACAATACTGATCGCTCTGTCTACGCCGGCGCAAAAGCCTCGTGGGTTTGCTAACTTAATTTTCATTTCATTACTCATTGATCAACCGCTTCTACTTACTCTGCTTGCTATTCTACTTCGAGAATTTCCACTTCAAATGTCACGTCTTGTCCGGCCAACGGGTGATTAAAATCAACCGTTACAGAATCACCAGCAATATCGGTAATAATGCCAGGAATCTCCATACCATCAGGACCAGAGAAGGCCATTATTGTACCGACTTCCACCTCAGAGTCACCCACAAACTTCGCTCTGTCCATATGATGAATATTGTCTGGATTCGGCATACCAAAAGCGTCTTCTGCTTTCAGCTCGATAGCTTTATTCTCGTTCACTGATAAACCGATCAGACAACTTTCAAAGTTCTCACTTAAACTTCCGTCACCAATAATAAACTTAGCGGGTTTGCCCATATTATGGGTGCTATCTGCGACTGAGCCATCCTTCAATTTAATGGTGAAATGTAGAGTGACCGCACTATCTTGGGAAATTTTACTCACGTTACTGCTTCCTTTGCTTTCAAAGAGTCTTGGTATTGCTCTTTGTTATTTGTCGTTTCGTTATCGCTATTGTTATATAAAAAAGCGCCGTGCATATCAACGCACAGCGCTTAAGGTTATTGGAAATTATTACTTCGCTTCTTTGTTGCGAAAGCTATCAATGATAATCATCCCGGCACCGAGACAGATAGCCATATCAGCTAAATTGAAAGCTGGCCAATGGTATGTTCCCCAGTAAAAGTCTAGGTAATCAACAACAAAGCCATGTACAACACGGTCAAACACATTACCAACCGCCCCACCAATGATCATGGCATAAGCAATATTGTTCCACTTTTCTTTCGCTGGGAGCTTGCTCATCCAATAGGTTAATAGCCCCGTAACAATAAACGCAATACCAGTGAACAGCCAACGCTGCCATCCTGCTTGTTCGCTTAGAAAACTAAACGCAGCACCATAGTTGTGAACGTACAGTAAATTGAAAAATGGCAGGATTTCAATGCGATTTGCCCAGCCATATCCCATATTGTCCATAACAACCAGCTTGATGCTAATGTCGGCAATAAAAATGACAATGGCCAACCAAAGCCAGCGTACACCTGATTGCTTAAAGGTAATTGTTGTTTCGCTCATTCCAATCCTTAAATTGTCATGCTTAAACAAGCATAAGAAAAGTACTAGCTAAAAGTAGCCCCAGTAAAAACTGGGGCTGTCATATTAGTTAAAAGTTCCGTTGGCTTACTGTCAATTAAGCAAACTTACGAACTTCACCTTCACCTGCGATGTTCGAAACACAGCGACCACAAATCTTCTCGTGACCTTCGATCGTGCCTACATCTGGAGTATGGTGCCAGCAACGATCACATTTCTCGTTTTCCGTTGCCTTAACTTCAACAAACAGACCTTCAACTTCTGTCTCTTTCGCAGCGTCAGTTTTCTCTGATAGCGGCTTAACTGTTGCTGCTGAAGTAAGAAGTACAAAACGCAGCTCATCTTCAAGCTTGTTGATGGTTGCTGTCAGTGTATCATCTGCATATAGAGTAACTTCTGCTTGTAGTGCACCACCAATGATTTTTTCTGCACGTGCAGATTCAAGTTGCTTGTTCACCGCGTTACGAACTGACTGGATTTCAGTCCAGAATTCGTTGCTTAGCTCTTCGCCTTCAGCAAGACCGAATAGGCCATCGAACCACTCACCTGCAAACACAAACTTGTCACGTTGACCCGGCATTTCATTCCAGATTTCGTCTGCTGTGAACGACATGATTGGCGCCATCCAACGAACCAGAGCTTCTACGATGTAGTAAAGTGCAGTTTGACAGCTACGCTGTGCGTGACCACCCAGTTTCGCTGTATATTGACGGTCTTTGATCACGTCAAGATAGAAAGAGCCCATCTCGATAGAGCAGAACTGCATTAAGCGTTGTGTTACAGCGTGTGTGTTGTACTCACCGTAAGCTTTCACAATCTCTTCTTGTGCAGCTAACGCACGACCAACCGCCCAGCGGTCAAGTGCTACCATTTCATCAGCAGGAACAAGATCCGTTTCTGGGTTGAAGCCATTTAGGTTCGCTAGGAAGAAGCGAGCTGTGTTACGAATACGACGATAAGCATCAGCAGAACGCTTAAGGATTTCATCAGAAACCGCTACTTCACCAGTGTAGTCTGTTGAAGCTACCCACAGGCGAAGGATATCTGCGCCCAGTTTGTTGGTAACATCTTTTGGAGCTACAACGTTGCCAATAGATTTCGACATCTTACGGCCGTGACCATCAACCACAAAGCCATGAGTCAGCACTTGTTTGTATGGTGCTTCGTCTTTCATCGCAATAGACGTAATTAGCGACGATTGGAACCAACCACGGTGTTGGTCAGAACCTTCTAGATATAGGTCAGCACTATTGCCGTTATACTCTTCACGTGCATCCACAACAGAGTAGTGTGTCACACCTGAGTCGAACCATACGTCTAGTGTATCAAGCACTTTCTCGTAGTTGTCGGCTTCATCACCTAATAGTTCAGCAGGCTCAACATCCCACCAAGCTTGAATGCCTTTTTGTTCAACAAGTTGAGCTACTTTTTCGATAAGCTCTAGCGAATTCGGATGAAGCTCAGCAGTTTCTTTGTGAACAAACAACGCAATTGGCACACCCCATGTACGCTGACGAGAGATACACCACTCAGGGCGACCTTCAATCATACCTTCGATACGGCTTTGACCCCACTCAGGCATCCACTCAACACCTTTAATTGACTCTAGTGCTTTAGCACGCAGGCCAGCTTGGTCCATCGATACGAACCATTGTGGTGTTGCACGGAAGATGATTGGCGTCTTATGACGCCAGCAGTGTGGGTAGCTGTGCTCGTAAGCGTGGTGATGCAGTAGCGCACCTTTTTCTTTAAGTACTTCTACAACGGCATCGTTAGCTTTAAATACATGCTGACCAGCAAATAGCTCAGTGTCAGGTAGATAGACACCGTTAGAACCTACAGGGTTCGCAACTTCTAGACCATATTTTTGGCCTACAGCAAAGTCTTCTTGACCGTGGCCAGGTGCTGTGTGCACCACACCAGTACCAGAATCGGTAGTTACGTGATCACCAAGGATCGCTGGTACCGTAAAGTCATAGAATGGGTGGTTGAACTGAGATAACTCAAGATCTGCACCTTTCGCAAAACCTAGGTTATGGAAGTGCTCGATACCAGCACGATCCATCACATCTTTTGCTAACTCAGACGCAACGATAATACGCTCTGGGTTGTCACCTTCCGTTTGAATCAATACGTACTCTAAGTCATCACGTAGACAGACTGCTCGGTTTGCTGGCAGAGTCCAAGGTGTTGTTGTCCAGATGATGATTGAAATATCACCCTGTCCTTCATGACCTTCATTCAATGAGAATTTAGAGATAAGCGCGCTTTCATCAGCCGCTTTAAAACGTACATCAATAGAAGGAGAGACTTTATCTTTATATTCTACTTCTGCTTCTGCTAGTGCACTACCACAATCTGTACACCAGTGAACAGGCTTGAAGCCTTTCAATAGGTGACCTTTATCAGCAATTTTGCCAAGCGCACGAATAATGTTCGCTTCAGTATCAAAGTCCATTGTGCGATAAGGCTTATCCCACTCACCAAGAATACCTAGACGTTTGAAGCTCTCTTTTTGACCTTCAACTTGGCCTTCTGCATAAGTGCGACACTTTTCGCGGAACTCAGCAGCCGTTACCTTCTGACCTGGTTTGCCAACTTTCTTTTCTACCATTAATTCAATTGGTAGACCGTGGCAATCCCAACCAGGAATATAAGGGGCGTCAAAACCTGAAAGTGTTTTGGATTTAATAATAATGTCTTTAAGAATCTTATTTAGTGCGTGACCAATGTGAATGTCACCGTTCGCGTATGGAGGTCCATCGTGCAGTACGAAGGATTTTTTGCCTTTCTTAGCTTTACGGATCTCACCGTAAAGATCTTCTTTATACCAACGCTTAAGCATTTCTGGCTCACGATTTGCCAGATTGCCGCGCATAGGAAACCCTGTTTCAGGTAGGTTCAGGGTATCTTTATACTCACTCATCGATTCTTAATTCCGTTGTATTGGGCGAAAGTTAGACATTATGTTAGCGGTGGAATCTTCCGCTAACCCTTAAACTGACGTAGCCACACCCTTGCTACATCAGCATCCAATTCTATTTGCTGCTTAAGCAGCTCAAGTGACTCGAACTTTTTCTCATCACGAATTTTATGCAATAAAGCGACTTCAATTTGCTTACCATAAAGGTTGCCTTCAAAGTCGAAAATATGCACCTCTAAATCTGGGGTTGTCCCTGCTACTGTTGGCTTTTTACCAACATTAGCAATGCCAGGTAACGGTTGACTATCAACCCCATAAACCTGCACAGCGTATACACCACGCACAGGTGACACATAGCGTTTCAAAGAAATGTTAGCGGTTGGAAAACCAAAATCACGCGCCAATTTTTGACCGTGAGCCACTCTCCCAGACAGCGTATAATGACGCCCTAACATTTCTGCACTCTCATCAAGATGATCACTTGCTAGTGCTTGGCGAATCGCCGTACTGCTCACACGTGTGTCTTCTACACAGAAACTAGCGGTATTCACCACCTCAAAGCCGAACTCTTCACCGGCTTTTTTGAGCATATCGAAGTTGCCTTCACGCCCTTTGCCAAAGCGAAAATCATCGCCGATAACAAGGAACTTAACACCCAATTTATTCACCAACAAGTCTTTGATAAAAGACTCCGGTGACATGCTGGCAAAGCGGCGGTTAAAGTTGACGCACAATAAACGATCCAAGTGCATTGCTTCAAGCAATTCAAACTTGTCACGAAGACGAGTCAGTCTAGCCGGCGCTTTATCCTTAGCAAACAATTCCATCGGTTGCGGTTCAAAAGTCATTACTACAGCAGGCAAACCCAAAAGCAATGCTTTCTTCTTCACCTGTTCGAGTACACGTTGGTGCCCCAAATGCACACCATCGAAGTTTCCGATGGTTAACACACAGCCATGGTGCTGACTTTTTAGGTTATGTATGCCTCGAATGAGTTCCATGAAACGACTAAACCACCTGCTTAATGAAATAATACTAGTGTGAAACCGACGGATTATAACCAATCATTGTTAATCTGTCGCTGCTTTTAGATCTCGAGCTCGAACACCAAGAACAAATAGACTAACTAGATAACTCACAGCGCCGATCAAAATCAATCCAATCAAGGTATACACACGCTCTGTTAAGCCCCAAGTCAGCCATTGCTGCATATCTTGTAGCTGCCAACGAAGCACTAGCACCATAACAACGGCTGCCATCACTAAACGTGCCACAAAACCAATAGTCTGGCGACTAATCTGGTAAACACATTGTAGGTGTAGCCCTCGGTATAACAACGCCATATTGATAAATGCCGACAACGCGGTTGCCATCGCCAGTCCAACATAACCATAGAAGTAAGCAAAAATAGCATTGAAGACCATATTAGACACCATGGCTACAATGCCATACTTCACTGGTGTTTTGGTATCCTGACGCGAGTAGTAACCCGGAGCCAGCACCTTAATCAACATAAAGTTAAGCAGACCAGATGCGTAAGCTAGCAGTGACAATGACGCTTGATGAACGTCGTGAGGGGTAAACTCTCCACGCATAAATAGGACCATCAGCATCGGCTTGGCTAACACCATCAGCCCCAACATGGCAGGAAGACCTAATAGGATAACCATTCGAACTCCCCAATCCATCGTACTAGCAAATCCTTCACTATGTGCATCCACGTGTTTGCGTGACAGCGCAGGAAGAATAACCGTCGCGATGGCAATTCCAAACAAGCCTAGAGGGAACTCAAGTAGTCTATCGGAGTAGTAAAGCCAGCTAATCGAGCCCGTGGCAAGAAAACTAGCAATAAAGGTGTCAAAAAGCAGGTTAATTTGGCTAACCGACACACCGAATAAGGCTGGAATCATCAAGGTTCTGATTTTCACGACGCCAGGATCGCGCCAGCCCCACTTAGGTTTTACCAATACGCCCTCTTTTATTAAGAAAGGCAATTGAAAGGCAAACTGGACAAAACCACCTAAGAATACACCAAGAGCTAAGCCAATTTCCGGCTGGGCAAGGTTTGGAGAAATAAACCACGCACAGAGGATAATCATGACGTTTAGAAAAACGGGGGTAAAAGAAGAAACAGCAAACTTACCTAAAGTATTGAGAATAGCCCCAGATAACGCCACAAAGGTGATGAACCATAAGTAAGGGAAGGTAATCTTAAGCATCAAGCTGGCAAGCTCAAACTTAGGCGCAGCAGGCCCATCATTCAGCCAATCTAAGAACCAACCGAAACCAAATAGTGCAGTGACAACACTTGACCCTATCACACCTAATAACGTCACTATTGTCACAATGACGCCTAAGGTACCTGACGCTTTCGCTATTAAATCACGAGTTTTATCTTTATCTCCTGATGCGTGGTACTCCGTTAACACCGGAACAAATGCTTGAGAAAAAGCGCCTTCAGCAAACAGGCGACGTAAAAAGTTAGGAATCTTATTCGCAAAGAAGAAAACATCTGCGCTTGCACCTGCCCCCATAAGGTTGGCAACTACAACGTCTCGTACCAGTCCCAATACACGAGACACCAGCGTCATGGCACTAACAATCATGCCTGACTTAAGAAGGCGTTTACTCACAATAACCTCTGAATTACCTAGCCAATGCCTGCTATTTATCGGATTCAATAGCGTTTGTTATTGAAGAGAGGATTAGTATTAGCATTGGTCGAAAAATACTGTTAGAATCCCCGCCATCTTAACCGCGATAGCCCACAGATATCAAAAGTTGTTTTGTATCGTCGGGTTTTTGCACAAATCATTTGACAATTAAGCGCAAATGAGGGATATTCCTCGCCCTTAAATTGTCACCGAACTAAGTTTTTGGGAGTTAGACCCTTGGCAAACAGTAAATCTGCTAAGAAGCGCGCTATCCAAGCTGAGAAACGTCGTCAGCACAACGCTAGCCGTCGCTCTATGATGCGCACTTACATGAAGAAAACAATCGCAGCTATCGCAGCTGGCGATAAAGAAGCAGCAACTTCAGCATTTGCAGAAGTTACTCCAATCCTTGACCGCATGGCGACTAAAGGCCTTATTCATAAGAATAAAGCAGCTCGTCACAAGGCACGCTTCTCTGCTGCAATCAAAGCTCTATAATTTAGACTTTGTATTGTGTTAAAAAAACCGGCTAATGCCGGTTTTTTTGTATCTAAAAATCACACTATTCTGAGCTGCAATAAAGGCCGTGTAATAGTTCAATCAACTGACGAACTTCTTTACTACTTAATGTGTAGTAGACCGTTTGCGCTTCTTTTCTCGTCGACACTAAGCCATCTCGACGCAGCCAGGCTAAATGCTGTGACAATGCTGACTGACTGAGTTCTAATCGAGTACACAATTCCCCTACTGATAACTCTGTATTGTGGAGCATGCACAGAATTTGCAGGCGTCTCTCATTAGCCATCGCCTTAAGGAGAACTACCGCTTGTGATGCGTTTTTTTCCATCTCCTGCAAGTTCATACTTTACCTCTATGTTTTATCCGTCTTTATTTACTTTTCTATTACTTAGGCACTAACCATCTTTCTCGTAATAAATCCATAAATCTCATCACATTTTACATGGATAAAAATGTTGTTAGTAGCGCTTTGTTTAAAATAGTGTATTTCTCTTTACCAATTTGTTACCTAACTCCAATCTTAGAACGCTAGCAAATCGGTGAAATCTGCTTCACAAACACTCTTTACCGCCGGATGTTGAATCATTCGCTCTGCAAAAATAACGTAATACTCTTCTTTCAAATCTTCAATATCGCCAATTAGTTGAAGGTGGCGCTTATCTCTCATCTCTGACATATAAATACTTGGAGCAAGAAAGATGACATCCTCTTTATACATAGAGAAGGCTTTCATCAACGCAACATCATCAAATTCACCAAGAATATTAGGTTGAATACCCTGTTGATCAAACCACTGCAGTACTTTACGTCCCATTGAGGTACGACTACCGGGTATCAGCAAACGTCTTTGTTCAAGAATCTCAGGGAAACTCACATTATCGATATAGCCCGACGTAAAGAAACTCATGCGGCTTTCACCTAACTTCTTACTAAACAAACCAGGACTTTGACTTGAATCCACAGGACAGTCCGATAGGATCATATCTAGCTTATGCTGAGCCAATTGCTCCAGCAACATTTCGTGAGTGGATTCAAAACAGCGTAGATGAATACTGTTGTCTGGCGGGATAGTGGTCATCAATATTTTACTGACCAGGCGTTTAGAAAGAGCATCCGCCACACCAACATCGAACAGTACATTCGAACGCTGGCTATAGTTTACGATATCCAACATTTCGTAGCTTAAACCAAACATGCGGTCAGCATACTTATATACCAACTGCCCTAACTCAGTTGGCTCAACACTACGCCCATTTCGCTTAGTGAGCTTACCGTCCATTCTCTCTTCTAACGCTTTAATCTGCCCTGTTACTGTTTGAGGCGTTAAAAATAACGCATCGGCGGCTTTCGTAACCGAGCCTTGTTTGCAGACCATCCAGAAATAATAGAGGTGATTATAGTTAAGGTGTGACATGCGATATCGCCTAAAATGAGTGTGTTTCATTTATAGCAAAATCTGCACCAAGCGACAATATTCGATAAAACTTACGTTACAATTAAAATACAATGAAATTTCCGAATGTTTAATTGTCACATTCGCCACCTCACTGTCATATAAGCATCATAATTCTCGCTCTAAATCGAATTTATTCATTGATGACGGCAAATTAATCTCTTTTTCTCCTAAAGAAAACAGTCTTTAAAAATCAATAGTTTATATAAACAAAAAATACCGACAAGTACAAAAACCAAGCAAACATCGCAGTTAATTAACACAGAAATAGAAACGTCATATTTCTGTAATATTTGAGATCTAATATCGCCTCAGATTCAACAACAGGCCAACTTACGAATTACACGGCCAAATGGAGAAAACTATGATGAACCAAGCAACAACAGCTGCGACTCCAATGTCGAATACGACGCGTTGGTTACGCTGGGCTAACTTGGCGTTCATGCTTTATTTATTGCTACTTGCTGTTTCAATGGTGGGTAGTGGCTTTAAAATGGCAACAGGTGAACATGCAAAAGTCCTATTTGAATTTGCCTCACACCCTGTAGCTGGGTTAATGATTGGTCTAGTTGCTACTGCACTAATTCAGTCTTCTAGTACCGTCACTTCGATTATTGTTGGTTTGGTTGCTGGTGGTTTACCTGTAACGACAGCCATCCCTATGATCATGGGTGCAAACATTGGTACTACGGTTACTAATACACTAGTAAGTTTGGGTCACGTTCGTTGTAACACTGAGTTTAAACGTGCTTTTGCAAGTGCAACGATCCATGACTTCTTTAACCTGCTAGCCGTTGCTATCTTCCTTCCATTGGAGATGATGTTTGGCATTCTAGACAAAATCTCTAGCTGGCTTGTATCACCAATGCTAGCAACAGGTGACATGAGCATGAAAGGCCTGAACTTCATCAAGCCAATCACCAAGCCTGTTGTAAGTGCGATTCAGGAGCCATTAAGCTCATTTGGCAGCGTAACAGGTGGCGTACTACTGATTGTTCTTGGTATTGCAACTATCTTCGTGGCGATTACTGTTATGGGTAAGCTAATGAAGAGCCTGATGGTTGGCCGTGCACGTGAAATTTTGAAAAACGCTATTGGTCGTGGTCCGCTACATGGTATCGCATCAGGCTCTATCGTTACGATTCTTGTGCAATCTTCATCAACAACGACCAGCTTAATGGTGCCTCTCGTTGGCTCAGGTGCGCTGAAAGTTCGTGATGTTTACCCATTTACACTAGGTGCGAATATCGGTACATGTATCACTGGCTTACTAGCAGCGACAGCAGTTTCTGGAGAATACGCAGTATTCGCATTGCAAATCGCGCTGGTGCACCTGGTATTCAATATCATGGCAACCGTCTTTATCTTCGGTATTCCATTCTTGAGAGAACTGCCAGTGAAAGGTGCAGACTATATCTCGGACATGGCTATCAAGAACAAAGCCGTCGTCGCTGGTTACCTCGCTTCTATCTTTGTTGTTATTCCAGGCACTATTCTAGCGCTAACAGCATAGACACTAAGCAGCCAGACGTAAGCTCTACTAAAAAGGCCCAGCTACATTTAGCTGGGCCTTTTACTATCTAGAAATCACCGTAGTCATAATCAAAGTCATCATAGTGCTCGATCAAATCGGCGTCGTCGATATCATCCCAGTAATAATAGCTGTCGTAATAGTAGTTATAATATGGGTCACCAACATAATAAGTTTTAATGCGTTTATCTTCAGTCCAAAGATAGTAGTTTGAAGCTTTTAATACCGGAACCTTAAGCTCCTGTTGCCCAACCGTAATTGAAGTCATGCCTTCTATAACACCAACAAATGTCATTGATTTACCTTGAGTAAACGCCTTAGGGTCTAAGAACCTATCGACATTAACGACAAATCGCTGACTGCCCTGCTGAGTCTCATCAGGACGACCTTTTGAGTCCAATGCAAATTGACTAATTTGTAGCTCACTGGTGTTAGGAGTTAAATTGGTCAAATTTGCAATCACTCCACCCCATCTAGCTGGCTGGCCGACATACGGTGTCGCCTCTTTTACCGCTTGGTTAAACTCAACCAATAACTTCTCATCAGCGACTTGGATTTCGTTAGGCGCACCGCTGCATCCCATTAATATAAGACTCAACGCCATCCCTAGTAATCGCATGCTCCGTCTCCACTGGTTCTTTTAACCCAAGTATGAGTGACTTATTTACTATCTCGCAAGTGCCTTATAACTCCTTTTCTGGATTTATTAACGATACTATCAGTGAGGAAAATCCATTCCCTTCTGTTAATTACGCTCAACAATAAACACACTCTAAACTAACCAAGGTTTGACGAGATGTTACTTATAATAACCAATTCAATCACTTAGGCTAATAGGCAAACTCATCAATCGAGAAACAAACCATGAAACTCAAGTTCTTTGCCCTAGCTCTAATCTTATCTTCACCGAGTTATGCCTATTACTGTGACCAAACCGCTGAAGGCGCTATTGATGGTGCAGTCGACGGGGCGATTACTGGTGCAGTCGTTGGCGGTATTGTAGATGGTGGTTCTGGCGCTGCTGCTGGAGCAGCTATTGGTGGCGGTGCTGGCGCAGTGGCGGGAACCATCGACGGTGCATACGATGAAGGAGCCTGTGAAGTGGCGACGGATGTTGTCGTAGAAGAAGAGATTATTGAAGAAGAAATCGTTGAAGAGGAAATTATCGAGGACGCCTATTACGACTAAGCATTACCATTGACAGCATAATGTATGGGACAGAGTAACATTCCCCTTGTTACTCCCCTTTTGATAGTCCCATCGATAGACTGGCCTAAATGTCGTCAACAAAAAGGTCAGTCATGCAGAAAATTGCCTTAGTCACCGGTGCTTATCAGGGTATCGGCTTAGCCACCTCAGAGTTATTAATGGAACAAGGCTTTCATGTCATCATGGCCGACATTCAATCCTGCTCAGCATTAGTTAATGATTTTCGCCAGAAAGGCTATACCGCCTCCCACCTTAAATTAGACCTCGCCATGTCATCGATCTTTCCTGCGGTTGCTAATAAGATAGAAGAGCAGTTTGGTCGCCTTGATGTACTCGTTAATAATGCAGCTATCTTAGTCGATCTTGGTAGACATCCTTCTCTTATTGATGAAGATACCTACCGCCGAGTGATTGAGGTCAACCAAATTGGTCCTTTCTTACTGACTCGAGCTCTAACACCACTCCTCAAAAAGTCCTCACAAGCCAGAATAGTCAATGTATCAAGTCAAGCTGGGCAACTTGCTCAACTTTCTGACATGGCCTCACCGATTAAAGATGATGTATGCGCAGCCTATCAATCCTCAAAGATTGGTGTGAATGCCAACACGGTATTATTCGCAAAAGAGCTAGAGCCATTTGGAATTAAAGTAAACTCATACTGCCCTGGGTGGGTTGATTCAGGAATGAATTTGGATGAGCTGCCTGATTATGGTGAACATATTCGATTAAAGTCCCCCAAAGAAGGCGCTGATACAGCCATTTGGTTAGCAACGCTCGATGCCGATGGACCAACGGCGGGATTCTTTAGTGAAAGAGAGAAAATTAACTGGTAGCTCTCGTTAAAAAATAAGGCCGAGCAATGCTCGGCCTTATTTTCAGACAGAAAATGGATAGCGAATAGGCTCGTGACACTCGTAACCTTCTACTTCAAAGTCATCAAGCGTCACCCAGGTTTCTAAGTCTTCAAGCGTCTTAATCTTTGGGTTGATACGGAACGTCGGAGCCGCCAGTGGTTCACGTTTTAGCTGAACATCTCGCATCAACTCCAATTGGTCTTCATAAATATGCGCATTAACGATCTTATGAAATGCTTGTCCCGGCTTTTTACCGGTAATCTGAGCCATAATCGCTAGGAACACATAGACTTGAACCATATTGAAGTTTAAACCAAGGGGTACGTCACACGAACGTTGCGTACTGTTTAAATACAGCGTATCACCTAATAGCGAAAAGTGATGGCTGTACATGCATGGGCGCAAACACCCCATATGAAACTCGCCTGGATTGTAGAAGTTTAAGATCTCACCACGATCATCAACCCCTTTGCTTAAGTCATCCACAATCTTACGCAGTTGATCTATATGACCACCACCTGGCTTAGCCCATGCACGACCCTGCACACCATAGACACGGCCCATATCATCTTCACCTTTACGGTAAGAATTGTTCAGCCACGCTTCATTTAAGTTCGCGTTAGCATCCCATGTTTTGGTTCCTAACTTGCGAAAGTCTTCAGCGTTATCGTAGCCGCGAATATATCCCAATAGCTCAGCTACGGCTGCTTTCCAAAAGCTCTTTCTTGTAGTAACTAGAGGAAATGCGTTGTTGGCGACATCATAGGTCAGATCTGCGTTGATTACGGTTAAACAACGTTTACCCGTACGCTCATTTTCAATCCAAACACCTTCGTCAACGATTCGCTGACATAAGTCTAAATACTGCTTCACGACAATTCCTATTACTTTGATACTTTTTGTAGTTTCGGTCCGTTGACTTTGTATGCCCATGCAATCATTAGTGCACCAAGGATAATCATTGGTGAAGACAAGATTTGGCCCATAGAAATAAAGCCACCAAACAGTCCTAATTGTGCATCCGGTTCACGTACGAACTCGACCAAGAATCTAAATGTACCATAACCAAGAAGGAATAAACCTGACACAGCCCCTTCTGGGCGAGGTTTCTTGATAAACCAATTCAAAATTAAGAACAGTACAACACCTTCTAAGGCAAATTCGTACAGTTGAGACGGGTGACGTGGTAAAGGTCCGCCATTAGGGAAGATGATCGCCCATGGCACATCAGTCACTCGCCCCCAAAGTTCACTGTTCATAAAGTTACCTAGACGCCCCATACCTAAACCAAAAGGAACAAGAGGCGCGATGAAGTCTGCGACATTAAAAAACGTGCGTCCGTTCTTTCTGCCATACCAGAACATCGCGGTAATGACACCTAACAACCCACCATGGAACGACATACCGCCGGTCCATACTTTGAACAAGTAGAGCGGGTCACGTAGCAGTTCATCAAAACCATAAAATAGGACGTATCCTATGCGGCCGCCTAGCACCACCCCTAAGAAACCTGCAAACAACAGATCTGACACTTGCTCGCGCGTCCATCCTGAGTTTGGCTTGTCGGCTCTACGATTAGCTAACCACATCGCGAATGCAAAGCCGACAAGATACATCAAGCCGTACCAACGAATAGAAATGGGACCTAATTCAACAAGAACTGGGTCGATATTAGGAAACTGGATATATCCCTGAGACATAAAACGCTCACTTATCAGGTTTGAATATTGAGATTAAAACATCATTGAAAATGCAACGAATAATAAGAAGACTGCAAAAATCTTCTTTAGTTTCGGTGTTGGCATAGTTGTCGCCAATTTTGCACCAAATTTCGTTGTTAACATTGAGGTAGCAGCAATGGATAGCAAAGCCGGCAAGTAGACATAGCCGATACTGTACTCCGGTAGCCCTTGTGCTTTAGCGCCATGCATAATAAAGCCAATCATGCCTGCGATCGCGATCACGCAACCACATACTGATGAAGAGCCTACCGCTTTTCTCATCTCAACGCCATGTTTACTAAGAAAAGGAACCGACATTGAGCCTCCACCAATCCCCGCTAAGCTCGAGACCATGCCGATTCCCGCACCACAACAAGTTGTGATAAAAGGACTAGGAAGATTACGCGTCACTTGAGACTTGATAGACAAAAACATCTGAATTGCCAGAAGCAGTACAATGACAGCAAACACCTTCGGTAGATAGTGAGAAGGAATCCACTCTGCAACATTGGACCCCGCAAATCCGCCAATCACCACCCCAGGCATAAGCCATTTAATAACAAACAAATCAACATTACCCAGTTTAAGATGGTTAAGTGCCGAAGAGCCTGATGTAATAATGATAGAGGCTAAGGAAGTCGCCAGTGCAATATGCATAACCATATCACTTGCGATACCAAATTTAGGTAGGATGAAGGCCAATGCAGGGACAACAATAAGTCCCCCACCAATGCCCAGCAACCCGGACATGGTACCGACTACTGCGCCAAGGCACAGGAGTAATAAGATCAGTTCGTAGTTCACATGTATTCCAAAAGGGTTGGTTTAAGACTTACCAGCACGGATGAAGCCAGCTAGTCCTTTATCCTCAAAGTAATCGCGCATTTGATTATAAATGGTTTCACCGTACGGTTGCATCAATGCTTTGTCAGCAAGTAACTTAAGTTCCTGCTGTGAGGTCTGTCTGAGCAAGTACTTCACTTTCGCGACGTTCGACGTGTTCATACTTAAAGTATCGTAACCAAGCCCCACCAGCAGCAAAGCACCAATAGGGTCACCTGCCAGCTCACCACAAATACAAACAGGAAGATGATACGACTGACAAGTTTCAAAAATATGTTTCATCGCCGCCAATACGGAAGGATGCAGGGTTTCGTAAATATCGGCCACCTGAGCGTTGTTGCGGTCAACAGCCAATAAATATTGCGTTAAGTCGTTCGTTCCAACCGATACAAAATCCACCTTCTGTGCCATAAATGGTAAGAGATACAGCATAGAAGGTACTTCGATCATAACGCCAATTTCCGGGCGTTTTACCTTCGGATGTTCTGCGGACACTTCTTGATAAGCTTGCTCAATAAGCGCCGTCGCGCCATCAAGTTCTTGTACTGACGACACCATAGGTAAAAGAATGCTTAAGTTATCTAATCCCTCGCTCGCACGAAGCATAGCGCGCAACTGAATCAAGAAAATATCAGGATGATCGAGAGTAAAGCGGATACCGCGCCAACCTAAGAAAGGATTGTCTTCATCAATAGGCAGATAAGGCAAAGGCTTGTCGCCGCCGATATCAAGCGTACGCATCACAACACGCTTCGTCGGATAAGCACCGAGCACCGAACGATACTGATGCACCTGCTCTTCTTCCGAAGGGAACTGCTGCTGAAGCAAGAAGGAAATTTCGGTTCGATATAACCCCACACCATCGACATTCTTATTCAAAGAAATACTAGTATCAGCGCTAAGGCCAGCATTCAGCATAATTTGGATGCGTTTACCATCATTTGTACTTGCTTCAAGATCAACGGTTTGTTCAACCATTCGAGACAACTCAGTCTCTTCTGTCACTAACTCTTGGTATTCAAGTAGTAATTCATTGCTAGGGTCAGGGAAAATCTCACCGCTATACCCATCAACGATACCAACCTTGCCACTTAAGCGCTCAGGGTTAGTGTTCACTCCCATAACGGCAGGAATTCCCATCGCTCTGGATAAGATAGCCGCGTGAGAGTTCGCCGCCCCCTCAAGAGACACCACAGCTAGTAGCTGTTCCTTGGGTACTGAAGCGAGAATGGACGCAGTAAGTTCACGCACAACTAGAATAACGGGCTCGTTGAACTCATGAATAGGCTGCTCAGTATTGTGCAAGAAAAACAGCAAACGCTGGCCCAGCTCTTTGACATCTTGAGCACGCTCGCGCATGTATACATCAGACATCTTGGCAAAACGGTTCGCATAACTTTCTACTACTTGGCGCAAAGCCCAGTCTGCTCGATCGCCTTTTTGTATCTGCGCTTTTAAATCATTGCGCAGCATAGGATCATTGAGTAAGTGAGTGAACAGATCAAATATTGCTAGTGCATCTTTATTTAATTCGAGATCCAACTTCTTACGCATGCGCTTAAAGTCAGCCAATGCATTTTCGATGGCGACCGATAGCGTTTCGTGTTCACGCGCAATATCTAACGCGGAAGCTGGGAATACATTGCTTAAGTCAGGTTGAGTGTTGTCCCACCAGATTGGGCCGATAGCTACTCCCGATGACGCCCCAATCCCTTTAATCACCGCCGTTTTATTATCGTCAAAGAAGCCATGTCCCTGTGCAGTTGCATGTGCTATCAAAACCGCAATCTGAGCTGCGAGTGTGACTAAGAAAGACTCTTCCATCTCGCTAAACTGACGCGACGTTTTTTGCTGGATAACCAAAACGCCAAGGACCTGTTTACGATGAATAATCGGTGTACCAAGGAAAGAATGGTAGATATCTTCACCAAGTTCTGGGAAGAATTTAAATGCGGGATGTTTGGCAGCTTCTGCCAAGTTAATCGGTTCGGCGGTTCGTTTTACAAGGCCAACTAGACCTTCGTTAAAATCGATATGGATAGTGTCGCCTTTGAAGGTCAGGCCCTGTGTTGCCATTAACTCCAAACGCTGTTTATCGTTATTTGCCAAATAAATTGTGCAGCATTCAGTATGCATAGCTGCACAAGTTTGTTGAACAAGAATTTCGAGGGCGGCGTGCACATCTTCAACCTTTGAAACGTGCTCAACTATATCCCTTAGTTGCGATAGCATACTTACCCTCTTCGATGCTTTCTCTTGCCTTTAAATTTACGTTCCTTAAACGGCATTGCCAATGATGCAAACTCTTTCATCGCACGTCGATACACATCCCGTTTAAAAGAAACCACTTGCCTGACTGGATACCAATAACTTACCCAGCGCCAACCATCAAATTCAGGGGTATTACCACGCTGCATGTTGATCTTAGATTCATCACAATCTAAACGCAGTAAAAACCATTTCTGTTTTTGCCCAATACAGACTGGCTTCGAATCCCAGCGTACTAATCGCTTGGGTAATTTATATCTCAGCCAATGGCGACTAACTGCAACGATTTTGACGTCGTTCTTGGTTAATCCCACCTCTTCATAAAGTTCTCGATACATGGCTTGCTCAGGGGATTCACCATCGTCAATGCCACCCTGAGGAAACTGCCATGAATGTTGTCCGTATCGCTTAGCCCAGAAGACCTGACCATGGTTGTTACAAATCACAATACCAACATTAAGTCGGTAACCATCGCCATCTATCACTGGCCAACCTCAATTAAATTTTCATTACCCTGATTTTTCCACATATCCCCAAGTTGAGCAAACTTAGTCGCCCGTAAATTTGAACAATTACCATTAAATGCTGCCATACTGGATAAGTTTCGCGCAAAGCCTTAGTTATCAACACAACAATGAGACCCAGCCCACATTTATTCACCTTTTCTGTGAATAACCATGTGAAGAATCTATGATCTTTACGACTTTTTGGTTCTTTTTCTACCAAGTCAAATGTTTCCAAGATCGAAGTGATAAAATTAAAATTATAATTTTCATTGACTTAAAGTTAAATCAATCAAGTAAAAGTCTCTAATTTACTACAAATAAATACACACACTCAGATCGGTCAAAGATCAACCTATGGCTATTTTATCCACACTGAAACTGTCGAGTTTCAAACAAACCTCGATTTATCAAGTGTTAATCCGCTTTAAAATACTGATGATTCATACAGCACATGGCAAATTCAACTTAGAGAATAAATTTTCTGTGGATAAGTCATGAATAGATCAAATCTCAAACAGACTGATCTTTTTTTATACCGATAAAATATTCATCGCCATGATAGAATAGACAGCTCCCTATTGGGTCAAAATTAATCTACAGCGTATTTATGAAACCTACCCCAACCTCCGAAACAGAACTATTACAACGCGCTCGTGATATCGCAGGATTAACATTTGGCGAACTCGCTGCACAGGCAGGCATGTGCGTACCAGATAACCTTAAGCGCGATAAGGGTTGGGTAGGACAACTACTTGAGTGGCACTTAGGTGCAAAGGCCGGAAGTAAGCCTGTTCAAGACTTCCCCGATATTGGCGTTGAGCTCAAGAGCCTTCCGATTAGCCATACCGGCAAGCCTTTAGAATCAACTTTCGTCTGTGTTGCACCACTTACCGGCATTCATGGAGTAACGTGGGAAACTAGCCACATACGCAATAAGCTGTCTCGTGTCCTTTGGCTGCCGGTTGAGGGTGAACGAGAGATCCCCGTTGCAGAGCGACATGTTGGCTCTCCATTAATCTGGAGCCCATCTCCAGAAGAAGAGACCATGTTGAAAAATGATTGGGAAGAATTGATGGAGCTTATTTCATTAGGTCAAGTCAATCAGATCACGGCCCACACCGGCGAGGTGTTACAAATTCGCCCTAAAGCTGCCAATAGCCGAGTGAAAACGGAAGCTTATGGTACTTCAGGACAAAAAATACGTACCCTACCCCGAGGTTTCTACCTCAGAGCACGCTTCACTGCTCATATACTTGAACAGTACTTTGTCTAAACCAAAAATTTTCGAACTAGTTAATGAAGTTTTAGCTCGATATCACAATAGCGATTCATTTCCGCACTGCCACATTCATCGTAAGCGTTATGCAATCTAAGGTACGCTTTTTCGATACCTAGTCGATGCAACTCCTCTTTCACCGAGTCCAACGACTCAAAATGAAGTGGCTCATCATCTTGTTTAATTGGTTCTAATTTATGTTTGTATTCCACTGCTAACAGATAGTGTGAAATATCAGCACAACCAATCACAAAAACTTTGGGTTGTTTATAAGTGTCTTTGTGATACCCATGTAGCCAACGATCGAGCTGATGTTTTTGCATATTCCACCCCCTTACTCTTTTTGTGGATAATGCGTTACTGATAAAAGTCAGTTTAGTAAAAATAATCACATTGGGTACTAAACAAGCAGATCTTTTACCAAAACGAGGTATAGTGGATAAAAACAACAACAAACAAGGAAGGCTCAATGAAATATCATAACCTCCCGCACTCTTCGCTAGAAATCAGCAAGATAGCTTTAGGGACAATGACGTTTGGTGAGCAAAACACCAAGCAGGAAGCATTCAGTCAGCTCGATTTTGCTCTAGAACGCGGTGTTAATTTGATTGATACTGCAGAGATGTATCCCGTTCCTCCAAGTGCTAAGACTCAAGGAAAAACAGAACAATATATTGGCGATTGGCTTTCGCATTCAGATAAAAGACAAAAAGTAGTCTTAGCGACTAAAGTCGCTGGACCGCGAAATATTCCTTATATTCGCGACAATATGAGTCTAGATAGACGCAATATACATTTGGCAGTAGACGATAGTTTAAGTCGTTTAAAAACCGATTATATCGATTTATACCAATTGCACTGGCCACAAAGAAAAACCAATTGTTTTGGACAGCTTAACTACCCTTATCCTGAAGGAAATGAAGAAGTTACACTAATCGAAACATTAGAAGCACTGAACGAACTCATCAAAGCTGGAAAAATACGCTATATCGGAGTCTCTAATGAAACACCTTGGGGAGTCATGACGCTACTTAAATTGGCCGAAAAACATGATCTGCCAAGAATTGTCTCGATCCAAAACCCTTACAACTTACTCAACCGTAGCTTTGAGGTTGGCCTTTCTGAAATTAGCCACCACGAAGGTGTGGAGTTACTCGCTTACTCACCACTCGCTTTTGGCTGTTTGAGCGGAAAATATCTCGATGGGCAACGTCCAGAGGGAGCGCGTTGCAGTCTATTTGAGCGATTTGTCCGTTACTTTACTCCGCAAGGTATTGAAGCAACACAAGCTTATGTGAACCTAGCTCGCGAGCATAACCTTGAACCAGCTCAGATGGCACTAGCCTTTGTTAATCAACGTCCATTTGTCGCTTCTAATATTATTGGTGCAACCAATCTTGAGCAGTTAGAAAGCAACATAAACAGCATCGACGTGGAACTCTCTGATGAACTCTTGAATGAACTTCAAGAAATAGGGGCTAAATATTCTAACCCATGCCCCTAAATAGGTTTTTCACACAGTATGGGCAGGTCGCGATAAGCGACCTGCCCTTTTTTTACGTAGCTATTCTAGAGTGTAATTCTCGACGAAGATGACGAGTTTTACGTTTCGCTACAATGTGAGGTGGAGCAACTTGGCCAAGTGGGCGGCCATGTTTATCGAAACCAATGTCCTTTAACAAGTGCTCATTGTGGAGTGGCAAGTGGTGTGCATTGCGACGGTAGCGTCGTCTCCACTCACGCTCTTCTTTTTGGATGTCTGCTTTAATAAGCCAAGTTGCAACTGTTAAGTAAATTGAAGTACGCATAGTTTTCTCCTAGAAAATAATTTGAGGAGAGAAATAGCGGTCAGGATATAAGGAGAAATGTTGTGATTCCTCAGTTGACTGCTATTTCCGCAGCCTCTTGAGGTTACGGACTAATTAAGCGTGTGCTGTATCGATTGACGGTTTATCCGCTGCCATTGCAGTAGATAGATCAGTCGAGATTCGATCCGCATGAGTAAAACGGCCAGCACAAATATTGATAAAAGAAATACGATTCATCATTTTCTGTGCCTCCATAATCACTTAATAATCCGAAATAAATTTGAAAGGTTGAGCGTAGTGCTCAGGGGTAATTCTTATGCAAATCGTTTATAAATTCAACGAATATGTTACAAAATAATTGAATAAGTATGATTGTTCTAACTAAATACAAATTCACTCTAGTGATACAAAGTATTTCGTTGAATATGTAAAGAAAATTAGAGAATGATTTTATTCTAGAGAAAAATCATCAGACTTTGTAAGACTCTGTCGTTGCACGAGAAAGATCACTTAAATTTGCTAGAAATAACAAATTACAGACAAATGATTGGTCTATTACCCCTCCAAAAGCGTTTGTCCAATAACATCGATAATTTTAAGCAACTGAATTTGCGACTCGCGCCGATATGGAGAAATACCGTCGACCTGCTCTTCCAAGTCAAGGTTAGTGTTAGCAATCGAAGCCAATGTCGAACCGATATGGCTAATAGCAAACACTTTCAACCCCTTACGCTTTGCATTATGTGCCATTTCCACAACTGCCTGCGTTTCACCGGACTTACTAACTAAGATCAACGTTCCTTTTTCAGCTCGAGCTAACTGATGAATATCGGTAATCACTAGATGAGGTATGTTCGCCAGCGATAAAAAACGCGATAAATAGGTCACGCTAACAATCGATGCTCCACGTGAATAGAGATAGACGACCGGAGACTGACTAAGTGCATTCGCGACAGATGAAATACGCTGCAATTGTGACTCTTCTTCATCCTTTGTCACTGTTTGCTTACGCAAGTCATTTTCAAGCCTGTATCGAAGCTCGGTATAGCTCGCATACCCCATTTTTTTGCACACTCGATTGACAGATGTCGTCGTCGTCAGCGCCTTATTGGCTATAGTTTTAGCCGAGATCTCATGTAACTCACCAGCATGAGTAATAAGATATTCGTAAATCGCTCGCTCAATGCCCTTAAAGGTATTCATCGCTTACACTTAATTAGAAACGGTTTAACTATTATTAGGCGCGAAAATGACGTTTTTTTCCTTGATGAGTCTCACAAAAGTATCGTCATACATGGCTTGTACCATGAAACAGTATCTTGATACTTCGCGGAAAAATATACTGCGAGCAGTTAAATAATTACAACGGTGAACAACCATGGCGAAGAAGAAAATCGTTGCAGTAACCGCTTGCCCTACTGGCATTGCGCACACCTTTATGGCTGCAAAGAAAATCCAAAGCTGGGCAGAACAACAAGGTTATGAAGTCAAAGTTGAAACTCAAGGCAGTGATGGCGTAAAGAACAAACTAACCGCCCACGACATTGCAACCGCAGATGGCGTTGTACTCGCGATCGACGTCCCAATCATGGAAATGGAACGATTTGATAATGCGAACCCACTCAAAGTCCGCACCCAAGAGCTCATCAAACGCGTTGACGATTTACTGCCGACGGTCTTCAACCTCGGCAAGCAAAAGAGCAATACAAGTACTCATGTAGTCGAAGAACAACGCTCAGCCTATCAAGTTGCCATCGGCCATATCATGACAGGTATCAGTTATATGCTGCCTGTCGTCGTACTAGGTGGTTTGCTGATGGCAGTAGCGAAGATTACTGGTGAATTCATTGATATCTCAGGTACGCCAATTCAAACTCTCGACAAGCTTGGTTTCATGACCATCAAGTTTATGTACCCCATTTTCGCGGCATACTTGGCTTATTCGATAGCAGGAAAACCAGCTCTTATTCCAGCGTTTATTGGCGGCATCATGAGTGATGAAGTGTACAAACGCTTCTTCGACCTTGAAGGCTGGGCTCCTTCAGGCTTCTTTGGGGCTATAGCTATCGGTTTCTTAGTAGGTTATCTAGTTCGTTACCTTAATGACACAATTAAGGTGAAGACCGAGCTTACTACCCTGAAAACCATGTTACTGGTACCAGCTATTACTGGTGTGGTCATGGTGCTCACTATGGAGTATGCCATCAATCCGTTTTTTGGCGCGTTGAATATGGCGATGATCGAGTTGTTCATCCAGGCTGGTGATGCTGGACGAGGCATCTACTCAATGGTGATTGCCGCAGGTACAGCCTTTGACCTAGGTGGCCCTATCAACAAAGCAGCTGGTTCAGTAGCTCTTGGTCTTAACGGTATGGGTGAAGGTTTCGATTTATTAGCTCGTGAACTGGGTATTGTTATCCCACCAATTGGGGTTGGTATCGCCGCAATGCTTGACGGCAAGTTCCGTAAACCGGTTTTCTCTAGTGAAGAACAAACGGTTGGCAAAACCTCTTTAATGCTTGGCTTGATTGGTATTTCAGAGGGTGCGATTCCATTTATTCTTAAGAACCCGAAAATGATTCCAATTATGATCCTAGGTTCAATCATAGGTACACAAGTCGGCGTGTTACTTAACGTCTGGCAAGACCTACCATTGCCGGCTGTTTGGGGTTGGTTCCTATCCTCTGACCCAATCAGCTATACCATTTCAGTATTAATTGGTTCAGGTTTTATCGCACTCGCTCTACTGCTATGCACTAAGCCAGATACTTCAAACGCATAAACGTCACTGGGACGACATGCTCGTCCCCTTATTCTTCTCATATTGAACTTGCTTAATCGCAGTTAGATAGACCAGTTAAAGAGATTTTCCCATGGCGAAAGTACATGTCATTCCACACACTCACTGGGATCGTGAGTGGTATTTTACTCAGCAAGACAGTGACGTGCTTGCCACCTACAACTTTACTAAAGTGATAGAGACACTAGAAAACCAATCTAGCTATAGCTGCTATCACTTAGATGGCCAATCTTCCATTGTCGAAGACTACCTTAAAGTACTCCCTCATATGCGTGAACGTATGGGTAAGCTAATCCGTGAACGTAAGTTATTTGTTGGGCCTTGGTACACTCAAACGGACACTTACAATGTTGGTGCAGAGTCCATCATCCGTAACCTAAAGTACGGTATGCACATCGCGGAAGAAATGGGTCATAGCATGACCGTAGGTTACTTACCTGATACTTTTGGTCACAATGCTCAAATGCCTACGCTATTTAAAGGTATGGGTATTGATAACATCGTGTTCTGGCGAGGTATAGATTACGACCAACAAGTCAAAAAATCCCATTTCCACTGGCAATCACCAGGCGATGACACTATCTACGCTTATAACTTGGTCCACGGCTATGGAGCGGCCAAGAACATTGTTCCAGACCCAGACCATTTAGACAAAAAAATCTTCCCTATGGTGGAGAAAATCAAAGCGCTATCCGGGCTAGATGAAGTGCTTATTCCGTCAGGGGGTGATCAAGTCAACATTGACCCAAATCTTCCGGCGACGTTAGCTGCTGCGACAGAGCGCTCGCCTAGTAAGGATATTTACACCATCTCTTCTATGGAGAACTTCGTCGAATATCTGCGCCACAATAACGAACAGTTTGAGACGTACCTTGGCGAGTTTAAAGCGCCACGCTATACCCGTATTCATAAAACTATCGGCTCAGTGCGTTACGACATCAAAAAACTGAACTTCGAAATTGAGCAATTTTTGGTGAAAAAGCTTGAAGTAGTGATTGCTATAGCGAAAGCACAAGGAATCAAAGTACATACTGAGCTTGTGGACATCGCCTGGAAAAAAATCCTTGAATGTCATGCTCATGACAGCATGGGGGGCTGCAACAGCGATGCCACTAATGCCGATATCATGCACCGCTTAAAACAAGCTCAAGAAATTTGTCACGGTTTATACAACCTAGTGGTGAAAGAACTCGCAAGCCAAGCTTGCCAAGACAATGAAGTAATGATTTTCAATTCTCGCCCAACCACCTATAACGGCGTAGCGCGAGTGGTTGCTTTCTCAAAGTCTGAACATATTACCCTCAAAGATGGTGATAATACTTTAGAAACTGAAGTTCTTAGTCGCGAGACTCTAGATGGTGGCAAGGTTATAGAAGTCACTAAAGATGGTGAACGCGAGGTAGAAGTCCCGCCTTACTATCGATTTGAGCTAAATGTAGTTGTTAAAGACCTTCCTGCTTTAGGATATCAAGTTCTTCAAGTGACTAACGCAATAGCTAGTGAGAAAAATAACACCGCCAGCGATATGTTTTTCATTGAAAACCAAGCTATAAAAGTAAGTTTCGTTGAGGATCAGCTAACTCTAGAAGACAAACGTACAGGTCGTATAATCACACAATTGCTGAGCTTTGAAGAGCAAGCCGATGATGGTGATTCCTATGACTTTTCGCCACTTGCAGGCGATACGCCAATAACTTGTACCAAACTACGCATGCTAGAAGTAAACCAAGGCGAGTTACAACAGCGCATGGCTTTAAGGGCTCAGCTAGCTTTACCAAAAGATCTAGAAGCTCGTGTATCTGGCAACAACTCCGTATTAGCAACCTTTGATATCACTCTCACTCTGCTTCGTGATGAACAGCAGCTTCGCGTAGATATTGAAACCGAGAATCAAGTTTCTGACCATCGAGTGCGAGTGGTCATCAACTCAGATGTAGCCGCCGAGGAGTCGCTAAGCACACAGCCGTTTGCATTAATGAAACGACCTATTGCACCATCTACTGAGGGCTGGCAAGAGCGGTTCCGCGAATGTCCTATTGATATTGAAACCACTGACGGTGCCGTCGCCATTGAAAATGCAGGCCAAGCCATGATCATTAACGGCCGCGGCATTAAAGAGTTTCAAATTTTACCACAACAACACTCAAGCGCCATTGCATTAACTCTGTTTAAGTCAACTGGCCGACTTGGTAAAGATGATCTCTTGTGGCGTCCAGGCCGAGCTTCCGGTATCAACAACACCGTGGTTTACACTCCGGATGCTCAATTACAGAAAGCTATGACATTCAGCTTTGCTATCGCATTAACCGAAGAGTCTAGTCATCAGACCGTACGTAAAATGGAGCAAGAGTTTCTAGACTTACCATTCAGTTATCAGAAACAGACTCTCAATAGCTTCGAAAACCGTCTTGAGCGTTTTCAAGTTCGCTTTGAGAATCATGAAATTGCTCAACATTTTAGTCTATTCGAACTTAACCAAGCACTGCAATTATCCAGCGTAGGTCACTCGTTCTATGAAAGTAATGCCATTATCGTACGCCTCTACAACCCGACTGAGCAGACGATACAGCTTGATACCAACGCCTTTAAACACTTTGCCACGGTAGAGCGCGTTAACCATCGTGAGCATTTAGTTGAACAACAATGGCAAGTTAAACCAAATAACACCATCGACCTACGTGTCAGTTTCAAATTTAAGTTGTAGGCCAGGAACAATTACATGATCAAACAACGAATCTATACCAAGGTCTCGGCTTTATACGGCGAAGATAAAGCAGAATCAATGACCAACGACATCCTTAATTTGGTGGAGAAATGGCGTGAGCGAGCACCACAATATTCCAATTGGGTGGATCAAAACAGCACATATTTAATCACGTATGGTGATAGCTTCAAGAAACTAGGACAACCAACGTTACAAACCATGAAGTGTTTTGCGGATAAGTATCTTGCCGGAGCTATCAGCAATATCCATATATTACCCATGTTTCCATATACCTCAGACGATGGTTTCAGCGTAGTGGATTATCGTGAAGTCGATCCGAATCTTGGAGAGTGGCAAGATCTAAATGCATTGGCAGAAAACTTTGACCTCATGTACGACTGCGTCATTAATCATATTTCTAAGAGCAGTGATTGGTTCCAACGCTTCCTTGCTGGCGATGAAGCTTATCAAGATTATTTTGTAGAATGTGACCCTGAATTAGATTACTCAAGCGTTACACGCCCGCGAGCTTTGCCACTGCTGACACCCTTTACAAAAGCAAACGGCGACACTACTCATGTGTGGACCACATTTTCTGACGACCAAATTGATATTAATTTCCAGTCACCAAAAGTGTTGTTAGAAAGTATTGATATCTTATTAATGTACGCAGCTAATGGTGGCCGCTCCATTCGTCTCGATGCAATCGGCTTTATCTGGAAAGTCCTTAATACTAGTTGCATCCACTTACCAGAGGCACACAACATCATCAAATTGTGGCGTATAGTGCTAGATGAGGTAATGCCGGGTAGCCTACTTATTACCGAAACCAACGTGCCACATAAAGAAAACATTTCTTACTTCGGTCAGGGTGATGAGGCTCATATGGTGTACCAATTCCCACTGCCACCGTTAACTCTCCATGCTTTCTTATGCCAAGATAGCCAAGTTCTCACGCAGTGGGCGAAAGGATTGACTAAAGAAGCCGTCACATCTCTTAAGCTCGGGCGCAAAACCACCTATTTCAACTTCCTTGCGAGTCACGATGGTATTGGTGTACGCCCAACAGAAGGTATCCTCACTAATGAGGACCGACAGATGATGTGCGAGCATGTTGAGCGCAAAGGCGGCAGAGTCAATTACAAGCACAATGGTGATGGCACACAGTCACCTTATGAGTTAAATATTAATTATCTAAATGCCATAACTGAGCCGGAAGATAACATTGAACTCAAATCCAGGAAATTCCTAGCCGCACAAGCTATTTTGCTGTCATTTATTGGCGTCCCAGCGATTTACTACCACA
The DNA here is from genome assembly GCF_000733315.1 of Vibrio sp. ER1A. Taxonomy (NCBI): domain Bacteria; kingdom Pseudomonadati; phylum Pseudomonadota; class Gammaproteobacteria; order Vibrionales; family Vibrionaceae; genus Vibrio; species Vibrio sp. ER1A. The sequence goes on from NZ_JPJA01000084.1 coordinate 268,627, forward strand.
GTTTGTTGGGGAGTGAAAATGATCTACAAGGGATGATAGATTCTGGTATCAATCGCCGCATTAACCGAGAGAAATTCGAACTCGAAAGTTTAGAAGCGGAGTTGGATGAGGTGGGTTCACTACGTCAAAAAGTCTACAAAGAAATGGTGCGCTTACTGAATATCCGAAAGCAGCATAAAGCGTTCTCGCCTACCTCTACACAAAGTGTATTGGAGCTATCACCGCAGTTATTTGGATTACAACGAGGTGAAGGTAACGACGCCATTCGTTTTATCGTTAATCTTTCTGAAAACACACAACATGTCTCTCTAGACAATGGCGGTCAAGATCTCGTTTCCGGAGCAACCTTCGACGCCCAGCTTACTCTTAACCCTTATCAATTTGTTTGGTTAACAAACTCATAGGAGCCGCAGATGAACTTATCACAACTGACCTCAGAAAATTTGATCATGTTGGATGCGGTTTTTGAAGACCGCTTTAGCGCAATTAATGCGCTCACAGATCGTATTGACCAAGCAGGAAAACTGACAAACCGACAGCAGTTTTTAGATGCGGTTATGCTGCGAGAAGAAGAAGGCCCAACCGCTTTAGGGGAGTACCTTGCTATTCCTCATGGTAAGTCTATTGCCGTTACTGAGCCTGTTTTTGCTTGTGCGCTGTTGAAAAACGAACTGCAGTGGAAAGGACTAGACGGCGACGAGCCAGTGACTATGATCTTTTTACTCGCAATTCCACCTGCAGAAGCGGGGTCTACTCATATGGAAGTGTTGACTACGTTGACATCATCTTTAGTAGAAGATGACTTTCGCGAAGCACTGCAAAATGCGACAAGCCAGCAACAAGTTATGGCACTGCTCTCCTCTGACGAGGAGAATGTAGAGTCACAACAAGCTGAGACTGAAAACGATGTACCGCCGATGGAACAACCTGAAATGGCACGCGATATCAGTGGTAAAGCTTACCCTCTAGTCTTAGGTGCTGGCTTGGTAATTTCTGTACTGTTGTTTCTAATGCTCTAACGACTTACTCATACTTCAGTCGCAGATTGGCTCGTTACCAACTTCATGAACCAAAAAAGGCGCTATTGCGCCTTTTTTGCTGAATTAACATAAACCTAAACAGTCTCTTCAGTAATAAGGTTATGTTTATTGAGTAAACGATACATCGTCGCTCTAGAAATACCCAACTCTTTGGCAGCTAGTGTAACTTGTCCATTATGGCTATCTAGCACTAAGATCAACGCATCACGCTCAGAACGTTCTCGAATACTCTTCAAGCTGCGCTTACCAGAGAAAGTACCGGGCAATTCAAAGTGCTTTTTGGTCAGCACTTCTTCTTCCGTCATCAACACCGCACGTTTCACCTGATTCATCAGCTCTTTCACATTTCCAGGCCAATGGTAATACGTCAACGTTTTCAGAGCATCATCATCGATAGATTTGACTGGAGAATTAAACTCTTTAGCAAACTGACCAATATGGTGACTGACTAGCAAACCAATGTCCGTCGCGCGCTCTTTAAGGCTTGGTACATTGATACGAAGTACATTTATGCAATGGAATAGTTCTTCATTGAACATGCCATCGCCTAGTGCTTTTTCAATATCTGATGTATCCGCTGCTAAAATACGCACATCAAATTCTTTGATGCCCTTAGCCGTCTCTATTTGACCATCTTGATAGAACTTAAGCAGGTTAAGTTGCTGTTTGGGAGGTAAGGTAAAAATGTCATTCAGAACAATGGTTCCGCCCGAGGCTTGATCTAAAAGCGATGCTCGGTCGGCATCATGCATGCCAAAGAATTCATTTTCAAAACGCGCGTCGGAAAATGCTCGGCAGTTGACGGCGATGAAGGGTTTTTGAGAACGTGCTGAACAGCGATGAATGGCTTTAGCTACTGACTCCTTGCCTGATCCAACTTCGCCATGAATCATTATACTGACATCGGTGGGGCCGATACGTCTAATTTGATCACGCAACCGTCTCACTGGTAATGACTGACCAACCAAACCAAGGTCATTGTCATTTCCATTATGAGGCCACACTTTCTGTTACAGTTTTAGCATTCCTAACTGGTGACCTATCGTGCTCATTAAACGGGAATCTGGAATAGGTGTAGTGAAAAAATCAATACAGAAGTTAACTATAAATTGGCAAATAGTATCCGAACTCAGCTGCGACTCACGGATAAACGCAATCCAACGAACTTGCTTGTGTGTACTTACAAGTTTCGCAATGCCATTAAGGCTAAAATCATCCCTCGTTAAGTCTACGATCCCAATACAAGGGCCTATTTCTGAAAACAAGGCATCGGCTTTTCGCAAGTCGGAACATTGCGTGCATCGCCATCCAGCCTGCTCCAATACAGATAGCCATGGCTCATAGGTTCCACCCACTACGACTAAAGAGCCGGGGATAGAATCCATCCGAAACTCGGTTCCCATTACATCATTCCTTATTATTGCTTTTAGATTCAACTTGTTAATTCTATTGAATTCGTCATAGCTATCAAATAGAACTATCGCAATTAACACAATCGCTACTGTCTCATAATTAAGACTAGTGCACGATTTATGACTTTTCTATAAACATTTTTAGAAATATGGCATGAAAAAAGCCTCTCAATGAGAGGCTTTGTAAGAATGAGTCATCGTTTCAGCTTATTGCTGTGGACGCATTGCTGGGAACAGAATCACATCACGAATCGTGTGAGTGTTAGTAAACAGCATTGCCAGACGGTCAATACCAATACCTTGACCTGCTGTTGGCGGTAGACCGTGCTCTAGCGCTGTGATGTAGTCTGCATCGTAATACATAGCTTCATCATCACCAGCGTCTTTTGCGTCAACTTGTGCTTTAAAGCGAGCGTCTTGGTCTTCTGCATCGTTAAGCTCAGAGAAACCGTTAGCGACTTCACGACCACCGATAAAGAACTCGAAACGGTCTGTGAAGAATGGATTATCATCGCTACGACGAGCCAATGGAGAAATATCCGCTGGGTAACCCGTGATGAAGGTTGGCTGAATCAGTTTTGGTTCTGCCGTTTCACCAAAGATTTCCTCTAGAAGCTGACCACATGTCCAAAACGTTTCCACTTCAACGTGTACTGATTTCGCGATAGAAACCATAAGCTCACGATTAGTTAGGTCTTCTTCTGTTAGCGCTTGAATTTGCTCATGCTCAGGGTTGTAGTGTTTGATCGCATCAAACATGCTCATACGAGCATATTTACCACCAAATTCTACCGTCTCATCACCGTAAGGCATTGAAGTCGAACCTAGAACATCCATCGCAACTGTGCTCAGCATTTCTTCAGTAAGATCCATCAAATCTTTGTAGTCTGCGTAAGCTTGGTAGAATTCCATCATTGTGAATTCTGGGTTGTGACGAGGAGAAAGACCTTCGTTACGGAAGTTACGGTTGATCTCGAATACGCGATCAAAACCGCCAACAACTAGACGCTTCAGGTATAGCTCAGGCGCAACACGTAGGTACATGTCGATATCCAGTGCATTATGGTGCGTGATGAATGGGCGAGCCGTCGCACCGCCTGGGATCACGTGCATCATTGGCGTTTCAACTTCTAGGTAACCTTTAGAGCTCATGAAGTTACGAATTGATGATACAAGCTTAGAACGTACAATAAACGCTTGGCGAGAATCTTCGTTTACGATCAGGTCAACATAACGCTGACGGTAACGCATTTCTTGGTCAGTCAGGCCGTGGAACTTCTCTGGAAGTGGACGAAGTGCTTTAGTTAGCAACTCATACTCTTCCATATTTACGTAAAGATCGCCTTTACCTGATTTGTGAAGCGCACCTTTCACACCGATGATGTCACCGATATCTAGACCTTGGTATTTTTCTTTAAGTTCTTTCTGAACGTCTTTTGCAGCATATGCTTGAATACGACCAGAAGTTTCTTGAATCACAAGGAATGGACCACGTTTCGCCATGATACGGCCAGCAATTGACACTACATGGTTTAGTGCTTCCAGCTCTTCCTTGCTCTTTTCACCAAATTCTTTTTGCAGATCACCAGCAAGCGCATCACGACGGAAATCGTTCGGATGTCCGTTCGCCTTGCAGCTCTTTCGGATTTGTTCCAATTTAGCGCGGCGCTCAGCAATCAGCTTGTTTTCTTCTTGTAGGTTTTCATTTTGAACATCATCAGTCATTTTCGATGTATCCCGTTTTAAATTGGTGAAAAGCTTAAAGGCCTGATTTAAGGCTAGCTTCGATAAACTTGTCTAGATCGCCATCAAGTACTGCTTGAGTGTTACGATTTTCGACACCTGTACGTAAGTCTTTGATGCGCGAGTCATCTAAAACGTACGAACGAATTTGGCTACCCCAGCCGATGTCAGATTTCGCATCTTCGTTCGCTTGCTTCTCAGCATTTTGCTTTTGAAGTTCAAATTCGAACAGTTTTGCGCGAAGCTGTTTCATCGCCTGGTCTTTGTTCTTGTGCTGAGAACGGTCATTCTGACACTGCACTACGATATTGGTTGGAACGTGAGTAATACGTACCGCAGATTCTGTCGTGTTGACGTGCTGACCACCTGCGCCCGAAGCGCGGTATACGTCAATACGAAGATCAGAAGGGTTAATATCGATTTGAATGTTGTCATCAATCTCAGGATAGACAAATGCAGAGGCAAATGAAGTATGACGACGACCACTAGAATCAAAAGGTGATTTACGAACTAAACGGTGTACACCTGTTTCAGTGCGAAGCCAGCCATAAGCGTACTCACCAGAGATCTTTACTGTTGCGCCTTTTAGACCTGCGACTTCACCTTCAGATACTTCAATCACTTCGGTCTTGAAGCCTTTCGCTTCAGCCCAACGCAAGTACATGCGCAGCATCATGTTGGTCCAGTCTTGTGCTTCCGTGCCACCAGAACCAGATTGCAAGTCGATATAGCAATCTGATGCGTCATGGTCGCCCGAGAACATACGACGGAACTCAAGCTTAGCCAACTTAGCTTCCAGTTCAGCAAGTTCAGGTTCAATTTCGTCGAAGGTTTCTTGGTCTTCTTCTTCAACCGCAAGCTCTAGAAGGCCATCAACATCCTCAACACCTTGGTCAAGTTGGTCGATAGTCTCCACGACAGCTTCAAGTGATGCACGCTCTTTACCTAGCGCTTGAGCACGCTCAGGTTCATTCCATACATCCGGTTGCTCTAGTTCTGCATTAACTTCTTCTAGGCGCTCTTTCTTGGCGTCATAGTCAAAGATACCCCCTCAGGATATTAGTGCGCTCGGTCACATCCTGTAGGCGGTTTTTAATTGGATTGATTTCAAACATATTTGCTCAGCATTTATGAGTAGAATTTAACCGAAGAATTCTACTCAAAAATGTGACGAAGATACAGAAAAATATCGAACTTCCTTGACCTAAAATATCCAGCTCTATCGAGGTTCTATATGGTCTACCATCAACTGTAACGATTGGTTTCCGCGAAATTCGTTAATGTCCAATTTATATGCCAACGTAACCGTTTTCACTGAAGCATCTGGCCAACGGCGTAAATCTACGTTGAAGGCTATTGCATCCAACATAATATTAGTGCCAAACCCTTTGTGCATTGGCTCAACCATCAGTTTTAGGTGTTTTTCGCCCACCAGCTTTTGATGGAGCACTTTAAATTCACCATCAAACAGCGGATCGGGGAACGCTTGACCCCAAGGTCCACCGGCACGAAGCTGCTCCGCCGTGTGCATAGAAAACTCTTCAGGTGTTAACTCGCCATCAGACAAAATAATGCCTTTTAGTGCGGTATCCCCTAACTCAGCACGAACCACTTCATCGAACAACTTACTGAAACGTTCGTAGTCTTTCTCCATGATAGTCAGACCGGCCGCCATCGCGTGCCCACCAAACTTCAAGATAATTCCCGGATTTTGCGTATCGATTCGATCCAAAGCGTCTCGCATATGTAGTCCTTGGATGGAACGGCAAGAGCCTTTGATGGTTCCTTCTCCGCCATCAGCAAACGCAATAACAGGTCGATGAAATTTATCTTTAATTCGAGATGCTAGAATTCCAATAACGCCTTGGTGCCAATCTCGCAGAAACAGTGCTAAACCGTAAGGAAGCTCGGATTTATCACTGATTTGCAAACGCTCACAAAACGCCAGCGCCTCTTGCTTCATACCTTCTTCAATGTCTTTACGAGTTTGGTTCAAACCATCAAGTTCACTCGCCATACGTCGTGCTGCATGAATGTTATCGGACATCAGCAATTCAACGCCAAACGACATATCATCAAGTCGTCCTGCGGCATTAATTCTTGGCCCTAACGCAAAACCAAAGTCTGATGCCACCAATTTACGCGCATCGCGTTTGGCGATTTCAATTAACGCTTGTATACCGGGACGAGCCTTACCAGCACGAATACGCTGCAAACCTTGATGCACCAAAATTCGGTTATTTTCATCCAATGGTACTACGTCTGCGACTGTACCAAGCGCAACTAAATCAATGAGCTCCATGAGCTTAGGTTCCGCCATACCTTGCTTGGCAAACCAACCTTGTTTACGCATGAACACGCAAAGCGCCATCATGAGGTAAAATGCCACGCCAACACCAGCTAATGCCTTAGAAGGAAAGCCGCATTCATTAAGGTTTGGATTCACCATGGCATCCACATTGGGAAGTTCTGCACCCGGTAAATGGTGGTCGGTGACCAACACTTGTAAGCCATTGTCTTTAGCGTATTGCACGCCAGAAATCGAAGACACACCATTATCAACGGTCATGATCACTTCTGCGCCAATTTCGATTGCTTGGTCCACTACTTCAGGGCTTAAACCATAGCCATCTTCAAAGCGGTTTGGCACCAAATAATCGACATTTCGACTGCCTAGCATTCGCAGAGCTAGAACTGATAACGCGGAGCTCGTCGCGCCATCGGCATCAAAATCACCCACAACGATGATGCGTTTTTGTTGCTTAATCGCTTCAAACAGCAAAGCAACAGCTGCATCGATACCAGCCAATTGTTGGTATGAAATAAGGCCGCGTGCTGTTTTTTCTAGCTGAGCAATATCGGTAACACCTCGCGATAAATACAGGCGTCTTAGCAGCGGAGGAATGGAATCAGGTAAAGCGGAAATATCGACTTCAGGACGACGTTGAATTTCTATCATAAACAAAAATGGGCTCGTATTATCGAGCCCTTATCCTAATAATTATTTGATTTGCTCTAGGCGCTTAAGAAGGTCAGCTGGTGGTAAGTAACCACCAACCATTTCACCGTTTGGTAGGAAAATAGCAGGTGTACCGCTAATGCCTAGCTCACGCCCTAAGTTGTAATGTTTAGCTATTGTTTCTTTGCACTGTTTTAGGTCGCCATCAAACTGAGGCTCTTGACGGTTGACTTTAGCATCATGCATTGCCGCTGCAGGGTCTTCTGAACACCAGATTTTCGCCATTTGCTCTGCTACTGGACCTGTTGCGCCTTGGCGCGGATAAGCAAGATAACGTACTGTGATACCTAGATCGTTATAACCCTGCATTTGACTGTGGAGACGAACGCAGTAGCCGCAAGTAATATCAGTAAAGATGGTCACAACGTATTTTTCGTCTTTGGCTTTGTACTCAATCATGCTATCGCTAAACTGCGCGATTTTTTCTGCATTGATTGGAGCCTGACGCTCAGCAATGACGTCTTTGTAGTTACCGTTTTCATCCAAAGAGTACAGTGTCCCAGCAATAAAGTGCTCGCCGTTTGGCGAAGCAAACAGAACACCTCCAGCAGTGCGTATTTCAACCAAACCATTAATGTCTGAAGCAACAATCTCATCAACTTCAATACCGATCTTGGCAAATCGAGCCTTAATAGCAGCCTCATCAGCCTGCACGGCAGCAACCGCCATCGTTTCCGCTTTCTGAGGAGTCGCTTGTGTTTCTTCCGCACCGCAAGCAGTTACAAAAAGTGGAAGAGTAAGTAGAGTCAAACGGCGCATTACGCTCATTAAAATCACCTTTGTATAAAAAACGTTAAGTTAAGCCCTTGGATGATGCTGGCTATGAATATTTTTCAATCGTTCTGTTGCTACGTGAGTATAAATTTGTGTGGTCGATAAGTCACTATGCCCTAGCAACATCTGTACGACACGAAGATCAGCGCCATAGTTCAATAAGTGCGTCGCGAAAGCGTGGCGAAGAACATGCGGTGAAAGCAATTCGGTATCAATATCTGCCAATACGGCGTAGAACTTAATACGGTGCCAAAAGGTTTGCCGGGTCATTTGCCTTGCACGTTTACTTGGGAATACGACGTCAGAGGTTTTATCTCCGAGTAAGGCCGGACGCCCTTTTTCAATAAACTCGCTGATCCAATCAATCGCATTTTCACCCATTGGCACCAAGCGCTCTTTATTGCCCTTACCAATCACTCGTACCACGCCTTGACGCAAACTGATGTTTTCCATGGTTAGACTAACCAGTTCAGTCACACGTAGCCCCGTAGCATACAACAACTCCAGCATCGCTTTATCACGAAGCTCAATGGGGTCATTAGGATCTGGCGCTTCCAATAAAGCGGTCACCTGATCTTCCGTCAAATCTTTCGGTAATCGTTTGGGTAACTTAGGGCTCACCAATAGTGCCGTTGGGTCGTCGGAGCGCAGCTTTTCACGATGAAGGTATTGAAACAAACGACGAATAGCAGAGAGCATTCGTGCCCGTGAGCTCTGCTGATAATTCTGATCCATTAACCACGTTTGATACTCCTGCAATCCCGACAGGCTAATAAAGTCTAGTCGGTAATTGTGCTCATTCATCCATTTCAATAGCTTAAAGAGATCATTGCGATACGAAGAAAGGGTATTCTCAGACAACCCTCGCTCCATCCACATGGAGTCTAAAAATTGCTCCACTAAGCCTTGATCTTGGATATTTACGTCGCTCACAACCACCTCTTGGATGTTTATACAGTACTTTCAACAGAGTATGCGAGAAGAAACGATAATGCCATAAAAAACCTATAGAAGATGAATAAGCGCTGCAAAGATGGTCAGATTAAGGGTAGAATCTCGAATCATATAGAACGACAGCAAGAAAGAATGATGAAAATAGGTTTGTTTTACGGTTCGTCAACCTGCTATACCGAAATGGCGTCGGAGAAAATTCGCGAGATTATAGGTCCAGACATCGTCGACATTTTCAACGTAAAAGATACGCCTATTTCTCATATGAGTGACTATGACCTGTTAATTCTTGGTATTTCGACTTGGGACTTTGGTGAAATTCAAGAAGACTGGGGCGCGATTTGGGATCAAGTTTCTGGCGTATCACTGCAAGGAAAAGTGGTTGCCCTATTCGGTCTTGGCGATCAAGAAGGCTATGGTGAATGGTACCTTGATGCAATGGGCATGCTTCACGATGAACTAAAGGTCACTGGAGCGAAATTCGTTGGCTACTGGCCTAATGTTGGGTACGAATTTGATGCGTCAAAAGCTTTAACGGAAGATGGCAGCCAGTTTGTTGGTTTAGCATTAGATGAAGACTCTCAATACGAACTCAGTGACGAACGTATTGCAACTTGGTGTGAACAGATCTTAGTGGAATACCAAGCGCTGCTGTAAGTCCTACCTTGTACATTCTCACGCATAAAAAATGGCGCTTCATAAGAAGCGCCATTTTTGTAATCAATCAGTAAACTACGCTGTTTCTTGCGTGAATTCTTGATCATTTCGACCAATAAAACACATACAGATAATAGCTGCAAATGTTGGCATTACCCAACCCATACCAACACTAAACAGTGGTAGCACGTTGAAGAACGATACATCGATACCCGATACTTTTGCAGCATCAATCAGTGCGAAGGTCAGTGCAACAAGTACCACCACACGATACGCCAGTTTAGGGTTTGCTAGTTTCTTGCGTGCAAACGTCAAGGCAACCAATGCAATAGCTACTGGGTAAAGTGCAAACAGAACCGGTACAGACAGCGAAATAAGCTGAGCTAGGCCGATGTTCGCCACGGTTGCACAAGCAACGCCGATAATGATGACCCACTTGTGATAGCTGATAGACGTGAGTGAGCTGAAGTAATCAGAACACGCAGAGATCAGGCCAATTGCTGTTGTTAAACAAGCCAGTAATACAATTACTGATAACACGATTTGACCGTATGGACCAAATAGCGCTTGAACATATTGACTTAGAATCGCACCGCCGTTGTCAGCCCCTGCTGCCACTGTCGCACTGGTCGCGCCTAAGTAGAATAGAGAGATATAAACAAACGCCAGACCAGCCGCAGCAATAAGCGCTGAGCTGATTAAATACTTAGTCGTTGCCGCTTGTTCCGTAATGCCTTTCTTGCGAAGCGCATCGACGATCAACATACCGAACATCAGTGAACCAAACGTATCCATGGTGTTATAACCTTCTAGGAAACCTTTAGTCAGAGGTTGAGTAAGATAATCACCTACCGGTGCAATCATTTCACCTTGAGGATCAATGAATACCGCGCCAGCCAACACAATCAAACCAACAAACAGCACAGGCGTTAGCACTTTACCAATCACATCAATCAACTTGCCTTGAGACCAAGCAAATGCCATGGCGATAGCAAAGAACAGGATTGAGAACACAGTCAGGTGCATTTGAGCAGCGTCAGCAAAGAATGGACGAACGGCCATTTCATAAGCCACTAAGCCAGTGCGTGGCGCCGCAAATGCAGGGCCAATAATGATAAAGATAAGTACAGCAATCAATGTTGCCGCTCGTTTAGGAAGATCCTTAGTCAAGTGCTCCCATGAGCCCCCAGCCACTGCAACGGCAATAATGGTAATAAGAGGAAGACCTACAGCAGTGAGAAGGAAGCCAGTCATTGCTGGTAATAAATGATCACCCGCTAATTGACCTGCCAATGGAGGGAAGATGATGTTTCCCGCGCCAAGGAAAAATGCAAACAGCATAAAGCCGACTGCTATAATATCTGTTGTTTTCAACGTCTGTTTCACAGATATGCCCTTACTTGTTATGTTGTGTGTTAGCCGGAAGAGTCTTTGCTCTACCGTAAAAATAAGGCGGGCATGATGACGAATCACTAGTCAATAAGCAATAGATGTAGAAATAAACACTACATTAATTTGCTTTGACCTTAAAAAAGCAGTTAGATTCTCTAGATTAAAACAAATAAGCAATTATTTATACTAACCCAAAGTTCAAACAAGTCGATCACAGACAGAACATATCACTACTCAATTATTTAACAATAGTGATATTTACTCAAAAGCAAACGATTAACAAAATAAACCATGACTTCTAGCACAACAAAAACCAAAGGTTTTCAGTTCAAACAGTTCTCCATCCTCGATGGTCATTCCGGTATGCCAGTGAGCACCGACGGAGTGTTATTAGGAGCGTGGGCACAATACCGCGATTCAACATATATTTTGGATATTGGAACGGGGACAGGTTTACTGTCCTTAATGATTGCTCAGCGATATAGCGACGCTCAAATCACCTCTATCGATATCGATGCAGTGGCGATTCAAGATGCCGAGATCAATATCAATCGCTCACCTTGGCATTCAAGAGTATCTCTTCTTCATAGTGATGTGTTAACTACACCATTTTCTGAGTCATTTAGTGGCATTATCTGCAACCCACCATATTTTAATAGTGGTAAGCAATCTAAGAACCAGCACCGAGCAACAGCCCGCCACACTGATACACTCTCTCACGATCAATTACTCGATGCCTGTTTTAATCTGTTATCGGACGAGGGCGAAGCCAGTTTTGTTCTGCCTAAAGTAGAGGGCGAACAGTTTATTGATATCGCACAACAAAAAGGCTGGCATTTAAACCGAATTTGCCAAATCCATTCGACAACAAAAAAGCCGTGTCACCGACTTCTATTTACCCTTTGCAAACAAGCAATCTCATTAAATACAGAGCATTTGATCATTCATTCCGAGACTGGGGGCTATTCCAAAGACTTTATTGCCCTAACCAAAGACTTTTACCTTAAAATGTAAGTGCGCTCTGGCTCTGTTTGAGTATAATAGCCGCCCTACTTTTCCCCTGATTGCTGTTTTTTTGCTCAGGGCTAACTTACGTCTTGTGGAGACACCATAGTGATCAGAACCTTCGCTGAATTAGATTTAGATCCTGTCCTTTTAGAAGCGATAGAGGAAATGGGCTATAGCCGCCCTACAGAGATCCAAGCACAGGCTATCCCACAAGCACTTGATGCCAAAGACATCTTAGCCTCAGCGCCAACAGGGACTGGTAAAACCGCTTCCTTTGCTATTCCAGCGATTCAATATCTGCTGGATTTTCCACGCAAAAAAGCTGGCCCTGCGCGTATTCTAGTTTTAACGCCAACACGTGAGCTAGCGATGCAAGTGGCTGAGCACACCAAAGCTCTGGCAAAACACACCCGTCTGAAAGTTGCTACCATTACTGGTGGCGTGACTTACGACACTCACGCTGACACGCTTGCTCAAACCCAAGATATCGTAGTAGCGACACCAGGACGTCTGATGGAATACATCGAATCAGAGCGTTTCGATTGCCGCGCGATTGAATGGTTGGTATTGGACGAAGCAGATCGCATGCTCGATCTTGGTTTTGGACCAACCGTAGACCGCTTGTCTGCTGAATGCCGATGGCGCAAGCAAACATTACTGTTCTCTGCCACATTGGAAGGTCGTGGTGTAGAAGGCTTTACTGCCGATCTACTGAAAGCTCCTGCTGAAATTTCTGCAGAGCCATCAACGCGTGAACGCAAAAAAATCACTCAGTGGTATCACCGTGCCGACAATGCTGAGCACAAACTGGCATTGCTCAAGCATATACTCACTGAACAAGCTCAGCGTACTATCGTATTTTTAAAGACCCGTGAACGCTTAGGTGAACTTCGTCAGCAACTAGACAGTGCACAAATCCCATGTTCATGGATTCAAGGTGAAATGCCTCAAGATCGCCGCAACAATGCGATCAGCCGTTTCCGTGACGGTAGCGTGAATATCCTACTGGCAACTGATGTTGCTGCTCGTGGTATTGACCTTCCCGACGTTTCACACGTGATCAACTACGACCTACCACGCAGTGCTGATGTTTATCTGCACCGTATTGGCCGTACTGCACGTGCTGGTAAAAAAGGTACAGCAATCTCTATTGTGGAAGCTCACGACCAGCCAATGATGGATCGTGTAGGTCGTTACACTAAAGAGCTAATAAAAGAGCGCTTTATTGATGGCTTACGTCCTACACACAAAAAGCCAGTGTTTAAGAAAAAGAAGAAGAAAGAAGACAAGAAAAAAGCCGTGAAAAAGAAAAATGGCAAGAAGAAGTAAGTTAACTTTCTCTCAATAATCTAAAAGGCTCTAATGATGAAACATTAGAGCCTTTTTTCATTGTTGTAACCTGTAATCACGCGAGGCAGAAAAAGAAACTTACTGCTCTTCTCGCTTGAAAACTAGCTCTGTTGCCGTCGACTCTTCTTCAACAAAGTAGTAACCCGCCACATCAAATGCGGTGAGTTTTTCAATAGAGTCAATGCGGTTGTCAATGATATAACGAGCCATCATGCCTCGCGCCTTTTTAGCGTAGAAACTGATCACTTTATATTGACCGTTCTTACAGTCTTTAAAGACCGGAGTAATAACTTTGCCGTCTAACTGCTTAGGCTTTACCGCTTTAAAGTATTCGTTCGAGGCAAGATTGATCAACACATTATCACCTTGCGCATTCAAAGCTTCATTCAGCTTATCAGTAATAATATTGCCCCAGAACTGATAAAGGTTGGTCCCACGTGCGTTAGCGAGCTTGGTTCCCATCTCTAGACGATATGGCTGCATTAAGTCTAATGGCTTTAAAAGACCGTAAAGACCAGACAACATACGCAGGTGCTGCTGTGCATAGTCAAAATCATCTTCAGATAACGTCTCTGCGGCTAAGCCCGTGTACACATCACCTTTGAAAGCCAGAATGGCAGGGCGGGCATTGTCGGTGGTAAATGTCGGAGACCATTGTTCAAATCGAGCCACATTCAGCCCTGCGATCTTATCGCTGACTTTCATCAACGCTGATACATCAGCAGGCGTCAGCTTGCGGCACACTTCGATAAGCTCCGCTGACTGCTCGACAAGTTCTGGTTGAGTGAATCGTTCAGTTGCGAGTGGTGACTCGTAATCTAAGGTCTTTGCTGGTGAAACAACGATAAGCATGACTGTACTCTTTTTAATAATGGTTTTACCCAGTATAAAAAAAGCCATGCACTTTCTTCAATCAAATAGTGCATGGCTTAATCTATTTTTGAGATAGGTAAAAGTGATTACTTGTTATCCGTCTCTTTGCTATACCAAATACCTTCCTCAAGTTGAGACTTAAGCTCAGGGTAGTCGTTAGCATCAAATGTAGGCACTTTGCCCGCTTTTAGCTGTCTGTTGTAATCTTTAGCAAGCTTAATCACGATGCCCGATAGTAAGATAATCGCAATCAAGTTAACGATAGCCATCAAGCCCATCGAAACATCCGCTAAAGCCCACACCATTGGCAGCGTCGCCACTGAGCCAAACATCACCATACCTAGTACGATAATACGGAACAGGCCAAGACCCGCTTTGTGGTTGTGCTCTAGGAAGATAAGGTTGGTTTCTGCGTAAGAGTAGTTAGCAATGATTGATGTGAATGCGAAGAAGAAAATCGCTACAGCAACAAAAATGCCACCCCACTCACCTACTTGTGAACTCAATGCACGTTGAGTCAGTTCAATACCTGTCACTTCTCCGTGAGGCACGTACTCTCCTGACATCAGGATAATCGCTACTGTTGCACTACAAATTACGATGGTATCGGTAAACACACCAAGCATTTGCACATAACCTTGTGACGCAGGGTGTGGCGGATAAGGCGTAGCAGACGCTGCAGCATTAGGCGCAGAACCCATACCAGCTTCGTTTGAGAACAGACCTCGCTTGATACCTTGAATCATCGCTTGTGCAATAGCGTAGCCTAGACCACCAGCAGCGGCTTCTTGTAGACCAAAGGCACTCTTGAAGATATACGCAATAACTTCTGGCACTTTCTCAAGGTTCATTACCATTACAACAATCGCTAGCGCAAGATAAGCCAGCGCCATAATTGGAACGATAAGTTCAGCAGTACGAGCAATCTTGCGAACACCACCGAAAATAACGAACGCAGAGATAAGTACAATGGCAACGCCGACAATCATAGGGTCGAAGCCAAATGCCGTGTTCATTGCGTTTGCAATAGCATTCGCTTGTACGGCATTAAATACCAAACCAAAAGCAATAATCAGGAAGATTGAGAACAACACGCCCATCCAGCGCATGCCTAAACCTTTTTCCATGTAGTAAGCAGGACCGCCACGGTAGTTGCCGTCGTCATCTTTGGTTTTGTATAACTGTGCAAGCGTACTTTCAGCAAATGATGTCGCCATACCTAGCATGGCAATGAGCCACATCCAGAAGATTGCACCTGGGCCACCTGCGGTTAGCGCAACGGCAACCCCTGCCATATTACCGGTGCCAACACGTGCTGCAAGACTGGTACAAAGAGCTTGGAAAGAAGAGATACCAGCGCTGTCTGCTTTGCGGCTGTTCTTTAGCACACTGAACATGTGACCAAAATGGCGGAACTGAATAAACCCTAGGCGTACTGTAAAGTAAATCCCCACACCTACGAGTAAGTAAACCAGAATCGATCCCCAAAGAAGATCATTCATTAGATTAATAACGTCTGTCACTTTAAACCTCACTTAAAGTTAGAGTACCGAGCTGCACATCCAAGTGCGTCCTAAATTGCGTGGTTATCCCATCCATGTGGTTTTGTTAATTTCACTGTTTTTCACTGCAACTTAGCTTGTATTTCTTACCCATTGGGAACGACACACAAGTCGGCTTATTTTTTGACGGGCGGATTTTGCAGTCATGGCGCGCAAAAATCAATACGCAACAAGTGGTATATTATTGTTATTTTTCACCATAAAATCACGAAAAGTTAACACTTTACAAAGCAACTTGGTCACTTACCGTTATCAAATTCGACTTGTTTTATTAACAATAGATAAGCATAGCAAGTAATCATCTTTGCATTCGCTTGTTTGCGGACAAGCCTAGACATAGCAACGGATGAACGTTGTTTTACCAAATGGAATACTTTTTAGACATTATCACGCAATGAGAACCTTTCTCGTAGCACACGATTCGCTATCTACTCCCTTCTCAGCACACGGTATTAACAATCTCACTGAACAATTTCTTTTTCATAATGTGATTCAATCGGTTGTTTTTTAGACAAATGAGTTACTAAAAAGTGTGAGGTTGCATTCAAAATGGCATAAAAACTTCATACTTGCGAAACAAATGAGAAACAAATCAAAGTTAGTCTGCCTTGGAATGTGGTACTAAAAGGTCTCCGTGAGGAGAATAACAATAGTAGAGGTAGCTTATGGAAGGCTTTGAACTGGATGACATTGCGGAACTAGGTGCTCCACGTGCTCGCGCAGGACGCTCTAAACCGGTAAAAAGGAAATGGCGAGAAATTGAAGCCATTAAAGACAGACAGCGCTTACAAAAAGAACTGAACGATATGGATATCGGACTCGACTTCTCACTTGATGACGTTGATCTCTAAACCACCACTGATTCAATCTCAATAAGAATTTTCGCTTATGAAGAGCCTGAAACTTCATGAGTGATAACATACAAAACCCTCTTTATAGAGGGTTTTGTTTTTTCTCGAACAGTACGTTGTATTCGACCTCCGGTGACAAAAGTGTCAAGATAGTGCGATGTTTAACCACATTGACTTCGGTTATGGTCTCAAAGCGAAAACCTATTCATCTAAATCGCGTCGAAAAGATCGTTGATTATATTCATCAGAATTTAGATAAACCGCTTACGGTCACTGAACTTGCCGATATAAGCTGCTGGTCTCGCTGGCAGTTACAACGTGTGTTTCAAGAGCAAACCAATCACAACCTTGCCCAGTACGTGCGAGAACAAAAGCTCAGCCGCGCAGCAGAGCAACTTTTAAAGAGTGACCAAAAGGTCACCGACATTGCGCTCGATTTTGGTTTTAATTCTGAAGTGAGCTTTAGCCGTGCCTTCAAGCAGCTTTTTGCCATCTCTCCAAGACAATATCGCCTAGTAGGCAAACTTAATGGTATCAGGCTACCTCTAGTCATGAGTCCAGAATTGCCTCTTGATCAAGCCGCAACACAAGTCGTTCGAATAGAAAGCAAACCAGAAACTCAGTTTTGGGGAGTATATGGACCCATCGACTCCATCTATGCAGCGAACCCACAATTTAGTCAGCAAGTTCACGATATTTGGGGCACCTTTACTCAAATCGCGCTGCAACATTCGATAGCCCCAAATCACTTCTATTACGGAATTGTCGATACAGTGCGAGTATTGCCCAACTCACAGCTAGTGTATTGGGCGGCCAGTGATAACCCAGCATTTTCTCAAATTTCACAACTTGAACACATTACCATCCCTGCACAGATGTATGCCGTCATTACCCACGTAGGGCCTGCCGCTGCGTTTCCAAAAACACTCGAGTGGGTACTGCAAAGTTGGCTACCAAGCTCCGGTTACATGGGTCTGGAGGGATTTGAACTCGAGTGCTATCCAAGAGATTATCAACTGGAAAGCCAAGACGCTAAAATGGAGTTTTGGTTACCTATTCAATCGTTATAGCAGTACTTTCGACAAATCGTTTCCAAGAAAAAACTTGCACCAAATTGTTAAGTATCACAGAATCAAAATCCTTAGAATTGTAAATGAAAGTAATTATCAATAACATTTACATACTCTTTAAGAATCTTTTTCTATGATGTTAAAAACAAAACTTAGCCCAATTGCAGTGGCCGTAAGCATGCTAATTGCCGTGCCTACACTTTCAGTTGCAGAAGATAACCAGACAAGTCAAACACCTCAAACCGACGAGCAAATGACAGTACTGGGTAAGACTTATCGTAATACTGCCACTAAAACTTCATTGACGCCGGAAGAGACACCGCAAAGCATCTCAGTCATTGATCGAGAAACACTCGATCTGCGCGGCGTTAATTCCGTTGCTGAGGCCCTACGTTATACGCCAGGGGTGCATACTCAGCTGCGTGGCGGCGCAGTAGGTCGTCTGGACCTATTTAACATACGCGGTTTTACCAACTACCAGAATTATTACGACGGTCTCCAACTCCAATACAATGCATGGAACCTTCAACCTCAAGTGGACGCGTTCGCTGTTGAGCAAATCGAAGTATTTAAAGGTCCAACATCCGTGCTCTATGGAGCGATGCCTCCTGGTGGTATGGTCAACTTAGTGGCCAAGAGACCAACACAAGAGCGCGCTACAGACATTAGCGTAGCGGGTGGTTCTCACGCTCACAAAGAGTTCACTATCGATTCTCGCGGCCAGATTGGCGATAGCAACTTTAATTACCGTTTCTTAGGAAAAGCTCTAAAAAGAGACGGTATGGCAGATACTTCCGAAGAAGAGCGTTACTTAATCGCACCTTCTGTCGATTGGAACGTCAGTGACAAAACACTGATTAACTTTAATGCCTACTATCAAAATGACCCTAAAGCGGGCATTTATACTTCTATGCCAGGCTACGGAACGGTACTGCCTAATCCAAACGGTGATCTCAGCAAAAATCTCTTCACCGGCGATCAAAACTGGAACAAGTTTGAAAAAGAAGTTGGTCTCTACGGGGTTAAACTGAATCATGAATTCAGTAATGACTGGACCTTATTAGTAAATACTCGCTACATGGATGGCTCGGCTCTACAGCACAATACCTACGGTACTGGTTTAGCTGCCGACGGTCGAACCTTGAGTCGTAACGCCTATCTAACCGATGAAAAGTCCAAAGGTTGGGTGTCTGATGCGCAGGTAAACGGTAATTTTAATACTGGCAACTTGATGCACAACTTGCTTATTGGTTTGGATTATCAGCAACTAGATTCAAAAGTGGACTACTTTGACGTTGCCACATCAACCATTGATATCTATAACCCTGACAACAACCAACTAAGTGAAGAAGAGATCAAAAAGCAGATGGCCAGTGCGACGAATTACGGCAACCAAGTCGATTCGAAACAGCTGGGTCTGTATTTGCAAGATCAGATGCGCCTTAACCGCCTTGTTATGATCGCTGGCGTTCGATTTGATAATTACAAGAGCGATACAACAGCCAACTCAACAGGCGCGACAACTACCCTAGACCAAAATAACACCTCATATCGTGTTGGTGCTTTGTACGAGTTCGACAACGGTATATCGCCATACATCAACTACGCAGATAGCTTTGAGCCTGTTGCAGGAACGGATAAAGACGGTAATGCCTTCAAGCCATCCACAGGTCATCAATGGGAAACGGGTGTGAAGTACAACTCTGCCGACATGACCAAGATGCTAAATATTGCTGCGTTCCATATCACTAAGAAAGGTGCACTGGTCAAAGATCCAAATGGCTCGTTACCGCAGCATCAAATACAGGTCGGTGAAAGCGTTTCTAAAGGGGTCGAAGTTGAAAGTAAATGGTACGCGACGGATCGTTTAGATCTCGCGGCTAACTATACCTACCAAAATGTGGAAATTACGGAAGATACCGATCCGACTCAAATTGGTAAAAAACCGGTGTGGGTACCAGATCAAATGGCCAACTTATGGGCTAACTATAACTTCTACGGAACTGCGCTAGACGGTGCCATTCTTGGTGGTGGCGTGCGCTACATCGGTGAAACTCAGCTCGACGCGGCTAACTCTGGAACTATTCCGGGATACACTGTTGTCGACTTATCTTTAGGTTATGACCTAGGCACACTAGGAAGCAGTATGAAAGGGTCATCTGCATCCGTTGCGGTTACCAACTTGTTCAATAACGAAACATACACATGCTATGACTCATTAAACTGTTGGGCAAATGACGAACGTCGCATCGTTGCTAGGTTGAAATTTGGTTTTTAATGGTTAATGCAAACCTCACTCGCTAATCAACATGCGTCACGCCTTGAGGCGTTGACGCATGTCTCACAACAAGTATCCCCTCTGTTAGTTGAACTGACAGAGGGAGCACACGTTATTGAACCCAATTCAACATCACGCCAAGAAGTACAGTCGCTTTATCAATACTGGAAGCAACACTATCCCGAAGCTGGTGCGGTCTACTGGCAAACACGTACTTGGACCATGTTAGTTTGGCAGCCAATTACCATCGCTTTAGTCACTACTTATTATGTCGAACACGTACCGCCAATCAGCACAATGAAACAAGCGGTAAATCTTGATAATGGTGTTGTTGGGCAGTTTGATTTTGCTGAACACAATTGGCAACTTGGCGACCAACATCAGCGCTTAGCCATTGCCGCCAAAGAGCTAAAATTACTTATTGCCGATCTAGCGCGACAACTCAGTGACGTATGCAGAATGAGCCCAGCCACTCAAGAGAAGCTGCTTGCTGACACTGTGATGGAAATGTTGCTTCGCGGACTCAATCATATGGTTAGCGTAAATCTACTAACCAAAGAACAACTGCACCCTACCTTTGCTCATGAACTTCAGCATTGGCAACAGGCTCTGGAATTGCCGCTTACTCGCTTTGGACGGCTAGATGTCTCCATCGACGGGGAATATTTCGTCCAACGACGCGCCTGCTGCATGCATTACCGACGTGCAGACGGTGATTATTGCCAAGGGTGTCCTCAAAACAAATAACATAACATTATTAAAGATATTGATTTATATGATTTATTTATCCTTAACCAAAAACTGATGATATTTCGTTACAAGATATTGATTAAGAGATAACAAATGATAACTCATATCAATATCATTTAGACTGTATTTCTCCACGCAGTTGCAATACAATAACCGCGCTTCCAATGCAGACAAGAAAACGGTAACACGACTCGTTTAATGCCATTCTTTCTGACTCGATTCACTGCGTTAACTCCGCAAATCAGTAGCAGACATTTGGAACCCGAATTCAACTAAATAACTGGTACTTTCTACTAGAAAGCAGAAGGCTCTTGAAATGAACAAAACGGCTCTTCGCCTGACCTTGTGTTCGCTCCCACTGCTGTCCGTAAGCAGCTTCGCGACCGCCAACGATCTTAATAGTGCTCGAAATGTCGAGGCGCAAACCATCACGCAAAGTGCACAAAGCCAAACTCGCATCAACAAAAGTAGCGATAAAGCATTTGAACTGAAGTCTGATATCACGATGCTTGAGCAAGAAGTGGCGAACTTAGAAGTATACGAAAAGCACTTGCAAGCCGTTGTTGCTAATCAAGAAGAAGAGATGGCTAGTATTGATACTCAGTTAGAGCAAATCAGTGCAACTCGCCAAGGTGTTGTGCCATTGATGTATCAAATGCTTGCAGGGCTTGAAGCACATATTAAGCAGGACAAACCAATTCGAATTGATACGCGTCTAGCGAGACTTGATGAGTTGAAGGCTTTGATGCCTCAAGCTGATGTCAGTGATGCTGAAAAGTACCGTCGTATTTTAGAAGCGTATCAGATTGAAATGGACTATGGCATTAAGCTAGGCAGTTACCGAGGCCTTATCCACGTTGGCAACGACATTGAAGCTGAGCAGCTTTATTTAGGCCGCCTTTCTCTGGTCGCTCGCAGTCTAGACAGAAACCAATATTGGTCATGGGATATCAACCAAAACCGCTGGGTTGCCGTTGATAGTGCGTTAGCCCCACAGATTGACAAAGCCTTTGCTATTGCTCACAAGCAAGCGTCTCCATCGCTTGTTGAACTTCCAGTATCATTGACCCCAGCGACTCAAACACAGGATCCTAGCTAATGCGTACGTTATCATTGCATAAATTTCCGCTTATGGTTGCGCTGCTAAGCCTTGGATTAGCACAACCTTCTTTAGCCGCAGAGAGTCTAACTTCAAAAGCCAAAACTGCTCAGCAACAAGAGAGTCAGCACAATGCAAACCGTGAAGCTGAGTTTAAGAAGCAAGAGCAGCAACTAGCGGCCCGTAAAGCTGAACTCGAGAAACGTAAAGCTCAACTGGACGCAAGCATTGAATCGCTCAGCACTGCATTTTCTGATAATGAACGTACCTTAGCAGAGCAACAAAAGAAGCTGCATTTAGAAACAGGCAGTTTAGGTGAACTGTTTGGCGTAGTCAGACAATCAGCCAAAGAGCTTCAAGTGGAACTCGATCATTCTGTCGCCAATACTGAGCAAGCTAAGCAAATCGCTGACATCAATGGTATCGTCGCGGCGAAAACATTGCCATCCATTCAGGAGCTGACGGGACTGTGGCGTGCTTATAAAGCCCAAATAGCCACCAGCGCGACCTACGCCAACGTCCAAGTTCCCTTTGTTGCGGGTAACGGTGAAATCACCCAACTCGATGCGGTTCGTTTAGGCAACTTTGCTTTACTGTCGAACCATGGTCCTATTGATTGGGATGGCAAGTTGGCCAGTGATTTCCCTCGCCTTCCTAAAAACGTTCCGACCTCAGCAGATGCTGCTGGTATTGTGACAGGCCAAACAGCCGCCCTTATCGACCCAAGCCGTGGTGATATCTACAAGCAGCTGGCGGATAACCCGACCTTAGCCGAGCGATTCGAACACGGTGGTATTGTCGGTAAGATCATTGCAGGGCTCTTTGCTCTAGGCATGATCATCGCTCTATATCGAGCAGCTGTTCTAATTACCACTGAGCAAAAGATCAACAAACAACTAAAATCACCGAGCACCCCTACTGATAACCCACTAGGTCGTGTTCTTAGCGTCTACAACAGCGAGAAACAGCTTCATGTTGAAGCACTTGAGCTACGACTGCTTGAGTCCATTATGGATGAGCAACAGCACCTTGAACGTGGTCTGAGCATGCTTAAGCTATTGGCAGCTCTGGCACCAATGCTAGGTCTGTTAGGTACAGTTACCGGTATGATCGAAACCTTCCAAGTTATTACCCAGTTTGGTAATGCCGAGCCTCGCGTCATGGCGGGTGGTATCTCTATGGCATTGGTCACAACCGTACTCGGTCTGATTACTGCGATGCCACTACTTCTTGCTCACAACTTACTGAGTTCTAAGGCCGAAACGATTCGCAATATCCTAGAACGTCAGAGTGTTGGTCTTGTTGCAGAGCAAGCCGAAGTTCAAACCGTTGAGCATAAGGAAGCGTATGCCGCATAACCTATTCAGTTGGCTACCCGGTAGCGAGCATCTGAACCAGTTTATGACGCAAGGTGGGCCAGTATTATGGTGGCTCGCCGCGGTGGTGTTTATTTTTTGGTTAGTGGCCTTTGAACGAGTGATCTATTTCGCCAAGGTCTTTCCTACCGAGAAAAAAAGCTGGGTTGAGAAATGGGTAGCACGCCAAGATCATTACTCTTGGTACGCTCAGTCACAGCGCAATGCCATGCTAAGTGAAGCAGAGAATAAGCTTAAGCAAAACTTAAACTTGCTGAAGTGCCTACTTAGCTTGTGTCCCATGCTGGGACTGCTTGGAACGGTCACCGGTATGATCACCGTATTTGACACCCTGGCAGCTCAAGGTAGCGCACAGCCTCGCTTAATGGCAGCGGGTATTTCAATGGCGACGATTCCGACTATGGCAGGCATGGTCGCCGCACTCTCGGGCATGCTCGCCTATTCACGTATTCAAAAATGGAGTAGCAAAAGCCTACTTCAACTTGAACAGTTACTTAGAAGTGAACGTCACTTATCTTCCAATGTGACTCACTCAGGAGACTCTCTATGAGACTAGGTCATCGTAGAAAACAGACCGAAGAAGCCAATATCGATATGACGTCAATGCTCGATATTGTATTTATCATGTTGATCTTCTTTATTGTCACCAGTTCGTTCGTTCGTGAGTCTGGCGTAGATGTTAATCGACCACAGGCAAGCCACGCCGTTAGCCAGAAAGATGCAGGGATCTTTGTGGCCATTACTTCTGCTAACGATATCTACATTGATAAACGTCGCGTGGATGTGGAACGTGTGCAAGCAACAATTGAGAAACTGTTGTTAGAACAACCTAATGCTTCGATGGTAATTCAGGCAGACAAGCACGCTTTCAACGGCACAGTGGTAGAAGTGATGGACAGCGCTAAAGGAGCAGGAGTCACTAAAATTGCATTGGCGACGGAGAGCCCATAATGGTTCGACTACTGGCTAGTGTCCCACTTGCAGCCGTGTTAGCTTTTGCCCTGTTCTCTTTTATGAGTTGGATGATCGATATTGGGCCTAAAGCTAAGCCCGATGATAAGCCAAGGCTGAGTTATGATTTAGTTATGGTGGAACCAGATAGTGAAACAGCAAGGCGCCAACGTGTGCTCCCTGAGCCACCCAAAATGCCTTCAACGCCGCCTTCGGCAGCTGTGGTAGAGCAAAGCTCACAGGTATCAAGTGTACAAACCCCAAGTACACCGCAACTACCCAACATCGCTATTTCAACTCAAGTGGCGGGCGTGGCGCTCAATGCTCCAACCGTTCCAGATATAGGTCAAAACCAGCAGGTCATGCCATTACACCGTAAGGAGCCTCGCTATCCGCGTCGCGCATTACAGCGTAATGTCGAAGGTTATGTGGTGATGTCTTTTACTATCGATGAAAGTGGTCGCCCGACGGATGTTCAAGTGGTAGAAGCAAAACCAAGACGAATGTTTGAACGTGAGGCGATGGTGGCGCTTAAACAATGGAAATATCAACCGATGATTGTGAATGGCAAAGCGACTCCGCGCATCGGCCAAACCGTCAAATTAGAGTTTAAGTTGAATCAATGATAAAGCGTCTATTTGTTATCTCCGCCCTAGCTCTGAGCAGTCTCTTAGTGACCACTAGCGTAGCTGCTGCCCCGCAACTTGGTATGCGAACAGCAACGCAAGTTTCCAAGGCCTATGAGCTGGAGCAAGAGGATAAACTAAGCGAAGCCATTAAGCTTTTAGAAGGACTGAAGCCGAGTGCCAATTACGACAAAGCGTATGTGGCACGTATGCTAGGCATCTATTATTGGCAAGCTGAACAAGCTGACAAAGCCGTTAAACAGCTGCAAATAGCCGTGAATACGGGGGCATTCGAAGATGAACAAGGTTGGCAAACGGAACGTATGCTGGCAGAACTTTTACTCTCTGAAGATAAACCTGAACAGGCCTTAGTGCACTTCAATCAGCTGACCAAAACCGCTGAAGCAAACAACATCAGCAAAGACCAAATCACCGGAGTATGGCTCAATAAAGCGCGAACTCATTACTTATTGCAGCAATGGAAACCTTTATTGGCGGCAATTAATGAATATCACAGGCGTGATAATACCCCTAAGCTACAGCCATTAAGTTTGCAATTAACGGGTGAGATGCAGTTAAAACGCTTGAAGAGTGCGATTTTGACGACACAAAAGTTATTGGCGTTACAGCCGGATAACCTAATGTGGTGGCAGCAGTTGAGCTCACTCTATATGCAAACTAGGCAGTACAAATTGGCACTGGCAACCTTAGTATCCGCCGAACGCGCTGGTATTGAGTTACCAGAGAATCTTCAGGTCAGCAAAGCTCAGCTTTATTCTCAGCAAGGTATTCCCGAGAAGGCTGCTGAGTCCTATGCCAATTTACAAGTTAAAGAGAGCGATATTGACACCATTATCAAGCAGGC
The DNA here is from genome assembly GCF_000733315.1 of Vibrio sp. ER1A. Classification (NCBI taxonomy): domain Bacteria; kingdom Pseudomonadati; phylum Pseudomonadota; class Gammaproteobacteria; order Vibrionales; family Vibrionaceae; genus Vibrio; species Vibrio sp. ER1A. Next base: position 294,274 of record NZ_JPJA01000084.1, read on the forward strand.
AAGGCATTGGCAAATGGCTCGTGAGTGGTCCAACGCTCAAACGGCTTGGCTAGCTGCAGCAAGGCTTAATGGTAAGTACTATGAAGAGGTGGCAAGGTTGGAGCTTCAGCAAGGCGCATTCAATCAGGCGCTAAGTTCGCTCAATAAAGTCACTGGCATTAATCAACAAGAGAAACTGTTACTGCAAGTGAGAGCCTATGTGGGCCTGAAAGATTACGCCAAGGCGACCAAGGTAGCTCAAGCAGCGCATAGAGAAAAGCCAACCACACAAACCGCAGACTGGTTGCAGTATTTAGAACAAATGAGTCAACCTCGATAACAATAAAAAACCCAAGCTCAGCTTGGGTTTTTTATTGTTCTTTCATTTCCAAATGTCAAAACTAAACACTTTCGACATCATTTTGCCTGACGCGAGCAGCTAGCTGTTTGTAACGGTCAGCTATCGTATCACCAAAGACCGGGTCGTCTTCAGTCACCGTCCATTGGCTTTCCACTACTTGCCAATCTTGGGTAGTAAACCGTTTTTCGATCAAAGGCAGTACGGATTGTTCTTCCAAATCAAGGTGGCGTTTTTGGTCTTGAATAAACTCCGATAAACGCCCCATGAATACTTCTTGAGGCACCACTGAGTCTTGGAGAATCATCTCGACAACATCTAGAAAAGCATGCGTCTTCTCTGAGAGATCTAGATGGTCGGTCTCAAGGTTCTCTACTTGTTCTTGAGCACCGTATTTTTCAATAAAGTAGTGATAGAGAATGTCTTCTTTGGGGTGATGTATTTTTTCAGAATGATTGGCTAAGTAATCGACAATCTCTTTGACGATACTGTAGTTAATTGGCTGCTCTTTTTCTAGTAAGTGCAATTTTCGATTTAAAATCGCGAGCAATCGCACCATATAACCATGCTCGCGTCTAATCCTTTCGATCATCATGATCCTTCTCCCTAATTTTCCATACTCTTTGTAAGTGTATAAGAGAAAGTAGGATCATGTTTTGAGGGTGCTCGAAAAACCACCAATTGACTAAGATTGCTTAATCAAGTCGTGGTTGCCAATCAACAGGTCGCTTACCCATACTTTGAAGTATTTGATTTGTTTTAGAAAAGTGGCCGCTACCGAAGAAGCCTCTGTGAGCAGACAGTGGGGAAGGATGAGGCGCAGTCAATACGTGATGTTTACTACGGTCTATCATCTTACCTTTCTTTTGAGCATGTGAACCCCATAGCAGGAAGACAATGCCTTCACCGTTCTGATTCAAAGCTTCTATAACTCGGTCAGTAAATGTCTCCCAACCTAATTTAGCATGAGAATGTGCCAGCCCTTGCTCCACAGTCAACACCGTGTTTAACATCAACACACCTTGCTCTGCCCAGCTCTTCAGATAACCGTGCGCAGGTATCTCAAACCCCTCAATATCTTGAGCGAGCTCTTTATACATATTGACCAAAGAAGGTGGTGTCTTTACGCCTGGTAAGACGGAAAAACAAAGTCCGTGAGCCTGATTAGGTCCATGATAGGGATCTTGCCCCAACATCACCACATTCACATCCGAGAACTCAGTAAATCGAAACGCATTAAATACATCTTGAGCAGGAGGGAAAATCGCCTTCCCTTGAGTACGCTGTGCTTCAACATACGCCATGGTCTGTTGAAAGTACTCTTGTTGCTTTTCATTACCGATTACGTCGTGCCATGTGAGTGTTGTCATTGTGGGTCCCTGAAGATGAATACTTCAGGTAGTCTATCACTCAACGAAGGGTCACCACTACTGTCAATTTGGCGTGTCGCCATGCACTTTTCCTCGCCAGAGGCAGTGCTTATTATATTATTTATCGCTCAATGATTAGGATGCTTTATTTGCGGCGTTCGGTAATGACCTTGACCATGAATATGTCGGTTTGGGGTCGGAAAGCGAGTAGAACGCGTAGCATTTGGTCTAGGAGTTACTGGACGAGTCATAATGGCACCTACCTTATCGAATCACACATTTATGCAACATGCATGTAACATAGTATGAAAGAAAGATGCCAAAATGCCATGTAGCACACGAAAAAATCAGCAATTTATTGAAAAATGTCTCAATTGTTGGATCTCATCAGGCCAAATAGTGGGCTCTATTGTTTCTAAAATCAGTGGGATAGAATCAAATCGTTGATCTTGCATGATGTACTCAAAGCACGCCCATCCAATCTCTCCTTTACCAAGCGAGTGATGCCTATCGACCTTACCTCCCAATGGGATCTTTGAATCATTAAGGTGCATGGCTCGCAAATAGTGCATGCCAACAATTCGGTCAAACTCTGAAAATGTGTGCTCGCATGCCTCTTTAGTTCGTAAGTCGTAGCCAGCTGTAAAGGTATGACAGGTATCAAGACATACGCCGACCCTCGATTTATCTTCTACCTTATCAATGATGTGAGCTAAGTGTTCGAAGCGCCAGCCAAGGTTAGTGCCCTGACCTGCGGTGTTTTCAATGACCGCGATGACATCCGGTACTTCTTGATGCGCTAAGTTAATGGATTCGGCAATACGGTCTAAACAATCACTCTCAGACAACTTTTTTAAATGACTTCCCGGATGAAAGTTAAGTAGTGTAAGCCCCAATTGCTGGCACCGCTCCATCTCATCGATAAAAGCAGCTCGAGACTTTTCAAGTTTATCCAACTCCGGCGCACCTAAGTTAATGAGATAAGAGTCGTGCGGAAGAATTTGTTCCGCACGGAAGCCGTACTTTTGGCATTCCGATTTAAATCGTTGGATAACCTCTTCGGTCAACGGTTTTGCCACCCACTGTCGCTGATTCTTAGTAAAAAGTGCAAATGCGTTCGCGCCGATTTCATTTGCCCTTTGTGGCACATTATCAACCCCACCAGCGGCGGAGACATGTGCACCAATAAATTTTTTCATATGATTGACTACCTGATCGAGTTCACAGTTTTTGAACTGTTATTTAGCGATCTTATACTTTCAGTTTTGGTTATGGAAGCCATTGATTTTACCTAAATAGCAAGCTTCTTAAGGCAATTTTGTTGTTTTATTACTACAAAATGCAAATTAAAATAATTTTTAATTATTAAAATATCATTTTAAAGCACCATTTTTAAAGGTTTGATTGACTTCAATCAAGAAATTAACCATAACTTCATTAATGTTTTTTGTTGTATTTTGATCTAAATCAATACTAAAATACCCACAACGGGTTATAT